>NZ_JBODJC010000002.1:0-1296231 GCF_050611765.1 Ferruginibacter sp. SUN106
AATCATGTTAGAATGGCTTTATGCCAATTGGGTTTTACCATCTTATTCCGCCTTTTGTTCTTTCGAAATTGATTTTTTTATTGCACTATAAATTTATTGAATTGTAAACATAGGATGGGGTTTGGCAATATTGGGGCTGGACATTGTTAGCTTCAACATTTTATCGCTATCAGCGTTTGTACCCGCTGGACGTTCTTTGTTGAGCTTTGGTGCCTAACATCAACTTTTAATTATTAATTTAGCTTCGGTTCTGGGCAGACGTTTTTCAAAATACCAACATCGCCAAGCACTGAACATTAGCCGCAATTTCTAAAATAGTCTGCTTTGACAATCATTCCGACAAATATTTTATTAGAACAATTAATTCAGGAAGAAAATTCTGCTTTAGCCTGGGACGACAAACTTTTTAAAATCCATTCTGCTATTAAGACAACCAGAGAAATTGCAGATGCGGCTAAACTAAAATATCCTCTGCCAGAGAATTACTTAATTAAGCGGAAAAGAAAATTACAGACAGCACTCTCAGTGTTAATGGCTGGGATTTTTACTTTTATATTTGGTTATATTTTATTGACAAAATTCAGTACAGGTGCATTGCTTGTTTCGACAATATTACTTTCGCTAATATATTATGTACTTTTTAAAAACTTGACCGTAAAGGATTTAAACTTTGAAATACAATTGTCGAAAAAAGGAATTGAAATAGATGGTAAGTTCTATCAATGGACAGAAATACAGGAAACGTTTTTGGTTTATCGCCCCAATGGAAAAAACAGGACAATTTATTTTGTAATTGGCTTAAAAAATGGATTTTTGGACAGATATCATATGAATAACTTACTTGAGTTTAATCTAAACGAAAGGACATTGTCTGCTTTAATTGAGGCATATCGAGGCAGTTAAAACTGCGGCTAACATTCGGTTTTATGCAAGTTGGGCTTGACCATCAAACATCAACAAATTGCAAATCCCAACTTCAGTTCCAGCAGACAAATAACTATCAGCTTTTGTAAATAACTTTAGCAACATATTTTCAATCAGCAGCGGTTATGGGCAGACGTCCCGAAAGCATTCGGGATAATTCCCAACCTGCATAAAGCCCTGCTCGTTGTGCGCCACTTTAAACAGACCTTACAATTATAACTATGAGTTGGAAAATTTATCTAATCATCATTAATAATGCTGCTAACATCAACACAGCAGACATTCCCCAAAAAATTGGGCTTGACAATGTTAAGCAGACAAAGGAAATTTCAATTCACGAAGCTCAATATGCTAAAGGAACTTCTATTGGCAAGTATGGCGACAAAATCTTTATCGTAAGTGAAGACTTAGTTTTTAAGTTTTACGATAAGACACCTTCAGACTTTGAGAAAAAAATTTGTGAAGCTTTCCCGAATTCTGAAATCGCAATATTGACACTAAACGGAACTGTTGATTTATACGGTTACAACATTATCAAAAATGGTAAGCGACAGCGAGTAAAGTCGGGTGCAGACTTAGACCTTTATGTTGACTACGGCCAACAACTTCCAGAAGAAATTTCTCTATCAAAAGAAAAAATCTTTGATGAAGAAGAATTAAAGGAAATCAAAGCTGACAATTCAAAAGAGCAAGTGAAAAAAATATTAGACCAGGAAATAAGTATAAGAACAACATTCCGTTTAACAAAGCGATATTTCGGAAAACAGTTTGACGAAGTTGGTAGTGACTACGAAAAAATAAAAGTGACACTTTACGAGTGACGAAAAGCGAACGCACAATAAAGGGTTTTATGCAAGTTGGGCTTGCCCTTATAACATCAGCTAATTGCAAATCCAAGCTTGGTTTCGGGCTGGACAAACAACTTTCAACTTTAGTTCTTACATTCAACTTTATATTTTCAATCAGCGGCGGTTATCGGCAGACGTCCCGAAAGCATTCGGGATAATTCCCAACCTGCACAAAGCCCTGCTCGTTGGTTGCTATTTTAAAATGACACTCCGTAAACTTTTAAAGATTTTTATTGGACTGCTTTCAGTAATTGCAGTTGCTATTGGCTTGACCTCAATTAGTCATCCAATCTTTTTAAAGTGGCTCGCAGGTTCTGCCATGCATATTGGGAAGCCAATTAGGGCGACTGTATATACAAATGGGCAAGTTAACAATGACATCAAAGTATATCATTCAGAAAAGTACTGGAAATCAGCTGATATAGCAAACAATTACATAGTTAATTTGAAAGAGTTTGACAGTGACGGTATGCTGAAGTATTTTGAAATTAATTTAAAGGACAAATGGATTGGAAGACCAATTGCAACAACTAAGGATGACTATGACATTATATTTGGTCACTTATTTCAAAGCGAAACGGGGGGTATCTTTGCCCTTTTTCAAGACGACATGAAAGGATTTAACTTTAATCCACATCTTTTATATAAAGACAGACAAATTAACTTTAATGTGCCACCAGGCCTCTTAAAGTTTGACAGTTTAAGAATAGAATTGCAATAACATCTCATAACAAAAAACAGCAACCAACATTGGGTTTTATGCAAGTTGGGCTCGACATTGTAACATCAGCTATTTGCAAATCCCAGCTTCAGTTCCAGCAAGCGAATAGCTATCAGCTTTTGTGCTTAACTTCATCAACATATTTTCAATCAGCAGCGGTTATCGGCAGACGTCCCGAAAGCATTCGGGATAATTCCCAACCTGTATAAAGCCCTGACGTTATGCGAAATAAATCAATCATACTAATAATTTGTTTATTGTGCTTCGCAGCATGTCACAATAATACACCCAAAAAAGTTGCAAAAATTACTACTCCAAAAATAACCGGTGACACATTACAGGAGTTTATGAGAAAAAGTGACTCTATCGTACTTATTAGTCACATCGAATTAATTATTTCGCCACCCAATCCCAAAACAGGACAAATAGATTCTAGTTCTCTGCTTTTTTTCAAGAATAAACTAAATAATAAATTAGTTACAAAAGCTAAAAAGTTATCATCTCTGGAAGTTCTCATGCTTGGAAATCTTTTAGACGAAGATGTGGTGGATGATGTGAGCTATGCCCACTGCTTTATTCCGAGAAATACAATTTTAGCATACAGAAATAGTCTCATCTATTACATTGATGTTTGTTTTGAATGCAAAGGATTAGATGTAGTTGGATTTCCCTTGACTCCTACAATGAGTAACATTAAATACAATAGATTGCAAGAATTTTTTGAAAGCCAAGGTGTTTTAGAATAAGAAATTAAGGGTAAGTCTTAGCAAATTCGCATAACATTGGGTTTTATGCAAGTTGAGCAGGACATTGTAACATCAGCTAATTGCAAATCCCTGCTTCGGTTCCAGCAAACGAATAGCTATCAGCTTTTGTACTTAACTTGATCAACATATTTTCAATCAGCCACGGTTATGGGAATTATCCCGAAAGCATTCGGGATAATTCCCAACCTGCATAAAGCCCTGACCGTTGGTGGCAAGCTTAAACCGAAACTCTCTAATAATTTATGCCTGACAAAAACGAAATTGAAAGACGCAAGCAAATTGCAAAAGACTTAAGGTTCAAAGCAAAACAAGCGTTTGAAGATAGTCTGCCGACGAGCCGGGAAAATTTTAAAGCATTGTTTGACAATCTGGACGAACAGCTTACGGACAATGAATGTGACCATACTCTTATACTTTCAGTAAGGTTTCTACAATCTTTCAAACTTGATAACATAGAAGCTATTGCTGAATGGCTGAAAGAAAATGGAGGTTATTGTGATTGTGAGGTGCTTGCCAATGTGGAAGAAAAGTTTGACGACAATGCGATTCTTTAAATACACTTGATAATGTTAGACCAGAATTTTTGTAATAAACTTGAATATATTATTTGTGATGCTCTCGAAAATACTTGGGATGAATTGACTAAAGGTTTTTGGTGCGACGGATGCGAATTAACTGCTCCTGATAATTACTACTCAAAAAAATATATTAACGACAACAGGCAGACTTATTTGAGAGCCTATGTTGGAAAAGATGGTCAAGATGACTACAATGTAATATTCAAGTTTGGGAAAAAAGCATTAAGCAAATATGCAAGAGACTTAGATGTTTTTGATTGTATTCCTAAATCACAATTTGAAAATTGGTTTAATATTGACACAGTAAAAAAGAATATTGAAATTCAACTTGAATGAGTGAGAAAAAGCCTGCAGGCAACATGGGGTTTGACAATATTGGGGCCGGACGTTGTTAGCTTCAACATTTTATCGCTGTCAGCTTTTGTACCAGTTATACGTTCTTTGTTGAACTTTGGTTCTTAAAATCAACTTTTAATTATAAATTTAGTTTTGGTTCCGGGCGGACGGTTTTCAAAGTCCCAACATCGCCAAGCCCTTACCGTTATAATCCATGTTAAGACAGACCATCAAAATATCATTAGCAATTCTGTTCTCTTTCAGTTTGACAATATTAAAAGCTCAAAAGACTTTTCAAATTGACAAAAACTATTTAGACTCTATTTCATTAGTCAGGTACAAAAGCTTTATTGTTTCAAAGGATTTTGACATCAACTTTATTGGGAGAAAGATTTCGGTTGACAGGAGATTTACGCCTGATACATTTCAACTTAAATTAACTGAAATTGCAATAAGGACACAATACACTAATGCAAATGTCAGACAACTGGACAGCCAATGGGCACAAATGAAATCATATAAAGAAGCTTATGATTGGGACCTGGCTGTAAAGCAACATAAAGAACAAAGACCTAAAATGCTAAAAGCTTTTAAAAAAGTACAGGAGAATGACCTGGATAAATATGACCGGTATTTATTCGGTTACTTAAATGACCTCGGGGAGAATATCGTTCTTATTCGGTTTGACCCTCATAAAATCAAATATTTTACTATTGCAGGTGAACAGCTTTTAAGCAACTTGCCCATTATGACATACAACTTAAAGACAAAAATATTATCGCTGGCAGGTTGGGAGTGAAAAAAAACACGGCTTACAACATTGGGTTGTATGCAAGGCAGGACGTCAGCAGCAAAATAAAGTTTAGCATAAGTTGTGTAATCGACACTTCACTTTCATCTAGACAGGAAAAAAATGAAGCAACTCCTTTTAAAAGTTACATTTATTCTAATTCAGTTTTGCTTCTTTACTCAAGTAAAATCGCAAGACGCATCTCAAATTGACCGATATCAATCAGATACATTAAGGTTATTTGAAAAAACATTCACTAAAACCGTTGCGTATCAATATCATTCCATAGTATTCTATGTAGACTATGTTTCTTTTAAGCAGGTTGTAGTTGACAGACTTAAAGGATATCAACCTTATAGAAAGAGTACTTATGAAGCAACTCTTAAAAAACTTAATTCTGACATAACAAAGTCGGACACAGTTTATCTAACTCAAAATACATTCGACTCTGTAGAAATAATCCCATTTGACAGGTACTTAATTGAACAAATCGAAACCAATAATTGTGTGGTAAAAGATCTAAATAATAACACTCAAACCGAGATTATCAGAGTGAAAGAAACAAGATATTACAGGCCCGGTATTTGGGGTGGACGAACTTATTATATAAAAGGTGACAAGAATTTTTTTATACAGTTAACAGACATCGTTTCTTAGATAGTGCCCTACATACAACATTGGGTTTTATGCAAGTTGGGCATGACCAGCAAACATCAGCTAATTACAAATCCAGGCTGTGGTTCAGGCTGGACAAACAAGTTTCAACTTTAGTTCTTAATTTCAACTTTATGTTTTCAATCAGCAGCGGTTGTGGGCAGGCGAATAACAATTCCCAACCTGCATAAAGCCCTGCCCGTTGGCTACAACTTTTCCTAAGCGATTCAAAATAAACTTTTAATGATAGAAACAGATCTGAAACTACTGGATAAAACTATCCAAATAATCAAATCCAAAAATGACAATAATAGTTTCAGCGTTAAAAGTCTTCATGAATTTGAATTGGCTTTATTAATTTGCTTAGACTTGACCAGATATGAGTTACAACAGAATGCAAAAATTTCCGATTTAACCGCATCTATATTGAGTAAGTTATTTGCTTTTCAATGTTTTGAATTTTATTATAGAGACTTTCCCGAAATTTATTTAAAGACCTCTGTGCTTTTTATGAGACTTAACGAGTACAACGAAAAATTAAAAAGCCACGATTTGCAAATGAATGATTCGACTACTAAAGATTGGATTAATGAATTGAATTTAGCATTGGCACAATATTTAAATTGAGTTGTGAAGACAAAGCTGCAGCCAACATGGGGGTTTATGCAAATTGAGCTTGACAAACTAATGTTAAGCAAATTGCAGATCCTGGCATTGGTTCGGGGCTTGATAAACAATGTTGAGCATTAGTTTTAACTTCATCAAAATATTTTCAATCAGCAGCGATTGTGGGCGGACGTCCCGAAAGCATTTGGGATAATTCTCAAACTGCATTAAGCACTACCCGTTGGCTGTAATATTAATTAATCAGAAAGTAATGAGATCAATAATTATTTTTTTCATTGTAATGACATCGGGCCTGGTATTACATGGGCAGGTTAGAACTTGCAAATCATTACATATAGGAACGTTTAAGAGCAGCCTGAAAAAAGATATAGGGATAACAGTAATCAAAAGGGAAGGAAATTTGCAAATCGAAGAAAATGATTACCTGGGATATAAATTGGCTTTTAACATTACATGGATAGATGATTGCACGTATGAATTAACACTTAAAGAGGTTATTAAAGGCGATCCGGCCTGGATGAAAGACAATAAATACAAGATAAAAGTGCGAATAAAACAAATCAAAAAAAATAGCTACAGCACAGAACAATCTTCTGATTTTTCTGGTAAAATTTCAACCAATGAATACCTGATCGTTCAATAAAACTTAAGCCAACATCGAGTTTTGTGCCTGTGAATCTTAACAAACAACAGCTAGGGTCCGGAAGGGTAAACAAGTTTCAACTTTAGTTCTTAAATTCAACTTTATATTTTCAATCAGCAGCGGTTGTGAGCGGACGTCCCGAAAGCATTCGGGATAATTCCCAACCTGCATAAAGCCCTGCTCGTTAGTGGCAATGGTAAACACCCTAAAATGAAAAAGTACGTACTTGTAATTTTTACTTTCTTGTTTTGCGACAAATTATTCTCACAAATTAAAGGAGAATACAAAGGATTATTCACTCAAAAAAATGAGAGATACAAACAAGTTACCGAAAAAGATACAATAGTAAATGGCAAAACATCAAAATGGACAACATTTCAAAAAGTTGAGTGGGATGGTGAAAAAAGACTTGTACTAAAATCAAATGGCGTTTATGTTTTTGAATATTTGGAAAGAGGGGAACCTTGTGCAGCCAGGGCGTCACTAAGAAATTGTACAGGAAAATACAAGATAAACAAGGATACTTTATACTTAACCAGTACATACAAACAGACAGACTTTTGTACTGTAACAGAACAAATAATTGACAGCATTGCAAATGGTAAAATAATGATTGTGACCCACTATCCAAATAATATCTTATCTCCAGAAACATTTATAAATGGATTTGATCTTAAACTCAACGATAGGCTTATTGGTGAATTTAAAATAAAAGATACAGTCTATTGTGCCGCATTGGATATTAAGGATATCTTTATTAGTTGCTGTAGTCCTTATCAGATGGAGTGGTATTACTCGCCAAAAAATAAGAACTCTAATTATTTCACTATTTCACTAAAGAGAGAAATTAACACGGAAGATATTTTTATGAACAATTGTAAATTACTTATCAAAAATAGTAGTTTAATACTATTAGATGGCGAATATTTACAGGTCAAGGATAACAGGTATATAAAAAACAAATAGGGTCATCAAGAATTTTATACATGCATATAATGAAGTTTAAAATAATTATACTGACAGCATTCGCTTTCTACTACGCTCCAAACAAAACATTTGGACAAAATAAATATTATCCTAAATCAATTGATACTATTAAATGTCCTCAAAGTGATTACAAAAACTTTCAGCCAAATTTCGATATCGGGAAATACAAATTAAAATGTTGGGATAATTATTATAGAGGGGCAATATTTTATTTTTCAAATTTAATAATAAAAAAAAAGGCTCCTGATTCCGCTTACTACTATAGGGCTATTGCAAGGGTAAATCTGAATGATCTTTTAGAAAGTATGTACGCAATAGAAGATCTCAATTTAGAGATAACTATAAGGCCTGATAATTATTTTGCATTTTATTACAGGGCAATTGCAAAGAAGCAAATAAGGCAAACAGAAATAATTATGAGCCAAAGTACTCAGAAGCCCGTTGATCTGACTGCTTATGCATACCCGGAAGCAGTTCTTGATTTAGACGAATCAATCAGAATAAATCCTGCTTTTGAACCAGCTGTGCAAGAAAGGAAAAAACTTTCAAACAAATAACTGCCGCTAACATCAGGTTTTGTGCAATTGGGGCCCGACGTTGAAACGATCATCGGCAGTGCATACCCGGGCCTTGGTTTCGGCAGACGTAATTCTGCCGGGCAGTAGTACTAAAGTTCGGCTTTTAGTTATAAATTTATTTTCAGTTGCGGGCAGACAGTTGGTCAATTACCCAACTGCACAAAGCCTCTAACGTTAGCTGTAATTTTTATGCCCCTACATTCCATGAAGAAAATTATTTTATCTACAGTTTTTACACTGGTTAACTTATATTCTTTTGCTCAAAAGACATCGGACAAAATCATAATTCTAGACAGTGTAACAGCTAAGCATGGCAATATTAAGATTTGTGGCACTGACCATTACCACCCGGTTGACATCAAAGCAAAGCTTATATCCGACAGCTTAAAAGCAAAAGGTATTGACACGTTGCTTATCTATAGAGATTGGCTTGGCACAAACGGCTTTAATGGATATGGAAAAGTTTTATGGCTTGACAAAGGTGTTCTTAAGCAGTATAGAATTAATTTTATAAATGAGGCACCGTACTACGGTATTAAATCAATAAATTTTTCTATTATTAAATCAGACAGTATTTTTAGCTTTTACTTTAGGAATAATCTTCAATCAGTGTCAACAAATCCAACAAAGCAAGACATGTGGATGTCACATGATTCTGACCATTTTATTTATTTGGAAGCAAACGGGAAAATTTACTGCTTCAATATTAGTGGACTATTAGTTGAGTATAATCCTGAAAATTTGCGGTCAAAATTTGTACGAAAATTAATGATTGACGCAAGCAAATATATAGATGAGGTTTACAAAAAGTGAACGAAGAAACCTACAGCTAACATTGGGTTTTATGCAAGTTGGGCCTGACATTGAAACATCAGCTATTTGCAAATCCCAGCTTCAGTTCCAGCAGATGAATATCTATCAGCTTTTGTACTTAACTTCATCACCATATTTTCAATCAGCGGCGGTTGTGGGCACACGTCCCGAAAGCATTCGGGATAATTACCAACCTGCATAAAGCCCTGCCCGTTGTATACCATGTACATGACTCGTCGAAAAAAAATCATACTACTAACATGTATAATCTTAATCGGGTTGACCTTTTTGAGAGAGATGGGATTCCTGGAACTTAACCTATACTTAAGTGAAGTTAAAATAACGCTAAACAGGAATTCTCAAACAAACAGTACAACTTTAAGGCCTTCTTTAATAATAAACAGAACCTGGGCGGAGACAATTAATTCAAAATGTAATTTTCGGGGAAACCCGGCCAACATTCCCATACTTATATTTTATAAGAATCAAAAGTATGGCGATACAAACGGGTGTAAAGGTGTGACCATAAATATCACAGATTTGGAATTTGGCCCTATTTGGACTCCTTTATATAAATCAGGTTCCATTCATGGAAAAGCGAAATGTAACAGCAACGTAACACTATTTCAGTTTGAAAATGATAAGCTGGTACAGACAACCTATCAATTTAATGATGAACTTGATATTAAAGGTGATATTACAGTTAAGGGTATATCATCTTACAGAAATGCCAAAAAACTTGTAATCGATAAAGTATTCGAGCAGATTTATAGTAACCTGAGAGAGAAAATGAAACAACTCTGACAACGCGGCATACAACATTGGTATTGTTGCAAGTGAGGCAGACGGAAATACAATCGGCGGTTGTGGGCACACGTCCCGAAAGCATTCGGAATAATTCCCAACCTGCATAAAGCCCTGCCCGTTAGCAGCAAATATTCAATCAACGAACTACCAAAAGTATATGACTAGAATTTTGAAGAATAATAACAAAAGAACTCTACTATATTATCTTGTCTTATGCTTTAGCTCACTAAATTTGTTTGTCCAAAGTGATACCAAACAAGCCACCAGGGCTTTAGTACAAAGAGACAGTTTATTTTGGGTAGCTTATAATACTTGCGATACCACAAATATCGAAGGTTTTTATACTACTGATGTTGAGTTTTATCATGACAAAATCGGGCTTTCAAAAGGGAATCAAAATATTGTCTCATCATTTAAAAAAAACCTGTGTACTGATAATTTTCGTTTGCGAAGAGCAGCTCTTGATAGTACAATTCAAATTTTCCTTTTGAGAAACCAGGACACTATATATGGTGCAATTATGAGTGGAGAGCATTATTTTTATATTACAGAAAAGGGTAAGAAGGAACGTTTAGATGGATGGGCAAAGTTTACTCATACGTGGACATTGCAAAATGGAGTATGGAAAATGGCACGCCTTTTAAGTTATGATCACAAACCTGCTCCTTATATCAACAAAAGAACGTTTACGAAAATTTCTACTACAATTCTTGACGCTTATGCTGGAGAATATAAAAGTTCTGCAGTAAGCAACATGACTATCAAAAGAGAAAATCAGTATTTGATACAAATTATTAATGGTAAGAAATTTGCTATATACCCTGAAACTTCAACCTTATTTTTTAGCAAAGAAAGAGACCTGACATTTGAATTCTTAACCCAAAAAAATAAAAGCCGGAAAATAGTAGTTCGTGAAAATGGGGAAATTGTAGATGAAATGGTATCATCGAAATAAGTATGGACAAAGTAAAAAACTGCTACTGACATGTCGTTTTGCAAAAGTGTGGCAGGACAAACAAACTTCAGCAAATTATCAACGACCGGCAGCGGTTACGGGCGGACAAAATTCTAATTTCACACCTTCGCAAAGCGCCGGTTCGTTGTATGCAATTTACGCTGTTAATCTTGTCATGGAAATCGATGGCATGAATATGATTATGGAACTATTACCATCATTGTGAAATGAAATTATTATGTATAGATCACTATTGACATTGGTATTGCTTTTCTCGTTCTGTTTTTTGTTTGCCCAGGATAAAACAACTATCATTCATACCGACTCTTCTGTTATTGAATCTGTATGCAAGGCTGGAAGCTATAAGATCGTAGAAGAAAGATTCGAAAAAGGCAACCGAATACTGAGTACTTCCTATTTTGATGATACATTGACCATAAAGAATATTAGCTATCACGACACCCTTGGCAATTTTATTGGTGTTCAAAAGATATTTGATAAAAATGGAAAACTAATATTAACCATCGATCATGACAGGCTTACCTGGAATGCTGATACTGATGTCTATCCTAATTACCCGTTGCTGGTTCGGGTGAAGGCAAGAGCAGACTCCGTTTTGAGAATATATTTCGGGAAACAATTTACCGCTACATCTATGCGCTGGAATATTTTCAATTCCTGCTATTTTGCCGGAAATTCAGGTAGTCCCAATTTCGACATATCATGGACAAGAGAAGATTATCCATCCTATAAGCCAACCATATGTTATATTACTTATGACATTGTGAATGGAAACGAATGGCGGGGAAAATTAAGGATGCTGATAGATACTAGCGGAAACATACAAGATAGTCAGTTGATACAGACCGGTGATATATTATACAACGAAGGATTTAAACAATTTACAAATAATGAGCAGCCCTTTTATAAGCTTTCTATAAAACAAGCATTAGAAAAAGCTAAAGCTCTGGGTTTGAAGAAAGGGGATGATTTAATCACTTCGACATCTTATGAATGGGAAACGAATAAAAATTCCGTTTCTCCTATATTCAATGGTAATGTGCGGTTGATCATATCACAGTCGAGGAAATCTGACTTTAAATTCGTAGGAGACGTTGGATTTTGGACCGGCTATACCAATATTTGGGTTTTCGATCCGTGGTCAGGAGATTTCATTAAGAGAAGAAAAATCAGGAATAACTGATCATTTCACAATAGTCAAATAAATGTAATCTCCGTTTAAATGAAAAACTGCGCCCAACAAAAGTACTTGCAAAATTAAATCTAACAAATGAAACTTAAAGGCAAATGGATTGGACAATATACATATGGAGAAATGTATCCTGAAAATTATATAGGCAAATCAGTTTCATTCGAAATGAATCTAACCGCAAATGGAATTCAATTTTACGGAAACTTTAGTGATGATGAAACAAGAAACATATTTCAAGACAACGGCATTGTTGGAGGCTTTCTTGAGGGAGACTACATCTGCTTTGACAAACAATATCCCAAAGCATGGAAGACTAATGAAGCTGGTGTGATTGAAATACTTGAAAATTCAATCGCTCCGCTAATTAAATACGAGGGAGTCTTATCAAACAATCAATTCGAGGGCGCTTGGGAAATTCATCAATATTATAAAGAAGATGATCAAATTTTCTCCGTGGTACTTGGGGTTGGAACCTGGGACATGAGAAAAAGCACATCTCAATAATTTCGCACAACAAAAGTATTTGCAAGCATAATAAACAGTATTTTATTTGAAAAAGCTATCCGTTTCACTTGTCATCTTATTAGCTTACAGCCTCTTGTTTGGACAGAATAAACTGAACAATAAGCCATTTATAATTAAAGGGCAAATTGCAAACTGTCCAGAGAAATTTTTGCCTATCCACTTTCGTGATAAGAATGGACAAGTTTTAATTGATACCCTTAATCTCGATGAATTTGGTAATTTTTATTTGAAAACTTTTAAAGTTCAAGAACCACAGAAAGCTATAATTCAGAAAAATAGCTTTACTATCGACAATCTTTTTGTTGCTCCTGGTTATAACTTAACTATAACAGGAAATGGCAAAGACAATCTGACTTTTTTTAAAACAAAAAAAATAACTGGTGTTGGTGCCGAAAGTAATAAGTACTACAGCATTCTTGATTCAATTGCTCCTTTAAGATTAGGCATATCAAATTGGTTTCAATTAAATGAAACTAATTTATTGACTTATATACTAGAATATCGGAAAGTAACAGACTCAATAGTTCATGTTGTATTTGACAGAAAAGCTATTCAGGATAAGTTTTTGAAATACTTTGGTTCTTTGACTCGAATGGATAAATTATTTTATGAGCTATATATGTTAGTTACTCATGTAAATAACAATAATTACTCTTACGAAAAATCTATCTCCTTTGTGAGAAATAATTTTGACAGCAAAATATTAGAAAATTTATATAATTCCGAATATTTAGTTTCAGATGTATACCGTGATGCGTTAATATCAAATGAGTACATCAAATATTTAGTAACCTTAGATTATAAAAAAGATTCATCGCTTCGAAATCAAAAAGAATATAAGTTAAAAAAGATTAATGACACATATAAAGGAAAAGTAAAAGAATTTGCCCTATACAGGAATATGCAATTTCCTATAAGAAATATTAATTCCATTGAGCAACTAAATTATTTTAAGGATCAATATGCTAAGTACATTACGAACCTTAGTAATCATTATTTTAAAAAATCCATATTATCAAAATTTACAGAAAAGGAGTTAGAATTATTAAAAACACAAGTTGGAAACCCGGCACCCCAATTTACTTTAGAAAGCAATCTTAAAAAGCAATATAGCCTTGTCGATTTCAAAGGCAAGGTTGTTTATATCGATTTGTGGGCAAGTTGGTGTAGTCCTTGCAGAGCAGAAACCCCAAGTTTTAAAGAATTATATAATCAATACAAAAATGATAATAGAATAATTTTTTTGAGCATAGCAGTTGATGATGGCTTTGATGATTGGAAAAAAGCTATTGAAGAAGATAAAGCAGAATGGCTTCAACTTATAGATAAGGATAGAATTGTATCAAAATCCTATATTACAAACACTATTCCCAAATTTATTTTAATAGATAAAGAAGGCAACATTGTAAATTTTGATGCGCCAAGACCAAGTAGCGGAGATGAAATCAAAAAACTTTTAAATAAAGAAATTGAGCGATAAAATTGCCATGCAGGTAAAGAGTAGTCTGCCAAAAACATGGCTGGACAATATAACATCAACCAAGTGCAAACATCAACATCAGTTCGGGCTGAATGTTCAACCTTCAGTATTTAATTTTAACTTCAACTTTATATTTTCACTCAGGCTTTTGTTCCGGGTTGGACAAACAACTATTCGATGCCTTCGCAAATACCTGATCGTTGTGTGTAATACTACCCAAACCCCCTACCTACTTTAACAGACTATAACAAATGATAGAAGTTTTACGACAACATATAATCAGCAGACTTGGAAATGACATTGATAATTTAGACACTGTTTTAGGTTATTTCAAATCTCTGCACATTGACAGAAACCAATACTTAGTTGAGCAAGGACAAGTTTGCAAACAAGTTTATTTTATTGCCCAAGGTTGCCTTCAGGTTTTTGTTTACGACAACGATATGAATGAAACAACAAGAGACATCGTAACAGAAGGCTCCTGGTGTTCGGAACTATTAAGTTTTGGAAGTGGAAACCCGGCTACCGAAAATATCAGAACTGTTGAGCCTTGTGAGTTGTTGGCTATTGACAGGCAAGGCTTTCAAAAAATGATGGAAACTGTACCGCAGTTTGACAAAGTTTACAAACAAATTTTAGAAACATCTTACGCCAACTCTGTTTATCGTATCAACACTTTTATTGCCCTTTCTGCATTAGACAGAATAAAATGGCTGATGGAATTCAGACCCAAACTAATGACAAGGGTTTCAAGCAAACTCATTGCTTCTTATTTAGGCATCAACAAAGATGTTTTCAGCCGCTTAAAAGCCAGGTTATAAAAACATAGACATTTGTCATCGTCCAGCAAATTTTTACTTTTCATTTTTGCATCATCATTCACACCCGATAACTATCGGGATTAAAATTTTAAAAAATGAAAGAGTATTTATTATTGTTCAGAAATGCAAGTGCCGAAAACGGTTATTTAGCAACTAACCAGGATATGGCTGAAGATATGCCTAAGTGGCAATCCTGGATTGGTAATATCGCAATGCAAGGCAAATTGGTTCACACTGCACCAATTGAGTATGCAGCTTCATTGGTAAGCAATCAAGGCGTAGAACCTGGACCTCACAAAGAAACCAACACCGTTTTAGTTTCGGGATTCTTAATCTGCAAAGGTGACAACCTGGAAGAAGTGCAGGAATGGAGCAAAACCTGCCCCATCTTAAAGTACCAAAATAGTTCAGTAGAGATCAGGCCGTTAATCCCATTCCCAACAAACTAAAACTTCAAACTATGGACAAAATTTTAAATTCGGGAAGATATATTTTTCCATTGTCGTTTTTATTGTATGCCGGTTTGCATCTTGGAAAGCCAGACGTTGGCGCTGCTTTTGTTCCAGACTATATTCCATTTCCCTACTTTTGGAACTACTTTACATTAGTTTGTATTTTGTTTTTTATTGTTAGTGCGGTAATTGGCAAGTACGATAAACTTGCATATTGTTTGATGGCTCTTTATGTAATTCTGATGGCTTTTTTGGTTCACTTACCAAGAGCAATGGGACACGAGTTAGACACCACTGCAATGACAGCAAACCTTGACAGAGAAAAAGAACTTGAAATGGTAAACTTTTTTAGAAACATTATGGTAACAGGTGCTTTGCTGGCATTTGCTAAGTTTGTTGCCAAAGACAAAAGAGTTATTGGTTAAGCACTACAAACAAATTATTAAAGCCGGGGCAAAACGTTCCGGCTTTTTGTTGTTAACTTCAACTTTATAATTTCAATTGGGCAATAGTTACGGGCTGGACGTTATACAATATCCCACCTGCAGCAATACCTACCCGTTGTAAGCAAACTTGCAGACCAACCATTATGAGACTACTATCAATTATTTTTTTACTCCTTCTGATTTCCTGTTCTAAGTACACAAAATTAGACGGCACCTATTTTTCTACACAACAAGACTGCTTTATTATAGATGACAAAGATGGCGTTATTGAAAATAAACGAGACTATATCGAAGACAATCTTGTTTTAAAACAAAAGAATACTAAACTCAAGTTTCGTTCCAGATCGTATGGGTTAATGCGGCGAATTTTTAAAAGAAATATTTCAAAATACACTTTTAAAATCCTCTACAAAACAGAGGATAGTTTTATGGTTTCTCCAAAATCGAAATTAGCAAGGAAATATTTTAAAAACCGAGACAGCATTCTTTTTAAAACGAGATATCAATTTGCCGACCAGGCAAATTATTTTACGAAAATTATTTATCATTCAAGCCATTGCTTTGGTTGTTGCAAAGATTTATATCTTGAACTTGACTATTCAGGAAATTTAAAAGTTACTGACAACGGAAGTGGCAAGCGTGGATGCACAGATAGTGTATTAAATGACAATTATTTTGGAAAGGTATCCTATGACGATTTGGAAAGGTTAAAAAATATTTTGAAATATTCACAATTAAAAACTCTTGAATGGCCAAAAGAAAGAAATTGTTTTGACGCACCTGACATAACTTTAATTTTATATCAAAATGACAAGCGTTACTATTTCAAAGAAAATCAACCTTGTATCCCTATCGTAAGTTGGCAACTTACAAATTTTCTGGGGCGACTTTTCCGTTATAGTACTTTGCAAAAAATTGACACGACCTGGAAATACGAACAATAAAGCCTACGTACAACATTGGGTTTTATGCAAGTTGGGTAAAACCTTATAACATCAGCAAATTGCAAATCCCAGCTTCAGTTTCAGCATACGAATATCTATCAACTTTTGTACTTAACTTCATCAACATATTTTAAATCAGCAGTGGTTGTGGGCACAAGCGCCGAAAGCATTCGGGATAATTCCCAACCTGCATAAAGCTCTGCACGTTAGCGGTAATGCAATGACAGAACAACGATACGAAAAAATAAGAGCAATTTCAGCTACTGTTAATGGTGACAGATTTGCTGTTTCTGAATGGAATAGTAATGTTCAAATCTGGGATATTAAAAGCGGACTTGTTTCAAAATTTACGACCGACATTGTTTCGGGTATGACAAATGCAATCTCAATTGCAGAAGACGGCAAACAAATTGCAATTGCAGGTTACGACCATAAAACTGTAACTCTGTATGACGTTGATAGCGGAGATATTATCTGGCAAAGAAAGGACATCAAAAAGCCAGCAACTGCAATTATTCTAAATTATTATCCAAACCTAATTTACATTAACACTGAAAATCAAGGTGCGTTTTTACTTGACAGAAAAACCGGAGCAACAGTTGAAAAATTAAGGGGTATTGAATTTATCAGAGAAAATCCATATTCAGCTACCGACCTATTTGAAAAATCATCAACTTCTACACTTGCAAATAGAGGAGACAGAAAAATAATTAAGCGCTTTACACATAAATCTTTCGCATTACTTGATGCTTGTTTTTCAAAAGACAAAATTATTTGTGCTTATTCCACCAACCCAACTGAAGCAATTTCACTGAGCAATTTTGAAACACTATGGACAATAAATGTAACCGGGCATTTTCTTGACATTGAATACTCAAACGAACTTGACAAAATACTTGGTATTCGTTGGGAATATGAAAAGGGAAGTCCTAAATATTTATGCTACATAAATATTAAGACAGGAAACGTTGAAAAAGAAATTAACCTTGGAGAACCGATAGAAATAAAGTTTTTAAAACAAGGTAGCCTTATGCTGACAAGTGAAGGAAAGCTTTATTCAACAATTACAGGACAAGAAATAAAACAATTTGACTTTGAAAGTGAATAAGCACATACCGCTAACATTAGGTTTTATGCAAGTTGGACATTGCCAGCTAACTTCAGCTAATTGCTGTATCGTTGTATATTTGATTTTTATTCATCTAAGGATTTATTTGTATTTTATATGCATTATTGAAAGCGTGAAAAAGACAACTGTCCCGCTGGTACTAAGCTACCGTTGTGGACGTTTCTGCTACACCTGAACTTACATACTGATTAAATTTTATGATTCAACGGCTAATAATTCTATTTCTCTTTTTAGTACCACTAAAAAACTATGCTCAGCAGCAAAGTTTAAGGTATCAAATAAGATACAAGCAAAATAAGTATGAGTTATCCAACCAAAACAAACAAACTATATCCACAATTTCTGATACCCTGAAAGGGAAGACAAACTATATCATTTACATAAACGGGCATACAGATAGTGATGCTGACAGCAGCTATAACCAACAGCTTTCATTGAAACGAAGCCTTGAAGTAAAAAGTTTTTTGGTGGAGAAAGGAATTGACGAAACTTTAATAAAAGTTCAGGCTAAAGGGGAAGAACAACCACTTGTTGCAAATACTACTCCCTTGGAAAAAGCAAAAAACAGAAGAGTTGAAATAGTAGTATTGTTTTTGCAAATGCCCCGGGAGGAAGTCATTGAAATAAAAAAAGAAATGAATGAACCAGGTTGTAATGGCGATACCACAGTAATATTAGAAGGAGGATATGTATTGACAATGTCGAAGTGCGATTGGGATAAAAACCGCCAATGCTTACGGATTGAAAAAAGACTTAGCTATAAATTTAAAACCAAAGAAAACTGGCTGAAAAAACATGTTGGTTTCAAGGACTATAAAAAGGGAATCAGTTATGAACCGCATTATGAATTTTATGTTGTTGCCTGCAGAGATAGCTGCTTTCAAAATAAAATGAAGCTATATATCCCTCAATACAATGCCCGGGGGCTGAATATTTCGGAAAGATATTCACAGAAAAAAAATGACAAGAGCCAGTCTGCAACATTAGCATTTAAAAAAACCAAACTCGGGGATTCTGCTTACTACGTTGCTGATATATATTGCCCTGGCACATTAAATTGTGGTACAGACAACAGGTGCACTCACGATGTAACCCTGTACGCCAAAAATAAAATAACGATACTCTCCTATTCATATTATACCTGGAATCCGTTTTTTAACAAGGACTCGGCCAAAGCCGTAATACCTTTAAATGACAAAAGAGTAAAGGAACAATACAGAAACACATTTTTTCAAACGCTGAATATTTTGCATAAAGGCGATACCATTCAGTTTAAGAATATCCCTATTGACATTTTTGCACACGGAATAAATAAAATAAAAACCAAAGGCAGCAAAGACGATAAATCTTACTTTCTGTTTATACCTTACCGGAAAAGGTACAAGTGCGGACATTTTAAGAGATACAAAATCAGGGCAAAAGATATTGAGCACCTAAAACATTTTGACATACAGGATTTAGAAATTGAAAACTAAGTGACGATAAAGCCCGGCTTTAGTTCTTACTATTTAACTTTATCCAAAAGCCATGTAGCAGTTCCGGGAGGACAGCATTCTATTTCCCCGCCTTCGCCAATACCTGCCCTTTGTACGTCAATGTAAAAAAAATGAATTTTACCAGCACCAGTGAAGAGGCGTAAGATTCTTACGAGCTAATTTCAAGCTTATATCCTTTGCCTCGTATAACAGTAATTTTGATAGTTGGATCAGGTTCCAGTTTTTTTCTAAGTTTTGATATGAACACATCGAGACTGCGGCCTACTATAACTCCTTCATCTTCCCATATCTCTTTTTGCAGGCGGCTTCGCTCTATAGCTTCGTTGGGTGACAATGCGAAAATGCGTAGTACACGGGTTTCGGTTTTGGTCAGGTCGATGGCCTTTCCATCTATCATTAGCTTACGGGCCTCGGTGTCAAACGACATTGCCCCTAAAGTAAACATACCAGGCTGTGGGCCTTCTGGTGTGAATACATCAGTATTTTCATTCCCAGGTAAAGCCTTACCGGGCTTAACAGATCTCAAAAAAATAAAAACAATAAATCCAATAAATGTTACAAATGCCAGGGCTCCAAGCAAATATTTATTCTTTGCTGTAGTTATGCCCGTTGGTTTAAATTTAATGTTGATCATGTAACAGCCTATGGGTTGCTTTCTTCCTATACAGGTTATAATATCATCTTTCTTATTTTTTGATATGGCATATCCATACGCTACACTGGCATTGGCACAGTTAACTACGTTAACAACATAGTCACTTGCAAGCGGATCTTTGGCTAACAAACGCTGGGTAGTATTTACGAGAGAGTCGGGTTGAAAAGTAAAAGCCTTTTCAAAACTTACCTGGTATTCATTTTCGGCTATCTTTTTTACCGGGAGTACCTGCGATGTGCTGTCGCCGGACTGTAATAGTATTTCATGCCCGATCCGGCGGAGTAAAACTTCCCTCCTCGCAATATCAAAATCGTCGCTGCCCGCCATACTAAAAGCCACGCAGATGAAAGAGATAAACATGAATAGTAATAATCCATACAGGTATTTATGTTTCCCTGGCAGGAGATTTCTTATTACAGGCATAATGTGAAGATATTATTTACAAAGTTTACACTATTATTTACAATCCGGGTTCCTCCATCTGAAAATTATCAAAGTATTTTTGTTGCAACAATTTTAAAAGGATATGAAACCAAAATGATTTTGCCGGGACCCGCCGGGTAAATCATGATCACTTCATCACCATTAAAAAGCAAAAAAGTAAACAAATGAAAAATAAGAGAAACGTTTTGTTCTGCCTGGTTATTCTGTTAACAGGTGCAATCTATTTTGCCGTACAGGCGCTGCAAAAAAATGGCACTCACCGTGCGGACTTTTCCGGCGAATGGAAATCCAGAGAGTCGATAAGTATGGGCGGAAATATTGTTTGCTCGTATGACGAGGGTGATCGAATGCTCTCTAAAACAATGAAAATAGCAGAGCAGGCAGATTTTCTAACGATAGAAACACCCAACCCGGCTCCTGGTGCAGCACCGGCTACAAGCCAGGAGAAACTGGCCTTCGACGGTAAGGAAAACCAGATTGATCATGGCCCGGACAGAGGAAAAAAGTTTACCGTAAAGTTGTCAGCTGATAGACAAACTTTGACTGTTAACTCAATTGTACACCTGGTGGTTCCCACTCCTTATCATGTAGATCTTCGGAAACAAATGCTTGTTTACGTAACAGAGATTTGGAAGCTGAGCAATGATGGCAAGTCTATTGCTGTTCAGGCCAATGCAAAATCAGACTTATTTGGCGAGGAGCGTTCCTGGAAGACTGTGTTCGATAAAGTCAATTAGTACCTGATAACGTATTTGTATAAGCCTGACTCAGCAATGTCTTAAACGGACCTGATTTACCAACAGGTATCTATGTTAATTAAACCTACAAACAATATGAAAAAAGTTATTTATGCGCTGATCTTACTGCTGGTGGTGGTAAGCGGACTAGTATTTGCCAATCGTGAATTTAAAAATGGAACTGCTAAAAAATCTACCCCAATGCCAATCTCTGCTGCTGAAATGAAAGCCGGAAGGGAAAGGTGGGAAGCTACACCTGCCGGTATACAGTTCAAAAACTGGGAAGCGTCTCCCGAAGGTAAAAAAGTACTTGCCGGTGCTGCTAAAATAAGCAAACAGGTAAGTGATTCCAGCAATATGGAAGCTGTTGTAACGGCTCTTTCTCTTCCGCCAGGCTCACGCTTGGGTTTTGGTGTGATGGTGAGGATTAATGGTGACGATTATATTCTTAGTTTCGGGCTGGAAAACGCTGATGAATTTCAGCAATTGCATAGCCTGAAAGTTAACGACAAAATATTGATACGAAGCCATTTTGTATCGTACGCTCCAAAGTATGCATATCCAATAGTATCGGGCGACTATGTGGAACGGGATAGTAAAATAATTTATAAACGTGCCCCCCGCAAAGGCGGTTGCTGAGTAAATAAATTATGACATACATAAGATTTACCCGGCTTCAGTTGCCAGGCCGATAAATATAAAATACCTGTACAGCAAGAAGTAATCAACGTTGGCTGAAATTTCGCATACATTCACATTATGAAACCTCGTTTTTTATTTATCTTTTTTTTCTTTCTGTCTATATCCACTTTGGGACAAACACGAAATTGCAACGCTTTACATACAGGAGTTTTCACAGCAAGTTCTGAGCAATACGGTACCACAGTTATCACAAGAACAAAAAGGTTGCAAATTGAAGAAAATACGCTGTTAGGATATAAACTTGCATACACAATAAATTGGAAAAGCGATTGCGTTTATGAATTAAAACTTAAAAAAGTAATTAAAGGAGACCAAGCTTTAATCCGGGAAAGCAAATACATTCTCACCATTAAAATAACTCAAATAAAGCCGAATAGCTACATCACAGAAAATTCATCTACTTTTTCCGACGAAATTTCAACACACGAAATAAAAATAATTAAATAAACTCCAGCTAACAAAAAGTTTTGCTGCAAGTGCAGCTTGACAAACATCCCTGATCATTAATCCTTAACTTCATTAAAATATTTTTAATCAACATCGGGCAGGCAGAATTTTAATTCCACACCTGGGTGAAGTGTTGCCTCGTTAGCGGTAATTGTGAAATTACAACATAACAAATTCTGTTGCATTGTTGTATTAAACAATGCTTTGACGCAAATGCCCTTAAAATTGCCGGATTACCCACTCATAAATGATCAAGAAGAAAATTTATTTTGAAAAGTATTGAAACAACATTGACAATGAAACAAATTTTTATCAATTTACCAGTAAAAGATGTAGACGCATCAATGAACTTTTATACCCAATTAGGCTTTTCAGTAAACCCCTTATTTACTTTTGACGATCAAAAATGTATGGTATGGTGTGACCAGGTTTATTTGATGTTACAGACTTACGATATGTTCAAATCCGGGAATAAAAAAGATCTTCCTGATACTAAGAAAAATACCATTGCAACTTTTACGCTTCCGGTAGAAAGCCTAGAAAAGGTTAATGAAATTATTGAAAATGGCTTAAAAGCCGGGGGAACGGAACCAACACCTATTATTGATGAAGGATTTATGCAAGTTAGAAATATTGAAGATTTAGACGGCCATCACTGGGGTATAATATACTTAGACATTGAGAAATTTAAACAAATGACGGGAAAGAAATAGCCTGACCTAACAGCAACACAACGAACCGCAGACAAGTGATTTGCCGCAATTGGTGACAGCCAGAATATTGTGTTGTACTTTGATTTGGGCTGGAGGTAAAGCCCAGCTTTAGTTTGTAATATTTAACTTTATCAAAAAAACAGGCAGCAGTTTCGGGCGGACGAATATAAGAACCCCTACTATTTGCAAATACAGCCCGTTATGCATTATTTATAAGCAACTTTATGAAACCATTTTTGATTGCAATCTTTTTAAGCACGCCATTTTGGGGATTTTCCCAAACGGAGTCATCTTTACATTATTCTACCTATTCAAATGAAAAGTATACAATAGCATATCCTGAGACATGGAGAATTGACACTTCTAACATGCCCAGGGCAGAATTTAGTTTCTTCTCTCCAAAAGAAGATGCCACTGATACCTTTAGTGACAATGTAAATTTAATAGTACGGGATTTAACGAAACAACATCTCAGGCCTGATGCCACTCTTGATGAATTTGAAGCGTTTTCCGAAAAGCAAATCAAAACGCTTGCTGTGGACGTAACGGAATTTTCTGCAAAGAAAATTGAATTGAATAATACTGAATGCTATGAAATTAATTTTAACCTGACCTATCAACAATACCGTTTACACACAAAACAATATTATTTTATCAGCAACTCAAAATCTATTGTATTAACTATGAGCTGCGAACAGAAAAAACTTGACAAATTTCAACCTGTCTGGAATAGAATTTCGGGTTCATTTATTTATGCTACATCATTAACGATGTAAAAAATGGCTTTTTGCATGTTGTGCAGCACAAACAAACTTCAGCAAACCATCCGGCAGTGGTTTCGAACTGAACATTATACAATATTCGAATTGCCGGTTAACAAGAATCTGAACCATTAAGATGCATCATGACAATACTTAATTTTACAAACCAGGTAACCCGGATCCTGGAAAATAACAAAATACAATATGCTGTTGTAGGAGGGTGTGCAAAATTAATTTATCATAAAAACGTATCCACTTCCGACTTAGATATACTTATTGATAATTCCACCAATAATATTACCAGGTTTTTGCATTTTATGGAAAAACATTTTAAAACAAAAATAACCCTTTCAAAAATCAGGAATTACGATGTAGTGAAAGTAAAAGCAACGCCTTACTCTTTGGATTTTCACTTTAACCTTGATGGTGTTTCAAACAAAAATATTTTTGAGCACCTCCATTTACATTTGATTGAGCACAACCCGGTTCAATTCATTTCCGAAAAAAATTTACTTAAAAATTTAAACAAAGTAGCGAACAAAAATGGGATACATTAATGACATTTCTCGTATTTTCATACTTGACTATGATGACAGCAAAATAAATGATAAAGATTCAGGAGTTTTAAGAAATAATTTTGAATTTCTTGAATTCCGCGATAACCAGCACTCCTACTCTTATGATTTTAGATTTGTACCTACTTATAAATTATTAGAACTTAAACACAGAATACCAGATTTAAGTGACAATAACCGGAGGAAGAATCCCGGGGAATTATTGTTAAGTGATTTTATGACTGTTGAAGAAATCAGCCTTTTGACACATTTTGAATATGGTAAGGAAAAAATCCATGGCGCTATTGACCAGTTAAAAACACATCAAATTAATGCGTATTGGGAATTCCATCATTTTTGTCATTCAAAAGATATAGCCAGCGTAACTTCAAGCTTATTGAGATTTATTGAGGCTAATCCAGGCGTACCTATACTGACCTATTTAGAAATCTGGGATAATTTAGACGAATCTGATAAGGAGACGCTAAAGTTGGAGTTAAAAATGATTAATTTATTAGCGGAAGTGGCAGCCCGAAACGATTTAAACCTATTGATGTTATCATCATCAGATGTTTAGCAACACCTTTGCCTGCACCGAGTTTGGTGCAAGGGCGGCAGAATAAACATCGTTGATTATTAGTTTTTGTTTTCATCAAAATAATTTAATCAGCAGCGGCTATGGGCAGACGTGATTATAATACCACGCTCACACAAAGCCCTTAGTTATTTGTAATGGCAATATGACAATTCAAAAATTTATAGCAAGACTTAATTGGCGACAAGTATTAATTCACTTTATTGCTACCTGGTTTTTTATGTATTCATTTCAGACCCTTGCTGTTTTACACAACACCAATCTGATTGATATCTTAAGACATTCGGATAAAGGAGATTTAAGCGAAGCGCTAAGTAAAAAACAAGTGTCGGCAACAGAAGTAAGTTATTTTGTTATGTGGACCAGCCTCAGTAATACGTTTGGGTCACTTGTAGCTTTTATCATTTCCCTGGCTATATCTATTAAACGAAAGTGGTTTTGGTTTAATTCTATTATTGTATTTGTTTTAGTATTCATCCTGTCCCGATATGAACAGCTTGGCTGGAATTTTTTAAAAAATATATTTCTGACCCCGGGTGAAATTTTCGGAAACATTATTTTAGAATACCTGGCCAATGGAATCATTCTTTTAACTCTTGGTTTATTAACCTTTTTTTCAGGCAAGGCTAATAAGTTTATTGCCCCGGGAAAGACAGTTGCAGTTTAAAGCCACTGCAGCCGTAAAATGGTTTTATGCAAGTTGGGTTTGGCAAACAAATTTTAGCTGATTGCAACGTAAGCGTTGGTTCAGGTTAAAAAAACATCGCTGATCATTAGTTCTTATCTTCATAAAAATATTTTAAATCAGCAGCCGCCGGAATACCAATATGCAGCAAGCCCAGCATATTAGCGGTCATTGTAAAGGAGCGAAACATAAAAATAAATGGACAGCATAGAAATAAAAGAAATTTTTTCTGCTCAAAGTGAACAGTACAAAATGTTCTTAGACATTGCATTGCAATATGATGCAGAAAATCTTCTTATTACTCCCGGGGACAACATGAATGCTCCATTTCCTACAAAAGACAGAAACGACAATTTTACGCTTGGAGCGTATGCAAAAAATACTTTGGCAGGTATAGCAAGTTTTATTCGTGATGGAGAGGACAGAGAAAAATTAAGACACAAGGGGCTTCTGTCTACAATGTATGTTTCAAAAGAATTTCGTGGGTATGGTATTGCAGGGCAATTACTTGAAGAGATTATTAAAAGAGTAAAAACTATTGCTGCTATTGAACAAATTAATTTGATTGTGCTTTCAGATAATGTAAACGCAAAACGCCTTTATGAGAAATTTGGTTTTGAAAAATATGGCACTGAACTGCATTCAATAAAATGGGAAGGTAAATATTTTGCGGAAGACCTGATGGTGTTAAGACTTAGATAATAAATTCACAGAATGGATAAGGGGCCATTAACATGGGTGCCTGTTTCTCAGTCCTGACAAATACTTCAGACTTAAATACCTGATCATAAATTATATTTATAGTGCAGTTCTTTTTTAGGTTCCTGCAAAAAAATGACTATTAAAAATGGATATTATTGAACAACATTTTGGAGATTTTTATATAACCACTGACAAAACAAGGTTGGATATTGTTGCCATTCACAACTTTTTATCAAAGCACTCTGGCTGGAGCGACAATATCCCGTTTGAAAACGTAAAAACTTCTATTGATAATTCACTGAATTTTGGATTATTTCATAACGACAGGCAAATTGGTTTTGCAAGAGTTATATCCGACTTTTCCACCATTGCATATTTAGGGGATATTTATGTTTTGGATGATTATCGTGGGCAAGGGCTTTCGAAAAAACTAATGGACGTTGTAATGGCGCACCCCAACTTACAAGGATTGAGACGTTGGATTTTACTGACTTCAACAGCAGACTGGCTTTATGAAAAGTATGGTTTTACTAAATTGCCAAAACCGGAATTGTATATGGAACTTTTTAATCCTGGTGTTTATAAAGCGGATAAAAAGAGTGCCTCATAACTTCAATACTGCAGAAAGGCCATGCCGGAAGTCAGTAGAAAACTGCAAAATCTGTACATTTATACTATGACAGCTACCAAAAACTTTTTGCTGCGAAATAAAGCGACTATAATCTATGGCATCAGCCTTGCTTTTCTGCTGTTTTTCCTCAAATGGTTAGAACTCCGTTTTATAATATTTGACCATTCATTTGAAATCTACAGTGGGTTTATTGCAATCATCTTTACTGCATTAGGTATATGGCTTGCCTTAAAATTATCGAAACCAAAAATTGAAACCCTGGTGGTGGAAAAAGAAGTGTACGTAAGCAGCAACGAAGATTTTGTTCCGGATACAGCACTTATTGCTCAGCTTGCACTAAGCAAACGGGAAATGGAGATATTGGGCTTGCTGGCACGGGGGCATAGCAACCAGGAAATTGCCGCCACACTTTTTGTTTCATTAAGCACTGTTAAAACACACAATCAAAATCTTTTTGAAAAGTTAGATGTGAAAAGAAGGATACAGGCGGTTGAAAAGGCAAAAAAATTACGCCTCATCCCCTAACCCTACTACTTTAGTATGAAAATAAGTGCCCCCTTAGCTGTAAGAAAAAAAATGGCCGAAAGTATGAGCCTGAAAAGGTAATTCTATTTGATTTTTGGATTCTCAAACCAAAAACTTATTCAAATGAAAAAATTAGTAATTGTTTACGGAATTATCGCAGGGCTGATAGTTACCGGTATGATGGCTTTTTCCACTGGTTATTATTGTGCTAAAGGAGATTTTGAAGGCGGTATGATCTATGGCTATTCTGCGATGATCATTGCTTTCTCGATGATCTTTGTAGCCATTAAATCTTTTCGTGATAAACACAACGGCGGTACCATCAGTTTTGGAAAAGCATTTAAGACCGGCCTTTTTGTGTCTTTGATCGCATCAACGATCTATGTAGCAGGCTGGCTGATCAATTACTATTTCTTTATCCCTGATTTTATGGATAAATATGCTGCAGCTATGATTGCCAAAGCAAAATCCAGTGGTATGAGCGCAGGTGACCTTGCAAAAAAAACAGCAGATATGGCGCAGATGAAAGAATGGTATAAAAATCCTTTGTTTGTTATATTGATGACCTATGCAGAGATACTTCCGGTAGCAATAGTAGTTACACTTATCAGCGCACTGGTACTAAAGAGAACCACTCCCAAACAAATACCAACTACTTAGGAATAAACGTAAAACAGGTATCCTATATTAATAAAAGAATAATAATTTTACAACCCATGAAAAGAATAGCACTAACGATAACACTGATGGCAACTTCGTTTCTATTGGGTTTTGCTTTTAATACATTACTATCTAACAAAAAAAATACAACCATGAAAAAAGTAACAGGAATCGGCGGCATTTTCTTTAAATGTAAAGACCCTAATAAAGTAAAAGAGTGGTATAACACCCACCTGGGTTTAAATGCAGGGCCCTACGGAGCAAGTTTTGAATGGCGTGAAGCTGAAGATTCTTCAAAAAAAGGGCTTACACAATGGAACGTGAATACTGAAACAGCAAAATTGTATGACCCATCTGCGAAGGACTTTATGATAAATTACAGGGTGGATAATTTAGAAGCATTGGTGGAAGAATTAAAAAAGGAAAACGTAACTATCCTGGACAATATTGAAACCTATGATTATGGAAAATTTGTTCATATTATGGATATTGAAGGAAATAAAATTCAATTGTGGGAACCTAAGGATTAGGCGATGATCAAATTGTTCAGTTTGAAAGGTTGCCAACCTTAAAATAGTATTCTTTGTAAGTAAAGCTCAGAAAAAGGTTGGCAACCTTATCTTCAAACTGAAACACTACTAAGAAGTGGGTATTTTTGTTGTACAGCCTTTTATTTGTATTAACTTTTTTTATATCTTCAGTTTCTAAAAACTCATTTATGAAAACTTTATTCCTTTCTGTACTTTCCTTTGCTTTTGTCACATTGTCTTTTTCTCAATCAGCAGGTCAAATGAAAAAAAGATTAAATGAAGAAGCTATTCCAAAGGATATTTTGAAAAAGCAATACACCCTTTTGGTAAAGCTTGCATTTGACAATAAAAAACTGGTTGAAAAATTTACCAAAGCAATGGAAGAGAATTATACAGGCAAGTTTGAAATAGTACCTTATGATACTAAAATAGATGAGAATTATGCAGACACCAGTAAGTACAGGTACATACTTGCGGCACCCCACTCTTTAAGTAAAAAAGATTTTACAGGCGCCAATGCAGCAATAGCAAATGACACTAAAGGAATTGCTCCTACAAGTGCATGGTCAAAAGATTTTCATATTGTAGACCGGAAGAACCTTTCTGATTTCTGGAATACTAACCTTTCCGGACAAGATGAAGTAAAAATATTAAAATATTTAGCCGCAAGACTTTGTGGTAAAGACCCTGCAGAGGATTAACCTATTGGTTATTTTTTGCGGCCATTTAAATACTATTTAAAAATGTGTGATGAGAAAATTTTTTCTTGCCGCTTTTAAAATCACCCTATTCCAGGTTTTCTTAATCGTATTTTTCAGCACACTGAAATACATTCTTACTAGTTATAAACTCACTGATAAAATTCAGCAGCCGTTTATATGGATCTGTTTTGGCGCAGGTATCGTTTTTGTTTTGGCTATTGGTATTACCGGCATTATAGAAGACCGTTTTGGTTCCTATGAAGAGTGGCTGGTCAAACCTCAAAAAAATGCAACGGAAAGATTACTGGCCATATTTTCTTCCTGGGGAACTGCCATTCCGGTTGCGTTAGCCTATGTATTGTTACTCTACATTTTTATTCCCACTACCCTGTCGATGTTTATAGCATTATATGCCGGAATTGTAATCAGAAACAGCATTCATTTTTTTGCAAAAGCAAACATTCACAATTAAAAAAATGGAAACTGCAAATCAACTGGCTAATCGTTTTAAAGAAGTTTTTTTAGATGGTAAATGGGTTGCCAATACTAACTATAAAGAACAGCTTTCCAATCTTACCTGGCAACAGGCTGTTAAAAAAAACGGATCTTTAAATACTATTGCCGCACTTACTTTTCATATCAATTATTATATAGCAGGTGTGCTGCATGTTCTGGAAGGAGGTGCCCTTGAAATACGGGATAAATATAGTTTTAACATGCCGCCCGTTCAATCGCAACAGGATTGGGAAAACCTGTTGCACACCATGTGGGCCAATGCAGAAAAGTTTGCCCGCCAGGTGGCGGCTATGAGTGAGGAGGCATTAGAACAGACTTTTACAGATGAAAAATACGGCAGCTACCGGAGAAATATTGAAGCCATCATTGAACATAGTTATTATCATTTAGGGCAAATTACGTTGCTCAAAAAAATTATACTTACAGTTCCATCAGCATAAAACCACTCATTAAAAATAAATAAAACCCTCACCAATGAATAAGTACAAAAGCCTGTACAAATGGATGATAATACCAATGGTATTTATGCAGTTTGGCATTTTTAAAGATTACTGGGGCGACTTTACCGACAATGCATGGTCTGTGCATATACATTACTGGACGGGTACTGTTTGGTATATCTACCTGATCATTCAACCCTACTTTGCTACGCATGGCCAGATGGCAAGGCATAGAACGAATGGTATGATTGGAATGTTCCTTGCAGGTGGCGTTTGTTTAACAGCATTGAGTATGATGAACAGGGATATTGTAAACTCCAGGATGGCAATGGAAATGCCAGACAGGTTTGGCCCCTTTCAACCCTGGTTCTTCTATGGAGTAGCCGTTGTGGAAATTGTAATGATGACGGCTTTTGGATTTGCCGTAATAAAAAGTATCATTCACCGCAAAGAGCTTGAAAATCATGCCTGGTGGCTGATATCCACAGTATTTATTATTATGATGCCGGCTCTGGGCCGTGGCATACAAAATGTATACGTTGGTATGCATGGCAAAGATTGGCCCCATATAAATATTATTACGCCCCTTTACTTTACCCAGCTGCTCATTATAGGTATGCTTGTTATTGGTGCCTGGAAATATGGAAAACTAAAACATCCTGCCACTTACCTGGCAGTAGCCGTAAATCTTTTCATATTGTTTTTAGAGCCTGTGGGAAGATCAGCTGCAGTGCAACATTTTTTAAAAGCAGTTGTAAAAGGATGATTGAACGCCTTTATAAAACGGTTGGGAGTTTTAATACTAATCCCTTTGCAAATGAATAAACTTTGTGGATTTGCTTTATCTGCTGGTATAATACTGTGCCTGTTAACAGGCTGTTCCCGTGCTATTGAAATTGATATTGCCAGGCAATCATCAGACATAAATCATTGCGAAATAATCTTTGGCACTGATTTAAATACGCTGAAATATGAAAATGCTATCTTGTTACAAACGGGCTTTATAGATACTACCAATGAACAGGCACCGATTCCTATAGCCATCGTTATAATTGCCAAAAAAGAAATTATTTTAAAATTAATACGCAGCAACGAAGTTGGAAATGAAACCAGGCGCCTGTATGAAAATGAAGACTATAAATTAAATCTCACTTATAAAAAACAGGTTGAAGAGCATAATGAAATAATTTATAAAGGGAATTTTTCTATTGAAAATAAAGGCCTGAAGTCTGAATATAACGTTACAGGTTGCACTTGTAATTTATGAATACCATTAATCATCAATAGCAATGAGAAAATTATTTTACACGCTGATCTTTTTATTTTTTGCCAACCTTACCCGGGCGCAATACACCATTTGTGACTGCTGCACCTACTATTCTTTGCAATACGAAGAAGACTTTGAACATATTTTTGACCCTGCGTTAATAAAGAAAAACAATATTAAGCAACTGACTATTTATACCACATCAAAGCAGTTGCCTGCTAATGCAAAGGATACGCTGTATAAAATAGTAGATAAGGAGTACCGGGAAATGATACTTACTTTTAATGCTAATGGATTTGTGGATAGTAAAATATTTTTTAACCGGCTGGGGCAATTTCATTCAATCAACGAATTTGTAAGAGACAACAACAATAAGATACTTAGCAGAACTTTTCATTATTTAGATAGTTCGGGAAAGAAAGATGAAACATTTTCTGTTGACAGGTGGGTGTATAAGTATGCTGATAACAACCTGCAACAAATTAAAAAACTGGGCAGCAAATTTGCAGAACAACCAGACAATAAAAGCGATTATACCAACTTTGAGTATGATTCAAAAGGCCGGGTAATAAAAGAAACCAGGCAATTGTATTACGACTTTACTGCGTCTTCCTTTTATCAAACCAGCACAACCTATAACGATAGTACGCATACTTCCGTCGCCATTACAAAAGACAAAACAAAACTTTTCTCTACCGTAAATACCCGATACAGCCTGAACAACCAGCAACCATTAAATATAAAATTTATTGACGGCAGAAATAATAAACTGCTGGAAGAAAAAATATATACCTATTCAACAAACGGGCAATTATTAAAATTTGAAGTAAAAAATTCCGGCATGGGAACCGAATGTCCGGATGGTGGTAACCTTACGGATGAGTATATTTACTCCGGGCTAAACCTCATCAGCAAAATCAGGCATCATTACAACAATACGATTTGTGAATTAAGGTTCGATTATCGTTAAGCCACCATAAAATGCCAAAAGCAAAGGTTCCATTGTGGAAGTCAATACTAAAAAAGGCAGTAATTATTGTGCTGGTAATTATCATTGGCCTTTTTATTTTTTCCAGGCTAACCAGTAGTGTTACAAAAAACCTGGACAATTATATTTACAACCTGCCCTATGAAAAAGGTACAAAGCATAGCATTGTGCAAGGTTATGGCGGATTATTTTCTCATAAAAATATCGCTGCTTTAGATTTTGATATGCCGGCAGGCACACCGGTATTTGCTGCAAGAGAAGGTATTATTTATAACTATAAGGACGACAGCAACGAAGGTGGCCCTTTTCCTGAATATGAAAAAAAAGCCAACTTCATTATTGTAAAACATAGTGATGGCAGCTTTGGATGCTACTGGCATTTAAAAAAAGATGGCGTGGTGATAAAAAAAGGGTTTGTAAATAAGGGACAACTGATTGGTTATAGCGGTGCCACCGGCTTTGTATTAAGGCCACACCTTCATTTTTCAGTAAAAAGAAAATTAAACTACGATATGAACTCTTTTGTGCAAACCAGATTTAAGACCACCGATGGTATCCGTTTATTAAAAAATGGCGAACTTTATGAAAGGCCTGCAGATTAAAAACAAGTACTGCCCCAATTATTTAAACTTTACCGCTATCAAAAAAATTACCATCATATTACTATTGCTTTTGGGGCAACAAGCCTTTGCACAAACAAGTAAGCATAAACTTACAGCTGATACCAGTTTTTATTTATACTATGGCGTTGCAGGATTAGGCTCTAACCTGGGCAGCTTTGAGCCCACACTAAGAATTTACGACCGTCATTTTGCCTACACCAAAGAGCAAAACAGTTATTGGAGCGAAAGAAGTACAAAAAAAGAATTGATCTGTACAGGAAGAATACGGCAAAGCTCTGTTGATTCTATTCTTAAAATACTACAAGGCCTTAAAGACACCACTATTTACAAAACCAACCCGGGCATAATGAGTGGAAGTATTACCTATGTTGCCATTGCACAGGGCAGAGACACCGTTAATTTCACTTTAGACAACACTTCCGACACCAGGATTATTAAAATAGTTGACATTATAAACACTTATTTACCCAAAAACAAAAAGCTTTATGAATCAGCTGACGCAATAAAAAGAGAAGAAGCGTATTGGATACGATTAAGTAACGAGGTGATGAAACAAAATAACGACAGCATAAAAAGGAAACAATAAAATTTTATGAAAGACCTGGTAAAAACGCTGATCGTTTTAGGTACGCTTTTAATAAATGCTTTCCTCATTTATGCTTTATTATACGATCCTCTCAGCCAGGTACTGCTGGATAAAAATCAGCCTTACCGTATTCCGGATTCCAATATTATTGTTAACCTCGTTACTTATGGTATTATCGGCCTCCTTATTATCACTTCTGTGCTTCTGGCAAAAAAGGTATATCATACACAAAGAATATTTTATCCTGCCCCTTTACTTACTCTGGCGGTTATAGCAACAATTTTTATAGTAATGTTTACGGCCGAAAAATACCCAAGCTCCATATCGCAATATGAAAAAGAGGGCTACTTTTATAAGATAGAGATCTGGTGGAATACACGTGCCAATACAAGGACTTACAAAAGATGGAAAAGCATACATCCTTACGATGGTAAATCCAATACAGATACGATGCGATACCAGCTGGACAGTTTATCAAAATCTGAAGACAATTAACCGCACCAATAAATTATTCAATGAGTTTTTTCAGCAAATTATTTGGCAAAAAAGGTAAACAAGCCGATCCAGGTAATGGCCCTATGCCAACACGGCCGCTAAACCTTCAATTTGCCACTACACCTGCCAATGGGATTCAGTTTGCACAGCAATTTGTTGATGCTGTTAAGAAAAACGATAATAAAACACTTAACTATTCTGTGGATACGATCGACTTTGTTGAAGCGTTTTTACAACGGTTTAGTAATGAAGGTTTAACGGTGAATGATTTTGCAGAGACTATTTTTGTTGCAGGCTGTTATGTTGGCCAGGTGATGATAATCAATAATAACGGAGCATGGGTCAGCCAGGAAGAAGTAAAGTTACCAGAAGGTGTAAACATGATGCCCATAGTTATACAATTACCCAATGGGAATATTGCAGATCCTATCGCAAAAGCATTTAAAAGATTTCAGTATGGCAATGCTGAAAGTATCAGGTATTTCTACCAGTTTTTTACAGTAGCACAACCATAACCAGGTTGAAATGATGATACCTTGAAAAAAAAAGTTTGTTAACCTTTTATCATATTGATGTAAAGTAAAGCCGGAAATACGAACTTGTTATCGCACACATGAAACTTCACCCAACTATAGCATTCGTATTTCTCCTACTGCTTTTTTCCTGCAACCACCAGCAGAAAAAATTATTGCCTGTGCCTGTTGTAACAACAAAAAAAATTGCCACAAATGATAGCAGCGATATAAAAAATCCACTGGAAGAAATTTTAAAAACCATCCCAAAAGATATCAAACCAGTTTTTGGTTACCGATTCATTATTTCAGGCGATTTTGATGGTGATGGTAAAAAGGAACAACTTATTGAACATTTTTTTAGCGGAGTGGACAACAAAGAAACCAATAAATTTTACGAAGGCTTATCAGATTACGACCAGCTGGTTGCATTGACTGTGAAGAAAGACCCTGTCTCATTTGTTTTGTCAGACAATAAAAATATTGACACATTAGGTATATCTTCAACCAGCCAATTACTCGGTCTTTCTTTTTTAAAAAATGAAGGTGATTTAAATGGTGACGGAACTGATGAAGTATCGTATGTAGTAAACTGGGCCAGCTGGTCGAGCGTTAACACCTAGCATATAGTAACATTTAAAAATAAAAAATGGCAGGAGTTATATTCCTTTTCTATCTCGGCGTGGCAGTTGCCCGACCTTCCTGAAACCTTTACCCAATATGGTTTGTTTGGGGTTGAAAATAAAAATGCCGCTGCAGCAAATGATACCACCAATAGCCGTATAGAAAAGGAGTTTAATAGTTTTAAGGGGCTTGTAAAAAAAATTAAGGATAATTCTATTCAGATCATCTTTATGAATGATAAAGCTGATCTTGATACCATGATCGTTGATTTGAAAAGGGAAGGACTTAAACATACCATTAATTAAAATCAATATAGCATTGTTAGCATCAATTTCAATTATAACTTCATTTAAAATAAAAAAGGCGTAAAAAATTGAAACTTTTACTATCACTACTAATAACATTATCTGTTGTTGGCTGCCATTACAAAGCAGGCAATACCGGTACTGGCACAAAGCTTAAAGACACCATCATAAAACACGATACAATTTATATCACTGATAATAAAGATCAGCACTGGCAGGACAATGCAGGTTTCAATTTAACGCATGAACCTGACCGGGATAGCATCTGGGGCAAGCCTGTAAGTTATTATTTAAATGATCCGGAATGTGTGAGCATTGCATTTGAATTTTACTATGGTTATTTCAGGCCAACAGACAATGGTGCCACGGATGAATTATTAAAATATGCCACCACATCAAATAAAAAATTAAGGCCCTTCTATCGCTGGTGCCTCGATAAAACAATTGAAATATCGGATGGTGCGTTATCAGAACATGTAGGAACTCCGGCAATAAATTATGTAGAAAAATACCCGAAAGAATTTTTAGAATTTATTGACAGCGATACCAGTAAAACAAGATATGATAACTGGACAAGCGCTATTGCTTACAGTGGCTTTGACACCAACAATCCCAAAGACCAGGCACAACAGACAAAAGCTTTTTTAAATACCATGAAAAAGAATTGCGTTAATTGTGATGCCGTAACGCTGCAACGAATAGAAAAACTGGCAAAAGATTGTCATGAGTAAATTGTAAAGTAAAACTTCAAATAACTATGTCATCAATTTATGAAGTTTAGTGTATTAGTGATATTATTGCTTATGTACTGTGGCTCTTCATTTGGCCAGACTTTGCCCGTTGCCAAAAGCTACCAGTATTTTTCGGAAGAAGAAGAATGGCAATTAAAAACGGTTGATTTTAAAACTGTTGAATTATGGGCAAGGCATTACAATGAAGGTTATTCCCTGGTGGTAGAAGGAAAATGTGAATTAACAGACAGTACTATATGCTTTATGTTTGACAGTTCTATTACACTGAATATGATTTTGAAAGATACTCACTGCGGTCCGAATGTAAAGGAATTTATCAACGGCAATACTTTTAAAAGAGAAAATGATTACATCATTCCCAACCACTGCAGCACCGGAAATAAAAATGAGCATCCTGGTATTTTGGAAAAAAGTTATTATCAACAGGTTGAACTGAATATGGGTGGTACAAAAGTTGAACTCAAAAATAAAAACCAATATATTTTAACGGAATATTCCTGCAAGGGGCATTGGGTTGAAAAAGGAAAGTATATACGGTCCGGCAATATCTTAGCACTAAAGCCCAATAAAAAAAGTCCGGCTTTGTCAGGCTTCCTTATGGATGGCAGTATCATGTATGCTACAGATCATTTCCTTATCTCAAAAAAATTGCAACTCACTACACAACCCGAAAAATATTCAAAGGAAGAAGTGTTTCTTTATTTCCTGCAACAGTAATCATATGGTACCGCATATACTCGATATCATCACTCAGATTGAAATTGAACAGGCCAGGCTAGGTATTACACTTAATCCAAAAGCAACCACCGAAGAAATAGCGCATTTTGAAAAGGCCAAAAACATTCAACTGCCTGATGACTTTAGAATTTTCTACAGTTTTTGTAATGGATTTGACAGTACCGATTTTATGTTCAGAATTATCCCTTTGTATGAAATAATTGGCAATATACCAGACAGGCACCTTATCAAACAGCAGGATTTTCATTTTGCAGAATACATGGTGTATAGCGAGATGTGGACCATATCAATTGAAGCCGGTTACAAAAACAGTTATGCTATTTACAATAAGATGGACAATGTAGTTACCTTGACCAACTACCTGGCAGAATTTTTAAGCGTATTTATTACAGGAGGCGTATTTGATGGCCTTTATACATGGAGGGAACGTATTGAACGAACCATTAAATGAACTAAATAATGAAAGGCAGCTCACTTTTACTTTACCTGTTTGTTACGGCAATTAATATGTTCCTGGCTTTACCTGTGCTGTTCTCTCCATTTATTGTTGCCCCCTTACATATGCTTATCTTTTTTTATCTTTCGATTGGTTATTGAAGAAAAGAATGTTTAAATCGCAATGGAATAAAATATTATTTGCTGCAATTCCGGCATTTGCACAAATGACCGTTATAGTTGCCGCATTTTATGAAGATACTTTCAGCCCTGCTGCACTCCTAAATTTTTTAAATAGTTTCTTTATTGCGTTATTTTTTATCTTCTTCCTGATTGAATTTGGAATACTGTTATCGATGTATTCAAAGTATATACGCCGGCACAATGTGTGAATGATGTAAGTTTTAAAAAAAGTAATGTAACAAACGGGTATTAAAAGCAACTCATCTTTGACTATTCTCATTTTACTTATCTATAAAATCTTAAACCCTGAAGCTACATTATGACTATCCAGATAAACACCGACAAGAATTTAACTGTACATGAATCATTTAATGCTAAACTGCACAGCCTGCTGTCAAGGGAATTAAACCGGTATAGTGAAAATATCACCCGCCTGGAAGTGCATCTTTCTGATGAGAATGGCAACAAAGAAGGACAGAACGATAAACGTTGCATGATAGAAGCCAGGATAGAGGGCCGGCAACCAATAGCGGTAAAGGATTTGGGCAATACTCATGACCTTGCGATCAGTGGTGCTATTGAAAAACTAAAATCAGTACTGAATAGTTTGCTGGGTAAATTGAGCAATCATTAAACAACCACTATTCATATTTTGAGTCATCCGGTTATATTAGTCCTATCCCCTTACAATAAATCAAAGGTTGAAATTCGCAATCGAAAAATTTATTTATTTTTCTGCAACTAAAGTAAATAGTACTTCATCTTACTATAATTAAGTGGGTCTAAAAACGAGGCCACATCAATCAAAATAATTATGGCAAGACTATCAAAGTCAGTTGCAATTGCTGATGAAATAATAATGAATAAAATTTATGCTGTAAGAGGCCAAAAGGTAATGATCGACCGTGATTTGGCAGAGTTATACCAGGTTGAAACCAAGGTATTAAAACAGGCTGTACGCAGAAATATCCGGCGCTTTCCAGGTGACTTTATGTTTGAAATGAATGCAAAAGAATTTGAAAATTGGAGGTCACAAAATGTGACCTCCAAAGAAGATCTGCAGGGCCTCCGTTATGCCCCTTTTTGTTTTACGGAGCAAGGTGTCACTATGTTATCCTGTATTTTAAACAGCGAAAGGGCAATAGATGTAAATATACAGATCATAAGAATTTTTACTAAAATGAAAGAAATGCTTCTGACCCATAAAGACATTTTATTACAATTGCAAAAAGTAGAAAATAAATTAACCGCTCATGATGAAGATATAAAGCTGATATTTTCTTATTTGAAAAAACTGCTTAACCCTCCGCAGGAACCGAGGCAACGTATCGGATTTAAGCCATAGTATAATAAAAATCAAAGCCAGTAATTCGCAATGAAAGCAGATTTTAATAAACTCATTCTTATCACACCATCTCCAGCTCTGCCTGTTTGTTGTATTTGTTCCTGTACTCAATCGGCGTTAGACCAGTGATCTTTTTAAATATTGTACGAAATGCCTTGGTATCGGTATAGCCCACATCAAACATTACTTCGTTGATATTTTTGCGACTGCTTTCAAAACTTCTTTTTGCCGCTTCAATCTTTACACGCTGCATATATTCCACCACTGTATTATTGGTAGCTTTTTTAAACCGGCGTTCAAAGCTTCTCCGGCCAATAGCAAATTTATCTGCCAATGTATCTACTGTAATTTTATCAGAATAATTATCTTCAATAAACTCCTGTGCTTTTTTTATTTCTTCATCTTCATGTTCTTTTTGTCCCTGGAACATCATGAAAGCATTCTGGCTGGTACGATCAATTTCTATAGCAAAAAATTTAGATGCCAGGATAGCAATATCCCGGGTAGTATATTTTTCCACCAGGTACAATAATAAATTCCAGTAACTATTGGCTCCGCCGCTGCTGTACAAGCCCTGCTCTTCTGTAATAATACTTCCATCCACCAATTCCACATCCGGAAACATACTTCTGAAATCATTGGCAAACAACCAATGGGTACTGCATTGTTTACCTGTTAATAATCCGGTTGATGCCAGTAAAAAGGCCCCCAGGCAAAGTGAGGCCACTTCTGCCCCATTGTTATATTGCTGCTGAATCCATGGAATCATTTCTTTATTCAGTTCAATGGCATTTTTGATATTGCCCGATAATGCAGGAATAAAAATGAGGTCTGTTTTTTTTACCTCTTTCATCAATACATCCGCATGAACAGAGAATGCACTGTTCTCTATTCTTACCTCAGGTTTTACGGCAACTAATTTTACATCAAATAAAGCTGCTTTACCTGTTGATTGCAAAAACTGGTTTACCGCAGTAAACAAATACCGTGGGTCGGCAATGGCTTCAATAACAGAAGACTCCGGTACTAATATTGATACATGTTTCATTGGTTCAATTTATCTGTCTGAGAAATTTTGATTGAATAAAGGTAGAAAAAAGTTCTGTCGTAATCAACCCCTTGTATTGTCGTTTTTGCACATTACAGCCTTTAACAAAGGGCCGTATGTTTGTATTGACATTAAAGTTTAGCTCATGGAAAAATATTTTATAACCAACAACATCAAAACATTTTATGTTACGGCCACTTCTTTTCCTGGTGGGGTTTTAAAAGCACACCAGGCTTTGCATGCTTTACTCCCCACTATTGAAAACAGAAAGTTCTTTGGTATTTCGTTTCCCGGCAAAGCTGGTAATATTATTTACAAAGCTGCGGTAAAAGAAAATTATACAGGAGAAGCAGAACAACTGAACTGCGAAACGTTCATTATTGGCAAAGGCACTTATTGCAGCGAAACAATAAAAGATTTCATGAAGGATGTAAGTGTTGTTGGAAAAATTTTTCAGCAATTACTGCAGCATCCGGATTTAGATATAAATGGTTATTGCCTCGAAATATATCCCAATGAAAAAGATATCATTTGCCTGGTAAAACTAAATGACAATGATTGAAGTTTTTAAAACAGATATTACCTGTGCGGATAAAGCCAAATGGTTGATAGAACAAATACATCAAACATTTACCAGCTACAAAGCCAATTTTGACCTGGAAGATTGTGACAGGATATTACGTGTGGTAAGCAGCAATGGCAATATCAATAGAAGTTTTATCAACTGGCTAAAAAACGCAGGCTGTAATGCTGAAGTATTGACAGACAATTAAAATATAATTCTCAAAATAAAAAATAATGACACAAATTAATTCTTACTTAACTTTCAACGGCAATTGCAGGGAAGCCATGACATTTTATAAAGAATCGCTGGGCGGAGAATTAATTTTACAAACGATTGGTGATTCTCCTTTAGCAGAGAAGATGCCTGCAAAAATGAAAGATTGCATTTTGCATTCCACACTTACTAACGGTGCCTTAATTATCATGGCATCGGATATGGTGGGTGATAAAGGATTAATAAAAGGTACTGCTGTTTCATTAATGCTTAATTGCAGCAGCGAAGAAGAAACCAGGCATTTTTATGCAAAATTATCAGCCGGCGGCGAACGAACACATCCATTAGAAACTTCGTTTTGGGGTGCTTTATTTGGCGATCTTACAGATAAGTTTGGCAACCAATGGTTATTGCATTTTGATAAAAATCAGTAGTAATAAAAACAGCCGGGCTTAAAAATTTAATTATCTTTTAAAAAATAAAAACTAAAAAATGAAAAAGACAAAAATTTTGTACTGGGTATTTACCGCATTATTCGGTGCCTTCATGCTATTTTCTGCAATACCCGATGTAATGCTTTCTGCCGAGGCGGTAACCTTTATGAAACAATTAGGATACCCCAATTACTTTACGGTATTTATCGGTGTAGCCAAAGTGCTGGGTGTTATTGCTATATTAATACCTGGTTATCCAAGAATAAAAGAATGGGCTTATGCAGGATTATTTTTTGATCTTATCGGCGCAGTATATTCAATGCTATCAGCAATGCCTTTTAATGCGCAAATGTCGTTTATGCTGTTGCCATTTATATTGGGTATTTTGTCTTATGTTTTTTATCATAAACTAAATACCGCTAAAAATTAATCACCATAAAAACTTTTACCAATGTCATTCCAGGCATATATCGATAATATAAAAGCCAAAACAGGCAAAACGCCTGAAGACTTTAAAAAATCAGCCACTAAAAAAGGCTTATTGAAAGAAGGTGTAAAAGCCGGAGAGATTGTAGCCTGGCTTAAAAAAGATTTCGGCCTGGGCCATGGGCATGCTATGGCTATTTATGCTACGTTTAAAGGTAAAAAAGAATAACTATCTTACCGAACCTTTTTAACAACACTAAAAACACAACATGACTATTTTATTGTACATACTGTCTGTTATCGGAGCCATCATTGCATTGTTCTTATTACTTGCATTGGTAACAAAAAAAGATTTCAGAATAGAAAAACAGATCGTAATTGACAAACCCAAAGCTGAGGTTTTTAATTATCTTAAATTAATAAAGAACCAGGAAAAATACAGCGTATGGGTAATGAAAGACCCTGACGTAAAAATAGTATACTCCGGTACTGATGGTACTGTTGGTTTTATTTCTTCGTGGACAAGTGATGATAAGAACGTAGGCATTGGTGCACAGGAAATAATTAAACTTGCTGAAGGCGAAAGTATGGATGTGGAAGTTCGTTTTAAAAAACCTTTTGAAGCTACCAATTATGCCCATACTGATGTAACTGCTATTTCTGCTACACAAACTAAAGTGAGCAATGTATTCACAGGCAAGCAAAAATTTCCGCTGAATGTGATGAATTTATTTATGGATAAATTAATTGGCAAAGACATGCTGCAAAACCTGGTGAACATGAAAAATAATGTAGAGGGGCAATAAATTTTTATAATTGTTTTTTGAATTTCACTTCGTGAATTACTGTTGCCACCAATGACACGAATTGACACGGATAAGAAAATTTCATTAGTGAAAATTCGTGACATTAGTGGCAACAAAAAACCTGCAGATCATAATAAAAAATCTAACACTAAAAACATATAACATGAACAACAATATTCATCCCTGCATCTGGTATGATGGTAACGCTAAAGCTGCTGCTGAATTTTATTGCGGCCTGTTTCCTGATTCAAAAATTACTACCGACACACCAATGGTGGTAAATTTTAAATTGAACGGACAAAAGTTTATGGGTTTAAACGGAGGCCCCATGTTTAAAACCAATCCTTCTGTTTCATTCATGGTGATCAGTGAATCTGATGAAGAGATTACAATACTGTGGGAAAAATTATCTGAAGGCGGTATGGTAATGATGCCGCTTAACAAATACGACTGGAGTGAAAAATATGGTTTTTGCCAGGATAAGTTTGGCCTCTCGTGGCAGATCATGAAAGGAAAGTATAGTGATGTGAATCAGAAGATAACACCTACTTTTTTATTTGTGGGTAATAATTATGGCAGAGCCGAAGCTGCTGTAAATTATTATACCAAAGTATTTCCTTCGTCATCCATTACTGGCATTCTGTTGTACCAGGAAAATGAAGGTGCAGACCAGGCAGGCAAAGTAAAACACTCGCAGTTTATTGTAGATGGTAAAGTATTTATGGCGATGGATGGCTTTGGCAGCCATGAGTTTGCTTTTAATGAAGCCATTTCATTTGTAGTGGAATGTAAAGATCAGCAAGAGATTGATTATTTCTGGAATACCCTTACTGCCGATGGTGGAAAAGAAAGCAGGTGCGGTTGGTTAGCAGATAAGTTTGGTGTATCATGGCAAATCATTCCAAACAATATTGGCCAGTTAATGAGCACTCCCGGAAAAGGGCAACAAGTGATGCAGGCAATAATGCAAATGAATAAACTGGATATGGCTGCATTGGAAAAAGCAGCACAATAAAAGTTAGCCGCAGATTGCACAGGTTACATAATACAATTCATGTAATCAGTGCGAAAAAAACTAATACTTATGGCAATGACTAAAACAGCAGCGCCGGCAAACGTAGATGTTTACATCAAACAATTTCCAAAAGATGTACAGGCCGCTTTACAGCAACTGCGTAAAACGATAAAAGCGGCTGCGCCAAAAGCGGAGGAATTGATCAGTTATAAAATGCCGGGATATAAGCTGCATGGCATGCTGGTATATTTTGCGGGATACAAAAATCACATTGGTTTTTATGCAGCACCAACAGGTCATGAAGCATTTAAAAACGAACTGGCTGTTTATAAAAGCGGCAAAGGTTCTGTACAATTTCCATTAGATAAGCCGTTGCCTTTAAAATTAATTACGCAAATTGTAAAATTCAGGGCGGCGCAAAATCTGGAAAGGATAGCGGATAAAAAACCTGCTAAAGTTGTAGTTACAAAAGCGAAGACGGCAAAACTTTCAGATGAAGACCAGGTAAAAGATTGGATTGATAAATTAGATGCCGCATCAAAAAAAGAAATTGAAGCTGTAAGAAAAATTATCAAAGCATCTTCTTCAAAACTTGCCGAAAGAATAAAATGGAATGCTCCCAGTTATTATTACAAAGAAGATATTCTAACTTTCGGCCCTTATAAAACACACAAACTATTGCTGGTATTTCATCATCCTGCCGTAGTAAAAATAAAAAGTAATTTATTGGAAGGCAATTATAAAGACAGGCGGTTAGTATATTTTAAAGATAAAGCAGAAGCAGCAAAAAATAAAAGCGAAGTCTCCCGTATCATCAAAGAGATCATAAAAATGATCGATAAAAAATAAATTCTTAAAGCGCTCTTAAACAGGGCGCTTTTTTATTTCTTTAAAAAAAATGTAGAAAAATTTGCGTAACCGAATTGTTACATATATATTTGTAACCGATTGGTTACCTAATTAAATTATCCTATAATGAGAAGAGACGTGTTCCAGGCCATTGCAGACCCTACCAGGAGGCAGATCATTAATGTGATTGCCGGGCAGCAATTAAACTTAAATGCCGTAGCAGATAAATTTGATATCAGCCGTCCGGCTATTTCAAAGCATATTAAAATATTAACCGAATGTGGTTTGATAGTAATTAACCAGCAGGGACGTGAAAGATATTGCGAAGCTAAACTGGCTAAACTAAATGAAGTATCTGATTGGGTGGAACAATACAAACAGTTCTGGAATGCCAAATTAGATTCGCTGGAATTATACCTTGATGAATTGCAAAAAAAGAAATCACCAAAAGTGAAGCATAAAAAAATTGCTAACCGAAAATAAATCTCACTGCATGAATAACGATTGCACTATATTATCCACAAGGATCATTAATGCCCCGAGAGCGCTTGTGTTTAAAGCCTGGGAAGACCCTGAAATATTAAAGCTCTGGTGGGGACCGGAAGGTTTTACTAATACTTTTCATGAATTTGATTTTACACCCGGTGGTGCCTGGTTGTTTACCATGCAAGGGCCCGACGGAACTGACTATCCTAATAAAAATGTTTTTGAAAACATCGTATCTCCCGAACTGATTGTATTCAATCACATCGAACCTGTTCACCAGTTTAAAGTAACCGCAGGTTTTGATGAACAAGAAAATAAAACGAAAGTTATCTTTCACATGCTTTTTGAATCTGCAGAAGAATGCGCCAAAGTGAAACCTTATATACGGGTTGCAAATGAACAAAATTTTGATCGCCTTGAAGCAGTACTGTCAAAAATAACAGTCATTAACTGAACCTATTTGTCTAACTAAAAAAATAAATAAATAATGGCAACGCAAATTAACGACACCACTGAACGTGAACTTAAACTTACCCGCTTGCTGAATGCCCCAAGAGAATTAGTATGGGAAGTATGGACCAACCCCGATCATATTAAAAACTGGTGGGGGCCTAGCGGTTTTACCAACACTATTTTTACCATGGATGTAAGAGCCGGTGGCATATGGGATTTGATTATGCACGGCCCTGATGGCACCGACTATAAAAACAAAAGTGTTTTTACCGAAATTATAAAACCTGAAAAAATTGTTTACGAACATGTAAGCGCTCCAAAATTTGTAGCCACTATTACATTTGAGGAACAGGATAACAAAACCATGCTTACCTGGCATATGCTTTTTGAAAGCAAAGAACAATTTATACAGGTAGTAAAAACATTTAAAGCCGACGAAGGATTGAAACAAAATATTGCAAAGCTGGAAATTTATCTTGCCGCACAAGTACAATGATCAATATTTAAATTAAATTTTATGGCTGCAACAACAACAGAGATCAAAGGCAGAGAACTTATCATCTCAAGAATATTAAACGCTCCTGCAGCGCTGGTGTGGGATGCATGGACAAAACCGGAACATATCATTAAATGGTGGGGACCAACAGGGTTTACCACTACTGATAAAGGCATGACGGTAAAGCCCGGTGGCGACTGGCGCTTTATGATGCATGGCCCTGATGGCCGGGATTATCCGAACAGGATCGTATTTATAGAAGTTGATCCACCTAAAAAATTAGTATATAAACATTCCGGCGATAATGATACGGAGCCTGTAAACTTTCATGTAACCGTAACTTTTGAAAATCTTGGTAATAAAACCAATCTTATCATGCATTCCGTTTTTGAGTCTGCTGCAGAACTGGAAAGATTGAATAAAGAATATGGCGCTATAGAAGGCGGGCAACAACATATCGGTCGCCTTGATGAATTTGTGACCATATTAAACAGTGAACCATTTGTAATTGAAAGAATATACAATGCCCCTGTTGCAACAGTATGGCAGGCCTTAACCGATAATACCGAAATGAAAAAGTGGTATTTTGATATTGCCGGTTTTAAGCCTGAAGTGGGTTTTGAATTTAGTTTTGCGGGCCAGGGCAAAGAGGGAGAAAATTATATACACTTATGCAAAGTGATGGAAGTTATCAAAGAAAAAAAAATAACTTACAGCTGGCGATACGAAGGCTATGAAGGTAACTCCTTTGTAACATTTGAATTATCTGCCGAAGGCGAAAAAACAAAATTAAAATTAACCCATGCAGGGCTGGAAACTTTCCCGGCAACAGCCAGCAACGCATTTGCAAAAATAAATTTTGCCGAGGGCTGGACTTATATCACCGGCACATCATTAAAACAATTTGTAGAAAAATAAAAATTAACTACCATGGCAAGAGTATGCACTTATTTAAATTTTGCTGACTACACAGAGGAAGCATTTAACTTTTACAAATCGGTATTTGGCGGAGAATTTACAGCTCCCGGCGTAAGGCGAATGGGCGACATGCCTCCAATGGATGGCATGCCACCATTGAGTGATGATTTAAAAAACCTGGTGATGCATGTGGAGCTGCCTATTACCGGCGGCCATGTATTAATGGGTACAGATGCTCCCGAACAAATGGGCTTTACAGTAAACTTTGGCAACAATATTTATATCAGCCTGGAGCCGGATACTAAAGCAGAAACAAAAAAATTATTTGATGCATTATCAGCAGGCGGCACCGTTAGTATGGACTTACAGGATATGTTCTGGGGTGCGTATTTTGGTAGTTGTACAGATAAGTATGGCGTGCAGTGGATGTTTAATTGTCTTGCTAAAGATTAGGTGTCAAGACGGCTCCAGGCCGTCAGACACCTAACATAATGCAGCGTAAAGCAAAGGGCCCGGCGCAGAGAAGTCAAGTTTTAAAAACTTGACTTCTCTTTTTATTGCTGATCTTCATAAACCAACACCAGTTTTTTAAGATTAAGTACCTTAATTTTCTTTTCCGCAAATTGCAAAATATCCTCTGCCGAAAATTCATTCATCATTTTAAATAAGGTCTCGTAAGTAGTACCGGTATAAGATGCCAGGTCCTGGCGGGATAAAACAATATTCAGGTAGCCGTCTGCGTCAGTCCCAAATCTTTCATGCAAAGACGCCAGTGCATAAGCGATCCTGCCCTTGGTACTCATGTGCGCCAGGTTACGCATGCGTTTTTCCGATTCTTTTAATTCTGCTGCAAAAAACATCAGCAGTTCGTACATATAATCAGGATTCACTTTTAAGGTAGCCGTAAAAAAATCCATATCCACAAAACAAACCTCGGTACTGGCCAATGCCGTTCCCGAAACCGGATAAATAGTATCACTACCTAAACCACGGTGACCAACAATAGCACCTTTATTCGCAAATCGCAATATCATCTCCTTCTCTTCATCCCAGCGCTTATGCACTTTCACCAAACCCGAGTGAATAAAAAACATCCCTTTCACCTCATCCCCTTCCTTAAATAACAACTCCCCTTTTTTTACATGAAACACTTTTCGGTTAGCATCAATCGCAGGTAACCACTCCTTGCTGCAAGACAAACAGAGTGAACAACTCTTTAAATCACATTTATGTTTTTTTAATATCATTTTATATTTTTTTACCAGCAGCCCCCAAATTTATAAATAAAATATTTACAGTCAGCATTTTACAATTAACATAAGGGCTTTTTTTCTTTATATTATTATTAATTCTATTTAATTTATTTGTACAAATATATTTGTTTTAATCAATTTTATTCTTATTTTTATGATATAAGATATATTTTAATAATTTTTTTACTCAAATATCGCAAAAATAAATTAGATATATTTTATCATAATACGATTGCTTGCTGCATTTAACACATTTTAAAATTTGCAGCATGAACATACTAATTATCGGCAACGGCATGGTTGGTTACAAGTTTTGCGAAAAACTAATTGCCAAAGCCAGTCCCCATCAATTTAACATCACTGTTTTTGGTGAAGAGATCCGTCCGGCTTACGATAGAGTACACCTGAGCGAATACTTTGCCGGCAAATCTGCCGAAGATTTAACGATGGCTCCGGCAAGTTGGTATGCTGAAAACAATATTACTCTTCATCTCGGCGATCCCATTGCACAAATCAACAGAACAGAAAAGACCGTTGACTCCCATAAAGGACTTACGGTTCCATATGATGTGTTGGTTTTAGCTACCGGCTCTTCAGCTTTCGTTCCCCCTATTCCGGGAACGGAAAAAAATGGCGTATTTATATATAGAACGATTGAAGACCTTGAAATGATGACCGCCTGGGCAAAGAAAGCCAAAAAAGGTGCCGTTATCGGTGGTGGGCTTTTAGGGTTAGAAGCCGCCAAAGCAATGATCGACCTGGGTGTTACTGATACTTCTGTTATTGAATTTGCTCCACGCCTGATGCCAAGGCAGATTGATGAAGTGGGCAGCAATGTATTAAAATCAAAATTAGAAACACTGGGTTTAAAAATTCTTACCAATACCAACACTTCGCAAATTTTAGGCGATGATGCAATAACAGGAATGCAGTTTGCCAACGACAGCAAAATTGATGTAGATATGCTGGTGATCTCTGCTGGCATTAAACCAAGAGACGAGCTGGCTAAATTAAGCGGCTTAACAGTTGGACAAAGAGGCGGTATTGTAGTAAATGAAAAATTACAAACCAGCGATGAAAATATTTATGCCATTGGAGAGTGTGCTTTGTTTGAAGGCATGATCTATGGTTTGGTTGCACCGGGTTATGAAATGGCTGATGTAGTAGCTACTAATTTAACGAAGGGTGAAAAACATTTTTCGCCTTACGACATGAGCACCAAATTAAAATTGATTGGTGTAGATGTAGCCAGCTTTGGCGATCCGTTTGCCAATGGAGAAGGCATTACTTCCGTAGCCATCAATGATACTAACAAAGGTGTTTACAAAAGAATTAATATCAGTGCCGATGGCAAAACATTATTGGGCGGCATATTAGTAGGTGATGCAGAGCAATACAATATGCTATTGCAAACAGTAAAAAATAAAGTAGTGCTTCCTCCCAATCCCGAAGATGTGATTTTAGGAAGCCGTGGTGGCGAAGAAGCTGCAGGATCTGGTATCACAAGCTTACCTGATGATGCATTGATATGCAGTTGCGAAGCAGTAACCAAAGGCATGATATGTAATAGTGTTGCCGAAGCCGGTTGCGAATCTGTTGATGCCATAAAAAAATGTACCAAAGCAGGAACAGGTTGTGGTGGTTGTGTACCAATGATAAAAGACCTGGTAACACATACCATGAAAGCCAATGGAAAAATTGTACACAATGTATTATGTGAGCATTTCAATTACAGCCGCCAGGAATTATTTGATCTTGTTAAAATAAATAAATTAAAAACCTACGACGAAGTACTGAACATGTTTGGTAAAGGTGATGGTTGCGAATTATGCAAACCACCTGTTGCTTCAATCCTTGCAAGTTTATGGAATGAAATTATTTTAAAGAAAGGCAACGATACGGCACAGGATAGCAATGATCGTTTCTTAGCCAACATTCAAAAAGGTGGTACGTACTCTGTTGTTCCACGTATCCCCGGTGGAGAAATTACGCCTGATAAATTAATTGTGATCGGGCAGGTTGCAAAAAAATATAACCTCTACACCAAAATCACCGGGGGCCAGCGTATCGATTTATTTGGCGCTCATTTATCCGACCTGCCCAACATCTGGGAAGAACTGATTGATGCCGGTTTTGAAAGCGGCCATGCTTACGGAAAAAGTTTACGTACTGTAAAAAGTTGTGTAGGCAGTACCTGGTGCCGTTTTGGGCTACACGATAGCGTTAGTTTTGCAATTAAAGTAGAAGAAAGATACAGGGGCCTGCGTTCTCCCCATAAATTAAAAGGTGGTGTCAGCGGTTGTATCAGAGAATGTGCCGAAGCACAGAGCAAAGATTTTGGCATCATCGCTACAGAAAAAGGCTGGAATCTTTATGTATGTGGCAATGGAGGCAGCAAACCGCAGCATGCTTTATTATTAGCAACAGATATTGATGAGGAAACCTGCATTAAATACCTCGATCGTTTTTTAATGTTCTATGTAAAAACTGCAGACCCTCTTACACGTACTGCCACATGGCTGAATAAAATGGAAGGTGGCATTGCGTATTTAAAAACAGTAGTGATTGATGATGCCTTAGGTATGAATACGCAATGGGAAGCAGATATGGAAAATCATGTAAACACTTACGAGTGCGAATGGAAAGCAGCTATTGAAACACCGGAATTACGCAAACGTTTTTCTCATTTTGTAAATGCACCGGAAGAAAAAGACCCAACTGTAAAATTTGAAGTGATGAGAGAACAGGTAAAAGCAAAAGACTGGAAATAAATACTGGTTTAGGGGTTTAGAAAGTTTAGCTAACAACAAACTTAATTTCTCCCATTTCTAAACTTCTAAACCCTAAACTCCTAAACAACTAAAAAATGATAGCAGAAGCAACAACAACAGCCTGGTTTTACGCCTGCAATGTTCAGGATGTTCCCCTTAATGGAGGTGTATGTGTAAAATACAACGACAAACAAATTGCCTTATTTCATTTCAGCAGAAGAAATGAATGGTATGCTACACAGAATGAATGTCCGCACCGTATGCAAATGGCATTAAGCCGTGGCATGATAGGTACACTAGGTGATGAACCAAAAGTAGCTTGCCCGTTTCACAAAAAAACTTTCTCTTTAAAAACAGGTGCCTGTTTAAATGGTGATGAATGTGCAATTAAAACCTATCCTGTAAAAGTAGAGGGCGCAAAAGTATATATCGGGGTAGAATAAAAATATTATGCTGTATGAATCATGACCGAAACAACATTGTTAATCATTAAAAACACATTATGGCAAGTACAAAGTAAAACCAACAAAATCCCCTGGAAGCCATAAAAAGAAAAAGCCCCGGAACGAATTGGAAGCTCAGACCGGGACAATGATCTCAAATTGCGAACAACTTAAAACCAAAACAAAATTATGAAGAAAAAAACAAAAGCATTGAAAAGGATTTCGCTGCTGCTTCTTACGGTTTTATCTCTCTACACGTCTTACGGACAGCTTACTGTAAGCGGCCAGGTGAGAACCCGTACAGAGTACCGTGATGGAGTGGGCACATTGAAAACAGCTACCAATGATGCCGCTTTTTTTACTTCTCAAAGAAGCAGGTTAACTTTCAATTACAAAACCAACAGGGTTATTTTACAAACTTCTGTACAGGATGTAAGGGTATGGGGACAAGACGCTGCCACCATCAGCAATGCAGATGGCAGTAAGCTTGGTGTACACGAAGCATGGGCAGAAATTATCTTAGCTAACAAAAAAGATACTTCATTTAAAAAATCGGCGGTAGAATATTTTGCCGTAAAATTAGGCCGGCAGGAACTGGTTTATGATGATGTACGTTTACTGGGTAATTTAGATTGGTTGCAACAGGCACGCCGCCATGATGCCGTAGTTTTTAAATTACTGAACAAAGGATTACAGGCCGATGCAGGTTTTGCATTTAATCAAAACAGTGATGCGTTTAATTATAATGGCACTTATTATACCCCAGCCAATATTTCTACTGCAGTAAAAGACAGCAAAGGCTTTTTAGTAGCCACTCCTTCAGGATTAATTCCTTTAATGAACGGCACAGGCATCAGCAGCAAAACCGGTAACCCGTCTTTTGTAAATGCACCTTCTACTAACGGTATGAATCAAAACTATAAAGCATTACAGTATTTATACGCAGCAAAAACTTTTAAAAACACTAAAGTGAGTGCGTTATTTTTAGCCGACCATTTTGGAAAATATGTTGTAGACTCTGTATTAACTTCTACTACCAATGGCAATGGATATGTGTATGGCAGAAGGTTTAATCAGAAAGGGGTGAACAGCCGCATTACTACAGGTATATTAGTTAACAGCCCGCTGAATAAAACAAAATCATTGGCATTAACTGCAGGTGCTTATTACCAGGGTGGTAAAGATAAAGATGGCACAAGCTTAAGTGCCTACACTTCTACCCTTGCTGTTGCATTTACCAAAAAGAAATTTACTTACACTTTAGGTTGGGATTATGTTAGTGGCAACGATGCCTTTTCTTCTTCCACTACCAATCATCGCTTCGATCCTTTGTATGGCACACCACATAAGTTCTGGGGTTATATGGATTATTTCTATGTAGGTACAGGTTCGCCGACAGGGGGATTAAGTGACCCGTTCTTTAAAATTAAATACGGTAGCAAAAACAAAAGATTCAGCGCTGGTTTAGATTATCATTATTTCTCTTTGGCAAAAGATATGAAAGATGTCAATGGAAATGCCATTGATAAATATTTAGGCAGTGAGTTTGATCTTATAACAAACTATAGTTTAAACAAGATCACTACAGTTGAGTTTGGTTTTTGCAGTATGGCAGCTGCTAAAAGTATGGAGTATGCAAAGGGCATAACACCAGGCACTTCAAAACTAACTGGCTTATGGAGTTACGTAATGATCAGTATTAAACCAGAATTTTTATTTAAATAAAATAACGGCATCTAATTCAGAGCAACCCTTAAAATTATAAATTATGTCATCCACTATAAACAATCAACCACTTCCAAAACTCAACATCTTTTCGTTAAAAGGTGTACAGATGAAAACATTTCATGTAACCTGGCTTACATTTTTCTTTTGCTTTTTTGCATGGTTTGGTATGGCTCCTTTAATGAAAATTGCTAAAGAACAATTGCATCTTACCAAAGACCAGATCGGTAATATTCAGATTGCTTCAGTATCAGCAACCATTGTTGCCCGTTTATTAATCGGCAGACTGGTAGATAAATACGGGCCAAGAATTGTATACACCTGGTTATTAGTATTATGTGCCATCCCTGTTTTATTCATTGGTACCAGTCATTCTTATACCTCATTCTTATTATTTCGTTTAGCTATCGGCATTATTGGTGCTTCATTTGTAATTACACAATTTCACACTTCAGTAATGTTTGCACCTGCTGTAAAAGGTACTGCTAATGCAACAGCTGGTGGCTTTGGTAATGCAGGTGGTGGCGCTGCAAACTTCTTTATGCCGATGATCGCATCAGGTTTTGTTGGCCTGGGTTTTTGTACCAAAGAAGATAGCTGGCGTTATGCCATGATCTTTCCTGGTGTAATGCTATTGGTTTGTGCATTTTTATATTATCGTTTTACAAAAGATGCACCAGAAGGAAATTATAATGAAACAGGTTATAAAACTGATACGAAAAAAAATACCTTCTTAATTGCAATAAAAGATTACCGCACCTGGATATTAACCATCGCTTATGCTGCATGCTTTGGTGTAGAAATTACAGTAGATAATTTTGCGCCGATATTTTTTACGGATTCATTTGGAGCCTCTCTTGCTATTGCAGGTATGTGCGCCGGAATTTTTGGCTGGATAAATATTTTTGCACGACCAATGGGTGGCATTGTAGCAGATAAAATTGGTAAAGTATGGGGCTTCGATGGTAAATCAATGTTGCTGGCTATTCTGTTATTGTTAGAAGGCATTGGATTGGTTTGGTTTGCTAAATCTGGTAATATCGGTATGGCTATTTTTATGATGTTCTTTTTTGGCCTTAGCCTGAAAATGGCTAATGGCGCTACTTACAGCCTGGTGCCCTTTATAAGCCCGATGGCCGTGGGTAGTGTGGCGGGCATTGTTGGTGCTGGTGGAAATATTGGTGCGATGCTTATCGCCTTTATGTTTAAAGCAAAAGCAACGCATGCGACAAAAGAAGTGATTGAAAATGGCGTAACAAAAACAAAAGACCTGATTGATTATACTGCAGCATTTACTTTATTGGGATATATCATTTTAGGAATTGGAATAGCCGTTTTTATTTTCAGAACAGTAACGGCACAAAAGAAAACTGAAGTAAAGGATATGGTGGCAGTACCGGCAGTTAGTTAGTAAAACAGCTGCAAGGGGAATAGCTACAAGGGGGAGAGCTGCAAGGGACAAGGCCAGCCATTATGCTTCTCCCTTGTAGCTTGAAACTTGCAGCTTAAGATTTGTACCTCGGAAAAATAAAAGCATTGAAAGAACAAAAAAACATATCGCAATTGAACACAACAGCAGGTAATACCACTACCTGCTGTTACTGTGGTGTAGGTTGTGGTATCGTAGTAAATAAAGATGATCATAACCGTATCACTGTGGAAGGTGATAAAAATCATCCGGTGAATAAAGGTATGCTCTGCAGTAAAGGCATGAACCTGCACCACACTGTAAATGATCAGGGCGATAGATTGTTGTATCCCGAAATGCGTTACAATAAAAACATGCCCCGCCAAAGAGTAAGCTGGGATGTGGCTTTGGAAAGAACTGCTGCCGTATTTAAGACTTTCATTGATAAATACGGCCCGGATAGTGTGGCTTTTTATGCAAGCGGACAATGCTTAACAGAAGAATATTATGTAGTTAACAAACTCATCAAAGGATTTATTGGCAGTAATAATATTGATACCAACAGCCGCTTATGCATGAGCAGTGCAGTAGTGGGTTATAAAATGAGTTTGGGAGAAGATAGTGTACCGGTTAGTTATGATGACCTTGAATTGTGTGATGTAATTTTTGTTGCCGGTGCAAACCCTGCCTGGTGCCATCCTATTTTGTGGAGAAGAGTGGAAGCTGCAAGAGAAAAAAATCCGGATATAAAAATAATTGTCAGCGATCCACGCAAAACACAAACCTGCTCTTTAGCTAATGTGCACCTGCAATTAAATCCAGGTACAGATATTACTTTACATCATGCCATTGGCAGGTGTTTAATTGAAGAAGGAAAAATTGATTTTGATTTTATAAATGATAACACTAACGGTTTTGCAAAATACAGGGAAACTGTTTTTGAAAGAACTGTAGAAGAAGCGGCAAATATTTGTGGCGTGAGTGAAAATGATATTCGCTTAACTGCATTGTATATTGGTAATGCAAAAGGTTTTATTACTATGTGGACGATGGGACTGAATCAAAGTGTAGTGGGCACCAATAAAAATTTATCCCTCATCAACTTAAATTTAATCACCGGTCAGATTGGCAAACCAGGTGCAGGACCATTTTCGCTAACCGGTCAACCCAATGCCATGGGTGGCAGAGAAGTGGGTGGCTTAAGTAATTTGCTCCCTGCTCATCGTGATCTTACTAATGAAACACACCGCAATGAAGTAGAAAAATTCTGGCAGATTCCATTGGGTACTATCAAACCAAAACCTGGTTTAACTGCTACTGAAATGTTTGATGCATTGAATGATGGTACACTAAAAGCCATCTGGATTTTATGCACTAATCCATTAACGAGCCTGCCAGACGTACGTGTAGCAGAAGCAGGATTAAAGAAAGCAAAATTTGTTGTGGTACAGGATATCAGCAATAAAGTGGAAACATTACAATATGCTGATGTGGTATTACCCGCCGCTTCATGGGCAGAAAAAGAAGGCACCATGACCAATGCAGCCCGCTATATTTCTTACCTGAATAAAATTACAGATGCGCCTGGTGAGGCATTACCTGATGCCGAAATTATTTGCCGCTTCGCCAATAAAATGGGCTACGATGGTTTTGCCTATGACAATTTTTCGGAGATATATGCGGAACATGCTGCATTAACAGAAGGAACAAATATTGATATCAGCGGATTGAGCTATGCAATTTTAAAAGAAAAAAGAGCAGTACAATGGCCGTACAGGAAAGTTGAAAGTGTAAAGTTGAAAGTTGAAAGCGAAATGCTGGTTCAGGCAAATGGTTATTATGGTACACCAAGGCTATTTACCGATCACAAATTTTTTACACCGGATAAAAAGGCCAACATCCAATCTTTCAGCGATGAAAATAATTCGGAAGCCTTAACACCGGAACATCCGCTGATACTCACCACCGGCCGCATACGTGATCAGTGGCATACCATGAGCAAAACAGGAAAAGTAAATAAGCTCAATCAACATATCAGCGAAGCTTTTTTAGAAATTCATCCCATTGATGCCAACAAAAGAAAAATAAAAGATAACGATATCATTGAAATATTTAACCAACGTGGCAACGTTCGTGTTAAAGCAAAATTTTCTGAAGACATAAAACCAGGCGTAGTTTTTTTACCAATGCATTGGGGTAAAATTTTAAACAGCGATTTAAACAGGGCGAATAATCTCACCAATAATTTAGTAGACCCAAAAAGTAAAGAGCCCGATTTTAAATTCAGTGCGGTGCAGGTTTCATTGTACAAAAAAGCGAAACAAAAAATTATTGTAGTGGGCGCCGGTGCAGGTGCCTGTGGTTTTGTAAAAAGTTACCGCACTCTAAATACCGAAGATGATATTGAAGTATTCAGTAAAGAAGATTTTCCTTTTTATAACAGGGTATTGCTCCCTGATTATATCAGTGGTGTATTACCCTGGCATAATTTAATTAAGATGAGTGATGATGAAGAAATAGATCATCGTATAAAACTACACCGTGGTGTTAGTATTGAAAAGATTGATAAAGAAAACAAAAGCGTAACGGATAGTAAAGGCGTTACACATTTTTATGATGTGCTGCTATTGGCAACCGGCAGCCGTGCTTTTATGCTGAAAGATATTCCATCGCTCCATGGCATTTTTACTATGCGTAGCCGTACTGATGCTGATAATTTTAAAAACCATGTTGATCCTGCTAATGGTAAAGTGATTATTGTAGGCGGTGGTTTGTTAGGAATTGAATTAGCAGCATCACTTACTGAAGTGGGTGTAAAAGTCACCATCATTCAACGTATCTCCCGTTTAATGGACAGGCAACTGGATCCGTTAGGCAGCCAGTTATTACATGAAGAATTAGTAAGCAAGGGCATTGAAATTTTTTACAATGATGAGATCGACCGCTTCCTTGGAGAAAAAAACATTTCAGGTGTACGTTTAAAAAGTGGTTTGCATATCGATTGCCAGGCATTGGTAATTGCTATTGGCACTGTGCCAAATATTGAAGTGGTAAAAGCCGCTGGCGTAGATTGCAAAAGAGGTGTGATTGTTGATGAATATTTACGCACCAATGAAAAAGATATTTTTGCCATTGGAGAAATTGCAGAGTTCAAAGGATTTTTATATGGTATTACTGCAGCGGCAGAACAGCAGGCAGAAATTGTTGCCCGTTTTTTATGCGGCGATATTTCAAAATATTACAGCGGCAGTTTGCTGATGAACATTTTAAAAATGCATGGCACTGATCTTTGTTCCCTTGGCCTTGCAGAAATTCCCAACAACGATCCTACCTACGAAGAAATTGTTTTTATAGATAAAGCCAAACGCTATTACAAAAAATGTATCGTTCACAATGATAAGTTAGTAGGTGCTATTTTAATTGGCGATAAAAGCGAATTTTTAGAGTACCGCAATCTTATAGAAAATAAACTGGAGCTGAGTGAAAAACGTTTGCAATTATTACGCAGCGGCAAAACTGCCGAGCCCGTAATTGGCAAACTGGTTTGCAGTTGCAATAATGTTGGAGAAGGAAATTTGATCAATAAAATAAAAGAAGGCTGTAAGGATCATTTGCAACTCTGCCAGCTTACCGGTGCCGGCATGGGTTGCGGCAGTTGCAGGCCCGAGGTAAAAGCTATTTTAGACAGCCAGGTAAATGTTATTAAAAAAGAAGACGGGATTTTAGTAACTTAGTTTGCCACAGATTACACAAATTCCACAAATTACTTTACTGCTTTTCTGTGAAATTTGTGTAATCTGTGGTAAAACTTATCCGCCGGAGGCAGATTCTATTCAGCAGTTATGGAACAACAAACAATTAAGAGAACAACTTCTAACGACAGTAATTTTCAGTGGCTTATCAAACAACTGGATCATGAATTATGGAATGAATTACAGGAAGACCAGGCGCAATATGATCAGTACAATAAAGTGCCTGACCTTAACACCGTGGTGGTAGTGTATATAAATGACCAACCTGCAGCAAGTGGTTGTTTTAAAAAATATAATACCGATACAGTGGAAGTAAAAAGAATGTTTGTAGTAAAAGAACACCGTGGCAAAGGGTTATCAAAACTGGTTTTAAATGAATTGGAAAACTGGGCTATGGAAGAAGGTTTTAAATATGCGATATTAGAAACCAGTATTCATTTTATTCCTGCAACTACCTTATATAAAAAATCAGGTTATAAAATTATTCCTAATTACGATCAGTATGAAGGATTAGAAGAAAGTGTATGTATGAAAAAAGAATTGACTTCTTCCGAATTCAGGGAACTTGCAGGCATTGAATATTTTAATTTCGAAGAAGATTTTGTAGAGGAAAATGTACGTTGTATTCCAATGATCGTTCGTTTTAAAATGGATGCTGCCGGCATAAAATTAAAACTGGCAGAATGGAGTAAGTTTAAAAGAGATGAAAGAATATACCTGGCATTAATGCCTGCAGCTACTGATGAAGAAGCAAAATTGTATAATGATTATCTCTCTCAGTTAATAGAAAAATATACCAGTAATAAAGCAACAGAATTAACAATCAATACAAATCCTGATTGGGCCAACCTGCACACCATTCCCGAAATGCTGGCAGAAAAAGCAAAGGAGTTTGATCTGGAAATTACACCTGAAAAATGGAGCAGCCTTACCAACCTGCAACGTTTTACCTTATTAAAACTGTGCAGGCCAGGCCATGAAAATAAAAATTTCCCTAAAGCAATTATCGAATTCGGATTAGTGCAATAGAAATCAAGTACAAAATAACGTAGAAAATATAAGCGGAGTATATTCTCCATTCACGATTGACAATTCACTATATGGCTAACACTGTTTTCATCAACTTCCGTGGAGGAATTATTTCTCCCGGCGATTTGTATAACATTCTTCTTGCTGCACAAAAAATTAAAGTGCTTTATGTTCGCTTTGGCTTAAGACAGCAACTATTAGTGGATTTAGAAAGTTATAGTATCCCTCTTTTTTCAGAAGAGCTGGAAAAATTAAATATTCCTTTTGAGATCAATACCAGCAATTTCCCAAACATCATCAGCTCCTTCCCTGCCGAAGAAGTTTTTATACGCAATACCTGGCTCAGCGAAGGTGTGTACAAAGATATTTTTGATGCTATTGACTATACACCTACTTTAAAAGTAAATATCTGCGATGCAAACCAGAGTTTTACACCAATGCTCACCGGTAATATCAATTGGGTAGCATCGGCAACATCGCAGCATTACTGGCATTTAATTATTCGTTTTCCCAAAACAAATATTATTTACGAATGGGAACAGTTGTGTTATACCAATGATATTCCAAAAGTTACCAGAGCCATTGAAGAAATTATAAAAGACAATGCGGCAGCCTATATTGATAATGCAGCAGCTGATGGCAACAAATTATTTGCAGCGTTAGCAACTGAAAATTTAAGTATTAAACCGGCAGAAAAAAAAGCCGACCTGCCGCAATTTAACCTGCCTTATTACGAAGGGTTGAACCGGTACGACAATAAATACTGGCTGGGCATTTACAGAAGGGATGAAATGTTCAGTATCGATTTCTTAAAAAGTATTTGTCAATTATGTTCTGATACTAAACTCGGGCAGATATGTTGTACTGCATGGAAAACGATCATGATAAAAGGCATTGAAGAAAAAGATAAGGCCCGTTGGAATTTATTGTTAGAAAAATTCCAGATCAACATGCGCCATGCTGCTAATGAATTAAATTTTCAGGTAGAAGATAATTGTGAAGAAGGCCTGGCACTTAAAAATTTTTTAGTAAAGAATTTAAGTATTGATGATACCCGTACGTTTGGTATTTGCATTGGCATCAAAACAAGAAAAAAAAGCGAAATATTCAGCAGCATCCTGGTTAGAAAAAGATACCTCATCGATTTCCTGGGCATTAAATTATTGAAAGTGTATGATATTTTATGTGCGAAAGATTTTAACCCCAATGAAAGAACAGAAGAAATTTTCAGCAGCGGCAATCCAAAAGTAGTATTGCCGGAGCAACTACGCAGAAGTGTGTTGAAGTATTACGACTATCGTGCAGGTATTACAAAAAAAGCAGCTGTAGTACCGGTAAAGCAGGTTGCTGAAAAAAAAGTGGAGGAATACGTTTATCAATGCAGCAGTTGTCAATCAGTGTATGACCCTGTAATTGGCGACACCGCAAATGCAATTGCAGCAGGTACTGCCTTTGAAATATTACCAGCCGGTTATGAATGCCCCGTTTGCGAAGCAGGAAAAGAAAGTTTCAGGAAAATAAAAAAAACCGCATTGGGTTTATAAGCCATTGATATCGGCGTGTGCATTAAAATTGCGGAAGCAGATCTTTTGTGATTCATGTGCTGCAATTTCACAAACGATCAGCTGGCTTAAAATAAATTTCATGCTGTGCCTGATCAGTTTATTTTGTTTTTGTAATGTAATGATTTTTTTTAGTGCCTTAGCTGTATAGATGCCACACAGAGGTTCTGCTTGTTTATCGTTGGTAAAAATATATACATCGTATTTTTTGCTTTGCTGGTGTAATGAAAATAGTTCTTTGAGCAGGTTAGGGTCCATCAATGGCAAATCGCAGGCCAGCAGAAAAATATCCTTGGTTGGATTCTTTGTATGAACAGACAACAAGCCCAGCAACGGTCCCTTAATATCAAGTGCATTATCATCTACTATAAGTGATTCCGGTGGAAATACTTTTGCATACTCATGCAATTGTTGTTCATTAATAGAAAGTGCCATAGGTATTTGTAATACGCTTAGCTTTTCCACGGCAGTTTGTGCCCAGGTTTTAGCCTCGTGTAACAGAAGCCCTTTATCGCTTCCCATCCGGGAGCTTTGTCCGCCACAAAGTACAATACCCAACATATGTTTCTATTTGGAATTAGTAATTGGTAATTGGGAAACAGCGTTCAATACTCACTATTACTTCCCAATTCCTTTTATCAGCTTTGGTGATGTGCAGGTGTGTCGGTATGGCCTAAGCTTTTACCCGGTGCTACCACATCCCTGATGATTTGTTTGATCTCTTTTATTTCGGCAAAACCACCGTATTCTTTTCTGTCGAAAACCTTTTTATCGGCAATACGGATGGTGAAGCGGCCGTTCACTTCGCTGGGTTGCAGCGTAACAGCGGCTACTTCATCGGCAAATGTGGTTAAAATTTCCTGGGCCATATAGGCCGCACGTAAAAGCCAGTGGCATTTGGGGCAATACTCAATGGTGATGATTGGTTTCATTTCAGTGCTTTGAGGATAAAAATACAACAAACTATCCCAATCAGAAAGGATAAATTTGCAATATGTTACAGGTAAGTCAATTATTTATCTATCCCATAAAATCTTTGGGCGGCATCGCAAAACCTGCTGTTGAAATTACCGATACGGGTTTTAAATACGACAGGAGGTGGATGCTGGTGGATGAACAAAATATGTTTTTAACGCAACGCACTCATCCCCAGATGGTGCTGCTGTATGTGGCAGAATCCCTGAATGGCTTTACAGTTTCCAAATACAATGATGCCGGTCTGTCAATTCATATTCCATTTTTGACTGAATCGGAAAAGCATATTACAGTAACGGTTTGGGACGATGTTTGTGATGCTATTGAAGTAAGTGACGCACATAACGATTGGTTCAGCGAAATGCTAAACATAAAATGCAAACTGGTATATATGACCGATGATACCAGGCGAAAGGTGGATAAAAGATATGCTACCCATGATGAGATCACTTCCTTTTCAGATGGCTATCCCATCCTGATGATCGGGCAGGCATCATTGGATAACCTGAATGAAAAATTAAAAGAAGCATTGCCCGTTAATCGCTTCAGGCCAAATATAGTTTTTACCGGCGGCCATGCACATATCGAAGATGAACTGGCAGCATTTGAAATTAACGCACTTAATTTTTTAGGCGTTAAACCTTGCTCCCGTTGTGTTGTAATCACTATTAATCAGCAAACAGGAAAAGGTGGAAAAGAGCCATTAACAACATTGGCAGGGTATAGAATGAAGAACAATAAAATTTATTTCGGGCAAAATGTTTTGCAGCAGCAAAACGGTATTATAAATATCGGGGATGAAATAAAAATAGTGCGGCAACAACAATCTTTTATCTAACAAACTTATCTGCTGGTTGCCCACTTTAAAAACTTGGCAACCAGTTAAAACAAACCTATTCATGAATTTAATTAATAAAGAATTTTATAAAACCAATGTAACACTTCGTATTACTGCCTTGTGGGCTTTTAGTGAGGCATTTATGGGAGGCATTTTACATGGCTTACAAATACCCTTTGCAGGACTGGTACTATCATTTGTCGCATCGGTGTGCATTACATTGATTGCATTAGGCAATAATAAAAAAGGTGAAATACTAAAAGCTACATTATTAGTGATTGCGGTAAAATTTATTTTGAGTCCGCATACACCTCCAATGGCTTATGTGGCCGTTTTGATACAAGGTGCTGTTGGCGAATTGTTGTTTTTAAACAGAAGCGCTTTAAAACCTGCTGCATTTATACTTACTTTATTTTCTTTGCTCTATTCTGCTTTTCAGCATCTACTGATATTAACTATTGTTTTCGGAAAAGGCTTCTGGCAGGCCATTGATATTTTTCTGAATAAAATAACACAGTCATTTATTAAAGATGCCGTGCATTACTCTTTGTACATCATTTTATTTTATGTAGGTTGTTATTTAGTGGCAGGCATTGTTGGGGGAATACTGAATATAAAGATCATTAAAAGCGTACAAGCCGGCAACCGGGCAAATGCTTTATTGCAGCAACTGAATAATTTACCACCAGTTGATGAAGCTGTTTTTACCAATGAAAGATCGGCTAAAAGAAAAAAGTGGTTTGCATTCATTTTTGGTAGCCTCATGTTATTGATGCTGGTATTTTCTTACCTGCCTTTTTTCAGCAACAGTTTTTCCAAATCAAAAATTGCTGAACTGATTATCAGAGCCGTGATCATTGTTTTAGTATGGAATTATTTTATCACTCCGCTCCTGCGTTTGCAAATACAAAAATGGGTGGCCCGTTATAAAGAAAAAAATGGCAATGCATTGCAACAGGTAATTGCTTTATTGCCCGGGATAAAAATAATTTTACAACAAAGCTGGCAACTTTCTCAACAACCCGGTAAATGGCTGCGGTTTAAAAGTTTTATTAACAACACGGTTTTGCTGATAGTGCACCATGAGCAATAAGATCATCATTTTAACTGGCGACATACAAACCGGCAAAACCACTTTGCTGCAACAGTTTTGTTTGCAACAAAATAATATTGCAGGCATACTTACACCGGTCGTAAATGGCAAACGTATGTTTTATGATATTTCAGGAAAAGAATTTTTTGAAATGGAAGCGCAGGGAGATGAAGAACAATTGACAATTGGCAAATATTTATTTTCAACAGCCGCATTTACAAAAGCGAATCACATTTTATTGGCTACAGGCAAAGGGGTTGAGTATTTAATTATTGATGAGATAGGACCATTGGAACTGAGAAAACAACAAGGTTTATATCAATCTTTTAAAGAGATTTTATCAGCAGCTTTTAATTATGCTTTAATAGTAGTGGTAAGGCAATCGTTAGTTGATGAAGTGATTGCAGTTTTCGATTTAGGTACACCTGTTGTTTTTAATTGTAACACAGAGATGCACAAAGGAAATCACAGAGATGCACTGAGTATCCTCCGTGAAACTTTGTGAAAGTCTCCGTGAATCTCCGTGACAAACTTACAACTGCAGCAACCCCGCCCTATACAAAGTATTCACCGGTTTATTATCCCAGAATAATTCAAAATCGCCAAGGCCGGCGTTTTCGTAAGAGGCTTTTACTTCAGTAAGAGAAAGTGTTTTTATATTATGCACCGATAATTGTGCGATCATGTCAGCCAGCCAAAGCCCCTGCTCCTTATCCGTTTTAATATCCAGCGTTTCTTTTTTGGTTTCAAAAGTAAGCGAACACATTTCCCAGTGATTCCCTTTTTTTGATTTGGTATAGGTTTCCACTACCGGCGTATTACCCAGCCATACCACTTTGGTATTAGGTTTTACGGCTTGGTATTCTTCTTCCGTTAAAAGCGTAGCAATATAGTCAGGGGCAATAGTAGTTTTAGGTGTTTTAAAATCAAACCATTTATGCAGGGGTACATCAAAGCAGGCCCCATGCATATAGTTGAGTAAAGATTTTTTCAAACCAAAACTAAAGCTTTCATGATCAGCTCCGGTAGGATCAATATGTACAATATCATTATTCGCAAAGCTACCAATCGTTTCCGTTAGTTTCTGTACTTTATATTTTGCAGGGTTCAATCCCACAGGACTGTGAGCCGTCATAGTAAACAAATGCCAGAAGGCAGATTGTAGTACACCGGCTTCAAATAATTGCCGCACCATTTCCAGAGAGTCAATCGTTTCCTGTGCAGTCTGGGTAGGAAAACCATACATTAAATACGCATGTACCATAATGCCTGCTTCAGTAAAATGTTTATTTACCCTTGCTACCTGCGCTACAGTAATGCCTTTGTCTATCAATTGTAATAACCTGTCTGATGCTACTTCCAATCCGCCTGATACTGCAATGCAACCGGCAGCTTTAAGCAACAAGCACAGGTCACGGGTAAAACTTTTTTCAAAACGTATATTGGCCCACCAGCTTACTACTAATTTTCTTTTTATAATTTCCAAACTCAATGCTCTCATTAATGCAGGCGGTGCCGCTTCATCCACAAAGTGAAAACCGTTTTGGCCAGTTTGCGCCATGATCTCTTCCATACGATTGCAGAGCAATTCGGCAGTGATGGGTTCGTATAGTTTTATATAATCTAAACTAATATCGCAAAAAGTACATTTGCCCCAATAGCAGCCATGCGCCATCGTTAGTTTATTCCACCGGCCATCACTCCACAAGCTATGCATGGGATTCACCACTTCTATTGCAGAAATGTATTGATCCAGTAAAAAGTCACTATAATCCGGCGTGCCTACCTGGCCTTGTTTATAATCTGTGCAGGCCGTGTTGTTGATATACGTTACTTTCCCATCCTGTAATAAAAAAGTACGCTTTAATTCATCAATATTTTTTTTACCTTCTACAAAAGCAAACAGGTTTTCTATTGGTGCTTCACCATCATCTAAAGTAATAAAATCATAAAACTCAAATACCCTCACATCAGTAAGTGATCTTAATTCTGTATTAGCAAAACCGCCGCCCGTGCACACTTTCACATTTGGGTAATATTGTTTTATCCATTGGCCGCAGCGTAAAGAAGTATATAAATTACCCGGAAAAGGCACAGAAATACAAACCAGTTTTGGTTGCACTTTCATCATCTTCTTTTCTACAATAGTAATCAGTATTTTATCAAGGTAAGTATACGGCTTTTGCAACTCGTTATACAGTTCATCAAAGCTGTTAGCACTTCTGCCTAATTTTTCTGCATACCGGCTAAAGCCAAAATGTTCATCTGCACATTCCTTAATTAAATCACTCAGGTCTTCTAAATAAAGCGTGGCTAAATGTTTGGCTTTATCCTGTGTACCCATGCTACCGAATGCCCAGGCCAGGTCATCTGTTTGTGCAAAGCGTTCTGCTTCGGGTAAAAAATTACGCTTACAAATTAATGGTGCAAGTGCAGGATTTTTTCCCTGCAGAAAAAGTATCACTGCATCAATGGTGGTAATATAATCTTCCTGTAAAGTAATCATGCGCTTACTATTGGCAGATACTTCTTTGCTTTTATCAATGGCAGCAAAAAGATCGCTTAACCCTGTTTTAGAAAACAATGCAATCGTCACTTCTATTCCCAGGTCTGCCTGGTAAGAACTGATGCCCTTTGTATTTAAAAAGCCTTTCAAGTACGCCGTTGCCGGGTACGGCGTATTCAGTTGGGTAAAAGGCGGTGTAAATAAAAAGATGGGAGCGCTCAAGTGTAAATGTTTATTGCAAAAATAAGCAAAGTAGCCAGCAGATAAATACAAAGTCTCCCGCAGAAATCGCAGAGATTCCCAGAAACTTAGCGAAGGAATTGTAATACTATTGATCAAATTGCATTTTTTCTGCGAATCTCTGCGGGATATTAAAAAAAAAGCCCCATTCTTTTCAGAATGGGGCCTCTATAAAAGCTGGTCTGTATTACTCTTCAATCTTCATTTTACCTTTTGCTTTCGCCATCACTTCTTCTGCAATATTATTTGGTGCAGGATTGTAATGACTGAACTCCATGGTAGAAGTAGCACGGCCTGATGATAATGAACGCAATTGCGTTACATAACCAAACATTTCGCTTAATGGTACTTTAGCTTTAATAACCTGTACGCCATGTTTGCTATCCATACCTTCCAGCATACCACGGCGGCGGTTAAGGTCACCCGTTACATCACCCATGTACTGGTCTGGTGTTAACACTTCCACTTTCATGATAGGCTCTAACAATACCGGTTTAGCCTTACGGCCAGCTTCACGGTAGCCTTGTTTAGCACACAATTCAAAGCTCATCGCATCACTATCCACCTGGTGGAAAGATCCGTCCTTAACTACAACCTTCATACTTTCCATTGGATAACCAGCAAGCACACCGGTTGTCATCGCACTTTCAAAACCTTTTTGAATGGCAGGAACAAATTCCTTAGGAATAGATCCACCAAACAAACTGTTTACAAACTGGAAGTTTGATTTACCTTCTTTCAAAAATTCTTCATCAGCAGGGCCGATAGAGAAAATGATATCAGCGAATTTACCACGACCACCCGTTTGTTTCTTCAACGTTTCACGGTGTTCGATAGTATTATGGAATGCTTCTTTATAAGCCACCTGTGGTGCACCCTGGTTAATCTCAACCTTAAACTCACGACGCATACGATCAACAATGATCTCTAAGTGTAACTCACCCATTCCACTTAAAATGGTCTGGCCGGTTTCTTCGTCTGTCTTTACACGTAAGGTAGGATCTTCTTCTACCAGTTTAGCAATGGCCATACCCATTTTATCAACGTCGGCCTGTGTTTTTGGTTCAACTGCCACACTGATAACCGGTTCAGGAAAGGTCATCGCTTCCAGTACGATAGGGTTATCTTCATTACACAAAGTATCTCCTGTTTTGATATCTTTAAAACCTACAGCAGCACCAATATCACCAGCTTCAATAAAGTCAACCGGGTTTTGTTTGTTGGCGTGCATCTGCATGATACGGCTGATACGCTCTTTCTTACCGGTACGGGTATTTAAAACGTAAGAACCAGAATCTAACCTTCCGCTATACGCACGGAAGAACGCTAAACGGCCCACGAATGGATCGGTCATGATCTTAAATGCCAAAGCACTGAATGGTTCTTTAGGATCGGAGTGGCGTAATAATTCTTCTCCTGTATCAGGATCAGTTCCTTTTACCGCTTCAATATCCAAAGGACCAGGTAAGTAACGAACGATAGCATCCAATGCAGTTTGTACACCTTTATTTTTAAAAGATGAACCACACATCATCGGGATGATAGAAATATCGATAGTGGCTTTGCGGATCGCTTCATGCATTTCATCTTCTGTAATGCTGTTAGGATCGTCAAAGAATTTTTCCAGTAATTTATCATCGTATTCGGCAACCGCTTCTACAAGGTGTTGTCTCCATTCATTCACTTCTTCCAGCATATCTTCAGGAATAGGCACTTCGTTGTAAGTCATACCCTGTCCTGCTTCATCCCATATCATACCTTTCATGGTAATCAGATCCACCACACCTTTAAAGTTGTCTTCAGCACCGATAGGTAACTGCAAAGGCACAGCTTTAGCGCCCAGCATTTCCTTGATCTGCTTAACCACATTTAAAAAGTCAGCACCACTTCTGTCCATTTTGTTTACAAAACCAATACGTGGTACTTTGTAACGGTTGGCCTGGCGCCAAACAGTTTCAGATTGTGGTTCCACACCAGATACGGCGCAGAACAATGCTAATAAACCATCCAGTACACGTAAAGAACGTTCTACTTCCACAGTAAAATCCACGTGACCGGGAGTATCGATAATGTTGAATTTGTATTGTTTGGTATCCGGTGTTTTTTTGTTTTGCACCATCGGGAAGTTCCAAAAGCAGGTGGTAGCAGCACTGGTAATAGTGATACCTCTTTCCTGTTCCTGGGCCATCCAGTCCATGGTGGCGGCACCATCATGCACCTCACCTATTTTATGATTCACACCGGTATAATATAATATACGTTCGGTGGTAGTGGTTTTACCGGCATCAATATGAGCGGCAATACCAAAGTTGCGTTGATAACGTAAATCTGCCATTGTATTTAATTGTTGTTTATTTTATTGTTGAATAGATTCCTGTCCTATATCGAATATTGAACTTTAAAACCTTGATTATTTGCTTGAAAACCCGGCACTTACACCTGCCGGCACACTTTACCCTGTAGATTCCCGAAAGCTATCAGGAAGGGTTTGATATGATTTATTTTACTCTCATAGTATGCTAAATAAATACTGCGCCATCCGTTATTGCTGTACTTTTTAGCGCCGCAAAGGTAGGGAATTTTGGAATATGAACAAGGGGTTGGTGGAAGTTTAAATACTACAACGATTATACTGAAAATCAATAGCCTATAAGAAAATAACAAATAATTAATGCTACTTTTAGGCTATGAAAAGATAATATTACGTCCGGAATATAGTCTTTTAGTATTAGCAAATTTTCGTAACCAATTTACTTACTTTTACTAACCTTTTTTTAAATTAGCCATAATGGCAAAAAGAAAATTAAGAATTAAATGCCTTCTAATATCGCCTCCAAAAAGGATGGATTTTTTGCAACCAGTTATAAAGGAAGTAACAGCAGAGATTGATGCAGACATACAATTAGAATTATATTCACAAATTGAAAGGAATATCGTAATTCATAGCAGACAAAGAGAAAAGGATTTTGCTGGAATGATAAGTTCTAGCGACTTGATTTTAGTTGATTTGAGAAATATTTCTGCAACTTCTTTTTTTGAAATTGGGATTGCTCGTGCTATCGGGAAACCTATTATCTTTATTGCAGAAGATGTATTCATAGAAGACTTGCCTGATTTCCTTAGACAGAGTTATCTCATAGCTTACGGCAACAAGGATGAGCTTTCCAATAGACTGAAGAAATTTTTTGTCGAGTATATAGAAAATCCAAAGAGGTTTACTCCACGTAGCATAGTTGAACCTGATGTAAGTTCTCAAATTGTTGTTGACTTAGATAAGCTTGAACAAAGAGAGTTCGAAAATTTATGTTTCGAATTATTGTCAAGATTGGGCTATAAACAATTAGAATGGCGGATTAAAGACGAATTTATTGACGCCATTACAACTTTACGAAAACGAGATCCTGACGGATTTGAGTATGAAGAGTTTTGGTTAGTTTCGTTCAATAAAGAATTTGTTAGCGACAAGATGTTCGATATAGCTCTTCATGATCCCGAATATTTTGTAGAACGAGTCTATAGAAATTTAATTGAGTCTGACTTAATGAACAGAAGTAGTGTAATGTTAGGGCGTGGAGATGTCCCTGTAACAATTCTTTTTGTGTTAAGAGGAAAAGAAAATTACCCTAAGAGGTTAATCAAAGACCTTTCAAAGAGAGACTTTAGAATGGATAAAAGACGTTATCCATTTACTATAAGAATACGATGGTGGGATGAACAAATAATAACTTCTCTTATCCAAAATAATTTACAATTAGCTCGAAAATATTTTTCATCTGAAGCCCTAACTAAATCTGGGATTAGACTTTCCTACGAAGAATTATATAAACAAAACATAGGAATGTATGAAGAATTGGAAAAAATTAATGAAGCTTTAATTGCAGAAAGAAATCGGATTGAATTGCTTGAGAGGGACGCAGCTTGGAAATTACTCTCATTTACGGCTGCTCATAGGTTAGGAAATCCAATGGACGCAATTGACTCTGAACTTTCTAACCTAAAATTAGCTTTATCAATGAAGAAGCCTGAAGTCATTGATGAAATTGTAAAAAGTATGGAAATACCAATTGAAAAAGCTAAATCTATTATAGCGCAATTTCGAAATCTATCAATAGCACATGAGATTAAACCAGAGAATGTAAAATCTTCTGTATTAAATGATGTTTTAAAGAATGCAGCAAAGCAAGCCATTGATAAAAAGGTAAATGTGAAGTTTGATTTTAAAAATACTCCAGAAACCTCGATTGATGTTCAAAAAATGCTAGAGTGCTTTGAGGAGATAATCCGAAATTCATTACATTTTGTTAAAGGCAAAAATCAGCAAATATCAATTTCAACTTCTATATCAAAAGAAACAGACTTACCCGATAAAATTGACAGGACTCGTAAGTACTTGAAGATAATATTTACAGATAATGGATGTGGTGTACCGCATGAAAAGAAAAAAGAGATATTTAAACCATTTGAAAGAAGTTATATTCATGGAACAGGTCTTGGGCTCGCTTTTTGTGAAATAATTGTCGAAAAACATGGGGGAAAAATAAGAGAAATTGGTAAACCAGGGGAAGGAGCAGTTTTTGAAATCTTCTTACCTATATTAGAAAAAGATAAATAAAATATTATGTCAAGTATATTAATTGTAGACGATGAAACGTCAAATGCAGAGGCCTACAAAAGAGCTTTGGAGCTAAATATGCCATCTCACAATGTCAAAACTGCTTCGGATGAGAATGAAGCTAAGCAACTAATACAAAATGAAAATTTTGATGTAGTTATCACGGATTTAGCTATGATTGATGACAAAAGTGGAATGAGAGTTTTAAATCATGCAAAAGAAAAAGATCCTTTAGTAATGGTTATAATTGTTACAGCATATGCAGATAAAATGGACAGATATGCCGCCTTTGAAAACGGAGCCTTTGATTGCATTGCTAAATCTACTCCTGGATTGAAAACACCTGACGAAATTGTTGCTAAAACAAAAACTGCTCTTTTCTTTAGATCTATGCTCCAAGAGCAAATTGATTCACAAAAAAAATTAGCCGTTCTTAAAAGATATTTCGATCCAAGAGTTTTTAGTAAAGTAGAAAACAATAACGAAGTACTAAATTTAAAAAGCCGAACAGTTACAATAGTATTTTGGGATATTCGAGGATTCTCTAAAGCATGTGAAATTCTTAAAGCTCACCCACAAGCAATTGCTGAATTCTTAAAAGACTATTTCCAACTTGCATCTACAATTATTTTTAAGCATAATGGGGTTTTGGATAAATTTATCGGTGATGGGATCATGGCAATTTTCGGTGCACTTAATGGTAGAGATGCGGCAGGTATGGAAGACGCCGCTTTTGCAGCAGAAGCTGCTTTAGAATTAAAAATTGAATTCCAAACATTGCTTGCTGAATGGATAAAACATTGGAAACTGTATTCTGCTCAAGTAATTGAAATTGGTTTAGGCTGTGGGCTTCATACAGGCGAATGTCTCGTAGGAAATGTAGGAACTGAAATTCGAGACCAATTTACTGCATTAGGACCAGATGTAAATCTAGCTTCAAGAATCGAAGCTAGAACAAATAATGAACAAATTTTAGTTTCGTCTTCAACTCACTCTCGACTATCTGCAAATTTTAATTTTGAAAGTAAAGGGGTAATAAATGATATAAAAAATATTCCCGGAGACTACCCGATTTTTGAATTGATAAATAAAAAACAGCCTTAAATAATGATGGAAACCTAGTTCTCGATACTTTTTATTGTTTTGTCAAAGTAGAACTCCTAAGCTTATAATCTCTACATTTAAAAATAAGGAAAATGAAAAAATTATTTATAAGTCATTCAAATTTTGACAAGGATGTTTCAGATATATTAGTTAACTTTTTAGTAGCCGGTATAGGTGTATTTCCTGACTCAATATTTTGTTCATCAGAGGATGGTAATGACATTCCAATTGGCGTTAATTTTAATGACTACGTATTAAAACAATTAGAAAATACTGAAGGATTTATTGCAATTGCTGTTGTCTCTAATACTTATTATAACAGTAAATATTGTCTTTATGAATTAGGAACTATTTGGGGATTAAGTAATGGAGAAGCCATATTCCCACTTTTAGTAAAAGGAATGAAAAACGGGAGTCTTCAAGATTTTATTTCACATAACGAAGCAATTGATGTTACTAAAAAAGAGAATATAGACAAATTATCTAATTCCATTAGACTAAATAAAGATATATGTAAGACGCTTGTAAGTACTGAAACATATGAAAAAGAACGAGAAGAATTGTTAAGCCGATTCAAAAAAATGAACTTAGCTAGACAAAAAAACAATCATGAAGCTTTTGATAAAATAAGATATAACAAATACAAATTAGTAGCATTTGACTTTGACGGTACAATATTGCAGGGGAATAACTATAAACATTCATGGAAAGAAATTTGGAATTCTTTGAACTACGAAGAAAGCATCAGAATTGGTCTAGCTGAAAAACATAAAAAAGATTCTAAAAATTATTCGTTCCAAGATTGGTGTGATGAATGTGTAAAATACTTCGCAGATCGAAATTTTCATAAACGGGACATTGCAAAAATTATCAATGATCGAGAGTTGAAAATTGCTGACAGTTTTGATACGGTAGTAACAGTATTATCTAAACTTGGAATAAAAATTATCATTATCTCTGGTGGTATTGATTCTTTCATTTATAGTACTATCAATGAAAATACTTTGCAACTTATTGATAAAGTTTTTATAAATAAATTCATTTATGATAAACATGGCTATCTCTTGTCGGGAGTAGCATATCAAAATAACAACTCTGATAGTGTAGGAAAAACCAAAGTCTTGGAAAATTATTGTATTAAAAATAATATCCAGTTAGACGAAGTTGTGTTTGTAGGAGATGAAACTAATGACATTGATGTAATGCAATCAGTTGGAAAAGCAATTGTTTATCCTGGCGAAACAGCTAGTTCTTTTAATAAGGACATCAAAGACTTCGTAACAGTTCATGAACGAAACATGGTTAATATCCTACCAGAAATAATATAATTTTTTTCTTCGCCGACGTTTGGGCTTTGACCAACGTCGTAAAGCCAAAACTGCAAAGCCTGTGAACGCTATAACATACCAGATACCAATAATCCATCAAATTTTAAACCCCTCACACCCTATCCTCCGTTTTTCTCCCGACCTTTACACCCTAAATACAAATACCAATGACCAATATAAAAGTGATCATCACCGGTGCCACAGGCATGGTGGGTGAAGGTGTGATGATGGAGTGTTTACAAAACCCCAACGTGCAGGAAGTGCTCATTGTTTCCCGTAAGCATTACGAATTGCAGCATCCTAAATTAAAAGAGCTGATCGTTCCGGATTTTTTTAAGCTGGATAATTTTGCAGCGGCTATAACAGGTTATGATGCCTGTTTTTTCTGTGCCGGTATAAGCTCTGTAGGCATGAAGGAAGAAAAATTCAGGCAGATTACTTATGATACCACCATGGCATTTGCAAAATCGGTGCAGGCCGTAAATAACAATATGGTATTTACCTATGTTTCGGGCAGCCTTACCGATAGCAGCGAAAAAGGTAAAGTAATGTGGGCACGTGTTAAAGGTAAAACAGAAAATGATCTGGCAAAGCTGGGCTTTAAAGGTGAATATAATTTCAGGCCGGGTGTAATGCTGCCTTTTCCGGAACAAAAAAACTGGAAGAGCCTTTATAAATTTATTGCCAGGATCATGAAAATGCTTGTCCCTTCAAAAATAATTACGATGCAGGAACTTGGCCGTGCCATGATAAATGCAGCAACCATTGGTTATGCCAAAACAATATTGGAAATAGCAGATATTAAAGCACTGGCAAAACAATAATATTCATACACTGCATCTAAAACACCACTTATGCTGAAACGTATCATAGAGATCATTGCAGGTATTGCACTTGCCATCTGCCTTATTGCTTCGTACAGCAGCAGCACTGAACCTGGTCGATTGCTCATCTGGTATATTATTCCGCCACGTTTTTTACAGATCATTGTATGGATAGCTTTGTTTTTACTGGCTTCAAGGCTGGTGTGGGGCAAACCAAAAGACCAGTCAAAATACTTTTACGATCTCTTTGTAAAACTATTCGGCGATCCTAAAAAAAGAAAATAAAACTCTGCAGGTTGCTATAACTTTTAACAACGCATATTAATGCAGGCTTTACAACTTAAAAAAAGCTGAAGAAATCTATTGCTTAAAAAATTCCCACTTTAGGGTATAGGATAAATTATTTACGTTGAGTACATTTAAACCCTGACCTCATTTCAATTCTTTACATTTCCGGCAATAGCTAAAGACTATCTGTACACCATCAAGAACATTCAGGCAAACCACACCGGCAGGCAATTAAATATTATCTGCGGTATATAGCATTTTGTTTTATCCATTTGCCGGCAGCAATAAAATATTATATCAAGTAAGCAACTTAAAATTAAATACAATGAAAAAAGAATCCTCCAGCGAAATTAAAATAACTGTAAAAGAACAAAAACAGGTTAATGAAAATGCAATACAAAGCATACTCTCTTCGGCAACAGTAAAAAAATATCTTGCAAAATCGAGGCACCGTGTATTAGGCGCTGATCTTTTTGCGGTTGATGAAAAGGAGAAAAAATATTTAAAATGCCAGAGTAATTTTTCTGACTTTAACCGGTTGACGGTGTATGATTATACCCGTAATTGCTGCGTATTTATCACTGTACAATCATGGAAACCTCTTGCAGTTACTATTACAGAATCTGCTTTTCAACCCGAACCCAATGATGAAGAATTTAACGAAGCCGTGAGTATACTTACCACAAAATACAAACACATCGCATCAGGGATAAAAGAAAACGCCATACGCATTTACAGGCCAATGCCCCCTACCATAGATGTAGCCCTTCCATCCGGTGAAGTTGAGCGAACCATTGCGGTGGGCATAAAATCAGGTATAAGAACTGTAAAAAATGAAATTGCAGGCATTAATATGATTTCCCGGGAGGTGATTCATTTTGAAAGTGGTGCACCCGGTAATGCAAGTGCACTTGATGATGCCTGCGGGCTTCCTGATGCCCACCAGGCTACAACCGATAAGGGAACTGCCGGGCAAAGCTGGATTACGGTTACCCAGGGAGGTGTGGAGATCTGGAAATTTTTAGTGATACGCCCCTCTGCCTCTTCAGGAACCAAAGGCTCGGGAGTTGAGCTTAAATATGTAAACTACAAAAAGAAGAGGGTATTATACCAGGGCCATGTTCCTATTTTAAATGTGCGGTACGATAATGATGCATGTGGCCCTTACCGTGACTGGCAATGGCAGGAAAGCATGTTTTCTGCCACGGGTACTGATAAAGCACCTGGCATAAGAATTTGCCCCACACCGGCAAAAACCATCCTTGATTCAGAAAATGATACCGGCAATTTTAAAGGTGTGGCCTTGTATGTTCAGGGGCAGGAAGTGGTAATTGTAAGCGAAATGGAAGCCGGATGGTATCGTTACATCAGTGAGTGGCGTTTACATACCAATGGTACTATCAGTCCACGTTTTGGATTTTCGGCAGTGCAAAATAGCTGCGTTTGCAATAAGCATCATCATCATGCTTACTGGCGTCTCGATTTTGATATTGAAGGGCCTTCAAATAATCTTGTTGAAGAATTTAACGATCCTATACTTGTAGGCAATTCACACTGGCATAAAAAAACCTACGAAATAAGAAGGGCAAAAGATCCCGCCAGAAAGAGAAAATGGAAAATTACGAATACCACAACAGGTTCGGCGTATGAAATTATTCCGGGAGCTAATGATGGAACACTGGATAGTTATGGTGTTGGTGATCTATGGGTACTGCGGTATCATGGTGGCAGCGAAATTGATGATGGTGTTACTAATGTTGGTGGTACGCCCGATCAATGTAAAGCCCACATTGATAACTTTGTTAATGGTGAAAATGTGGAGAACAAAGATGTGGTTATCTGGTATGGCGCTCATTTTACCCATGATGTTCATGAGCACGCAGGCCATATTGTAGGCCCCACGCTTAAATGCGTTAAGTGGTAACTGCAGACTTAATTAGGAAGAGTGTTATATTGGTTACCTGCAACATACCAAGCCGGTTAACAAAAAACACAAAGGGTATTTGTATAAAACACAATTATATATTTTGTGGAAGCCTGAAAATTTTTAGAACACAAAAATTTTCTGGCTTCCATATTTTTTCTTTTACTCCTTCACAAATCCCATCACCTTTGTCCTCCCCTCTCCGGTTATGCCATACACCTGGTAAGTACCACTTGCCAGGTTTGCTACCTTCATATCAATTGCATTAAATCCTGCAATAAGCGTTTGGTTTTGCTTAAGTACTACCCGGCCGGTAATATCTGTAATAACTATCGTCATTTTTAACCGTTCGGCAGCACTGATATTGTATTTAAAATTACCATCGGCCATAACAGGATTTGGCGTAATGCTGATCACATCAAATCCTTTATCAGCATTGCTTAATGCCACAATGGAAGTATAGGTAATCATTCCGTTATCATCAATCATTTTAAGGCGGTAGTAATTAATGCCTTTTAATAATTGCGTGTTGGCATAACTGAAAGATTGCAGCATTTGTACCGGCGTTGCTGTAATGCTGTAAATATCCTTAAAATTGCGGGCATCGGCACTTTGTTGCAATATCATTGTTCCCTTAGCCGAATTTTCGGCATATACTTTCCAGTTCAGTATATGATTGTTACCATTTTTGGTGCCGGTAAAATATTCGTAATGTACTGCCAGCGGGCCAATTACTCCCATGCAATTAACATTTTGCGCATATGCCAGGGTGTTACCACTCCTGTTTTCCTGCCATACCGCAACGCCAATATCTGCTGCCACAGAAAAATTGTACCTGGCTTTGGTATTAGCAGTGCCGGCAATTACCAGGCGGGTAACGGGCCATACCGGCCATATAAAATTACCGTTGGCATCTATTTTAGTGGCGTAAATATTATTGGTAACATCACTGTAAAACATAAACATTAAACTACCATCGCTGCACAAGCCCATACTGGTAGGCCAGGTTTGTTCCCTGTTGGCAGATAGCGGAATTAATTCTTTGGCATTATCTGTAAGTTGTCTTGCTCCTGTTGCTGCAGCAAATCGCTGTGTATAGATGCCGTAAGTAACCTGGTTGATATCGGTAAAAGATTGCACTGCCCACACTTCCTGCAGTATAGCATTGTATACAATCGTAATATTCATTTCATAATTTACCTGCTCGGTTGAAAAATCGCTGCCGTTAATACCCCAGGGTAAACTACCGTCACCATCAACACGTTGCACAAAACCATCAAAGCGGTTTTGTAAATTAGGGTTAGCATAGTAACCGATATAAGTAACATCCGCCAGTGAAGTCACGGAATAATATCTTACTGTAGCCGTTACATAATTAGATAAAGGATTGCTTGTCCACAAAGTATTGCCATCGCTGTCAAATTGTTTTTCGTATAAGGTACTGGGTAAGGGATTACCAACAGTGCCATTCCGTTGCTGAAACACCATGCCCCATTTACCGCCGGTATGTGCCACCAGTTGTGGCCTGGTGATCTGCCTTCCCGCTATAATAGGATTTATTTCTAATGCACTACCCCATGCTAATGCCCCTGCAGCAGTCACTTTTTGATAATCAATTTTGTTATTCGTAGTATTACTCCAGGCAAAAATATAATCGCCATTGCTTAGCTGGCAGGGATAAGGTGCCAGGCCAACACCTAATAATAATCCATCTCCGGTGCCGGGTGTGGTTTCCCATAATGATTGTCCGGCTGTATTTATTTTATAGGCTACCGCCGAAAAGCTTGCCGAACGCTGATCCTGGAAAGCTATAATAAAATTATCCTGTGCATCTGTCATAACATTATATACAAACGTAGCGCTGTTAGCAGGGTAACTGGTAAGAATAATACCATCACTACCAAATTGTTTTACCCCCGCAGCATTTATGTATTGTACTACCATATCAAAATTGCTGCCATTGGGTTTGTACATACTTATAAAAGTGCCCCCGGTACTGGTGGGTGAAGTGAGTATTACCGAAGAAGTATATGAAGACACTTCTTCATTGATGGTTGGGTCTGCCGACCATTGACTACTTGCAGTATTGACTATACAACTAAAAATAATAATAGCTACAATTTTCTTCATGTTGCAGAGAGATTTGAATACAATAAATAAGTGCTTAAAAATGTTGTTGCTTTATAACAGCTTCGTTAGTCGGCTTCAGTGGGAGGAGGATAGATGAGTTACACAATTTAGCAAATCGGGGCTGAATAAAAAAATAGGATTACAGCAAGAATATTTTTATTCATATCGGAATAATAGAAAATGCAGAAGCCGGCAACTGTAATTATGATTTGTGCAAAAGAGGTTCTATATTGTTATCCCAAACGATCTTCTCCCTCCCAAAACTGGCCGCTTCTTTTCATTTTTCAAACCAAAACTTATCATGCCTCAAAAAAATCTTTTTTTAATTGCCTTCTTTGCAATGTCATTGTTACCAACAATAACTAAAAGCCAATCCACCTACAATGGCGAAATAAAACAAGCCGCACTTGCTTTTGTTAATTCATTGGATAAAATGCACCGGCACGAAGCGCTGCTTTCTTTTGCAGATACTGCAAGAATGAAATGGAATAATCTACCTGTGGGTTTACGTGCGAGAGCGGGTATGAGTGTAACGAATATGACGGAGAGCCAGCGCAAATTATTTCACCGCATATTGTCGGCATCACTTAGTTCGCAGGGATATCTTAAAGCAACCAGTATTATGCAACTGGATAATTTGCTGAATCGTTTTTATGATAGCCTGCATTATAAAAATATGATCCCCGATTCTACCTATGGTTTTATTAAAGATCTTAAATGGTCTACCGGAAATTATTTCCTGGCATTTTTTGGTAACCCTGCAGATGATGTATGGGGGTACAAAGTAGAAGGCCATCATCTTTCGCTCAATTTTACTTTTGTAAAAGATAAACTTTCGGTAACTCCTTTATTTGTGGGTACCGATCCTGCAGAATACGAGATCATGGAATATGCCGGCCTGCGCATACTGGGGCAGGAAGAAGACCTGGGTATTAAACTCATTCATTTATTACCCCCTGCCCAACAACAAAAAGCTACTATGAGTACGGCGGTACCAAAAGATATTATCACAGCTGCAGAAAGTGGCAAACGATTAATTGATAACTGGGGCTTACAGGCAAAAGAAATGACGAAAGAGCAACAGGCAGTATTGCAATACATCATCCGTGAATTTGTTTTTAATTTAGAATATGATAAGGCTGTTGCGGAATATGATAAAATTATAAAAGCCGGTATTGATAAAATTTATTTTGGCTGGATCGGAGATTACGATGAGACCAAAGCACATTACTATGTATTAAATGGCCCAACGTTTTTGATTGAATTTGATAATTCAGGATTTGGCGGTAAGGCCAATCATATCCATGCAATATGGAGAGAGAAAGGCAATGAGTATGGCGAAGATGTATTGAAGCAACATTATTTATCTGAAAAACATTAACCGATTTATTAAACCTTGTGCCACTCACATTGGCATATTACTTACATTTGCTCACTAAAAAACTAAAAATGAAAAAGATACTATTGATCGCAACGGTTTTGTTTGCATTAAATTTTGCTGATGCACAAACATTAACCACACCACAACCTTCTCCCACACAAACCATAAAACAAAATTTTGGTGTGGGCGCTATTGAATTAAATTACAGCCGCCCTTCAGTAAAAGGAAGAAAAGTAATGGGCGACCTGGTTCCCTTTGGTAAAGTATGGCGCACCGGTGCCAACAGTGCTACTACCCTTACTTTTAGTGAAGATGTAACCATTGGCGGCAAAGCTATTAAAGCAGGCAAATATGGTTTGCTTACTATTCCAGGTGAAAAAACGTGGACCATCATTATTTCAAAAGATGTTAACGTAAATCAGCCATCTTTATATAAAGTTGAAAACGATGTGGTACGTGTGGAAGCTGATGTAGTAACCATGCCTTATACTATTGAAAATTTCACTATCAATTTTGCTAATATCACCGGCAACAGTTGCAATGTAGAATTGATGTGGGAGCATACTTACCTTCAATTTCCTATCACCACCGGTACTGATGCCAATGTAATGGCGCAGATAGACAATGCCATGAATAAGGATAACAAGCCTTATTTCAACGCTGCGTCTTATTATTACGATAATGGCAAAGATTTAAACCAGGCCTTAAGCTGGGTGAATAAAGCTTTGGAAACCAATAAAGATGCTTTCTGGATGTATTTATTAAAAGCACGTATCCACAAAAAACTGGGGGATAAAACGGCTGCAAAAGCTGCCGCTTTATTGTGCAAGGATTATGCTACTAAAGCACAGAACGATGACTATGTAAAAATGGCTACTGAATTAATAGCCGGTTTATAATTGAATTTTTATTTTACGCTGCAACAGTTTTAAATGACTGTTGCAGCTTTTTTTTGTGCATAAGTTCTTCAGCATTACACAAAAGATAAATCAGCATTTACTTTTAAAAGCAACAATTAATTTGTATTTTACTATATGTACAGGTACTTATTATTTTTCACGCTTTTAATCAGTTGTACCATGAGCAACAGTAATAAAAAGTACGCATCCAAAGCAGGAGAATTAAAAGAAACGGATTGCCACAGTGATCTTAAAACAGTAGCTACCATCGATAAAAAAGAAGGCGAAATATTTTTATTAGATAATGTAAATTTCGGCATTCATTACAAAGGCAATACGATGCCGCTGTTACCCTGCAATCTGCCCGCCGCATTACAAAAAGCAGGTAAAAAAATTATCTTCAGCGGAGCCATTAAAGAAACAAAGCCAGAAGAGTTATGGGCTGGAACTCCTTTTGTGCTTACAAAGGCCGAAGAAAAGTAGCCCGAAAAAATAAGGACAGCGTAACAGCTGCCCTTATTTTTTTCGTGACATCACTACACTTACGGGTTATCAAACCCTGTATCACGTTTTCTGTCTTCTTTTTCCGGTGCTAAAATTTGGGCGGCATCTTTAGCTATCATTTCTTTTACTTCCTGTTTGATAGGTTGTTTATTAAAATGTGCCACTAAATTTTTCACTGTACTTTCTGCAGCTTTCATATTGCCTTCCCGTTGATATGCTTTGGCCAGTATCTGCATACTCTGGTTCAGGCTGATATTATCCAGTCCCTTTCCTTGTTTTGATTTTTCTATTACCTCATTCAGCAACACTTCTCCGGCATTAAAATCAGGCATCCTTACTTCCATTGTTTTATCAGCAGTAATAGTTTTAAAAGTGCGTTGTTCATTCACACCTTTGATAAATTGTGCATATACTGCCAACGGATGATCTTTATATTTATCCACTACGGTATTAATGGCATCATTACCTTTTTTCAGGTAAGGTGCATCAGAACCCATAAAAGCAAATAAATAACCCACTTCATCTGTAAGTAACAGGTCAGCCACTTCGTCATCATGTTTGCCTGAAGGATATTTTACCCTTAGTGTTAAAGTATCTGATACAATTCTTGAACCGTCTTCGTGGTAATATACGGCACGTACCTGGTAATTACCTGCCTGGTCAAAAATAAAGCCTTGCTTACCGAAACCAATATACGAACTTTCATATACGCCGGGGTTGCTGCTGTTTAAAACAGTATGTTCCGGCTCGATGCACATTTCAGCCAATGGCTCGTACACTAATGTTTCGCCACCTGGTTTTTTAATGCCGATGGTTACAAAACCATAGTTTACATGCAGGCTGCTGTTTACCCTGTTATTTTTTGTACTGGTGGTTTTTAATTTTGTTTCCAGTACAACAGGTTCGCCCAGCATATATGTTTTCTTAGCTTCCAGTTGCAATTCAAGATTGGTGGTATTGTCAATATTATCTTCAAATAATGAACCGATATCCTGCAATGAAGAACCCACTGTAAATGGATTACCTCCCATGATCACATTATTCCTGAAACCGTGGCGGATATGTGTGAGTTCTGTTGGATCAAAGCGGAACGCAAAATGACTCCAGAATGCTACAGCACCACCTGGATAGCCCCATGGATAATTCATCCATGATAAAGAACTTGGGATATTTGGCTTTGGCGGTGTAGCTAAACTTTTTTGCCATGAGTGCAACAGGTTAAAGCAATGCCCTAACTCATGCACACAGGTATATAACTGCAATCGTTGTTGCTCTGCAGATGCGCCGCCGATACCCCTGTAAAATACTGCAGCACCCTGGCGTTGCAAGCCGGTTTGATCGAACATGATACCATATAACCCTGGCCCGTTTATATGTTCATAAGCATGTAATAACCAAACATCCCATGCAGGATTATTCTGGTACAGGCTGAAATGATTTACCATGGCATTATGCAATTCGGCATTGGTCCATTTAGCATCGGCCCCTGCCAATGCCATAGGTACCACATTGCTGATACCTGCAGTATTCATTTCCACTCCTGCTTCGCCATATGCAGCATTGATACTTAATACTCTTGCCGGCCCGCCGGAAGGCAATAATCCCGTGTTGTAATTAACAAAAGGTACCACACCCGAGGTACGGTCCTGCTCTAATCTAACGGTCCGGAATGCACGACTGAAATTATTGCATACATACATAGCACCTGGCGCACCGGTGCTTACATGAAACCATTGCAGCATAGCAGGTGCCAATGGCTGAAATACCAGGGTTTGCTTGATCGCTATTTTAAGTTTGGTATAAGAAGTGCCCCAGGTAGTGGCAGTGTTACCCGTAATGGTAATAATGCCATTTACGATGGTGGTGGTAATACTATCAGCTATAAAAGAGCCAAAGTAAGATTTTGTTTGCCCGGAGATCATGTAATAATCTCCGCTTACTTTTTGTAAAGGAGTAGCGCCATCAATATCCACTCTAAGTTCAAGTTCAAAATTTCCCAATTGCCCGCGGTAACGGCCAAATACTTTATTTTTAATAATGGGTATAGGCGGAATTGGTAATGTGGCAGCGGTGCCGTCGGCACTCATTTCCATTTCCTCCTGCATCATGGCGGTACTCATTTCGTCCTGTTCGGTTACTGCAAAATATTCTTCCGTAACAGCATCATTTTTTTCTTCTTTCTCCGGGGATGTTTTTTTGGGCTTTTTAATAAACGGACTGGGCACGGAACTGGCAGAGTTAGGTTCTGCCAATGCATCGGCATGTCCGTTACTTTGTTGATGTTTCATACTTACTAAAATTTAATAGTGATACAATTTCATTCCAATAATTCGGGCAATTCATGTTTACAGTTTGTTCTTTCCATAAATTTTTTGTTTTTGGGTGATCAATTGTTCTATACCATTCACGCCGGTACAGTTTGACGTTTTATTTCAATGAATAAAAGATCAATTAAAAAAATACCTGTAAGCATTTAAAAATACTGTGGACGCAGAGGAGAAAATAGAAACCCGTGCTGAAAGATATCCGTTGCTGCAATGTTATAGCCGCTGGCTAAAGTTTAAGAAGAGTTGTTAGTGTTATTTTACTTCGGGACGTTGAAATTAAGCTTCCATAAAAAAAAATGCAAGCTTTTTTACATAAAAATTTATGAACATTTTTTATGATACCATAAAAGCAAGTGATTCAATAAGATGGCGAAAAAGTAAAATTAGTATTGTTGTTATGAGCGGTACTTGTTTTCATCTTTCCTTGTTTTGGACACAACGGGAAGTGGTTTGGATACTTTTTCTATTGCACGTTGTATCAACTTTGCATCATCAATTATTAATAAAAAATTCAAACAATAATTTATGAGCAGTATTACAACAACAGCATTAGGAAGCCAGGGGCTTATTGTTCCATTACAGGGATTGGGTTGCATGGGCATGAGCCAGATTGCAGGCAATGATATTTATGGTAAAGCCAATGAAGCTGAATCCATTGCAACCATTCACCGTTCATTGGAACTGGGTGGTAATTTTTTAGATACGGCAGATCTATATGGCAATACACAAAATGAAAGGTTGATCGCAAAAGCCATCAAAGGAAACAGGGATGCTTATATCATCGCTACTAAATTTGGTTTTGAAATAGATGATAATGAACAACTAACCTGGCAGATAAACGGCAGACCGGATTATGTAAAAAAAGCAGCGGAACGTTCATTAAAAAATTTAGGTACTGATTATATTGACCTGTATTATTTACATCGCCTTGATCCCAATACGCCCATTGAAGATACCGTTGGCGCTATGGCTGAATTGGTAAAAGAAGGAAAAGTAAAATACATTGGCCTTTCTGAAGTATCTTCTGCTACCATAAAAAAAGCACATGCCATACATCCGTTAACCGCTGTACAAACAGAATACTCTTTATTTGAAAGAACTGTGGAAGAAGCAGGTATTATGCAAACCTTACAGGAAATGGGTATTGGCTTTGTGGCCTATTCCCCATTAAGCCGGGGATTTTTAAACGGGCAAATCAAAAGCCCTGAGGATTTTCCGGAGAATGATTTCAGAAAAACAATTCCAAGATTCCAGGGAGAAAATTTTTATAAAAACCTGGAACTGGCGAATGCGATACAAAGCATTGCAAACACTAAAAGCATCACTGCTTCTCAATTAGCATTGGCCTGGGTAATTGCAAAAGGAGCGGTTGCTATACCTGGTACCAAACGTATAAAATATATTGAGGAAAATATTGCAGCAACCAACGTAGTTTTAAATGCCGATGAAATGCAGCAATTAGAAAACATTGTACCATTGGGTGTTTCAACAGGCGATCGTTATGATTCCCTTAGCATGACAATGATTGATAAATAATCACATGACGGGAAGATGTAACTTTGTAATGTGATACGTGAATGGTCAGACGTGAATAGTGAATACTAAATAAAGCAGTGATCTATTCACGTCTGACGGTTCATCATTCACCATTTACGACAAGATGAAAAAAGCAACTCAACCACCGCAACTCATTAATTCCATATCGGAATGGCATCGTATTTTTTCGTTTGCAAAACCCGGGCATCCCCTGATCAGTCTGATACAGCATGCCGATGTAAAAAATATTGCAGCCGATTATAGCAGGGCCTTTGCAGTTAACTTTTATATCATCTCCATTAAAAAAAGTTTTAAAGGAAAGATGCGTTATGGAAAAAATTATTACGACTTTGATGAAGGGACCATGGGCTTTATTTCTCCCGGCCAGGTAATTGCAGTAGACGATGATGCAAGCAGGGATTGTTTGGGTTGGTCATTATTATTTCATCCGGACTTGATCCGCCATTATCCTTTAGGAAAGAATATTAAAAATTATGGTTTCTTTTCTTACGATGTTAATGAAGCCTTGCATTTATCGGATAAGGAAGACAACATGATTGATTCGCTTATCAAAAATATCGCTCTCGAATATCATTCTTCTATTGATCATTACAGCCAGGATGTGATGGTATCGCATCTGGAATTATTGCTGAATTATGCCAACCGTTTTTACAACCGGCAATTCATTACCCGTAAAACTGCCAGCAGCGATTTACTTACCCAAATGGATGATTTGCTTACAGATTATTTTAATGGCGGTAAAGTAGAGCAATCAGGATTACCCACCGTACAATTTATTGCCGCACAATTACATGTATCACCCAATTATTTAAGCGATATGCTACGCACACTTACCGGGCAAAATACACAACAGCACATACATAATAAACTGATTGAAAAAGCAAAAGAAATTTTAACCACTACTTCATTATCAGTCAGCGAAATTGCTTATCAATTAGGCTTTGAATATCCACAATCCTTCAACAAATTATTCAAGAGTAAAACAAATGTAACACCACTGAAATTCAGGAATTCGTTTAACTAAGATCATCTCATAAAGTATATCGCTTTAAGTAAAAAAAATATTATTTGCCGCCTGGCAACATTAGCATTATTGCAAAATAATAATACCGATTTGCATTTATACTACTAAAATCTTACACAAATTTTATAAAATCTTACATCATTCCCACATTATTCAAATTAAACCGCTCTAAATATTCTTTTTAGCTTCAACACTACTACTTTCACACCGGCTGTTGTGTATTTCGTTTTGAAATACCGGTTTACTAACCCGCCTGCCGCAATTGTAATACAGCGTAAAATTATCACCGCTGAACATGCAGGCCGCTTATTTCAACAACAGTGCTTTAATAGAACGCACCATGCAAACAGAATATAAAAATGAAATACCGCTGGAATTGATCATCAGCGAATCGATGAAAGGGAACCCGAGGATGCAGGAATTATTATACCTGCAATTTGCGCCTGCCATGTACAAACAATGCCTTCGCTATGCTAAAAGTAAAGCTGATGCAGAAGACCTGTTGCAGGAAGGTTTTATAAAAATATTTGGCAACCTGGATAAATTCCGGGGAGAAGGAAGTTTTGAAGGCTGGTTGAAAAAAATTATGTTCCGCACAGCGGTAAGCCATTTCAGAAGTACTGTAAAAAAAACACACAATCATCAAACAGAATTGAGTCCGTATATTGAAGATGGTGAAACGAATATATTTGATACCCTTGCACAAAAAGATATTGTAAAAATTGTGACCAAATTACCGAGCGGCTACCGCACTGTTTTTACCATGTTTGTAATTGAGGGTTATAATCACCGTGAAATTGCCGGTATCTTAGGTTGCACAGAAGGCAGTTCAAAATCTCAGCTCAGCCGCTCCCGTACACAGTTGCGTGAAATGCTGCAGCAGCAGACCGCATAATATTACCATTAATTTTAAACGGCGAAAAGTATATAAAGTAACCCTTGTTACTTTATATACTTTTCATTTTCCTTATCTGTACTAAACGAATATGGAAATGCGCTATCGGTTGTGCCACGGCCACCCAAAGCAGGTACTGCACCCATCGTTACTGTAAAGTTGCCGCCCTTTAAAATATCAAAATGACTGAGCCAGTTTTTATCATATACAACGCCATTTAATTTTGCAGTTTGAATATATTTATTATCGGCACTGTTTGTGGGTGCATTAATAATAAACTGTTTACCATTCTCTAAACTAATCGTTATCTTTTTAAATAATGGCGCACCCAATACATACTGATCGGTAGCAGGACAAACAGGATAAAAACCCATTGCACTGAATACGTACCATGCGGATGTTTGCCCGTTATCTTCATCGCCGCAATACCCATCGGGTGTGGCTTTATACAACCTGTTCATCGCTTCCCGTACCCAGTATTGCGCTTTCCATGGTTCACCTGCATAATTATACAGGTATATCATGTGTTGTATGGGTTGGTTGCCGTGCGCATACTGGCCCATATTGGCAATCTGCATTTCCCGTATCTCGTGTATCACATCTCCATAATAGGTATCATCAAAGATGGGTGGCAAACTAAATACACTATCCAGCATTTGCACAAACATTTTTTTTCCGCCCATTAAATTGATCAACCCATTTACATCATGAAACACACTCCAGCTGTAATGCCAGCTATTGCCTTCGGTAAATGCATCGCCCCATTTAAATGGATTGAATGGCGTTTGAAAATTACCATCCGCATTTTTGCCACGCATTAATTTGGTTTGCGGATCAAAAACATTTTTATAATTCTGCGAACGTTTGGCATACAGCCTGATCTCTTCTTCGGGACGGTTCAATTTTTTTGCCAGTTGAAAAATGGTAAAATCGTCATACGCATACTCTAATGTTCTTGCTGTGTTCTCGTCAATCTTTACATCATAAGGCACATAACCTAAACTGTTATAGTAACTCACGCCTTTACGCCCTACTGCACTTATCGGTCCTTCGTTATTAGCGCCATGTTGCAAAGCTTCATACAAAGTATTGATATCATAGCCACGCAATCCTTTCATATAGGCATCCGATACCACAGATGCAGAGTTATTGCCGATCATGATATCTGCGTAACCCGGGCTGCTCCATTCAGGCAACCAACCGCCTTCTTTATAATCGTTCACTAAGCCTTCCTGCATTTCTTTATTAATAGAAGGATATACTAAATTGAGAAAGGGATATAATGCACGAAAGGTATCCCAGAATCCTGTACCACCAAATAAATAACCCGGCATTACTTTTCCATTATAAGGACTGTAATGAACTATATTACCTGCCGCATCTTTTTCGTATAATTTATTAGGGAAAAATAATGTTCTGTACAAACAGGAATAAAAAGTACGCAACTGGTCAACTGTACCACCCTCAGGTTTTATTTTTCCTAAAGTCTGATTCCATATTTTTTTGGCTTTTGCTTTTACGGTTTCAAAATTATCATTGCCAATTTCTTTTAAATTTAATTCTGCCTGTTCAATACTGATGAATGAAGAGGCCACTCTAACATTTACCTTTTCTCCTTTGCTGGTTTTAAAGCCTACAATAGCACCAACGTGATCGGCCTGTAATTCTAATGTATCTTTTGCTAACTGGTTGCCATGCCATGCACTTGAAATAGTAAATGCTTTATCAAAATACAAAACAAAATAATTTTTGAAACCTGGCATTTTACCACGGCTGTATTTACTGCTGTACCCAATGATCTTATTTTGCGAAGGAATGATCTTTACATAAGAACCTTTGTTGAATGCATCAAGCACCACATAAGCACTATCCGTTTTTGGAAAAGTAAAACGAAAACTTGCAGCACGTTCAGTAGTGGTGATCTCTGTAGTTACATCATGGTCGGCAAGGTATACGTTGTAATAATAAGGTGTTACAGTTTCTGATTTATGAGTGAACCAGCTTGCCCTGTCGTCTTGTGTAAAGCGCATAGCACCAGTAACAGGCATAATAGCAAACTGCCCGTAATCATTCATCCAGGGCGAAGGTTGATGTGTTTGTTTAAAGCCACGTAATTTATCAGCAGCGTATTGATACTGCCAGCCATCTCCCATCTTACCGGTTTGCGGTGTCCACATATTCATAGCCCATGGTACAGCAATAGCAGGATAGGTATTGCCATTACTAAGATCGGGCTTAGAGTCTGTTCCCATTAAAGGATTTACATAATCAACCGGATCGGTTTGGGCTTTTGTACAATAATTAACGGAGAGTATAAAAAGAATAAGGCATAATTTTTTCATGCCGGAAAGTTAAAACATAAATCCTTTACAACAGGCTATAAAAATAAAATGATCATATTTTATTACTGCATGCTATCAGCAATTTTATTTTTCCCATATATCTTATGATAAAAAAGAAAAGATAAAATATCTGCTCCCATTTTTAATAACAAAAAGATCAGGGAAGGTTTCCAACCCAAAAAAGCAGGTAGCAATATCATCAGGTGCATAGGTATAATACGCAGGTAAGGCAGCATGAACATAGCGCCCATATTAAACGTAACTTTACCTTCCATTTGTTTTTGTCTTATAAAATTAAGGACAACTTCCAGGAAAAACACTGCCACGCCAATTAACAGTACTGCTTTATTTACTGAGCGTACACCAATCTGTATCAATAAAAAAATAGCATATCCTAAATGGAAAAATCCATAATGCACTAAAAAGAACCAGGCCGCACAGCCTTGATTACTGCCAGTTACAGGTTGATCATTCAGTTTAAAACTACTACCATCAAAATTTTTCATGGTAAGTAATTCTATAAAATTAAATAACCCGATAGTGATACTCTGGAACCAGTATATCCATACTACCGTAGCAAATGCACCGGGATTATTTTCGTAATACCATATACAATAAAAATTGCCGGCTAAAAGTAAAAGAAATGATGGATTGCTGAACAGGTTTTTAAACATCAGGTAAATTTGAATACTTTAAAATAAAATATTTAGTTAAAAGTATCTATTTTATCACAGTATAAAACTACTACCCTACTATTGAATAAGTTTTATTTTCTTCAACCAGTTTTTTACTTTCTCCTGCGCCTCTTCAGCCTTTTCGCCTTTGATCACAAGATATTGGCCATCCCGTTCCGCACCGGCTTTCATTTCAAACCCTTCTAACACTTTACTATTTGGGCATAGTTCCTTTACTGTCTCAAAACCAGTTCCCACGCCATAGCCGGCATTTGTATTAAAGGGAATAAACGTTTTGCCACTAAAGTTGTATTGTTTCAAAAAGCTTTTCATTGGTGGTGGCATTTTCATATCCCAGGTAGGAAATCCTACAAATACAAAATCATAGTTTTCAATACTATCAATCTTTGTTTTCAAAGGAGGTAAATAACCTGTTTCATTTTCTTTTACCACCTGTTGCACTGTTTGCTGATAGTTTTCAGGATAAGCTTTCTCCGTTTCAAGCGCTATCAATGTGCCTCCCGCATTTCGCTGAATGATTTCTGCTATTACTTTGTGTTATTTGTTCGTGACAAATACACAATCAATATTTTTTTGGAGAGCCCACTTTGTGCATCAGAACAACTGTACACTATACACAGGCTGAAGATTGCACATAGAACAAGCGTATTTTTCATATTGAGAGCGCTTTACTTTTTTTGTGGTGCTTCTACGTCGGAAAAATCAAGTACAAATTTTGGCAGCCGCTCACCTTTAATTTCAATCTTAGCTAGTGAGGTATTAAATTCATCAAGTTCAGCGGTGGTAAAGCGAATATTATCAGCGCCGGTGTTGTCTAGCATATGCGCCATCTGTGTTGTGCCTGGTATGGGTACTATCCACGGTTGCTGCGCCAGCAACCATGCCAAAGAAATTTGAGCAAGGGAAGCTTGTTTACGTGTAGCCCAGTTTTTTACCAGCTCAACCAGTGCAAGATTATTTGGTAAATTATCCGGCGAGAAACGGGATTCCCCACCGCGGATATCGCCCTGGGCAAACCTTGTATTTGCATCAATGGCTCCGGTTAAAAATCCCACGCCAAGAGGACTCCAGCAGACAAAACCGATACCGAGTTCCTTGCAGAGCGGAATGATTGTCTTTTCAGGCCCCCGCCATAAAAGCGAGTATTCGTTCTGGATAGCTGTAACAGGATGAATGGCATGTGCTCGTCTTACTGTTTGTGGGCCTGGTTCGGAAAGCCCATAATGCAACAGTTTTCCTTCCCTGATAAGATCCTTGATTGCTCCGGCAACATCTTCAATCGGAACATTCGGATCTACCCGATGCTGATATAATAAATCAATACGATCGGTGCGGAGGCGTTTCAACATTCCTTCCACAACCTCTTTGATGTGTTCGGGACGGCTGTTCAAACCAGGGAGACGCTGACCGGTTTTAGGGTCGATGTTCCAGCCGAACTTTGTTTCGATAACAACTTTGTTTCTAAAAGGTGCAATGGCTTCACCGAGTATCCGCTCACATTCAAAAGGGCCATATGCTTCCGCTGTATCAAACAAAGTAACACCATGATCGAAAGCCGCCCGGATGATGTTGAGCATTTCGGCACGGGAAGGAATCGTTGTTTGATAGGTACGGCTCATATTCTGAACGCCAAGCCCGATACTGGAAGCTTCCAGCGTTCCGCCCAATTTGCGGCGTTTGGGAGAATTGCCTGGCGCCTCATTTTGAGAATTTTTATTTTGCGACTGTGCTATACCGGTAGTTGACAGCAAAGAACCTCCTGCTAATGCCAATCCATTTTTAAAAAGTTTCCGACGGTTCATAACTTATTTTTTCTGTTAATTGAATTTGTAATTAATCGAAATGACTCTAATTTTATTTAAACGGAAGAGGCCATTTATTACTTCATTTTTACCGGCCTGAGCAATTGTGAAAAAGTGAGAGAACCCATCTTCCATTTGCCGTTTTCTTTAGTATATACTTCGGTTACCATGAAAGCGTGGGTAACTTCATTACCGCCAACTACAGCCAGCAGATCAATGTCATTTAACAGTATGGCAGTGTTACCAATGATATTTACAGATACTGAATACACTTCAGCTTTCTTATACCAGATACCACCGCTTTTTATAGTAGATAGTTCCTGGGTTTTTCCCCAACTTCCTCCCATGTGAATAAACATGGATTTTTCATCAAACAGCACATTTAAAGAATCGACATTCTTGTCTGCCATCCAACTCCATTTCTGTTTCGAGATATCTTTAATTTCCTGTTCTTCATTTGCAGGAGTAAATTTTATGCTTTTGTATTCTTCATCCGTTACTCTTTTTAACCAGATTGTTTTCCCTTTTTGTACGGGGGTAGCGCCTATGTACCCAAAGCTGGTTTCCGGTGTTGCACCATGCCAATGTTCTACTCCCGGAAGACATTTAATTACATCTCCTTTGTGAACAATTTGTATGGGCTTTCCTCTTTCCTGGTAATAACCTGTGCCTTCAGTAATTAAAAGGTATTGCCCGCCGGGATGCATATGCCAATCGAGTTTAGCGCCCGGTGCAAACGTAGCATGTGCAAGGCTGTAATTAAATATGCTGTCAGGCACATTTAATTCTTTAAGCCAAACAGTTCCTGTGTGATTATCAGTTGCAGATATTTCACCTTTTGGAAATACAGTAACATCTTGTGCTACTGCTTTTGAAAAGATAGCAACAGAAAATAAAATCATTACTTGCAGTACTTTTTTCATTTTTTTTATTTTAGAGATTTTGTATTTGATCATACTTCCAGTTTTCTTTCCCCCAGCCATTTTACCATTGCCGGGTCACGATGATCGAAGAAACTGCTGGCATTTGTATCCAATGTTTTGATAGCTTGCATGTCTTCAGTACTCAGTTCAAAGTCAAGGCTATTAAAATTCTCCTGCATTCTTTCTTTGCGAACAGATTTTGGAATGGCAATAACGCCACGTTGAGTAAGCCATCTAAGCACCACCTGTGCTATTGATTTGTTGTATTTTTTTCCAATAGAAAGTAATAGTTCATTGTGAAAGAGATTGTTTTTACCTTCTGCAAATGGCCCCCATGATTCTATCTGTATATTATTTTCAACCAGGAATTCCTGTGTTTCATTTTGCTGATGAAAGGGATGTGTTTCAAGCTGGTTAACTGCAGGAACAATTTCGTTGTGAACAATCAAATCCATCAACCGGTCAGGATGAAAATTGCTTACGCCAATTGCCCTCACTTTTCCTTCTTTATATAAATCCTGCATAGCCCTCCATTCACCATACACATCGCCATATGGCTGGTGTATAAGATATAGATCAAGGTAATCTAATTGTAATTTTTTTAGTGAATTATGAAATGCTTTTTTTGTTCCGTCATAACCATCTGATTGTATCCAGAGTTTTGTGGTGATAAATAATTCTTCCCTGTTTACGCCGCTACTTTTAATAGCTCTGCCAACTGCCTCTTCGTTCATATATGATGCCGCAGTATCAATCAAACGATAGCCGGTTGCAATAGCATCTACCACACTTCTTTCACATTCTGCCAGGTCTGTTACCTGGAAAACCCCAAAACCAAGCATGGGCATTTCTACTCCATTATTTAATGTAACCTTTTTCATAATTAATTTTCATTTTCAACACAAAGGTGGGAGGCTTTTACAGCTTACATGGTATATAAATTACGGATTAATCTACCAACATTACTGATTGGGGTCTGGTTGTTAACCGGGAGATTAATAAATCAGTAATTTTGAATTACTAAATTACATCCATATGGATAACATACGAAGGTTTGAAACAATCAATGATTATAATGTGTTCAATAATAATGAAACACTGCATCCGTTGGTGAGTGTTGTTGATCTATCCAAAGCAGCGCCACGACGGGCCTCCAACATGTATTTTGGTTTCTATACCGTATTTTTAAAAGAAGTAAAATGCGGCGATCTGCGGTATGGCAAAAACACTTATGATTACCAGGAAGGTACGTTGGTATTTATTGCACCCGGGCAGGTAGTTAGCGTGGATAATACCGGAGAAATTTATCAGCCAAAAGGTTATGCGCTGGTATTTCATCCTGATTTAATACATGGCACTCATCTTGGGCGGCATATCCAGGACTATAGTTTTTTTACTTACCAATCGAATGAAGCATTGCATTTATCAGACCGTGAAAAAAAGATCATACTGGATTGCTTTTCAAAGATTGAATACGAATTGCAGCAAAACATTGACAAGCACAGCAAAAAACTCGTTGTATCTAATATTGAACTGCTTTTAGATTACTGCATACGTTTTTACGACCGCCAGTTTATTACACGGGACAAAGTGCATAAAGGTATTTTAGAAAGATTTGAAGCGCTGTTGAACGATTATTACCAAACGGACAAACCACAAATAACAGGTTTGCCTTCCGTGGGTTATTGTGCCGGTGAACTGAATTTATCAGCCAACTATTTTGGCGACCTGATAAAAAAAGAAACAGGCAAAACAGCACAGGAATATATTCAATCAAAAGTAATTGATGTGGCAAAAGAAAAAATATTTGACCAGAATAAATCGGTTAATCAAATTGCTTATGAATTAGGCTTTAAATACCCACAGCATTTTAGCCGCTTGTTCAAACAACGTGTGGGGAGATCTCCGAATGAGTACAGGAATATGAATTAATAAAATTGCTGCACCATGAAAATAAAAGAAGCGCTAACAGCGGAAGATCTTTTACAATGCTTTGAAGTAATGAAAGAACTAAGGCCGCACCACAGTACCGACAGTTTTCTTACTACAATTGTACAAATGAAAAAAGAAGGTTATCATCTTTTGTATATTGAAGATGATGGTATAGCTGTTTGTGCTGCCGGCTTCAGGTTTACCACCACGTTATATGATGGAATGATTATTGACTTTGATGATTTTGTTACCCTTGCGTCTGCAAGAAAAAAAGGTTATGCCGCAATATTGTTTGATCATTTGGTAAACATCGCAAAAGAAAAAATCATTAAAACCATTCATTTAAATTCTGCCCATCACCGGTATGATGCACATCGCTTTTACCTGAACAAAAAAATGAACATCATTGCCCACCATTTTAGAATAACCGTATAAAAATATTCCCCGACTGGAATTAACCAACCGGGGAATATTACCTGTACACTATTTAGAAATTATTAGCCTCGTCTTCCTTTTCCCCAACCGCCACGATTATCATTACCACCCTGGCCATTGCCATTTGATCTTTGTCCACCCTGGTCTCTCCGTTGTTCCATTGCAGGTTGCTGTTGTCTTTGTTGTCTTTCTACCTGCTGTTGTTGCTGCCTCTGGGCTTGCTGCTGCTGTCTTTCTATTTGTTGTTGCTGTTGTCTCTGAGCATCTTGTTGCTGTCTTTCCATTTGCTGCTGCTGTTGCCTTTGTGCCTGTTGTTGCCTTTCTATTTGTTGTTGCTGTTGTCTCTGGGCGTCCTGTTGTTGCGGAAAGTTTCCCTGTGGATTATTATCCCTGTTCGTTCTTTTTTCATCAGGCATACCATTTCCTGGAAACCTGTTATCATTCTGCCTTGGATTATTGATATCCCTGTTGGGTTGTCCATTGTTATTATCAATATTGGGTTTTCTTCCCGGAAAATTCTGATCTCTTTGCTGATCGTCAGCTCTTACAGTTTGATCATTTCTTCTTCCGCCGTTATTATTTCCATTGTCCCGGGGATTGTTATTATTGTCACCTCTTACCTGGCCATCCCTGTTTCCCCAACGACCATTATTATTGCCATTACCGTTATTACTGGCACCACCTGCCTGCTGGTCATTTCTTCTGCCGCCATTGTTATTATTTCCGTTATCCCGACGGTTGTTATCGTTGTTTGCAGTCCAGCGTCCTTGTCTTTCCCTGTCATCAATCCTGCGTTCCTGTATGTTGTTGTGCGTATAACGTTCCACTTCATTTCTTTCCGGTCCTCTCATAAATCTTCCCCTGTCTCCATTACCACCGTAATAATTATTGATCACCACTGCATTTCTAAAACCCCGGTTTCTGTCGGGTGATACGTAGTAACGATTGATATCACGGTCGCAGATATTTCTTCTCGGAATAAAAGTCCAGCGATCGTAAGGAATGCTGCCAAAAGAAACATTTACATTAACGCCATAACCTAAAGGAGCCCAGCCATAATAATCATCATACTCACTCCAGCTTACCCATGCTGCTCCCCAGTCGTAACCTGGTATCCACATCCACCCATAAGAAGGATCATACTCCCAGCGGCCGTAATGGAATGGTGCCCATCCCCAATCAAAATCAGACACCCACGACCATCCATAGTTAGTGTATTCCCAATGGCCATCGGTATAGTAAGGTTTAAATCCCGGATCATTATAAATCCAAACTTCTCCAAAACGGGGATTGGTCATCCATCGGCCGTGAGGCCCCAGCTCCCGTTGGAATAAGGAAAAGTTTACAGATACAGATTGCGCTTTTACCTCGGCAGCAGGCGTAAAGCCCAAGACCGCAATAAAAAGTACAATTGCAAATTTTAAATTTTTCATGTTTAGTGATTTTTAGTACAATAATTAATACAAATCCTGTGCTATAGACGGGTAGTTATTGCTAAAGTTTGTTAATGAAAGGAGAATGTTTAGCGTAAGGCAGAAAGGTGAAACTTGAATAATGAAACATGATTAATGAATTGTTGGCAATTCACGATTGACGATTCACCATTGACGATTGATAAGAAATGTGTGAATTATGTAACTTAAACAGTTCATTATATAATACTTGCTATATATGTACTGATAACTTTGCAGGAGTTTTATTGGGAATTGGATTCTTATAGAAAATGGAGTTATTACCGGGGCTGGATCTTTATCCTGGCCCCTTTTTTTTGTCAATCGTGAATTGTGAGACGTAAATTAGAAAAGTACTATAAACTAAAAGCTATTCAACTCAAAAACCACACTCACGATTCACCATTCACGTCTCACGCAAAAAAAAAACGCTTCAGTTTACTGAAACGTTCTTTTTAAATTATAATCCTTATTGCTTACTGTTCTTTTGCAGCGGCATTTTCTGCACCTTTGGTACCGCCTCTGTGTGTTGCTTTAATAGCGGCAAACTTAATCTTTAAGCCTGCTATCTTTAAGTTGTCACTACCGGAAAGATCTTTTTCAACCACATTCTTCCTGGTATCCAGTGCTTCGTACAATACTTTTATTTCGTCCCAGTCTTCACGGGTATAACTGTCTTTATTATCAGCAACAGTATTTACAAAATTCTTGTATACACCTAATATATTATCTGCGGTTACTGATTCAAATTTCATATCAGCACCTACTTTGCCTTCTCCAAATAATTTGGTTCTTAACACCTGCCTGTAATCCGGCGTTGTTGCTGCCGTTTTAGCTGCCATTTCGTTTTCTTTAAGCTTGGCTTCATACTTTGCTTTTAAAGCAGCATACTTTGCTTTGCTTTCTTCCAGTTTAGCTTTATCTGCAGCTTCAAGGGTGGCTACTGTTTTTTCTGCCTGTAAGGCTTTTTCCTGGTAACCATTGTCCAGTGCTGACCAGTTAGCAACTGTATAAACAGGAGTAAGGTTCTCTACTGAATCAACATAGTTGTTCAAATTTACAGCATCCTGCTTTGCAGTTTCTGTGCTTGCATTGTTACATGCTGTAAATCCCGTCACTGCAATAACAGCTGTCAGGATCAAATTAATCTTTGTCATTTTTGTATATAATTTTTGTTATTGCATATTGGTCAACATTTATGCCATGTATATTTTTCCAAGCATTATGACAGTGATGTGATTCTACTTTTGTATAGCATTCTGCGAATAATCCAAAATACCTGTACAATATTAATAACCAGTACCAGCCTGCATTACAACAAAATAAATCCGGATATTTTATCAAAAACCAGGTATCTCTTTTTATAAATAACGGCATTACAAAGTGGGAATTATACAAGTAAATCTATAAATTATGTAAGGTTGAAAAATGCTGTTGTCAGTCACATACTACTATGGCAGAACAGCTTTACGTATCCATTGCGGAGAAGTAAGCAGGTTTCAGGGTAGCCGTATAAGTGGAAATTACATAATGTGGGAATTATACAACATAATGATCAAATGGTATAACGCCTGTAGCTTTTTTACCTGTTAACTTTGTACCTGGTTTTTCATAGGATATTGGATTTAAAAGCGGGGCTGGATTTTTATCCTGGCCCCTATTTACTTTATGTTATGTTGCACTAGCCTGCGAAATAAAATAGATATTGAACACCACATAAAGTAGCAGTAACACCTGCGCCGCAACCAGGTCAAACCGCCTGGCTTGTTTAATTTTATCCTGCTTTACCAACTTTAGCGTGTATGCGGTACAGGTAATTACAGAAAATATAAAAAAGAGGGTAAGGCCATGCAAGGTATCAACCAGAGTAAAAGAGGAGGATTCAGGTAAAGCAGAATCAATAATATATTTATTACCAATTACGGCAAACAGAGACCCCACACTTAAGCCAAAACGGGAGTCGATGCCATCAGCATGAATATAGAAACATATATATGCAATCAGGAAGGCTACATACATGCCCAAAAACATTTTCCAGAATAAGCCTGTAGCCTCCCGCTCAAGGCCTATCTTAACTTTATAGTTACTGTATTCTGTATGCGGTTTATCGAGGCTTTCGTCTCCAAATCCTGTTTCGTAAATTTTGGTGCCGGTAGAAATATTAAAGCTGTCAATCTTCCATCCGCTTAAAGTAAACCTGGCATCATAATGCTTACCTAGTGTATCCGGTACAAAGATCAATGCGTGCGAATCAAATTGTGAATTTTCAATGGAGAGCCTGAGGTTTTGCCTGTCGAAAGGGAAATTGCCGATCTTCCAGGAATCTTTCATCACACATTGGAGTTTCATCAGGATATATATTTTACCACCGGAAGAGTCTATTGTAGAAAAAGACCTGGCAACACTTTTGGCTTGCGGCACTTCCAGGTTTTGCAAAAAATCGAACTTTTTGTTTTTGTATTTTAACCACAGCCAGAAGTTAACGGTATATTCTTTCTGTTTAAAATCGATATCATGTATGCTGGTTACATAAATACCTGTGTATACCGTATCTGCGGGCTCATCACCTGCAAAAGACTTTACACTCAATAACGAAAAACAAAGTGTAAGCGCTAGTACCAAGATTTGCATTTTTTTCATCAGGCTATTTTAATTTATGGAAGTTAGATAATAGGGGATGAAAAAAAAAGTTGTTTTTACAAAGCTGTTGTTAATTACCGGGGATTTAATTCCATAACAGAGCAAATATGCATTCAATAAAAAATCCTCTTTCCGCATTTTACGCTATGTAAAACGAGAAAGAGGATTTCAGTTTTGAGTTTAGTTTTTCAGGTTAGTTATTTTATTCAAACAATATTTTTTCATTAATTACTGTACCGCTGTAAGTAACATTTAAAATATACAATGTCTTTACATCAAAGAAATTGGGTACTTTAAAACTAATGGACACATTGCCTCTCGGGTTGACCTGATTATAATATAATTTTTCGCCCCTGGCGCCGTAAATAGTAATCTCTACATTTTCATTTACCCGTGTTAAAAATTCTATGTTGATAGTATAATTAGTTACCGGATTTGGATATACTCTTATCTCCTGCTTATTAGTATTTTTAAGTTTTACAATTTTTGAGTAGGCAGGCATACCTTGTTTGGTAATACCTTTTATACGGTAAAAAACCTGCGGAGCGCTTATACGGCTATCTTTATACACGTATTTCTGCTGATTTAAATTACTGGTATTTTTCAACGTATTCAGTGGTTGAAAATCGGTACCGTTTACAGAACGCTCCACAACAAAAGTGTCATATTTATCATTTTCAAAAACTTCAAAATCCAGTTTGGCAAATTCTCCGTCCCATCCGGCATTCAGTTCTATGCCATCTAATGGCAATACTATTTCATTAAAGATGGGCACAGTAGCGTAAGTACCTCCTAAAATAGTTTGCGATTCTGCCGCTGTCATGCACAACCATTTTTGCATAACGGTAGTGTATAGTTGCCTGAAATCGTATTGCAGTGGTACCTGCGTACTTGCTGTTGGATTGGTGGGCAATACAGGAGAAGTTCCGGTAACGCCACCATTTAAAACAGCCCCAAAGAAAATCACCGGTGCACCTGAACCATGATCGGTACCCACACTGGTATTAGCAATAACACGGCGGCCAAATTCACTAAAGGTCATCCCGGTTACTTTATTGGCCTTACCCATTAAAGTAATATCATTTTGAAAAGCAGCAATAGCAACAGATAATTTAGATAACACATTTGCATGATAGCCAGTTGCAGTATTACCTGCTACCACCTGGTCCACATGCGTATCAAAAGTATCAGGGTGATTAACAATATAAACCGGCGTTTTTAATCCGCCACCTATAAGCCGGGCTACAATTTTAAGCTGGTCAGATAAGGTATTGCCTGATGCAGCATACATGGTAGATAATGTTACCTGCGCCGCATAAGCAGCTGAAATGCTGGAGGCATATGCGTTACTCTGATCCTTCATCATGCGTATAAATGTAAGCTCCCTGCCATAATCATTTGCAGGTGCAGATGCCGGTGTGGCAGTAGCCACATTTATCAATGCAGCAGGATTGGGTGCATTGTACCCCATATTGATATTAGGGCCTTGTAATGATAACGGCAACGCACCACCGATTTGTATAGCCAAAGGGTCAGGACTGGTAGCATTGGGATAGCCAGTGGGAAATCCGGGATAAGTGGTATCTAATTGCCTGCCCAGCCAGCCTGTATCAGGAGAAGGTAAGGTGCTGGTTGCTGTAAACCAGATGTCTTGTGCCTGAAAATGACTGAAGTTGGGATTAGGATAAGACACGCCATGCACCAGGTTTACTTTTCCATCATTAAATAAATCTCTAAGCCCCGTCATTGCAGGATGAAGGCCTGTAGTGGTAGTACCATTCAGCGCCAGCACAGAACCTGAGGGAATTAAAAGGTTTGGCCTGGCATTATTCAATTCGGTGTACCGGTCCAATGGTATCACCATATTCAAACCATCGTTACCACCATTCATTTGTATGATCACTAATACCCGGCCACAATTGGCATTAGATAAAGTCAGCGCCTGTAAAAAAGGATGCAATGCACCATCGCCGGCAAAAACAGGTATACCAGAAATCATCATTGGCACAGTAAAGAGTGCAGTGTTACCTAAAAATTTTCTACGGTTCATAATTTCTTATTTTAAGAAGACTACATTAATTGAAATTCTGCCAGTTGCAGAAAAGTGGTGAATAAAGAATTGAGCCTGGTTTTAACAATATTGGCATTAGCTGTTGTTGGCGAGGCCACATAATTATTCCATGCCGTGGTCCAGTAACTATTGGTTACCTGGCCAGCTAAAAGCGTTTGAATTTTAGTGTCACTCTTATACGTAGCAGGCAGGTCAACTGCAAATAAGTAAGGTACAATTGCATTGATCAGTAAATCAGGATCCTGTATGGTAGCACTGGGAAATTGCTGTACATAAGCAATAGGATCGAATTTAATGCTGAGGCCGCCTACGGTAAAACCATTTATAAAACTTGTAAGCAATGTTGCCCTGCGTTGTATAGAATTGGAGTTGATCCAGTTTTGGTAATAGGTAGGGTCCTGGTAATAGGCTTTCCACCCCGATACATTGGGCACCAGGCCAAGTCCCTGCTCCAGGTTATTGTTAGCATAATTCTGAAAATAATTCCAGATAGCATATTGATTGGCCACCTGCGTTGCACCGGCGGCAGCTGTGGTATTAATATTTAAAGTACGCAATGCTCCTGTAATAAAATCTACAGGGCTCTTTATCATCACACCTTTGTTGGCTACGTCAAAAAAATGTTCGCTCTTTAATAAAGTACTCATCACAGGAGCGATGTCCCAGTTATTGCTGATGAGTAATGCAGATAAAGGAGCAATAACATTTGTTTCAATATTAGGATCAATATCATAATACACAAAAAAACGGTAGAGCCTGCGGCAGATATATTTTGCAATAGTGGTTTGCTGCTGCGTAAAAAGCATATCAAAGAAAAGATCAAATTCATTGGCACCATTTACACCGGCCTGATTAGTGATAGTGGTATTACCAAAAAAAGAAGAAAACAGTTTGTTGCTTTGATTATGATAGGAAGCATTAAAGCCCGGCGCAAAAGGATAGGCTGCAATAAAACTGGGCACCCGCCAACCTGATATAACTTTTGATGCTGCAATAACATCAGGCTCGGTATAATTTTGCGTAGGCACTTTTCCCAATGTAAATAATTCCATCAGCTCACGTGCAAAATTTTCGTTAGGCACCGATGCTGTACTATACTGATTACCTAAAAATACCAGCATGGCCGGTGTTTTTGCAATGGCTTTAATCAAGGTTTTAAAATTACCGAGTGCATTGGTTCTTAATAAATTCATATAATCACTGCACATGGTAGCAGAATTATTCTGCTGGTTCCTGATATCATCAAAATTTACCGGGATAAAATGATACCAGAATTGTGTCATTTTTTCCCGTATAGTAGCACCATCATCAATACACAATCCCCAGCTCCAGCTTGTTAAGCTGATCTGCCTGTAACTATTATTAGTACCATCATTGGCATTTACATACGTAAGATTATTAGCTGTCCAGCTTGCACCCAGGGCAATACCGCCGCTATCTGCTAAAGTAGCCTGGTAGTAATTGAGTGGTGTGGGCGAAGGCAATACAGGCGCACTGATATTTAGCAATGCATCTACTGCTGCAGATGGTGTTAATAAAACCAACGCCTCCAGGTCGGTTTTCTTAATACCAAAACTTGTGCGTCGTAATAAGTGCGTTACTTCCCATGCCGTCCATGTGCCTGCATATGGTGTAAGGCCACTGGTAATATTACCCACACGTAAAGAATCAACATCATCGGCAACGGGTAGCTGCACTACTTCGCTGTATTGCCTTGGCCCTAAAGTTTTACGGGCATATTTGTCAAACAGCGGATCGGGGCCTCCCGGTGGCTCTTCAGTAAGTACATCATCAGATAATTTCTTTTTAAAACCAGCCAGGTTCTTAAAAAAATCTTTTCTCTTTAATTTTTCATGTCCCATAAATAAGAATAGTTTAGGCAATAAAAATTTTACTACCAGTTAAGGAATTCTATAGCAATGCTTAATACTAAGGTTAAGGGCAAATAAATGCTCTACAGTAAATAGGGTAAAAACAGCTAGTTTACGTAAGGGTAGGACAATCTGAATTAGGCGGTTAGTGCTATGAAGATAAGGGAAATGAAAATAAATTTTAGAAAAAAATTATCCGGCGCCCAGTTGTATTATAAAGCTACTGCCACTACCCTCCTCACTTTCAATTAAAAGGACGGCATTTATTTTTTGCAATAATTCTTTTACCAGGAAGAGTCCGAGGCCACTGCCTTTTTCTCCATGTGTGCCGGTTTTACTTTCTGCTTCATTATTAAGCAGTTCTTCAATTTTATCTTTACTCATACCAATGCCTTCGTCTTTTACAGCAATAAAAGTGTGGAATTGATCGCTGAAACTGCTCACGGTAATATGCCCGTTTGCCTGGCTGTACTTTACTGCATTGGTAATAATATTACGAAGTGCTATCTCTATAATATTATGATCGGCAGTTGCCATAGTGGTGATAATATTTTTATCAATAAGAATATTTTTCTGTGTGGCCTGCGCCCTTGCTGCACCAATAGCATCATCTATACAATCTTCTACATTTATATTTGTGATAGTGGGTTTAGTATTCTTGATCTGCATATTGGCCCATACTAAAAGATTATCCAGCATATTGCTGGTTTGGCTAACGGCCTGCTGTGTCTGCTGTCTGAATTTTTCTTTTTTCTCTTCGGGCAAAGAAGTGTTTTCTGCAAGGGAAAGATAACCATTTAGTGTAACCAATGGATTGCGCAAATCGTGACTGATAATAGAGAACAACCTGTCTTTTACATGATTGAGTGTTTGCAGTTCGTCTTTTTGTTTGTTGATCTGGATATTTTTTTCCTGCAATAAAATATTGTTCTGTTTTATTCTTCTGTAAAAAAAACCAAGAGCTGCTAACAGCAATGCAGCCCCAATTGCAATGATGATAAAAATATTACGCTGACTTTTTTGTTTAGTGGTTTCCGCCTCCTGTTTTACCAGGCTGATATTTTTTTTCTCTAACTGGTAATCAGCTTCTAATTGTGTAAGCAGGTTTTTACTGTCGTTACTATAAAGGCTGTCTTTAAGCTGATGGTATTTAGTAAGATAAATACTTTGCTGTTTATAGTCTTTCATATCGGCAAACATATCGGCCATGTTGCGGTAGTTTTCCATAAGCACCGCAGATAACCCCTCTTGTGTTGAATAACCGATACTTTTATTAAATGCATCAATCGCTTTTGTATAATTGCCTGCCTGCGATTGCGTGGCACCTACATTATTAAACACAATGGCCAGGTTATCTACCGGCGGATCTTTCATGGCATTGTATTTTTTTAATACCGTATCAAAGTACTGCAATGCCAGGGCAGTATTTTTTTTATGTTTATAAGTAAGCCCCATATTACTAAGGCCATTGGTCACCATAAAATCATCATTAATAAGCTTTGCTATCGCAATACTTTTTTGCATAAAAGCTATAGCTGAATCATAGTGCTGCTCCTGGTCGTACATATTGCCCCGCTCTGCATATAATGAAGCCAGTTGCCCGCTGTCTTTTGTTTGTTTTACAATAGCTTCGGCTTTATCATAATATTCATCTGCTTTAGGCAGTGATTTGCTTTGAAAAAAAACATTTCCCATCGACATGTATGCATTTGCAAGACGATGATTATCTTTCAATGTTTCATAGATCTTTGCACTTTGCTGGTAAAAGTTCAGGGATTTATCAAAATCACTTTTTAGTAAATAACAAAAACCAATGTCATAATAGTTATTGGCTAAACGTAAGGAAAAATTTAATTGCCTGGCTAACTCGGCAGAACGTTCTAAATATTCAATCGCTTTAGTAGGATTGTTATCGATATAATAATTACCAATGCGATTTAGTGTACGTTGAATATTGCTATCCTGCTTTTCGGTATCCAGTACTTTCAACAGGCTATCCACTTCTTTATTAACCTGTGCAGCACAAGGCCAGTACAATAAAACTGCAACAATCAGCAACAACTTTTTCATATTTACTACAACAAGATTAAATAAAACGTTTAATGGCCTGGTTGCCGATAATAGCATTCATCACTTCTTCTGCATAAGTTTTACCAATGGGCAATTGTATTTTATTGATGTGAACAGTATCCGTATCTACAGCAGTTACTTTTTGCCGGTTCACTAAATGAGAACGGCTGATACGGATGAAAAGATTGGGTGGCAATTGCTGTTCCAGGTTTTTCATGCTTACCAATGCAATTTTCTTTTCGCCGTTTTGCAAAAAAATATTTACAAAATCACCCAGCGACTCTGCATACAGCACATCAGTATAAGTAATTCTTAAAAAGGTATTTTTATCTTTTATAAAAAAAGATTCTGCATCCTTTTGTTGAAACCCCTCTCCGGCAGAAGTGTTGGCTTTAATAGATGCCAGCACCCTTACTTTGTCAATAGCACGCAATAATCTTTCGGGTGGCACCGGTTTTACTAAATAATCCACAGCATCCAGTTCGTAAGCATCTGCTGCATAGCTGGGGTGAGAAGTGATAAAAATAGTAAGCGGTAACTGTTTAATACTTTTTGCCAGTTGTATCCCTGTAAGCCCGGGCATTTCCACATCCAGTATCAGCAGGTCGGGTTGAAAATGCTGTAACTGCTCTCTTGTAGCTAATGCATTTTCGCAAACACAAAGGCATTCCAGTCCGGCAATATTATGCAACTGCTGCAGGGTGTACTCCCTGTACAGTTCATCATCGTCTGCAAGCATATAAGTAAGAGGATAAGGCATAATCAGGTATAAAAATAACCCTTTTTAAATTGTGTGGTATCCTTTGTCTACTTAAAATGACAATTGACCTACTTACAGGTATAGTTCAGCTACTTGGGCTAAAACAGTGGTAGGGCGGTATTACTTTTACATCGGTTTTTCATAGGATATTGGATTTTAAACGGGGCAGGATTTTCATCCAGCCCCCATTTATTTAAAAGGCTCAGATAAAACCCTATATATTTCACGTTGATCGGGCAGTGCGCTTTAATATCCATTAACCACAGCCTTATCTATGGTCCCACGGCATTTTTGCTGTGGGATTTTTACACTTAATAAAAAGCCGTTCCCAACAGTGTGGAGAACGGCTTTCGCTATTTCATATGGCAAATTATTCATGCATACAAAGCACAGGCAAATGTGTGTGGTGCAGCAATTCTTTGGTTTGGCTTCTGCCAAAAACTTTTTCTACCAGGTTATGTTTTTTGGGTATCATTACCATCCAGTCTATTTTTTCTTTATCTGCAAACCAGTTGATGCCATTGGTAATATCCCCGGAAATAATAGTTTGGTAAGCTGGTTTTAAATCATACAACAGCTCACTTATATGCTGGCTTTCCTTTAACTTTTCGTCAGAGGTCATGGTATTATTATACTCAATATTCAGCACATATAATTCGGCATTAAAGTCAAGTACTAATTTTTTTAACGGTTGTACAGGTGTGGTTTCCAATACTTTTTTATAATCGCAGGCAAAACCGATTTTACGCACCGGTGTAAAGGCAGCTTTAGGTGGTATCACCAATACAGGGTAAGTAAGCTGGTGTATAGCTCTTATGGTATTGCTGCCCACCACCAGCCTGGTGAGTGCATTTTTTCCAGACAGTCCCATCACCACAAACTCTGGTTTTACTTCGTCACATAATGCTGTAAGGCCCTCTGTTAATGTAGCATTCTCTGCCTTAATATTGATAGTGATAGTACGCCTTAAAGCACCCTGTACTTTATCTTTAAAAGCGTTCAGTTCATGCTCGGCGGCTTCCTGCATTTCAACAATACTTACATAGGAGTAGCCATATTCTGTTACGGGGATAACCATTTCGTAACTATGATAAAGCCATAATTCGGCACCATAAAACTCTGCCAGGTTACCGGCAAAGATGGCTGCATTAGCCGCAACATCAGAAAAGTCTACCGGAGCTATTATCTTTTTCATTGTAGTAAATTTTATACTCCAAATCTATAGTGCCTCCTGTTTTTTTACTATGACCAAAATCAGGTATCGCCATGATTTGAGCTTATCAGCTGGCTATATGCATACAAAACAGTGTTAAGACTCACCCTGAATTTTTACCTTATCAAATGCTATTTACAAGTTTACGTGCTGGTGGGTATTGCATTAATCGTTTTAAAACAGCAATTTTACAACACAAAACAGTTTTACCTGTACCCGATACCACCATTCAAATTACACCAGCATGAAAAAGTTACTTTTATCCAGCCTGCTTATTGCAGTTACCGCTTTAGTATTTGCCCAAACCTCTACCGGAAAAATTACCGGCCTTAAAGATGCCTGGGGAGAGGATATCACTTATATAGGCGAAATAAAAAACAAACAACCCAATGGAACAGGCATTGCCATTTACAGCAATGGTAATGCCTTACGTTATGCAGGCAATTTTGTAAACGGAATGTATAGCGGTAAGGGTACTATTGTGTTTAAAGAAGGCGCCTTTTTAACCGGCGAATGGAAAAACGGAAAGCTGAACGGCAAAGGGGCTAATCTCAGTAAAAACGGCAATATTTTTTCAGGCGATTTTGTTGATGGTAAAAAAGAAGGTAAAGGAGTATTAATTTATAAAGACAATGCCCTGTTACAAGGAGAATGGAAAGACGATAAGTTTAATGGCCGCTGTATTTTTATTCCCGGTAATGCAGGAACTGTGAATGACAATATTTATGCAGAAGATAAAAAAAACGGGTTGGGGTATCAATACGAACTGGATACCAAAAAATTGTTCCAGGGAAGATGGAAAGACGGTACCTGGGAAACTGCCACTACCGGAAACTATAAAAGTTTTTTAAACAGCAGTGATTTTTATGCTGAAAAAACCAGCAAACAAATTTTAATAGGCGCATTAAACAAAACCAGCAAGAGTTTATATGATACTGGTTTTGTGTACGACTTTGGTACTAAAAAAAGATACTTTGGATTTTATAAAGAAGGGATATTTGAAAATGGAATTATAATGCAGGATGATTCCAGCCGCTTTATAGGCTCGCTCACCAAGCAAGGCGTTAACGGCTATGCTTACTATTACAGAATAGGCGATTTTTATGATGAAGGCAATTACCTGAATGATTTTTTAAACGGCACCGGTTGCCTGAGCATTAACCTGAAAACAAAATCCATTTATTATGGCGCAACAGCTGATAAAGGATTATTTACCGGCAAAGCCTGGTTTGCCAATGGCAAGAATGAATTATACAATGGTGATTATCTTAAAGGAAGATTTACAGGCAAGGGATACAGGATAAATTCCGCCGGCTATTGTATAAAAGGCACCTGGAACGATGGATACCCGGTTACTGTAACAAGTATTACCGACGATAAAGGTATAGCCATTTCCGTTATGCCAAAAACATTGGCCGAAGCCATTGCATTAGTTGCTAAACAGTCTGCAACTGATCTTGACATTTTAATGGGACAGGTAATAGATAATCCATCTGATGATACTACCGATGCATTGAGAAACAAAAGCATCATCAGTTTTCCATTGGCACTTAAGCAAGATTACATCATTGATGATGAAGCTTTTTATTTAAGCTATATCGCACCTTATTTAATCACCAAAGATTTTGCTAAAGCCAAAGCAAAGTATAATGAGCTTTGCAAACAACTGGCAGCAATAAAAATAACTTTAAATAATACCAGTGGTGCTTTTGGTTTAACCGGCACCCCAACAGAACCCGATGCTGGTATTAAAACCAATGCCTGTACTTTTTTATTCCCTGCAAAAAAAGAAATAACCGCAGGATATGCTGCATCCGTAGTGATGGTGAAAGATGATTCGGGCAACTATACGGTTGAAATTGTTTTAGGCGATAAAGATGCAACAGTTTTAACCGATGATGATTTTTAGTTGTAGTTAACTGTTTTGAATTACACCTGTTGATCCGTTTTCACCAGGTAAAAGATTGAATACAAAGCGGGGCGTTAAACCTGCCTCGGGCCGGTGCGATACATAGAGAATTGCCGTATTACTTTCTGCGGCAATTTTATTAATAAGTGTTGTGAATAACATGATATTGTAATCATCCAGGCCCGATGCCGGCTCATCTAATATCAGCAAAGGCGGATGCTTTATCATAGCTCTTGCCACCAGCACCATACGCTGTTTTCCCAATGGTAAAAAACAAAAAGGTTTATTACGATCTTCATACAAACCAATCAGCTGCAGCCATGCCTGTGCCGTTTTAATTTGTGTTTCATTAGGCACCACATACAATCCGATGGAATCAAACAATCCGGATAGCACCATTTTCTCTACAGAATCTAAACGTGAAAAAAACTGCGCCATGGTAGCATTCAGATACCCGATGTTTTGTTTAATATCCCAAACCGCTTCGCCACTGCCTTTTTTAATACCAAACAGTACCAGGTCTTGTCCATAGCCTTTAGGGCTATCACCGGTTATCAAACTAAGTATGGTACTTTTGCCACTTCCATTTGGTCCTGCCAGTTGCCAGAACTCACCAGCATTGATCGTCCAGTTTATCTGATCAAGAATTTGCCGCTCTTCATAACTTACAGATACATCATGCAATTGTACCAACGGGCCTGCTGGTAATGTGTAGGCATGTAATGCAGGAGGAATATTTTCGAAAAAATGATTGGCATGAATTGTTGTTGCCGCATTTAAATAAGATACAATACTTTCATCTTTTATGATGATGTTATTTTGTATAGAAAATATTTTTTCAATAAAAGGCAGTATATCTTTTTTACGATTTACAACCTGGACTATTAAAGTAGTGGCAGCAATTGTTTTTAAAGAAGCAATAATATTTTCCTGTGCGGCAGTATCTAAATTATCCAGTACATTATCAATTACTATAAAACCCGGCTTTTTACTAATGATGTATTGCAGCAAAGCTTTTTTCTGTTCGCCGCTGCTCATGCTTTTAAGGCTTTTGTTGTTAGCAGTGGTAATTTCAAAATGGTCGTGCAGTAATTCTTCTTCAATAATTTTATTGATGGCGATATGAGAATACAATGCACCAGCTGCCGGGGGCAAATTGATGTATGGTTTTAATAAATTTCCATTCACCAGGTTTTCAACCACCCAATCATAATTACAACCGGCTGCTATATCAATGGCACAATGTTGTATTTCATTCATAAACGTATCAACTGTTTTTGAAGCAGCAAATTTACTCCAGGGTTGCCAAACAAAACCCATTAAATCGGAATACCCTATCTTCGCAGTTCTCCACACAACAATACGGCAGGTTGTAAGCCGGTGGTACAAACAAATTTCCTTCGCTGATCTCAGAAAATACAACGTCCTTTCAGCCATACATCATAAACCATTATTAATGGATTTTAACAGTCTCGGGTTAATTGAACCCATACTTAAAGCTTTAGACCAGCAAGGCTATAGCAAACCCACCCCTATTCAGCAGCAGGCCATACCCATCGTATTAAAGCAGCAGGATCTTTTAGGTTGTGCACAAACCGGTACCGGTAAAACGGCCGCATTTGCCATTCCTATTTTACAATTACTGTATCAGCAAAAACAAAATATACCTGGTATAAAAGTATTGATACTTACACCAACAAGAGAGTTGGCCATCCAGATAGGTGAAAGCTTTGCCGCTTACGGACAAAACACCAATATTACACATACGGTAATTTTTGGTGGTGTATCGCAACTGCATCAAACCAATGCCTTAAAAAAAGGCGTGGATGTTTTAATTGCCACACCCGGCAGATTATTAGACCTGATGAGCCAGGGTTTTATCAACCTGCGCCATTTACAGATTTTTGTTTTGGATGAAGCCGATCGCATGTTAGACATGGGTTTTATTCACGACGTAAAAAAAGTAATTGTACGTTTACCGGAAAGAAGGCAAACCTTATTTTTCTCCGCAACCATGCCGCCCGAAATACAAAAACTGGCAAATGTGTTGTTAACCAATCCAGCAAAAGTAGAAGTTACCCCGGTATCATCTACCGTTGATGCTATTGAGCAGGGATTATTTTATGTAGGCAAACAAGATAAAAATAAATTACTCATTCATTTATTAAAAGACCCGGCATTAGTAAGTGCTTTGGTTTTTACACGTACCAAACATGGTGCTGATAAAGTAGTAAAAGTATTGCACCACGAAAACATTACTGCTGCAGCTATACACGGCAATAAATCGCAGAATGCAAGACAGAATGCACTGAGTAATTTTAAAAATGGCAACCTGCGTGTGCTGGTAGCAACAGATATTGCCGCAAGAGGTATTGATATTGATGACTTAACCCACGTAATTAATTTTGAATTACCTGAAGTGCCGGAAACTTATGTACACCGTATCGGCCGTACAGGCAGAGCTGGTAATACAGGTATTGCATTATCTTTCTGCGATGCAGATGAGAAAACAGAATTAAGGGATATCCAAAAACTGATCGGTAAAACTATTCCGCAGTTTACAGAGCATCCTTACCCGTTATCTCCAACTGCACAGCCATCTGCGCCTGCAGCAAAACCTCACCAGCGCCCAAATTTTAAAAGCCGTGGCGGAGGTGGGGGCAATAACCGCAATGCTTCGCAGGATAGAAATGGCAGAAGAAGTTTTAGTTCTGGAAGAGGGGAAAGAAAATAAATTGATTACAAAATTGTTTATACAAAAAGCTGCACCTGGTGTGGCTTTTTTGTTTACATGATTTACAGGAATGAATAAGAATTATTTTTTGCTTATTTTATTTAGAGTTATTTTTAAAGGAGAAATTTAAAAGATACTCCATTATATCTGGCTTTTATTGACAACATTTAAAGTATGAAAATTGCACGAAAATTCAGCACACTTACTAAAGAAGAATATTTTTTCTTCATTGATAATTATAAAAAATATAGTGATTTTAATACCCTTGGATTGTATCGTTCTATTATAGAAAATGAAAAATTGCAACTTACAGATAAAATAGAAGTCAGAGACTGTGCTCATAAAATTTTTAAAAAAACCTTCGAATTCTTACAACTTAAAGATCCGAAAACTTATTTTGAAGTTTCAATTATTGGACAGGAGGTCACAAAAGGCGATGAAGAAAGTATCTGGAATACGATAAAAGCAAATCAGCAAAAAATATTAGCGGACAAAAAAATCAGGCATAGAAATTTCGGTGACTATTCAAAACACAATTGCGGTCGTGAGCATTGTCCATACAATGGCCTTATGATTAAGCAAGGTTCATGGTTAGCTTACGGAGAAATGCACTTCAATTCTGATAAAAGCAAATTTTCAGGCAAGATAAAATCTGACAGAGTAAAAAAAGCGAGGAAAAACAAACAGCAGATCATCAGGAAAATTATCGATACTGAATAACAGATCATAATAAACAAAAAAATGAAAAAGCTATTATTTATTTTTTTAATCTTCGGTGTATTTTCCCAAAATACTAAAGCAGATACTATCGACTTCTGGCATGTGTATTATAATAAGACAAAAATCAAGGAGTTCAATCAATTTGGCACAAACGAGATCATTATAAAGTTAAACAGCATAAAAGCCGGCGATTCTTTAACGGTAAGATATTTCAGGGATACCCCCTGCCCCGATTGCCCCAGCCTGTTGACGGTTGAAGATGAACAACACCGTGTATTTGTAAGCAGTAAAGGGATGGGCACTTTTAATCCCGTTTCATTTTCATTAGATGCTTTGGTGGAATTAAAAAAGCAAGGTTATAATCAACCCTTTGAAGTATTTTATACTGACGGAGTTGTAAAAGGCAGATCAGAAAAAAAACTTATTTTCAGAGTAGTGATCGAATTAAAATAACATTAAAACCTTACATCTTATTTTAATCTTCACTAAAAATCCGTATTATTGATACCGAAGTACTATTAGCGATAACTAATGCGTAAATCTCACAAAACTGACCTTCTCCTTAACGTGCTGCTCCCGATTATACTGGGAGTTTTAATTTATGCACTCCCCGCTTTTAAAAAATTGCCTGCATTATTTATCAACCATTTACCCGACGGCCTGTGGGCATATGCATTTTTATCCTGCATCCTTATTATCTGGAACAGGCAAATACATATTCCATGGCTTATTGTAGTGTTGATATCATTTGTTGCATTTGAGGTATTGCAGTCGCTGGAGATCATTAATGGTACCGGAGATATCAAAGATATTATTACCTATTGTACATTTTCTATTATTGCCTTATTCGCTAACAGCTTTTTTTCTAAAACCTTAAACTACACATATGAAACCAGTTATTAAAAATGCACTCTCTGTTGTAACAATAGCCGTATTCTTTTTTATGGCTGTTGCAAGTTCTCATACCAAGCACATGACCTTTACTAAGGAGGCCGGGCAAATACCACCAGACTTTGGAACTACCAGCGACACTTTACTGGTAATCAGCCACGACAGGGCTTATAATAAATATCTAAAGAGTAATTTTAAAGACAATTATTTCGGTGCTTACAAGATCATTAATAACAGTGAGCTTGCTGCATATCCTGTAAGCAGTTACCGATTTGTTTTTGATCATGATTTAAACTATTCCACCAAAACAACCGTTAATACATCAACCGGTGCATCCCATAATTCCACCTATGCCTCATCTGATATATTTTATGTTAAGGACAGAACAACAGACAAAAAATATGTTACCAAAAGCTCAGCTTATTATTCAAAATTGATGAGGGCCTATATTAAAGCGCTGGAAGAAGTAAGAAAAAAATAAAGAAAAAGAAATAGTTTTTACATAAAGAGTGCCCGGTTTACCCGGGCACTCTTGTATTGGAGTTGAAGTTGAAAACGATTTATTCTTCCGTTCTTCCACTTGCAGCATCAATTATCTTTCCAAAGAAAATTGCGTTCATCATCAGTTTGGTGCCACCTAACCAAAATGCCCGGAAGTTAGGATTGTTATCAATATTAATTATTCTTCCGCTACCTGCAGTATTTACAATTACCGCAGCTGCATTTTTTATCGCATCACTATTTTCTTTACTGATCCAGCCGCTTTGCAAAGGGTTTTCTTTATAATAAAATGGTGTGGCAAAGGGATTTTTACTTTTTTCCATGTACACCCTGTTAGCTTTAAAAAAACTGATGGTTTTTTCATTGTATCCAAATGCCAGCGGATGCGTCAGATCCACATCAGCACTAAAGATAGCACCACTCATTTGTTGTGCGCCATCTATTTCTTCTTCTTCACCGTAAGCAATTCTTTTGGCACTATCCACCGGGCTCTTTACTTTTTTTAATGTTACTGTATTTATGCCATTCTGCGATGCCCATTGCACCGCTTCTTCCAGTAAAATTAAATTACCACCAGCATTTACCCAGCTCTTTAATTTTTCTTTATTCAATTCGGGATAAGAACCTCCCACCAGTATCAGAGTATTGTATCGTGTAAGATCGGCACGGTTAAACATAGAAGGTTCCAGGTGTGTTGCAGGTATGTTCATGCGTTGATCTAATAAGTGCCATACTTCACCTGCATCAGTAGCATTAACACCTGTGCCTGTTATCATAGCGATAGATGGTTTTGTAAGCGCAATCACTTTCCTGCTGCCCATATCAACACCACTTACCGCATTACCGGTTTGCAATGCATAAAAAGGCACGGCATATTTTTTTGCAATATCATTTACCAACGAAAATAATTTATCCGCATCCATCGCCTGGTTATTCTGCGCAATTAAAATGGTACCGGCATTAAAATTTTTATTACCTGCACTTACAGGAATTTCAAATTTTTCTGTAGCTACTTTGGTGATGATATTGTTTTGCTGCAATTCATATAAAGCTGCTGGAGCTAACAGCTCACTCCATTCCATCAGGTAACCATAATTACTTTTACCACCAGTTACTGTTGCTGTAAGATCACCGGCTTCTGTAATTTTTTGTCCCAGTAAATTTATGTTGAATTGCGTTGCATTCAATTCACCGTAAGGCAAACCAAAAGCCAGTGGCATTGTCCATGCGGTGATGTCATAAAAAATACTGTCTTTATAATTCAATGTTTTTTCAAAAATAGTACGCAGTATTTTAAATTGTGTTTGCTGCATGGGTACTACAAATGCATCATCCGTTTTAAATGTTTTCCCGTTGGCAGTAATATCATTTTTTGGCTTGTACACAGCCACCTGCTGGCGTAATAACATTTTCACAAACAATGCCGTTTTATTTTTATCGTTGCCATCACCAAAAACATATGCCTGTACCGGTGCTGTGGCAGCTTCTTTTAATGAATTGATATAAAAACTTCTCTGCCATTCTAAAAATTCTTTACGCAAATTATCAGCGCCTTCCAAAGTAGAGAGTGCTGTTGTAAATTGATTTTTTATAGTAGCAGGAAATTTCAGAATGCCATTCACTGTTTCCTGCGCATGGCCACGGCTACTGGCTTGTTCAAATAAAATACCGATAGCACCATTAATATCAGGATAGGTAGAACCTTTGCCATAATAAAAATCATCATAATTTTCTTTGGTAAAATATAAGCTACCAATTTTATCTAATGCCTTTGCATGAAACTTTGCCAGCTTATTGGTAAGCTCCTGGTTTTTTTCCGGCGTTAATGGATTTACCCTTGCAGGCACACCGGGCTGAAAAAAGAAAGTAGCATTACTGCCCTGTTCATGATGATCAGTCAAAATATTCGGTTTCCATTTATGAAACCATTGCAACCGGTTCTGGCTTTCCACATGTACAGCCGGCAACCAGTCCCTGTTCAAATCAAACCAGTAATGATTAAATCTTCCGCCAGGCCATACTTCATTAAACTCCCTGCTGTTAGGGTCGGTAACTAAATTTTTGCTTTTATGCTGATTGGCCCAGGTAGAAAAACGTTGCAATCCATCAGGGTTAAAAGATGGATCAAAAAGTATTACTACATGATCTAACAGTTCGTCAATTTGTTTGCCTTGCGCTGCAGCCAGGTAATACGCACTCAACAAAGCTGCATTGGCACCACTGGGTTCATTACCATGAATGGAATGCCCGATCCATACAACAATGGGCATGTTGTCAATACTTACCGAAGCAGATTTTGTTGGATCGCTCAATAATAAATGTTGTTGTCTTATCTCTTCTAAACGTTGTTGATTTTTTGGAGATGTAATTATCAGCAATACCTGCGGCCTTTGTTCATAGGTAAAGCCCATTGTTTCCAGTTTTACTCTTTCCGGTGCAGCAGCGGCTATCGCTTTCATATAATTCACCAGCCTGTCGTGTGTAACATGCCATTCACCCACTTCATGAAAAATAATATCTTTTGGTTTAGGTATCGCCGGATTGTAAGTAACATCATTGGGTAAATAATAACCCAGGTCCTGTGCAATGGTTTGTACCGCTATAAAAAAAAGTATAGCAGCTAAAAACAGCTTTCTCATAAGTAGTTTAGTTGAAGATTGAAAATAAGTTGTTTGAGGGAAAATACAAAAGCAATTTTGCCTGTGCTGATTATTCCCCGAAGACCGGTTGCGAATCACTAATACGAATACCTCAACAAATAATTAACTACCTGTAATTTCTTAAAGCAAAACCTTATTGTATATTTATACCCGGTTATATCCGTAACCGGTTTTCCAAATTTTATTACGACAAAAAATTTTTACCGTGAACAGACGAGAGTTTACCAGGGACACTTTAATGACCCTCACCAGTATTGCATTCCTGGATATGTTGTTTACCAACAATTTATTTGCTGCACCATTGAAAGAGATCTCAACAAAGTGGCTGAAGGAACTACAGTTAATGTGTAAAGACCTGAAAACAGACAGGATAACTCCCATGCAATGGCAGGAGAAAATAACCGAGTTTCATAACAGGCTACCATTGGAAGACTTGCTGCAATTGATCGACTACGATAATGCAATGAAAGGTTTTGAATACCCCGACAAAGGCGTGAATGTAAAAGATCCGGTGTTACCAAAAGTAAAAGGCATTTCGGAGCAGTATGCTTTTACAGGCCGCATCTTCGGTATGAAAAAAGGCAGGGCTATCATTCCACACGGACACAGCAATATGGTTTCGTGCCACAGGATATTAAATGGTGAAGTGTTATTAAAACAATACGACAGGATAAAAGATGAAGGCGATTATATGTTCATTAAACAAACCCTGGAAGAAACTGCAAAGCCGGGCAGCTTTTCTTCTATCTCCGACCAAAAAGGAAATGTACACTGGCTGGTTACCAACACCGACTATGCACACACCTTTGACGTAATTGTAGGTAATTTAAAACAACAATCAACCGAGATTGATAATATAGATATGTACGAAGCTGAAAAAGCAGAAAGCGGTTTACTTAAAGTAAAAAAAATGGATTGGAAAGAAGCGCTGGAAAAGTATGGTGATTCACATCATTGATTAATCGGCTTGCATTCTTTTTTGCTACGAATTCCTCTGTAAAATGATAATGATGGCTTAATCAAACAAATCACTACTCAAATACCTGTCCCCCCTGTCGCAAACAATAAAAACAATTACACCTTCCTGTAATTCCTTTGCCAATTCAATAGCCGCATGTGCTGCACCGCCGCTACTCATTCCACTGAAGATGGCTTCATCCCGGGCTAATTTCTTCGCCATTACACGGGCATCTTTTTCTGCAATTTCAATCACACGGTCTACACGGCTTTTATTAAATATTGTTGGCAGGTATGCTTCGGGCCATTTGCGTATGCCGGGAATTTTAGAACCATCTGTTGGCTGACAACCTATAATTTGTATGCCCCGATTTTGTTCTTTTAAAAATTGGGATGTTCCCATAATAGTTCCGGTGGTGCCCATCGCAGAGACAAAATGTGTGATCTTTTGATTGGTATCTCTCCATATTTCCGGACCAGTAGTTTTATAATGCATACCTGGATTATCAGGGTTTCCAAATTGATTAAGATTATGATAACCGCCTTTTGCTAATTGTGCAGCAGCATAATCAATAGCACCTTCCATTGATCTTTCTTTTGGCGTAAGAATTACTTTGGCACCAAATGCTTCCATAGTTAAAACCCTTTCTCTTGTAGCATCTTCGGGCATTACCAGTTCAATAGGCACGTTAAACAAACTGGCGATCATGGCCAATGCAATGCCGGTATTACCACTGGTAGCTTCAATTAAAGTAATGCCTTCTTTTATTTCGCCTCTGTCTATTGCTCCTTTAATCATTCCATAAGCAGCCCGGTCTTTTACACTGCCTCCCGGGTTATTACCTTCCAGCTTGCCATAAATTTTTACATTGGGATTAGGGTTGAGCTTCTTTAATTCTACCAATGGTGTGTTACCTACTAAATCTAAAATACCTGCCATAGCTTTTGTTTGATCAGTAAAATAAATTGATATGCAAACGAAATAATTAATTAGTCTACAAAATTGACAGGCTTTTAACAAAACCGCTTACTAAAAACGAAATTTTATTTGGGTGGCCACAGATTGCACAAATTACACAGAAATAAGGATGTTAAATTGCTGTATAAAGTCTATTATTTTGATAGAGTATTGCTATATTTGCAGTTGCACGAAACAAACCTGTTACAAATTAGCATGAAACTATTGATATTGGCTTTAAGTATTGCCTTAAGCCCGGCCGTGATAGCACAGCAGGGCTGGTGGAGTGCACAATTGCACCGCAGCGATGGCAAGAGTATTCCTTTCACTTTTGAATGGAAAAAAGAAAACGGTAAACCGGTTTGGTATATTCACAACGCTACCGAAAAAATAAGGGTGGATAATATCACTGCCGCAGGAGATTCATTCATTATTCAGATGCCGGTTTTTGAATCGCAATTCCGGTTACAATACAGTAATAGAAAACTAAGTGGTGTATGGTTAAAAGGCGGTGCACTAAAAACGCAGGCAATGCCTTTTACTGCAGAAGCGGTTAATAAAAGATTTACAACTACGTCAACGCCGGGTAAAAATATTTCAGGTAAATGGTCTGTAACATTCGCCAATAATAAACCCGGTGAATTATCTGTTGCAGAACTGCAGCAAAACGGTAATACACTTAGCGGTACATTTCTTAACCCCACCGGCGATTATCGTTATTTAGAGGGTATAGTTACAAAAGATTCTTTGTACCTCTCCTGCTTTGATGGCAGCCACGCATTTTTAATTACTGCGGTAATTGAAAACAGCACCACAATTTCCGCAGGTACATTTTATTCAGGCGCATTGTACAAAGAAGCCTGGCAAGGTATAAAAGATGCCAAGGCAAAAGTAACAGAAGAAACAGTAGCCATGTATGCCAAACCCGGCGAAGAAAAATTACATTTTACTTTTAAAGATCTGGAAGGCAAACCTGTTTCTATTGATGATGTAAAGTTCAAAAACAAAGTAGTGATAGTACAATTAATGGGCAGCTGGTGCCCCAACTGTATGGATGAAACTGCATTCTTAAGTGCATACTATAATAAAAATAAACAACGTGGTGTTGAGATCATTGCATTGGCCTATGAATACAGTACTGATTGGGAACGCTCCGTAAAAAGTTTACAAAAATTTCAACAACGGTTTAATGTACAGTACAGTATTTTAAATACCGGTGTTACGGTTACTGATTCTTTACGCACAGAAAAAACTTTGCCTGAACTAACACCGATCAGATTTTTCCCTTCTGCTGTAATATTAGATAAAAAAGGAAAGATAAGGAAACTCGATACCGGCTTTACCGGCCCGGCAACCGGTGCACATTATGTGGTGTACAAAAAAGAATTTGAAAACACCATCACTAAATTATTACTCGAAAATTAAAAAAAATTATGGCTACAGAATTAGAATGCCCTGTTGATTTTATAACAGTAAATGAAAATAAAGTAAGGCTTACGGCATTAAATGTTTTTATACTGGCAGTTGTTTATCTTATAATTCCCCATTGGATCATACCTGCATTTTTAAGTATCGATTTTTTTCTGCGTGGTTTTAATTTCGGCAAATACAGTTTATTGAATATCCTTAGTGAAAAAGAAGTGCAACTCTTCTCTATAAAACCAAAACCTATTGACCAGGCGCCTAAAAGATTTGCTGCAAAAATTGGTTTTATTTTTTCTGTTGCTATCCTGGCTGCAACACTTTTTAATTTTATTTCTGCCGGCATTGTACTTGCTGTTATACTTACAGTATTTGCTTTTTTAGAGTCCTTTCTTGGCTTTTGCGCAGGTTGTTATGCGTACACTTTTTATAACAGGCTATTTTTAAAAAGCAGAAAACAGGCGGTAAACTAATACCTGCAAGGTATATTTTCTCACCCTGCCCGGATCATTCTTGCATCCGTTAAGTTTTGAATAACAAAACAACTCTTGTATTGCAAAGCCTTTAGTTTAATTTTAAAAAAATTAAGCTATATGGACCTGAAGGCATACTGGCAATACCTAGTTTCCGATGTATTAAAAACACTACGATCAACAGCAGAAGGCCTTTCTGCTGCAGATGCGGCTCAACGACTTGCTTCTTCCACAAAAAAAGAAAAAGAAAAACCACAGTTTGTAAAAGATATCATTTTATTTTTCGCCCAGTTTAAAAGTCCGCTTACTTTATTGTTGGTGGCAGCTGTTATTCTTTCAGCTTTCCTCGGTGAAACTTCTGATGTGTTCATTATACTTTTTATTTTATTAGCCACCGGCATTATGAGTTTTATACAGGAACGGCATGCCGGGCTTGCTGTTGAAAAATTACGTTCTCTTATCCGCAGTAAAGTAAAAGTGCAACGCAGCAATACTGTTGTAAATGTTTACTCCGAAGAAATTGTACCCGGGGATATTATAGTATTTGCTGCCGGTGATATTATACCTGCAGATTGTTTGTTGCTGGAAGAGAAAGACCTGCATGCAAATGAAGCTACGCTCACCGGCGAAACTTATCCTGCGGAAAAAGAAGCAGGCGTTATTGCAGCTGATACCGGCATGAGCAAAAGAACCAATGTATTGTTTGAGGGCACCAGTATTGTAAGCGGTACAGGAAAAGCAGTGGCTGTATTCACAGGTAAAGACACAGTATTCGGCGCCATCTCTGCAAGCCTCACCAAAGCACCGGAAGAAACTGCATTTGAAAAAGGCATCCGCAAGTTTGGCTATTTATTAATGCAGATCACGTTGGTATTAGCAGTAATAATTTTAGCAGTCAATATTTATTTTCATAAACCCTTAATTGATTCTTTACTTTTTGCATTGGCTTTGGCTGTTGGCATGGCACCGGAATTATTACCTGCGATTATGACTGTGGCTATGAGTGCAGGTTCTAAAAGAATGGCCAAACAAAAAGTGATCGTAAAAAAATTATCTTCTATTCAGAATTTGGGAGAAATCAATCTTTTCTGTTCTGATAAAACCGGCACCCTTACAGAAGGTGTATTAAAAATTTCCGGCATTACTGGTATTGATGGCAATGAAAATGAAACTGTAAAACAACTGGCTTATTTAAATGCTTTTTTTGAAACCGGTTTTTCTAACCCGATGGATGATGCATTAAAAACAATGGATCATGTTACTGCTGATGGTTACGAAAAAACAGATGAGATACCGTATGATTTTATCAGGAAAAGGTTGAGTGTTGTTGTTGTGAAAGATAATAAACACCAGTTGATCAGTAAAGGAGCTATCGATAATATCATTGCGGTTTGTGATACAGTATTACTTGCAGACGGATCAACGGCACCCATTCAATCTTATAAAAAAAATATAGACGATTTGTACCAGCAATACAGTGGTAAAGGTTTTCGTACAGTAGGTGTTTGTTATAAAGATTGTGCACAACAAATTAAACTGGTTAAAGAAGATGAGCAGCAAATGATCTTTGCAGGTTTTGTTTTGTTACAGGACCCTATAAAGCCGGGTGTTATTGATGTGATAAAAGAACTGAACAATAATGGTGTACAATTGAAGATGATCACTGGTGATAATAAATTAGTGGCTGCCTATATCGGCGAACAGATCGGTTTACATAAGATCATTGTGATATCCGGTGCAGCAATTGCAAAGATGAGCCCCGAAGCTTTAGTACAGCAGGTACAAAAAGCCAATGTATTTGCAGAGATAGAACCGCAGCAAAAAGAAAATATTATTAAAGCATTACGCAAGGCTGGCAATACCGTTGCTTATATGGGTGATGGTATAAATGATGTAGCTGCGATCAATGCAGCAGATGTAGGTATCTCCACCAATAATGCAGTGGATGTTGCCAAAGAAGCTGCTGATGTGGTATTGCTGGAAAAAGACTTGGCTGTTTTAAATGCAGGCATCTTAGAAGGGAGAAGAACTTTTTTAAACACTCTCAAATACATTTACACCAATACCAGCGCAACCTTTGGCAACATGTTCAGTATGGCCGGCGCTTCATTACTACTACCATTTTTACCTATGCTGCCACAGCAAATATTACTCACCAATTTTCTTACTGATTTTCCTTATATGGCTGTGGCCGGCGACAATGTAGATGAAGCCGACCTGAAAGTACCGCAACGATGGAACCTGAAGCAGTTAAAAAACTTTATGATCGTTTTTGGTTTGCATAGTTCTGTTTTTGATTATATCACTTTCTTCCTGCTATACCGGTTATTCAAATCAGAAACCGTGTTTCAAACAGGTTGGTTCATTGAATCTATCTGCACAGAGTTACTGATACTGTTTGTAGTGCGTACACACAAATCGCTTTTAAAAAGTGTGCCGGGTAAACTGCTGATTGCTTTAAGTGCATTGAGCTTAGTGGTAACTATTATTTTACCCTTTACACCTTTTGCAACAGCGCTGGGCTTTGTAGTACCGCCGTTAAAGCTGCTGGGCATTATTGCAGGTATTCTGCTGCTGTATGTAATTACTGCTGATATTATTAAAGTAATTTTTTTCAGAAAGGCAGCGATATAAGTTTTTAGAGAATCTGATAATTTTCCGTCTCCTTTTGCGGGTGCATAAAATGAAAATTAAATGCCGTTCATTTGGTTTTGAACGGCATTTAATTATTTATACAGGAATATTTTTTAAATAGCCCAGGCCTTATCTCCCTTTTTATAAGGTAATGCACCATCATAATGTCCTGGAATAGGTAAAAAACGCAACGCTTGTTTACTACCTATTTCTGAACTGAAGTAGCCCCACAAAGTTAATTGCTTCAGCATGCTGTAATAATGAGAAGGAGCGCTTACAAAATTAGGGTCCATATCTTTCCTTGCTTTTTCCCTGGCGTCTTTTTCTTTTTCATCACGTTGCTTGTTGTATTCTTTAGCTTCTTTTTCTAACCCGATCAAAAATGCTTTACGTTGATCAGGTGTAGCATCCATAAATGATTTGCCATTAGCTTTTTCGCAGGCTGCATTTAAACCTGCTAAGCCATCACCAAAAGCTTTTTGCTGATCAGCATTATAACAATCTGTTACAATGGTTTTCATAAATTCACCGATCTTGGTGGCTTTTGCTCCCGGTGTTGAAGTGGTAGGAATAATTGTTTCGCCTACTTCATCAAGTAATGCAATATTACTGGCCGAAAAAGTTGAAGCATCTGCTTCTTTATTTGTACAGCCAGATAAAAACACGTCACCACCAATTACAACACCACCGGTTAATACAGCTATCATTTTTAAAAGTTCCCTGCGTTCCATAATTTTTATTTTATGAGTATTACAAATTTTGTTTTTTTAATTCTTCCACCGCATGATCTACTGCTCTTGCAGTAAATGCCATGTACGTTAAGGATGGATTCTGGCATGCAGATGATACCATAAATGATCCATCAGTTACAAATACATTGGGTGCATCCCACACCTGGTTCCATTTATTCAGCACCGATGTTTTAGGATCGCTGCCCATACGTGCTGTACCCATTTCGTGAATACCATGTCCCATTGCATGGCCACTATCGTAAGTATTAATTCCTTTTGCTCCTGCGGCCTCCAGCATGGCCACCATTTCAGCCACAATATCTTTCCGCATCTTCATTTCATTTTCTTTTAATTCAGCATCCATCGATAACACCGGCAATCCCCATTTATCTTTTTTAGTTTTATCCAGTGTTATTTTATTTTCATGATAAGGCAGAATTTCTCCAAAGCCTGTAGCACCCATACGCCATCCTCCCGGTTCAGTCAGGGCTTCTTTAAATTCAGCGCCAATATTCAATTCAGCAATTTCCCTGCTCCAACCACTACGGCTGGCCGAACCCTGGTACCCAAAGCCACGCAGGTAATCTCTCTTATCAGTACCCACATTGGCAAAGCGTGGAATATAAAATCCCGTTGGCCTTCTGCCATAATAATATTTATCTTCATACCCTTCAATAGTTCCGCTGGCACCAAGGTTGTAGTGGTGGTCCATGATATTATGCCCCAGTTCGCCACTGCTGCTGCCCAACCCATCGGCCCATACATTGGTTGCCGAACGCATTAATATCCATGCAGAGTTTAATGCAGAGGCACAGAGAAAAACTATTTTGGAATTGAATACATAAGTTTTGTTATCCTGCGTATCCACCACTTCAACACCAGTTGCTTTTTTCTTATCCTTATCATACAATACCTGCGATACAATGGAATAAGGACGTACGGTTAAATTTCCTGTTTTTAATGCAGCAGGATAAGTGGATGATTGTGTACTGAAATAACCACCAAACGGACAGCCTTCCCAGCAACGGTCACGGTACTGGCAGCCCGGCCTTTCAGGAAATGGAACGGTGATATTGGCCACCCTGCCAATGATCATATGACGCTCTTTAAATTTTTCTTTTATTTTTGCTGCCACGTCTTTCTCTACCATATTCATTGGAAAGGGTGGTAAAAATTGCCCATCGGGTAAATTAGGAATTCCCTCTTTTGATCCGGCAATGCCTGCAAATTTTTCTACATGATCATACCATGGAGCAATCTCATCATAATTTACTGGCCATGGCACAGCAATGCCATCTTTAGCGTTGGCTTCAAAGTCCATTGGGCTCCAGCGATAACTTTGCCTGCCCCATAAAACAGAGCGGCCGCCAAAGCGGTAACTGCGCCACCAGGTAAAAGGTTTTACTTCGGTATAAGGACAATCTTCTTCATTGGCCCAGGCATCCATCACCTGTTCCTGTGCAGCCCAGCCACGGTGTATCACCGGGTATTTTTTTCTTTGCTCGGCAGTGGTGTTGCCACGATGCTCAAACTCCCAGATGTTTTTTGTGGCGCTTTTGTAATCTTTAATATGTTCGTGTGGGCCTCCCCGTTCTAATAACAATACTTTTAATCCCTTTTCACAAAGTTCTTTAGCAGCCCAGCCCCCGCTGATACCGGAGCCAACTACTATTGCATCGTATGTATTGCCTGGCATATTAAATGACTAATTAGTAATGAATAATTGATTTACAGGTTACCTTTTTTCAATTCTTTTACTGCAAAATCTACTGCTCTTGCAGTTAATGCCATATAAGTTAATGAAGGATTTACGCAACTTGCACTCGTCATGCAGGCGCCATCGGTTACAAAAACATTCATAGCATCCCATACCTGGTTGTTGCCATTCAGCACTGATGTTTTAGGGTCTCTGCCCATACGTGCAGTGCCCATTTCATGTATGCCCATGCCTACCGCATAACCGTTATCATACGCATTCACATCTTTTACTCCTGCAGCTTCCAGCATTTCTTTGGCATCATTCATCATGTCTATCCGCATCTTCTTTTCATTCTCTTTTATTTCCACATCAAAATTCAACACCGGTAAACCCCATTTATCTTTTTTAGTTTTATCCAGTGTGATCTTATTAGCATGATCAGGTAACATTTCTCCGAATGCAGTAATGCCCATGTGCCAGCTACCTGGTTCACTTAAGGCATCTTTTAGTTCGGCACCAATGGTTAATTCTGCCACATCAATTCCCCTGCCCCTGCTGGCGCCACCCTGGTAGCCAAAGCCTCGCAGGTAATCTCTTTTATCATCATATACATTTCTAAACCTCGGAATGTAAATACCGGTTGGCCTGCGGCCGTAAATATATTTATCTTCATACCCTTCCACTCTTCCACTTGCACCTAACCTGAAATGATGATCCATTACATTATGCCCGAGTTCGCCACTGCTGCTGCCTAATCCATCAGGCCATATATCGGTAGCGCTGTTCATTAAAACCCACGTGCTGTTAAATGATGATGCACAGAGGAATATTATTTTTGCATTGTACGTGTATGTCTTGTTGGTCTCGGCATCCAGTACTTCCACACCGGTTGCTTTTTTTGAATTCTTATCGTAAATAAGTTTGGTAACAATCTTATTGTTTTCCAAAGTAAGATTGTTTGTTTTTCTTGCTGCAGGCAATGTAGCCGATTGTGTGCTGAAGTACGCACCAAACGGACAGCCACGCCAGCAACGGTCACGGTATTGGCAGTTCGTTCTGCCTTGCTCAGGCCTTGCTTCGGTGATATTAGCACTGCGGCCGATAAACATATGACGTTTACCACTGTAATGCTCTTTTAGTTTTGCTGACAGATCTTTTTCCACCACGTTCATATCCATCGCTGGTAAAAATTCTCCATCAGGTAATACATCCAGGCCTTCCTTACTACCCTGTATACCCGCAAATTTTTCTACATAACTATACCACGGAGCAAGTTCATCATAACGGATAGGCCAGTCGATAGCAATGCCTTCTTTTGCATTGGCTTCAAAATCCATTTTACTCCAGCGGTAGCTCTGGCGGCCCCAATGTAAGGAACGGCCTCCTGTATGATAAGCCCTGTACCAATCAAAACGTTTGGTTTCGGTATAAGGGCTTTCAGTATCATTCACCCACATACCTAAGGTTTGTTCTCCCAATGCATAATCCCTTTTTAAAACAGGATGTTCTTTTATCATTTGTTGTGTGGGTTTATCCCTGTGCGGAAATTCCCACATTTCTTTAGTAGCATTTACATAGTCTTTCACATGCTCCACATGTTTACCTCTTTCCAGCATTAAAACCTTCAGGCCTTTTTCTGTAAGTTCTTTTGCAGCCCATCCGCCACTTATTCCGGAGCCAACTACAATTGCGTCGTAAGTATTATCTGCCATAATCGATTTATGATTTTAGATTTTTAGATTTATGATTGTAGACCCCACACTTTATACATCACATAATTTCACTGCCGCTTTTAATGCTTTAATTTTTTCGGCATTATCTTTTCCGGTAGGAATAAATTCCTGTGCGATATAATCTTTAAAACCCGTAGCTAATATTGCTTTGGCAATAGCCGGGTAATATAGTTCCTGTGTTTCATCAATTTCGTGGCGGCCTGGTACACCTGCTGTATGATAATGCCCGAAGTACTGGTAATTATTTTTTATTGTTCTTATCACATCGCCTTCATCAATCTGCATATGGTAGATATCATACAATAATTTAAAATTTTCTGATCCTACACGTTTACATAATTCAACACCCCATGCGCTTTTATCGCACATATAATCTTTATGGTCTACTTTACTGTTCAGTAATTCCATTTGAATGATGACGCCTCTCTTTTCTGCCAGCGCTATAATTTGTTTTAATCCTGCGGCACAATTTTTCAATCCTGTTTCATCATCCATACCTTTACGGCTGCCGCTGAAGCAAATTAAATTTTTATAGCCGGCATCAGCAACATAATTTATATGGTCGGTATAATTTTTTATTAATGTTGAATGATTCTCGGTGTGATTCCATCCTTCTGTTAAACTGATTTCTGCGCCATTGCACATTGAAGAATCCAAACCATGTGCTTTTAAAACATTCCATTCTTTAGGGCCCACCAGGTCAATTGCTTTTAACCCTATTTTATTGGCTGCACCACACAGTTCTTCCAGTGGTAAAAAATTATAGGTCCACCTGCACACAGAGTGGTTGATATTGCCTTTGAGTTTATACATGTCTTCTGTATTATCAGTAGCAGCTAAAGCAGCCATCGGGCTTGCAGCCACCGCTAAAGAGCCTACTGCTAACTGTTTTAATAATTGTCTTCTTGAAGATTGATTTTCCATTTTTTAAATAATGTAGTTGATTATAAAGCCACTTTACTTTTGTTGCGCATGTAAAAGAATAATCCTGCAAATGCAGCAATTAAAATTACAGGGAGAATCAGGGTCGTATTGATAATTTCAGGGCCTGCAGTTTTATTGGCTTCTGCCAGGGCAGCTTTCATTGCTTCAGTAGCTTCAGGGCTATTATATACTTTAAGATCGGCACCTGCAGGTAAATGCGCTGCAATTTTATTATCATATACAGTACCCATAAACATAGTGTAAATTGAAACCGCAAACATACCTGCACCTCCCATCAGGTTTAAACCCACTGCACCAGTCTTAGGTAAGTTTTCCGACACAAACCCCAGCATGGTAGGCCAGAAATAACAAACCCCCATTCCAAAAATCAAGGCCCCAACAAAAACCATACTACCACCGGAATGGCCTAAAATGTATAAGCCCAGAGCGGCTAAAATTGCAGACATCAGCAATACACCCTGTGGTGCAAGGCTATGCACAACCGGGCCTGCAAATGCACGGCCGATAACCATTACCCCGGTAGATACAGCCAATATTAATAATGCATTGGTAGTAACATTATTTAACAGCACGCCTATCCATTGCCCTGTAAATAATTCTGTGATGGCTGTACCAAACATACAAATGATCATAAAAATAAAAAGCGGGCTTGCCAATGCTTTATACATGCTTGCAGTAGATACGCCACTGGCTACTCTTTCCGTAACAGGAAATTGTTCTTTCAAAAAAAGCCAGCCATATAATAATGTAGGAATAAGCATTACACTCACCAGTATCTTCCAGTTGCTGATGGTATCAGTACCGGTAATTTTTTGTCCGAAGAAATAAACCACCAGTGAACCAATTACAATACCACCGGGAAACCACAAATGGAAGTGATTGAGTTTTGTTGTTTTATTATCAGTATACAAGGAAGTTACCAATGGATTACAAGCTGCTTCCACAGTGCCGTTGGCAATACCAATCAGTAAAGTTGAAATGAATAATGCCCAGTAGGGGCTGCCAAAACTTCCTGCAAAAATGGTGAGCAGAATTCCTGCCAGGTGAAATATAAAAGCCATTACCAGGAGTTTCTTCATACCAATAATATCAACGATCATTCCGCCAATGATCACTGCCAGCGGAAATCCCCAGAAAGCAGTAGCTGTAATGGTTGATATTTCGGCCTTATCCAAATTAAATTGTGTACCCCAGGTGCCTAATAATCCTGCACGGATACCAAATGAAAGAGAGGTTACTAATAATGCCAGGCAACTGGCAACAAAGAGTTTGTTTCTGTCTATAGCTTGCATATCGTTTTTTAAAAAGTGAGACCAGCTTTACTTCGTAAATATAATTTTAATAATCATCAAAAAATCAAATGCCCCAAAAAACTTTCCGCAAACGGTTGCGATTAATTTAAAAAATATCTGGCAGGTACTTTAATATTTTTTTCTATTTTTAATGCCCATCCCTGAAACAACTTGTTTGCAGAATTAAAATAATATCACATAAACACAAAATACTATCATGCAGCGTAAATTAAGAATGGCCATGATCGGCGGCGGTAAAGACGCTTTTATTGGAGCAGTGCATCGCCTGGCATTAAATATGGACGGGCAAATTGAAATGGTGGCGGGTGCCTTAAGTGTAACTCCCGAAACTGCTATAGAGTCAGGCAGGTTATTGTTTTTAGATGAGAGCCGAATCTATACTGATTATAAAGTAATGCTGGAACAGGAAGCCGCAATGCCTGCAGATAAAAGAATTGATTTTGTAAGTATCGTTACCCCCAATTTTGTGCACTTCGATCCGGCAATGATGGCATTAGATAAAGGCTTTAATGTGGTAATTGAAAAACCTATCACATTTACTTTAGAACAAGCTAAGCAAATAAAAGAAAAATTGGCTGCTACTGGTTTAACCTTGTTATTGTGTCATACTTACACAGGTTATCCCATGGTAAAACAGGCAAAACAAATTGTAAAGAGTGGCGTTTTAGGAAAAATAAGAAAAGTATATGTAGAATATCCGCAGGGATGGCTGAGTACTTTTTTAGAAGGTACAGGCCAGGCACAAGCCAGCTGGCGTACTGACCCCAAGAAAAGTGGTAAAGCGGGTTGTATGGGTGATATCGGCACACATGCTTTTAATATGGCTGAATATATAACCGGCTTGCAGGTCACACAAATCTGCTCTAACCTAAATATTGTTGTAGAAGGGCGACTGCTGGATGATGATGGTGCTGCATTTTTAAAATTCAACAATGGTGCAAGCGGCGTTTTAATGGCAACACAAATTGCTGCCGGAGAAGAAAACAATGTTAAGATAAGAGTGTATGGTGAAAAAGGCGGCCTGGAATGGCAACAGGAAGATGCCAACACTTTAAAAGTAAAATGGTTAGATAAACCAGCCGAAATTTACAGAACCGGTGGTGCTTACAACAGTTCTTTTGCTGCACATAATACCAGGATTCCTGCAGGGCACCCCGAAGGCTATTTAGAAGCCTTTGGAAATTTATACCGCAACTTTGCTTTAACTGTGAGGGCAAAAATAAATGGAGAAATACCCAAAGAAGAGTGGCTGGATTTTCCGGGAGTGGAAGAAGGAATAAGAGGAATGGCATTTGTGGAGAATGTGGTAGCATCATCGCAGAGCAATGAAAAATGGAGAGAGTTTACCATATAATTTAACCATATAGGAACATAGAACACATAGGTTTTCACATAGTAGTTCTATGTATTTTCTATGTGCCCTATGTTCCTATGTGGTGGCAAAAGAAAAATTTATTTTTATTCATTAAAAAAATCCTCTGTGAGTATAACAATGCAAACAATAAAAGGCCCTGGTATTTTTTTAGCCCAGTTTATGGGTGATAAAGCTCCCTTTAATGATTTAGTATCTATTTGCAAATGGGCAAAAGATCTGGGTTTTGTAGCCGTACAAATCCCCACCTGGGAAAGCCGGTTGATCAACCTGCAACAGTGCGCCGAAAGCAAAACTTATGCAGATGAATTAAAAGGCACCATCAATGCCTGTGGTGTAGAAATTTCAGAATTATCTACACACCTGCAAGGGCAATTGGTAGCAGTAAATCCTGCTTACGATGCTTTGTTTGATGGCTTTGCACCTGATGCTGTAAAGAATAATCCCAAAGCAAGACAGGAATGGGCAGTGCAACAATTATTGTATGCGGCAAAGGCCTCACAAAATTTAGGATTGAATGCACATGCTACTTTCAGCGGTGCGTTGCTATGGCATACCGTGTACCCATGGCCGCAGCGACCTGCCGGTTTGGTGGAAGATGGTTTTACCGAATTAGCCAGGCGCTGGTTACCGATATTAAATGAGTTTGACAAATGTGGTGTAGATGTATGTTACGAAATCCATCCCGGTGAAGATCTGCATGATGGTATTTCCTACGAAATGTTTTTAGAAAAAGTGAATAACCATAAAAGAGCTTGCTTATTATACGATCCTTCACATTTCATGTTGCAGCAGTTAGATTATAAACAATACATCGATTTTTATCATGAACGCATTAAAATGTTTCATGTAAAAGATGCAGAGTTTAATCCAACCGGTAAGCAAGGTGTATATGGAGGTTTTCAAAACTGGATCGACAGGGCCGGACGTTTTCGTTCGCTGGGTGATGGTCAAATTGATTTTAAAACTATCTTTAGCAAATTAACACAGTATGGTTACAAAGGCTGGGCTGTGATGGAATGGGAATGCTGCATTAAACATCCCGAAGATGGCGCTAAGGAAGGGGCCATATTTATTAAAGACCATATCATCAGGGTAACAGAAAAAGCCTTTGATGATTTTGCAGAGACAGGTAACAATACTGATTTTAATAAAACGATCTTAGGATTGCAATAAATAAAACATAAAATAAAAGACAGATGAAAAAAACTATTCTAATGCTTTCAATTGCCGCATTTTGTTTTTCGTGCGGTGGAGGTGAAAAAGGTGGCGATTCAAAATCAGCAGCAGGTAATCCTGATATTGAAAAAGGACTGGACCTGGTAGGTAAATCCAATTGTGCTGGTTGTCATAAAATAAAAGAAACTTCAGTTGGCCCGGCTTTTAATCTGATTGGGCAGAAGTACGAAAATACTGAAGCCAATATTAATACCCTAGCTGAAAAAGTAATAAAAGGCGGTTCCGGTAATTGGGGCCAGGTACCTATGGCAGGACATAGCGAAGTTTCTAAAGAAGACGCTGTATTAATGGTAAAATATGTTCTGTCACTAAAAGATGAAAAATAAATTATGAAAAATAAACTCTTAATTCCGATTGCTTCGCTGGCTGTATTAATGGCCTGTAATAGTGCTGAAACTAAAACCGGCGATACTGCTGCTGCAATAAAACCTGCCGCCGCAGATACTACCGGCTGGGTTACATTATTTGATGGTACCACCACTGCCGGCTGGCACGCCTATGGCAAAGGCTCCGCTACAGGCAGATGGAAAGTGGCTGACAACGCTGTTTACATAGATACTACCCAAAAAGGCGAAGGTGGCGACCTTACCACAAATGAAGAATACGATAACTTTGATTTGAAATTAGAATGGAAAATTGCGGCTAACGGTAACAGTGGTATTATATTTTATGTAAATGAAGACACTGCTAAATACCATAACACATACGAAACCGGTCCTGAAATGCAGGTGTTAGATAATGATGGCCATCCTGACGGAAAAATTACCAAGCACCGTGCCGGAGATTTGTACGATTTAATTTCCTGTAGCAAAGAAACCGTTAAGCCGGTTGCCGATTGGAATGAAGTGGAAATAAAATCTAAAGATGGCAAACTGGATTTTTACCTGAATGGCACCAATGTAGTAAGTACTACAATGTGGGATGATAGCTGGAAAGCTTTGGTGGCAGGAAGTAAATTTAAAACCATGCCCGGCTTTGGCACTTATAAAAAAGGCAGGATTGCATTACAGGATCATGGTAATTTGGTTTGGTACAGAAATATAAAAATTAAGAAGTTGTAAAAGGATATTCCCGATAAAAAATAAGCACTCCAAAAAGAGTGCTTATTTTTTATACTATTACTTTCTTATGCTTACAACGGCCTCACCCAGATATTCCTGTAACTGATCGGCTCACTGGGATCTCCATGGTCTTGTAATTTAATTGGTGCCGCTCCGTGTTTTTTATAATAAGGTTTTCCACGGTAAACAGTAATGCCTTTTACTTCTGTATTATTTTGTACCAGTACCCCATTTTGAATAGCGGTAATACGGCCCGGGTTTTTTACAGTACCATCCTCATTAAATCTTGGAGCTGTCCATACAATATCATACGATTGCCATTCACCTGGCTTTTTACAAACATTTGCCAAAGGAATAGATTGTTTGTATATACTTCCGGTTTGCCCGTTTACATAAGTAGTGTTTTCATAACAATCCAGTACCTGTATTTCATAACCTTCGTCACCAGGGCCAGTGCTGGCTAAAAAAACACCACTGTTGCCACGTGCCTGTCCGCTACCGGTAATATTTTCAGGAATGCGCCATTCTATATGCAACTGGTAATCGGTAAATTTTCTTTTGGTTTGGATATTGCCGGTACCTTTTTTTACAGTAACATTATTTTTTTTCACTGTCCATAGTGCAGGCTTGGTACTGTCATTTACAGAAACCCATTCATCCAGGTTTTTTCCGCCGAATAAAATGATGGCATCAGAAGGAGCATCACTATTGGTCTTTCCCGGTTTTACTATTGGTGGAACAGGCGCATACACTTCTGTAAGCTTGGGGTCAATTTCCTGGCCGGAAGAAACCAGCACTGAAAATAGTAATGTAGAAAGCAATAACAGGAACTTATTTTTCATAATGCAAGTTTTAATCGTAAGAAATTATGTTTAAAAATAAAAAATACTTGTGTACAATACAGAAAGTACACAAGTATTTTTTTAGGTTTTATTTAATCATATGTATCGAAACTGCGTTTCGATGTACAATGTGTCGAAATAAAATTTCAACGTACCAATTATGGAAAAATACCCAGCTCATTATAGCTCTGCGCCACTTTGTTAATAGCACTTACATAAGCTGCGGTACGCATGTCAGGTATGGTTGGGTTATCTTTCCATATCTGCATGATTTCCCTTGTGGCAGTGATCATCGTTTCTTCCAGGCCGCTATGTACCAGGTCCTGTTCTTCCGGCCCATGCATAATAAAGTCCCTTTCTTTTTTACTTACCGTTTTACCACTTAGTTCTTCTATCTGCCCCAATATATGACCATTTAAATTTTCGGCAAAGCGTTTTTCCAAACGGCCGTAACGTACGTGGCTTAAATTTTTCAACCATTCAAAATAACTAACAGTAACACCGCCTGCATTAAGGTACATATCCGGTACACATAAAATACCACGCCTTGTAAATTCTTCATCTGCTTCAGGTGTACAAGGGCCGTTAGCTGCTTCGCCAACAATTTTTGCTTTTACTCTTGGTGCATTATCTCCGTTAATAACATTCTCCAATGCCGCAGGAATTAAAATATCACATTCCAGTTCCAATGCATCCGAACTTTTTGCAAGGTTGGTAGCACCGGGGAAATTTAAAATTGAACCTGTTTTTTTTCTATGTTGAAAAACTTCATCTTCATTTAATCCGTCTTCATTAAAAATGGCGCCTTCGTATTCTGCCAGGGCAATTACTTTTGAACCTGCTTCACGGAAAAATTTAGCGCTATGATAGCCTACATTTCCTAATCCTTGTACTACTACTCTCTTTCCAACAACGCCAACGGTTAAGCCTTGTTTTTTCATCACGTCTTCCATGTTACATACTTCACGTATACCAAAGAATACACCTAAGCCGGTAGCTTCTTTACGGCCACGTACACCACCCTGTGTAATTGGTTTACCGGTAACACAACCTGCTGCATCAATCTCACCTGGTTTAAGCGATTGGTACGTATCTACTATCCATGCCATTTCTCTTTCACCTGTTCCGTAATCCGGGGCAGGTACGTCAATGCCGGGGCCAATAAAATTTTTCTTTACTAACTCTGCTGTATAACGACGGGTTATTTTTTCCAGGTCGTAAGCAGTGTATTTTTTAGGGTCGATGGTGATACCACCTTTTGCACCACCAAATGGCACGTTTACAATAGCGCATTTAAAAGTCATCAATGCAGCCAATGCCATTACTTCATCTAAATTTACTTCAGGACTGTAACGTATACCGCCTTTACAAGGTGCTTTATGATGAGAGTGTTGTACACGATAAGCCTTAATTACTTCTATCTTATCATTTACTTTAACCGGAAAGTGCATACGCAATACCGAGTTACATTGTTTGATCTGTTCTAATAACCCACTATCCCATGTAGTGAATTTTGCTGCTTTGTCAAAGCTTTGTTCCACACTGTGAAAAAAACTGTACGTAGTTTCTGCTGACATAAAAGTTGTAGTTTAGTTTTTTGCAATCGTTGTTTTAAAAATGTATAATTCAGGCGAATTATTATAACCGGCTGGCAGGTCGGTTTAGTTTTCTTTTTCTATTTTACTTATTTTTCTATCTACTAAAAAAACATAAAGGAAAAGCCCGATCAATATAGTAAGGCAAACCGCCACCACTACATAAATTTTTCCATTGCTTCTCATTACTTCTTCCACCCCGGGTTTATCCTGTGCAAATGCAACGGCACAAAAAAACAAAGAAACAAACATTAATAACACCTTATTTATTATCGATGTCCATTGATACTTCTTCATTTAATAGTGTTTTATCTGTTAGTAATTGTATTCTTATTTTTAATGTAGCGATCCATACGCCCAATAATGTCCACCCGATAACTGCAGGATAAAAGATCATACGCATGGCTGCATCAAGATCTTTTTGTGCATTTAAAGCCGGATTACCACTGTCGCTGCCCGGTGCGCCGGGATGTAAGCTGCCCACCATTCTCGGGATGATCCAGATGCTGGGAAACAACATTACAAAAGCGAAAATATTATATACTGCACTTACCCTTGCTCTTTTATCAATATCGGTAAAGCTTCCCCTTAATACAAAATAGGCACCATAGATTAATAAAGCAATAGCCGCACCTAATAATTTAGGTTCTTTAAGTACGCTACCCAAACTTTGGTTCTGATCAGTAAGCCAGGTATAATTGGCCCAGATAGCGCCGGTACCATAACCAAGTATACCTACAAATGCACCTACGGCTGCAAAATTTTTGGCAAAAATATCATTGCGGTAACTGGAGTCACGTAAATATTTAATGCTGTACACAAAACTTACAATAAAGAGGATCATCATTGCAAACCACATGCATACATGAAAATACAAATTGCGGATAGATTGATGGATAATGGGCAGATCGGGAACCTTCATTAAAAAACCTGCTACTACCGTGTAGATAAGCAAAACAAAGGATAATATTTTCCACCAGCTTTTCTTCAAAAGAAGATTTTTTTTAGTGCCGCAAAGATAGGGCAGAGTTTTGAGTTTGCAGTTACCAGTTTGTTGTTTTTTAGTATTTCTGCAGGCTTATTTATTTTAGTCCTTCCACAGGTAAGGAAAAAGTACCACGGCCATGGCCACCACCAGTACATCCAGCCCGATAATTAACAGGCTTAATTGCATTACTGCGCCTGCCCGGAATACTTCGGCAAATGCAACTTTACTCAGTTTCATCAGCATTAATAATTGTGGCAGTATGATAGGGAAACCCATTATGGCAATAAGCGCTGCATTCTGCTGTGCTTTTGCTGCAATGGCACTCATTAAAGTAAATACCAGGCTGATGCTGATACCGCCTAAAATTACAATACCTGTAAACTGCAGGGAATTACTTACCGGATTGGTTAAAAAGAAAAAGAACAATACCAGACTAATGCTGCTCATCAGCACCATTAGCAGAACATTGTAAATTATTTTGCTGATGATAAACTCGGCAGGTGAGGCAATGGAATAGAAATACAACATCCTCCCCTTCCCTTCCTGCAAAAAACTTTTGGCTACAGCATTTACACAAATGAATAATTGAATGATCCAGAATAAACTGTTCCAGGTTGCCCCATCGGGCTTATCGGGAAAAGAAAGGTAAATAACAAAAACGGTGGACGCAATGTAAAGGACAATACCATAAAAAGTATGTTTTTGCCTGAACTCAAGCAATACATCTTTATGTAACAAAGCGTAGATCCTTTTAAACATTACTGCAAATTACTAACATTCAATAAAAACCCGAATAAAATTTAAACCGGGAATAACAGTGCAATCAACGATACTAACAGTTGTTAGTTAACCCAATGTTATCCACAGTAATTCTCCCACCGTATTTCTACTCTTGTATCAAATAATTATTCCATCTATATTACAAAATATTTTTCTTCTATTCCTAACTTAACAAACAAACAATGAAAAAAATTTTAATCACCCTCCTGATCTCATCAGGACTGCTATCCGCAATGGATACCAAAGCACAGGATTTTGTAAAAGGCAACCCCGGCATGTATCCTGAATTTATTGATTTTAAAAATGCTCCCGCTGCATTTAACAAAGGTTCCGTAATACTGGCTGATGACAAGGGCAGTTTCACTTCTTCTTCAAGCGCCTTGCTTACGCATTCAGAAAAAGATAACCTTAGCATGGAACATTTTCGTTACCAGCAAAGTTATTTAGGCATTCCCGTAGAGAATGCTGTTTATGTAATGCATGTAAAAGGCAATGCTGTAATGAGCCAGAATGGAAAATGGGTTAAAGATTTTCCTGCTGATCTAAAAAACGCTGCTGCTATTAACTTTACTGCTGCTTTACAAAAAGCAATGGCTGCTGTAGGTGCACAATCGTACAAATGGCAAATTCCTGCAGAGGAAGCTTTTATTAAAAGAGAACAAAATGATTTTAAAGCTACCTTCTATCCTAAATCTGAATTAGTATGGTACAGTGGCGAAAACGAAGTGGTACCTGCATCGATGAGGTTAGCCTATAAATTAGACATTTACGCACAGTACCCTATGAGCAGGCAGATTGTATTTGTAGATGCTGTTAATGGCAGCATTTTAGGTAAGAGAGAATTAATTCATACCACTAATGCAACAGGAACAGCTGTAACCGCCTACACCGGTACGCAAACTATTACTACTGATTTTACCGGTACTACTTACCGCTTAAGAGAAACCGGCAGAGGTAATGGTATCAACACTTATGATATGAGATTGGCAGGAACCAATTACGGAGCAGCAGTTGATTTTACTGATGCCGATAATAACTGGAATAATGTAAATGCCAATAAAGATCAATATGCAACGGACGGCCATTGGGGCACCGAAAAAACCTATGATTTTTATCTTACTAAATTTAACCGTAACAGTGTCGATAATGCTGGCTTTGCTTTAAACAGTTATGTGCACACCAACTTAGTAGCATTTGGTTATGGCAATAATATCAACGCCTTTTGGGATGGTACCCGAATGACTTACGGTGATGGCGGCACAAGTGGCAGCACTACTTACACCCCGCTAACTGCTTTAGATGTTTGCGGCCATGAAATTACTCATGGTGTTACTGAAAGAACTTCTAACCTGGTATACTCCAAAGAATCGGGCGCTATGAACGAAGGCTTCAGTGATATTTTTGGAACGGCTATTGAATTTTATGCGAAAGGCACCGGAGGTAACTGGATGATAGGTGAAAATATTGGAGCAGCATTCCGCAATATGGCCAATCCAAACCAATTCAGTCAGCCCGATACTTATGGTGGTACATTTTGGGTAAACACAACCAGCTGTACTCCTACTAATAACAACGACCAATGTGGCGTACACACTAACAGTGGTGTATTAAATTTCTGGTTTTATCTTTTGTCGCAAGGCGGCAGCGGTACCAATGATATCGGCAGCGCCTACACGGTAACAGGTATTGGTATTGATAAAGCCGCAGCTATTGCATACAGAACTAACACCACTTATTTAATTTCTACTTCCACTTATGCCAATGCAAGAACTTATGCTATTCAATCTGCCATTGATCTATATGGCGCAGGAAGTGCGGAAGTTATTGCCACCACCAACGCATGGTATGCAGTAGGTGTTGGTGCTGCATACAGCTCGGCCTGCGGTACACCAACTGCATTAACTGCATCTGCCATCACCAGTTCCGGTGCTACTTTAGGCTGGACCGCTGGTTCTAATGCAGTAAGTTATTTAGTAGAGTATAAATTATCTTCTGCTTCCACATGGACAACTCTTGCTGCTGCAACAACAGCTACTTCAGTTCCTGTAACAGGCCTTACTGCTTCTACTGCATATGATTGGAGAGTAACTACTAATTGTTCAGCTTCTACCAGCACTGCGGCTACTGCTTCGTTTACAACAACTGCCGTTGCATCGGGTTGTGCTGGTGCATTTGAGCCGAATGAAACACAAGCCACTGCTGCAAGTATAACATCGGGTGTTACTAATTCTGCTGCTATAAGTTCCGCCACTGATGTTGATTACTTCTCCATTGTTACTACTGCTACCAGTAGCAATGTGTTCAACCTGGTTGGACCAAGTGGTGTGGATTACGACTTGTATATCTACAATAGTGCAGGCACACAAATTGGTTCCAGTACAGGCAGTACTGCAACAGAAACTGTTTCCTTAACCAGCCAGGCAGCAGGCACTTATTACATTAAAGTTATTGGCTACAACGGTGCCAACAGTGCAACGTGCTATACTATAAAAGCTACTGCCACAGTAGCCACAAGTTGTCAGAGTGCATTGGATGTGTCTACTAACGGAACTATTTCCGGCGCAGCAGTAATTCCGTTTAACACCAACGTTACCGGTTTAATTAGCCCGAGTGGTGATAATGATTATTACAAATTTGTAATTACCAACGGAGGTACTGCCACAATCACATTAACTACATTGCCTGCTGATTACGATCTTACAGTTGTAAACAGTGCAGGTACACAATTAGCGATTTCTCAAAATGGTGGTACCACAAGTGAAACCATTACCCGTACCTATACTGCAGGTACTTATTATGCAAGAGTGTTTGGTTACAACAATGCCAATAATGCATCTACCTGCTATACTTTAAAAGTGCAATTAGGTACTGCAAGCATCATTGGTAACGGCACTGAAATTACCGGAAACGGTTTATTGAAAGTGTACCCAAGCCCTGCCACCAATATTTTAAATGTAAGCGTACTGGGCGAAATTGCTCCGAAAGCTACTTTAAAAGTGGTGAATATAAGTGGAGCTGTTGTGATGGAAGAAAAGATCAGCAGCAATGTACAACAGGTAAATATTTCAACATTACCAAAAGGTGTTTACATGCTTAAGATCAACAATGGAGAAAAAGTGCTTTCTTCTAAGTTTGTAAAGCAATAAATTTGTTTTATCCTCAATAAAAAAACGTCCTCAAATAAAATTGAGGACGTTTTTTTATTTGTGCTTTTTTACTTTTTATTTAGCTTTTTCTATAGTGAATACCTGATTGCTGAATGGTGGTTTATCAGGAATGGTAACCACGTTAAATTCAAAATTTACAGCATGGTGGCAATTGTTGCAGGTATTGGTTAGCAACACATAACTGTTTCTAAATTGAACAGGGTCCTGCTTTGTTATGGCAGCATTCACACTATCCAAAGCAGGATTGATCATGATCACTTTTTCCGACTCTTTTCTTTCGGCCTGGTACTTTTGAATGTTTTCCACCGCTTCCATTATTTCATGTATCTCAAAATCGGCCAGCGCCCAGTTTTTATTTTGCCCGGCAAACCATAGCTTGGCATGATGCACCTGTATGCTGCTCATAAATTCTCCAAAGCCGGGCTTGTAAGTATCCGCTAACTTTTTCTCTAAACTATCAATACGGTTTTGCAGCACTTTATTATTACCGGTGGATTGATTGCAGGAGATGAATACAACAAGCACTGTAATAATAATAGAATATTTCATCGCATCAAATTAAAAAAGGAAAGTAAAATAAGCCCATACTGTTCAACCTGCAATTTTATTGTAAAGCAAATGTCAACCCCGCCATAACAGTAAACGAATTTATTTTTGCTGTACCATTACCTTGTTTGTAGGTATTAGAAAGCCCCAAGTTATCCTGCAGGCCAATATCTAATTTTATTGTAGTAGCAATCGGTATCTGAATTCCTGTACCTGCAGATACACCAAAGTTTATTGCCTTTCGGTTGCCGGGTGAAGTTCTTTGGGCTGATATGCCAGGTTCTTCCGTTTTTATTACCATGGTATATTTTAGTAAATAGCCTGCAAATACGCCAGCATTCACATTAAATTTTACTTTTTTTCCGGTGGAGTATTCGGCAAGAACAGGAAGATTGAGGTAATTCAATTTGTTGTGCAGTTCACCAGCTACCAAACCAGTGGCTGTGCTATTTTCAAATAATAAGGCTCCCCATGTTGAACCGGTTTGGTGATAAGCCAGGATAGCTTTTACACCAAAATGATTGGTAACATTTACTTTAATATGGCCACCAATATGCAATCCTGCTATTATGCCATTTTGTTCTTTGCCCACATTATCACCATAAGCCGAGCTGAGATTTACACCGCTTTGAAAGCCATATTCAATATTATTTTTTTGGGCAGAAACCCGGGTGCATAAAGTAAAAAGAAACAGTCCGAAAAAAAGCTGCTTTATCATAAATGGCGTTTTAAAAGATCTGTACACTGAAGTAAATAACTACAACTGATGAGACTTTTATTAAGCAAAACGTTGCACCGTAATAAAGTTATAACTATTCCTGTGCACAATGCCTGCACCTGGGTTCATAAATATCTTTTTCGCCCAGCAAAACCTGCGGCCCCTTGGCCTCTTTACGGTAACTGATATTGGCAATATTGCCGCATTTTACACAAATAGCATGCAGCTTGGTGATATAATCGGCTTTGGCCAAAAGGCTGGGCATTTGCCCGAAGGGCTTACCTAAATAATCCATATCCAGCCCGGCTACAATTACCCGAACTCCTTTCATAGCCAGCAATTCGCATACATTGCCAATTTCTGCATCAAAAAATTGAGCTTCGTCAATACCCACTACATCCACATCCTGTGCCAGCAGCAAAATAGTTTGTGAACTTTCCACGGGAGTGGATTGAATAGCATTGGTATCGTGGCTTACAATTTTTTCGGCATCATAACGTACATCTATGGCGGGTTTAAATATTTCCACTTTAAGGTTAGCGATCTTCACCCGCTTTAGCCTTCTTATCAGTTCTTCGGTTTTGCCACTGAACATACTTCCGCAGATCACTTCTATCCAGCCCCTTCGTCCGCCACCAAAATTGGGTTCTATAAACATTAGTATAATTTTTTAAAATTGTAGTTGTAACTTAGGCCACCAAAAATTGGGTACAGTTTAACTTACAGGGCATCAAAAGTATAATTATTCATGCAAAGAGTGGACACACTCATAAAAAAATTACAGGAGCAGTTTGCCGCTAAAGTACCGGCAGGCCAGTTACTCTTAACAGTGCAAATGCTGGAACTGGAGCTTTTCCAATTACAGGAGGCTGCTGCACCGGATACCACTGCTGTTAATGTAGATATTCCACAAACTATTTTACCCGCAGTAAAAAGAGAAGAAGAAAAAACAGTTGAAATATTGCAGGTGGACGAAGCTGAAATAGAAGCAGAACTGGAAGAGATAAGGCGCAATGCTGAAGCTATGCAGAAGATAAGTGTACAGAATAAACCGCAGATAATTTTTGAACAAGAGCAGGAACAGGATATTCCTACATTAACACATCACTTACAGGAAACGCCTGTACAAAAAAGAGAAGTGCATGAAACTATCGGTGCCAATGCTGCTTCCTTAAACGATAAATTAAGACAATCTAAAATTGATCTTGGCGATTCTTTAACTGAGTCTCCCATACGTGACCTGAAAAAAGCTATTGGCATCAACGATCGTTTTTTATACATCAACGAATTATTCCGTGGCGATGAAAGCATGTACGAAAGAAGTATCAAAACCATCAACGGTTTTTCAATATTAGCCGAAGCCGAATACTGGATTCAAAGAGAATTAAAAACCAAGATCGGCTGGAGCGAAGACAACGAAATTGTAAAGCAATTTATTCAATTGGTTAAAAGGCGTTTTATATAAATATACTCTATTATTTTTTTGGTGGCGCCTGCTTTTGCATACACATATTCTTTTGCGGCAGCAGCACTTTCATTATAAGCAATTGTATCCGTAAGCCAGTTATCAATCACTTCTTTTAATTCCACCACGTCACCGATACTTTCTGCAGCAGCACATTCCACCAGGTCTACCGCTTCAAAATATTTTTCATAGTTCTCTCCAATAATTACAGGCTTGCCCCAAACAGCTGCTTCCAGAATATTGTGAATACCGTCATTGGTAAAACCACCGCCAATATAATTAATATGGCCATAATTGTATAGCCGGCTTAACATGCCAATAGTGTCAATGATCAAAGTATTGTAACCGGAAATAGCATTTAATAGTGCGGCATCACTTTCAACTTCGGTATAACAAACCGATTTTTTAAACATCTTTTTTACATTATCAAGATGTGCTTTATCTAATTCATGGGGCACCACAATTATTTTTTGCTGGTGATTGGTTTCATCGCCGTAAGCCGCTAAAATAATTTCATCATCCTCCCAGGTGCTTCCGGCAACAATAATGGTGCTACCTGCACAAAAAGAGGTAATAATTTCTGCGTTTAATGATTGTTTCGCAATTTCAATAACACGGTCAAACCTGGTATCCCCACTTATTGAAACATTTTCAACTACACCTATGGTTTGCAATAACTTTTCAGAAGCATCATTCTGTACAAAAAGATGATCAAAATTCTCCAGCATTTTTTTCCAGATACCTCCATACCATTTAAAAAATGGCTGGCTTTTTCTAAACACACCAGACACCAGCAGCACCGGAATATTCCGCCGTTTCAATTCCTGCAAATAATAAAACCAGTATTCATATTTTACCCACAACACCAGCGTTGGATTGATGGCATCAATAAATTTCTTTGCCGAAAAAATATTATCCATAGGTAAATAAAAAACATGGTCGGCACCTTTGTAATCCTTCATTACTTCGTAGCCGCTGGGCGAAAAAAATGTAAGCACAATAGTAAGGCTGGCGTCTTGTTGTTTCAGGCTTTCCAAAACCGGCCGCCCCTGCTCAAATTCTCCCAGGCTGGCGCAATGCATCCAAACCGTTCGTGAGTGGTGAGTGGTGAATCGTGAATTGATGGTAGCGAAGATATTTCTTCTTCCTTCCAGCCATTTTTTGGCTTTAGGATTCCACAAAGAAACAATACGTATGCCTGTGGAGTACAGAAAAAGAAACAGGTTATAAATTAGTTTGGCCAAGCGTTATTTTAAAGCAAATCTATACAAAAAAGATTATTACACTATGGTTTTAAGCTTTCGGCTAATTTAGCCGGGTTACAATATTAATGCTGTCAACTAAAAACTATAAACTGTCAACTCCAAACTGCCATTTCCCCTTTGCCAACTGCCCACTGAATGTTATCTTTGCCCACATTTAAAATAAGCTTTATGAGGCCCTTACAAATGGTAGATACTAAAACCCAGTATCACAAGATAAAAACAGAAGTAGATGCCGCAGTAATAAGCGTTTTGGAGAGCTCTGCTTTTATTGGCGGAAAAGTGGTAACTACTTTTGCTGATAACCTTGCAAAATACCACGGCAGTAAACATTGTATACCCTGCGCCAATGGTACCGATGCTCTTCAGATTGCCATGATGGCGTTGGGTTTGGAACCCGGCGACGAAGTGATCACTCCATCATTTACTTACATTGCTACTGTGGAAGTAGCTGCACTATTAAGATTGAAACCTGTTTTTGTAGAAGTAGATCCCAAAACATTTTGTATTGATCCGGCAGCCATCGAAAAAGCGATCACACCAAAAACAAAAGCGATTGTACCAGTGCATTTATATGGTCATGCAGCTAATATGGACGCCATTATGAAAATTGCTGCTGCACACAATTTATTTGTGATTGAAGATAATGCACAGGGAATCGGCAATGATTATACTTTCAGCGATGGCACTACAAAAAAGACCGGCACTATTGGTAATATTGGCTGCACTTCATTTTATCCCAGCAAAAACCTGGGTGCTTATGGCGATGGCGGTGCCATATTTACCAATGACGATGAATTAGCGTCTGTATTAAAAATGATTGCATCACACGGACAAAGCAAAAGATATTATCATGATGTGGTAGGTTGTAATTCCAGGTTAGATGCTATTCAAGCTGCTATTTTAGATATCAAACTGCAACACCTGGATGAATACATTACTGCCAGGGTGAAAGCAGCTGATTTTTATGATAATGCTTTTGTGGATAATAAAAAGATCACCACTCCGTTTAGAGCTGCTGATAATAAACATGTATTTCATCAATATACTTTATTGGTTGAAGGTGTTGACAGAGATGGATTACACCAGTTTTTAGCCGACAATGGTGTACCATCTATGATCTATTACCCCGTGCCTGCGCACAGGCAAAAAATGTTTGATGCTTTTGGCGGAAGCAACTTTAACCTGCCAGTTACCGACTGGTTAACCGAAAGAGTGATCAGCCTTCCTATTCATACAGAACTGGATGAAGAACAACAAACATTTATTGTAAATAAAGTTTTAGAATTTGTAAATAAATAGCACATGAAAATTGCAGTTGTAGGAACAGGATATGTAGGGTTAGTAACCGGCACATGCTTTGCCGAAACAGGTAACAATGTTATTTGTGTGGATATTGATAAAAGTAAAGTTGATAAATTATCATCCGGTCATATCACTATTTACGAACCAGGTTTAGAAAAATTATTTTTACGTAACCAGAAAGAAGGCCGTTTACATTTTACCACTTCTCTTGATGAAGCTGTTAAAGATGCTAAAATAATTTTCCTGGCCTTGCCCACCCCGCCGGGTGAAGATGGCAGCGCCGACCTGAAATATATTTTAGGTGTAGCTGATGACCTGGGCAAGATAATTACCGATTATAAAGTTATTATTGATAAAAGTACGGTACCTGTTGGTACTGCAGATAAAGTACATGCTGCCATTGCAAAAAATGCCACCGTTGCATTTGATGTGGTAAGCAATCCTGAGTTTTTACGTGAAGGTGTGGCAGTAGATGATTTTATGAAACCAGACAGAGTGGTTATTGGTACTACATCGGAAAGGGCAAAAAAATTAATGAATGACCTGTATGCTCCTTTTGTACGCCAGGGCAATCCTATTATTTTTATGGATGAAAAAAGTGCCGAGCTAACCAAGTATGCTGCCAATTCTTTTTTAGCTACCAAGATCACTTTTATGAATGAAATTGCACAGTTGTGTGAACGTTTAGGTGCTGATGTGGACATGGTACGCAAAGGCATTGGCAGTGATGAGAGAATTGGTAAACGCTTTTTATTTCCAGGCATCGGTTATGGCGGCAGCTGCTTTCCTAAAGATGTACAGGCATTGGTAAAATCGTCAAACGATATCAACTACGATTTTAAAATACTAAATGCAGTAATGGAAGTAAACGACAAACAGAAACTACATCTATTACCTGCTATAAAAACGTTTTTCAATAATGAGCTGAAAGGTAAAAAAATTGCCTTGTGGGGTTTGGCTTTTAAACCTAATACAGATGATATCAGGGAAGCACCGGCCTTGTATATAATTGAAGAATTGCTGAAAGCGGGTGCCATTGTACAGGCTTTCGATCCGGAAGCTATGAATAATGTAAAAGCATTACTGGGAAATAAAATTGTTTTTGCTGAAAGACAGTACGATTCTTTAGTGGATGCGGATATTTTAGTAATTGCTACAGAATGGAGTGAATTCAGAACTCCCGATTTTGATAAGATCACCGCTTTGCTAAAAAACAAAGCCATATTTGATGGCAGAAATTTATTTGATTTAAAACAGATGGAAGAAATGGGTTTTTATTATGTGAGCGTGGGAAGAAAAGTAGTGAACCAAAAATAAAAATATGGAACTGCTGCAACCAAAGTTTAATTTAGCTGTATGGGGCATTGCATGCCTCATCGTTTTTTTGCTTTGGCTTATTGCATTAGTTAGCGTTTTACAAAGCAATTTTAAAGATTCAGTAACTAAGCTCACATGGGTAGTGGTGATTATTTTTTTACCTGTGCTGGGTTCTCTTTTATATTTTTTTATGGGTCTTGGGCAAAGGATTACTAACAATCAATTGTAAGATTAAATGAAACGTGTATTAATAACAGGTGCTGCTGGTTTTTTAGGCAGCCATCTTTGCGATAGGTTTATCAAAGAAGGTTTTCATGTAATAGGCATGGATAATTTAATTACCGGCGATCTTAAAAATATTGAACATCTGTTTAAGTTAAAGGAGTTTGAATTTTATCATCATGATGTATCTAAGTTTATTCATGTAACCGGTAAGCTGGATTACATTTTACATTTTGCCTCTCCTGCCAGCCCCATCGATTATTTAAAAATCCCTATTCAAACTTTAAAAGTAGGTTCATTAGGAACGCACAATTGTTTAGGATTAGCATTAGCAAAAAAAGCAAGAATATTAGTAGCCAGCACCAGCGAAGTATACGGCGACCCCTTGGTACATCCTCAAAATGAAGAATACTGGGGTAATGTAAATCCGGTTGGGCCAAGAGGTGTATATGATGAAGCCAAACGTTTCCAGGAAGCTATAACCATGGCCTATCATACCTTTCACCAGGTAGAAACAAGGATCATCAGGATATTTAATACCTATGGCCCACGTATGCGGCTAAACGATGGCAGGGCATTGCCTGCATTTATCGGCCAGGCATTACGTGGCGAAGACCTTACAGTATTTGGCGATGGCAGCCAGACGAGAAGCTTTTGCTACGTGGATGATTTAGTGGAAGGTATTTACCGACTGTTAATGAGTGATTATGCACAGCCTGTAAACATTGGCAACCCTGATGAGATTTCATTAAAAGATTTTGCAGAAGAGATCATTAAACTTACCGGCACTAAACAAAAAATTGTTTACAAAGAATTGCCTACCGACGATCCTAAACAAAGACAGCCGGATATTACCAAAGCAAAAGAATTACTGGGATGGCAACCAAAAGTGGCCCGGGCTGAAGGTTTAAAAATTACGTACGATTATTTTAAAAATTTACCCAAAGAAGAGTTGTATAAACTGCCCAAAGAATTTGAACGCAAGGGCTAATTATTCATTATTAATTTTTTATTACTAGTTATGTACCAGCACCTGATTGAGAAAAAAAAGAAACTTGCCGTAATTGGCTTAGGCTATGTGGGATTACCTATTGCACTGGAGTTTGCAAAAAAAATTAAAGTGATTGGCTTTGACATTAATGCAAAGCGGGTGGAAATGATGCGTAATAAAATTGATCCCAGCCAGGAACTGGAAAGCAGTGCCTTTGATAATTGTGATATTGAATTTACCAACGACCTTGATGTTTTAAGACAGGCCAATTTTTTTATTGTTGCCGTTCCCACTCCTGTTGATGAGCATAATGTGCCCGATCTTGTACCTGTACAAAGAGCCAGCGAAACTATCGGCAAAGTGGTAAAAAAAGATGATTATGTTGTATTTGAAAGTACGGTTTATCCCGGCTGCACGGAAGAAGATTGTTTACCCATTATTGAAAAATTAAGTGGCATAAAAAATATCGTTGATTTTAAGTTAGGTTATTCTCCCGAAAGAATTAATCCGGGAGATAAAGAGCATACCTTATCCAGTATTGTAAAAGTAGTAAGTGGTTGCGATACCGAAAGTTTAGATGTGATTGCAAAAGTTTATGAACTGGTGGTAAAAGCAGGTGTACACAAAGCCTCTTCTATTAAAGTGGCAGAAGCTGCAAAAATTATTGAGAACACACAACGTGATCTTAATATTGCCTTGATGAATGAACTCAGTATCATCTTCGACAAGATGAATATTAATACCTATGAAGTGCTGGAAGCTGCAGGCACCAAATGGAACTTTTTAAAATTTCAGCCCGGCCTTGTAGGCGGCCACTGTATTGGTGTGGATCCTTATTATCTTACCTACAAATCAAAAGAATTAGGTTACGACAGTCAGGTAATTTTAGCCGGACGTGTTATTAATGACGGCATGGCCGGGTATGTGGCTAAGAAAATATTACAACATATTATTCAGCACAATGGTAATATAAAAGATGCGAAGGTATTAGTGATGGGTGCCACATTTAAAGAAAATGTAAGCGATATCAGGAATAGTAAAGTGGCTGATGTGGTAAAGGAATTAAAATCGTATTCATTAAATGTTGATGTTGCCGACCCTCATGCAGAAAGTGATGAGCTTAAGCATGAATATGGTTTTTCGTTAACACCACAACTAAGCAACGACTATGATGCAGTAATTGTAACAGTGCCGCATAATGCTTACAAACAATTAGATGACGCCTATTTTAGTTCCATCACAAAACCACATGCTTTAGTAGCAGATTTAAAAGGTATTTACAGAGGAAAGATAAGCAGCAGGAATTACTGGAGCCTGTAGTAATAACGACTAATTAATAATGACTAAATGAATAATTTTCATACCAAAGATTTAAGTAACAGTAATTTTTTAGTAACCGGTGGTGCAGGTTTTATTGGTGGGCATATTGCAGAATACCTGCTTAAAAATGGTGCTAAAAAAGTAAGGGTGCTGGATAATATGGTGAACGGGTTCAACAGTAACCTCGATATATTAAAACAATATGCCGGCTTTGAATTTATTGAAGGAGATATCAGGAATGCAGCCACCTGTTTACAAGCATGCGAAGGTATTGACTATGTAAGCCACCAGGCGGCTCTGGGCTCTGTACCCAGGAGCATTAAAGAACCATTGTATTTTACTGAAGTGAATATAGGAGGCTTTGCCAATATGCTTAAAGCTGCAGTTGATAATAACGTAAAAACATTTGTGTACGCTTCTTCATCCTCTGTATATGGCGACGAACCTACCTTACCCAAAAAAGAAGAACGTATTGGAAATTGTTTATCGCCTTACGCTGCAACAAAAAAAACAAATGAATTATATGCCCAGGTTTTTGCAGATGTGTATAATATCAAGTTAATGGGCTTCAGGTACTTTAATATTTTTGGACCAAGGCAGGATCCTGATGGGCCTTATGCGGCAGTTATTCCTTTATTTGTAAAAGGCATTATGAATAAAACTCCTGTTTACATTAATGGAGACGGAGAACAAACACGGGATTTTACATTTGTAGAAAATGCAGTGCAGGTAAATGTCAAAGGCATGCTTACAGATAATGAAGCTGCTTTTAAACAAGTATACAATGTGGCAGTTGGAGAAAGATTTACGGTAAATGATTTATACAAGACCTGCCAGGTACAATTGAACAGTAGCTTTAATGCCACTTATCGTGAGCCGAGGGCTGGTGATATAAGAGATTCCCTGGCAGATATTTCATTAGCAAAAAATTTATTAGGCTATCAGCCAACGAAAAAATTTGAAGACGGCCTGATAGAGACTATTAATTATTTTAAACAACTTTATAGTTAATGAATAATGTATTAATGGATAATGAATAATTTTTTAATTGTAAAGAGTATTTGATTATCCTGAAAGTTGTTTGAGCAGAAAACATTATTCATTACATCATTATCAATTATCCATTAAAAAATGCCTTTTATAAAAACAGACTTTCCCGGCTTATTGGTTTTTGAACCTAAAGTATTTGAAGACAGCCGTGGTTATTTTTTTGAAAGTTATAATGAAAACACTTTTGCTGCAGAAGGTATTAGTATAAAATTTGTACAGGATAACCAGGCGCAGTCATCTTATGGTGTAATACGTGGATTGCACTACCAGTTAAACCCTCATGCACAAACAAAATTAATAAGAACGCTAAGTGGCAGTATTTTAGATGTAGCGGTTGATATCCGCAATGGCTCTCCTACTTACGGAAAAGCATTTATCATTGAATTATCTGCAGCCAATAAAAAACAATTACTGATACCACAAGGATTTGCTCATGGCTATTCTGTGATAAGCAAAACAGCAGAAGTATTTTATAAATGCGATGATTTTTACCATAAAGAATGCGAAGGTGGTATAATGTACAACGACCCTGCTTTACATATCGATTGGCAGATACCTGCTGACAAAGCCATCATTTCAGAAAAAGATACGAATCATCCCTTACTGCATAACTGCATCACTAATTTTACTTTTTAAAAAATAAGTGGCAACACATAATACCATTTTAGTTACAGGCGCCAATGGCCAACTTGGAAAAGAATTCCAGGCATTGGCCGCATTGTATCCACAATATCATTTTTTATTTGCAACACGTGATGTTATTGCTATTGAAGATGCGGAATCGGTAAAAAAATACTTTGCTGATAATACTATCGATTACTGCGTTAACTGTGCGGCTTATACTGCAGTTGATAAAGCAGAAACCGAAAGCGATGCAGCCTTTTTAATTAATGCTACTGCTGTTGGCAACCTTGCGGCTGTTTGTGCATCGCATAAAACTCAGCTCATTCATATTTCTACCGACTATGTTTTTGATGGCACCGGCAAACATCCTTATAAAGAAACAGACCCTACTAACCCGGTAAGTATTTACGGGCAATCAAAATTGCAGGGCGAGCAACTGGCTGTACAAAACAATCCTGCTGTAATAATCATAAGAACCTCATGGGTATTCTCTTCTTTTGGCAATAATTTTGTAAAGACAATGCTGCGGTTGATGAAAGAAAGAGAAAGCGTAAATGTAGTGGATGATCAATTGGGCTGCCCTACTTATGCAGCAGATTTAGCAACATGTATCATGGAGATTATCGAGAAATGTTCAATGTTGAATGTTCAATATCCAATATTCAACTATTGTAATGAAGGTGTTATCAATTGGTACCAATTTGCTCTTGCAATAAAAGAATTCGCTGGAAGTGCTTGTGCCGTAAATCCTATTCCTTCTTCGCAATATCCCACTCCGGTAAAACGGCCGCAGTACTCAGCTTTGGATACTACAAAAATTAAAGAAGCATTAGGTATTACAATTCCCGGATGGAGGGAAAGCCTGGAAAAATGTTTGGCTTTAATAAAATAATGAAGGCCACACAATGTGCAGCCTTCGTTTTAAATATCATCACAGATGCTTATTGCATTGTAAACCCTTCTAAAAATTTAGTGGTAAAGTTACCACTCCTGAAATCAGGATGCTTCATCAGTTGTAAATGAAAAGGGATAGTTGTCTTTACACCTTCAATTACATATTCACTCAAAGCCCTGCTCATGGTATCAATAGCTTCCTGCCTGGTTTGTGCCACAGCAATTAATTTACCGATCATGCTATCGTAATAAGGAGGAATTACATAACCTGCATATGCATGGCTATCTACCCTTACGCCATGCCCGCCGGGTTGGTGTAAAACTGTAATTTTTCCGGGGCTGGGGCGAAAATCATTATAAGGATCTTCGGCATTAATGCGGCATTCAATAGCATGCATTACCGGGATATAATTTTTACCGGTAAGTTTATCGCCTGCGGCAATCATAATTTGTTCTTTAATTAAATCGTAGTTGATCACTTCTTCAGTTACACAATGTTCTACTTGTATACGGGTGTTCATTTCCATGAAATAGAAATTGCGATGCTTATCTACTAAAAATTCAATGGTGCCAACGCCTTCATAGTTAATAGACGCTGCTGCTTTAATAGCTGCATTTCCCATCGCTTCTCTTAGCTCCGGCGTCATAAAAGGCGATGGCGATTCTTCAACCAATTTCTGGTGACGGCGTTGAATAGAGCAATCCCTTTCACTTAAATGACAAACCTGCCCGTGCTGGTCGCCTACAATTTGTATTTCAATATGACGTGGCTCTTCTACAAATTTTTCCATGTAGATGCCATCATTTTTAAAAGAAGCCGCAGCTTCTGTCTTGGCATTCTCGTATGCTTTTTCAATTTCTTCTTCATGCCATACCACCCTCATACCTTTACCACCACCTCCGGCAGTAGCTTTCAATATTACAGGATAGCCTACCTCTTTAGCTGCAGATTTTGCATGTTCCACACTTTCCAATAAACCTTCCACACCAGGTACTACCGGAACACCTGCATTGATCATCGTTTGCTTGGCGGTTATCTTATCCCCCATCGCATTGATCATATCCGGCGTTGGGCCGATAAATTTAATACCATGATCGCCACAAATTTTTGCAAACTTGGCATTCTCTGCTAAAAAACCATACCCGGGATGTATAGCATCGGCATTGGTAATTTCGGCGGCAGCCATAATATGTGCCATGTTCAAATAACTTTCGCTGCTGGCTGGTTTACCAATACAAACGGCTTCATCAGCAAATTTTACATGTAAACTATCTTTATCAGCAGTGGAATAAACGGCAACAGTTTTGATGCCCATTTCCTTACAGGTACGTATTACACGAAGTGCAATTTCCCCACGATTGGCAATCAATATCTTTTTAAACATCTTGATCATTTGAAATTAATAATGGTGGAACGTGAATAGTGAATTGTGAGGCGAGAGTATTTGCAGTTCGTGAATTTAAAAGCTTTTCAATCTAAAAGCTCCACTCACGACTGACCACTCAACCACTCACGACTAAGAAGGATCTACCAAAAATAAAGGCTGATCATATTCCACAGGGCTGGCATCTTCTACCAATACCTTTACAATCTTTCCTTTTACTTCACTTTCAATTTCGTTGAAGAGTTTCATGGCTTCAATAATGCAAACCACTTTACCCACTGTAACCTCATCTCCTACAGAGGCAAAAATGGGTTTACCCGGACCGCTCTGGCGATAAAAAGTTCCGATCATCGGACTTTTAATTGTTATCAGGTTATCGGCTTTAGGTTCAGCAGGTTTTGCTGCTGGTGGCGGAGCGGCGGCTGCAGCCGGAGCCTGTGCTGGTGGCGGAGCAGAGTAAACCGGCGCTCCTGCATTAGCTACAATATGTTGTACGGGATCTTTTTTTTGTTTAACGGTTATTTTTACCCCTTCTTCTTCAATGGTAATTTCGCCGATATTGGTTTTGTTGATGAGCTTTACAAGCTCCTGAATCTGTTTAATGTCCATGTGTAATTTTTGATTAGTAAATGGATAATTATAGGGGACTGCTAAGGTAGTAAATGATTATTCAAAAATGCAAGTTTTCTTAAAATAAAAAAAATCAGAAATGGGCTTTTTTTGCCTAAAATGGGCTAAAAATGTGCAAAAAACCCTAAAAAACACATAAAAATCGTATAAAATTAAAAATGGATAACAGTAAAAACCGCTATCCATTTTCAGGTATAAAATTATTGCTTAAGCTTTTACTCTTTCTACGTATTCGCCTGTTTTTGTATTTACCCTTATCAACTCTCCTTCATCAACAAATAAAGGAACGTTAACCGTAGCGCCTGTTTCAACAGTAGCTGGTTTTAAAGTTTTTGTTGCAGTATCTCCCCTCATGCCCGGCTCGCTATAAGTAACCAGTAATACAATCTTATCAGGTAATTCCACCCCCATTGGCTGGTCGGTTTCTCCATTGATCAACACAGTTACTTCCTGGCCATCTTTCAAAAATTTAGGCGCATCAATCATAGCTTCCGGAACAGTGATCTGTTCAAAAGTTTCGGTATCCATAAAACTATACCCGGTATCATCTTTGTATAAATACTGGTAGGCTTTCTTTTCCACCCTTACCGGATGAATGGTTTCACCACTATTCCAGGTTACTTCAATAGTACGGGCATTGTCCACACCTTTTAATTTTGCCCAAACTTTTGCTGCTGCACGGGCTGTTTTATTCTGCCCGAATTCAATTACTGAATATAAACTGCCATCCACCTTGATGATCAGTCCTGAACGCATATCTGCTGTAGTTGCCATGATGCTTTGTTTTTAAGTGGCTGCAAAAGTAGAGAAAAAAAGCTGTTTCCGGCTGTCTTTTTAAGTTTTCTGTTTTATGAGGAGGTTTAGGGGTTTTGGGTTTAAACACTGCAACTCTGAACCTCTAAACTTCCTAAACCCTAAACTTCTAAACTTTTCTCCCTCTTAACATTTCATTCTCAATCAAAAAATTTAGTTTTATAAAAAATTAGGCTTTGAAAAAATATATTCTTTTGGTTTTGGCAGTAGCCATAAGTGCAATAAGTTTTGCACAGGTAGATACATCCATATTATACCTGCGCTTTCCTATGGTACCTTCTTTTAAATTAACTAATGTAAAAGACAGCAGTTACTTTACTAAAGCCGACCTTAAAAAGAAAAAGGCTACCATCATCATGATGTTCAGCCCTGATTGTGAGCATTGCCAGATGGAAACCAAAGAACTTACTGCTGGTATAAAACTTTTCAAAAAAGCACAGATCGTTATGGCTTCGCCATTAGATTATGCTTACATCAGAAAATTTTATGACGAATATAAAATCGCTGACTTTCCTAATATTACCATGGGCAGAGACCCGAGCTATTTTTTAGGTACATTTTATAAGATACGTTCCTTCCCTTCTATTTTTGTATATGATAAAAAAGGGAATTTTGTAACCTCATTTACTGGTAGTACACCAATAGCAGAAATTGCTGCAGCTATAAAATAATGAAGAAACTGATTATTTTTTTTACCGTATTATTTTTCAGTACTGCTGCATTTTCGCAGTACGATACCACTCCGCCTTACCTGAAAAATAAGGCCCTGCCAAATTTTACTTTGCTGAATGCCGATTCTGTTGCATTTACCCAAACTGTTCTTAAGGCAAATAAAAACACCATCATCATGTTGTTTAATCCCGAATGCGGGCACTGCCAGGATCAACTGCAGCTGATGCTTACCTTACCTGAGATTACAGATTCAACCAACCTGATTCTGGCAACTACGGAACTGCTGCAGAAAATAAAAATATTTTACGATAAATTTCATTTAGAGCAATATCCTTCTGTTTATATCGGCAGAGATATCAAATACTTTTTTGGTGGCTTTTACCAACCCAAAACCATCCCTGTTTTAGCTTTTTATAATAAACAAAATCAACTGGTATATTTTAACCAGGGAAGTGTAAAGAAGAAGGAAATTCTGGAAGCGCTGAAAAAATAAATCCTATTTTACAAACCGCTGATTCCACACCACTTCATCTTCAATAATAATTCTTACATCATAAATACCGCTGCCCAGGTTATCTACCGGTATCCTGATAACCGTATTTAATGAGGCGCTTCTTACACGGGTTATTATTCTGCCATTAATATTACTGATGAAAACATTTACCACCCCGCTGATTTTTTGTGCTCCTTTATATTGCAATGTAAGTACATCTCTTACGGGTACCGGGTACATCACCCAACTATTTTCTGAGGTACCGGTAATAACCATAATACTTTTAGAATATTCCGTCTGCCCATTTTCAGTAATGCATTTCAGGCGGTAATAATTTTCACCTGCTGCTATTTTAGTATCTGCAAAAAAATAGGTTTTATCCGGATTAAAATTGACGGTTTCCTGCCTGGCAATATCCGTCCAGTTGCTATTGTCGGCGCTTCGCTGAATAATGAAAGATTTAATACCGGGTGCTTTTTGCTGCCACTTAATATTAACGGCTTTCTTTTTGGAGTCATACACTACCGAAATTCCGGGAGCTATTGCTGCGGCAAACAAATAGAGGCATGCTGCCGCAAAGCAAGTGAGGATAAAAGGTTTGATCATGGCTTGAATAAGTTATACCTGTTAACGCAAAAATGTTCCAAACAATCTTAGCAAATCGTTAAAAGATTTTATGGTTGGTTTAAAAAACATGATGACAGTCAATATCACCAATGCACTAATCAATTACCTTTGCGGCGAAAATAATTTCCTTAAACATAAAAATGATCATATGAAAGTAACTGTAGTAGGTGCCGGAGCCGTGGGAGCAACCTGTGCCGATAATATTGCCCGTAAAGAATTGTGTAACGAACTGGTATTGCTGGATATTAAAGAAGGCGTTGCCGAAGGTAAAGCACAGGACATGATGCAAACCGCTACCCTTTTGGGTTTTGACACCAAAATTGTAGGCAGCACTAATGATTATACCAAAACTGCCGGCAGCGATGTGGTAGTGATCACCAGTGGCTTACCCCGTAAACCCGGTATGACCCGTGAAGAATTGATTGGTGTAAATGCAGGTATTGTAAAAGGTGTTTGCGAAAACATCTTAAAACATTCTCCTAACGCTATCATCATTGTTATCAGCAACCCGATGGATACCATGACTTACCTGGCTTTAAAATCTACCGGTTTACCAAAGAACAGGATCATTGGAATGGGCGGCACATTAGACAGCAGCCGTTTTAAATATCAACTGAGCCAGCACTTAGGCTGCAGCCCTGCTGATTTAAATGCAGTTGTTGTTGGCGGACATGGCGATACTACTATGATTCCATTGATCAGCAAAGCCACCTGGAACAGTGCACCTGTTACCGATTTTTTAACTGCTGAACAACAAGAGAAAATTGTAAAAGATACTATGGTGGGTGGCGCTACTTTAACTGCACTCATCGGCACTTCTGCATGGTACGCACCAGGCGCAGCAGGAGCGGCTTTGGTAGAAAGCATCATACGTGATGAGAAAAAATTATTCACCTGCTGTGTAGCCTTAGAAGGCGAATATGGCCAAAAAGATATTTGCTTAGGCGTACCGGTAACCATCGGTAAAAACGGTTGGGAAAAGATCATTGATTTTAAATTGAATGATGCCGAAAAAGCAGCTTTTGAAAAAAGCGCTGCCGCTGTAAGAAGTATGAATGATGTGCTGGCTACACTTTAACCAGCAGTCTTATATTAAATCTACCAGGAAAACCCATCTTTTGATGGGTTTTCTTGTATCTGCGCAATTATTGTAATATATTACATTACTAACAGCAAAGTTTCATGAGAGCCTTTCCTAAAGCAGTTTTTTTCCTTATTACAGGTGTATTGTTTTATAATATTGCTGTTGCACAATTGCAGGTTATATCTGAAAGTAATGCCCAGGCTTTAGTACAAAAATTATTAGGTGCCGGTGTAACCGTAAGTAATATAAAGCTAATAGCAGATCCCATGGCAACCGGCCTTTTTAATAATTTATCAGGAACTAAAATTGGCATCGGTAGCGGAATAGTGTTAACAAATGGAAAGGCAAAAACCGGGGAGGGCCTTAATGACTGGGGGGTAAATGGAAATGGTATTAAAATGGCAATAGACGCATTAGCCAATACCAACCAGGCGTTGCCCGGAGATGGAGACCTTGCCAGGCTACTGGGCATACCAAAAGACGAAACACATGATGCCTGTGTACTTGAATTTGATTTTGTTCCTTTGGGAGACACTGTTAAGTTCAATTACGTATTTGGATCTGAAGAATATCCCGATTACGTTTGCCAGTTTAATGATGTATTTGCTTTTTTTATAAGCGGCCCGGGGTTTCCTGTTCTCACTAATATTGCATTAATACCAGGCACCACCGATGCGGTAACTATCAATCATGTGAACGATGGAGCAACATGCAGCATCTTCTACCCGCAATACTATGTAAAAAATTACACTAACACTTATTTTACGTACAATGGGCACACTACTGTACTTACCGCCGTCGCAGCAGTTCAACCTTGTCAAACCTATCATTTAAAATTGGCTATTGCCGATGTGGGAGATGGCGCATTTGATAGTGGCGTTTTCCTGGAAGCAAAAAGCCTTTCTTCCAACGCAATTAGTTTAAAGAGCACTACGCAGGTTGATCAGCAGAATAACAGTTACCTGGTAGAAGGTTGTTCAGCAGGATCTTTTAAGGTAAAAAGACCAGAAGCAGATTTAAGCCCGCTCTCTGTTACCCTTTCTTATGGTGGCACAGCGGTTAACGGTGTCGACTACCAGCTGTTACCTACAGTCGTCACAATCCCTGCCAATCAAACTGAGGTAACTGTAAATATTATACCCGTAGTTGATAATATTCCCGAAGGAATTGAAACCTTAAAAATATATGCACTTGCAGGGTGTAATCCTGGTGCGCCATCAGACAGCTCCATTATTCAAATACGGGATTATGATACCTTAGGCATTGCACCGGATACGGCTGTTATTTGCAAACATGTAGCAATACAATTAACCGCTTCTGCAGGGTACACTGCCTATCAATGGGATGCTAATCCTATGCTTAGCAATCTTGCCATAAGAAATCCTGTAGCGCAACCAACATCTGCCGTAAACACTTATTATTGTACCGCAACACAAGGCACTTGTCATGGGCGTGATTCTGCCCTGGTTATCTGGAAAGACCTGGATCTTATTTCAAAAACAGAGATCAATTGTAAAAATTATTCTAATGGCGAAATAAGAGTAGCCGGGGGGCCTGAATGGACAAGGCCTGTTCAATATTCAATTAATAATTCTCCTTACCAGGATGACAGCACTTTTACCAACCTGACTGTTGGTATATATACGGTGAGGATAAAAGATGCAGCTGGTTGTATAGACAGTCTCGTCATCAATATCACTCAACTATACCCTGATCTTTTAATTACAAGTATCCCTTTAACTCCGGCATCCTGTTCAGGCAATGCAGATGGCGTGGCAATTATAAATGTTACAGGAGGAAGCAATCCTTATTTATTTTCTGCCGATGGCATTAATTTCCAAAATACTAATGTGCTGCATCTGAATCAAGGGAATTATCCAATAACGGTAAGGGATAATAATAACTGTACCAACACACAAAATATCATTATACCCTTAAATAACACCGTAACGTTAGTTGCCGGGCCTAATGTCACCATCTGCGAAGGCAAAAATGTTCAGCTCAATGCTATATCGAATGGAGCTTCATTTGTATGGACACCAGCCACAGCATTAACTAATAATCTGATCCGCAATCCTGTTGCCACACCTGTGCTAACAACAAAGTATGTGGTATCAGCTATAACTGGTATCTGTTCTCAAAAAGATTCGCTCACTATTTTTGTAAACCCGGCACCCCGGGCAAATGCCGGGTCCGATCATACCATTTGTTTTGGACAAAATATTCAACTCAATGGTTCGGGTGGCCTTTCTTATTTCTGGAGCCCTGCTTCTTACCTGGATGATGCCAGGATAGCTACTCCCACAGCTAAGCAGTTACCAGGCTCTATCAGCTATTTTTTAAATGTTACAGATATAAACGGTTGCGTTTCATTAAAGAGAGATACAACAGTTATTACCGTTACCCGCCCTGCAATAGTTAATGCCGGCACAGATACCACTTTAGCAATAGGGCAAGCTTTACCGTTATTTGCCAAAGACATCAACAATATTGGTTTTACTCAATATGAATGGACGCCTGCCTATGGCTTAAGCAATCCGGCTATTGCCAACCCGGTTACTACTTTGGATAAAGACATTACTTATACTGTTACTGCCCGAAACAGCATTGGTTGCCAGGCCAGCGACAATATCAAAATAAAGGTTTACAAAGGCCCTGATATTTATGTGCCCAATGCGTTCTCTCCCAATAATGATGGCTCAAATGATATTTTAAAAGCGATACCTGCAGGGATTAAGGATTTTCATTACTTCCGTATTTATAACCGATGGGGAAATATTGTTTTTACCACCGGCGATTCCTACTACGGATGGGATGGAAAAATCAATGGTAGCGTACAACAAAACGGTACATATATCTGGATAGCAGAAGGCCTGGACTATAAAGGCAATATTGTACAACGTAAAGGAACGGTGATCATTGTAAAATAAATATTTGCACTACCCCTGCACTAAGTTTTTGACTTTCAACCAGGTTATTTCGTATTGTAATTTCTTCCAATATTTTAGCAGTTTTTTTTGTTATATATGCTTACCTTTATCAGCCCCCGTAATGCCTTAACAAACCTTATGCAAAAAAATATACTATTTACTTTAAAGTATTGCTGCTGTATCTACCTCTTATTTTTCACCTGGATATACAGTGCCGCACAAACTACCGTTGGCGATAAAAAGGTGAGTGCATCTGCTGTTAATGCAGCAACCAAACCATTATTATATTCTTCTGCAGGATCTGGTGATCTGTTTGATACCAGGATACGATACATTGAAAATATCGGGCAATATGGTACTACTTTATCTTCCTATGACTATATGGGCAATATATTGTACGGTTATGAGGGACTGAATATGCCTGTATTATTTACGCAAAAAGGGATAGTGTATTTACAACGCAAATTAAAAAAGCTTTCCAGCAGAGAAATAGAAAAGCTTGAACGTAAAGGCATGAGTGAAGCTGAGATAAAAGAAAAAGTACTACCGGTAGACAGGACCGTGACCATGGAATGGGCTAATGCAAACCCTAATCCTGAAATAATTGCTGAAGACTTATCAGGGGGTTACCATACCTACGGTATGTTGCAGGGCAGGGCAAGGGCTTTTAAAAAAATAATTTACAAAGAAATTTATCCCGGCATTGATGCAGAGTATTCTTTTTCTTCTGCCAGTAAACAAGGTTATGAATACAGTTTATTGGTAAAGCCGGGAGCAGATATCAGTGTAATAAAAATGAAATACAGAGGGGATGTAAGTAAATTAAAAACAGATGCAGGTGGCAATCTTATTATCAGTTCCGATATTGATGACGTTATTCAATCGGTGCCGGTGTGTTTTTATGCTGATGATAAAAATGATAGAATAAATATTGCTTTTGAAATTACCGGTAAAGGTGTGGGTTTTAAAACAGGTGGCAATTATGATAGCAATAAAACAATTATTATAGATCCTTTTGTTACAAGTACCAGCAGCTTAACCGGTCAATATGCATCAGCTGCAAAAGACATCGACTTCGATTACCAGGGTAATGTATATGTATCCGGCGGCGGCGATGCTTCTGTACAAAAGATGGCAAAGTTTAATGCTGCCGGTTTATTACAGTGGACCTTTAGTGGTGCATTAACATTACCCATATGGAATTTTGGCGGTTCGGAAGGTGGATGGGTAGTAGAAAAAACCAGTGGTAACATTTATCTTGGCCAGGGCCTGGCAGGATCTGGTTTTAAAGTGATCAGGTTAACCACTGCCGGGGTATATGATAATTACATCACCAATGCCAACTTAAATTTTGGTGAAAACTGGAAGATGCTCTGGAACTGCAATGGCGGTATTCCTAAAATGTTAATTGCCGGTGGCGGTGGTTCTGCCAATAATGAACTGGCAATTCTTTCCCCTCCGCTGGTTGATCCCTCTACATCGAATATTTCCGGCTTATCAGGTGGGCACAACGATATTTCGGATATCATTATTGATCCCGTAAGTAATGATATGTACACCATATTTTCAACATCGGTACTTTCACCTAGTGTGGATAGCAAAATATATAAACACACTCCTCCCTATGCACCGGCAAATATTGCCTGGAGTAATTTTTCAGGATGCTTTACAATAAAAGAACCTTATAACAGGCCCTATTTTGGGGGAGGCCTGGATAACTCTACCAATTGCTTGGCGCTTAATGCAGATTATTTATTTTATTGGGATGGTAAGACCCTGAAAGCCTTCAACAAAAAAACAGGTGTTGAAACGGGTACAGCAGTAGTGTTACCTTCCACAGCTTTAATGCAGGGCGGCATTTTTGCAGATGAATGTAATAATGTATTTATAGGCTATACAAACGGCACTATTAAAGTGTATAAATTTAATGGTGTTACTTTTGATGATGCGGCTGCAGCTGATATAAACATTACAGGCTTTAGTACCAATTCTGTTTATGATATTGCTTATGACCATGGCAGAAACCTCATCTATGCCTGCGGTGCCGGTTTTGTTACCGCCATTGATGTATCTCAGTATTGCGCATTGCCCGTGTATACGGTAACGGTAGCTACCAATCTTACTACTATGTCTGCAACGGCTTCTTTATCTCCTGCCCCTTCTGCAGGATCTACGGTAACCTACGCATTGTATGATGGCACTACTTTTATAAGCAGTAATAGCACCGGCGTTTTTACAGGCTTAACTTTAAACGTTACCTATACCATAAAAGTAGTTATTAACGAAGCCTGCGGTGGTACACAGGCTATTAAAGATTTTAAATTGGCTGGTTTACCTCCCAATACAAAAACAAGTATTTATGTACCTAATGCTTTTACCCCTAATGGAGATATTGATAATGATATTTTAAAAGCCATTGTTACCGGTGTGCAGGAATTTCATTACTTCAGTATTTATAACCGCTATGGAGAATTGGTATTTTCTACTAAAGATCCTGCTATCGGATGGGACGGAACTTTTAAGGGCAAGAAACAAAATGCAGGTACTTTTGTATGGATGCTTGAAGCAATAGATGCAACAGGAAATATCACCCGGCTAAAGGGAACTACTATTTTGATCAGGTAATAAAACAATGAACCTCCTGCATATTTATTTTGCCGGGCGCCATTGGCGCCCGGTATTTTTTTAATTCACTCCATTCACCACCATTTCCTTATTAATTTTCTGTACCAGGCCCTGCAATACTTTTCCGGGGCCTACTTCGGTAAAATGAGTTGCGCCATCAGCAATCATTGCCTGTACGCTTTGCGTCCACCTAACGGCGCCGGTTAACTGAGCAATTACATTATTTTTTATCGCTGCAGGCTCGGTTACTGCTTTTGCAATAACATTTTGATAAACAGGGCAAGATGGAACATTAAAGACTGTGGCATTTATCGCATCGGCCAATTCCTGCTTTGCAGGCATCATTAACGGGCTGTGAAAAGCGCCACCGACCGGTAATAATAATGCACGTTTGGCACCGGCAGCCTTCATTAGCTCGCAAGCCATTTCCACACCTTTAATGCTGCCGCTTATCACCAGCTGGCCCGGGCAATTATAGTTTGCAGGCACTACTATTTCTTCTGTTTCAACATGTACTTTACTACAGATCTCTTCTACTTTATCATCAGCCAAAGCCAGTACCGCAGCCATGGTAGAAGGATTTAATTCGCAGGCCTTTTGCATTGCCTTAGCTCTTATTGAAACCAGTTTTAACGCATCCACAAAACTTAATGTATTGTTGGCTACCAAAGCAGAAAATTCTCCTAGTGAATGGCCTGCTACCATGTCGGGTTTTGCATCAGCCAATGTTTTATACGCAATTACCGAATGTAAAAAAACTGCAGGTTGTGTTACATTGGTTTGTTTCAGGTCTTCATCACTGCCGCTAAACATAATATCTGATATCCTGAAACCTAAGATTTCATTGGCCTGTTCAAATAATTCTTTGGCTAATGAATTACTCTCGTATAAATTTTTCCCCATTCCTGAAAACTGCGATCCCTGGCCGGGAAATACATAAGCATGTGCCATCGTGGTTGGTTTGTTGGTTAATTAGTTTACTTGTTAATTAGTTAATTGGTATTAACCTCTTACAAAAACAAAGATATAAACATCAGGCTTTAAAAATATAGGCATAAAAAAAGTTTATTTGAAGTTAAGCACCTTAACCACAAATAAACCAATTAACTAATTAACCAATACACTAGTGCAGTCTGGAACTGATCAGTTTCACAAACTCACTTCTTGTTTCATTCTTTTCAAACTCACCCCAGAAAGCAGAAGTAGTGGTTACAGAATTTTGTTTTTGCACTCCCCTCATCATCATACATAAATGCGATGCTTCAATTACCACTGCAACACCCAATGGGTTCAATGTTTCTTTTATAGAATTTAATATCTGGTGGGTTAATCTTTCCTGCACCTGCAACCTGCGGCTGTATACATCCACCACCCGTGCTATTTTGCTAAGACCGGTAATGTATCCGTTAGGAATATAAGCCACATGTGCTTTACCGTAAAAAGGCAGCATATGATGCTCACACATACTGTACAGTTCAATATCTTTTACAATGATCATTTCACTTACTTCTTCATGAAATTTAGCAGAGTTTAAAATGGCATTGGCATCCATCTGGTAACCCTGTGTAAGAAACTGCATTGCTTTTGCCACACGTTCCGGTGTTTTTTGCAAGCCTTCTCTTTCCGGATCTTCTCCCAAAAGGCTAATACTTTCCCTGTAAGTTTTAATAAGGCCTTCTGTTGTTTTTTCGTCGTACTTCTCCCCTTTTGAATATGCCATTAGTAACTGTTTAAATGATTTTTATTTTTTTAGTTTGCCGGGTATTCCACAAAATTTCTTTCGGTTTCATATAAGCGTACCTGGAGATCAAATGCAGTTTCAATTTTTTCCCTCAGAATATTGTAGATAACCACTGCAATGTTTTCTGCAGTGGGATTTAAGTTTTTAAATTCAGCAGTATCCTCATTTAAATTTTTATGATCAAACTTATCTATCACATTTTCTTTAATGATGTCACTTAAAAGTTTAAGGTCGTATACATAGCCTGTTGCTTCATCAGGCACACCTGTAAGTTTTACAATCAGTTCGTAATTATGGCCGTGATAATGAGGGTTGTTACATTTACCAAATACTTTTTTGTTAGTTGCTTCATCCCATAAAGGATTATTCAACCTGTGCGCTGCATTAAAATGTTCTTTACGATAAACGGCCACTTTTTTATTCATACGATTGTATAACACACATCAAACAATTTTGTTGCAGGAAATCATCAACAAGCGTATTGAAAAATTGTGTGGAATATTTCAATACTTTTTTTGCTGAAGGTTATAACAGAAGTCTGCTGTTCAAACACATCAACTACCGAAAGCTAATTACAAATAAAGTTAGGAATTGTTTGAGTAAACTGAAACTTAATTTTCCGATTGCGTAAAATCTTCTTTTCTGAGATCCTGCAGGCTTAATTGCCATAGTACTCCACAAATATGCGTGGGGTTTCGTATAATTTAAGGCAATGCAACTGCACAGTTGGAGGCAAATGGGGGGTTAGCTGGTTCCAGATACCAATAACCAGGTTTTCGATAGAGCAAAGTTTTCCGGCCATAAAATCAACATCCATGTTCAGGTTTTTATGGTCCAGTTTTTCAATTACATGTTCGTTTACAATTATACTTAGCTTTTTTACATCATATACAAAGCCTGTATCGGGGTTAGGGTCGCCCTTTATAGTAACATACAGTTCAAAGTTGTGCCCGTGCCAGTTTTCGTTAGCGCATTTGCCAAATACTTCCTCGTTCTTCTCCTTAGTCCATTTGGGGTTAAAAAGCTTGTGGGCTGCGTTAAAATGCTCTATACGGGTGATGTAAACCATTGGTTATTTTCAAAAATTTCGGCAAAGGTAACCCCTAAATCCTGAAATATGAAGTGTAAATACGAATTTTGCAGTATGCGAATTTTACTGATAGCGGCAACGCCAAATGAAATTGAGCTTTTTATCAACCAGTATTCCAATGTTGATATTCTCATTACAGGCGTGGGAACACCTGCGACCATCTATCATTTGCAAAAAAAACTATATAAAAAAGACTACGATTTTGTAATACAAGCCGGCATTGCAGGAGCTTTTTCAAATGAGCTGTCCCTGGGAGAAACAGTCTTAGTTAAACAGGATACTTTTGGTGATATAGGTGCCGAAGAAAAAAGGATTTTTACGCCTTTCACCAACTCAGGATTAATTGATGGCCATCAGTTTCCATTTGCCAACGGCTGGCTGATCAATGCCACAACATTGCCTAAAAACACAGACCTGAAGTCAGTAAAAGCGGTTACTGTAAATAAAGTGAGTGATAGCTTTTTACAAAAAATACAACTGGCTGATGCATTTGATCCACAGGTAGAAAGCATGGAAGGTGCAGCATTGCATTATGTTTGTTTACAGGAAAAAATACCTTTTATACAAATCCGTTCCATCAGTAATTATGTTGGCGAAAGAGATAAATCAAAATGGAAAATAAAAGAAGCTTTTGAAAATCTGAATGCGGAATTAACTAAGCTGATAAGACAATTAAAAGATTAAAACGGCTATCGCCTGATGGCCAAATAAAATAATGTACAAATGAAATTCACACTCGGTTTTTCGCCATGCCCTAATGATACTTTTATTTTTGATGCATTGGTAAATAATAAAATTGATACAGAAGGATTAGAATTTGAAACCATACTGGAAGATGTTCAAACCCTTAACCAATGGGCTATTGAAGGCAAACTGGATATTACCAAACTAAGTTATGGCGTATTACCGCTGGCTTTACACAAATATGCCGTGCTAAATAGTGGCAGTGCATTGGGTAATGGTGTAGGCCCATTACTTATATCGAATGGTAAACATAAAATACCGGATGTAAACAACAATACAATTGCAATACCCGGAGAAAATACAACAGCGCATTTATTGTTTTCATTGGCTTTCCCCGATGCAAAGAATAAAATTTTTCTCAGGTACGATGAGATCGAAAATTTTGTTTTAGCCGATAAAGGATTAGGTGTTATCATTCACGAAAATCGTTTTACCTATGCCGATAAAGGGCTGCATAAAATAATTGACCTTGGCGATTACTGGGAAAAAGAAACCGGTAATCCAATTCCATTGGGAGGTATAGTGATAGAAAGAAGTATTGATACGGCTGTTCAACACAAAATTGACCAGCTGATAAAAAAAAGCATTGAATTTGCCTTCTCTAACTATCCTGAACTCAACGATTATATCCGCAGGCACTCGCAGGAAATGAGTGAAGAAGTAATGCGGAAACATATTGATCTCTATGTAAATAAATTTTCTATCGGCCTGGGAGAAGAGGGCAGAAATGCAATCATGAAACTACTGGAAGTATATAGAAAGCTTCGCCCCCAAACGATTATTAATACAGAAGCTATTTTTTTACAATAACGTTTATTACATTAGCAAATGAAAAAAAATCACTTGCTGATTGTAATGTTGTTGCTGTGCAGCGGTAACTTATTTGCCAATTTTTCCGACACCACTGTTAAAGGCGTGGCAGTTGTTTTCAGTTACTCTGCCAGTATATTTCCGGATTCGTGGAGAACAGTTGAAATTAATGCTTACGGAAAAGAAATTGCATCCGCAGAGATCGATCGTACTAAAGAAGTAGCTATAAAAGCATTGCGTAAATATCCAACTCCCTTATTGACAGCTAATTTAAAAGCCATATACTTTCTTAAAGAGATGGAGTTTTTTAAAACTCCTTTTGGGGGCACCAATTCTTCGGACAATCTTTATATTACCAGCGATGGCCTTACCCATGGTTATACCAACGACTATATTGAACAAACCATTCACCATGAATTTTCCAGCATTTTATTCCGCAACCATCCTGAATATTTAGATACTGCTGCATGGAATAAAGCCAATGAGCCGGGCTTTGTTTACAATGATGCCGCAGGCGGCGTTGGCGCTATTCAAAATAACCAGTCATCACAAGATGTTGATACCATACTTTGCAAAAAAGGTATACTAACACAGTATGCTTTATCCGCCATGGAAAACGATTTAAACACACTGGCGCAAAATCTTTTTTGCCCCAACAGAGGCTTTTGGAAAGCGGTGGAAAAATATCCAAGATTAAAAACTAAAGTGATATTGCTGATCAGTTTTTATTCCAGATTCAATCCTGCGTACAGGGAAAGTTATTTCAGAAAATTTGATACCTACGGCGACGGTTTGCTATAAGGTTGTCATGAGGCGTGAGTGGTCAATCGTGAGTTATTGAGGTTTGACGATTCACTATTCACGACTGACCACTCACGCCTCACGTCTTATTCTTTTTTCAGCGCTTTAGCATACACTTCCAGGCAACGCTTCCTCGCCGCTTCATGTTCCACTATTGGTTGGGAATAACTGAACTCCTGGAATTCTGGCACCCACTTTTTTATGTATACTAATTGCGGATCAAATTTTTGTGTTTGCAGGTAAGGATTAAATACCCTGAAATATGGTGCAGCATCGCAACCACTGCCTGCAGCCCATTGCCAGCCTCCGTTATTAGCAGCCAGGTCAAAGTCTAATAATTTCTGTGCAAAATACGCTTCTCCCAATCTCCAGTCGAGCAATAAATGTTTGGTTAAGAAAGAAGCCACTATCATGCGTACCCGATTATGCATAAAACCGGTAGCATTCAATTCCCTCATGCCGGCATCTACAATGGGATAACCTGTTTGCCCTTTGCACCAGCGTTCAAATTCGCCATTATCTTTTCTCCATTCAATGGTATCATATTGTGCTTTAAAAGCTTTGCCTTTACCCACTTGCGGAAAATGCCAGAGTATCATGTGATAAAAATCCCGCCATATCAATTCGTTCAGGTAAGTTTCAGAAAGGTCTTTACTTGCAGTAGCCAACGCTCTTATACTAATAGTACCAAAACGCAAATGCACACCTAATTTTGAAGTACCTTTTATGGCAGGAAAATTTCTTTGCTCCTGGTATTTTTTTACCAGTTCCTTATCCAAATCCTTCGATGGGAATGGGGCATCAACAATATTAAAACCAATATCTTTTAAGGAAGGTATCGGTACCGGCAATTGTTTGTAAAAATTAGCGAAATATTTTTGTGTGGGATACGGTTTTAAATGAAACTCATTTAAAACTGCTTTCCATTTTCTGCTGTAAGGCGTAAATACGGTATAGGGTTTGCCATCATCTTTCAACACTTCATCTTTTTCCAGCAGCACCTGGTCTTTACAGGTGTGTAAAGAAGCTCCACTGCTTTTAAATAATTCAGTAATTGCTTTTTCTCTTTCTAAGGCATAAGGTTCGTAATCATGATTAGTGAAAACCTTTTCAATTGTATATTTAGCCAGCAAGGTTTTGTAAACTGATAAAGGTGTGCCGTGGTACACCTCCAGCGAAGATCCCATCTTTACCAATTGCTCTTGTAACTCCTGCAATGCAGCATGAATAAATTCAACTCTTCTGTCCGACTTATCTTCCAGCTGATCTAAAATATTGGTATCAAAAATAAAAACGGGTAGTACGGGCTGGTTACTTTTTAAAGCATGATATAGCCCTGCATTGTCCTGCAGGCGCAGGTCACGACGAAACCAGAATATATTTACTGTTGGCATAATCAAATAGTAACAAATAAATTATAAAATGGTTGGCGTAAATGAAGCGTAAATTTTTTGTGTAATGAGATTGCCGAAATTTTTATCTGCAATACTTTTTACCCAACGGATATTGTAAATGGAGTTGGTTAAAAAAACTTCATCTGCATCCAGTAATTCATCTATAGTTATTTCTTTTTCTTTACAGAAAAAACCGGTAGCAGGAATCTGGTCAATAATATATTTTCTAAACACACCTGCTACACAAGCTTCGGTTAATGACGGCGTATAGATCATTTCATTTTTAATAATAAAAATATTGGCAATCGTAGTATCACAAATCCTGTCAAAACTATTAAGCACCACAGCATCATTCCATTTTTGTTTTTTGGCTTCCAATGCTCCCATTACATAGGGCAGGTAATTATTGGTTTTTAAGTTACTGAGTATATCGCAGCTTTTTTTTACGGCTGTATAAATACCCATATCCAATCCATTGCTGTTAAGTTCACCATTGCTATCCGGTAATGCCCATGTTTCTATTATATAGTTGGGTGTATGATCGGCAGCATCGTATAAACCACCATCTCCTCTGAAAACAGTGATTCTTACCCGGGCTGCTTTTTCATGCCCGTTCTTTTTTGCCAGTTGCAATACTTCTGCGATTAGTTTTTCGGGGGCAAAATGTTTGGGAATGGCAAATTGCAATACCGTCATGCCTTTCCACAAACGGGCAAAATGTTCATTATCTAAAATAAGTTGCCCTTTCTTCATTTTCATGGTTTCAAATAAACCATCACCATACCTGAGGCCACGGCTGGCCGCTCCAATTATTGGTGTATTCTCTGTATATACCTTTCCATTGTAATTAAACCAACTCATAATGCAAATATACCTTAAACCCCGTCAGCGGTTGCCCCCTGGCGATGGTTATAATTCTTTTACTTATCACTGATACAAAGTAAAATCCCGCCATTGCTGGCGGGATTTACCTCTTCATTACAGTTTTAGAGACTTAGTTTTAAGTATTGAATTTACATTTCTTCATCCAATATCTTATGCTTTACAGCATACATAATAAGGCCTGCAGTACTTTTGGCACCCGTTTTCACTTTCAGCTTATCCCTTATTGCTTCCACAGTACGGGGACTTAAATCAACAATATCTGCAATTTCTTTGGTACTCTTTTCTTCGCACATCAGTTTTAAGATAAGGGTTTCCTTATCGTTCAGCTGTGCTTCCTGCTGCATTAATTTTTGGGGGGTTACAAAATTCCTTTGCTTCAGGTTGGTAAGTAAGGCCTTGTTGGTAAGAGAATTGAAATAATATTCCTGTTCGTAACAGGTTTTAATTGCTTCGTAAATAATTTCGCTGTCGCTGGTTTTGGTAAGGTAACTGTTAGCACCCAGTTCCATTAGTTTGGTGATCATACTGTGATCATCCATCATCGTCAGCATTATTATTTTAATGTTGGGATAGAGTTTTTTCACTTCGGGCAACGTAGTTATACCATCCATTACCGGCATCTGAATATCCAGCAATATTACATCTGTTGCTATATTTTTAAGCATGTTCAGTAAGTGCATGCCATTGTCGGCTTCTGCTATTACTTTAATGTCCTTCTTGGCACTTAAAGCGGTTTTAACACCTGCACGGTACAGCACATGATCATCTGCAATAATCACTCTTATCGGCTCGTCACTATCGTTTTTGGGAATCATAATATAATTTGTCTTGGTTTGGATTAGTAGATTTGCTATCTATTAACGCCGAACTGCAAGTTCAAATTATAATGAAACATAAGAAAGCGTGTAATTACCCTATGTTTTGGATGGGAATTTTACGATGTAGTATGGGATTGCCCGTTATATAATATCACTAATTGTTTTGAATTGATTGATTTCTATTCCAAAAAATAGAATTATTACTCAATCAACTTATTCCTCATCCCGTACATTATTAGCCCGCCAATAGTTTTAGCATCCACCTTGGTCTTCATATTCTGGCGTATGGTTTCAATAGTACGTGGGCTAAGGAAAATTATTTTAGATATTTCTTCAGTGGTTTTATCCTCGGCAAGCAGTTTGAGTATTTTTAATTCCTTCTCATTAAAATTTACCGGCGTATTGGTACCGTAATGCTGACGTACATTTTTTTTCTGCATCAACTTTCCCATCACTGCTTTATTCACCAGGTCGTTAAAATAAAAGTCGTCATTCATGCAGGTGAGTATGGCTTCGTAAATTTCTTCGGGGTCGGTGGTTTTGGTAAGATAGGCGTTGGCACCCATTTCCATCATTTTGCTGATCATCTGCTGATCGTCGTACATAGTAAGCACAATGATCTTGATATCCTCGTATTCTTTGCGTATCAGCTGAATGCCATTAATGCCATCTATTTCGGGCATCCTGATATCCATTAATAAAACCTCGGGTTTTTTAATAGCAATCTTATGCATCATATCCTTGCCGTCTTCGGCCTCCCAAAGCATTTTTAGGTTGGTTTTTCCTGAAAGGGCCATCTTAATACCATCCCTGAAAATCTTGTGGTCGTCAGCAATGGCAATCTTGATCAAGTGGTCGTTACTCATAGTCTAAGAAAAGGGGTTAGTATAAATCCGTTTAAAGTTACGATTTTCCATTAACAGTTAGGCTACAATACTGTATACCACTGTAGTAAAAACTTTTCCACATTCTGTTGGTTATCACCTCGTTTTTAGCATTATTACGTAGTAATGGTACGCTATTTGTGTATCGTTAATTTACGATACCCCTTTGCACTATTACTTGATATAAAGTAAATCCTGTAAACCCAAAAACGAGCATTAATGCTCTTGTTCTCCCCTGCACACCGCCCTATTTTTGTTGCAGTTGATTGACATTGGCACACGAAAAAATTTTATCCAATTATCCAAAAAACTAAAGCTTTAAGTAGCCTGATATCCAAGAAGAACCTGTTTGTGCTTGTGTTGCCAGTGTTAATCAACTAATTAATTGCCCGTTTTACATCCAATACCTCTGAACCAAAATGTTTTTAAGTTTACAATTGCTGCCTTTTGGCAAATGTGATTGTAAACTGGTTTTTTATCAGTTTCTACCCCCGCCCCGGAAAACTACTTAGAGCCTGGAACCGCAGGTTCGGACAATTACTTACTTGAAATAGTAAAATTGCCTGGGTAAAGCTACGTTTTATTCCATAGTAATTTTACTATTTTATTTTCGTACATTTACCCCATCTTTTACCGTCTTTTTACTTGGTGCAAGTACGCAAATCCTTAACCACAGGGGGTTTCATTACTTTTCCACATATTAACATTTCGGCTGGGCAGTTGCCCACGGAAGGGTTTTGGAGCAAGTTTGCATCAAGAAACTGATTATAAACCACAAAAAAATCTTATTACCATGGAACCTTGGATCACTGAAGTTTTTGCTTAATCATCTAATAGAGAATAGATATTATTTGTAAAATTACTTGTTGTTGACTACTTTTGGTTAAAACCAAAGACAATACAAGAGAATTTACTATACTTATCTAACTTTTCAGGATTAATACCTCTAATTCTATTTGCCATTAACTATAAAAAGTTAGGAGCAGCGGGATTAAAGGTTTTTTTTGTTTATATCCTTTATATCTTCCTGCATACCATGGCCACTATACTGCTCAAGTATTTTGGCGAATTCTACCCTTATACAGTTTTACTGCGTTTCTTCAATGTTATTGAATTAGGCTTTATTTCCTGGTTTATCTATCTGAATATTAAGAATGCTACAGCAAAACGCATTATCATTATTATCCAGCCGCTTTTTATTTGTTATTGTATCTACGACTTCCTCAGTTCCAAACAGCCTTCTGTAGGTTATTATCCTGCCGCTATTGAATGCATAATAATGATCATTTTTATTATTTACTTTTTCTTTGAATTAATGCAGGAAATAATCCAGTTGCCGCTATATGTCATCATGGAATTCTGGCTTGCCACCGCCCTTCTTATCTATTTTTCCGGCAACTTCTTTCTTTTTGTTTACTCAAAAACCATGATAAATGAAGAAGGCTTTATGGTAACCTATAAATATATTTATAGCACTATAATTATACTAAAAAACATTTTTATTTGTTTATCTATACTATACTTAAAGACAACCCTTGCTAATGTAAACCAAAATAATAAAAGCCTTTCGGAAGAGTCAATACCATTTTTTCAAGACTAATAAAACCCAACAACGTAAAAAGTCATGTTTTTCTTACAAGCGCCCACTTCTCCTCAGGGAATAAATAGTATTATGTTTTTTGGTACAATAGGGATGCTTGTATTGACTATGGGTATTATAACATTTGTAATATTTCATCAACGCAAGATAATGCGTTACAATTCTCAGCTTAAAAAATTAGAAGAAGAAAAACAACAGATACTACTAAACGCTTCCATCCGTTTTCAGGAAGAAGAACGTAACCGTATAGCCGCCGATCTGCATGATGATGCCGGCCCTTTATTAGCCACTGCCCGTCTTTACCTTAACGAGAATTTAGTAAACCAGGAAAAAGCCCAGCAATTACAAAGCATTTACAGTGCCAAGCAGATTATTGATGATGCTATTTTGCTCATCCGTAATATCAGCCACAGCCTTATGCCGCCTACCCTTAAAAACTTTGGCTTGGAGAGTGCGGTAAACGACCTGTTTCAAAAAATAAGTGGTAGCGGCAGTATTAATGCCAGCGCCAGGTTTCATGATTACCGTGTAAGGCTGAAAGTGGAGCAGGAATTATTAGTGTTTCGTATTGTACAGGAACTGGTGAATAATGTATTTAAACACAGTAATGCCGGTTTTATACACCTTACCCAAAACAACAGCGGCAGCAATATGTATTTTCGCCTGCACCACGATGGTACCGGTATTGTACAGGCCGATTTTGAAAAACTGAACCAGAGCGCCCTGGGCCTGGGCTTAAAAAATATTGCCAGCCGTATTAAAGTACTTAAAGGAAGGATATATTTTGAGATAGACCCCAGCCATACCTACTACAAAGTTACTATTGAAGTGCCGATGGAAGCGTTGATTTAAGCATATCACATTCATAATTACCGGTATTAAATCTACGTAAAGTGTCTCCTGATTTTTAGAGTTACCAAGGCTGATAAACCCGGTATTACAAATTCATCATTCGATATTTTTTTAATTAATGATTGTTTTCCGTAATTTTATCGCACCACCTTACTTATGGATGAAATAAAAGTTGCAATAGCAGACGATCACAAAATATTCCGTAAAGGAGTCATTCTTTCCATGCGTGCCTACACCAATATTAAATTTGTGATGGAGGCCGAAAACGGGGAAGAGCTTTTATCTAAGATTCCTGAATCGCAGCCGGATGTAATTTTATGCGATTTAAAAATGCCGGTAAAAGATGGTATTGATACCACCAAGATGATCACTAAAAATTTTCCGGGTATACGTGTCATCATTCTTACCATGTACGAAGATGAAAGATTTGTAGGCCACCTGATGGATTGCGGTGCTGCAGGATATCTTTTAAAAAGTACCGAACCTTCTGAAATAAGAAAAGCGGTGATGGATGTAATGCGAACCGGTTTTTACCTGAATCCTTTTGTAAATAAGGTACTCATCAAAAAAAATTATTCCAAACAAAAATTCAATCCCAATTTAACTACCGAAGTAGTTTTAAGCGAAAGGGAAAAAGAAGTACTCACTTTAGTTTGTATGGAATTTACTGCAGCAGAAATTGCGTCTAAAATGGACATCAGTTCCAGAACAGTGGAAGCTATTAAAGACAGGTTGATGGAACGCTTTGGCGTGAAGAACTCTGTGGGCCTGGTGTTTTATGCGATGAAGAATTCGCTTATAGATTAACTGCAAGGGGAATAGCAGCAAGGGAGAAGCCTGATGATAGATACCAGCTTTCAAACATTGTAACAGTACTAAATACTCTTTATCCAGAAAATTTGCCCCCTTGAAGCTTGCCTCTTGAAGCTTTCTTAAAATAGTCCAAACAACTTACTATCAATACTTGTAATGATCTGCCCAAGGTGTTCTTCGTTTTCTGCAAATTTATTTTTATCTGCATCAATGATCAATAACGGGCCTTCTTTATAATTATCAATAAAATTATTGTAGAATTCGTTCAGTTTTTTTAAATAATCCAGCCTGATATTTTCTTCGTATTCTCTTCCCCTTTTTTGAATTTGTGCTACCAATGTTGGTACCGATGCTTTTAAATAGATCAACAGATCGGGTGGTTGCACCATGCTTTTGAGTGTTTCAAAAAATTTATAGTAATTATCAAAATCACGTTTGCCCATCAGGCCCATGTCGTGCAGGTTAGGTGCAAAAATATTGGCATCCTCATATATTGTTCTGTCCTGTATCACAGTTTCGGTACCACGATGTATTTCCAGCAATTGATTAAGACGGCTGTTTAAGAAAAATATCTGCAGGTTAAAACTCCACCTCGGCATATCTTCATAAAAATCGTTCAGGTAAGGATTATGATCCACATCTTCAAACTGTGGAATCCATTTGTAATGCTTGCTCAGCATTTCTGTAAGCGTGGTTTTGCCGGCACCAATATTTCCGGCCACAGCAATATGCTTTGGTTTTTTTGTTTTAGCCATAATTCAATTGTCGATTTGCGATTGCCGGTTGCAGGTTTATTCACAAGCGGAACATCTAAAGTAAACAAATTCTGAAATCAAAAATCTAAAATCAGAAATATTTTAATCCCATAGCTTCCCTCACCAGTTTCATGGTTTCGCCGGCACTTTTATTGGCCTTTTCCGCACCTTGTTCCATTACTTGTTTTAAATAATTTTTATCAGGTAAAATAGTATTGATCTTCTCCCTTACCGGCGCAATAAATTTCACCATATCCTCTCCCAGTTGCTTTTTCAGGTCGCCATAACGGATGGTGCAATTGTTATAATCCGCCTCGTATTTTGCAATCACGTCTTCTGTACAAACTAATTTCATCAGTGCAAAAATATTTTCGATGTAATCAGGTTTTATCGAATTCATTTCTGTTGGTCCTCCATCGGTTTTTGCTTTCGCTACTTTCTTCCTTATCATATCATCCTCATCTGCCAGATATAAAGTGGCCATCTGGTTTTCACTTTTACTCATTTTCCCTTTTCCATCCAGGCTGGGCACTTTTACCAGCTCTGCATTGTAATTATAGGCTACAGGTTCGGGAAACACTTCTCCATAACGATGGTTGAAGCGGTTGGCAAAGTTGCGGGCCATTTCCAAGTGTTGCTCCTGGTCTTTACCTACAGGCACATATTGGGCACGGTGCAAAATAATATCTGCAGCTTGTAAAACAGGATAGGTTAGTAAACCGGCATTTACATTTTCGGGATGCTGGCGCACTTTATCTTTAAATGTAACTGTCTTTTCCAACTCACCTTTATAAGCCAGCATATTCAGGTACAGGTACAATTCTGCCGTTTCGTGTACATGGCTCTGGCAAAAAAAAGCCGCCTTGTCGGGATCTAATCCGCAAGCTATATTTTCTGCCAATACCCTTTCCACATTGCCTCTCAGCTCTTTGGTATCAGGATGAGTGGTAAGTGAATGCCAATCAGCCACCATAAAATAACATTCAAAATCTTCCTGCATTTTTATATAATTGCGGATAGCCCCAAAGTAATTACCCAAATGCAAAAAACCGGTAGGCCGGATGCCACTCATTACTATTTCTTTATGCTTTGCCATAGTGGGCGAAGATAATAAAAGGCAATGGGCAATAAAAAAATTATGTGCCACTTAAATAAAAACCGAAACCGGTAAGCCCAAAACTGAAGTATATTTGTTGTATGGAAGTAAATGATGCAATGGTAGATAAACTGGCTAACCTGGCAAGGTTGGAGTTTAACGATGCTGAAAAAGAAGGTATTAAAAACGACCTGCAGCGGATGATAAAGTTTGTAGAAAAACTGAACGAAGTAGACACTACGGGAGTGGAACCTTTGCTGCACATGAGTGAGCAGGTAAATGTATTGAGAGCAGACGAAGTACAGGGCAGCATCAGCCGTGCAGAAGGCTTACAGAATGCGCCGGCGCATGATGAACAATTTTTTAAAGTACCGAAAGTGATAAAGAAGTAATAAGTTATAAGTACAAAGTTGTAAGTACCTTACTACTAACTTTCAAAGCTTAACTTATAACTCATAATTTAAAACGTATAACTTATTATGCAGGGAATAATTCATTTAGAAAACATCCGCAAAAGCTACTACCTGGGCAAACAGGAATTGCAGGTGCTTAAAGGCATTAGCCTGGATGTATTTAAGAATGAATACGTGGCGCTGATGGGGCCGAGCGGTAGCGGTAAATCTACTTTAATGAATATCCTGGGCTGCCTCGATTCTCCCACAGGGGGCAAATACATTTTAAATGGTAAAGACGTAAGCCGCATGCCTGATAATGACCTTGCCGAAGTTCGCAACCAGGAAATAGGATTTGTATTTCAACAATTTAATTTATTACCCCGGTTAACTGCATTAGAAAATGTAGCCTTGCCATTGGTGTACAGCGGTATCAGTAAAAAAGAAAGAACCGAAAGAGCCAATGAGGTTATGGCTAAAGTAAAATTACAGGACCGAAGCCATCATAAACCTAACGAACTAAGCGGCGGGCAATGCCAGAGAGTGGCCATTGCCCGTGCATTGATCAATAACCCTGCTATTATCCTGGCTGATGAGCCTACAGGAAACCTGGATAGTAAAACCAGTTATGAGATCATGGACATACTGGGTAAAATACATGCGGATGGCAATACCGTTATACTGGTTACACACGAAGAGGATATTTCCATGTTTGCACACCGTGTGGTACGTTTAAGAGATGGCCTGATTGAAACAGATAAATTAAATGCTAATCCTGCTACTATTGCCCAGCCTGCATAGACCGTCTCCTGCATATTTTTAATGAACTAATACGGATATTTTTTGTTGCTTTGTGCTGTAACTATTACAACAATTATGGCATTTAAAATATATACAAAAACAGGCGACCTCGGTAAGACCTCTCTCATTGGTGGTACAAAAGTTGCCAAAAGCCATATCCGTATTGAAAGCTATGGCACCGTAGATGAATTAAATTCTTATATCGGTTTGGTGATTGACAATATCACTGATGAACCTTCCAGGATAACCTTAAAAGAAATACAAGACCGCCTTTTTACCATCGGTTCTTCTTTAGCCTGCGACCCGGATAAAGAACCACTGATGAAGATTCCCGATTTAAAAGAAGAAGATATTGTGCTTTTGGAAAATGAGATCGACAGGATGAATGAAATATTACCGGCAATGAAATCATTTATTTTACCAGGAGGTCATGTAGCAATATCCACAGCACATATTACACGCTGTGTTTGCCGCCGTGCAGAAAGATTATGTGTGAATATGCAACAGCATGATCTGTTTGTAGAGCCATTAGTTATAAAATACCTCAACCGCCTGAGTGATTATCTTTTTGTGCTGGCAAGATATATTGGCCATTTGCTGGGTGTGGGGGAAATTCCCTGGAAGCCAAGGGTATAAACAAAATATCCTTTTGTTGATTTACTAACAAAAGGATATTTGATTAAGTTTTAAAAATTATTTCTTTTTATTGCGAAATGAGAATGATGTTCCCGCTGTTAATTGCAAGCTCTTAAACTTTGTAAAAAAATAAGAATCACTTTCTATATTATGTAAAGTGAGGAATTTGTTTTTAGAAATATCACTGCAAAAAGAAAGTTCAACTGTAAAATTTCTGTCTTTAATTTCAAAAGCGGAGCCAATTCCACTCATAAATGTTGTCCCGATAGATTTATTATTCTCTCCGAATTTAATAGTCTGTTTGCCAGTATAAGTGCCTTTGACTAAACCGCCCGGCGATATAGGTATGTAATAATCTACAGTTCTATCAGCCTTATTTAAAAGAATTATTTCTGTACCGAACATTATGTAAAAAGTAGATTTTTTCTTATTTACAAAATTATAATAGGCTTGTAGTGGTATTATAAGCCGTGAAATTTTAATCCTTTCAGAAACTGAACGAGGATCTAAAATAATAGCAGAATTATCATAATGTTGCCTTAAAAATTTACTTTGTATAATCTTAAATTCCAATCCAGCACTGACAGATATTGAGCTAAATAAAGTTTGTACATATTTGTACCCAACATTTAATCCTATTTTATAATTATTTGCAGAATTGGGAATGCTTAAATCTGTTGTAGTGTAGTTAGAACCAATAAAAAAATTATGATAGTCTTTTTGAGCCGTACAATCAGAAAATAGAAAAATTAAGATGGTAATAATGATATACTTTTTCATGTAATACGATTTTAGCTTTTTATGAATTTATAGGTACTAGTCCCGCATTTTAATAAATATATTCCCCTTGATAGACCAGAAACGTCGATAGACAAAGTATTTACTCCTTTACTTACGGATTTATTCAAAATTGATTTAACTTTTACACCTAAAGAATTTACTATTTCAATGTTTTGGGCTCCCTCTATTTCTGAATTTATTTTCAGTGTCAGCAAATTGATAACCGGATTTGGCGTTATTCTATTTTTAGAAAACTCAAATGGAATATCATTTACAATAATATCATCAGCAAAATCTAATTTAAAAGGAATTTTTTTAATTGAATCTGCTTTTGTAATACTGCCCTTACTTTGTGTTGATTGGTAATCAATATTCACCGGACTTCCAACAACTACGTAACTAAAGGTAATGCTTGATGGTGAGGTAGGTATCCATCCTAATTCTTGACCAATGCTATTGTATCCGTAATATACATAAGTTCTTAAAGTTGCAGATGTATTTGTAACATTAATTGCTTCTGCCCAATGCCTGCCATCGTTAGGATTAGCTTGCGTAAAGCCATTACTGGAGCAAATTATAACTGGGTTAGGAGTATTAGCATAATTAATAGTTGCGGTAACTTCATGCCTCTTTAAAAAGAACAATCCAAATGGCAATGTCGTTGGACATGCCAGATTATTAAAAGTCATTGCAATATTTCCTGTAACAGCATTACTCGCTTGCGAGGTAACATTGTAAGTTGTATTTGAAATAGTAACACCCGGCCTTGCCAGTTGAGCAGCATTGTAGGCATTTAATCTACCATACCCCATTTCTATATTCCATGCTCCATTTGGATGAGCAGGTGTCCAGTTATAGCAATAATTGCCTACTTTATTGGAGCTAAGTTCAATTATTTTTCGTACTTGCGATTGAGTCAAATTTGGATTAATTTCCAATACTAGCGCCCCTGTACCTGCTACTAGTGGAGCAGCTGCACTGGTACCATTAAAATCTGTAGCACTATAAGAGGGGTCAACGTTTATAGCAGGCATTCTCACACCTGGTGCCATTAAGCCCAAATTTGTTCCATAATTACTACCCCATTTTCCAAACTCAGGAAAGGCTGGGTCATATGGATATGCATCACAACCTGAGATTGGTATTTTTCGTGAATTACAAGGTGTTATTGCCCCAACGGCAATTATATCTGGATGAGTAGCGGTTGGAAAGCGAATAGCTGAATTTTCGTTTCCGGTAGGAAAAACAAGTAAACATCCCTTCCCATTTCTTCCTGAAATTGCTGCATCTGTTAATGCCCTATCTATCATTTCACTTTCGAAATTTACCCCCCAGCCACAATAAAGTATTTCAGCACCATTATCTACAGCCCAATTAATTCCCTTTGTTAACTGATCTGCCAAGCCAATGCTTACGGCATCGTCATTAGAGTTAAACACTTTAACCGGTATAATTTTTGATTCCGGTGCTATACCCGTAATATCAATACCATTATCTGCAATTGCGGCTATAGCACCTGCACTTTTTGCTCCATGCCATCCAATAATGGAAGTACTGTTTGGATCAAAATTAAATCCAGGCAAATAATTAGCCGCCAAATCAGGGTGGCTTGGTAAAGCCCCGTCATCAATTACTGCAACTTTTACATTATTTCCTTTGGTAAATTGCCAGGCATTTACAGCCCTGATATCTGCACCCGGAATTCCATTATATTGTCCGATATTTAACAATCCCCATTGTTCAGGCCATCTGGGATCATTACTACAAGTAATGTTACCAATTTCAAGAAAATTTGGGGTAGAATATTCGCACATTCCTGTATTGTAAAATACGTTTGCCCAGCCCATTAAATCCGTTGATTTGTCCCTGGTTACAGATATTTTATAAACTCTGCTCCCAAAATCTGTACTTACATCCTGGGTTACAAAACTATAGTTTGTTAGCAACCCTGTAAAATCATTAATTGTAAAAGCAGGTTTTATTTTTATATAAAAATTTTCTTCTGTACCCGTAGATGCTACAATGCCACCTAAGTATGAAAAACCTTTAGACACCGATCTGACATTTGAATTATTCGACAGCTGATACAATGCATTGTCAAAATTATTATACTCATAATATTCATAGCGTGGTGTACAATCCGGGCAACCTTCGCAAGGAACTGGCATATAGTTAGGATCGGGTTTAATCGAATCTTTTTTATTGTTATTGTTTGAAGTTTTTGATTCTATTAAACAAGGATATACCCAGTGCCAGCCTGATACTATTCTTGATTGTAGTTTGACATAATTTGGAATATTTGTAAGATTTCCATTCAGCAAATCTACTGATGCATTTGAAATTACATCTTGTTTTTGTGTATTTGTAAGATTAGCTGCAAAATGAACAAAAAGAATTCTTGTGGAGTAAGTTACAGATTTTGGTTGTCCTTTATAATAATAATATCCACTCTGCGCCAGTATATGAGTTATAATAAACGAGAAAAATACACAAACTAAGATTCTCTTTTTCATTTTTATAAGTATTAGATTATTGGTAATAGTTATAAAGATTACATAACCGAGAATTGGGTTGCATGAAATAAGTAACTTATGTAATAAATTATTCAGAGCTGACCGCATAAAAAAAATTCCTCCCCAACTAGTTGGGGAGGAATTTTTATAAAAACCATTCGTGTATTTTAATTCAGCGCTTCAATAGACAGCCTGGTGTACTTTTCTTTTTTATTATTTTCCACTACCATGATATGGCCTTCTTTTGCAGGGAAAATATAGGTCCTGATCTTTCCATCTTTATGCGGTACTGTACGTACAATTTTCTTTTGGTTTACATTGTAGATCATGATGTTCTTACTATCATCAACAATCATGTAATTGGCCTTGGTGTTGGCATTATCCACGCTGTAAAAACTTCTCTGGTTTAAAAATCCATTCAAAGGAAAAACTCCTCTCAGGTATTTGGAATCTTCGCATGGAATCTCAGTTTCAAAAGATAAGCTGCCTTTGGGATTTAATTTCATTAAAGCCACATCGGTAACCTTACATTTAGTAGTACCCGATACTGCCAGTATGATTGGCGTTACAGTAACCAGCGGTAAAAATATAATTGATGAAACAATAGATCCGATCTTAGCTTTTTTAACAAATTCTGACCCTGTAAAATAAGTATTCCCATTATAGTCCCTGAACGAACTAGTCATTATGGCATAAGATTTTGCGTCGCTGATATAACCTCTTTTTGAGATAGCAGGTTTTTGAGAACCATCGCCCCAATAAGTAAAAGTTTGTTTGATATCGGTTTTAGTATGGCCTTTTACGTCCATTACAAAAACACCTGAATAAGGGCCCTTCGCAAGTTGTTTTCCGTTGCTGATATTATTGCCTTTATCCTGGTCGATTATACTTCCGCTTAAATATGGTGTGCCGGTTACAGGATCATTTGCAAAACTCAACACTTTTAAAGAATTGCCTTCCTTATCATTTAAAGCAATTTTATCGTAGGCTTTACCATCAGCTGCATTATAGCTTAACAATGAATAACCACCTTCGTAATATTTTTCTTTTACCTTCTGCAACAAATAAATATCTGCTTTAGAAGTAAGTAAACTATAGGCCTGTTCTTCAGAAATACTTTTTTTCCATAGCTCTTTTCCTGTAAGGTCGTAGCTGATCAAATTACAACCATCTTTATCGCCATAAAAACAGGCGAAGCCTTTTTGAGAAATATTCTTTAACTGAATACGGTGGGTTAAACCTCCATAATAAGTAAACTTACTTCTGGGTGAAGCCCATAGTTCGTAATCGGCAGATTTTAAACTGATATTATTAGTGTTGGTTTTTATAATTTTTCCATCAAGCGTTAAGAACTGGGTGAAGATGGCATTTTTTGCATCAAAGGCATTGTACTCTTTCCTGTTTTTAAATACTTTTCCGTTGATATTGCTTTTTAAATAAGCCAGGCATAATATATCCTGCTCAAAAGATACAGCATCAAGGTCAAGTTTTTCTTCCCTGAAATTTACAGTACCAATATCATTGAGGTTTTCATCCATCAATGTTATTTTGTAATTAAAGGAATCTTCGCTGGCTTTTTCCAGTTGGGTAAACACGAGGTAGCCTACCAGGGCCTCATCCTGTGTAATGATCTTCATCTCAGAGGAAATGTCTTCATTCACTTCTTGAAATACTTTCGATTGTGCCTTTACGTTAACCACAGTTGCACAAAGGCAAATGGTAAGACATACAATTAATTTTCTCATGTTTTTTTAGTTTCAGGTAAAAGTTAAAATGCTATTTTTTAAAATGGTCTGCAAATTCGCAGTACATACTTGTGGGATTGCTACTGATAAATTCTTTTGCAGCGCTGGCTTTCTTTTTGTCATTATCGTCTGTATCAAAATTAAGTGTGCTCATCAGCGCTTTTAATCCTTTTGATTCCGCCGACATACTTCCCCAAAAACTCTGATTAGCAGACGATTTATATAATTGTTCTAAATTATCGGCAGGTATTTGTTCCAGCATGGTTTGCAATTCGTAATAGTTTTTAGAAATGTATTCTTTAGGCCTTATACCAATGGCATTAAAACGATTGAGTTGTTTATTGGAATAATTAAGACCGGCAAGAACATTATGCGCCATAAAATCGTACCAGGTGTCGGCATTACCTTTATCCTTTTCTAAAAAGATGCGGTACAAACATGCAGTAAGATCCATATTATCGTACATATTCCAGAGCAGCATTTTATTGGCCTTCTCTTTTATACTAGCTGTTACCGGGGTAAAAGCCCCTTTTATGTTTACAAGATTTTTAGTTTTGTTATACCGCTCTATACAATCAGGGTGTGTTTTTAATGAGTCATTCAGTTTTGTAGTGTCTTTAAAATTATAATTTTTTGAAGACAATCCTTTTGTACGTTTTGAAAACCACCAATCTTCGATGGTAGTATTATAAGAAGCGAAATAAGTTTTGGTTTCGTTCTTTAAAGGTTCTTTGTATTCATTATCTGTACTATCCAGTCTTAAAAAAGCTTTGGGATCAAAAGAGATATTGCTGTTTCTCAGCAACACTATTGCCAAAGAATCTGCTTCACTTTCGTGATAGCGATGGTGCTTATTTCTGCTGAAGGTATATCCTTCCACTACTTTTTTCAATTTGGTCAGGCGTTCGTACTTAGAATCCAATACCGCATTCAGTGAATTTTTATATTCTTCAGAAGTTAACCATACCGCCATTTCCTTCATTGAGTTTTCGGGATGGTTCAAAATATTATGTGATAATTCGTGGGCCACAACCAATGCCACTTCTTCCCTGCTTTGCGAAAAAGTGATCAGGCCAAGGTTAACAGCAATTACATTACCACCAACTGCATAGGCGTTAACAGAAGCACTTCTGTCGATGAGTAATAGTTGCTTCTGTTTTATCAATGAGGGATTGCCTTTTGTAAGATCGATAATGATCTGGTTGATATAATTATAAATTTCTCCGTCATTAATATAATTATTGGCTTCAATAGCACTGGTAATAAAATCAGTTCTGCCATCCCATATCTCTTTATATTTTTTTTGTGTGGCTTTCTCTTTATATAATTCGGGGCATACCCAATTCTTTTTTAAAGAGTCGTCTTGTTTTGCAAAGGAAAACTTAGAGAGGTCCTGGTAAGCATACAACTGCGGACGCTGCGCCATTATGTAATAAGAAAAAAATAAAAAGGCTATTATCAAGCCGGAAGCTCTGCCGGTAGACGGTTTCATAAAATAAGTTATCCTTTAGGGTGCAGTGCAAAAATAATGATTCGGGAATATTTTCAATTAAAAATTTTACTTATAACTGCTAGATAACGGATTATTGCCTAATTTATTATTTTGCCATCCTTCATCATCACAATTCTGTCACTCATTTGCGCTAATTCTTCGTTATGGGTAACAATCAGGAAGGTTTGATCGAACTGCTTTCTCAAATCGATAAACAGTTGATGCAGGTCTTTTGCATTAGCACTATCCAGGTTGCCGGTGGGCTCATCAGCCATCACAATAGACGGATTGTTAATCAGTGCCCTGGCTACTGCTACACGCTGCTGTTCGCCCCCGGAGAGCTGCTGTGGTTTATTTTCCAAACGGCCCGAAAGCCCCAGTGTTTTTAATAATTCTTCTGCTTTGGCAGTAATCTCTTTCTTTTTCCCCCCGGCTATCCAGCCAGGAATACAGACATTCTCCAAAGCGGTAAATTCCGGCAACAGGTGATGAAACTGGAATACAAACCCAATTTCCTTGTTGCGGAAGGCAGCCAGTTTTTTAGGAGATAGTTTATCCACCCGCTGGTTATTGAGGATGATCTCGCCTTTATCAGCCTTATCTAAAGTGCCCAAAATGTGGAGCAGCGTGCTTTTGCCGGCACCCGAGCTGCCCACGATACTCACAATTTCTCCTTTTTTAATATCGATATCCACTCCCTTTAAAACCTGTAATTGCCCGTATTTCTTCTGAATATTTCTTGCTGATAACATGCTTTAAAAGTAAGTAATAATTTATAAAAAACGGCTTATGCAACTTTTAAGGGGGTTTACACAATCTTCTTAAAAACCAGCCGTTAATAAAACACTTTTGGTTATTTCCACAGAACGTATACATTTGCGGAAAATTAGGGATAGTCAGCCCTGCAATTATTTAAGAAAATTAAAGAGATATAATATGTTTTGGACACTAGAATTAGCTTCCCATTTAGAAGACGCACCCTGGCCAGCTACCAAAGATGAGTTAATTGATTACTCTATCCGTAGCGGCGCCCCTATTGAAGTGGTAGAAAATTTACAGGAACTGGAAGATGAGGGTGAGATATATGAAAGCCTGGAAGATATCTGGCCGGATTACCCGAGTCATGAAGATTTCTTTTTTAATGAAGAAGAATATTAAGCCGCAAGTATAGAGCTGCAAGCTACAAGTGGTTCTCTGCGATATTAAAGAGCCTCCTGAAATTCAGGAGGCTTACTTTTTACTACTTTATTTTCTTTATATACTTTACAAAGCTCTTAACTTTCCGGTACGCCCAATTTTTCCATTACATAATTGCTTACACCCGTTGTGGAATAGCCGCCATCGTGAAATAAATTCTGCATAGTAACCATCCTGGTTAAATCGCTGAATAAAGTGATGCAGTAATTAGCACAATCTTCTGCACTGGCATTACCTAATGGTGCAATGGCATTGGCATAATCAAAGAAATCGCCAAAGCCTTTGATACCGGTGCCTGCCGTGGTTTTGGTGGGTGACTGAGAAACGGTGTTGATACGCACTTTTTTATCTACCCCATAATGATAGCCGAAGCTACGGGCAATACTTTCCAGCATTGCTTTAATATCTGCCATATCGGTATAGAACGGATACGTACGTTGTGCAGCCATATACGTTAATGCTACCACGCTACCCCATTCGTTTATGGCATCTAATTTTTTTGCCACTGCCAGCATCTTATGAAAACTCATCGCACTTACATCAATGCCTTTCATGAAGTAATCGTAGTTGCTTTCTGTATACGGAATTTTTTTACGGATGTTCACACTCATACCAATGGAGTGCAATACAAAATCAATTTTACCACCCAGTACTTCCTGGCTTTGTGTAAACAGGTTAGTCAATTCTTCTACGCTTGTGGCATCGGCAGGGATGATCTGGCTGCCGGTCTTTTCTGCCAGCTTATTGATCTCTCCCATACGCATGGCAATGGGTGCATTGGTTAAAACAAATGTGGCACCTTCTTCATGTGCTTTTTCTGCTACTTTCCAGGCAATTGAGTTTTCGTCTAATGCGCCGGTGATGATACCACGTTTTCCTTTTAGTAAGTTGTATGACATAAAATGGTTTTGGCTTTTAATGGCGGTAAAGATAAAAACTATTTATTCAAAAAAGCTACTTGAAAAGTTTTGCTGCTTCTACTATCAAAAGCACGCCAATTGAAATGTAAACGAACAAGCAAGTAATGACTATTACAAAATACAGGAGCAGCTTTTTTCCACTATCCCCGGGATTGATTTTTTGCAGTAAATATTTATTGAAAAAATAAAAAGGGATTGTCATTAATGCGGGAATACCAAGAATGGCTAATAAATATGGTATCACTAAAAAAGTCATTTGTTCATCAGGTGTTTACCATTTTCAGCATCACCTTTTTGTCATCTGTAATATCAATCTGGATTTTGACAAAACCTAAAACATTAATGGTTTTTCCGTTTTGTATGGCTGAATATATCTTCGGAATACTTTGAAATCTTTTTTTAATAATTTCCTTAACCTCATCTTTAACATTTCCGGTAATTGAATTTACCTCAATCTTATTGTCTCCTTTTACCCAAAGATAAACCAATATGTTTGCAGGCTTTTTCGGCCTGTTCCGCATCTTCAACTTATTGATATCATCAGTTAGGCTATCTGCAAAATCCGGATAGCTGGTATAAAAATAGGGATTCACTTCAACCTTTGTAAATATGTAGCTTTCATCCTTCTTTTTTACTTCGGTTACCGGATTTAAGGTTTCGTCAAAATCAATTACTCTGTAAGGCCTGGAGTAATCCGATGCGGCTCCGCTAACAAGAAAGTAAGTCGAGTTTTTATTCTCCCTTACAAATATTTGCAAAGTATCCCTGAGTAACCGGAAATTTAAACGATTGTATTTTCTTTGAACAACAAAATATGCTTTTTGCCAGGCTACACTTGTAAAAACCAATGTATCTCCAGGTTTCAATCCATCTAATCTAAATGTTCCATTTGAAGATGTTGAAGTGCCCGGACTTGTATGTTTTGATCTGACTGTAGCTCCGTTAATAGGAGCTCCCTCAAAATCTTTAACTACACCTTCTATTGAAATTATTTGTATCTGAGAATAAGAAACAAAAAAGATAGCAGCAAAAAAAACAGTAAATACAAATTTCATAGTGAAAGATTTAATTCCCCACCATCTCCCTCGCATTCTGTAATGCAGCAGCAGTGGGCTTTTCGCCGCTCAGCATTTGTGCAATAGCGGTAATGCGTTCGTCGTTGTTCAATAATTTAACGGAGGTAATAATTTTATCGCCTTTGATGGCTTTGTACACAAAATAATGTGCATTGGCTTTTGCAGCTATTTGTGGTTGATGTGTGATAGCAATCAACTGATGGCCTTTTGATAATTCTTTCATGATGTTGCCCACTTGTTTGGCGGCTTCACCGCTGATACCAGTATCAATTTCATCGAATATTAAAGTAGGTAATTGTAATTTTTGTGCTACCAAAGATTTTATGCAAAGCATGAGCCTGCTCAATTCGCCGCCACTGGCCACTTTGCGTAATGGTTCAAAGCGATTGCTTTTGTTGGCATCAAATAAAAATTCAATGGCATCACTGCCGGAATGATTTAATTCAACAGCAGTCAATTCAATTTTAATTTGTGCATTGGGCATACCCACCTGCTTTAATAAACCGTTTACTTTTTCGGTAAAGGGTTTGATGGCTTTATGGCGGTTGGCAGATATTGTTTTTGCCAGCTGCTCACATTGCTGCAATAATGTTGCGGTTAGTTTTTCTTTTTGTGCAATGGCTTCACTAATGTTCAGCACATCATTTAATTTTTCCTGTAAGGCTTCCTTAACAGCCAGTAATTCGTTAGTGGAATTTACAGCATGTTTTTTCAGCAACTTATAGCCCAACGAAATTTTATCATTTACTTCCTGTATGCGATCAGGGCTGTACTGCACGCTATCATTAATTTGCTCCAGTTCATCTGCTATATCCTGTAATTCTATTTGTGTACTAAGCAAGCGCTTGTTCAATCCTTCAACAGAACCGTGGTATTGCTCTAAAGCATGTAAGCGGTTATTCAATGCTTTTAACTGTTGCACTATCGGCTGCTCACTTTCTTTCAATTCAAAGTAAATGCTGCCTAATTGCTGTTTTATATTTTCTGCATTACTTAACAACTTTAATTCTGCATCCAGTTCTTCTAATTCATTGTCTTTAAAATTAGCTTCTTCCAGTTCGTCGAATAAAAATTTATTATAGTCGTAGCTGGTATTGGCAGCAGTTTGTTGTTGTTGTAATTCCAGTAATTCCTTTTTTGTTTTGGTGTACTGATTAAACTGTGTGGTGTACTGCTGTAATAATTTTCCATTATCTGCTAATGCGTCCAGCACTTCCCGCTGAAAATCTGCGTCACCTAATTCTAAAGTGTCAAACTGTTGGTGCAAGTCAACCAATGCAGCACTTAATGCTTTAAGCTGGTTTACATTTACCGGTGTATCATTAATAAAGGCCCTCGATTTTCCATTAACTGCAATCTCTCTTCTTATCACCAGTTCTTCATCGGCATCTAAATCATTGGCGATTAAAAATTGTTTTACTGCAGTTTTGTTTTCGCTGTTGAAATAACCTTCCACCACGCATTTTTTTTCTTTCTGTTGTAATACACTGCTATCGGCTCTTTCGCCCAGTATTAAGCCCAGGGCGCCCATTAAAATACTTTTACCGGCACCTGTTTCGCCAGTGATGATATTAAGGTTATCACTGAAGTCGATAACCAGGTCGTCAATGATAGCGTAGTTCTGTATGTGTAATTTTAAAAGCATAATTTGATAGAGCAAATTAGTTTTTTTTTGCCATGAATTACCTGGAATTTCTAAAGAAATTATTTTGCCACAGATTACACAAATTCCACAGATAAATACAATCCATTTGCCGTAAGAAAAAATTTGTGTAATCTGTGTAATCTGTGGCAAAAAAAAATCCCGACGAAAGTCGGGATGTTCTTATTATTTTGTGATAAATCCGGATAGAATATCCAGAGTACTTATTTTACTTCTACAGTATCATTTAAATCTGCATCTACTAAAATACGGCCGCAGTTTTCACAAACCATTACTTTTTTACGCAGTTTAATTTCACTTTGTTTTTGCGGAGGAATAGCATGGAAACAACCACCGCAGCTATCTCTTTCTACCGGTACTACTGCCAAACCATTACGGTAATTTTTACGGATGCGGTCGTAGCTTAATACCAATCTTTCATCCACATGCGTTCTTGCTGCTTCTGCTTCTTTATTGTAATGCTTTTCTTCTTTTTCAGTTTCGCTGATGATCTTTTCTAATTCGCCTTTTTTACCGGCAAGGTTGTGTTCTTTGGTGGCAACTGCTTTCTTTGCAATTTCCAATTGTCTTGCCTTATCAGAAATTTCTTCAGTAGCATCTTTAATATGCTTTTCGCAAAGTTTCACTTCCAGGGTTTGCATTTCAATCTCTTTATTGATTGCTTCAAACTCACGGTTATTCTTTACATTCTCACTTTGCTTTTCGTATTTTTTAATCAGCTCTTCAGCTTCTTTGATACCATTTTTCTTTTGTTCGATAAATTCCTGGATACCATTTATCTCTTCTTCCACACGGGTTTGTCTTGCATGTAATCCTTCAATTTCATCTTCAAGGTCTTTAACCTCCATAGGTAATTCACCTTTAAGAATTTGAATTTCGTCCAGTTTGCAATCTATTTTTTGCAATAATACCAGGGACTTTAATTTTTCTTCAACGGAGAAATCTTTTACTGAAGCCATATTTTAATTTTAGATTTTAGATTTTAGATTCCGGATTTTTAAAGCGTGCTTTAGAACAGGTGTCTTTAAATCTCCTCACTATCTTAAAAATACTGGACTGGATTGGTGTTTACGCCAGTTTTAAGGACGGCAAAGTTAGGGAATTTTTCTGTCAAAACCTCAAATAACAGGTCGATGGTGAACTGTTCGCTCTCATAGTGGCCAATATCGGCAATTACCAGCCGGCCGTTGGCATCAAAAAACTCGTGGTATTTAATGTCGGAACTGATGTAGAAGTCGGCCCCGGCCGCTATTGCAGCGCCAATTAAAAAACTGCCGGCACCTCCGCAAAGGGCTACTTTTTGCACCGGTTTACCAGTTAAAGCCGTGTGCTTTATTACCGACAAGTAAAAATTTTCTTTAATATTTTGCAGAAACGCCTGTTCGTTCGTGAAATTTGGCAATTCCCCAACAATGCCGCTGCCAATTAAAGTATTGGTGTTTTCAAGTGCTATAATATCATGAGCCACTTCTTCGTAAGGATGTGCTGCTATCATAGCATGGTATACTGCTTTTTCCAGCCATGACGGGAAAATCACTTCTATTTTTATTTCATCTTCGGTATGACGCTCTCCTATCTTGCCCACAAAAGGATGGGTGCTTTCGCCGGCTTTAAATGTGCCTGAGCCTGAAGTGTTAAAACTACATTCGCTGTAATTGCTGATCTGTCCGCCACCTGCAGCAAAAATTGCATTGCGTACTTTTTCGGCGTGTGCAAGAGGAACAAAAGTGAATAGCTTTTTCAAACTATTATTTTTGGGTTGTAATATTTTGCGGTTTACCAGTCCGAGTTTATCGGCAATTTTTCCATTAACCCCTTGCAATACGTTATCTAAATTGGTATGAATGGCATAGATGGCAATATCATTTTTTATGGCGGTGATAATGGTTTGCTCTACATAATTGCTGCCGGTTATTTTTTTTAATCCGCCAAATACAATGGGATGGTGCGCCACAATTAAGTTGCAATTTTTTTCAATCGCTTCTTTCACTACATCTTCTGTTGCATCTAATGTTGTAATAATTCCCGTACATTGCCAACCGGCATTACCTGTGATAAGGCCGGCATTATCGTAACTTTCCTGCAATGAAAGTGGTGCAATTTTTTCTAAAGAAGTTAGAATATCCTGAATGATCATGTATAAAAATTAAAGTATGAAATCAGCAGCACTGTACAATGAATATAAAACAAAGATGCAAAAAATAGCCGATGTAAAATACGCATCAGCAGTTTTACAATGGGACCAGGAGACTTATTTACCACCAAAAGGAAATAGTATCCGGGGAAAACAGATTGCAACGCTGAGTGAAATAGCACACCAGCAATTTACCGATGAAAAAACCGGTGCATTGCTTAAGGAATTATTGGACAAAAATGATTTGAGTGATGCTGAAAAAAAGAATGTGGAGCTGAGCCTGGTCGATTATAACAAAGCCACAAAATTCACCAGTGATTTTGTGCGGCAGATGAGCGAACTCACCAATAAAAGTTTTCATGCCTGGATACAAGCCCGGAAAGAAAATTCATTTGCCGGTTTTCAGCAACCATTGGATGACCTGATCAAACTAAAAAAGCAGGAAGCGGATATTTTAGGGTATGAAAAACATCCTTATGATGCTTTGATGAATGAATATGATAAAGGATTAACAGTAGCTATCACCGACAAAGTTTTTGCTGACCTTAAACCTCAGTTATCCGTTTTATTAAACACTATAAAAAATAAAACACAGGTAGATAGTTCCTTTCTGCACCAGCATTTTGATAAAGACCAGCAATGGAAATTTGGGGTGGAAATTTTAAAGCGCATGGAATTTGATTTTGAGGCAGGCAGGCAGGATATGAGCGAACATCCTTTTACCATTAATTTTAATAATGCCGACGTAAGGGTTACCACAAGGATTGATGAAACCGATTTTGGTAACATGACCTGGAGTTGTATACATGAGGGCGGACATGCTTTATACGAGCAGGGATTACCGGGTGACGAATATGGCTTGCCACTGGGGGAATACGCCAGCCTGAGCATTCACGAAAGCCAGAGCCGCCTGTGGGAAAACAATGTCGGGCGGGCCTTACCCTTTTGGCAACACAATTTTCCGTTGGCAAAAACGTTCTTTTCAAAGCAGTTTGGCAAGATTACCACAGAAGAATTTTACAGGGCTATCAATAAAGTGCAACCCTCATTAATAAGAACAGAAGCTGATGAACTGACCTATCATTTTCATGTAATGATACGATACGAGATAGAAAAAATGCTGATAGACGGAACGATCGCAACAAAAGATATTCCTGCATACTGGAACGAACATTACGAACAATATTTAGGTGTAAAAGTACCGGATGATAAAAGAGGCTGTTTGCAGGATGTGCATTGGAGCCATGGCAGTTTTGGCTATTTTGCTACTTACAGTTTAGGAAGTTTGTATGCTGCACAATTATATGCAGCGATAACGGGGGAAAATGACTCTGTAGAAAAGGAAATAGCAGCTGGAAATAACAGTACATTGCTGCACTGGCTTAAAAAAAATATTTATCCGTACGGCAGGTATTACACTTCTGAAGAATTGTGTAAAAAAGCCACAGGCGAAACATTAAACAGTACCCATTTCATTAATTATGCCACTAAAAAATACAGTGATATTTACAATACTTAAAAATGAAGGTATGCCCGGTATAATTTACAGGTCGAGATTTTTTATTGCATTAATTCTTGCTATAGTATTACTGCTGAGCAGCTGCAGTAAAAGCGCCATCATTGCGGCTAACAGAAGTTTACTGGAACAATATTTTGAAGATAATATTTTAAACAAAGATTTTGTGGTGGAAGAGGCCACCGACAATGGTACCAGCCTTACTGCCCAGTTTAATGGTTATACTTTTAAGCTCACCAAAAATACCTTATTGGATGGCCCTATGACTGCAACAATGGGCACCACTGTACTCACCGGCACCTGGAGTTCTAATGACGATTATAGTAAACTGGTGATCACCTTGCCTACCTCAGTTACGTCTTTCAGCTTCTTAAACAGGGAATGGAAATTCACTAAAAAAGCCCTTCCCGTTATGGAATTAGCTCCCTGGGGCACTACCGAGCCAAAAGTTTTGCACATGCAACGCTTGTAAATGTGGATAAATTCCATTAACTTAGCCTTTCGCAGAATTTTTAGCTTACAACCTTATACTAATTGTCTTAAACCGCAACGGAAATACTCGTCCTGGTTATTTTCTTTCTAACACAATTTTTTATTTGGTTTTGAGTTATAGCAGCATACAGCCCTGGGTTGTACTGTCCAATTATTCATAAAAAACAACGCACTAACAATGACTGCCAATTCTGGAGTCAAATACAGTTTAATTATTGTATTATTAGTTTTTTTTAGCTTTTCTACAAAAGCTCAACTAACTGCTAATTTTACAGCCACACCTTTAGCAGGTTGTGCACCGCTTGTTGTAAGTTTTACCGATCAATCTACAGGTTCGCCCACACAATGGAAATGGGATCTTGGCAATGGCACTATCTCTTTTCTTCAAAATCCTTCCGTTACCTATTTTAATCCGGGCCAATACACTATCAAATTAGTAGTACATGATGTAAATGGTGATTCTAATGTCATCATCAAATCGCAATATATTACAGTAAATGCTTCACCCACTGTTGCTTTTACAGGTGCTCCTTTAACAGGCTGTTTTCCTTTACCCGTAAATTTTACAGATCAAAGTTCTGCCGGCAGTGGTACTATCAGCACATGGCAATGGGACTTTGGTGATGGTGCTTCAAGCAATATTCAAAGCCCGTCGCATACTTATGCCGGATCGGGTAATTACAATGTTACTTTAAGATTAACCAATAGTTTTGGTTGCAGCAAAGTTTTAACCAAGCTGCAATATGTAAAGATCAGCAGCGGCGTACATGCCGACTTTTCAAACAACATTCCTTCTGCCTGTAATCCTCCGGTAACGGTTAATTTTCAAAATTTATCTACAGGTACGGGTATACTAAATTATCAATGGAGTTTTGGTGATGGCGGTACTGCCACCACAGCCAACCCTTCTCATATTTACAATACCGCAGGCGTTTATACCGTAAGGCTGATCACTACTAACAGTGGCGGTTGTACGGACACCATTACAAAAACCAATCTTATCAATATAGGCACTATCAATGCTGCTTTTACCAGCGCTAATAGTGTTTGTGTAAATGTTCCATTAGTCATTACCAATACCTCTGCACCGGCACCTGTTGCCGCCGCATGGGATTTTGGTGATGCCACCACATCCACACAAATAAATCCAATAAAAATATACAACACACCGGGAGTGTATCAAATACGTTTAATAGCAGATTTTGGTGGTTGCCTTGATACGGCTTACAAAACCGTTACGGTTTTAAGTAAACCTGCAGCAGCCTTTACCGCAGCCAACACCAGCGCCTGCCAGGCTCCACTTACTGTTAGCTTCAATAATACCAGTGCAGGTGCTGCAACCTATAACTGGGATTTTGGCGATGGTAGTACTTCCACTGTACGCAACCCTACACACACATACAACAGCACGGGAACATTTACCGTTACTTTAATTATAACCAATGCCAACGGATGCTCAGATACTTTACAAAAAATTGACCTGGTAAAAATTCTACCACCGCAAGTGAGCATTAATAATTTACCGGTTGCAGCCTGCGCTCCTTTAACCTGGACATTTTCTTCTACTGTAAACTCAGTGGATCCCGTGGTAAGTTATCACTGGGATTTTGGTGACGGCAATACATCTGCCGCTATAAATCCAACACATGTTTTTGCTGCAGGTGTTTATGATATACAACTGATTATAACTACTGCCGGCGGATGTACAGACACCGCAACGGTTATACGAGGCATTACTGCTTCCGTAAAACCGGTGCCTAATTTAGTAGCTACGCCAAGAGACGTGTGTGCTCATATGCCCGTAAATTTTACAGACCTTTCCACAGGCACAATTACTAACTGGCTTTGGATCTTTGGTGATGGCGCTACATCCAATGAACAAAACCCTACACATACTTATGAAGATACCGGCTATTTTAATATTACTTTAATTGTTTGCAATGCCGGTTGCTGCGACTCTATTAAATTTTTAAACTATGTACATATCAATCCGCCTATTGCGGCATTTGATGTAGATTTTTTGTGCAAATCTAAAACCCGTACGTTTACTGATAAATCTATTGGTGCCGATGAATGGAACTGGAATTTTGGCGATGGCAATACTTCTACACAACAAAGTCCGGTGCATACTTTTGCAGATACCGGCACTTACACCATTTCTTTACGGGTTAAAAATTATACTACAGGTTGCGAATACACGAAAACAACATCGATACGTATTATTGATGAAAGAGCCAGTTTTACAGCTTCTGATTCTGTTATCTGTAAAAACAATGTGGTGAATTTTACTGCTACCGGTAATAACAATGCCAATGTAGCCAGTTACGAATGGTCGTTTGGCGATGGCGCCACAGGTGGCAACGGAAGCACCTCACATACCTATACGCTTGCAGGCAAATACACTGTACAATTAATAGTAACTGATATTTTTAATTGTAAAGACACTTTAATTAAACCCTTGTACATACAGGTAGATGGCCCCACTGCAGGCTTTGCCCCCGGTGTACCCGGAAGTTGTTTGTTAAGTGCCATAACCTTCACTGATAATTCTGTACCGGATGGTATACACCCTCTTTCTACCTGGATATGGAGTTATGGAGATGGTATCATTGATACGTTGACAACTCCTCCGTTTCAACATACTTATAGCGGACCTGGCGTTTATACGGTGTCGCTAAAAGTTACAGATAGTAAAGGTTGTATCGATTCTATAGTACATCCCAGTATCATTACTATTTCAAAACCGGTAGCCAATTTTGCTACGGTGGATACTTTATCCTGCCCCACCAAACTCATTACATTTTCCAATACATCAACAGGCCCGGGGTTAAATTATACCTGGCATTTTGGGGATGGTACTACCAGTACTTCAGTCAATCCAACACACAGCTATGCCGCTGATGGGTTATACACGATAAAATTATTTATTACCGACCAGTATGGTTGCAGTGATTCGCTCATCATTCCTGATTATGTAAGGATTGTATCACCTCATTCCAATTTCAGCATGAGCGATTCTTTGGGAACATGCCCACCTTTATTTGTAAGCTTTACCAACCATTCGCAAAACTTTACGGCAGTAAACTGGGATTTTGGCGACGGTACTTCCACACAATCTGATAACCCTTCTCACTTTTATAATGTACCTGGAATTTATTTTGCTAAATTAACTGTTACCAGCCCCGGCGGTTGCACCGATGTTTATCAGAAGAAAATTACTGTACGTGGTCCGCTAGGTAATTTTACCTACGGCCCTACCAATGGCTGCAAACCTTTAACGGTACATTTTGCTGCTACTACGCAAGACAGGCTTTCATTTATCTGGGATTTTAATGATGGTACCACCACGTCTACTTTAGATTCTGTAATGTCTCATACTTACACCATTCCCGGTATTTATGTACCTAAAATGATATTGGTAGATCCGGGGGGATGTGTAGTTCCTGTGCTTGGCCCGGATACAATTGTAGTAAATGGTGTTGCTGCCAACTTTGGATTTATCAATCATAATTATTGTGATGCAGCTTCTATCAGTTTTTCTGATTCATCCATGAGCAATGATGTTATTGCAAGTTATGCATGGGATTTTGGAGATGGTAATACATCTGCTTTGCAAAACCCAACGCATTTTTATAGCACTCCAGGGCTTTATTATCCACAATTAATTGTTACCACACAAAGTGGTTGTGCTGATACTTTAAAAAATCCTGCGCCGGTAAGAATTGTGGCATCGCCCCAAGCCAGTATTGGCAGCACTGGCAATGGCTGTGCGCCACTAACGGTTAGCTTTAAGGGACAATTATTAGTGCCAGACACTTCGGCTATACAATGGCACTGGAATTTTGGAAACGGTATTACCTCCATTGTACAAAATCCGCCATTACAAATTTATGCTACTGCAGGAACGTATAATGCTCAACTGATTGCTATTAACAGCAGCGGATGTGCAGATACCATAACTAAGACTATTGATGCGTTTTTAGTACCCATTATTGATGCAGGCGTGGATACTTTAGTGTGCAGGGGCAACAGTGTTTCATTAACTGCTACCGGTGCGGCTTCTTATACCTGGACTCCTGCTACAGGATTGAGTTGTACCAATTGTGCCAAACCAACTGCAAGGCCCGACTCTGCTACCAACTATATTGTAAAAGGAACAACACTTCAAGGTTGCAGCAATACCGATAGCGTATTGGTAAAAGTAAAACAGCGTTTTACTATGCTCAACAGCCTTGGTGATACATTATGCAAAGGAAGTTCGGTACGGTTATTTGCCAGCGGAGGATTCTCTTATGTATGGAGCCCCTCAACGGGATTAAGCAGTACAACCAGTGCCACTCCTTTAGCAACTCCTCAAAACACCACCACCTATAAAGTAATTGGCACAGATGATAAAGCATGTTTCAGAGATACCGGTTTTGTTACAGTAAAAGTTTATCCTATACCTACTGTAGAAGCAGGCAATGATAAAACCATTAATGTAGGCCAAAGTGTTGACCTGATGCCAACTATCTCTGCAGATGTAAGTGCGGTAACATGGACTCCTACACAAAGCATTGTACAAAATCATTATCCCGGCGTAACTGTTAAACCAAGAGAAACTACTGAGTACGTAGTTGAAGCCAGGAATGCAGGTGGCTGCAAAACCCGTGATCGTGTAACCGTATTTGTTATTTGTAATGGTGCCAATGTTTTTATACCCAATACTTTTTCTCCTAACGGCGATGGGGTAAATGATATTTTTTATCCAAGAGGTACCGGCTTGTTCTCCATTAAAACCTTACGCATCTTCAACCGCTGGGGCGAAGTGGTGTATGAGAAAAATGGCTTTATGCCCAATGACGCCAATGCAGGATGGAATGGAACAGTAAGGGGTATGAAACAGAATCCTGATGTATTTGTGTATACGATAGATATTCTTTGTGATAACAGCAGTGTGCTGACGCTTAAGGGAAATGTGGCGTTGATACAGTAAAAAGCCGGACAACTAAAAACTATCCTGACTTTTGTTTTATTTTAAAGTATCGATACCGGTAAAATATTGCCGGTTCTAAACAAAATTTATTCTGTAGAGTTTCTAATCCTCAAAAAACTTTATCCCGGTATTAGTAAAAATATCCTGGATACGATCTTTATCCTGCACCATCATATAATAAACAGTATGGGTTTGTTTTGCTTTTGGAGTCTCATTGAGAAAAGTACGGTTATTTACCGAAACGTAAACCGGCTTTATGATCTCATTGTTTTTATTCAATAATATGGCGCCATAAAGATGAGTAGCATTATCTGTAAAAAAAAGCACCCCATTATCATAATCATTATTAGATGCTTTTTCTCTGAAGCTGTATCCCTTATCCGCATCCACTATTAAACCTTTTAAGTTAGATACCAGGCTACTACCTTTTTTTCCAACAGCTGACTGGGCAAAATATTCCTTATCAGTCAGCTTGCTGTTGATGAGGAATATTGCCTGATCAAAAACAGGTTTAAAAATATACTCCCCTTTTTTATTAACAATCCCATATTTTCCCTGTGTTTTTATCGTAAAAAAAGATTGCCAGTTGTAGTCCTTTTTATTATTCAATATCCTGATGGCGCAAATGGAATCGTATAAAAAAGACAGCCACACTTTGTTGTCCTGAGATATAATACCATAATTGCCATCGAGCAGTTTTGCTAAATAATGTACTTTCTTTTCTTCTTTTCCTTCATCATACAACATGCCATTAACCAGTGATAAACTGCTGTACTTTTCCGGCAGTATGGTTTGATTATAATTGTTTACAATGCCCATACCGCCATTGATATTCTTTACCATAAAATTCAATGTAGAATCATCGGCACCATTATTTTCAAAATAAATGAATGCATAATTAAAAGGAATGACGATATCATTTTGCAGTGATATCAAACCAGCAACATCGTTCTTATTCTTTGCCATAAAATATTCTCTCATGGGATATTTATAAGAACTGCCGGCTAGTGCCAGAAGGCTTTTATACCTGACAGGAATAGTGATAATATTATCGGTAGTAACAACGCCTACCTGTTTATCTTTTACAGCATACAAAACACTATTACGTCTGTCATAGACACTGTTTACCCAATACAAACTATCATAAACTGGTTTTATGGTTATTGCAGAATCCGTATTCGCCATCAGGCCAAAGAATTTTCCTTTTTTAAAAATAGTAAACAACCGGCCATCCGTTTTACTTGTAGTTTGCACAGGAGCATAAGACCTGTCTTCAGCCGGTGCGTAAACCCTTGTTTCTTTTTCTACCTCCTGTGTAAATTTGTCTTCTACAGCCTTTGCCTGGTCAATGGGAATTGTCCGTCTTTCTGTACTGGAAAAATTTAATTGTTCTTTACCATTCTTTTGTACTGCTTCAACATATATATCCTTATCGGTAAAGTCTACTATTTTCTTTCCGCTTTCATTGTAAATTGCTTGTTTATCACCAGCCCATACGCTGAACAATGCCTGGTTGATTGTAACAGGAGATGATTGGTATTCTTTTAATTCGTATTCCTTTATTTGATACTTACCAAAGGGAATAATTGTTTTGCCCTGCAGATTAATAAGACCCTGTGTTCCATTTTTAGAGGCTACCACATAATCCTTCTTATTCTTTCTTACAAGAAAGTTTAAATGATCGTATAACGGTGCAATTAAAACCTGTCCTTTATAATTGGCCAGGCCATCTTTTTTATTACGCCTGAAATAAAAATTAAAATACCCTTCGTCATAATAATTTGCAATGCTGATAGATTCCATATCTTCAAAAATCACGTTGGCATTGCTATCTATCAATTGAAGGTCCTTTAACTCCATACCCGGGTTTACCAGGAAATAATTATCAGCCAGCATGCCCCTGTATTGCAACGCATTTGCATAGGCCTTATAACCAGCATCGTTTCTTTTGGTATCTTCAAAACTGTATCCGCTTAAACTGGTTAAGTAGTTTACATAATAAAACTTTGCATCGCTTATAATAGTGCCGTTATTTTTCACAATGGCTGTCAGACGCTTTCCGTTATCCATCATTTTCAACGGAAAATTATATTTCCCTCGTCCAAAGAATTCAGTTCGGTAAAACTGAGGTTTTACCACTACCTTACCAGTTTCATCTGCATAACCCCAAAGCGTATCTTTTCTGTAGGGTATCAGGATATCCTGTGCCAGTGCTGATTGTTGTACATTAATCAGGATTAAGAATAAAACGATGTATTTCATACTTACGGTTATGACCAGATTTTTATTTCTACTTTTCCTGCGTAAACATACTTTATGCAGCATGTAAAACCTTTATGAATTGATAAACCTTTATTCTACGCCTTCAACTTTTCTACCAGTGCTACATATTCTTCCATTGCTGTTGCTTTTGCCTTACCTTTTAAAGCTAACCAGGCTTCGTACTTTGCTTTGCTTACAAAATCAAAAGGGTTTGATGGTGCTTCTGTATTGACATCACCTTCGGTACCTTGTTTGTATAAGGAATACAATTGCAGTAAGGTTTCATTATCTGGTTTTGAAGAAAGGTTTTTACTATCAGCTGCTGCTTTTTCAAATTGTGCTTGCAATTCCATAATATTATTTTTTATGAAGATAGTTTTTTTAACGGATTTTTCATGCAAAGATGGGAGTGAAAAAGCGCTGCCAACCTTTGTAAGGCTGGCAGCGCTGCAATAAGTTTATACAATAAAAAAGCAGGGATTATAAAATCCCCGCCGTTTGCATATATCCATTATAACCAAAAACCACAGCGTATCATCACAACACCCTGTTTACTCTTTCAAAATACTTTTTTGCAAAGTATTATTGGCATTACGCACTATCAGCATATACATTCCTTTAGATAAATAAGCTTGTAAATTGATGGTGTACACACCCTGGTTCTTAATATCCAGTATTCCCGTTTGTACCACTTGCCCTGCGGTATTGGCAATAGTATAATTGTAAGTGCCTTTAACGATATCGCTGGCATAAATATCTATCCTGTCGCTTACAGGGTTTCTCAATACATAAAAATCTTTACGACCGTCCTGTGTTGCAGTAATAATTACAATACCAGAATATTTTATCTGCCCGTTATCATCAATACATTTTAAACGATAGTACACTTTACCCAGCATGGCAGCCACATCATCATAAGTGTACTGTTCCGTACTGCTGCTATTTTTAGGTTGCTGAATATTGATGGTATTAAAGCTAACGGCATCGTTACTGCGTTGCAATTCGTAATGCAATACGTTTACTTCATTACCGATGGTCCAGTTAAGCCGGTTATAATTGCCGTTACGCACTCCTGTAAAACTGATAATATCCAAAGGCAATACCCAACTGGTACTGGCAATGGTAAAATTATTATTGAATGCCGACACGCTGTTCGACGTAACTGTACCTGTTGTTGCAACAGCCCCAACACCTGTGCCACCGATATTTGTCCAGAAGGTTCCATTATAATACCCTGCCCTTATACCGGTAATCAATACCTGCGGTATAGGTATTTTTGTATTATCCCAATTCATTACCACTTTGGCATTGGCACCGCTTATCTTATTGATCTTCCAGTATTCATTGGTATCAATTAATACAATGGGAGAAAAAAGATTGATACGGTTGGGTGTTGGGTTATCAAAATGTTTTACATTAAACTCACTGCTGGCTGTAAGATTGGTTAACGCAATAGTGCGTTCGTAAGTAGCATTGCCCACAGGAAAAATGAAATCGGTATTCCCAAATTTCTTCACCCAGCCATCTACGTGCCTGGTATCATCGTCACCGGTATAGGATGAGCCCGCCTCGTACACCATATAGTTAGGTGTAGCCGATGTGGTAATTAAACCGGCAGTGTATGTATGCACACCACTTACACTAAGGTTATTGTTTATAGTAATGCCTGCGCTGTTATTGGTAACCAGGTTATAGGTTTTAAACATTTGCGATCCTGAAATGGATTGCATGCTGGTACCGTTTAAATATAAAGTGCCGGTACCTGCTGACATACTAACCTGGTTATTGGTAATATCCTGTTGTACATAAAGGCTGCCGTTATTGGTAAGTGCTGCCCCTGATGCATTTATTAAAGGCCCGTTGATATAAAATATACCCGATGCAGGAACCCCAAGAATACCATTGTTCTGCACTGTTACCTGGGCTGTTAAACAGCTATTGATAACAAACAGCAAAACAAAAACGGAGGCTGTTCTTATAATTATTTTCATAGTATTTATATTTTTTTACTAAATAGTAGTGAAGTAATAAATACCAGTTTAGTTTTTTGATAATATAAACCAGTTAGCTCCGTCCGATTGTATCATTACACTTTCGTACTGCGTTGTTAATACTCTCGTAGTAACCCCATCAACAGTTTCTGAAGCATTGGGATCAATAGTTACGTTAAGCAACATTCCTGAAATTTTCTTAACCACATATACCCTTCCTGAACAACCTGCTGCTGCAGGAAGGTTGATAGTGATAGCAGCCCCGGTGTTATTACATATTATAGTATGATCGCTGGCAGTGGCTGTATAAGTAGCCGTTTTAGTAGTAATTGCCAATGCAAGGCTGCCATTAACTTCTAAAGTAGAAGCTGGTGTGGTAGTTCCTACACCAACATTTCCTCCATTGGTTACAGCCATTGAAATAGGTTTACTGTAAAAACCAAAACCCAGGTAATTGGAGTTACTGTTGGCACCCGTCCAATTGTAAACAATATCTGCCTGATCGCCGGTAGAAAGTGACTTACCCAATTTTAAATAAGTAGCATTGCTAGTGGTTAAGCCAGGCGCCAAAAACTGTGCAATTGTACTTGAAGTTGTTGCAGTAGTGGCTACATGAAAATTAGCTGTGGGTGTATTAGTACCAATACCAACGTTACCACTACCATCTATACGCATCCTTTCATTAGTGGATTGAGTAGTACCGCCAGTCATAAACACCAGTGATTTTGATGCATTAGCAGTACCAAGCAGAAAATTATTTCCCATAGTGTACAGGTAGCCGTCATTAGCAGCACCCATTACACCACCTGTATAACTACCTCCATTAATACCCATATCAATATAGTTGCTTGTTTCGTTACCATTATTAGCTGTGGCCACTACATCAGATGATGCACTGGTACCGGCAGAATTATTCTGAATATTCAATTGCAGGTAACTATCAATAGAACCTTTACCTACAATTGCATTTACTGATGTAGTTGTTCCAGCGTCTACCAATAATTTTTCACGGTTGGTACCTGAAAAAGTTTCTGTACCAATGCCTACAGATAAGCTGCTGTTACCACGGTCGCCAATGATTACTTCATTAGCCAAAGTTGCAGAAGCGTTGTAACCAATAGCTGTAGAGTTTGTTCCGGTGCTGGATACTGATGCACCGGCACCTAATGCCGTAGCATTAGCAATATTGCCAATAGAAGCACCATTACCAACAGCCACTCCATTACTGCCATTAACCAAACTGTTAACACCAATAGCTACCGGATTGGTAAGACTAAAACCGGTTGATGAACCTGTACCGAAAGCAATAGCATTTGTACTGTTAGCAACAGCACCCGTTCCGATAGCAATAGCACTGGTAGCATTTGTTACAGTTTTATTTGCCAATGTACTGTTTCCGCCTATTGCAATTGAATTGGAATTGTTTGCAGTGGCATTAGTACCAAGAGCCAACGCATCGGTTATACTATATGCAGTTATTGCACTTTTACCAAGCGCTACCGAATTAGTATTGTTTGCCGCAGCACCATTACCTATTGCCAATGAGTTACCTCCGTTGGCGGCTGCACCAATACCAATTGCAAAAGAGCTGTCGGCAGTTACTGTGGCACTGCTACCAATAGCATACGCATGATTTTTATTAAATCCTACATTGGCTGAAGTACCAAATACATATGAGTTAGTAGCGTTATTAATTGTTGCACCATTACCAAAAGCAATGGAGTTGGCATCAAATTTTCCTACCTGTGTGGCATTTTCTTTTAGAATTAAAGATTGGGCATCTGTTGTTCCTATAAAGTTTGTGCCCGGAGTTGTACCTGCATTACCTGTTAAAGACCAGGCATTAGCCGCAGCTGCGGCAGCGCTAATTTTTCTGATAACACCATTGTTGATAGTTACCACACTATCAGTACCTGCGCCTGTTTGCACACCGCCTAAATACAATGGGTTGCTTGCTGCAGTTACCTGTAATTTATAAGCAGGGCTTGTATTTCCGATACCCACATTTCCGTTCCCATCAATACGCATTCTTTCATTAGTGGATTGTGTAGTACCACCAGTCATAAATACCAGCGATTTTGATGGAGTTGCAGTTCCCATTAAAAGGTTCTGCCCCACATTGTATAAATAACCATCATTAGCATTACCCATCACACCACTGGTATTACCACTACCATTTATACCCATGTCGATATAATTAGTCGTTTCATCACCATTATTGGCTGTGGCCACAACATCTGATGAAGAAGCAGTACCAGCTGATTGATTTTGAATATTCAATTGCAGGTAGTTGTTGATACTTCCTTTACCTACAATAGCATTTACAGAAGTAGTGGTGCCGGCATCAACTACTAATTTTTCAGGATTAGTGGCGTTGAAGGTAGCTGTTCCAATTCCAACAGTGCCGGTGTTAGTTAAAGCAATACCATTGTTCCATGTAATTGCACCACCTTGAGTGTTGGTATTTGCATATTGCCAGTAATACCTTCCATTCTCTTTTCCCTCTACAAAATTACCACCTGTTGTAGTAGAGCTTTTCCAGGCGCCATCAAAATAAGCATCATAAGTATGGTAAACGGCATCGTGTGACCAATGTAAATATTGTGATAAAGGATAGTTATCTGCCGAAGTAGTGAATTGTAAATGCGGGCCACTTAATGACGAACCGGTTCCTTCAATGGCAAATTTAGCTGCACCAATTGCTGCTTTGGGAATAGCGTTGGTACCAATACCTACTTTACCTGTTCCGTCAATACGCATTCTTTCATTAGCTGATTGAGAGGTTCCTCCTGTTAAAAACGCTAATGATTTTGATGCTGTTCCTGTTCCTATCAACATGTTCTGACCCATATTATATAAATACGCATCGTTAGCTGCTCCCATTACACCACTGGCATTATTGCCACCATTAATCCCCATATCAACATAGTTAGTGGTTTCATCTCCATTGTTAGCTGTTGCTACCACATCTGATGATGAACTTGTGCCGGCAGAATTATTCTGAATATTCAATTGCAAATAACTGTCTATTGACCCTTTACCTACTATGGCATTTACCGAAGTAGTAGTACCAGCATCTACCAATAATTTTTCGGGGTTAGTTGCGTTAAAAGTTGATGTACCCACACCAAGACTACCGGTATTGGTAAGCCGCATTTTTTCTGTATTATTAGTTATAAAAGGCAGAGAATAGTTACTGATGGTACCAATGGATTTTAAAGAAGCTACTGAGTTACCATTTTGCGACCAGTTGGTTCCTGAACCACCGGGCAGGCTTTGTGCCGATACCATCCAGTTTGCACCATTGCTGATCAGTGTTACGGTTTCATTAACCGAAGTCAATGACCATGAAGCAGCACCATCAATAGTTTCTGCCGAGGTAGTGGCAATGCTAAGCACCGGCGTGGGGCCGGTAGCACTGGCATTCTTTATCATATAACTACGTCCGTCGCAACCTACTGCTGTGGGCAATGTTACTGTAGCAGCGCTGGTACCGGTAAACACCAAAAGGTTATCGGTGGAAGCTGCTGCAGTATTTGCAGTAAAAGCCCTGTAATTGGTAGACACCGATCCTCTAACATCAAATGTTGAATTAGGAGTGGCAGTAGATATACCCAGGCTACCTGCATTGGTAAGACGCATTTTTTCTGTATTATTAGTAATGAACGGCAGCGAATAATTACTGGTAGTACCCAGTGATTTTACTGAGCTGACATTATCTCCATCTTGTGTCCATTGCGTACTTGCAGCACCGGGTGTACTTTCTGTTGTAACATGCCAGTTACTCCCGTTACTGATTATAGTAACACTTTTATTTGCTGCAGTAAGCGTCCATGAAGCAGCTCCATCAATAGTTTGTGCCGAAGTGGTTGCAATAGTAAGTACCGGCGTTGGGCCTGTTGTACTTGCATTTTTTATCACATAACTTCTGCCATCGCAACCCACTGCTGTGGGCAATGTTACTGTAGCAGCGCTGGTACCGGTAAACACCAAAAGGTTATCCGTTGCAGCTGCTGCAGTATTTGCAGTAAAAGCCCTGTAATTGGTAGACACCGACCCTCTGACATCAAATGTTGAATTAGGCGTTGCTGTAGCAATACCAAGACTACCGGTATTGGTAAGACGCATTTTTTCAGTATTATTAGTAATAAACGGCAGTGAATGATTACTGGTAGTACCTAATGATTTTACTGCACTAAGACTATTACCGTCTTGTGTCCAATCGTTTGATACTGTACCTGGCGTTCTTTGTGTAGTAATATGCCAGTTAGCGCCATTACTAATCAGTGTTATACTTTCGTTGGCCGAAGTGAGCGTCCACGAAGCAGCACCGTCAATGGTTTGCGCCGAAGTAGTAGCAATGGTAAGTACCGGTGTAGGGCCGGTAGTGCTTGCATTTTTTATCATGTAACTTCTTCCATCGCAACCTACTGCTGTAGGTAATGTTACTGTAGCAGCGCTGGTACCGGTAAACACCAAAAGGTTATCGGTGGAAGCCGCAGTAGTACTTGCGGTAAATGCCCTGTAATTGGTAGACATTGAACCACGGACATCTAGCGTTGAATTAGGTGTAATGGTTCCAACGCCAACCTGGGCGAAAGAGATTGCGGCATATAATAATGCCATGATGGTGATGATTGGTTTTTTCATAAACTGGATTTATGGATTTGGATTTGGTTGATTCAATAGTTATTAATATACAGGCAGCGGTTATTTTTTACTTCCTGCGTGATGAAAAATATTTTATTACCATTCTGTATTGATCCCGATGATAAAATTTCTGTTTTTATTTAAAGGGTTAAATACATATACCGGAATAGTAATTTTTTTTACTACAAACCCGGTTAGTATTCCATATTCCGACTGCACATCACCTCCATATTGTATTGTTTGTTGCGTACTTACTCCGGTAAACAACCATTTTAAAGGTTGGTACCCTATTTCCGTCCAGTTAAAAAAGAAATTATCTTTTACTGCATCACTACTCACTGTATATTGTGTTTGCATCGACGCAAAAGTTTTTTTATGCTCCAGTTCCATATTTAAAGCCATCGAACCACCGTTATAGCGGCCCATCACTAATCCCAGCATTGGCGTAAGCGTATAATTAATTGTACCCTTTTTAGTAAAGCTCTTTCCCAGGTACAATGATGCTGCTCCAACTGCCTCGTAATTATACCGCATCTCTGTATAAATACCTTTTTTACTTACATGATGTACCAATGGCATCCATACATACGCTTCCTTACTACTGAGAAAATTATAATTCTCAATACCACTTTTAGATTGTGCTGTTGCATTAAGCTGCATCAACATGCTCCAGGTGATGATTAATAAGTTCTTCTTCACTTTCAATAATATTTACTTTACCATTCTGCATCTTGTCAAACAACAGTATCTCTTTTAAATAAGGATTCCAGTAAAAGATCAGTCTCTCAATCGGCTTCCATAATACCACCCAGCTAAAAACATCTATCGCATTGCTGAACATGGAATGTATCCTGTGGTCTTGCCCAAACAAGTTGGGTACAACACCCTGGCAAAACATTACAATAAGAATGCTGAACATCAAAAGGATATAATTCTTCCTTTTGAATTTTTTGAATTCTGTTTCCTTTAATAATTTCTGAATTTGAAAATGGCGGCGGATAGTCCTCATCAGTGGCTCAACCATAAAACGCATGCCACCTGATTCGCTGCAAAAAACTTTATAATCAATAGCGGTATGCCGTCCGGCGCATGCTACAGATGCAGTAAGGTATTCCTGAAACTCATTGCTTAATTGCCTCCGGTCTAACCGGGCAGGGTCGTGAGGATTGAAGTATTCTTCTATGCTGTTCTCATCTATCTTCAGATAAATAGAGATCTTACGAGTCTTGGACTTACTCATAATTGGTTTTTTATGTTAGGATATTGTTGTTACAGGACTATTGGATAAACCCCGTAATATGCAATTGTAAAATACATCAAATAAAAAAAAATAAAATGTAGCGTGAATTGCTATTCTGCTGTAGAAAGAATTCTATTATTGCTATAGTGTATAGCATGACGGGGCCTGCTTTTGCAGAAAGTATTGAAAAGAAACAATGAAAGCCGCTCTGTTTTTATTACAAATTATACGCTGTAGCCAGCTCTTTAAGTTCGAGTATGTTGGTGATACTTAATTTTTCAAACAACCTTGCTTTGTGCGTACCTACGGTAGAAGTTTGAATATTGAGCGACTGGGATATATCGCTTACTGTTTGGCCACTTAGTAATAATGATACTATTTCAAATTCTCTTGGAGAGAGTTTATTAAACGGATTATCGGACCTTCCTGCAAATGAATCTTCTGCAATTTTATAAGCCAGTGATTCGCTGATGTATTTTCTATCGTTAAGTACCAGGTTAATTGCCTTTATGATTTCTTCCAGTGGCGCTTCTTTAGATACAAAGCCATAGGCACCGGCCTTCATAAACCTTCTGGCATAGGTATTTTCGGCACTTACCGAAAAAACCAACACCCTTGCCTGAGGATACTTTATATGTATATATTCCATTAAACCAAAAGAATCTGTCTTAGGCATCTGAATATCAAGCATTATCAGATCAAACTGGTGTTCTTTTAATTTTTCTGTAGCACTATCGCCATCAGATGCTTCATGTATTTCGGCAAGTTGATAAATTTCTGCTAAGAGGAATTTTATTCCGGAACGAACAATTACATGGTCGTCTACTATCAGGAATTTTTTCAAGTCAAGTAGGATTTAAGGGTGATAAGGTTATTATAAAGATAGAATTATTTCTACAAAAAACTAATTTTTATCTATATAACTTACAAATCATTGATTGTTTGCTTTTAAAAGAGTAAGTAATTGCCAATAGAAATATTGTTTTAAATCCAAACAAGCACAGTAAATTTTTTAGCTGATGGTATAGCATACCATAAACCTTAATCAGCCCGGCAACACCTGGCGTGTATCTAATTATGAAAAATTTATACTCTGGTTACCCTGACGCTGCAGGTAGTTTATTTGCAATGAATGCTGCCGGGCATAAATACGAGGTACTGATTGAGCAATCTTTGAGTGCTTTCTTTCTTACTATTCCTGATGGTACAATCTTAGAAACTAATGAAGCAGCCACTACAATGTTTGGGTATAGCACGGAAGAATTTAAAACAATCACCAGGAGAGATCTGATCGATCATAGCGACCCGGGTTTTTTAATGGCTTTAAAGCAAAGAGAAAAAAATGGCTTTGCCCGTGTAGAAGCAACCGGAATTAAAAAAAATGGAGACCGTTTTCCGGTTTCAGTCTTTTCTGCATTTTTTACTAATGCTTTGGGCCAGGTAAGAACAAGCACCATTGTAAATAACTTAACTGAGCAAAAGAAAATTGAAAAAGATCTGCAACAAGTGCTGGATAGTATTACCGATGGTTTTTTTACTGTTGATAATAACTGGACCGTAAAATGCTGGAACAGCCAATTGGAAAAGATAACAGGTATCCCGAATGAGACCATTATCGGAAAAAATTTCTGGCTTTTTTATAATAGTCCCAATAAAAAAAATATTTACTCCAAGTATAAGAAAACACTCCGTAAAAAAACACCCATAAATTTTGAAGAATATTATGCCAAAGAAAATATCTGGCTGGAAATAACGATCTGTCCACATGCATCCGGCATATCCATTTTCTTTAAAAACATCACCGAAACCCGCCGCCTGAGAGAGTTGGAAAGAATAGAAAAAGAATTTTTAGAAAGTAATACCCGTACTAACAGTAACCTGGAGACTAACTTAAGCTACTATCTTAAAGCTATTGAACAAATACATACGGGTATGATATGTTCGGTACTTAAACTAAAAGATAATAAACTATATAACTGGGCATCGCCATCTTTACCTGAAAAATATTGTGCCGTAATTGAAGGCGTATCTATTGGAGCTTCGGCGGGCTCTTGCGGAACAGCTGCCTTTAAAAAAGAAAAAGTGATTGTTACCGATATTGAAAATGATAGCAGGTGGGTTGATTATAAAAATTATGCTTTGCAGGAAGGCTTACGCTCCTGCTGGTCGTTTCCCATCTTCAATTCAAAAAAAGAAGTAATGGGCACATTTGCCATTTATTATACTACAATAAAAACCCCAACAGCAGACGAAGAAAAAACTATAGAAAGGGCAAGAAATATTTTAGCAGTAATTCTGGAGCATAAAATGGCCGAAGTACTATTACAAAATTCAGTTGAAAGTTACCGCTATCTTTTTAATAACAACCCTTCCAGTATTATTATCTGGGATACTACCTATTTAAAAATCATTGAAGTAAATGATACTGCTATTGCATTATATGGTTATCAAAGAGAAGAGTTTTTGCAGTTGACCATCCTGGATATTTATCCTGAAGCAGAACAAAGCATATTTGCAGAAGTAGTAAGCCAGGCCAGGAATAACAACCTGTTAAAAAAATCAATGCGGTGGCATCATGTTACAAAAGCAGGTACCAAAATAATAATAGAAGTATCTTCTCACGACATTATCTACAATGAAAAAAAAGCGGTACTGGCATTAGGTAATAATGTTACTGAAAAAGTGCAGCTGGAAAATAGTTTACTTGAAGAAAGAAAAATAAGGCAAAAGCAAATAACAGATGCAGTAATAACAGGGCAGGAAAAAGAACGTGTTGAAATAGGACAGGAATTACACGATAATATCAACCAGATACTGGCCACTGCAAAATTATACCTGGAGTGTGCGCAGGTACAAAAAAAATTCAGCGCAAAATTAATCGGGGAAAGTAAAATGCTTACCGAAAAAGCAATGTATGAAATAAGAAAGCTATCTAATTCACTCCTACCCCCATCGCTGGAAGAAATTGGTTTACAGGAAGCAATAAATGACCTTGTACAACATATCCGTTCTGTAAATACACTCCATATAAAAAACAACTGGATTGAGTTTGATGAAAACTCATTAAATAAAAAACTGAAACTCACTATTTTCAGAATTGTGCAGGAGCAATTAAACAATATCATTAAACATGCACATGCCACTCATGCCATTATCAACATAACACAAAAAGAAGAACAACTCTGTGTTTGTATAGAAGATGACGGCATCGGCTTCGATACGTCTAAAAAAAGAAATGGGGTAGGATTGAAAAATATAATAAGCAGATCAGAGGTAAACAATGGTAAAGTAAGCATTCTGTCTAAGCCCGGCGAAGGTTGCATAATGACCGTTTGTTTTACAACCTTCGGTTTTAAATAAATCCTGTCATTACTACTAATTCAGTCTTTCCCAGATAATTTCGCCTACAAGGTTCTTTTCATCATCTATTACTACATAAGCAATATAAGGAATACGATCCAGCCTGGCTGCCATTTCCTTTAAAGCAAACTTATCGGTTCCGTTTAACGGTATTTGTTCATTTGGATGCAACACCGTTTTGGCCTGGATAAGGATATTCTCTCCCTTCCCATCTGCCTTAATATCAGCAGTTCCGGGCTGCCAGATATCAATGGTGCTGCTGTATCCATTTTCCTTTAACCAATTTTCTAAATGTTGTACTCCTGCCATAGTGATTTCGGTAAGCTCTAAATCCACCATATATGAATTTGATTTATAATCAAATATAGTATATATACTGAAATAGCAAAGTATTTTTACGCAAAAATTACAGTAATTTCCACATTTAGTTTATTGTGGGTAAGATTTAGAGTTTGAAAGTTCGCTTTTGGGTATTTAAAAGTGCAACTTGTTTTAGCATCTACAAGTTTACTTCATAATTGCGAAATGTAAGAAGGAAAAGATGTAACAAAACACATTATTTAACAAATCCTGGGTAACTGCTCCCCGGTTAAATAATTTACTACACGTGTTCCGCCAATACGGCTTTTTAAAATCACCTTGCCGGGGTAACCGGTTGTAACTGATCCGATGATTGCGGCGTTAATTCCTGTATTTTCTTGTTTCAGTTGCTGCAGAAAATCTTTGGCTATTTCTTTTTTTACAACTGCAATAAATAAACCCTCATTGGCAACATACAAGGGATCCAGCCCCAGCATTTCACAGGCACCATCTACCTGCTCATCAATGGGAATTAATTTCTGTTCAATGTAAAAACCAAGTTTTGTTATTTCGGCAATCTCATTCAATACCGAAGCAATGCCACCACGTGTGGGGTCACGGAGAAATTTAATATCGCTTCCAAATTTTTCTATGAGTGCAATAATGGTATGATTCAGATTAATGGTATCACTTTCAATGGTGGTTTCAAATTCCAATCCTTTACGCAAACTCATAATGGCAATTCCATGCGAAGCAATATTGCCACTCACAATTATTACATCGCCTTCTTCAATATTGTTGTGATGAATTTTTGCTTTGGGATGAATGACACCAATACCAGAAGTGTTGATAAAAATTTTATCTCCCTTTCCTTTCTCCACTACTTTAGTATCGCCTGTTACAATTTGTATATTGGCTTTAGTGGCAGCCTCTTTAATACTAACCAGCACTTTCCAAAACTCCTGCATTGTAAATCCTTCTTCAATAATAAATGCCAAGGATAAATATTTTGCTTTGGCACCACACATCGCTAAATCGTTTACTGTACCATTAATAGCCAGGTCGCCGATATTGCCACCCGGAAAAAATATGGGTGCTATCACATAACTATCAGTGCTGAATGCAATATTTCCTTCTAAATAAAAACTAGCGCCATCGTGTTGCTGATCCAGCAGCTCATTTTTAAAAATATCAAACACACCACTTTGTAATAGGCGGTGCGTCAATAATCCTCCGCTGCCATGGCCTAATGTAATCACATCAAAATCAAATTTAGGCATGGGGCAGGCGAGATTCATAATGGATAATTGAGTAATAAATAATTAATAATTTTTAGAGATAACCCCCTTGTATTTGTTTATCAGCTGCCATTACCAATTCATCTTCCTGTGCATAATGATAATATGCAGCGCAGGCGCCTTCACTGCTTACCATCGGCGCACCCAAAGGATGTTCGGGTTTGCACCTGGTACCAAAGTTGGGGCATTGCTTTGGTTTCTTTAATCCTTTCATAATAGCACCGCTGATGCATTCTTTATTTTCTAATGCTACAGGCAGATCAATATTGAATTTTAGCCTGGCATTAAATTTTTTATATTGTTCATTTACTTCGTAACCACTTTGTGCAATGGGGCCAATACCACGCCATATCCTGTCGCTAATAGTAAATACTTCATTAATGGTATCCTGCGCCATCTTATTACCCTCACGCAGCACATACCTGGCATACTGGTTCTCTACTTTGTATTCACCCTTTTCTAACTGTTGTACTGCCATTAAAATACCCTGCAATAAATCAACAGGTTCAAAGCCCGTTACAACAATTGGTGTTTTATATTTTGCTGCTACAGGATAGTATTCTTCCATACCCATAATAGTACACACATGACCTGCTGCTAAAAATGCATCAATCTTATTTTCAGCATCACTTAAGATGGCTTCCATTGCAGGTGGTACTAAAACATGCGATGCTAAAATGCTATAATTTTCAATGCCCATTTTGTTTGCCTGCACCACACTTAATGCATTGGCAGGAGCTGTGGTTTCAAAACCCACTGCAAAAAAAACAATTTCTTTTTCCGGATTTTCTTTTGCTACTACAACAGCTTCTAAAGGAGAATATAAAATACGCACATCTGCGCCTTCAGCTTTTACTTCCAATAAATTTTTATGGCTGCCGGGCACACGCAACATATCACCAAAAGAACATACAATTACATTGGGTTGTTGCGCCAAATAAACAGCTTCATCAATTACACTAACACTGGTAACACAAACCGGGCAACCAGGGCCATGTACCATGGTGATCTTATCGGGTAGCATGTCTAAAATACCATTCTTAACCAAACTATGTGTCTGGCCTCCACAAATTTCCATCAGTGTCCATGGCTTTGTAGTGATGCGGTGAATTTCTTTTATAAATTCTTCGGCCAATTCAGGATCACGGTATTCTGATAAATATTTCATTAGTGATACATTAAAGTTTACAATCGGTCCTGTTCAAGCTCTTCCACCTCTCCCATTTCTTTCAGGTAGCTAAACACTTTATGCGCTTCTTCCTTATCTACTACACTTATAGCAACGCCAACATGCACCAATACATAATCATCAATCTTTGCATCCGGCACCATACATAAATTCACTTCTTTAGTAATTCCGCCAAAAGAAACTTTTCCAAAACGAAATGTTTCATCCAGTTGATTAGTGATGGACAATATTTTACCGGGAATAGCTAAGCACATATCGTTGATTTAATCGGTGAGCTGAAATTGGTTGGCTACTATTTTATTTTTTTCAGAAGCTTTCACTTTTGACTTTTCATTTTTATTTTCCATTTCAAAACAAGCTATCTGTCCAAAGCCTATGCATTCGTCATTAGGACTAAGCTGCCGGTGGAAATATAATTTTATTGCAGGAGAAATATTTTCAGTTAATAAATGTACCAGCAATGCATTTTGAAAAACGCCGCCACTAAATGCGACATTATCTACACCAAAATAATGAATCACCTGTTCAATCATTTTATACAAAGAGAAAAATACTTTCCATGCTATGGCAGCGATATCTTTTCCTTGCTCCTGGTCGCTAAGCAATGCGGTTAAAAAGGGATTCCAGTCCAGGCGATTTTTCTGCAACAGCACCGGGTAATAATCTGAAGTTGATTTTTCCAGGCAACTTGCTGCCAATACTTCTAATTTCATTGCAGCTTCTCCTTCGTAAGTATTATGTTGACAGATACCCAATATTGAAGCGATACCATCTAAAAACCTTCCCATGCTACTGGTTAATAAAGAATCATGTTGTTGTATCAGTTGCTGGTAATATTTCCATTCCTGTACCGAAAAATATTTTTGAATAACAGCTTGTTTATGTTGCAGATTTTTTAATACACTTAATGCCGATAATCTCGGCTCTTTGCTCATTTTATCGCCCAGTAATTGCGGAAAATAATCGAGTTGTGCCACACGTTCCATTTCACCATCTTCATACATAAATATTTCTCCTCCCCATATCTGTCCATCATCTCCGTAACCGGTACCATCCCATACAAAACCCAATACCGGCGCATTAGTTTGCAATAAATTATTCTCTGCAAGTACAGCTCCAAAATGTGCTTTATGATGTTGTATTGTTGTCAATGGAATATTTTTTGTGTGCGCCATTTCTTTACCTAATTGCGAAACAAAATATCCGGGGTGTTTATCAATAAGAATATGTTGTGGCGCTGCCTGGATCAATGATGTGAAATGTTGCAATGTTTTTTTATAAGACATTTGCGATTCCAGCGAACCCTGGTCGCCAAGGTATTGGCTGATGTATAAATTATTCTGATCTGCAATGGAGAAAGCACTTTTTAATTCACTACCCATGGCTAATAATACACTTTCACTAACTGCAAATGGGTTAGGAAAATAATCAGGTGCTAAACCCCTGCTTCTGCGCAATACTATTTTTTGCCCGCTTTTAGTAAACTGAATCACACTATCATCTTGTGGTGCTACAATATCTCTTTCGTAGGTCAATACAAAATCTGCTACTTCAAATAAATTCAGTAAAGCATCTTTGTCTTTATAAATAATGGGGGAGCCGCTTATATTGCCACTTGTAGCAATTAACGGTTTTCCAAAAGCTGTTGCAATTAATAAAAGCAATGGAGAGCAGGGTAACATCAGGCCGATTTTATCCAAACCCGGTGCAATCATTTCTTTGCAAATATGGTTAGCTGAAACTGCTTTCATACTGCATAAAACTATTGGTGCAGATTTATCATGCAATGCATTTATTTCAAATGAATGTAAACACACATCCCCATCAGCCATTTCAATATTGGAATACAACAATGCAAAAGGTTTTGCAGGCCTTTGTTTTCTTGTTCTTAAAGAATGTACTGCAGTTTCATTAGTAGCATCACACAATAATAAATAGCCTCCAATTCCTTTAACGGCAACAATGCGGCCCTTTCCCAATTCTTCCATCACATGTTCTTGTATGGTATTTGCATCACTACTTAAACATATTTTAGAAGAGCTGTACCAATGCATCGGCACTGCACAATCCTTACAGGAATTCGTTTGGCTGTAATGCCTTTGATCGTGTATATCGTTATATTCTGTAGTGCAAGAAGGGCACATCACCAGTTCATTCATGGTAGTATGCTCCCTGTCGTAAGGTAAAGCTGTAGTAATAGAATAACGTGGACCGCAATTTAAACAAGTAGTAAAGGCATATTGAAATCTTTTATTATCTGCAGTTAATAATTCGTGCCTGCAATTATCACACAAGGCAATATCAGGTGTCAGCAACAGATCAGGCTTGGTATCATGCACACTCTGCCTGATACCAAATGAACAAAATATTTTTACCGGTATTTCTTCAAGATGATGAGATGTTATTACTGCGTTAGAAGGAGGATCGTTGATGATCTGCTGATAAAACACTTTAACCACTTCGGGCAAAGCATTGCATTCTACATGTACACCATCACTGGCATTACTTACAAAACCATTGATATGAAATTTTTCAGCTACCCTGCATACATAGGGCCGAAAACCGACGCCTTGTACTATACCTTTTATATGAATGTGGTAAGTGTGCATAGTATATTAAATGGTTTCGGGTATTAATATTTTTGTTTTCAACCAATCATACCAAAGCTGCAACCCCTCTCCACTTGTACAACTCAATTCAATAATTTCTAAATGATGATTTACTTTTTTTGCATTGGCCTTTACTTTCTCAATGTCAAATGGCACATAAGGAAGCAGGTCTGTTTTATTAATGATGCATAAGGTAGAAGAGTGAAACATATCAGGATACTTCAACGGTTTATCATCCCCTTCTGTTACACTGATGATCACCACACGTTCTTTTTCACCAAGGTCGAACATAGCAGGGCAAACAAGGTTACCTACATTTTCAATAAACAACACACTATTTTCTTTGGGCTTCATACCCTGCACTGCATGCATTACCATGTGTGCATCAAGGTGGCAACCTTTGCCGGTATTTATTTGTACTACTTTTGTTCCGGTAGCATGAATACGGTCGGCATCATTGGTCGTTTGCTGATCGCCTTCAATCACAGCAAATTCTAATTGGCCCTTACAATCAGTTAAGGTTCTTTCTAACAAAGATGTTTTGCCGGATCCGGGAGAACTGACTAAGTTTAGTGCTAAAATATTCTTTGCATCAAAATACCCCCTGTTCCTTTGTGCCAGTAAATTATTTTCATGCAAAATATCCTGCTCCACATCTACCACTTTTTTCTGATGAGTATGGGTATGGTCATCGTGATGATGTTGATGACCAGGTTCGTGGATGGTTACATTTCCATTACTGTCGCATCCGCATGTTGCACACATATAGTATCTGTTTATTTTTTATAATTATTCTTCTGCAACTACTAAAGATCTCACCCTTAGTTCCTTTCCTTCGATGATATTAATTAAATGCCCGCTACAAACCGGGCAGGCATCATATACATTTTCTATTGCAAAAACCGCATCACAATCCGGGCATATTGCTTTGCCTTTAATACGGTTGATCTTTTTAGCAGCTTGTTCCAATATGGTTTGCTTTACTCCCTGTTGCCATGCAAATTCAAAAGCATTCATTTCTATAGTACTCAAGCAACCGATATCTATTTCAATTTCTTCAATGGTTCTTGCATTTGCAGCAGCAGCCTGCTGCTGAGCAATGCCCACAATGCTCAGCACAATAGAAAGTTCATGCATAGCAAGTTTATTTATTGCGCTGTTCAGCTTTATTTAAATAACGGGTATAAAGGATCACGCCGGCCAATGCAACTAAAGAAACGATCACATGTACCGGTTCAGTAAAATAATGGGTAATAGTAAATCCGCCAGTTTCTCCATGGCCGGGATGTGCAAGGCTTACCAAAGGCATACACAAAACAATAAGCACTAAAGCAACAATCATTTTTTTCATACTGCAATTTTTAGATAATGGACTAAAAGTAACAAGCAGCCTGAATTACAGCGATGACCAATGTCATATTTAAAAATGAAAAAAGTCATAAAATTTAGAAGTGCAGAAAAATAGCTTTACTACCTATTAACGATTCTCTCTCACCATTAAAATATTCTTCATGACTAACAATGCTTCTGTAAAAACACAACCCACTTATTACCAGGAGGTGGAAAGGAAAGGTTATACACGTCGTGACTTTCTTGGCTTTGTTACAATGATGGCAGCCTTTATGGGCTTAGAGCAATCCGCTATCGGTCAGGTTATAAAAGCAATGGAAACCAAACCACGTATACCGGTGATCTGGTTACACTTCCAGGAATGTACCTGTTGCAGCGAAAGTTTTATCCGCTCTTCGCATCCTATTGTAGCAGATATTTTATTAGACAAAATTTCATTGGATTATACCGAAACGCTGATGGCAGCGTCGGGCTTTCAGGCAGAAGCTGCTATGAAAAACACCATGGAAAAATATAAAGGCGAATATATTCTTTGTGTGGAAGGTAGTGTACCAACTGGTGCAGATGGCGTGTATTGTATGATCGGTGGTAAAACATCGATGCAGATCCTGGAAGAAGCTGCAGCTGGTGCTAAAGCTATTATTGCCTGGGGCAGTTGCGCCAGCAATGGTTGTGTACAATCTGCAAAACCAAATCCTACAAAGGCAACACCAATCCATAAATTATTAAAAGGTAATGTGCCATTAATTAAAGTACCTGGTTGTCCTCCGATAGGTGAAGTAATGGCCGGTGTAATTGTACACCTGGTAACTTTTGGAAAAATTCCCGAACTGGACAGGCTGGGAAGGCCAAAAGCTTTTTACAGCAAACGGGTCCACGACAGTTGCTACCGCAGGCCATTCTACGATGCCGGTTTATTTGTAGAAACCTTTGATGATGATAGTGCCAAAAAAGGCTATTGCTTATATAAAGTGGGCTGCAAAGGGCCATCAACTTATAATGCATGTGGTGTAATGAAATGGAATAACGGCACCAGCTACCCGATTCAATCCGGCCATCCTTGTATCGGATGCAGTGAAGAAAATTACTGGGATAATGGCAGGCTATATGAGAGAGCATCTGCCTTTGCCGGATTTGGTATAGAAGCTAATGCAGACACATTAGGTAAAGTTGCACTGGTAGGTACCGGTGTTGCTATCGCTGCTCATGCTATTGCCACTAATGTACGTAAGCACAACCTCATTTTCAATCTTGAAAAAGAAGGAAAGCAAAGCGAACAGGAATTAAAATCTTGATTCATAAAAAATAAAATTGCTATATGAGTAAAAGAATAGTAGTTGACCCCATAACCAGGATTGAAGGTCACTTAAGAATAGAAGCCGATATTGAAAGCGGTAAAATAACCGATGCTTACAGTAGTGGAACAATGGTACGTTTACTGGAAGAAATTTTAAGGGGCAGGGACCCCAGAGATGCCTGGGCATTTGTAGGAAGGGTTTGTGGTGTATGTACTTCTATTCATTCTTTAACTTCTGTGCGTTGTGTAGAAGATGCACTGGATATTGTTATTCCTCCCAACGCAGAATTGGTAAGAAACATTATGTTCTGTTCTCAATACATGCATGACCATGTGGTGCATTTTTATCATCTGCATGCTATGGATTGGGTGGATGTGGTGAATGCATTAAAAGCAGATCCTAAAAAAACATCAGAGCTTGCACAAAGCATTTCCAAATGGCCAAAAAGTTCTCCGGGTTATTTCAGTGATATTCAAACAAGGGTAAAGAAATTTGTAGAGAGCGGGCAGCTGGGCATTTTTGCCAATGGTTATTGGGGGCACCCTGCTTACAAATTACCTGCAGAAGTAAATCTTATTGGCCTTGCACATTACCTTGAAGCATTAGAATGGCAAAAAGAAATTGTAAAAATACATGCCATATTTGGTGGAAAAAATCCGCACCCGAATTACCTGGTTGGAGGAATGGCTTGTGCTATCAGTATGGATGATGTAAGTGGTATTAATGCAGAACGTTTGGCCTATGTGGGACAGTTATTGCAACAAGGAAAAGAATTTATTGAACAAGTATATATCCCCGACCTGATGGCCATTGCTTCTTTTTACAAAGACTGGGGCGCTATTGGTGGAGGTTTAGGAAATTACCTGGTGTATGGCGATCTGCCAACAAATGGATACAGAGATCCTGCCTCTTATAAATTCCCGGGTGGAGCCATTTTAAATAAAGACGTAAGTAAAGTATATGATGTTGACCTGCGTAAGGAAGAAGAAGTGCAGGAATTTATTACACATAGCTGGTACGAATACAAAGAAGGAAAGGATAAAGGCCTGCATCCATGGGAGGGTGAAAGTAAAATAAAATATACCGGTCCCAAGCCACCATTTGAAAATTTAGATACCAGTAAAGATTACAGTTACCTTAAAACACCAAGATGGAAAGGTAATGCAATGGAAGTAGGCCCATTAGCACGTATGCTTGTGGGTTATGCAAGAGGAAGAGAAGATTTTAAAGAAGTTGTAGATAAGGCTTTGAAAGATCTTGATGTTCCGATAGCAGCCCTGTTCTCTACCTTAGGAAGAACAGCAGCCCGTGGATTAGAAAGTGTGTTGACCGCACAATGGGGATTAGAATTCTTTGATCAGCTGATCACCAATATTAAAAATGGCGATACCCGTATGGCAGAGATGGGCAAATTTGATCCTGCCACCTGGCCTAAAACTGCAAAAGGTGTAGGGCATACAGAAGCACCACGTGGCGCATTGGCACACTGGATAAACATAGCAGATGAAAAGATAGCTAATTATCAGTTAGTGGTACCTACCACATGGAATGCATCACCAAGAGATAATAAAGGGCAGATGTCTGCTTATGAATCTTCTTTGATAGGAACACCTGTTGCAGATGAAAATCAGCCACTGGAAATTATCAGAACCATTCACAGTTTTGACCCCTGCATGGCCTGCAGCGTTCACATCTATGATGAAGATGGTAAACACATCAGCCGCATCAGTATTTTGGGAGATTAATTGCTAAAATATTTTTTATGTTACAAAAACATTTACGGGTACACCGGCTTCGCAGGGTATATGTATGGGAACAACCGGTAAGGATTTATCATTGGTTAAATGCACTGGTTTTGCTTGTATTGATAGCCACCGGTTTTTATATGGCCAACCCATTAGCATTGCAAAGCCATAAAGATGCTACCAATACCTACACCATGGGTTGGGTACGTTATGTTCATTTTGCAGCCGCTTATATATTCTTCTTTAATTTTTTATTTCGCATCTATTGGGGCTTTGTAGGAAATAAATATGCCAGCTGGCGCCAATTCCTTCCCATCTCAAAAAAATTTTTTAAAGAGATGTGGTATGTTTTCCGCATGGATATTTTAATGCTGAAAGGAAAAGAACACATGAGCATCGGGCACAATGCAATGGCCGGATTTATTTATTTTTTGACGTTCATCGCATTTTTAATACAATGTCTTACTGGTTTTGGACTATATGCAGCCATGAGCACCTGGTGGTTTCCTAAATTATTTGCCTGGGTGCCTGCCATGTTTGGCGGCGATATTTTAACCCGGCAAATTCATCACTGGAGTATGTGGTTCTTTATTCTGTTTGTAATAATACATGTGTACCTCGTATTCTATCATGATTATGTAGAAGGCCGTGGAGAAATGAGCAGTATGGGCGGTGGATGGAAATTTATTGAAGAAGAAACCTTTGAAAGAAACCATCATCAAACACCAAACCCCGAAAAGAAAACTTCAAAAGATAAAGATGCCGCAGCAAAATAAAATTTTGATATTAGGTATTGGCAATTACTTAATGGGTGATGAAGGCGTAGGTGTACATGCAGCTGAAAGATTGCAACAAGAAAACTTACCATCTTATGTTGATGTTGTAGATGGTGGCACCGGTGGCTTTCACTTGCTAGGTTATTTTGAAGGTTATGAAACAATTATTTTAATTGATGCCACATTAGATAATAATCCTAACGGAACTATCCGGTTAATAAAGCCACGCTTTGCACAGGACTTTCCAAAAGCAATGAGCACCCACGATATTGGTTTAAAAGATATGGTGAGCGCATTGCAGTTTATGGGGAAAATGCCGGTAATACATTTATTTGTTATGAGTATTGAAAGCTTGCAGCAACAAGGAATAACTTTAACAAGCGATATAGAAAAGGCAATGCCATTACTGATGACTAAAATAAAAACACTGCTTACTAACCTCGGGCAGGAAGCAAAACAAAAAGAAATTCTTGCTGCATAAAAAATTTACTTCCACTTACCTTACCAAAACAGCCCGGAAATTCAGGGCTGTTTGTTATAAAAAATATTGATCTCTATAATAAAGTAGTGGGGCATACATACTCTGTTTTAGGCACACCTGTTTTTACAATTTCGGCAAAGCCTCCTGTTACATCTGCAAAATCATTCCATCCTGCCAGCTTGAGTATTGATGCGGCTATCATACTTCTGTAACCACCTGCACAGTATAAAACAAACGATTTATTGGCAGGAAATGCTGCCAAACGTTTTTCAACCTGGTTAAGCGGTATGTTAATAGCGTCAACCACATGCTGTGTATCAAATTCACTTTTCTTTCTTATATCAAATACCAGCAATTGTTCTGCTGTATATTTTTTTTCAAATTCCGCAGCTGTTAACCTGTTGATGGTTTCATATTGTTTGCCGGCATTTTTCCATGCGGCAAAACCATTTTTCAAATATCCCAGTGTATTATCATTACCAACTCTTGCCAAACGTATAATACATTCTTCTTCTGTGCCAGGTTCAGTAACTAAAAGTATTTTTTGTTGCACATTGTTTATCATTTCTCCCACCCACTGTGCAAAATTACCATCAATACCAATGTTGATACTACCGGGAATAAATCCCCGGGCAAATTCGGCAGCGGTTCTTGTATCAAGAATTATTGTATCGGTTTCATCGGCTGCTATTTCAAATCCAGTTACACTCATAGGCTGTTTTCCTCTTTCCATGATAGTATCCAGGCTTTCATATCCTTTAATATTCAACAATACATTTTGTGGAAAATAAACCGGTGGTGTTGTTAACCCGTTAAGTAATACTTTAATAAATTCTTCTTTAGTTAAAGTAGGATCTAGTGCATAATTTACTTTCTTCTGATGCCCTAATGTATCTGTGGTTTCTTTACTCATCATTTTACCGCAGGCACTACCTGCTCCGTGGTTAGGATAAACAATAAGTTCATCACTCAAAGGCATTATTTTATTTCGCAAAGAATCAAATAAATAACCTGCTAATTTTTCTTCGGTTAATTCTGCAATTACATGTTGTGCCAGATCGGGCCTCCCAACATCTCCAATAAATAAAGTATCACCGGTGATGATGCCATGTTCTTTTCCATTTTCATCAATGAGTAAATAAGTACTGCTCTCCATGGTATGGCCCGGTGTATGCAATACTTTAATACTTATATCCCCCACTTTAAATACCTGGTTATCTTCAGCAACTATGGCTTCGTAAGCCGGCTTTGCTGTAGGACCAAAAACAATTTTTGCCCCGGTCTTTTTCACCAGGTCTAAGTGGCCGCTTACAAAATCTGCATGAAAATGCGTTTCAAAAACATATTTTATCAGGGCATTGTCTTTAGCGGCCCTGTCAATATAAGGTTGCACTTCTCTTAAGGGATCAAATATGGCAGCCTCGCCTTTACTCTCCACATAATATGCAGCATGAGCAATACAGGCGGTATAAATTTGTTCAACTTTCATCAGTACAATATTTTTATTTACTGTACAAAAATGCAACAAGTTTCAGTTTTATGATAGTTATGGCAGCGCTGGTTTTAGTGATAGTTATCAGTTGGCAATATGAGGAGGGTCATTCTTTTTATTAGTGTATTACAATAGCAGTTAAAATAAATTGCCGGATAAAAATCCGGCAACCTGTCACAATTATTTTTTTCTGCAGAAGAAGATTTACCCGTTATTATAAACTTTTATCACCGGCTCTCTTAACACTGCCGCATCAGGAGTACAATAAAAATAAATTGCTGCTGCGATAGCTTCGGGTTTTACCCAGGCACTTACATCTGCATCGGGCATGGCTTTGCGGTTTTGCGGTGTATCAATTGTACTGGGTACCACCACGCTGGTAACCACACCGGTTCCTTTTGCTTCTGCATTCATTAATTCTGCCAAACGAAAAATTAATGATTTACCCAAACCATAAGCAATCATTCCTTTACCATTCACTGCACTTAATCCGGGTTTGGAACCAATTAAAAAAATTCTGCCGCTTTTCTGTTCCAGCATTTGTACAAAAGCCGGTCGGGCAACATTATAAGCCGTTTCAAAATTCAATTTGTATTGTTTATAAATGTCGGATGTTTTTGTGTTGGCAACAGTACCCATTGCAAAGCCACCTACAGTTGCCACTACTGCATCCACTGTACCATACTTAGTCACTACATTATGTACAAATTTTTCTGCATCGTCTTCGCTCATCAGATCAACCACTACTTTCTCCAATTTATCATCTGCAATATCAAATGGTGCAGGATCATTGGGTACGATCGTTCCCACCACATTGTATCCTTCTGCTAAAAATTTTTTTACTACCGCCTGGCCCATATTGCCTGAGGCGCCTGTTACGATTGCTGTTTTGTTTAACATAGAAAGTTGTTTTTATTGATAACAAAAATAATAAAGAAGGGAATACAGAATTTTATACCATTGTGTCAATATACATGAACAAGAATAAAACATTATCAAAAAAAATATTACCAACAAAAAATCAATTTTTAAGCTTTGACAATAATTTTTCATAGCCTTCACAGTTTATATGAAGCTTGGATAATAACAAATCTTTCATCCGACCATTATCATCGTTTGAATTTATGTCTAGTTCTTGTTCTTTAAATAGTTTATTAAGATTTTCTGGACTAATCCCTTTGTAACAATTCTTAATTGATTTAAAAAAATCATCTCTTGTTTTAAGAGTATCTTTTGACCTCATAATACAGTTACATAACTGCGATGAAATGTTATTTAGTATATTTTGTTTTTTAAGAGGTGCATTACCAAATTTACTAAACTCTTTATTTAATTCTTCTTGAATTTCATCTAAAGGTTTAATATTTTCAGCATCCTTTTTGTATTCCAATAAAATACTATCTCTTGAAGCTTGGCTTAAGAGCAATTTATTGTATCCTGTCATTCCAAAAGTGCCTTTTGGAGAAAACATAGTATATCCTCTTGAAGTATTAAATATCCCTCCAATGTAAATACAATTATACTTTTTGAAGAATTGAAGTTGAAATGTGGGATAATAATATTCATCAAATATTTGAATTGAACTATCTGTCTTAGTTATGTGATATTTTTCAGGAGAAATTAATTCATTGTCCTTTATAACAGCTATATATTTTTCATCAAAAGCAAATATTTTTGCATTCACATACAATTTCTTTTCGCTCACTCTCAATTTAAACTCACCCTTGCTTATAAAATCAAGAAACTCTCCCAAATCAAAGCCCAGAATTAAATATTTATAATCAACAGTTGTTGAATTCGTACCAAATACAATTCTAATTTCCCTACCAACATCTATATACTTTGAAAAATTTAATACATTCTTTTCGTCCCCTTTAGATTGATATGTTTTATAGATATTCTTGACATTTTTAATATTCTTGTTGCCTGCAACATTATCACCTTTCCCATTATGAACCTGAACTGTTTTTTGTGCAGAAACAGAATTAAATGCAAATAAAATAAGTAAAGATAAATATCTCATTTTTCTTTATTAGTGGTTTTATTTCCACCAACATTATCTCCATTCCCCGAATGAACTTGAATGATTGATGATTTTGTGCTACTGGTGTCGGGTGTCAAGCTAGAATTTTGATTTTCTTTACTGTCTGATACCGGTTTATAAACCTTATAAACTTCTAGTGCAATAATAGCAACGATGACAGCAGCAATAAAAAAAGCCCAGCCTTTATGTTTTACTATCAATTCATTTAAATCAATCTTAATCATGATGTTCTGTTTAAAACAAATTTACTACTATTTTGCAAGGATTAAGAAGGTAGCGGAGTGAGGAACAAATGTGATTATTATAAAGGTTCTTGAAACAGTAATACATCTTTTTTAGCTGTCTTACAACATAGTAATATTGATCTCCTTAATATAAATATCTAATTTCTTTTTTTAGAATTCACAAAGTCTGAGAATACTAAATATTCAGTTACAAATATTTCAATTTAAATAAAAACATAGTGCACAAAAAATCCCACCGAAGTGGGATATGATTTTTCGTGGAGAGTATCGGGGTCGAACCGACGACCTCTTGCATGCCATGCAAGCGCTCTAGCCAACTGAGCTAACCCCCCAAATGGATTGCAAATATATAGTGGCTATCAGTTGTGTCCAAAAATAAAAGCCCGGCATTTTATTATGCCGGGCTTTACTATAAAAAATTAAGTTTTTTAATCTCCCCAAATCTCGTCCTTACCATCCAGCCATTTTTTCACCAGGTCGGTAGTTACAGATTTTGGCCTTTCTAATGGGAAGGCTAATGCCCTGTCCCAAATTAAGCTGGCTAATACACCCAGTGCTCTTGAAACACCAAATAACACGGTATAAAATTCATATTCCACCATACCATAGTGCACTAACAGGGCGCCGCTATGTGCATCTACATTCGGCCATGGGTTTTTTATCTTACCTAAAGATTGTAAGATTGGTGGCACCGCATCATAGATATTCCAAACGGTTTGTACCAAGGCATCATCCGGCATGTGTTTTTTGCCAAATTCCATTTGAGCAGTAAAGCGGGGATCTGTTTTGCGTAATACTGCATGGCCGTATCCTGGTACAACTTTTCCTTCGGTTAAAGTCTTTTTTACATATTCTTCTATCTGTGTTTTTGAAGGAAGGTCACTCCCGATTTCTTCTCTCAATTCATAGATCCACTTGATCACTTCCTGGTTGGCCAAACCATGCAATGGGCCAGCCAGGCCATTCATACCTGCAGCAAAACTTAAATAGGGGTCGCTTAATGCAGAACCTACAAGGTGTGTGGTATGAGCAGATACATTACCGCCTTCATGATCAGCATGAATAGTCATATATAAACGCATCAGCTCTTTAAAGGATTCGTCATCATAACCCATCATGTGAGCAAAATTACCGGACCAATCTAACAAGCCATTAGGCTGAATATGTTCTCCGTTTTTATATTTTCTGCGATAGATATAAGCTGCAACTCTTGGCAGTCGTGCTATCAGATCCATTGAATCATCAAACACGGCATCCCAGTAATCTTTCTTGTTCATGCCTGCTGCATAGTTCTTGCTAAACTGGCTTTCAGTTTGCAAAGCCATAATAGCTACCACAAACTGTGTCATCGGGTGAGTAGATACGGGTAATGCTTCAATGGTGTCAAACACATGATTAGGCACATGGCTGCGGCGTTGCCATACATTGGTAATATGCTGCACATCTTCTTCAGATGGCAATTCCCCCACCAGCATTAAATGAAACAATCCTTCCGGCAAAGGCTCTGAACCTTTTGGTGCTTTAGGCAGTTTCTGTTGCAGTTCGGGTATAGTGTAACCACGAAAGCGAATACCTTCCTGTGCATCCAATAAAGATGTTTCAGTTACAAGGCCGGTCATGCCACGCATGCCCTGGTAAATCTGGCTCAATGTAACTTCGCCAATCTTTTTATTGCCATGCTCTTTCAGCAGGTCTTTAATTTCCGCAGCAACAATCTCTGATTTCGCTTTGAATTTGTCTTTAATAATTCCCATACCGCAATTGAAATTTATAAATGTAAAGTACCTGATACTTTTAACAACAAAATGAATGGTTCATTAAAAGATGCTTAAAATTACGATGCGCCGCCCTGTTAAACAAAAGTTTTAAAAGAAAGTTTCAAGATTGTAATGCAAAAGAGTAATTCAGTTCCCATTTACTTTTTTACAATAACCAGAAGTTATTTAGGAGCTTTTTTGTAAAGATAAAAAGCCAGTATTCCGAAGACAATATTGGGCGTCCAGGCAGCAAGAAAAGGAGTAAAACTACCCTTGGTTGCAAACACAATTGTAAACCGGCTGAATAAAATATACAGTACGCTGATAACAACACCTAATGCCAGGTGCAATCCACTGCCTCCTCTTACTTTACGGGAAGCCAATACTGCTCCAATAACAGTAAGAATTAAAACGGATACGGGAATGGCATCCCTGTTGTAGCGCTCTACTAACAACGCACTCAGCCCTTCGGAGCCTCTTATCTTTTCCTGTTTGATAAACCGGTTTAACTCCGGGGTGGGCATCTGGTCTTTCATATACTCATCCCTGCGCAGATCCAGCGGTTTAAAATTATAGCTCATCAGTAAAGTTGGTGAATGCTTTACATCTTCTGCAATACCATTAATGCTTCTTTCCGATACATTATCCAGTTTCCATTTTTTAGCACTGGTATCCCAGTTAAAATTATCTGCTCTTAAATTGTATAATAATTTATTGTTGGCAAAACGTTGTACAAAAAATCCGCTGCCAACCCTGGAAATGGTATCGTAGGTTCTGATACCAATATAGGTATTGGTATCATTCCTGAAATACAAGTGTTGTTTAAAAGTGTTGCTGCCATTAGGGGTACTTCCAAAATTCGGATCAATATATTTTGCTTCAAAATCGCCCCATTTTTTATTGGCCTTAGGCACTACATATTGATAACCGAACCATAAAATAATTGCCAGGAATAAACCGCCCGTTAAATAGGGCACAAGAAAACGCCTGAAGCTTACACCGCTGCTTAAAATAGCCACTACTTCTGAACGGGTAGCCATTTTGGATGTAAAAAATATCACCGCAATAAATGTAAATAAAGGAAACAGCATGGCATCAATCCTTGGAATAAAGCCAAAATAAAAATCGGTAATTATTCTTGATGCCGGCAGTTTGGATTTTACAAAATCATCTGTGTGCTCACTTACATCTACCACTACCACAATTGCCGTCATTAATAAAAGGCAAAAGAAAAATGTAGAAAGAAATTTAAATAATATGTAGCGGTCGATTTTTTTAAACATTGTAATCAGCCCCGGCAGTTTGTTTTTGCCCCAGCAAATGTAGAGCAAAAAGGGCTAGTGTAAAAAAGCATATTTGTAACTATTTGTGAAGATTCATACTGGTTTAAGAGTTGAGGCGTTTAGAGTTGAGTGGTACATCCTAAACTTCTAAACCCTAAAACTCTAACCTCCTGCACTACTTATAGCTTTTGCTGCGATCCAGCCCGTTGTCCATGCATTTTGAAAATTAAATCCACCGGTTACCCCATCCACATTAATTACTTCGCCGGCAAAGAACAGGCCGGGTATTTTTTTGCTTTGCATGGTATTATAATCAATGTCGCTTAATTGTATGCCGCCTGCAGTTACAAATTCTTCTTTAAATGTGGTTTTACCTTTTACTTCAAATTCCTGTACGCATAAATTTTTGATCAGTTTATTTTGATTGGCAGCCGGCAGATCGGCCCAGCGCAGATCCGGTGCAATACCTGATTGTTGTAATAAATATTCCCATAACCTGCCGGGCAATAAAAATGGGTTGCGGTTAATTATTTTTTGTGTTGCTATATCAAACCGAAGCTGCTGCATTTTTTCTCTCAGCGTATTTTCATTAAACTCCGGAATCCAGTTCACCATTATCTTAAACGTATAATTCTTAGTTTGTAATTCCCTTGCTCCCCATGCAGAAAGTTTTAAAACTGCAGGGCCACTCATGCCCCAATGAGTTATTAATAACGGGCCCTGCTCCATCAGCTTTGTACCTGCGATTTTTACCACCACATTTTCAACTGTTACTCCCATTAATGCAGTAATGGCATTACCCGGCATATTAAATGTAAATAAAGAAGGAACCGGTTCTTCTATAGTATGCTGCAGGTTTTTTAACCATTCAAACTGGATTGTTTTAGGATATCCCCCACTGGCAATGCAAACATAATCTGCCTGCAAAATTTTATTACCTGCTAATGCAACTTCAAACTGTGGCTGTTGTACCAATAATGTTTTAACTTCTGCATTCATTATGATATTTACGCTGTATTTATTTACCTCTTTCATAAGGCAATCAATAATAGTTTGAGAAGAATTGGTAACCGGAAACATTCTGCCATCAGCTTCTGTTTTCAGCTCCACCCCTCTTTCTTTAAACCATTGTATAGTATCTGTTGTAAAAAAATGATGAAATGCTTTTTTCAGGAATGAAGCGCCCCGAGGATATTTTTTTATCATCTCAGCAATACTGAAGCAGGCATGTGTTACATTACAACGGCCGCCACCACTTACTTTTACCTTACTTAATAACTTACTGCTTTTTTCTACAAGCGTTACTTCCAATCCGGGATTCATTCGTGCAGCATTTGCAGCACAAAAAAATCCTGCTGCTCCGCCGCCAATCACTACCAGGTGTTTTTTATTCATCAGTCTATTTTGTATCTTGACCATTAAAAGTACAACTAAACTCCAAACTGTAAGATGGCAAACTCCATTACAAAAAAGCAATTAAAAGAAATTCCCGTAATCCCTTATGAAAAAATAAGGGAGCATATTAAAACCGGTGATATTTTTTTCAGCAGTGGCAGCTACGCTTTTTCGGGTATTATTCAAAACCTCACCAAAAGCACCTGGAGCCATGTGGCGGTTATTTATAAAGATGAAGTATTAGGAAGAGTATTGGTTTTAGAAGCAGAGCCTAATGTTGGGATCAGGTTAATTCCATTATCAAAATATTTACATGATTATAAAGATAAAAAGCGGCCTTATAAAGGGCAGATTACTATTGCTCAATTAAATATTGATGTTGAAAAAGAAAAATTGAATCGGGGTATCAGCTTTGGATTAGATGAATTAGCAAGGCCCTACGATAATTTTGAAATTGTACGTATCATGATCCGCATTTTATTTCACATCAGTAAAAGGGAAAGAAACCGTAATTATATCTGCAGTGAATTGGTAAGGGATATTTTTGCAAAAGCCGGCGTTATCATTCAATATAAAGACACGTATATAAGCCCCGAAAAAATATGGACAGATGAAAGAGTAGAGATGAGGTACAGGATACTTTGATTCGTGAGGCGTGAATCGTCAGACCTGAGTAAATACAGACCTTTCAAATAGCAGCAGTACTATGAGTGAGTGGTGCGTCACACTCACGACTCCCCACTCACGTATCACGCTTAATAATCCGAGCAAAGATTTGGATTGGCTTTTTCCGCTGCTTCTATTTCTTCAAAAGAAGATAGTATATCAGCTTTGCCTCTTCGAATGCAGATATTGTGTTCGTAATGTGCTGCAGGTTTACCGTCCTCTGTTCTTATCGTCCAGCCATCTTTATCGTGAAAAACATTTTTTGTTCCCAGGTTGATCATTGGTTCAATTGCAATCACCATACCTTCTTTCAATTTAGCACCTGTACCTCTTTTGCCATAGTTGGGCACTTGCGGATCTTCGTGTAATTTTCTACCCAAACCATGCCCTACCAGTTCTCTTACTACACCATACCCATATTCCTTTTCGGTATGTTGTTGTACTGCATAAGCAATATCACCTACCCGGTTACCATGTATCGCTTTTTCAATGCCTTTGTATAAAGATTCTTTTGTTACCCTTAATAATTGTTTCACTTCGTTGCTGACAGTGCCTACCGCAAACGTATAAGCGCTATCACCATGAAAGCCATTTTTAAAAACCCCTACGTCAACAGAAACAATATCCCCGTCTTTTAAAACATCTTTAGTAGGAAAGCCATGTACCACAGCGTCATTAACAGATATGCAGCAAGCATAGGGAAAATCCTGGTAACCTTTAAAAGATGGAAGGGCTTTATTATCCAGTATAAATTTTTCGGCAAACTGGTCCAGTTCAAGTGTAGAAATGCCGGGCCTGATGATCTTTGCCACTTCAGCCAATGTTTTACTAACCAGTAAACTGCTTTCTCTCATCAGTTCTATCTCTTCCTTTGATTTATAGTGAATCATTTATTTTTCATTTAAAACAAACCCCGACATTTTTTGTCGGGGCTTAATTATTTTTTAAGTCCCCAAAAGGGGAAAACGTAAATTAAATTGTTGTTGCAGCTTGTCTTCCCTGAACTCTTCCGCTGCTCATTAATCCATCATACTGACGCATTAATAATTGTGTTTCAATTTGCTGTAGTGTATCCAGTATAACACCCACCATGATCAACAAAGATGTACCACCAAAGAAAGTAGAGAATCCCTGTGTCATATCAACAAATGCTAATTGACAAAGACCTGGCAGGATACCAACGAATGCTAATAATACAGCACCAGGTAAAGTAATTCTATCCATGATAGTTCCTATATAGTCTGCAGTTGGCTGACCAGGTTTTACACCCGGAATAAAGCCATTGTTACGCTTCAATTCATCAGCCATTTGCTTAGGATTGAATATTAACGCTGTATATAAAAACGTAAAGGCAATAACTGCTACTGAATAAATAAGCATGTACCAAACGTTCTTATGATCGTTTAAGAAACTAGCCTGTGTTGTTTTACCCAAACCTGTAATAAAAGCTATCAGGAATAATATCGCTTGCGCAAAAATGATCGGCATTACACCGGAAGCATTTACTTTTAATGGTAAAAAGTTTCTTGCACCACCAAACTGGCGATTACCCACAATTTGTTTTGCATAGTTAACAGGCACTCTTCTTGTTCCCTGTATCAGCATGATCAATCCCATGATCACTGCAATAAGGAATACAATTTCAATCATCATGATTAACAAACCACCTGCGCCTCTTGTTGTTCTTGCTGCCCATTCCTGTACAATAGCCTGAGGTAATCTACCTAAGATACCAATCATGATAATTATAGAAGTACCATTACCTAAACCTTTATCAGTAATTTTTTCACCTAACCACATTACAAATAAAGTACCTACTGTAAGAATAACTACAGTTGACAATTTAAAGAAAGTAGCACCATAAGCTGGAATAATTGCAGAACCGTAAGTAGAAGTTAAAAAGCTGATATACGCTACAGCCTGAAATGCAGTAACACCTACAGTAAGGTAACGTGTCCACTGGTTGATTTTCTTTCTGCCGCTTTCACCTTCTTTCTGAATTTTTGCAATCTGGGGAACCAGGATCGTCATCAATTGCATGAAGATAGACGCAGAAATGTAGGGCATGATACCCAATGCAAAAATAGAGGCTCTGTTAAAAGAACCGCCTACAAAAGTATCAAGTAAACCCAGCAACCCACCCGAGGTTTTTGCATTCCCCTTTTGCAGGTCAACTAAAGTATTAGGATTGATACCAGGTAACACGATATGCGTACCTACTATATAAATGAAGATAAGCAATAACGTAAAAGTGATCTTATTACGCAACTCCTCAATACTCCAGATATTCTTAAGTGTTTTTATAAACTTCTTCACAGATTTAAACCGATTTAAATGTTTTGCGCTAATTAAAAATGACCCCGCCAGGCGGGGTCTGCAAATATCGTGAAATTATTTAACTATCTCAACAGAACCTCCGGCAGCTTCAATAGCAACTTTAGCTTTTTCGCTTATCGCATTTACTTTAAAAGTAAATTTACCCTTTATCTCTCCGTTAGCTAAAACTTTTACACTATCAAACTGACTGATCAATCCATTGATATATAAATTCTGTAAATTAAATTCTGTGATACCGTATTTTTCAGAAAGATGATCGATCTGACCAATATTTAATACTTTGAATTCAATACGATTATTGTTTTTGAAACCACGTTTTGGTATACGGCGTTGAATTGGCATCTGGCCACCTTCATGAGCCTTTTTGCTTTTGTAACCAGCACGGCTCTGTCCGCCTTTATTACCTTTAGTAGATGTACCACCTTTACCGCTTGCCTCACCACGGCCAATTCTTTTTTCTTTGTGTGTTGCGCCTTTCGCAGGTCTTAAAGTATGTAATTTCATTGTATGTTGATTTTGTACTTACGGGGAATCACCCCTCGCTTTTGTAATTAATAATGTTTTAATTAATAATGTTGAGTCAGAGAAAATTATCCGTTAACTCATTATCAATTATCCATTGCTTAAGCCAGTTCTTCCACTTTTACCAGGTGGCTAACTTTAGTAACCATACCTAATATCTGAGGAGTAGCATCCACCTCTACAGAAGCATTCATCTTTCTTAAACCTAAAGCTACCATTGTTCTTTTCTGGCGCTCAGATCTGTCGATTACACTTTTTACTTGTGTTACTTTTATCTTTTTCATTTTATTAAGTTGTAAGTGATAAGTTATAAGAGGTAAGTATAAAACCAATTGCTTATTACTTACTACTTAGTACTTACTGCTTTTATCCGTTAAATACTTTCTTTAAAGAAATGTTACGTGTTTTTGCAAATGCAATTGGTTCACGCAAAGAAGCTAATGCTTTAAAAGTTGCTTTTACCACGTTAGTAGGATTAGCGGAACCTAAGTTCTTTGCTAATACGTCAGTGATACCAGCTGCTTCCAAAACCGCTCTCATACTACCTCCGGCTATTACACCAGTACCATGAGCTGCAGGTTTAATAAAAACTTTTGCTGCACCTTCTTTAGTTAATTGTTCGTGAGGTATAGTACCGTGCATGATAGGAACTTTTATCAAATTCTTTTTTGCATCTTCAATACCTTTTGTAATAGCTTCCTGCACTTCTTTGGCTTTACCTAGTCCGTGACCAACAACGCCTGCTTCATTACCAACAACCACTAAAGCCGAAAAGCTAAATGCACGTCCACCTTTTGTTGTTTTAACAACACGGTTGATAGCAACCACTTTGTCTTTTAACTCAAGATCGCCTGCCTTTACTTTGTTTAAAATTAAATTTGCCATTTATATCGATTTACGATTTTTGATGTATGATATATGATTTTTTTTATGCAGCAGATAAATCATAAATCTGCAATGTGCAATCTTAAAATTGCAATCCGCCTTCCCTGGCACCTTCAGCAACTGCCTTTACACGGCCATGGTAGATATATCCGCCACGATCAAATACTACTGTAGTAATACCTAATTCTTTTGCTTTTGTTGCAATAGCAGCACCTACTAATTTACTTTTTTCTGTTTTAGGCGCTTTTTGAGCGGCAATATCTTTTTGCTTTGATGAAGCTGCCGCTAATGTTACACCATTGGCATCATCAATCAACTGGGCATAGATATCAGCATTACTTCTGAAAACGCTTAACCTTGGTTTTGCTGCAGCACCGCTTATCTTTTTACGGATGCGGTATTTAATTTTTACTCTTGCGCTACCTTTTGAATTCATGATCTTTTATTTTAGTTGCTCCGATACTGCCGGAACTTATTTGTTTATTGGTTTACTTGTTTATTAGTTTATTGGTCTTATTGTTTTCACTAATAAACCAATTCACTAATTAACCATCTTACTTACCTGCTGATTTACCTGCTTTTCTTCTCAATACTTCGCCTGCAAATTTAACACCCTTACCTTTATATGGTTCTGGCTTACGTAAGCTTCTGATCTTTGCACAAACCTGTCCTATTAATTGTTTGTCGCTGCTCTCAAAACTGATCATCGGGTTCTGGCCCTTTTCCTGGGAGGTAGTAACTTTTAATTCTTTAGGAATTTCAAAAACAATGTTATGAGAATACCCTAAAGCAAGGTCCAACAAATTTCCCTGGTTAGATGCTTTGTAACCCACACCCACTAATTCCAGTTTCTTTGTGTACCCTTCAGTAACACCAGTTACCATGTTGCTGATCAATGAACGATACAAACCATGCATGGCACGGTGACGAATCTGTTCAGTTGGACGTACCACATCTACAGTACCGTCTTTAATTTCAATTTTAATATCACGGTCAACAGATTGTTTCAATTCGCCTTTAGGGCCTTTTACAGTTACAACGTTTTCGTTATTAACTGAGATAGTTACACCTGAAGGAACTGTTACCGGTTTTTTACCTATACGAGACATAGTATTTTATTTTTTGTTTCTGACCGGTCAGCCTGCTATAGGTTCGGCTTAATGTATCAGGAACTGTTTTTTAATTTTTAAGAACATCACCCTTAAACCGGTTTATTGGTTCAGGGTTTAGAAGTTTAGTAAATATTACAAAGTACTTCACCACCTACATTCTGCGCTTTTGCTTCTTTATCGGTCATTACACCTTTAGAAGTAGAAACGATGGCAACACCTAAACCATTCTTTACACGTTTGAATTCTCCTGGTTTTGCGTAAGTACGTAAACCCGGGCGGCTAACTCTTTCTAAACTTTGTATTACAGGTAATTTAGTTGCTGCATCATATTTCAATGCAATCTTAATAACACCTTGTTTTTTATCTTCTTCAAATTTGTACTTTAAGATGTAACCTTTATCGTACAATATTTCTGTGATACGTTTTTTCAAATTGCTTGCAGGTATTTCCACAATACGGTGATTAGCCATCTGAGCATTACGTATTCTTGTTAAATAATCTGCTATAGGATCAGTAACCATTGTTATTTTAGTTAATTGATTAAATAAATTTTTTCAATGCGATATCCGTTGAGGTTGTTCGCTTTTTGTTAGCCGTTGTTCGTTTAAATTTCTTTTTTCAACGATCAACTTTTGGCGGCCAACGGTGTGTTACCAGCTTGCTTTTGTAACACCCGGGATTTTTCCCTGCAATGCCATATCACGAAACTGGTTCCTGGAAATACCAAAGTGCCTCATGTATCCTCTTGGTCTGCCGGTTAACTGGCAACGGTTCCTTAAACGAACAGGAGACGCATTTTTTGGTAATAAATCCAAAGCTGAATAATCGCCGGCTGCTTTTAAAGCTGTTCTTTTTTCAGCAAATTTGGCTACCAATGCTTCACGCTTTCTTTGCCTGGCTTCAATTGATTTTTTTGCCATGTGTTACTATTATTTTTTAATATTTTTAAAAGGCATACCCAATTCTTTCAACAGCTCATACGCTTCTTCGTTTGTTTGGGCAGTGGTTACAAAAGTGATATCCAAACCAGTAATTTTATTTACTTTATCAATATCAATTTCAGGGAAAATGATCTGCTCAGTAACACCTAAAGTGTAGTTACCGCGGCCATCAAATGATTTATCATTGATACCTTTAAAGTCACGTACACGTGGTAATGATACAGAAACTAACCTGTCTAAGAATTCGTACATCTTAACTCCACGAAGCGTAACCCTTGCACCAATCGGCATGTTCTTACGCAACTTAAAATTAGAAATATCTTTTTTAGACATGGTGGCTACTGCCTTCTGACCAGTGATGTTGCTTAATTCATCAACAGCAATGTCAATCAGTTTTTTATCTGTTACCGCACCATTCACACCACGATTCAAACAAATCTTGGTAAGCTTTGGAGCTTGCATTACAGTTTTATAACTGAATTTTTTCATTAAAGCAGGTACAACTTCCTGAGTGTACTTATCTGCTAACCTTGGAGTGTTAGTTGTTGTGCTCATTATTTAATTACCTCCCCTGATTTTTTTGAAATTCTAACTAATTTACCAGTTTCACGGCTACGTTTTACTTTAGTTGGTGCACCGGCTTTTGCATCCCATAGCATCACATTACTGATAGCAATAGGCGCTTCTTTTTTAATAATACCACCTTTAGTATTCTGAGAAGTTGGTTTGGTATGTTTGGTGATGATGTTTACACCTTCAACCAACACACGGCCTTTCTCTAAAATAATTTCCAACACTTTACGTGGCTTCTTCAGGTCCTTGTCTTCACCAGTAATCACTACCACTGAATCGCCTTTTTTAATGTTGTACTTTGGTTTAAATCTTGTGCTCATTTTATTTTGCTTTTAGCTTCAGGTTACAAGCTGCAAGGGGCAACTTTAACTTTCGGCGTTTTTACTTTTCTTTACTTTAGGCTTGAAGCTGATCGCTTAAAGCTTTTTCTTACAATACTTCAGGTGCCAATGATATAATCTTCATGTAACCTTTATCACGCAATTCACGAGCCACCGGCCCAAAAATACGTGTACCTCTTGGTTCGTCAGAAGCATTTAATAATACTACTGCATTATCATCAAAGCGTATGTAAGAACCATCTTTACGACGTAATTTATTGGTTGTTCTTACAATAACAGCTTTACTAACTGTACCTTTTTTAATACCGCCTGCAGGCATTGCATCCTTAACAGTCACAACGATTTTATCGCCAATTTTTGCATAATCCTGTCCGCTGTTACCCAGCACACGGATACACAATACTTCTTTGGCACCGCTGTTATCTGCTACATTAAGTCTGCTTTCTTGTTGTATCATCTTATTTCGATTTTAGATTTTAGATTGTAGATTTTTGATTTCCTTCAACCTAAAACAATATTTTATTTTCTTAATGATCTACACTTTAGATAAATCCGAAACCGTAAATCCGAAATCTGAAATTGTATCTTATTTTACTTTTTCAACTACTTCTACCAGTCTCCAGCGTTTAGTTTTACTTAATGGACGACTTTCCATTATCTTAACTGTATCGCCAATGCTGCACTCATTCTTTTCATCATGAGCATGAAACTTTGTACTTTTCTTTACAAACTTTCCATAAAGCGGATGCTTTACTTTTCTTTCAACATTAACAGTAATGGTTTTATCCATTTTATTGCTGGATACCACTCCTAATTTTGTTTTTCTTAAATTTCTTTCAGCCATTGTACTACTTTTTATGGTTCAATTAAAACCCTAATTGTGTTTTTCTTAATGCGGTTTTCAATCTTGCAACATCCCTTCTTAATAAACGGATGCTTTGCGGATTCTCCAGTGGAGAAATTGCATGAGCGAATGCAAGCTTTTTTAAACGCAATTCATCTTCCTGAATCTTCGCTTTTAAATCTGCTTCGCTTAATCCGCTAAGGCTTTTTACAAAATCAACTTTCTTCGCCATTGTATTATAATTTTCTATTTTCAGTATTGTTTAACCAGCTTATGCTTTAAAATCGTGACGCACTACAAATTTTGTCAGGATTGGTAATTTTTGAGCTGCTAATGCAAAAGCTTCTTTTGCAGTTTGTTCAGGTACACCATCACATTCAAAAATAATTCTCCCTGGTTGCACCACAGCACACCATCCTTCAGGGTTACCTTTACCTTTACCCATCCTCACCTCAGCTGGCTTGGCAGTCATCACTTTGTCAGGAAATACCCTGATCCACACATTTCCTTCTCTCTTCATGTGACGTGTTAATGCCTGGCGGGCACTTTCTATTTGACGGTTAGTTAACCAAACACTATCCAGTGCTTTCAAACCAAATGTTCCAAAGGCTAAGGTTGCTCCACGCTTGGTGTCGCCCTTCATCATTCCCCTTTGCGCCTTTCTGTATTTTGTTCTTTTCGGTGATAACATGTTATTTCGATTTTTGATTTATGATCTCAGATTTTTGATATCCTTAATCACAATCAGATTTCTAATTTTTTAATAGTTTGATAAGGAAGGAAATCATACACCACACATCCTACATCATAAATTGTTTTTATCTTCTTCCACCCTGGCCACCGCCACGGTTTCCACCACCGCCGCCGCCTCTTCTATCTCCACCACCGCCACCTCTGCGGTCATCTCCACCTCTTCTATCATCTCTTCTGTCAAATCCACCTTGTCTTTCGCCTGGTCCACCTTCTTTACCACCACCTGCTACTACATTCGGATTTAAATCTCTTTTACCTAAAACTTCACCTTTACAGATCCATACTTTCACACCTATCTTACCATATACTGTTAAGGCAAATACATTAGCGTAATCAATATCCATACGTAGTGTATGCAATGGCGTACGGCCTTGTTTGATCTCTTCGCTACGGGCAATTTCAGCACCACCTAAACGGCCACCTACTTTTACCTTGATACCTTCTGCACCCATTCTTAAAGCAGATGCAATAGACATCTTGATCGCTCTTTTGTAATTGATACGATTTTCCAATTGACGGGCAATAGTATCAGCCACTATGTTTGCATCCAGTTCAGGACGACGTATTTCTAAAATATTGATCTGCACATCATCTTTGCTCACTAATTTCTTCAACTCTTCTTTGATCCTGTCAACTTCACCACCACCTTTACCAATGATAATACCTGGCTTGGAAGTATGGATAGTGATGATCAGTTTATTAAGCGTACGCTCAATAACGATCTTTGCTATACCACCCTTATTGATACGGGCATTAAGGTAATTTCTGATCTTATGATCTTCAATCAGTTTTTTTGGATAATCCGTTTTATTAGCGAACCAGTTACTATCCCAACCACGAATGATTCCTAACCTGGCACCTATTGGATTTGTTTTTTGACCCATATTACTTAGTTAAATCTTTTATTAATTTTTAGTTGCTTTAGTATCTACAATTACTGTTACGTGGTTGCTGCGTTTGCGAACCCTGTAACCACGGCCTTGCGGAGCAGGACGCATACGTTTGATAACTCTAGCAGCATCAACCATGATTGTTTTTACAATCAATCCGTTCTCATCACCACCTTCGTTCTTTGCTTTCCAGTTGCTGATGGCAGATACTACCAGTTTACGTAAAGGCACAGCCGGGTGCTTTGGGTTGTGTTCCAAAACAGCGAGTGCTTTTTCTACTTCCATACCACGGATCAGGTCAACCAGTAAACGCATTTTACGTGGTGATGTCGGGTAATTGTTCAATTTTGCTACTGCTTCCATTTCTTTATTAAATTTTAAGTTGTAAGTTTTAAGTGATAAGTTATAAGCAATTGTTTTACTTAAAACTTAGTACTTATTACTTAGTATCTTATGATATTTTTTTACTTGAGTGACCTCTAAAGTTTCTTGTTGGTGCAAATTCACCTAATTTATGACCTACCATAAATTCAGTTACATAAACAGGAATAAATTTGTTACCGTTATGTACTGCGAAAGTTTGTCCTACAAAATCAGGAGTAATTGTACTTCTTCTGCTCCAGGTTTTGATAACACCTTTCTTTGATTTTCCGTCGATCATAGCAGCAACTTTTGCTTCCAGCTTTGCTTCTACGTAAGGACCTTTTTTTAACGAACGAGCCATTTTGATTTTAGATTTGTGATTGTAGATTTATGATTTGCATCTTAAATTTCAATCTTGTTTATTTGCCTTGCTAAATAAAGCAAGACCATTTTAACTTTATTACTTATTTAGTTAGGTAATTTCTTACCGTTTCTTCTGGTTATGATCAGTTTACTAGAGCTCTTACCTTTTGTACGAGTGATCTCACCTTTAGCATATTTACCTTTACGGCTACGTGGGTGACCACCACTTGCTCTACCTTCACCACCACCCATCGGGTGATCTACAGGGTTCATTGCTACTGCTCTTGTTCTTGGACGGATACCTTTCCACCTGTTACGGCCGGCCTTACCCATACTTTCCAGGCTATGATCTCCGTTACTTACCACACCTACAGTTGCATAACAGTTGATCAATACTTTTCTTAATTCGCCGCTTGGCATTTTTAAGATGGCATATTTTTCTTCCTTGTTACTTAATTGTGCTGATGTACCTGCACTTCTTACTAAAATACCACCTTGACCAGGCTGCATCTCGATATTGTGTACGTTAGTACCTAATGGCATATTCTTAAACAATAATGCATTACCTAATTCAGGAGCAACATTATCGCCGCTTATAACGGTTTGGCCTACCTGCAACCCCTGTGGTGCAATGATGTAACGCTTTTCTCCATCAGCATAATTCAATAATGCGATGAAAGCAGTACGGTTTGGATCATACTCAATAGTTTTAACTACTGCAGGAATATTTTTCTTATCTCTCTTAAAATCCACTATACGGTACATGGTTTTGTTTCCACCACCCATGTAACGCATACTCCTTCTACCCTGTACGTTACGTCCGGCTGTATTCTTTTGTTTTTCCAACAAAGTCTTTTCTGGTACATTGGTGGTAATCTCTTCGTAAGCATTACCAATTCTCCATCTGGTACCGGCTGTTGTTGGTTTGTATTTTCTAAGTGCCATTTTTAATTACTTTTTATTTTGTCAAAACTTTGCGGTGCTGACCACCATTCATTATTATTAGTATTAGATGCCGCTGCCGTACAGGTCAATTGTTTCACCTTCTGCAACAGTTACAATTGCTTTCTTTTTAGAAGGTTTACGGCCTACTATAAATCCGGCTTTTGTATATTTTGCTTTAGCTTTTGATGGAACAATAATGGTATTTACCTGGCTAACCTGTACACCATAAAATTGTTCTACCGCTTTTTTAATTTCAAGCTTGTTTGCCTTTTTATCTACCACAAAAGAATAACGGTTTTGTTTTTCTGTTTGTTTGTTGGCCTTTTCAGATAAGATCGGCTTTATTAAAATGTCAGACGGGTTCATTGTCTAGTAATTTGTTGTTATTAAATTATGCTTCTGCTTCTTCAGCTGTAAATACTTTAGCTGCATTTTCTGTTAACACTAATACGTTAGCATTAATGATATCGTAAGTGTTGATGTCTCTGATCAATGTGCCATTTACATTAGCAATATTGCGAAGACTTAAATACAGGTTATCGCTGTTTTCAGGAATTACAAACAAAGATTTTTTTCCGGCAACACCTAAGTTTTTCAACATAGTTGTAAACTGTTGTGTTTTTGGTTTGTCCATCTGCACATCTTCTACAACAACGATAGCATTATCTTTTGCTTTATAAGCCAATGCACTCATCTTAGCCAGGGTTTTCACTTTCTGATTCAATTTGATATCATACTTGTGTGGTTTTGGACCAAAGATAGTACCACCACCTTTATACAAAGGGTTACGCAGGTTACCTTTACGGGCACCACCGGTTCCTTTTTGTTTGTGTAATTTCTTAGAAGAACCATGTACTTCCATACGGGTTTTTACCTTGTGCGTACCCTGGCGTTGTGCACCCTGGTATTGCTTAACCGCAAGGTAAATAACGTGGTCGTTAGGTTCGATACCAAAAATTGCTTCTGGTAACTCAACCGTTCTGCCGGTTTTCTTTCCTTCTACATTTAAAACGTCTACTTGCATTGTGCTATATTTATTCGCAATAAAATTGCGAGTACATAATTATTTTTGAATTAAAACGATTGAACCGTTATGGCCTGGTACAGAACCACTAACCAGGATGTAATTTTTCTCTGCGAAAATCTTTACTACTTTCAATCCTTTCATGGTAACCCTGTCTTGCCCCATACGGCCACCCATGCGCATACCTTTAAATACACGGCTGGCATCAGATGAGTTACCGATTGAACCCGGTGCTCTCTGACGATCATGCTGTCCGTGAGATTGCTCACCAACACCACTAAAACCATGACGCTTAACCACACCCTGGAAACCTTTACCTTTTGTAGTACCAACTACTTCAATTTTATCACCTTCGGTAAAGATGTCAACAGTGATGGTTTCACCCACAGCTTTGTCGATTTCGCTATCGCGTATTTCCTGAACGAATTTTTTAGGAGAGGTCTGGGCTTTGGCGAAATGCCCTGTTTCTGACTTTAAGGAGTGCTTTTCTTTTTTGTCGCCGAATGCTATCTGGAGAGCATTATAACCATCTGTTTCAATGGTTTTCTTTTGCGTTACAACGCACGGACCAGCTTCAATAATAGTAACAGCAGTTTGCTTGCCTGTTGTATCGAAGATACTGGTCATGCCAATTTTCTTTCCAATAATACTTTTCATTGTATCTTGTTTTTATCCAGCGGTGCAGGCCGTTAAGCCGGTACATGGATGTTCATACTTTTTTTCTTTTTAAGAACTTAGCTTCTGCTTTCTCCTGCTCTGTTGCCGGAGAAGTTCATTAAGCTTTGATCTCAACATCAACACCACTTGGTAAGTCTAACTTACTTAAAGCATCTACCGTACGGCTGCTGCTGGTGTAAATGTCTAATAAACGTTTGTGTGTACACAGTTGAAACTGTTCACGTGCCTTCTTGTTAACGTGAGGTGCACGCAATACAGTAAAAATTTTCTTGTGCGTAGGTAAAGGAATTGGACCTGTAACTACTGCACCTGTACTACGAACAGTTTTTACAATCTTTTCGGCTGATTTATCAACTAAGTTGTGGTCGTAAGACTGTAATTTGATTCTGATTCTCTGTGACATATGTAAAGAACTTTAAAATTTCCTTTTTTTAATTTGGAGTGCAAAGGTAATGGGTTCTTTTGATATGGCAAAAGGATTACGGAAAGTTTTTTAGATTTTCTTTGCTAAGGAGTTTATCAATACCGCTGCGAAGAGAATTGGAGAGCAATATATTGACAACGTGTATATACATAAATTATTGATTATTAATAATTTATGCTAATAATGATCTTTGATAACATGGCGCATTACAATTACGGCAGCTGAATTAATTAAGGCATATTTTACCTGAACGCAAAATACTTCTCAAAAGAATAGCAGTTGCTGATCAGGTCCTCAAAATCGCCGGGGTATTTTTTCTTCAGTTGTATATAATATTTATTGGTCTTTGTGTTGGCGCCATCCTCAACATCTATCTGCCGGTACTTTTCGCAACGCCCCGCCATGCGCAGGCAAAGCGCAGCAAATTGGGGCGTTGCTGCAACAGCCATCGCTTTTAAATAATATTGCTTTGCAAGATTGGCCTGGTGGTATTCGGCATCATCCGGCAATTGCTCTCTTCCTACATAATTTGACCATGCATACCGCCGCATCATCCACGAATTACCGAATTCCGTCATATTAAAATAACAATTGGCAGCTAAAAAATAATGCAGGTCCCTGTCCCGTTCTTTCACATCATTGGCTTTTTGCAAATGAGAAAGCAGTTTTGCCACCAGCGTGGTTTTGGTATAGCGCACTGTATCTGCCTTGGTGGTTTTGTGCTCCGCATAAAAATTAGTGTAAAAAGCATTGGCATCAAGATAATCGTGGTAACTGTATTTCGAGGAACTCCAGACAGTATCATTTACATTTTCAAAAGCAGCATAGGCTTTATGCAGGTTGTTCAGCCGCATGTATTTTGTACCCAGCAGATCGTACAGGATATCTATATCACCGGAAACCCCGCTGTACAACCATTGCTCAAAACGATCCTTACCGGCAGAGTGATGCTGTTCAATAGCATTGATAACAGCTTCCACCTGCGATGGCGTATAAACAACATCTAAATAATCAAAATAATTATCATAAAAATCCTGTGCCCTGCTCTGGTGGTTTTTCCGGGTGCGCCAGTACACGGCTTTTTCATCATCGTATTCTTCATTAGTATTCAGTTGGGTATACAAAAGGGCTGCCTGGGTGGTATAGCCTTTAAATTCAAGTTCGCGGGCAAAAGCAAAAACAAAGCGGTTGTTCTTAAGCGCCGCCTGCTCCATTAAAACCTTTTTGATCCCAGCAGTAAATGCAGCACCGGTATTGGGCATGCCTGCAACACACAGGGCCTTTATCATTTGAGCAGTTTGTGCCGAAGCAGGAATGGTTTTAATAGTGGCCAGGCACAGGTCCCTGTCACCGGTCATTAAAGCCAGGTAAGCTTTTACAGTTTTTACTAATACAGGATCCTGTACTTTATTAAGGTGGATGGTATTTACAAATTGCAGCACCTGCTGTGCATAGGCCCTGTCCTTATCAATATGCCGCAGTGCAAATTTTGAAGCATCATGAAGATCATACCATTCATAATCACCAAAAGCATGCTGACCATCCACAGCAGGAACAAAATAAGTATAGTAAGGTGTATAGATCCAGTCTTCCAGTTTGTTCATCTCCCGCAGCAATAAAAAACTAAAAGCCTCGCTGTTGGGTTGCAGCTGGTAAATATTCATCAGCCCCTTTAAACCCTTGCCCGCATTTTTAAGATTATCCATCAAAGAGACAGCAGCCTTTTCTTTATTGTTCCTTGTGTAGGAAAGTGTGGCAGCCAATGGAATATCAACATTATAATGCTGCAGTATGCCCAGCCTTTTATCAGGCGCATTGGAAAACACCAGTGCAAAAAAATAATTCTGCCGGGCACGGTCCGTTTCGGTCATGGCCTTAAAATACAAAGCCCAATAGTCAATGATATCGCCTGCATTTTTAGCACTCACAAAATACCGGTCGTACAGCCAGTTGATCACTTTTTCATCACCGCTGTAAAAAGCCAGTCGCATCAGCACAAACGCATAGCGTTTGCGGATCATTTTATCAGGCGTGGTGGCCATTACCTTCATACCCTGCTGAATAAAAGGCAGGCTTAAATAATTTTTAGCATCAGTGCTTCTTTCCCAGGGATCGTCCTGCCAGGTATTCAATTGGTTGCAGTGCTTGGCAAATTTCAGGTAGTTGATGGCCGCGGTATCTTTTACAGTAAAAAGATAGTTGAGCATAGCATTACCCGTACTTGTTTTATCCAGTTCACTTTCATCCACATCATAAACAGCCTGGTAAATGCTACCGATATCTGCTTTATTCTTACAATAGGCCTTCCACAATAATACATTCACCGCTCTTCCCGCTTCTTCATTTGGGTAAACACTGTCATTGTCGTAAAAAATACTGGCGGTATAATTCATGCCGAAAAAACCACTGCAGCCAAAAGCTTTGGGATCCAGTATAGAAAAACGGATAGCATCGCCATAGGGATAATAAGGGCCACAGGCTATTGCGTTGATGCAAAAACTATTCAGCGTTATTATACAAACGATCCAGTGTTTCATTGCTGTATTTTTTAAGTATCTGTTCATCTAAATGAAAAAAGCTTACAGTAGTTGTACCTGTAAAATGAACCCGGTCTTTTAACAGTGCCAGCGTTTTTTCCAACTGGTCTGGTGTTATTGCTTCATACTTTATCCTGTCGCCCGAACGCAAATAAATATCATTGATCACTGTATCAGTGGCCACCCTGTACCACAAAGGGTTTTCCTTAATGGCAAAGGTCCTGATATCACGCACATCGTGCAGTATGCCGGCAAACCGTTCGTTTTGAAAACAAAGCATCCACGAGTTCACAGGCAATGCAATATCCAGGTGCAGGGGATACGTGTTTTTAGTAAGGTATTTTTTTAATTCATCAATATCAAGGATAGAATTTGTATCATCCTGGGCCAAAGGATTATTAAGATTATAGCACATCAGCATAGCCTTATCAACAGGCGGCACACCCATCAGGTTAGGATATTTATAAGGATATAATCTTAAGGTGCAGGAAATTAATTTTTTTGTTTGCTGCTTCAGCGCTTTCAGTAAGTAAAAATATTTATCCTTTGTGGCAGCGGTCCAGTCGCAATCAATCTGCAGTTCATTATACGTCCTGTCGGCAACAACATGTTCTTTAAATTTCTTCTGCACCAAAAATAAAATATTGTCGGCCAGCGAATCCAGTCCCGCATTACTTGCCTGTGCAAGCACTTCGGTTTTTATAAACACCACCGGTACAATATCCAGCCTTGCCAGCACCGAATCATTATGCTCGCCATAGGAATAATTAAAATGAATATTTGTTTTGGAAATGGGCCTTGCACCAAATAACCGGTGCTGTTCTACTTCAAAAAATTTTACGTACAGTTTTTTTACCTGTAAAGTATCAATCGCTTTTATTTCGCTTGCATTAAAATTACTAACGTCGGCTTTCCAGTAATAAAAAGCTCTTTGTACTGCAACCTTAGGTTGATGCTTACACGAAGCAAGCACAGCAGCACAAATAAATAAATAAATAAAAAATCCTGGACGGGAGTAGGCGGTCATTGCAGCGCTGGATATACCCCGTAAGGTAGAAATGTTTTATGATTATTAAATCTGTTTTAGAATTTAATTAACACATAAATTTTAGCCGCCTTCAAAATAACAATGCTGAGCTGTTATTTTTTTTCCACACTGCCCGAACTGTTTACGTTTTTTTTTACAGCCGCTTCGCCATAATATTCTATTGAACCACTACTGGAGGCTTTTGCATTCAGGTTTACACTTGCATTTACCGCTGCACTCCCACTGCTGTTTGCATTTACATCAGCATTTTCACATAATAGTTCAGCCGACTTTATATCTCCACTGCTGGAAGCTTCAGCCGTGTAATTTTTAGTTCGCCCCCTAAGCGTTACCGATGCTGAGCTACTGGCTTCTGCCTCAACATCCGGTGCATCAACTTCTGCATCTATATCTGCTGAAGAGGAGGCTTTAAACCTCAGTTTTTTGTTGTTTTTCACAATATCCAGCACCTTTACATCTGCAGATGAAGATGCTGTTATAGTTTGTAAATCCGGTGTGGTGATGTATACTTTAAGGTGTGCGTCACCAAAATTGTGCAGCCCTTTTATTTTTATACTTAATTCCCCATCAGATACTCCGGTTACAATATGCTTAATAATATTGTCATCTGCCTCTACCTTCACTTCTGTAACCGGCCCTATCTTTATCTCTACTTCAATAGCATTGCTGACAGAAATACCTGAAAAACCTGCCACTGTTCTTGTTTCCGTAACAATATTGCCACTTCCAGAGGTATAGTCGCATGAGTTTAGCAGCAGTAAGAGTGTACTGCAAAGGAGAATTACTTGTTTCATGGCTGAATATTTTACGACAAATATAAAAAGCTAAATGCTAAACCTCCTACCATTCAACTAATTATTTACCTTCGCAGCCATATGACGGAAAAAATACTTATTCTGGATTTTGGATCGCAATACACCCAATTGATTGCCCGTGCGGTAAGGGAAGCCAATGTTTATTGCGAAATAGTACCTTATAACAAGGAAATTGTTTATGAACCGGGGTTAAAAGGAATTATCCTTGGGGGATCTCCTTTTTCGGTAAATGAGGAAAAGGCACTTATTGTGGATGTAAAAGCCATGACTGAAAAATTACCTGTACTGGGTATTTGCTATGGTGCACAGCTTACAGCAAAATTATTTGGCGGCAGGGTTGATAAAAGCGAAAAAAGAGAATACGGAAGAGCTATTTTTTCCAAAACAAAGGAAGATGCTTTTCTTGAAAATGTATCCCCCACTTCGCAGGTTTGGATGAGCCATAGTGATACCATTAAAGTATTGCCGGAAGGTTTTGAGCTTTTGGGCACTACAGAAAGTATTCCTGTAGCAGCATTTAAAAGCAATGGTGCTACCACACACCCTTTATATGGATTGCAATTTCATCCGGAAGTATATCATTCTACAGAAGGCAAAACGATCATTAAAAACTTTTTAATTAATATTTGCGGCTGTACCTGCGACTGGACGCCGGAACATTTTATTACCGACACTGTTGCAGCACTAAAAAAACAAATTGGCGACCGCAAAGTTATTATGGCTTTGAGCGGCGGCGTTGACAGCACCGTGGCTGCAACACTTATTCACAGGGCAATTGGCAAAAATCTTTATGGCATTTTTGTTGATAACGGTGTACTGCGTAAAGACGAATTTGAACAGGTAATTAAAACCTACAATGAAATTGGCCTGAATGTGAAAGGTATTGATGCCAGGGAACATTTTTATACAAAGCTGGCCGGCAAATCAGACCCCGAGGAAAAAAGAAAAGTAATTGGCGGCAGCTTTATTGAAATATTTGACCAGGAAGCCAAAAAAATAGAGGGTGTGGAATTGTTAGGACAAGGAACCATTTATCCTGATGTGATTGAATCGCTCTCGGTACACGGACCATCTGCCACTATTAAGAGCCACCATAATGTGGGTGGTTTACCTGATACGATGAAACTGGAACTGGTAGAACCTTTGCGATCCTTATTTAAAGATGAGGTAAGGCGTGTAGGTACAGAATTGGGTATCCCTCCATTGATGATCAACCGCCACCCTTTTCCGGGGCCGGGACTGGCAATTAGAATTTTAGGAGAAGTGACTGAAGAAAAGGTACGGTTATTGCAGGATGCAGATGCTATATATATTAATGGCTTAAAAAAATATAATTTATATACAACCGTGTGGCAGGCAGGCACCATCTTGTTACCTGTAAAAAGCGTGGGTGTGATGGGTGATGAAAGAACTTATGAATTTACTGTAGCATTAAGAGCAGTAACTTCCGTGGATGGGATGACAGCAGACTGGGCGCACTTACCGTATGAATTTTTGGCCGATATATCCAATGAAATAATCAATAATGTAAAAGGCATCAACCGTGTGGTATATGATATTAGCAGTAAACCGCCGGCAACAATTGAATGGGAATAATGCTTCGGTTTTGTTGAAGACAGTTTAGCGTTTAGAGGTGTAGAAGTTTAGTTTTGATATTTAGAATTGATTATTATGAATAAAAAGATTTTCAGGCTATCATTGTTTGTACTGGCAGTTGTTGCAGTTTTAAATGTAACAGCGCAAACAGATTCGTTAAAAAAAATGCCCACTTATAAGGTTGGGATTTTTGCCCCGCTTTACCTAGATTCAATGTTCAGCAACAACACTTTTCGTTACAAACAGGGCCTGCCTAAATTTATAGTGCCTGCAGTTGAGTTTGTACAAGGTGCGGAGATTGCGCTGGATTCCATGAAATCGGGCAATGGAAATATTGACGCTACTATATACGATTCTAAATCGTACACAAAAAATATCAGTTACCTCATTAATGCAAAACAATTAGACAACCTCGATCTTATTATCGGTTCGGTTAAAGATGCAGATTACAAGCAACTGGCAGATTTTGCTTTAGCAAAAAACATCCCCTTTATTTCCGCCACATACCCTAACGATGGAGGCATAACCGCCAATCCTTTCACCGTGATCATGAACTCTACACTGAAAGCACATTGCGAAGCTATTTACAGTTATCTTTTGCAGCAACATGGTACCGACCAGATTTTTTTATGCAGAAAAAATGGTACACAGGAAGATAAAGTAGCAGGCTATTTTAAATTTTTAAATGAACAGGATGGCAGGGCTTTGTTGAATATAAAAACATTAAATTTCGATAGTACAATTAGTTCATCTTACCTCCAATCTAAATTAGACAGCAATAGAAAATCTGTTATTATAGGCGGCAGCCTTGATGAAAATTTTGCAGGCAACCTTGGAGCAGCTTGTTATGATTTACCTGCAGTGTACAACAGGATATTAATAGGCATGCCCAACTGGGATGGCTTTGCATCTTTACAAAAGAAAGATGATTTTAAGGATTTTCCTTTCTATTTTACCTCGCCTTATTATAATGAGAAAAAAGATACTTACAGTAAAATACTGATGAGTGCTTATGCAAAGAAATTTAAGATAAAGCCAAGTGATATGGCATTTAAAGGGTTTGAAACAGTTTACTTATTTACAAAGCTGCTTACCAAATATCCTGATGACCTTATTAACCACATTAATGATAAAACAGAAAAAGTATTTTGTGATTATAATTTCAGGCCGGTAGTATTAAAAAAAGAAACTGCTACTCCTGATTATTTTGAAAATAAGCATTTGTATTTTATAAAATTACTGAATGGGGCTACTTCCAAGGCCTGGTAAACAAACTACTTATTTTACCAGGTACTTCTTTTGAAAACTATACAATGCAATAAATACTGCAGTTATTGCTATGCCGATATAACTTTTCCAATCGGCAAACTGGTATTTCCCCATAAAAAAAACTCCGCTGGCAATAGGTACAATTTGCCCGGCAATATATAACCAATAGCCATCCTTTTTAAATTTCCGCATCCATAATGCTCCAACGAAACATAATATTATACCAAGGGCGCTGGTAACTAAAACCGGGATAATATTTTTTTCAGACATGGCAATCATTTCTTTAGCCTTTGCAAAATCTTCTAATTGTTTTGCAGTAAGCTCCTGCCCGGAGGACTCCGCTTTATCCATCATATTTTTTGAGAAATTCAGTAACCAGGGAGTAATTGCTGTTATAAGAATTTGAACGCCGCATCCAATAAAAGTAAGGATTGTAAGAATATTTAATCCTGATGGCAGCACATCATTTTGATGCTCATCGTAATTTAATAAATCATTTGCAGTATCCTGGCTCATATAAAATAATTTGCAACAAGGTAAGTTGTTTCCAAAATATTTCAAAGCAATGATAAAGTATTTATCAACTTTTCCCTTTCAGTTTAAGGTAATCTAAGAAGTAAACAATCTTTACAGTAAGCTCATTGCTGTGCGGATTAGTTACCATCTGCCCGAAGTTTTTTAAATACGAAGTATGACTATACGGATCGATATTAACGTTTGCGCCTAAAGCATTTTTCCAGGCTATGGTGATGCGGCTACCCAGCAAAAAATCCCAGGTATAAAACATGTCAACATTAAATGTATTATAGTTAATATTTTTCCCAGGGATGAATGCAATATCATCCAGGTAGCCGTCATTTCTTAAATTATAAAAACTGGTATTCTCCAGCGCCGACCAGTAATGACGTACCCTCACTGTCCAGTTCATCCTTTTAGTAAAATTATATTGTGCCGTTACAACACCGGTATTTCTTTTAACCTTGCGTTTTGCAATGATCAACGGAACTGTTGGCCTTCCTAAATTATCAGTGATATACGACCATCCCCAGTTTCCTTTATCATGCTCAATGATCATATCGGCACTAAACTGAAATTTGTCATTGACCCTGTACCTTAACCCAGCTTCTGAAGTCCAGTACGGATCATCAGGTGAAGGAGATTCTGCACCTCCTATGTTGTAATTAAAATATAATTTCTTCCTGCTGTCGGTGCTTCCGTTTATACCCAGGTAATAAGTTGGTTTACGCATCAGGAAACTACCATTGTAAACTGTAGAGCTAACAAAATAATCTTTACTCCACAAAGGCTGGCTTTGAAAACTAAAGGTTACATCCCAGAAATTTCTGAACAGGAAAAATGCTTTGGCATTAACTGATAAGCCCGTCCAGTTAAACGGTTTGTATAAAAAAGAATTATTAAACCCTGCACTGTATATCCTGGTATTGTACCTGTTTTTAGGTTTAAGCAGGTTATAGCTGATTGCTCCGCTATATACCATCTGGTTATTGCTAAGCAGGTATCCCAGGTCGTTAGGGTCAAATTTATCGCTGATAACATTTGCGGCAGCGGAGTATCTTACCAGTTTACTCACTTTACTAAAACTAATATCGGAACGATAGCCATTTCTTGTATAGTTATCACCCCATATAGTGCTGAATTTTCCGGAGAGTGCAAAATTGTAGGTGTTCTTTTTATCAAACAAAGACAGATCAGCACTACCTACATTAGCGTTACGGCTATTCCCTTTTCGCATCACGTTGGTATTAGTAAAACTGATGAACGAACGGTTTTTAAGTGCCTGGTCTAAAACAATAATATTATAATTGGTTAAGGCCTCGGTTAAAATACTGGAATCGGTTCCATTAGAAAGCCTGGTAACGTCTGCATACATTGGCACTGATACAGCGTTAAAAACACCTATGCCCAAATTATCCCTGGTGCGGCCCGATATTTTGGCTGCATTATATAACCTGGTAATGCCGGGGTTTTTATCTATCCTGTAACCAGGATCGCTGCCATACTTTTTAAGTACCGCAGATGCCCCGCCCGGCGCTGCACCAACACGCCTTGAGTAAAACAGGCCGGCCTTATTAAACAGTTCGGTACCTTCTGTAAAAAAAGGCCGGTAATCATCAAATTTTACTTCAAAAGGAGTAAGGTTAAGCAATAGATTATCGCTTTGTACCTGCGCAAAATCAGGTATCAGCGTCATGTCAAGTGTAAAACTTTCATTAATACCATACTTAACATCCATTCCCCCGCTTTTTAAAACCTCCGTTACATTGCCATTGTTTGTGGGAGAGTTTCTGAATCCGCCGGATATATAGGGTTGAAATGATAAACGTAAAGGCGGTTTAATATTTTTTAATCCTGTCCAGGTTCCCCATTGGTTGATGTCGCCATTGATATTTGGATTTTCGGGGCTCCAGATGCTGTTTTCATTTTCCTTGCGTACAAAGCGGGCAAAATTTAATCCCCAGTCCTGCACTTCATTTTTAGAAATGCGTATAGCACTGAACGGTATTTTCATTTCAACAGTCCAGCCATCTTTTTTAATAGTTACTTTGCTTTCCCAAACAGCATTCCACGTAATATCGTATACCGGCGAACTGTTTTGAGAACCTTTAGCGTCTGCCTGAACACCAGCCGCCGTTACTTTAAAAAGAAAAGCATTCTGCCGGTCAAGATAAGTATCAAGTCCTACTGTAAATACATCAACATCCTGCCGGTCCGATATATCCCTGGCGGTAAGCTGTGTCCGGATATTTTCAGGCTTTTCGTACAGGTATGCCGCAACATACACAGCATTATCATCATAAGCTATTTTTACCTCGGTCTTATGACTGGATATATTTCCAAAATGCGGGGAAAAGGTAATAAAATCTCCGGATGCAGGAATACTTTTCCAGGCTTCATCATTAAGGTCGCCATCAATTTTTACAGGAAGGTTTAGCTTTACAGCAGGCATATGCTTAGCCTGTGAATAGGCAATCGTTAGCAGCAGGCACAAAACAGCAGTTAATATAAAGCGCAATTGGTTACAGTTAGTTTTCGGCGCAAAGGTAACCTATTAACATTAAAATAAATCAATACATCAGGGCTTTAACAAACAGGGGCTTATATTTTCCGCCTTTCCATCTCTTTTTTTATCAATGCTAATTCTCTCCCGGTTTGCCCGGCAACTGAACTATTTTCCTGCGCACGGCGCATCAGGTAAGGTACTACGTCTTTTATAGGCCCAAAGGGTAAATATTTGCTTACCGAACAACCGGATTTTGCCAGGTTGAAAGTAATATTATCACTCATACCGTATAACTGAGAAAAGTGCACATGTGGGTGATTATGGGGCAGCCCTTTTTTATCAAGCAGTTGTGTAGTAAACAAATTGCTGTAATCGTTATGCGAAGCAACAATTAACGATATCCTGTCAAGGTGCTCTACACAAAATTCTACCGCAGCATTATAATCCCTGTCGGATGATTCTTTATCGGGTTGAATAGGTGAAGGATAATTCATTTCCGCAGCACGTAATCTTTCTTTTTCCATATATGCCCCTCTTACCAATTTTGCGCCCAGGATAAAATTTCTTTCTTCTGCAGCCGTATACGAATCTTTTAAAAATTGCAACCTGTCGTGACGGTACAATTGCAGCGTGTTAAATACCACCGCTTTTGTTTTATTAAAAGTATCCATCATTAAAATCGTTAACGCATCCACCGGATCCTGTATCCAGGTTTCTTCGGCATCAATCAATACGCCGATGTTTTTTGCAGCAGCTTCTTCACAAACCTGTAACATACGCAGCCGTACCCTGTGCCATTCTTCCTTTTCAGCTGCAGGTAATGTTTCAACGGCATGCAGGTAACGTTTCATCAAAGTTCCGGTTGCTGCATTCATCATACTGTCTAACTTTTCCAGTAAAGCAAAACGGGCAAAGCCGGTTACTTTCACACTCATAAACGGAATGTTGGCTTGTGTGGCAGCGTAAGCAATTACCTTTTTAAACTCATCCCTTGCATGTTCAAAATTATCTTCGCCATCTTTTCCCTCTACTCCATAATCTAAAATTACCTGCACTTTATATTCTTCCAGTTTGTCGGCAACTTTTGCAGTTTCGGCCAGAGTTTCTCCCCCAACAAATTGTTGGAAAATAGTATTACGGATAACTGTTTTTGTAAAGGGCAGATGCCAGTTAATTGCGTAAGGAGTAATTTTTAAACCCAGGTTTACCAGCCAGGGTTTTCCCATAGATGAAAAAAGAAAATGTGCTTTTTTTAACTGGTCATCACTTTTATAAGCAAATGCGGTTTGGGTATTCTCAAATGAAACAGGTTCTTTATGTTCGTTCATAATTTGCAGTTCAGTATTCGAAATTCGAAAAATGGTAACGAACTACCAAATAAAACAATTAACGCTGCATTAAATAGCCTGGTGATTAAAGGGCTGCAATACCATTTCGCTTACCACACCACTATCGGGTTGTTGACATAAAAACCATATTGCCTTTGCAGCTTCTTCGCACAGTACCATTTTTTCCCGTTGCACTTTTAAATCAATAGTATCCCAAAAAGGCGAATCCACTCCGCCTAAAAACAAATTGGTAATGCGGATATTGGTACGCTTTAATTCTTCCCGTATACTTTGCATCATACCTACCAGGCCATATTTGCTGGCGCTATATGCGGCTGCACCTGCCATTGGCACTTTACCTAAAACACCGGGAATATTAATGATCAATCCTTTTTTTAATTCCTTCATATCAGGTAAAAAAGCCCTCACCAAAAGAAAAGGGGCGTATAAATTATAATTCAGTGATCGCAGAAAATCAGTTTCACTTAATGTGTCCATAGATTTAATAATGCCTATACCTGCAGCATTTACTAAAATATCTATCGTGGGTAATTGCTGAAAATATTTTTCTTTTAATTCTTTTACTGCTTCCGGTTGAGAAATATCGAGCACAAAAGTTCTTTCTTCATTAACACTGCAGTCTTTCGCTACTTCTTTCAGTTTAGTTTCATTTCTTGCTGCCAGAAAAAGTACGGCACCGCTTCCTGCCAGTAGCTTTGCCGTTTTAGCGCCTATACCGCCTGTAGCCCCAATCAGTAAAATATTTTTCCCTTTTAAGCCTTCCATAATAATTAAGTATTTGTGATGTTTAAACAAATCATCTTTCATTTTGTTTAAAAACTTTAATTCTCATGACTGAAGTAACACTCATATTTCCACACCAGCTTTTTAAAGCACATCCTGCAGTTACACCTGCAAGGAAAGTGTACCTGGTGGAGGAGTATTTATTTTTTAACCAGTACAGGTTTCATCAGCAAAAACTACTACTGCACAGGGCTGCAATGAAATGTTTTGCCAGCTACCTTGTCAATAAAAAAATTATTGTTGAATATATTGATGCAACAACAGAGATAAGTGATGTGCAGAAATTAATATCCTGTTTGCAGCAACAAAAAATAACCGGAATTCATTTTGCAGATGTAGCAGATAACTGGCTAAAAAAAAGAATTGTGGAATCTTGTAAGCAAAAAGGTATTGGATACATTGAACATACCACTCCCAATTTTTTAAATAACCTTACCGATGTAAAAACTTATTTTGATAAAAAGAAAACTTATTTTCAAACCGGTTTTTATACCTGGCAACGTAAGAAAAGAGATATTTTGTTAGATGCTGCCGGCGGCCCCGAAGGAGGGCAATGGACTTACGATGCAGATAACCGGATGAAGTTTCCTAAAAAAGAAAAAGCACCTGCAATAGCTTTTGAAAATGAGAATGCTTTTGTTACTGAAGCCAGGGGATATGTTGAAAAAAACTTTCCCGGCAATTATGGCTCGGCCAATAAATTTATTTATCCCACTAATTTTGCAAGTGCAGAAAAATGGCTGGCCGATTTTTTACAACAACGCTTTTCAAAATTTGGCATTTATGAAGATGCTATTGTTGCCAAAGAAAATTTTTTACACCATTCTGTTTTAAGTCCCCTTATTAATATCGGATTATTAGAACCCGGGCAAATAATTACTGCCTCTATTGCAGCCGCTGCGGAAAACAATGTACCGCTTAATTCCCTGGAAGGTTTTATAAGACAGATTTTAGGCTGGCGTGAATTTATCCGTATTGTGTATGAAAGAGAAGGTAGTAAACAACGTACCAAAAACTATTGGGGCTTTAGCAGGAAAATACCACCTTGTTTCTGGACCGGTACTACAGGAATTATACCAATAGACAATGTAATACAAAAAGTTTTGGCAACAGGTTACTGCCATCATATAGAAAGGCTGATGGTACTGGGTAATTTTATGTTGCTGTGCGAATTTGATCCCGATGAAGTATACAGATGGTTTATGGAAATGTTTGTTGATGCTTATGATTGGGTAATGGTACCCAATGTGTATGGAATGACCCAGTTTGCAGATGGTGGATTAATGACTACTAAACCCTATATCAGCGGCAGTAATTATTTATTAAAAATGAGTGATTATGATAAAGGCGATTGGACTAAAACCTGGGATGCTTTATTCTGGCGCTTTATGCATGTACACAGGAGCTTCTTTTTAAAAAATCCCCGGTTAGCTATGCTTATTAAAACATTTGATAAAATGCCCGAAGAAAAACAAAACACTCATCTTTCTGTTGCCGAAAAATACTTAAACAGTTTATGATGATTAGAAAGAAAATGAATTTACCCGCTAAAATTTGTATTGTTTGCAACAGGCCTTTTAGCTGGCGAAAAAAATGGGAAAAGGTTTGGGGTGAAGTAAAGTATTGCAGCGACAAATGCAGAAAAAATAAAAGATAAAATGAATGCCGGAATTTTAAATATAAAAGACATTGACCGCATTATTGAAATGGCCTGGGAAGACCGTACTACTTTTGAAGCCATTGCTATACAATTTGGCGTGCCCGAAAAAGAAGTGATCAGGCTAATGCGTAGAGAAATGAAAGCTTCCAGTTTTAAAATGTGGCGCAAGCGAACCAATGGCAGAATAACAAAACATGCTGCATTAAGGAGTAATGAAGTTACCCGTTTTAAATGCAGCCGGCAAAAAACAATCACCCATAATAAAATTTCCGGGAGATAAAATTGTTACGTATTTATCGGCCTATATTTGCAAAAATTTTTTATGGAAAAGAAAGCCAGTGAATCTGTGGTGGTAATGACGGAATTGGTATTGCCTAATGACACCAATAATTTTGGCAACCTGATGGGGGGACGGTTAATGTATTGGATGGACATTGCTGCTGCATTAGCGGCAATGAAGCATTGCAGTGCGCCTGTAGTAACCGCTTCTGTAGATAATATTTCTTTTGAGAGCCCGATAAAGATCGGCAATGTGGTGCATATTGAAGCCAAAGTAACCAGGGCTTTTAACAGCAGTATGGAAGTACACATGAAAGTTTGGGGCGAAGATGCCATTCAACAATACAGGTATAAAAGTAATGAAGCTTATTATACTTTTGTTTCCCTGGATCCTAATGGAAAGCCTAGAAAAGTAAACGGACTTATCCCGGAAACTGAAGAAGAAAAAAAATTATTTGAAGGTGCTTTAAGAAGAAGGCAGTTACGCTTGGTACTCGGTGGAAAAATGAAAGCAGAAGATGCTGATGAATTAAGAGCGTTGTTTACCAAAGATTAATTTAGTCGGGTTTATAATTAAAAGGTAATTGGTTACCCATTTTTTCATACACCCAATAACCATTGTAAATCACCTGCAGCGGATCAATAATAATTCCGAGTTTATCCAGACCAACTTTGTCACTCATTAAATTAATGTAAGCCGTAAATCCATAATAGTGGTTCAGTCCTTCTACAAAAACTTTATTTACCAGGTAAGCTTTGGTATGGGGTACCTTATTATAGTTCACGGTAATTTTTCCATCGGCTTTTAAATAATAATTTCCTGTACCATCAGAAAATAAAATTGTACGGGCTGTGGCCGGCTGGGTAACAAATGTATCTTTTTTAGTAATCTCCCATTTCTTCTCACGCTTAAGCGTATCTGTAATTTGTCTTTTTGTTACAGCAAGTATCGAATAACCTTCTTCTTTAAGACTATCACTTATCAGCGACCGGTAAAAGTGCATCGTACTGCCAAAATAATTTTCTCTCCGTCTTTTGATCCAGCGTTTTTTATCCCCCAATTCTTCATACCTGTTGTAGCCTATAAAATAGGTGCTGTTATTACTTTTGTTAAAGCTGAATTCAATAAGGTCGAATGATATTTTATAGCCCAGCATTTTATTAACGATGATGAGCGGACTGTCTGCATAGGCATAGATCGTATTTTTATCTTTACCCGTGGTAAAATAAACTGCTTTCAGATTTTTAATTTTGCAATTATCACCTTCTTCTGTAATGCCTAAAAAATTGTCTTTAAATATTTTCAGCCATTGCTCTCTTGTGACATCATTCATAATCAATACGTCTTTCAATTCATTTTCCTTAATATCAAGTTTAAACGTATAAGTATGTTTATCTGCATCCTGGTTTGCCAGGCGATAGGAAAGTGCCTGGTAACCTATAGAAGATATAATTAATTCGCCGCTGTAAATGCTGCTGGTAGTAATGATAAATTCTCCCCTGGCATTAGTAATGGCGCCAATGGAAGTATTATTTAAGTAAACGCTTGCATTGGCAATAGCTGCATCAGATTTACTATCAACCACCCTGCCTTTAATCACAATTTGTGCATTGGAAAAAATTACAATGGCAATAAAAATAAAAGTAAAAATGGTACGCTTTATCATAAATTATTTGTCGGTAACAGCCATTAAATGGTGCTTGCCTTTAAGCATAAATTTTTTACTTTGCTCTATCGAATCCATCACCAATGCTAAAATATTTTCTGTAGTGTCGTTGTAGTCTATTTGTAAGGGTTCTTTAAAAGTTACAGATAATAAAGTGCCTTTCTTTTTAAATTTTAATCCCTTTTTATTAAAAGCCCTCCAGTAGCCGCTGATCACTACCGGGATAACCACAGGTTGTAATTGCTTAATGATAAATGCTGTTCCCTTACGGCCGGGTGCAAATGGTTTAGTAGTACCCTGCGGAAAAGTAATGACCCAGTTTTTTTGTAAAGCCTGTTGTATTTTTCTTGTATCCGAAGCATCTAAACCACGCCGTATTTCTGTACCTTCCGATCGCCATGTACGCTTTACTGTTATAGCACCGGCAAGGCTGAACAATTTACTTATCCAGTTGCTTTTCATTGTTTCTTCTGCAGCCACATATTTTACACGGGTAAATGGCCACAACAAATAATAAGGAATGCCGAGTTTATTTTTCTTGCGCCAGCTTACAGCACAAAAAATATGCAGAAAGGTAATTACATCTGCAAAATAGGTTTGGTGATTGCTTACAAATAACACATTTTGCTTTGGCAATTTCTGCAGGTGTTCCATGCCCTTAATGTCAAGTTTATTGATCAGGTTGATACCGGGATAGGAAAACAAACCAACAATAGCATACACTGAGCCTTTAACCAGTTTTGATTCTTTAAAGCGGGCAAGCCATTGTTTCATTACACAAAAATATTTTAAGATCCCTTTTGATGCAAATTATATATGCTGCTATAACATAAAATTCTTTCAGAAACAGCAATCAGCTGATGAAGTTAATATATTTGCAGTTATGCAACTGAATACAGTAATTTTTGATATGGATGGCCTGCTAATAGATTCTGAACCCTTATGGAATGAAGCCTCTGCGTACATTTTCGGCCATTACGGTATTCATTTAACGCCGCAACAGTATGCCACCACTACCGGCCTGCGCACCAAAGAATTTATTACCCATTGGTTCAATCATTTTAAAATACCGCTGCAGGAGGCTGATATTATTGAAAAGGATCTGATTGATAAAGTGATTGAACTGGTACTGCAGAAAGGTAAGCCTATGCCCGGTTTGTCGCACATTTTCAACTTTTTTATCGATAGGAATTTTAAGACCGGTATTGCTTCCTCCTCGCCACGTAACCTGATAGATGTGGTGGTGGACCTTTTAAATATCAGGCCCCATTTGCACACCATTACTTCTGCAGCACTGCTGGCAAATGGCAAACCGCATCCGGAAGTATACTTAAACTGTGCTGCCGAATTAAAGGCTGCACCTGCAGAATGTATTTGTTTTGAAGATTCTTTTCCGGGAATGATTGCGGTAAAAGCTGCCAGGATGAAATGTGTAGTTGTTCCTGACCCTAAAATCAGTAAAGAACTTAAATGGCATGCCGCCGACCTTAGAATTTCCTCTCTCCAGAATTTTAATGAGTTATTACTGCAATCGCTGTATTGATGTTTAAGCATTAATTGCAGCACTGAACTGGCTTGTGTATTAAAATCTCCTCAAAATAAGGTTTTCATATACCTTTTTTTTAACAAGTGGGACATTGTGGAAAAAACAGGGCAAAAATTCTATAATTTAAAGTTAAAGTTATTACCTTTAATGCTGTACTACCTGAACTGCACTGCTTTACTCCTAAACATGTACTATCCAGGTCTTTCTTAAGTACGCAAACAAACTAAAACATTTTTTATGCAAAAAACAACTACACGAAAAGACTTTAAGGTGTATTTGCTCAAGACGTTTCTGTCGATTCTGATCTTGGGCATTTCTTTTCAGGTTTCTTTTGCGCAGCAACAAAAGGCTCTTACAAAGCCTGCAAGTGCTACGAAGGGGTTACCTACTGAGCGACCGGCTGTGACGCCTGCCGCTACAACTTCCATTCGTCCTTCTACCAAGAAGACGTTTGCCGGAGTTGTTGGTGCTGCAGAGCCAACAGACGTTCCTGCAACAAACAAAATGATTGCTGCAAAGATGCAAAGCAATCCTGCTGCTTTTAAAGGCGGCAGTTTACCAACACCAAACCTCATTAATGATGTTTGTACTTTTACCGGTTCTTTAGCAGCGGGAGATGCTACAATTGCCGGTGCCCGTCTTTTCAGAGATGGTTCATTAATGAGTTGCGGTTTTACCAGAGCATGTCCTGGTACTTCAGGTGCAGGTCCGTACTTTTACGACACCTACACTATGCAAAACCTTACCTGCGCCAGCCAGTGCGTAACAGTAAGTTATATTGCTGATGGTACTTCAGGTGACTGTTTTGTTACTGCGTACAGTAACTCTTACAATTCTGCCAACGTTTGTACTAACTACAAAGCTGATGGTGGTTTAAGCTCACTTGCCGGTGGTACTCCGGTTTCTTTCTCTTTTACAATGGCTCCAAATGAAACCATTGTACTGGTAGTTAACGAAGCCGTACCAAGCACTACCTGCGATCATTACACGATGACTGTTACAGGTATTAACTGTGCTGCTCCTCCTCCATGCGTACCTATCACTGCTTCTGTTTTAAGCCAGGTGCAGATCCCAGGTCCTCCGGTAAACCTGTTCAGCGAACAGTTTGATGGTGCTATTCCTCCTGCAGGATGGCCAATTCAAAACCTGAGTAATCCTGTTGGTCTTACTAACTGGTCTCAAACTAACTCTTTAGTATTTGCTCCTCAAAGTGGTGCTGGTTTTGCTTCTGCAAACTTCAACAACACTTCAGGCGTTGGTACTATCAGTGACTGGATGTTTGCTCCACAGGTTACTTTCAAAAATGGTGACAAGTTCTCTTTCTACACACGTACTACTACAGGTACTTTCCCGGACAGGTTACAACTAAGACAAAGCACTAATGGTGCAAGTGTAAATGTTGGTACTTCCGAAACAAGTGTAGGAGATTTCACCACTTTATTATTAGATATCAATCCTACCTTAACCGGTACAGGATATCCAACTGCCTGGACACAATACACTGTTACAATGTCTGGTTTACCAGCAGCCGGTGTTTCCGGTCGTTTGGCATTCAGGTATTTTGTAACCGGTGGTGGTCCTGCTGGTGCTAACTCTGATTTTATTGGTATTGATAATGCTGTTTATACCAGCTTTACTACAATCAATCCAACAACATGTACAGGTTCTACAGCTAATTTAAAGGTTGATATGACAGGAGGTGATCCATCATATACTTATGACCTTATTATACACCCATCAGTTGGTGCAGATTTCCCTGTTACCGGCTACACAAGCGGCGCTAACATTCCTGTTACTCCTGCTGTTACCACTACTTACAGCCTGGTATCAGTTATAGTACATGGTAACCCTTGTTGCGTAGGTACAGGTAACAGTGGTACTCCTACCATTACCGTATCTCCAACTACTGTAGCTCCAATAACAGTTACGGCAAGCCCAAGCACTCCACTTTGTGCCGGTGACCCAACATTGTTAACTATCATTGGCGCACCTACTGCAGGTACAGCTACTGTTAGTTCTGGTCCTATCGCTGTTGCTATTCCTGATGCTAACGCAACTGGTGTAAGCACTCCGTTAACTGTATCTGGTATTCCTGGTACAGCAGTGGGTACAAGTGCAAGTGTTAATTTCAACATTACCCATACATGGGATGGTGATCTTACCTTGTTCTTAAAAGCACCAAACAACCAGGTATTAAACCTTGTAAATGCAAGAGGTGGTTCTGCTGATAACTTTGTAAATACAACTATCAGCTCTACTGCTGTTACGCCTGTATCTGCGGGTGCGGCTCCTTTTACAGGAACTTTCTTACCTGATGGTTCATTAGCAGCTGCTCCTCCAACAGGATTTACCCCTACTGCAACAACTTTTGCTCCTTTATACAACACAGCAGGTACACTTAACGGTAACTGGCTGTTTGCTGCAAGAGATAATGCAGGTGGCGATTTAGGTACTATTACCAGCTGGAGCCTGACCCTTAATTACAGTGTACCTGCAGGTCCTCCTGTTGGCTATACCTTCTTATGGTCTCCTCCAAATGGTTTAAGCTCTGTAACAGCTAACCCTGTTGCTGCTTCTCCTGCTACTACCACTACATATACTGTATTGGGTACTGCACCAAACGGTTGCCAGACTACGGGAGCAATAACTATCAATGTAAATCAATTGCCAGCGGTGGTAACACCTCCAAGCAATCTTACCATTTGTGCTAACAGCAATGCCACATTCAGTATCGTAGGATCTGGTGCAGGTATCAGTTACCAATGGCAGGTGAGCACTAACGGTGGTGGTAGCTATACCAATATTACCAATGCTGCTCCTTACTCAGGTGCTACAACAAATACCTTAGTTATCACCGGCGCACCGGCTACGTTTAACACGTACCGTTACCGTTGTGTAGTTAGTGGTACTTGTCCTCCGAATGCTATTTCAGCAGCGGCTATCTTAACAGTTAATCCTTTACCGGCTGTAACTGTTTCTCCGGTTAGCCCTGTTTGCGGTGGTCTTCCAGGTGTTAGTGGTACATTGTTAACTGCAAGTGGTGCTTCAACTTATGTATGGTCTCCTGCAGCTGGTTTATTTACCAATGCTGCTGCTACTATACCATATGTTGCCGGTACTCCAACTGCAACTGTATACGCTGCTCCAACTGTAAATACTACTTATACCATTACTGGTACAAATGGTACTACAGGTTGTATCGGTACATTAAAAGTTGATGTTAATTACAAACCTGCTGCTCCTACGGTTAATCCGTCTGCAGTAACTATGTGTTTAGGAAACCCTGCAGTGCCATTAAGTATTACTTCGGCTCTTGCACCGTCTCCATTCACTTCTACCTATAGTTCAGGTACAATCAGCGTAGCAATACCTGATAACAACCTTGCAGGTGCAACAAGTACAATCAATGTTCCATTGCCTACTACTGCTGCTATTACCAGCATGTCTGTAGCATTTAATATCAATCACACATGGGATGGTGATCTTGTTATGGTACTTAAAGCACCAAACAACGCTATCTTAAACCTGGATTATTATTTAACCGGTACAGGTGGTGCAGGTGTTACTTCTGGTTTCACCAATACACGTGTAAGCTCAACCGGTACTGCAGCACTTAGCTCAGGTACTAATCCATACAATGGTATATTTAAAGCAGATGCCGCAGGCCCTGCTTCTTCACCAGCAGCTGGTCCTACAGGTATGTTACCAACAGTAGGTACTTTTGCAGGCTTATATTCAATACCTAACGGTAACTGGACATTAGGTATGTATGATGGTGGTGCAGGTGATGTGGGAACTCTTACATCATGGTCTTTAACCTTTAACTACCTGTACGGCCCGCCAGCATCTGGTGTTTGGAGCCCTGTTGCAGGATTATGGTTAGATGCTAATGCAACCATTCCATATGCAGGTACTTCAGTAAACACTGTGTACGCTAAACCAGGCAGCAGTACTACTTATAACGTAACTGTTACAAGTATCGGTCCTGATGCAACGCCTACATTCTCTAATACAGCAGCTATCACCATCAATGATGGTTCAGTAGCTACACCTTACCCTGCTGGTATTGCCGTTAGCGGTTTACCAACAACCGGTGTGTCTGTAAATTCTGTAACTGTATCCGGTATCAGCCACACATGGTCTGATGATATCGATGTATTGTTACAATCTCCAACCGGACAAAATGTAATCCTGATGTCTGATGTTGGTGGTGCAGCTATCTTAAACAATGTAACATATACCTTTAGTGATGCTGCAGCGGGTGCATTAAGCCTGACTGCCGGTAACGCAACCGGTACTTATTTACCTACAGATGGCGCTCCTAATGATAACTGGCCAGCTCCGGGTCCTGGTGCTTTTGTTGGACCAAATCCAGCTTTAGCAACCTTTACCGGTAACTTTAACGGTACATGGAAATTGTTTGTAGTAGATGATACATTTGGTGACCAAGGTTCAATCAGCGGCGGTTACAGTATCAACTTTAAATATGCAACTGTTGGTTGTGTATCTAATGCAACACAGGTTCCTGTTACAGTTAACCTGCCACTTACGTTCCCAACTCAACCAGTTGATGCTGTAGTTTGTACAGATAAAGTAACCAGCTTTACAACTGTTGCTGCCGGATCGGTAGTAAATCATAACTGGAGGGTAAGTACCACTAATGGTAATACCTGGACAGACGTTGCCAATGGTGGTGTATATGCTGGTGCAAAAACCGGTACATTAACTATCACTGCTCCTCCTGTTTCAATGAACGGATATCTTTACAAAGATTCTGTAAGCACAGTAGCTTGTCGTGATTCTTCTTCAAGAATTGTGAAACTGACTGTTAACCCATTACCAACCATTGTAATCGGAGCTTCTCCTGTTACTAAATTGTTCCCGGGCAAAACCACCACATTGTTCTCTACGGTGACTCCTGCGGCAGCAACTTACACATGGTTGAGAGGTGGTGTAGCGGTACCAGGCGCTACTGCCAGTTCTTATCTTGTAACTGTTGACGGATTAGGTGACTATACTTTAAGAGTTACCGATGTTAACGGTTGTACTAATTTGTCTAACCAGGTTTCAATCACAGATTCTGTTAGCGGAAGGGTATTCATTTATCCTAACCCAAGTAACGGTCTGTTCCAGGTTAGATACTGGAGTATCATTAACAACACCAACTTACCACGTGGTATCAACGTATACGATGCAAGAGGCAAGAGAGTTCTTACACAGAACTATTCTATCTCTTCTCCTTACGGAAGAATGGATGTTGATTTGAGAAACCAGGGAACCGGAGTTTACTGGATTGAAGTTGTGGATGTAGTAGGCAACCGCTTGGCCATGGGCAGAGCAGAAGTCTTAAGATAATACACTTCATATCTTTCTATAAAAAAGCCCCCAACTCGTTGGGGGCTTTTTTGTATTTGTATGGCAACCAGTTGTTTATGAAAATACCCATGGTTAGTGGTTTTGCCGGTTTTATGATTCTGAAAAAGCCTGGTTTTATACTACAGAAATCGGCTATATTTTACTAACTTTGCCGTCCCGTTTAAAAACCCGGGGTAATTTTATGTCTTTCAATATTATTAAACAATTAAACGCAGATGCACAGGAAGGGTCAGCGGCTGAAGCTGCTGAAACTGCTGCGATAACAAACGTGCCTGTAGAAGCACCGGTAGCCGAGACCGTTGCAACCGCTCATGACGATTTTGACTGGAGCGTAGACAAAAGAAATGTAACCAGCTATTCTGCTGCTGAAAAAGCAAAGTATGATACTGTTTACGACAACACGTTTAAACAAATCAATGATGGTGAAATGATACAGGCAACTGTAGAATCATTAACCAAAACTGATGCTGTTGTAAACATTGGTTTTAAAAGTGATGGTTTAATTTCCTTAAACGAATTCCGTGATGTACCAGGTGGTGTGAAAGTGGGTGATGTAATTGAAGTAATGGTAGTGGAAAAAGAAGACAGGGAAGGTAATTTACACCTGAGCCGTAAAAGTGCACGCACTACAAGGGCATGGGAAAGAATTATGGAAGTACACAGAACTGGTGAAATTGTTACCGGTTTGGTTACCAGCAAAACTAAAGGTGGACTTATCGTTGATGTATTTGGTATGGAAACTTTCTTACCAGGATCTCAGATAGATGTGAAACCTGTTACTGATTACGATCAATTCGTAAACAAAACAATGGAATTTAAAGTGGTAAAAATTAATGAAGCCATTAAGAATGCTGTTGTTTCTCATAAAGCACTTATTGAAAGTGATATTGAAGCACAACGTGCCGAAATTATGGGTAAACTGGAAAAAGGCCAGGTATTGGAAGGAACTATCAAAAACATCACTGATTTTGGTGCATTCCTTGACCTTGGTGGCTTAGACGGTTTATTATACATCACTGATATTTCATGGGGACGTATCAACCACCCAAGTGAAGTATTGAAAATGGATCAGAAACTGAACGTTGTTGTTCTTGATTTTGATGATGACAAAAAACGTATCAGCCTTGGTTTAAAACAATTGACTCCTCATCCATGGGATACTTTATCTGAAGGATTGAAAGAAGGTGAAATTGTAAAAGGTAAAGTAGTAAACATTGAAGACTACGGTGCTTTCTTAGAAATTATGCCAGGTGTGGAAGGTTTGGTACACGTAAGTGAAATTACATGGGCTAACACTCCTATCAACGCTAAAGAGTTCTTTAAATTAGGTGACGAATACGAAGCAAAAGTGGTAACCTTAGATAAAGACACCCGCAAAATGAGCCTTTCTATCAAACAAATGACAGAAGACCCATGGAGCACTATCGAAACTGTTTTCCCTGAAAACAGCAGGCATAAAGGTGTGGTTAAAAACATTACACCTTACGGTGTATTTGTTGAATTATCTACCGGTATTGGTGGCATGATCCACATCAGCGATTTAAGCTGGTTAAAACGTTTCAATAACCCTAATGAGTACACTAAAGTGGGCGAAACCATTGATGTGATCATTATGAACATTGATAAAGAAGGCCGCAAATTGCAATTAGGACATAAGCAAATTGAAGAAGATCCATGGAACACTCTGGAAACAACTTTCCCTGTTGGAAGCATCCACGAAGGAACTGTTGTGAAGAAAGATGATAAAGGTGCTGTAGTACAGTTGCCTTATGGCCTGGAAGGATTTGCTCCTGCCCGTCACTTAGCTAAGGAAGATGGTAAAACCGTTGGTGCTGATGAAACAGCGCAGTTTATGGTGATTGAATTTGACCGTAACGACAAACGTATCGTGTTGAGCCATGCCCGTATCTGGGAGCAGGTAATTGAAGAAGAAAAACAAGCTGTTATCAAAGAGAAAAAAGCAGATGCTGAAGTAACTAAGAAAGCAGTTAAGAATCTTCAAAGCAAAGTAGAAAAATCAACTTTAGGTGACTTAGGTGTTTTAGCTAACTTAAAAGCTAAAATGGAAAGCGACGCCGCTGATAATGCAGCTGCAGAAGCTAAAGAAGAACCAAAAGGCGAATAATTTATAAAGGCTTTTTAAATGTAAATCCCCTCTGATTACGGAGGGGATTTTTTATGCGTTTGATGAGTTTGTTATTGCTAAGCCGGCAAAAAATATTTATAGATAATTTTTATTTGTACCCTTTATAGTTAGAGAATTTTACTTACCGGGAACTAAGAAAATTTTATTATTACATGATTTGGACTATCCCAACTTTCAATTATTGGGAAACTGGCAGCAATAATTTCCGGCACTTTACCAATAAATTCAAATTCACATATTGTCTGCCACCCTTCCGGAATGTAATCAAAAGGCTTCAAAAACTGCTGTGAGACTCGTTTTAAAATTATTTGACAGTCCGCAACAATAATATTATCAATTTGAATTGTATCAAATACATGCCCAACCGGTATGTCGCAATTTGAATAATCACAGAAAAATACGTGTGCTTTTTTTATGTCACTTCCTGTACTAAAAGCGGAATCCCATTCCTTAAGAAATGATACTGAAGCCTGACCCAAAATTATTAACGGTTTTGTGGTTTTCATTTTTCAGTATGCCTAAAGCTTTTTGCCTGCGTGAGTAAAAATTTTATATCCGGTCAAACATCATTTATTTATACAATCATATTCAACAGCAACACTCCTATCAACCCAATAATTGAGATAAGGGTTTCCATTACTGACCAGGATAAAAAAGTTTGTTTGAGGGAAAGTTTAAAAAATTCTTTGAACATCCAGAAGCCGGAATCATTGATATGAGAACCAAATACACTGCCGGATCCAACTGCCAGCACCATTAACTCGGGTGATACCACACCACTTAAAACCAATGGCGTTACCACGCCTGCCGCAGTAATGCCTGCAACTGTTGCAGAGCCGATCATTACACGTAGCAATGCTGTTACCAGCCAGCCAAACAGCAAGGGCGGCATTTGCCATTTACTGCTGAATGAAGCAATATAATTTCCGGTGCCGCTATCAATTAATACCTGTTTAAAAACACCTCCTGCAGTGATGATGAGCAATATCATTGCAATACCGGACACTGCGTCGGTTAATAGTTTCATCATCACTTCCATTTTGCGGCCGATCCTTATACCAAAATAATAAATGGCTAATAATACCGATAATAAAAGTGCAATGGTAGAATCGCCGGTGAATAGCAAAATGCGTTTTACCACACTTGCGGCAGGTAAAAAATTTGCGGCAATAACAGACGCTGTGATCAATATAACCGGTAACAAAGCAATGATAAAACTTGGCAACGCTTTGGGTAAAACCTTTACCTCGCTGGTGGATGCAACACCATAAAGATCTACATCTGAAGAACTGATCTTTTTTAAAAGCCTTCCGAGCAATGGCCCTGCTATAATTACGGCAGGGATGGCAATGCAAATGCCATACAATAAAGTTTTACCAAGATCTGCTTTAAACGCATTTACTAAAACCACAGGGCCCGGATGTGGGGGTAAAAAACAATGTGTGGTACTTAATGCTGCTGCCATTGGTATGGCAATGTATAATAAGGGCAATCCTGTTTTTTTTGCCAGCATAAAAACCAACGGCACCAGTATAACAAAACCTGCATTATAATACAAAGGAATGCCAATGAGAAATCCTGTAAGTAAAACCGCCCATTGAATATTTTTTTCTCCAAAGCCTTTGATGAGTGTTACTGCAATTTTTTCTGCTGCGCCGCTTTCTTCTAAAATTTTTCCCAGTATGGCACCGAGGCAAATGATTAAAGCAAGCCCACCCATAGTGCTACCCACACCTGCTTCAATAGATTTAAGCAGGTCTACCGGCTTCATGCCAAGGGCAAGCCCGGATAAAACGGACACGATCAATAAGGAAATAAAAGGGCTTACTTTTTTTACAGTTAGAAATACCTGTATTACAATAGCCAATAAAATTATTAGTAGTTGCATGCAAACAATCGTTAAAGAGTACACCCGTAATCGTTACAACTACAAGTACACCATGATTTAATTTTTACTTTCCGGGCACTGCCAGCACAGCTTTCAATGCCGGCTTAGGCTGCCGTTGCCGGTTCCACAGTAAAGGATAATTTGTTCTTCCGGGTATGGGGTAATCGTTTTTCCAGCTCATGCCATCCTGTATTCCCCAAAGGGTTACCCTTGCAATTTTATCCCTTTTCTTATAAAATATTGAAAAAAATGTGGCATACCTTTTTGCCAGTAAGGTTTGCATACTATCGGGAAGGCCATTGGGATAAGGGTCTAAAAAAGTTTTAAATTCTTCCAGCTGAAATTGTTTATCTGCCATACCCTGCCCTATTACCTGGCCTTCTTTTGTTATGGGCAACACATCCACATCCAGTTCGGTAATCATTACTTTTACGCCACAGGCAGCATAGGCATCAATAGCATCTTCTATATATTCCGTTTTAGGATAATTAAGCCCCCAGTGACCTTGCATACCGATGCCGTCTATACGCAATCCTTCCTGCTGCAGCATTTTTACCATCCGCACAATGCCATCTCTTTTTGCGGGGCGCCAGGTATTAAAATCATTGTAGTACAGCTCTGTATTTGGTGCATATTGCGCTGCAAACTTAAAGGCATATTTCACCAGCGTATCTCCGTTGCCAAAAGCATTGACCCATGTGGTGGGCCGGTAGCTGCCATCATTGTCTATCACTTCGTTAACCACATCCCATGCCTGCACCCTGCCTGCATACCTGCCAGCAACAGTTTTAATATGATCTCTTAATCTTTCAATCTGCTCTTCTTTGGTATTGGGTTTACCTGAAGTATTGGTAAAAAACCATGCCGGGCATTGATTATGCCATACCAATGTATGACCAACGATAAACATTTTATTTTTTTCTCCAAATGCAACATAATCATCTGCCGGACCAAAATTATATATGCCCGGTTGCGGATTTATCAATGCCGCTTTCATTACATTTTCAACAGTAATAGAATTGAAATGTTTGATCACAATATCCTGTGTTGCTTTATCCTGGCCAGAGGTTATAGCAGGAGTAACGGCAGTACCGATCAGGAATGCATCTTTATATACGTCCTTTAAAACCCCGGTAGGTTCAGCATTTTTACCCGCCATTTTTGATTGGCTGCAAGCTGAAAAAAATACTGTTGCTGCAATTAAAAGGTATTGTAAAGACTTCAATGTGGTTATTTAAATTTTATGACGGCTATGGTTTTATGACACAATAAAAGTAAAGGTGATTATTTCACTGTATTCACCAGCATACCAATTCCCTCAATTGATATACTGATCTTGTCCCCGCTTTGCAAAGTAAAATCGCTGCCGGGCACAATGCCTGTACCTGTCATGATTAAACAACCGTAAGGAAAAGAACATTCTTTAAAAACATAACCTACTAATTCCTGTGGCGTTCTTTTCATTTGACTGATAGCAATAGTATCGCTGAAAACAACAGCACCATTTCTTTTAATTTCAAGAGCGATGGCAGTATTACTATCGAGTGGTTGTTCCGTTACAAAAACACATGGGCCTACTGCAGCACAGGCATCATAGGTTTTTGCCTGTGGTAAGTACAAAGGATTTTCTCCTTCAATACTTCTGCTGCTCATATCGTTGCCAATGGTATAGCCAATAATTTTTCCGGAAGATGTTACCACTAAAGTCAACTCAGGTTCAGGTACATCCCAGGTAGAATCTTTGCGGATATTCACTTTTGCACCATCACCCACGATGCGGTGTGGTGTGGATTTAAAAAATACCTCAGGCCTTGCTGCTTCATAAACCTTTGCATAAAAATCGGCACCGCCGCTTGATTTTGATTCTTCCTGGCGACCTACTTTGCTTCTTAAATATGTTACACCGCAGGCCCATAATTCCTGGTTGCTGCCAACGGGAGCAAGTGTTTCATTTATTAATTCGTTAGTGGCGGGTGATAAAGTTGTAGTAAGCCGTTCTATTTTTTTTAAAAGATCATCATCATTAATAAACGACTCCCAGTTTTCATCTTTTACCAAGTAAAAAAAAATGTCTTTGTTAATTACGATCCCATCTTTTGTGTTGTACAATTTCATTATAAATTTTTTAATCTCTCATTTTAAATTTGAGTACCTGCATATTATTGGTAATGTACAAAATTTTTTCATCTGTACTTAAGGCACAGTTAGATGCCTGTTCGGTTAAATGTAGTTTGCCTAATAACTTTGCGTCTTTACTAAATATCCAGATACCACCGGGGCCTGACGCAAATATATTTCCTTTGCTATCTACTTTCATTCCGTCGGGTGCGCCTCTTTCTCCTTTGGGTGAACCAATAGTGCTGTAAAATATTTTTCCATTGATCAATGCATCGCCTTTTACATCATATACATACCAGTTTGGTTTTTTTGAATCGGAACAGGCAATGACCAGTTTTTTTTCTCCCTTTAAAAATGCAATACCGTTGGGCCTGGGCAATGAATCAATTAATAAAATCACTTCGCCGTTTTTCTTTACTTTATAAACGCCGTTGAATGGAATTTCTTTTTTAGGATCAGTATCACTTTGGGTTTCTAATCCGTAAGGCGGATCGGTAAAAAATAATTCGCCGGCTTTATTGTACACTGCATCATTCGGGCTGCTAAACCGTTTGCCTTTATAAGTGCCGGCAATAGTTATAAAGCTGGGGGCAGGATGATCAAGTGGTGCATTCATGATTCCCATCTGCCGGTTTCCATCCTGGCATAAAACCAATTGCCCTTTATTGTTTAACAGCAATCCGTTACTGCCCATTTCGCCGCCACGTTTTATAGTATCTGTATAGCCGGAGGGTGTGAGGTATAGTTCTTTTCCTTTTGCCGGAGTCCATTTATAAATTTTATTTTCGGGCACATCAGAAAAAATAAGTGCATTGATTTTTTCTAACCACAAAGGGCCTTCACTCCATTTAAACCCTTCGGCAATGATTTCCGCTTTAGCTCCCGGCATAATAATAGCATCGAGTGACGGATCAATACGTTCTACAGTGCCAATGAATTTATTTTGTGCAGTTGACTGATAACAAAACAGCAGTACACAAAACGCAGGCAGCATTATTTTTTTCATATCATCGTTTTCTAATGAGAATCTCTTGTAACTACAGATCCTGAATTGCCTACTAAAAAATCAAGGTCGGCACCTTTATCTGCACCCTGCACATGTTTTATATAAAGATTTACATAACCTCTTTCAGCAGCCATCTTTGGAGCGATCCATGCGGCTCTTCTTTTTTCCAATTCTTCGTCGCTTACATCTAAATGTAATTTACGTTGCTCCACATCCAGTTCAATCATATCACCGTTTTGCACCAACGCTAAATTACCACCAATAGCCGATTCGGGAGATACATGCAATACTGCAGTGCCATAAGCTGTGCCGCTCATTCTGCCATCACTGATACGCACCATATCTTTAACTCCCTGCTGTAGTAATTTTTTTGGCAGCGCCATATTGCCTACTTCGGGCATACCCGGATAACCAACAGGGCCAACGTATTTTAATACCATCACACAGGTTTCATCAATATCTAAACCGGGATCGTCAATTCTTTTGTTATAATCTTCTATACTTTCAAACACTACTGCACGGCCACGATGTTTTAATAATGCCGGCGTAGCAGCAGAGGGTTTCATCACTGCACCGTTAAGTGCTAAATTTCCTTTAACCACCACACAACCGGCTTCTGTTTGTATAGGGGCGTTATATTTTGCAATCACATCTTCATTATAGCAATCGGTATTGCCTTTAATATTTTCTTCGTGATTTTTTCCTGTAACCGTAATTACATTTTTATGCAGCTGTTCTTTTAATTCATTTAATATTACCGGCAAACCACCAGCGTAATAAAAATCTTCCATCAGGTATTTTCCTGACGGCATCAGGTTTAATAACAAAGGAATTTTACTGCCGAGTGTATCAAAATCTTCCAGCTTTAAATCAATACCAATTCTTCCTGCAATGGCGCTGAGGTGAATGATAAAATTAGAAGAGCCCCCAACCGCTGCATTTACTTTAATGGCATTTTCAAATGCTTCTTTGGTAAGAATTTTATCGATGGTTAAGTTTTCTCTTACCATGTCCACAATTCTTCTGCCGCTTAATTGTGCCATTACTTTTTTCCTGCTATCGGCTGCAGGTATTGCTGATGCACCACTTAATGTTAACCCCAATGATTCTACCATTACTGCCATGGTACTTGCGGTGCCCATCGTCATACAATGCCCAATGCTGCGGCTCATACAACTTTCTGCAAACTCACAATCTTCCTGCGTCATCTTTCCCGTTTTCATATCTTCATCAAACTTCCATACATGTGTGCCACTGCCAATATCCTGTCCTTTATATTTTCCGTTCAGCATCGGCCCGCCGGGAACAACGATGGTGGGCAGGCCCACACTTGATGCACCCATTACTGTTGATGGTGTTGTTTTATCGCAACCGGTAAGTAATACCACGCCATCGATAGGATTGCCACGGATAGATTCTTCTGCATCCATGCTGGCTAAATTTCTAAACAACATGGCAGTAGGTTTCAATAAGGTTTCGCCAAGGCTCATGATAGGAAATTCAACCGGAAAGCCGCCGGCTTCCAGTACCCCTCTCTTCACTGCTTCTGCATGATCCCTGAAATGTGCATTGCAGGGCGTGAGTTCGCTGAAGGTATTGCAGATGCCGATCACCGGCCTGCCATCAAACATATCCGTGGGCATACCCTGGTTCTTCATCCAGCTTCTGTAAATAATACCGTCTTTATCTTTTTTGCCAAACCAATCGTGGCTGCGTAATTTCTGTTTCATGTTTACTGATTTAATCCCGTTGTTCTATCTGCACCATTTTTTGTTTTAACAGGGAATGATCTGATTGTTAATGAGGTATTGCGTTGTTTTCCTGTATTGTAAATATAAATCAATGTAGCCTTCAAGCGTGACCATTTATACATTCATTTAAGAAAAAAATAAAAGACCCTATGTAGAAACAAAAGGTCTTGCTATATGAAAATCGAAATCTGCTTTCAAATAAACTTACCTATTTGTCCCACCATACTTTTGTACTCAGCTTGTCGGGCCCCTGCGATGCAATCGCTGCATTTACATTGGTTGTATTTACAGATAATTCGCTGGTAGGATAAGTAAGCCTCCTGATAAATGTGCCATTGGGTACATCAGGATTATTAGGTTGCCCGTAAGGATTGGGTGTTAAAAGAGGAAATCCGCTTCTTCTGAAATTAGCAAACGCTTCAGGGCCGTTTAAAAAAGAGGCAATCCAGTATTGTGTATTGATCTGGTTTAACTCTGTACCCACACCCAACGGATTTGCAGCAACATATGTATCTCTTGCACCTGCAGCAACAGCCGAGTTTACATCATAAGTTGCCATTTGATCCATATGTGCTTTTATGCCATCAGAAAAATATTGAGCAGCGGTACCGGCAGCTATCCATCCACGGAACCTTGCCTCGGCCAATAATAAATTGGTTTGCGCAGCGCTTACCAAAAATACCGGCGATGTTGTTTTCACTATTCTTCTCCTGTCTGCCTGGCTGTAATCGTAAAAAGAGGCCAGCCCGTCTGCAGTTGCCTGGGCTACGATGGTACCATTGTCTTTGCCCATCGGCATTCCTATTTGTTGTGCAGCATTGGTAGTACCAGCGCCAACAGTTTGCCCGTTACCCGACGTAGCTCCAACATAACGAATAGCAATAGCCGATAATCTGGGATCGTTAGTATTTTTCAACTGGTCAACAAACGGTTTGGCCAGGTAAAAATTTGCAGCTTCACTGCCATTTAATGTACCGCCTATGGGTTGGTTATAATTGGCATCGTGCCGTATATAAGCATTATCAGCATTGGTTAATATCACCCCGCCTGCAAAAGCTGCAGCCACGGTGGTTTGCGCTTTAGCTGCATCTGCTTTACTCAGTCTCATACCAGCTCTTAACAGCAAGGAATAGCCGAATTTTTTCCATTTGGCAATATCCCCGCTATATAATACATCTGAACTTTCGATTGTACCTCCGGCATTTAATGCAGCAGTGGCGTCTGTGAGTTCCTGTATAATTTTTGGATAAATACTTTGTTGTGCATCGTATTTTGGCAAAAATAGCTGGTTGGAATACCCTGTGCCGGCATCAGTGTAAGGAATATCTCCATACTCATCAGTCAGTACCATAAATGAAAAGGCCTGGAAGATTCTTGCCATGTTATACAAATTACTTCTTGCAGGTACATTCTTTGTATTTACAATTACGTCGTAATTATATTTTATTACGTTTTGATAATACACTGCCCACATTGGCGCAGTGGTTACATCACGGCTATCCTGGTTAAAATTGGCGCCGGCCAGTACTCCTCCATTGGGTGAAATCATTTGTTGTACAATTCCCATATCAAACACCAGTGCTTTAACCGGGTAAGAAGAATTAATAACCGCATTGTTCAGCAGGAAAACAGGATCTACTGCTGTTGGGTTTACTTTATTTTTATTCAGGTCCTCAAGGCCTTTATCGCAGGAAAAAACAAACACCGTTAACCCGATAAATAAACTATAGACAAATATTTTTTTCATAATGATTAGTTTTAAAATTTGATATTTAAATTCAAGCCAACGCCTCTTGTTGTTGGTAACCCTGCAGACTCCAGGCCTACCTGGTTATCAGAACCAAATCCAAAAGTTTCGGGATCGATATTATCCACCCATTTTTTAATGATCAACACATTATTAGCAACAAGGTCGAGCCGAACACCTTTGAATGGCAATTTTTTAGGAATGTATTTAGTGAAATCATATCCTATGCTTACCTGGCGTAATTTCCAATAACCACCATTATAAATAACGGGTTCTATAATTTGTTGTGAGCGTAAATGTTCCCAATAAGTTTGCACCGCAGCAACCACTGTATTGGTACCACCACTTTGATTTACACCTTGTCCAACCACACCACTTGTTCTTCCTTCCAATGTCATTTTATGTAAGCCTTCACGTATTGCATTAAAGTTGGTACCCGATAACATTTTATTACCGAGTTTATAATCAATAAAAACAGAAAGAGTGATGCCTTTATAATTAAATGAGTTTAAGAAACCACCCGTCCATTTTGGTAAGGCACTTCCAAATAATACAAGGTTAGCGGTACGTAAAGGCAATCCATTGGCCTGGAATATTCTCTGGTTACCTTTTGTAGGATCTGTTGCATAACCATAGCCGGCGATCTGTCCCATTTCTTCTCCCACCACATCCCTTACTTCTCCATTAAATACATGCGTACCGATAGTAATTCTTTCGCCGGGAGTATTGGTAATAATGCTTAACACTTTTGTAATATTATAAGCAGTATTAGCTGTAAACTGCCAGCTGAAATTTTTCTTTTGAACCGGAATAAGTGTTAACGCTCCTTCAAACCCTTTGTTGCTGCTTTCACCACTATTGATACGGGTATTTAAAAACCCTGAAGCATCAGACACCTGCACCTGTACGATCTGGTCCCTGGTTAATTTTTTATACACCGCCACATCCAGGTTTACCCTGCTTTTGAACGTTCTCAATTCCAGGCCTACTTCTGTTTCTGAAACCCTGCTTGGTTTTAAATTAGGGTTAGGTATTGATGTACCGCTTGTAGCAACGGGAACGGATACACCGGAAGGATTATTAATTAAGTTAGCATTTACAGCGTAAAAAAGTTGTCCTGAATATGGAGCAACTGAATTATCACTACCTACTTCAGCATAACCAACTCTTACTTTACCAAAGTTTAACCAGGATTGTTTGCTGAGGTTTTCGGAAAAAACATATGCACCGGAAACTGAAGGATATGTTATGCTTCTGTTTGCTGCAGATAATGTAGAGAACCAATCATTTCTTACTGTAGCATTCAGGTATAAAGTCTTCTTCCATGATAGTTCACCAGAACCGTATAAAGAATTTACACCTTGTTCTGTTAAAGTATACACAGGATCTTTAGCCCTGCCGTTTTGAACTGAATAAAGACCTCTAACAAAAAAATCAGTAACCTGTACATTATTAATATTTGATGAAACTCTTAATTGGTTACCACCTGCTGTAAGGCCTGCTTCAAAGTCGCCGAATTTTTTATTTGCAGAAATCAGGAAATCAAGATTGGTTTCTCTTGACCGACGAGCCTCTTGTGTGTATATGCCATTAGCAAAACCCGTAACCAATGCCCTTGATGCCTGACCTGTTGGAAAATTATTTACATCTTCATCACGACTGGAGTAATCCTCGCCAAAGCGTCCCTGTACAAAAAGCCATGATAGCAGGTTATACTTTACAGAAAGATTCCCGAAGATGCGGTCTCTTTTTATATTATGAAACTGCTCTGCCAAAACCCAGTAAGGATTTGTACGATTCATAAACCTGGAATAGATGTATTCATTACCTGTAGCAGGATTATATTTATTATCGTTGAGTACACTTAATGGCATAGTGTTAGCCATTGCCATCAAAGTAGTAGGTATTGAATTATCCTGATTGGCTATATTAGGAGGATTAGTATTTTTTTCATTGGTATAATTCATGTAACCCGAAAAACTTAATTTGTCAGTTAAATTATAACTATAACTCAGGTTGATACCTTTACGGTTAAATTTATTGTTAGGTACAATCCCTTTGTTATCTGTATTAGTTAATGACAGGCGAAAGCCCCCTTTATCATTACCTGTACCTAATGTAACTGTATTAGTTATATTCTGACCATGCCTGTAAAATTCTTTTATGCGGCTGCCCTGCGCTACATAAGGAATATTGGTGGTATTGAATAAAGTTTGCGTCATGCCTGGTACAATTTTTTCGCCAAAGGACCATTGGCCAGAAGTTGGATTTGCCGTGGTTGGCCTTACGCCTCCTTCACCTTGTCCATATTCCTTTTGATAGTCGGTATAATCCAGGGGAGTTTCATTGGTATAATTAAGATTGTACGTTACACCTATTCCTTTATCCTTACCCTTTGTTTTTGTAGTTACCATTATTACTCCGTTTTGAGCCCTGGAACCATAAAGAGCAGAAGCCGCTGCTCCTTTTAATACTGTCATATTTTCAATGTCATCCGGGTTAATACTTGATAAGCCATCGCCACCATCTGCAGTAACACCACCACCCTTAACGCCGTTGGTATTTTCGTTATAGTTTGTATTATCTACCGGCACGCCATTGATTACGATCAAAGGATTATTTTGCCCGGATATAGATGACTGTCCACGAATGCGGATCTTAGAAGATCCACCGGGGCCAGTGCCCAGGCTTGATATATTAACACCGGCAATTTTGCCCTGCAACGCATTAAATGGATTTGCAGTTCGGTTAATAGTAATTTCTTCTGCTTTAATATTTGATGCGGCATAACCAAGCCCTCTTGATTGTTTGCTGATGCCCAATGCAGTTACCACCACTTCATTCAGGTTGCGGTTATCGGCTGCTAATACAACATCCACAACGGTTTTACCGGAAACTTTTATTTCCTGTTTAATAAACCCTACTGAACTAAATACCAGCACAGCATTTGATGCAGCAGAAATACTATACTGGCCAGATGCTGTTGTAGAAACACCGGTGGAAGTTCCTTTGACTAAAACAGAAATTCCGTTAAGTGGCTTTCCATCTGCATCGGTAACCTTACCTGTTACAGTTTGAGCCTTAGCCAGTAATGAAAAAAATAAGAGAAGAGAAAACGTAAATAACATTTTACGCAATGCCGGCAGGATTGCCAGGTGCAATTTTTTGTTCATGATAGCAAGTTATTTGGTTAAAAATTTGAAGAACAGCAATTCTTACAGCTTACAAAATAGAGGTAAAAAAAACTAAAAAACTTCCAATAAAAAACGCCGTTGGTTTTTGAACAAACTATGTGGATGGAAAGTTAAAATTATCAACCATACAGTATGCATGATAAGAATAATAGCCGTACTTTAGAATTCTTAATAACGATTGCATGAACCAGTTTTTTCTACAACAAGGGAATTCGAAAGAACTGCATCCGTTTGCACATATCATTGAATTTGGTATCAGGCGAAACAATACAGTTCAGCTGAATTCTTTTACTGAAACTTCTACCAACAGCATTCGTATCTATTATGTATTAGAAGGAAAATTTGAATGGATCATCAATGATCATCAGCATATTTTATACCCGGGAGATTTAGTGTTGATACAACCCGGCCATAAATTCGGCGGGCAAAAAGGTGTATTGGATATCGGTAAACTTTGCTCTCTTTATATTGAAGTAAATAAAGCTGAGCCTGCCGACAGAATTATGTTTGGTAAATGGACCAGCCTTCCTAAAAATGAGATACTTGCCATCGGAAAAATATTAAGGCTTTGCAATACGCCAGTACTTTCACGTGTAAAAGAAGCAGGAAGAATACTGACTGAAATACGCAATGAGATTTTCAATCAGCAAATAGGTTACAGTACAAGAGTAAACCAGTTACTGGATGAATTATTTATTTTAATTGCCCGTAAACTTACTTTACAAAATAATACCCACCGGGATTTTCCGCAATCTTTTATGAACCTGGAAAATGCATTGCGGCAAAATTTATCGCACAACTGGTCGGTAGAAGAAATGGCAGCAATGGTAGGATTAGGTACCACCACCTTTACAGAAAAAGTAAAAAGCTATTCCGGTTTTTCGCCACTAAACTATTTAATTACCATACGCATATCAGAAGCCATTAAATTATTAAAGCAGAATGACCTTAGTGTAACAGATATTGCTTTAGATACCGGCTTCTATTCATCACAACATTTTTCAACCACTTTTAAAAAATTAACGGGTTATACGCCTAGTGATTTCAGAAAAAAAAATATTTCTAATGAGCAAGACTAATTACGCCAAAAAAGATTGTGTGATCACAATTGAACTGGGCACCAACGCAGTACGGGTTTTTGCATTTGACTTAAGTGGCAATATCATCGGCTCTGCAAAAGGTGCCTACCCTACATTTCATCCCGAGCCAGATTACAGCGAGCAGGATCCGGAACAATTGTTTATTACAATGCTTTATGTGTTGAAAAATTTTCTGAATGAAACGGTTCATGCAGGAAAATATAAAGTACATACCATTTGTTTTAGTGCAGCTATGCATAGCGTATTAGCCATTGATAAAAACGGGGCACCGTTGGGTAATGTAATTAACTGGGCTGATAACCGTGGCAAGAATGAAGCGAAAGCATTAAAAAGCAGTGCATTGGGAAAAACAATTTACAAAGCTACAGGCACACCTATTCATCCCATGTCGCCATTGGTAAAAATTACATGGATGAAAAATAAGGACAAAGAACGGTTTAAGAAAACATCAAAATTTCTTTCTATCAAATCCTATATCATCCAGCAATTAACCGGTGAGTATATTATTGATTATAGTTTGGCTTCTGCCACCGGTTTATTTAATATTCATAAGCTGAAATGGGATACTGATGCATTGGACTATGCAGGAATTACAGTAAATAAATTGCCCGGACTGGTTTCTGTTTTTCATTCGGCTGGTAAACTGCGTAAAGAATACCAGACTTCATTAGGGCTTTCTGCTGACACAAAAATAATTACAGGTTCAAGCGATGGCTGCATGGCAACATTAGGAGCAGGCGTTTGGGGCGAAGGAAAAGCTACCGTAACAATTGAAGATAGTGGTGCAATGAGAGTAGTGGGAAAAGAAATTTTAAAAGATGAGCAGCAGCGTTTTTTTAATTACGTATTAACGGAAGATTATTATGTAAGTGGTGGCCCTACCAATAACGGCGGTGTAATTTTTGAATGGTTTGCCAAACAGTTCGGCGATTTTAAATATGCTTATGATATTGAAAACTGCATGGAAGAATTAATCAACGATGCATCAAAAGTAGCAGTAGGTTCTGATGGATTATTATTTCTTCCTTATTTATTAGGAGAAAGAGCACCAATATGGAATGCCAATGCAAGAGGTGTTTATTTTGGTTTAAATATTAATCATGAACAAAAACATTTTACAAGAGCCACCATTGAAGGTATTTTGTATGAAATGTACAGCATTGGAAAAACACTGGAAGAACACCGTAGCATTAAAAGCCTTTCGGTAAATGGCAGCTTTGCCACCATACCATTTTGCAGCCAGCTGATAGCAGATATCTTTAACAAACCTGTTGGCATCAGTAACAATAAAAGCAGTGTGGGTTTAGGCGCATTTTTATTAAGTGCTACTGATATGGGTATTTACAAAAGCCTGGATGACGCAGCAAGAAGTGTTGAATTTTCTGCCACTTTTAAACCCAACCGGCAACACAATGCTACTTATAAAAAGTATGTAGATGTATTTGAAAACCTGAGCACAAAATTTAATGCAGAGTTTGAAGCCATTGCCAACCTGCAACAAAAAGATGTTTAAATAAAAAATCACACTAATCAAAACACTTGCAATATGAAAAAAATAAATTTTCTATTTTATTTGTTGTTATGCTGTTCTTCATTAATAACAGCACAACAGGTTACACTTACACCCGACCAGATAAAAGCTTACACCCCCGACTGGAAAGGAGAACGATTTGCCGATGGCAGGCCTAAGGTAGCAGATAAGTGGTTAGAACGATTGAAGTCTGTACACCTCGAAGAAGCCTGGGGGATCTTACGCAACAAAGGTTTTCAAAATCAGTTTGAAGGTGATTGGATGGTGGAGCATCCCGATTCTGTAATGACAGGAAGAGTAGTGACTGCACAGTACCTTCCATTAAGGCCTGATGTTGATAAAGTGATAAAAGAAAAAGGCAAAGCAGAAGGGAGAATCGGCGCTACCAATTCATGGCCGATTGATGTGTTGAAGAATGGCGACATCTATGTTGCAGATAGTTATGGAAAAATTATTGATGGTACGTTGATCGGTGATAATCTCGGCAATTCTATTTATGCCAAATCATTACGAGGTGTTATCTTCTATGGTTCGGTAAGAGATATTGAAGGGCTGGATGAAATAAAAGGATTTAATGCATGGACAAAGGGATATGATCCTTCTTATATACAACAAATGATGTTGGGCGGCATCAATGTACCTATAAGAATGGGCAGGGCAACCGTATTACCCGGTGATGTGGCATTAGCAAAAAAAGGTGGGGTGGTTTTTATTCCTGCTTACTTAGTAGAGGAAGTAGTGCTGAATGCAGAATTCATTTCTTTAAAAGATGCATTCGGCCATCAACGGTTGCGTGAACAAAAATATACACCGGGACAAATTGATACGCAATGGACAGATGAAATAAAAAAAGATTTTTTAAAATGGCTGGATGATAATCCCGGAAAACTTCCGATGACGAGAGCTGAGCTGGATCAGTTTATGAAGGATAGAACCTGGTAAAATGAAGTAGTAAGTTTTAAGTTGTAAGTATTAAGAATCTAACGACACTTACAATAAAACTACTACTCTAACAACTTATTACTTTATAACTTATTACTTATAACTTAAAACTTCTCTTATGACACCATCTCAAAAATATTTACAAAAATTAGGTTTAAAAGAACAGGATATTACAGAAGATCCAATTGCTCCTGCTGAACAGGAAAATCACCGGCGTTCTTTTTTAAAAAAATCAATGCTAGGTGGTATTGCATTCGGCGGTGCTTTTGCTTTTGCACCTATTGAAGAATTGATTGCACAAAGCACACAAAAGGTCAGCCGTTTTTCAAGTCCTTCAGAATTAAAAATAACAGACCTGCGTTATGCTACCACAACAGTACTTGGCCGTACTTCAATAATCAGAATCGATACCAACCAGGGCATTTATGGTTTGGGTGAAGTAAGAGATGGCGCCGATGAACGCTATGCCTTAATGTTGAAGAGCCGATTGCTGGGACAAAACCCCTGCAATGTGGAACAAATCTTTAAATCGATAAAACAGTTTGGCGGACAAAGCAGGCAGGCAGGTGGCGTTTGTGGTGTGGAAATGGCTTTGTGGGATATTGTTGGTAAAGCCTATAACGTACCCTGCTGGCAATTATTGGGCGGAAGGTACCGGGATAAAATAAGATTGTATGCAGATACACCAGAAGCTGGTTCGCCGGAGGAGCAAAAAAAATTAATGAACTATCGTATTAACGAGCAGGGTTACACGTGGTTGAAAATGGACCTGGGTATTGGTGAATTAAAAGGCATTCCCGGTGCATTGGTGAATGATAAATTCTGGCAGAATGCAAAAGGAGATTTAGCTCAATGGGGAGACCAGAGTAATTATATGTCTTATGGCAATACGCAACATCCTTTTACACAAATACAAATTACTGACAAAGGCCTTGATGAATTAGCTAAACTGGTAGATACAGTAAGAGGTATGTTGGGATATGATATTCCTTTATCGACTGATCATTACGGGCATTTTGATATGAACAATGGTATACGCCTAGGTAAAGCTGTTGAAAAATACAGGTTGGCATGGCTGGAAGATATCGTATCCTGGGAATTAACGGATCAATGGAAAATGATGTCGGATGCTTTGGAAACGCCATTACTTACGGGAGAAGATATTTACCTTTTAAAAAACTTTAAACCGCTTATCGATATCCATGCGGTTGATATTATTCACCCTGACCTTGCTTCATCAGGCGGCTTGTTAGAAACTAAACGAATTGGTGATTATGCAGAAGAGCACGGTATTGCAATGGCCATGCACCAGGCGGGCACACCGGTTTCTTTTATGGCCAATGTACATTGTGCTGCAGCTACGCAAAACTTTTTAGCTTTGGAACATCATTCCATAGATTTGGAGTGGTGGGAAAGTTTAGTAAAGACAACTGACGGCAGAAAATTGATCACCAAAGGTTTTGCTAATCTTCCGTTATCTGCTCCGGGCTTAGGCATCGAGTTGAATGATGAAGTAGTAAAACAACATTTATATCCATCTGATAAAACTTATTTTGAGCCAACACCACAGTGGAATGAGAAACGTTCGCATGACAGGATTTTCAGTTAAACAAATTATCCATCTTACTTTTAAATTTTTGTTATGACAAATTCACGCCGTAATTTTTTACAAAAGCTCACCGCTTCATTTATTGCATTGCCATTGTTGTCAACAAAGAGTTATGCAAATATTGAAAAAGATATCACCGGTATTTTTTATGATGGGCCTGTATTGCGTGTGGCTATTATGGGACTGGGCAGTTATGGCACCCGTGTAGCAGATGCGATACAGGCTTGCACCAAGGTAAAACTTGTGGGTGCTATTAGTGGTACACCATCTAAACTAACTGCATGGCAAAGCAAGTATACTATACCGGAAAAGAATTGTTATAACTATGAAAATTTTGATGCCATTAAAGACAATCCTGATATTGATGCTGTATACATCATCACCCCCAATGCACTGCATAAAGAGCAAACAATAAGAGTGGCCAAAGCTGGCAAACATGTTATTTGCGAAAAGCCCATGGCATTAAATGCAAAGGAAGGTGAAGCCATGATTGCCGCATGCAAAAAAGCCAACGTAAAATTATTGGTAGGCTATCGTATGCATTTTGAACCAAAAACATTGGAAGTGATACGTATGAGAAATGCAGGTGAAATGGGAAAGGTATTATTCTTCCAGGGCTTATGTGGTTTCAGAATCGGTGACCCCACGCAATGGCGGTTGAATAAAGATCTTGCAGGCGGTGGCTCGATGATGGATATTGGTATTTATGCCGTTAATGGTTCCCGTTATATGGTGGGTGAAGAACCAGTTTGGGTAACTGCACAGGAAACCAAAACCGATCCTGTAAAATTTAAAGAAGGTGTTGATGAAACGATCCAGTTTCAATTAGGTTTTCCCAGTGGCGCTGTTGCTTCTTGCTTATCTACCTATATGATGAATGGGTTAGATCGTTTTTATTTGAATGCGGAAAAAGGTTTTGCAGAAATGCAACCATCCACAGGTTACGGCCCAATTAAAGGCAAAACCAATAAAGGAGAATTGACGCAGGAACATAAAACACATCAGACTGTACAGATGGATGAAATGGCGGCTATCATTTTAGAAGGCAAACAACCAATAGTACCTGTAGATGGTGAAGAGGCATTGAAAGATCTTAAAATTATTGACGGCATTTACGCAGCCGTAAAATCGGGCAGGAAAGTAAGTTTAAAATTATAGTGATGAAAGTATTTTTTATAGTATTATTTACTGGCTGTTTATTTTCCTGTCATAAAAAAGTTATTATGGAAAGAACTGCATTTTTTCCAAAGCAGGTTGATGTATTGCATGACGTACCAGATAAACAAAATGTTTGGGTATTCATCATGGCCGGGCAATCCAATATGGCAGGCAGGGCAATGGTAGAACCGCAGGATACTATTGAAGATAAAAGAATACTGACCATAAATAAAGAAGGCCAATTAATTGTTGCTAAAGAACCGCTTCATTTTTATGAACCTAATTTAACCGGTCTTGATTGCGGCGTATCATTTGCAAAAAAATTACTTAAAAATATTCCCGGTAATATTTCCATTCTATTAATTCCAACGGCTGTTGGAGGCAGTTCTATCAGCCAGTGGTTAGGCGATTCTGTGTTTCGCTCTGTACAATTGTTTTCAAATTTTACCACAAAGGTTAATACTGCCAAACAATTCGGCACTATAAAAGGTATTTTATGGCACCAGGGAGAAAGTGATGCCAATGAAAAAAACAGTGGGAAGTATAAAGAAAGGCTTGGCACTTTAATTAATAAGTTCAGGTCTGTTGTTGCGGATAATAACCTGCCTGTATTAATCGGAGAATTAGGTTCTTTTTCAAAGAATAAAGAACAGTTTAGTTTAATAAACAATGCTATTCATCAGTATGCATTACAAAATGCCAACACAAGTGTAATATCCACTGGCGACCTGCAGCACAAAGGTGATAGCCTGCATTTTAATTCAAAAGCACAACGTATGATGGGAAAAAGATTTGCTGAAGCTTATTTAAAAAAATATCCCGTACAATAATTGTAAGATCATTTCAGTGATACTTTTTGCCATGCTGCAATATGCTCTGCCATTTCCAGCATGGGCGCCACATAAATATCTTTTTGATGTTGTTTGATGTAGCTTAATATTTTACGATGATCATCTAAAGAAACATTTAAAGCATTACCGCCACCAACGCCATGAAATAAAATCACCAGCAAAGAATTTGATTGCATGGCTTTATCCACCCATTGTTTCATTTCTTCAAAACTGTTATTATTTACCACATAACAATCGATGTTGTACAGATCCACTTCATTTATTGTATGCATTTCATTTCGTACGGCTCGTGCCGCAACAAAATCTTTTTTCATACCATTAATAAAAGAAGAATCGCCGATCTTCATGTCGCCGCAGGTAAATGCAAATGTTCTTTTCGTTTTTCCATCCAGCGATTGCAGGAACAGGTTGGTCATACGCATTTCATTTTCCATCCGCTTTACGGTGTATTTACTCAAATCATTTTCTGGCTGCACCCACGATCTTCCACTCATACTTGCATCGCAGGGATGATACAAAGTGTGATTGCCAAGTTCATAGCCTTTCGCTGCCAGTTTCTTCCAATCATTCAGCCGTTTTTGCATAGATGTTGAGAAGGCTGTGATATAAAACGTAGCTTTCAATTTCAGCGAATCCAAAACAGGTACTGCATTATCCAGGTGCTGATCAATGGCATCGTCGTAGGTAAGTACCACGGCACATTTTTTTCCTTGCCAGGCTGCATTATTTTTTTGCGCCAGCGATTGTACTGAGAGAAAACAGCATATTACGAATAAAAAACGTTGCATAATTTTTATGGATTGTTATTGTGCCTTATTATATTTTAAAAACTTACTTGCCCATGGAATAAAAAATTTAAAATTAGGTGCATCAGTATGCCCGCCATCATGTTGCCGCCATGCCAGTTCTCCATCCAGCATATCTGTAAGCACGGGTGGCATTTTTTCTTTCATGTAATCATTACTTACACCTATATCTTTTACACCTAATAATTTAAATACTGATCCCGCTGCTACTGTTGCCATATAACTTCCTGCCTGATCCAGCCATTTGGCATCGCCTTTTTCAGGAATACCATAACTGATGAATGTTAATCGTGGTGCACACAATGCAATCAGTTCATGTGAATCTACAGAAAGATCACATCCTGTTTTTTTTCCAAAGGAAGATTCTTCTGTGCCGTACTTTAAATAATTCCCCGCCATCCAATGATATTCACCAGTACCGGTAAGACTTTCAACAGCTTCACCAAACACACGTCGCTCCAATGTTGCACCGCCTTTTCCTGAAGAACCAATTAATCCAACCGCAAAACGTTGTTCAAATGCCAATGTTACCAATGCCGCTTTTCCATAACGGGATACACCTTCGATACCCACTTTTTTTGCATCCACCATGGTATCGGTTTCTAAATAATCTAATCCTCTTGCTGCACCCCATGCCCATGCCCGTAACGATCCCCAATCATTTGGTTTGCGTGGCTGCCCTTTATTTACCAAACCAATAATTCCCCTCGTAAGCCCGGCCCCATTATCGGCTTGTATGCTGTTAGGATCAATAGTGGCATAACCCCAACCGGCAGCCAGCAATTGTTCTGTGGGAGACAGATTTTCTATTGCAGGTAGTGCGAAAAAATTTGGCCCTGCTAATCTTGTTATTGGATTATAAACCGGATACTTCTCGAAGATAATTTTTAATGAAGGATCATACTTTATCATCATCTCTTTAAATGCCGCATTCAGCTTTTCCATTTCTGCAAGCGAGGGTTGCGCTGGTGCAGGAAAAGATGGCAGGCCAAACATCATTAATACAGGCACCGGGCCTTTTACATTTGTTGGCAGCACCACAATCATGTTGATGTCTACATTAATCAGCGGGTACGCATTATTGTCAACATGCCCTGTTACCTGCTTTACAATAGCCGGAGTACGGCCAATAAATTCACGATCAGTTATTTTAACTGTCCAGTTAACTTTAGGTACATTTTCAGGAATGCTACCATACAATTCTTTTTCAATGTCTGCTGCCAGCTCGGGGCGGCGTTGATTCCACCAGCTTTCAGGTGTTGTTACTTTCTTTCCATTTTTTGTAGTGAGTATATCTGGTAATTGCGGACAAGGGTTTGCAACAGTTTCATCGTAGTTAGCATGATTAGGCGCAGTTGCATCGCCGCTTGGGCCGGGCCGTAATTTTTTTATGCCCAATTGCTGCATCATGTTATCATGATCCTGCTGTGCAGTAAAAGTTACCAGCTTTGGATATTTACTGCTATCAATTGTTGAAGGCTGCGCTGTTGCTACAGTTGCAACACCTACTGCCAACAACAAAAAAACTGTATTCTTTTTCATTTTTATTGTTTGATATTTTCCATACTATGATTTACTCATTGAGTATATCCATCTGTTCTGAATGGTGATGCAGGTAAGCCTTCCTTATTATAAAAATTCACATCGGGGTTATCTGCCCATGCATAACGTACATACATCGGATGAGCAACAGCATCGCTGCTGACAATTATTTTATCTCCTTCAATTATTGCTTTTGCCCAAACAAATTTTTTATCAGCTCCTGCAATGGCAAATTCTCTCAGCTCTTCCCCGTCATTACTAATCAGGCCGCTTCCCATATTGGTAAAAGAAAGAGTTATATATTTATCAGCAATACTCGCTGATTGAAAAACCGGCCCTGAATAAACAATATCTTTTCCATACACTATTTTATCAGCGATCAATGCAAGCCTGTCTCCTACGGCTTTCTTATTATCAGGATGAATATCATTCCATTCACCCAGGTCAATCCCAACAGCCATCCCGGTATTAGGAACAGATAAAGATTTTAGTTGTGCTTCTCTCAATTCTGCCCACTGGCTTTCGGAAGGCAGGTAATTAGCATCCATAAAATTGGGCAATTGCACATAGAGAAAAGGGATATCTCCCTGCTGCCATTTTTTGCGCCAGTCAAATATTTGAGCCGGTTGTAATTTTGCATATTCTTTTCCCCTGCCCGAATTAGCTTCGCCCTGGTACCATACAATACCTTTAATAGTGTAATTAATAACCGGCGCTACCATGGCGTTGTATAAAGCAGCCGGTTGATTTTGTGCAGCAATACCTCCTCCACCTGGTCCTTCGCCCGGAATAAAAACTTCGCCAACTTTATATTGCCAGTAACCTTTCAGGTCAACAGTATCATTACCTGCAAATAAACAGTAGGGTTTATCGGGAACAAATCCACCTTTGCCGGCATTATTGATCACTTTCACCACAATAATATTTTTACCGGCTTTTAATACATCTGCAGGAACGGTATATCTTCTTTGCGGATACATGTAACCGGTAGTGCCAACCTGCTTCCCGTTAATATATACAACATCTGCATCAACAATTCTACCGAGAAAAACTTTTGCAGGCTTACCAATCATAGATGCAGGTACATCAATTTCTTTCCTGTACCACACAACTCCGTTCAGATCTTTTATTCCCTGGTCTTCCCAATAGCCCGGTACGGCTATTCTTTTCCATTCTTTGGGTACATAAGTAATATCATACCATGGTTTGGAACCTGTTAACCCTTTATCCTGCGATGTTCTTTTTACATTGTTAGCCAATCCGTTTCTTAATAGTCCATTGACATAAGCGGTATCTTTATTTTTTTTAATAGTACTGATCAATGCAGGAAAATCTTTTAACCCTTCTTCACTTGTCCAAGCTTCAATGGGTGTGCCGCCCACACTTGCGTTGATGATGCCGATGGGTATATGGTACTCTTCATAAATTTTCCTGGCAAAGAAAAAAGCGACGGCGGAAAATGGTCTTACATCTTCGCCTATAGCAGCCTTCCAAAATCCCGAAGACAGATTTTGTTTTGGACCTTCCAGGCTTGTTGCCGTGGGAATCCAGAACTGCCTTATTTCAGGAAAGTTAGCTGTTGCTATATCATTAGCATAGGTTACATCATGGATATTCAGTTGATGCACCATGTTGGATTGTCCTGAACAAAACCACACATCACCAATTAAAATATTATTCAGGGTTATTTTATTTTTTCCGGAAATGATCATGTTGTAAGGGCCGCCTGCTTTTGTTGGGCCCAAAACAATCTTCCATTTACCATCAACAGTTGTTTTGGTAGTATATTTTTTATTGTTAAAAGAAACCGTAACTTTTTCATTTGCTGAAGCCCATCCCCACACGCTAATTTCTGCATCCCTTTGCAGCACCATGCTATCTCTTACTATTTGAGGCAATTTTACCTGGCTGAATATCTTTTCAGCATTAAACAATTGAACAAACAATAAAGAAACAACCCATACTTTTTTCATTTGATTACTTTATTTGTGTATTACTGATGAATGCGATCTGCTTACTATCCGGCGACCATGAAGGTACGTTGATGGTTCCTTGTCCGCCATATACATACGCTATGTTTTTTGGTGCACCTCCATTTACCGGCAATATGCGGATATAAGTTTTTTGATAGAACGGATGCGTTGTCGGATCAAGGTCTTTGGAAAAAGAAATATACACGATCCATTTGCCATCAGGTGAAATATGAGGAAACCAGTCATTGGACTCATCAAAAGTTACCTGTTCAGGATTGCTGCCATCGGGTTTCATCCGCCATATTTTCATGGTGCCTGTTCTTACCGAATTAAAATAGATCCATTTACCATCGGGTGTATATTCGGCACCATCATCCAATGTAATATCATTGGTCAAAGCGGTTTCTTTTTTTGTTGCAATATCAATGGCCCAGATATCCCATTGTTTATTTCTTAATCCTGTAAAGATCAAACGTTTTTTATCAGGGCTCCAGCCATGCAAGTAAGAAGGTATCAATGTATCGGATGTAATTTGTTCGGGCTTATCCGAGCCTGTGGCAGGTAAAATAAATATAGTTGACTTGCCACCGAGGTGATTACTGATGCCGAGCATCTTTCCATCCATTGATAATACATGATCGTTATTAAGATCATCGGCTGCACCGGTATTTATTTTTTCAACACTGCCTGTTTTTAAATTGTATTTGTATAACAGTCCTTCTGAACTATACAACAGGTTTTTATTATCCGGTGTCCAGTTAGGTGCCTGTAAAGAATTGGGAGCACTGTATAAAATTTTTCTGAGGCCGGTTGCCACATCCATTACTTCAAGATGGCTGCCAATATAATCGGTATAAGGTTTGTAATTTTTTGCAGGCGGAATGATGACTCTTACGTTACTGAAAATTGCCTTTTCAATTACAGAATCTACATGAGAACATAAATAAATACCAACATAAGCTTCTTCATTTAATTCTATTTCTTTAGTTACCGATTTATAATTTTCGCCGGATGTAGTGGCTGAAAAAGTAAATATATTTCCATTGCGTTCAAATTCTATTTCTGTTGGATGAATAGCAGCGACTAACAACTGGCCGGTACTATCACCATCAGTTTGCCGGTATTGCATTGAAGTATTTAATGGCAATCCTCCGTGAAAAGTGCCATCAATATACCTGGAGTCGGTAGTTAATTTATCTCTTACCATTACACCCAGTTTGCGATGGCCTGCCACACCGTTGCCAATAAAATGCACCGTTGCTTTTATAATAAAATCACCTTTTATTTTTTTCCATGCAAATTGAAACTGGTCTTGTTTTGCCCACACATTTTTTCCTGCAGCTGATAGCAGGTAAGTTTGATCTGCAGTATTATAAACTGTGTTGCCTTGTAAAACAGGATTACCCACATCGCCATGCCCTTCAAAAACGCCCACACTGTTTTGTTGTGCAGCAACTTTCACTACTAAAGCCAATGCACATAATATAAGTATTGTTATCTTTTTCATACTAATTGGTTTTAGTAAAATAAAGAGTGGAGCCATAGCGTGCCAGGTTAAAACCTTCTACCCTGCCATCAGTTATTTTAAAGTAGAGGTTAAAAAATTCATGCGTGGCATAAAAATGTTTTTCGGTATTCGCAAAAAGTGGAAACTTATTTTCTTCTATATAATAAAAAGCCAGGCCATCAGCATCATTCCTGATCTCAATCTTTTTCCCTTCTTCCATAGTATACGTACCCACATATTTTTTTAGGTCCTGCTTGCTGAATTTTAATTGCGCCCTTTCAAAAACATATTGCAACCCCCTGGAGTAGGTTTCACTTTTAGTACCCGAGTGCCCGGTGTTTTCCAATACTTTAGAACGAAGATTAACATTGGGATATTTACGGCCCGACATCTTACCTGCAAATTTTTCAAACACCTGCCTTCCTCTTTCCACATCCCCCACAGTCATATAAACACGTAGCCCCTTAGTCAGTTTTTTTTCTGCAAATATTTTTTCATATTTATACAACACTTCATTATCCCAGCCAACAGCAGGACTTGCAGCTGCATAACCGGTAAACATGTCGGTATGTGTAAATAAGGTATACAAAGTAAATAGTCCGCCCAGTGAACAGCCCATCAATGTTCTGTTATCATTATCCACTTTATAATTAGTATCCATAAAAGGAAACAACTCATTTTTCATAAAATCAAGAAAATGATCAGCACCGCCACTTTGCATTAACCTTGCTTCATTAGTAGGTGTATAATCTCTTGCACGCAAACTATCAGGATTAGGATTTACCCCACCCCATGTAACACCTACTACAATCAGTTCAGGAATAAAGCCATCAAAATATTGTTGCCCGTAAATTGATTTCACAGCAGGAAAATCCCATTGGGAATCCATCAGGTAAACAACAGGATATTTTTTTGTACTGGTAGCATAACCGGAAGGCAATAAAATCTGTAATTCATATTGTTGCCCTGCAACAATTGCCGAAGTAATTTTTCTTACTTCAGAGCCCGGTATATCTACACGGGGAAAAGGTTGTGCTTTTACTGCAAGTATATTTATTACCAGCAGTGTGAGAATAATTTTTTTCATTAGCAAGGTTAATTTGTTGAGTGTTATTGCACAAGCAATTTAACACTCCCTTCTTTAAAAGATTTACATAATCCCACGCCGTTGAATTTTGAACTTTACATTGTAAAATTCTCCATTAATTTATTCAAACTGGATAGCAAAATAAGTACAGGGTTTAGTGCCAGTATTTTTTATGGCATGCAACACATTACTGCCTAAATAATAAAAGCCACCTGCTTCCACTTTTTTAAATTGCTCCCCTATCTGCATTTCAGTATCACCTTCAATCAACAAAACGATCTCTTCAGCTTTGTGCCTATGAGGATCATGACTCCGGATGCCTTCTTTTAATGTGCTTACATGTATTTCAAAACGTTTTTGCATGACGGTACCGCATTCAAAAAAATCTCTTTTACCTCCGCCAATAGTATTAGGTTTAAACGGTTGGTCTTCCCATATTTTTACAAACGATGTAGTGGCCAGCATTTTTTTATTTTCCTGCGAAGCCTTGCCTCTATATTTCATGGTGTAAAAATCGCAACCTTCGTTCGCAGTATTTTTTACTGTAAATTTTTGCCCGGGCATTAATACTGCTGTGCTATTGGGCGTTAGTAAAAAAACAGAATCGTTAAAACGAATTGCAATACTTCCTGACTTTACAATAATTAGTTCTTCGTAATCAGAAGGCACTTGCTGCATTATTTCCTTAGTGGCATTTATTGTATTTGCACTTAACTGCATCCATTCGAAATCATGTGCTTTACCCTCGACTAAAACAACAGCTGATATCTTATTCTTTTGTACGGCCGGTTGCTTCCAGTTGTAGCCACCAGATGCAATGGTATCTTTTTGTGCAAGTACCGTAAATGGTAAAAGAAATAAGATCGTAATTAATTTTTTCATCGCTGTGTTTATTTTACTTCATACCCTTTACGCTGCGGCCTCGACAACATTTTATTGGCTTCGTCATCATTTTTAAATTGTTCTTTTGCAGGATCCCAATACAGTTTTCGTTTCAGCTTCATAGCAATATGATGCAGCAAACAGGCAGAGCAGGCACGGTGCGCTTCTTCAACCGGCGCTATTGGCTTTTTATTATCCCTTATCGCTTCCAGCCAGTTGCCGTGATGCTCTTTACTTACTTGAAAATGAAATTCATTGGTGCCAATTACAGAAGTTAAAATTTTAGGATCGCTGGCACCTATCTTTTTTGCTGCCTCGCCTGGCTTTGTAGGGTCGCTGCCTGTAACCTGGTAATCGCCACGGGAAACAAATATCCAGCCCTCTGTTCCTTCAAACTTAATCCCATTCTGAAACTCGTTACTAACGATCATGTTTACACCGTTTGCATACAATGCTTCCGATTTAAAAATTCCGTGTACATCCCATAAACCTCCTGTAGCAAATTCCACTTTATCACTCCATATTTCTACCGGGCCACTTTTTTCCATTCCCATTCCCCAATGTGCACTATCAATATGATGAGCACCCCAACCGGTGATCATGCCTGCGCCAAACTGTTCGCAACGCAACCAGCCCGGCCGTCCATAACCCGATTGCGGATGCACCCTGTCTTCGGTATAATACACTTCGGGTGTAGATGCCAGCCACATATCATAGTTCAGATTTCCAGGTACGGGCATTTCTGTTTTATTTCCACCGGGAGGATCGCCAGGTAAACCAACATATACTTTTTTCAATTTACCGATCCTTCCGTTACGCACCAGTTCTGCTGCATAGCGAAATTGTTCACTGCTTCGCTGCTGACTTCCTATCTGAAATTTTACACCACTCTTTTGCACCACATCACTTATTACTCTTCCTTCTGCAATAGTAAGCGATGCAGGCTTTTGCATATAAATATGCTTACCTGTCCTTGCTGCAGCCACACCAATCATTGCATGTGTATGGTCTGGCGTACTAATCAACACTGCATCAATATCTTTATTTTGTAACAACTCACGGTAATCTGTATACAGTTTTACGCCATCAAAATCTTTACCGTCTCTTTTGCTGTAATATTCATTCACTAATTTTTTTCCATCTGCTGCACGTAAGCTATCCAGATCGCAAACCGCCATCAGTTGTGCATAATCATATTGCCACACGCCTGGCATATCATGTGTGCGCCCGATACGGCCATTGCCTATTGCGGCAACATTAATGCGGTTGCTGGGTGCATTTTTCCCAAATACACTTGCAGGAACGATAGAAGGAAAAGCTAATACTGCCGAGGCCTTGATTGTATTACTCAAAAACTCACGACGTGATTGTTGGTTCTTTTTCATAACTATAGTATTGAAATTATTTTGCTTACTACATTGCTCGTCGTTTTATTTTTCACACCCGGTTGTCCTCCTCCTATACTGATCATCAGTTTTCCTTTAGGCAGGTATAATTTTCCCTCTTCATTTACTAATGATAAATTATCTGTGGTTAAACTAAATGTTACCGTTTTACTCTCGCCTGCTTTTAATGCAATACGTTGGAAACCTTTCAATGCTTTTATTGGAGCATGAATATTTTTATCCTGGTTGGATACATATAATTGAACTACTTCTTCTCCATTCATTTTTCCTGTGTTAGTTACCTGTACACTAATAATTGTGTTTTTACCTTTTGTAACAACTGCCGGTGATTTTAAATTAGTATATGAAAAAGTTGTATAGCTTAATCCATATCCAAACGGATACAATGCTTCTCCATTAAAATAACGATAGGTTCTTCCTTTCATGGAGTAATAGCTGAAGCCCGGCAGATCGTTATCACTTTTATAAAATGTAACGGGTAATCTTCCTGCAGGATTATAATCGCCAAATAAGACATCAGCAATAGCAGTGCCGGCGCTCTGCCCGCCATACCACGCATTTACAATAGCAGGAATGTTTTCATCTTCCCAGGGAATGGCGATAGCACTTCCTGTCATCATCACAAATACAACAGGCTTTCCTGTAGCTTGCAATGCTTTCATCATTTGAGTTTGCACTGTGGGTAAAGCAATGGTTGTTCTGTCGCCACCATTAAAGCCTGGTGCATTCACGGGCATTTCTTCGCCTTCCAGCTGTGGCGAAATGCCGCCGACATACACAATAGCATCTGCATCTTTAATGCTGTTTGCCAATGCGGTAAAATTGGTAGGTTCAAAATTTCCTGCTCTTAATTTTATGTTTGCTTTGCCTGCACCCTGCCAGTATTCAAGCACTAATTTGTATACAGAATCTTTTTGCGTTCTTAATTTATAGGTTCTTGCACCCATGCGGTTACGTGTCCATACATTGATCGCATCTTTTCCGTTGATCATCAGTTTATAGGCGTCGTCGCCATCTACTTCAAATGTTATACTGCCATCAGTAGTGGCAGTATAGTTTGTGGTATACCTTGCAGAAAAATTAGCAGCAGTTAAATTTCCTGTTACTGTTTCGCCTTCCTGCCAAATATGATCAACTGTACTTTCAGTTACTGTAGCTACAGCATCTCCTTTCAATTCCTTGTTATTAAAGTATTCTGCTTTAAATCCTTGCTTACCTTCCCAGTTAAATTGCTTACTAACGTCAGCATATACCAGCAAAGTATCGTTAACAAATGTGGTAGCTCTTTCATACACCACTTCTGTATTACTGCCCAGTTTTGCTTTAATGCCATCCAGTACAGTAACAATTTCTGAAGGGATGCCATTGTAGTTTCCTAAAACTGCCACACGGTTATCTGCATTAGGACCAACAATAGCAATCTTCTTAATTGTTTTTTGTAATGGCAATGTATGGTTTTGATTTTTTAACAATACAATACTTTGTTGCGCCATCTTTAATGCCAGTGCTTTATGCTCGGGAGCTTCCAATGTGGATGCCGGTGCATTGGTATATTTTACCATTGATGGCGGATCAAACATTCCTAAACGATAACGGATAGTAAATAACCTGCGCAACGAAACATCGATCTGTGCTTCACTGATCAATCCTTGTTTAACTGCATTCAGTAAAGTATAATATACAGAAGTACCGCATTCAATATCTGTTCCGTGCATCACACCATCCACAGCTGCTGTTACCGAATCTTTATGCGTTTTGTGATACTTGAAAAAATCATCAATGGCCCAGCAATCACTGGTAACATAACCATTAAAGCTCCATTGCTTGCGTAGAATATCATTCATTAATAAATCATTGGCGCAACAGGGTTGTGTATTTACCGCATTGTAAGCACACATCACTCCGGCAACATTTGCTTTTGTAATTAATTCCCTGAATGCAGGTAAATAAGTATCCCACAGATCATAGGCAGATGGATTAAAATTATCTATATGCCTGCTGGGTTCGGGGCCACTGTGCACTGCAAAATGTTTGGCACATGCCGCAGCTTTTAAATACTTAGGATCTTCGCCCTGCAAACCTCTTACAAAAGCCTTTGCCATCATCGCTGTTAAAAAAGGATCTTCGCCATAAGTTTCCTGTCCACGCCCCCAGCGTGGATCACGAAAAATATTGATATTGGGTGTCCAGTATGTTAATCCCAGATACCTGTCTTTTGTTTTACCTTGTTCAATCGCCATATTCTGAATAGCTCTCCCTTCCATAGCAGAATAATCGGCCATACGGTATAGTGAGTTACTATCCCATGTTGCTGCCATACCAATAGCCTGTGGATAAGCGGTAACACGAAATGGTGTTCTTGCAACGCCGTGTAATGTTTCATTCCACCAGTCGTAAGCCAGGATACCCAGCCTTGGTATTGCTGGCGTGCTATTAAGCATCTGGTGTACTTTTTCATCCAGTGTCAATCGGCCTACCACATCATTTACTCTTTGCTCAAAAGGCAAATTGTAATTCCACATGGGAAAAGATTTATAATCCTGTGCATTTGCTTTAGCTGCAAAAAAAAGTAACGCTATTGAAAAAATCCGTTTCATTAAATCTGATTTATTTTTCCCATAAAGCCACGAAATACACAAAGAAAGTCTTTGTGTTCTTAGCGACTTTTGTGGGATTATTATTTTGTTTTTGTCTGCTACTATTTTCGATATGGTTCAATCGTTTTGATCCTTCCGTTTTCATCATACTCCAATTCCACTACCTTAACCGATCTTAAATGTGTAACACCTTTGCTTAAACTGCTATCGTGATAAAACAAATACCATTTACCGTCGAACGCACAAATAGAATGATGCGATGTCCAGCCCACAACCGGTTCCAGAATTTTACCGGCATAAGTAAATGGACCGTATGGGTTATCACCAATTGCATAACAGATAAAATGTGTGTCGCCTGTAGAATACGAAAAATAATATTTACCATTGTATTTGTGCATCCACGAAGCTTCAAAAAATCTTCTGTCTTTATCACCATTCAATAATGGTTGGCCCTGTTCATCAAGTATCACTACATCTTTTGGTGGTTCAGCAAATTCTAACAGGTCATCTGTAAGCCTGGCTATTTTTGCACATAAGGCCGGCTCATTATCTCCGGGCAAAAAAGCAACAGGACTTTCAGCTTGTTCACTTTTAAATGTACCGGATCTCCAGCGTTGCAACTGTCCGCCCCAGATACCGCCAAAGTACATGTAATAATTTCTATCATCATCTTTAAACACCGCTGGGTCTATAGAAAAACTTTCTTTGATAGCTTCCGGTTGCGGCACAAACGGGCCGGCAGGGTTATCACTAACGGCTACGCCAATTCTAAAAATGCCATCGTACCCCTTTGCAGGAAAATACAAATAATACTTACCGTCTTTCTCTGCTGCATCTGGTGCCCACATTTGTTTTTCGGCCCATGGCACTTCGTTAACATGCAATGCAAGGCCATTGTCAACTGTTTCACCAAGCGGTGTATCCATCGACAGCACATGGTAATCTTCCATAGCAAAGTGGCTCCCGAGATCATCAAATGCGTCTCCGGCATCTATATCGTGTGAGGGGTAGATATAGATTTTTCCATTGAACACATGTGCTGACGGATCGGCTGTGTAAATGTGTTTAACCAATGGCTGAGAAGTGGCCCGTTGGTTTAATTCGTTGAAGTCTATATGGTCAATTGATTCTTCAGGCATAAAAAGTAATTAATAATGAGTAATGATTTAATCGGCACGTCGTAGCTTTAAGTCATTTTCAATCTGCATTTCCTTTTTCTTATCTATTTCATAAAAGAAAAGTAAGGCAACTGCTATAAGAAATGTTATTGCAGGATAAATGCTGATAAGCATTTTTGTTCCGTTAATTGCTGTATCCGTTTGACCGTTTGTACTGTTAGCTACGTAGTGATATTTTCCTAATATCCACGACACTAACGAACTGCCAATACTTAATCCTGCTTTCAGGCCCACCATCATAGCAGAAAAAATAATTGCCGTAGCTCTCCTGTTATTTTTCCACTCACTGAAATCAGCCACATCAGCAATCATTGTCCATAATATCGGTGTGCTTATCCCGTAAAAAAAGCCGTGAAGTATCTGTGCTCCAAAAATTAAACCAATAGATTTTTGCGGAATAAAGTAAAAGAAAATAATAAAGAGCGTTGAAATAAACAGTGATACCATAAACACATTACGTTTGCCATATTTATTGGCGAAGGTCTGCGAAAGCATTATACCTACCAGTCCAACTAAAATACCTCCCCCATTAAATACACCCAGTCCCAATGATGTATCGTTTTCAAAAGTTGGTAGAAATTTTTTAAATGGCGCTAAAAAAGCACTTAATTCTCCCTTGTCAACATAATTTTCAAAATAATAAACATAAGAACCACCTTTAAGTGCCAAAGTGATAAACACCACCGTAGTAACAATAAGCATAATCACCCATGGCCTGTTTTTAAACAAATCAGCTAAATCCTCTTTTAAACTTGATTTTTGTTCCGGTTTCGGTATTACTCTTTCTTTTGTAGTTAAAAAACAAATGATGAGCATGATGGTTCCAATAATGGCTAATACCGTCATTACTTTAGATATGCCAACTTTCATTGATTCTACATCCGTTCCACCTCCCGCTTTAATAATAAAATTATACATGAATACCTGCACAAAAAACTGTGCAAACATTACAGCAACAAAACGATATGCAGACATACTATTGCGTTCCTTCATATCGCCGGTAATTACTCCGCTTAATGCTGAGTAGGGTAAATTATTTGCAGCGTACAACATTAATAGTAATGCATAAGTAATTACAGCATAAATAACTTTACCCTGGTATGCAAATGACGGTGTTCTGAAAGCCAACAGCGCAACTACTCCTAAAGGAACTGCTGTCCACAAAATCCATGGCCTGAATTTCCCCCACCTGCTTTTTGTTCTGTCTGCTATAGCTCCCATCACCGGGTTAAAGCCAAATGCAGCAACCAGCCCCACAACAAGCGTTAATAAAGAAGCATGTTCAGATTTTAAACCATAAATATTCAGGTAATAATAAGATATCCAGGTAACCAGGGTTTGAAATACCAGGTTAGCAGCAAGGTCGCCCAAACTATAACCAATCTTTTCTTTTACGGATAATTTCTGTGTGATCTCACTCATGATATTTTGTTTAAAGGTTGATTATTTTTTTAATTTAATTACTGCATCAAATGCAGGCTTGGGTTTAAAATTTCTATCGAATAGCAATGGATAATTTGTTCTTCCCGGTATTGGCCATCCGTTTAACCATGACTGGCTGTCATTAACACCCCAAAAAGTTACACGACCAACTTTGCCTTTGTATTTTAAAAATAATTTAAACAGGTCTTCATAGCCTTTGGTCAATTTTGCCTCCACAGAATCCGGTAATCCATTGGCATAAGGATTCATCTTTGCACTGTATTCTGCTTTCATATTTACGTCAGCCGCATCGCCATCCCATGGATTGGGTAAAACACCAAGGTCAAGTTCGGTAAACATTACCTTAATTCCAAGTGCAGAAAATTCGACGATGCTTTGTTCAATATCTTTTAAAGGAATATTAGATGCCCGCCAATGTCCTTGTATACCCACGCCATCAATACGCACGCCGGCGGCCTGTATCTTTTTTATCAGCGCAATGGCACCTGCCCTTTTCTTTGGCTGTTCAATATTATAATCGTTGTAATACAGTTCGGTGTTGGGTGCTGCCTGTTGCGCCAGCCTGAATGCTTCTGTTACAAAATCAGGGCCCAGTTTTTCCAGGAAGATCGATTTACGCATAGTGCCATCTTCTTCCAAAGCTTCGTTCACCACATCCCATGAAAATACTTTGCCATCGTAACGGCCAGCCACAGTTTTTATATGATTGGTAAAAAACTGTTTTACAGAATCTGCATCTTTTAACCGGCGCACATAACCGGGCAATTGGCTATGCCATATTAAAGCGTGGGCATTTATTTTGATTTTGTATTTTTTGCCAAGGGCCACTAATTTATCGGCCATATCAAAATTGTATGTGTCCCATCCAGGATGTATCACCTCAGACTTCATGATATTTTCCGGAGTAGCAGCATTGAATTGCTGCTGAATTAACACCACTGCATTGGAATCTTTCTCTTCTATTTGACGGCCATTTAATGCAGTGCCGATAAGAAAATCTTTTTTATACACTTCTTTAAGAGAAATATTTTTTGAAATATTTTTTTGAGCACAGCTATAACCAAAGCTCAATAAACAGATGGCGATAATTCCAAACCTGTTAAATTTATTCTTTATCATCGTTGAATATTTTGTATTTTTTTTGAAAATTATTTTTGTTTTGTTTCCGGAGGGCCAAGATAACTTTGCGCTACTCCTCCAAAATCAAGTACTAATTTTTGCAATACCACACCCGGGTTTACCATCCAGTATTTAAGCACATGTTTTCCCTTTGCTTTAATTGTGTGGTTACTTGTTTTAATAATTATATTTTCACCTACCCATTTGTTCCAGATACCGTTACCCGTATTTTTATCTTCGCCGTTTATGCTGATTATTTGTGGCACTTCATTATCAACTGATACAGCATACTGCAAACCTTCCTTAGTATTCAGAAAATTTAATGTTGGCGAAAAATAGGTGCTGATTGTAAAACTTCCTTTACTATAAGTGTATATTTCATATTCCAGGTGCGGCGCATTATTTGTTAGATTTTGTTTTTGGGCAGTGACCGGGAAGGCTGTTATTGCGGAACCGGTTCTTCCAAGATCGGGTAACACCTTCCAGGTTATGCCATTACTGTTGACAGCTTTTGTAAAATGATTGGCTTCAATTGCAACATGAGCTGCTTCTTCAAAAAACATATTCCGTTGCTGAATTTTAGGGATCATATATTCCGAAGCCACTCTTGTTGTATCATAAAGTGGTGGTTCTGGTATGATGTCATCTTTCGCTACATATTTTACTTCCGGCATTTTATTATTAGGTGGTTGTTGCCAATAAGTGTAGCCGATATGTGTCTGATCCATCATGTGGTTCCATTTACCATTATTAAGCTGATTGTATTGCAAGCTGATCAAAGAGTCATTGGTAAATAATTTTTTCACATTGTCTGCGTAGGTATTGGCAACAGCATATTTTGCTTTATACGCAGCTGCATTCAATGCCGCGTTATAATACATTTCATTTAGGTTGGCGCATGCTTTTACAGGATGTAATACCAATTGAAAAAAAGCATCGTGGTACTGTGCAGGTAAGGCGTCATTTATTTTTTCAGCTTTAATTAATAACGCATTATATTCCTTAACTACATTTTCAAATTCATTATAGCTATCCAGGCTGTATGTTCCTGCATTTAATAATTCCGGTTTTCTCCTGCTGTTATATTTGGTGTATTTAGCAATAATGTCTGCGATTTCTTTTGCATGCACTTTTCCAAATTGTGCAGCACTCCATTGTTCTGTATATTTTTGCAAATCGTCGGCACCAATTTTATCGGGATTCCAGGCATAATCCAAAAAGAAAGAAACAGGAAACTCCATTGGCTTGATATCACCCACGTTTACAATCCAGATATTTTTTACATTGTATTCGTAAGCTAAGTGCATTTGCTCCCACACACGTGGAATTGCATTTGTGTTGAGCCATTTATAATTTCTTGGCCCGCCCACATAATCAAAATGGTAGTAAATACCATAACCACCTTTTCTTTCCGGCTCGTTCAGCTTAGGCAGTTTACGAATATTGCCCCAGTTATCATCGCATAATAGTAAAGTAACATCATCGGGTACCCGCATTCCTTTATCATAATAATCCTGCACTTCTTTGTATAGTGCCCATAATTGCGGTGTTTCGCTTGCAGGTTTCCCCGTCACTTCTTCAATAATCAGCCGCTGGTCTTTTACAATTCTTTCCAGTAAAGTTGTAGCGGTTTCCCTGGTCATAGGTGCATCTCCATCTCCACGCATACCAATTGTTACTATACTTTCATGAGCACCCATATTCTCAATACCTTTTTTCCAGAATGACCGCAGTGTTACGCCATTGCTATCGTAATCCCATTTGCCCGAACCAAAGCGTTTCCATTCCTGTTGCGCCCTTAACATGGGTTCGTGGTGAGAAGTGCCCATCACTATACCCCATTCATCTGCTTTTACCGGGTTAAGTTTATCATCGTCATTAAAGGCATTGCCCCACATGGCGGGCCACAGGTAATTTCCTTTTAACCTTAATATGAGTTCAAATATTTTTTCATACACCTGGTGATTTACGCCGCCGAATTTTTCTTTTGCCCAACCAGAAAATGCCGGCGCTTCATCATTAATAAAGATGCCGCGATATTTTACTTTTGGAGCGTCCGTTATCATTGTATTTTGTTTTACGTACAATGCTGCAACTTTTTTTACCGGCACATCTGCCCACCAATACCAGGGTGATACGCCTATTTGTTTAGACAATTCAAAAACACCATAAGCAGTTCCCCTTCTGTCGCTGCCCGCAATGGCAAGTATATGCTGCGTTTTTACTGCATTGATGGATTGAACGGCATAAGCTTCCCACTTGCCCGAAACATTTTTTGTATCCAGTAATTTTTTTGCAATGAGTGCTTTGATGAAAGTTGAATTGGTAATACTGCCTATTGCAATTAACGTGGTGTAAGGTTTATCTACTGTGTTAATGATGGATGGTTTATTGCCGGTTACCATTTCTATATCCGACTGCAGCAGTTGTGCCGATTTTTTTACCAGTTCAAAATCATTTGCATCAACATAGATCGTAGCATTCAAAAGCGAAAACGAATTACTGATTTGCTTATCGGAAATAATTTGCTGTGCATGTACAGGTGCACATGTTAAAACGTTAAAAAGCAATATCAGCAATCGCAGCTTTTTCATTTTTATTTATTACAAGAATTACAATTTATTTTTTGTACACATCATCTTCGCTCCTGCATTCAAACCAATTATATGATACTTTGCTGGTTGTTGCTGCTCCGTTTGATGTAGCGTACATGGCATACATACTACCCACAAAGCCACCAGCCCATTTAGTACTTAAAAACCTGCCATCCTCATTTTCTTTCAATAAACGCCAGTCATTTTTTTTCAACGCATAATAAAAAGAATAGCCATCTCCTTTGGCTTCTATTTTAAAATATATTTCTTTACCAGGCTTATTATATAACAAAGCCGACGCTATTACTTCTGGTTTTGTCGCCGAAGTATTTTTTCCATTACCTTTTAATAATTGTACAACGGGTTTACCATTTTCTACCGACTGGCAGATAAAATAAAAATAATTTTCACTTTGAAAAACCATCAGCCCTGCCTTTTCATTTTCATTGGCGGCGGTGAATTTTATGGCTGTTGCTGCATAGCCTTTAATATGCGACTGACGAAAACAAACCATTGAAGGGTTTTCCTTACCCGAACAGGTTTGCGGTTGCAAAGTAAGCAACAATGCACCAGGCCTGGTTTCTACATCATACCATTTATCCCGTACTGTTCGTAAAAAAGAATAGCGGTCATTTAATGCTGAGCTGTTAAAATCATCTTTGAAAAAATAATTACCGGAAAATTTTTGTGCTGATCTTTTTACAGCAGCATCAATTGGGTAAGCATATTTTACTTCGGCAAAACCAGGATTTATAATTGGCCAGCCGTCCTTCCATTCTACCGGCGCCATAAAAGTTTCTCTTCCTGTATTGTAAAAATCGCCAAGATAAGGGCGACAACCTAAAAATACGGCCCACCATTTTCCATCTGTAGCTTGTACCAGGTCGGCATGGCCGGTTGTAGTGATGGGATTTTTTCTTGCGGTATCTAAATTACGTTGTGTGAGTATAGGATTATTTTGATAAGATACAAAAGGTTCATCAAGGCTTTTTGTTCTAAAAATTACTTCACTGTGATTATATCCTGTTCCCCCTTCGGCGCACATTAAATAATAGTAGTCGCCCACTTTATATAAATGTGGCCCTTCTATCCAGATTGGTTTTTTACTTATATCTGTACCGCCATTGATCAACAATTTTTCTTCGCCAATGACTTTTAAATTTTTATAATCAAATGCATACATCCTGATAGTGCGATGACCATCATACAAAGACTTATTTTCTGGAGGGTCGCTGTTGTAAACGATGTATGCTTTATCTCCAATAAAATCAATGGAAGGATCAATGCCTTTTACTTCAGGTAACCAGGTGGGATTACTCCATGGGCCTTTAGGATCTTTTGCAGTTACAATAAAATTGCCGCCCTTATCAATCAGTGTACATAAAATATAAAATAATCCATCGTGATAACGAATGGTGGGTGCAAATAATCCTCTTGAAATACCAGCGCCATCAAGATTTAATTGTTCGGGCCTGTTTAGTGCATAACCGATCTGTTGCCAGTTTAATAAATCGGTGCTGTGAAAAATGGGAAGCCCGGGATAATACGCAAATGAAGAGTTGACAATATAATAATCATTCTCCACCCTGCAAATACTTGGATCCGGGTAAAAGCCGGATAATATGGGATTGGTAAAAGATTGCGATCGTGTTGAATGTACTAAAAGCATCAGTACAATTATCAAAATAAGTTTTTGCAATCTTTTCATTGATCGATTTCTTTTTAAATTGTTCTGCTTAAGGCATATTCCACACCACGCAATTCAGCTAACCCTTTCAACCTGCCTATTGCAGAGTAACCGGGATAAGTTTTCTTTTTCAGATCGTCCAGCATCTGGTGGCCATGATCAGGACGCATAGGCAAAGAAATGTTTCTGCGTTGCATCAGCAGCAATACTTCTTTGATTATGGCATACATATCTGCATCACCTTCCAAATGATTGGCTTCGTAAAAATTTCCATTGCCATCACGTTTGGTATTCCTTAAATGTAAAAAGTGAATATGATCACCAAAGCGTTGAATCATTTTCACCAGGTCATTATCCGGCCTTGCGCCAAATGAGCCTGTACAAAAACAAAAACCATTTGCTTTAGAAGGCACTGCAGTAATCAAATCAGCGGCATCCTGTTCAGTACTCATAATTCTTGGCAAACCTAAAACTGAATATGGCGGATCATCAGGATGAATAGCCATTGATACACCAACTTCTTCGGCTACAGGAATTACCTGACGTAAAAAATAAAATAAATGTTCCTTTAATTTTTTTGCATCGATACCTGCATAAGTTTTTAATGCTGCTAAAACCTGCCCCGGTGTAAAAGCGTCATCGCTACCGGGCAAACCCAGCATGCCATTACGAAAAACTTTTTCTTTTTCAGCTTCCGTCATTGAAGCAAATTTTTCTTTTGCTCTTTCTATTTCTTCAGCAGTATAATCATTTTCTGCACCAGGCCGTTTTAATAAAAACAGGTCGAATGCTACAAATGCCAGGCGTTCAAAATACAATGCCGTGGCGCCATTAGGTAATTGCCAGGCTACATCGGTACGTAACCAATCCAGTACCGGCATAAAATTATACGTGACTACTTTTAAACCACAGGCAGCTACATTTTTTAAACTGATCTTATAATTTTCAATATGCTTTAAATAATCACCGCTCTGTTTTTTTATATCATCACTAACCGGAAGGCTTTCAATTACCGTCCAGCTCATGCCGGCATCTTCAATTAGTTTTTTTCTTTTTTGAATTTCATCAATTGTCCATACGTCCCCAACAGGCACCTGGTGCAAAGCAGTTACCACGCCTTTACAGCCGGCCTGTAAAATATCTGACAGGCTCACCGGATCGTTGGGGCCGTACCAGCGCATGGTTTGATGCATTAAATTATTAGTCATTGGTTTGATCTTTAAATTGTATTTTATAATTTATCAAACACAAAAATATAAGTAATAAATAAATCCATTTCTTTTAAAAAATTAAAAAAGGAAGGATGCAAAACATCCCTCCTGACCAATTGCTAAAATGAGAAAAGATTTTTTATTACCTGTTTCAGCAAATTATTTACTTCAGCAATTAATTGTCAATTTTTGCAGGTGAATTATACAATTGCACTTTCTGAATTCCCCAATCTCCTACCGAAAAACGAATATGCCTTCCCTGGTGGTCCTGGTCGCCATTCATTCTTCTGCCTTTTATTTCTTTTCCGTTTTCATAACTCACTTCATCCACAGCTGCAATATTACTCACCATGTTTTTATCAGTGTTTTCAAACGTCACCACTACTCCAGTACCTGCAATTAAAAATTCATCGGGTGCCGTTTGTAAAATAATTCCGCCTGTTGTACTCCATACCGAATCTTTTGCTTCTGAAGACCAGGACAATGTGGCCTCATGTGATACCACCAGGTTGTACTGTCCCATTTTTATGGTAGTGCTCCTGTTTTGTTTATCCAGTAAAAAACCATCCATGTTAAGCCATTGCTTATTTGCTATAAATGGCGTTAACTGTTGCATAATATCGTAGGTTTTTGCTAACGGAATGTATGCACTGTTCTCTGATTCTATAGAGAAAGGAGAAAAACCAATTGCTTTATAATGACCGATAATAAAAAAGGCTTTTGCTGCACAGGTTTTATCAAATTGCATTTCCGGTACAAACAAAGTGTTGTTATTTCTTACATACAGATCGCACCAGTATTTAGTATTGGGATTATAAAAATCCGGGGATAACATATTCAATGCAGGTGCACCAGCCTGCCAGATATCCATTACCTGTGGCAGAGGGCCGGCACTTGGGTACTGTCCCGGTAATTTACCCGGCCTTGGCAATGCTGCATTCACATACATCGGCAAGTCGTATTCTTTTTTACCTGCCAGGGTTACCTCATTGGTATATTTTGCATAATACCATGCCTGGAAGATTTCATCCGTTAATACGCCTTCGCCAAAAGTAGTTGTCCAGGTATCGTTTGTTTTAAAATTTTGCTTTTCCCATTTCTCCCTTAATTCGGGAACCAGGTTATTCTTATTTTTTTGGAGATAGGATATTAACTCTGTTGGAAGTTTTGCATTAAAATAACTGTCGGCAGTTTTAGAAAACTCCCTTGGGGTTGGTAACATTCCAATTTCATTTTCCACCTGCACCATGATCACTGTTTTCTCATTGGCATCAATTTCTTTTGTGTGACGCATTAAAGTTGCAAAAGCTTTTTTATCGGCTTCCAATGTTTCCTTGCCAAAAACAGAAAATATTTCCTGGCTTCTTCCGGAAGTATCCTGCGTTCTGGGAAAACGTTTAGCATTTTTTTTCATCCATAATGGTGCATAACAACTCATGCTGTTCTTCCAGGTACCAAACCACAGAAAAACAATTTTCATGTTGTGTTGCCTTGCATCAGCAATCATACCATCTATCAATGTAAAGTCAAATTTATTTTCTTCCGGCTCCAGCAATTCCCAATACACAGGCACCAGCACAGTATTCAAATACATTTGCTGCAAATACTTCCAACCAGGTTTTAAATAACCGGTATTGGATGCGCTTGAATTACCTAACTCTCCCCCCAAAATCAAAAACGGCTTTCCGTTAATGAGTAATTGAGGAAAGCCATCTGCTTTTTTTAGTTGTACACCCGAATTGTTATTCTGTGCATGAATAACCGATGCACAGAATAACAAAACCAGCGATAGGATATTTTTATATCTCATTGTTATCATTTACCATTCAACGCATTCAACACTCCTGAATAAGCTACTTTCTTCGAAAAGTCAGCACGGTACATCAGCGGAAATTCCTTGCCATTATTGTATAGCCAGCTTGTATTGTCGCTTACACCCCATACAGTAATACCATATTGTTGTGCTTTGGGTACATTTTTTAAATAAGAAGCCACCACATAATTATAAACCTGTGCCTGGTAGTTTTCTTCTAAAGGTGTTTGCACATATCCGGGCACTACAGCCGGGTTAATTTTCACATCCAATTCTGATACATGTACTTTTAAACCTGTTGCTGCCAGTTTCTGAAACATTTTATCAATGCCATCATAACTGGTATTTCGTGAAATATGCATCTGTGTTCCGATACCATCAATTTTAGCACCCTTTCCTTTTAGCTCTGCTACCATTGCAATTAACGAATCTAATTTTGCAGGCCTTGATTCAAGGTTATAATCATTGATAAATAATAAAGCAGCAGGATCAGCAGCTTTTGCATAGTTAAATGCTTTCAGGGCATAATCTCTTCCCAGGTAATTAGACCACACCAACCAGTCATTGGCTCCGGTAGGTGCCGGGCTGTTGGCATTGTTACGCAGGTTACCATTATCATCCAGCAATTCGTTTACCACATCCCAGGCTTTTACTTTTGTTTTATAGCGGGTAACCATAGTAGTAATGTAGTTACCTAATGCGGTATCCAATTTATTAGCAATGGCTGCACCACCAGGTACGGGTATTACTTCTTTTACACTGATATCATCAATATAATAAGTATTGGCTACCTGTCCCATATCAAATAAGAATGTAGTGGAAGCGATATTTGCTGTAATAGTCCAGATTATATTCTGGTAAGTTGTTCCAATAGTCTGGTCGCCCTGGTACTGGGAATTAGTTGGCCCTGTTGATAAACGGATAGATCCGCCTGGAGATGCCGCTTTTACCCAATAAGAAATCGCATACTGCTTACCGGGAGTTGTTGCAAATGCTGAACTTGATACCTGTACTTTCCATTGATTACCCGTTTGAGCAGTAGGATTAATTACTTTCATACAAGTGGTTCCGGTTCTTGCATCACCGGCGGCAGAACTTGCTGCAATAGTAGCACCGTTAGTATTAAAAATAGACCAACCACTCATGCCTCCAACTTCAAAACCGGGGTTAGTAGCTAATTCCGCTGCAGCAGGTACTACCAATCCTGAATAGCTTTTAAGATAAGTAGCATTTTGCTGAGAATGCCAACCGAGTGTATGCCCAAAAATATCCAGGGTACCAACCGCAGCTACCAGGGCATCAGTGTTAGTAAAATCCATAGAACCATTGTCTTTAACTATAGAGGAGTGTTTCATCAGGTTACCAAAGGTTACCTGGTTAAAATCTCTTTTAACAACATCCGAATAGGCGGAATTGGTAACCATTGCCGGAAAATCGATGGCAACACCAATATAATTTCCGTTTGATGCATCTTTTAATGCAGCAGTACCATCAGTATAGCCACCGGTATTTAAGGTGCCGGTATCTTTCATTTTTGTACAGGCACTAAATGTGATGATCATTAATAGTGAAGGCAGTATTGCTTTGCTTATTATTTTTTTCATTGTACTTATTTTAAAGTTAACAATTTAGAATTTTAATTTTTAATACCCGGGGTTTTGATAAGAAGCCGGATTTGAAATTATGCTGGCATCCAATTGGCTTTGCGGTATTGGCCTTAGCACATGTGTTGGTTTAACCTTTGGTGCTGCTACAAGGTTTCTATTCCTGTTTTTTACATATTCCACCAATAAATTTCTGCAGGCTAAATCAGCCCAGCGTAAACTTTCGCCACATAATTCACGGGATCTTTCTGTCATTATAAAATCCACCGTCATGTCTGCAGCAGTATAAGGTGTTAAAACAGGCAGGTTTGGTGTTCCAGAATTTTTATTCATCATCACCGCTTGCCTTTGCGCCAGTAAAGTTGGATTTGCACTTAACGATGGCCTGTACGCTGCTCTTTTACGCAATTCCAGTATCAAAGGTAATGCCTCTGCAGGGCGGCCATCAAGTATGGCAGCTTCTGCAGCTTCAAGGTATACTTCCGATAATTTAGCTACTACATACGGCCTTCCTGAAGCATCATTGATACCTGCTCTTTTGGTATCATCATACTTTTTAAGCGCCGGATATAACTGGTATGTAGGGCGTGATACCAAATAGAATTGTGTTGGATCAAGGATAAGGTATTTTTTAGTTCCTAATGCCCTTAATGAATCGGCATATACTTTATTAGGCGCTAAAAAATAAGCAGTATCTCCTGTGCTAACCCCTGAAGAGGCAGCGTTATTATTTGTAGCCAACCACACAGTTCTGAATGAATTGTCGTAGCGGCTGTCATTTATTTTGTCTGCAAATGCAGAATCATACAACCATGGATTAGGGCAAAGCTGGCGCAATGGCCTCATGTATTGTAATACCCTGTCGCAAGGAAATGCTCCATTAATAGATACGTTATTCTGATAATTGGAATTAAACCAGTTGCACGACATATTAGCCTTGCCGGAAAATTCGTTAGCTACATCATTAGTCTCATTATCAAAAGGATCAGCTTGTATTCTTTCTACTGAATACAAAATTTCTGCATTGTAATCATTTCCTTCTTTATGTACATCTGCATAGTCTGGTAAAAGCGAAGTACCTAATGCCACCTGGTTATCGATCACATATTTAGAAGCATCCCATGAACTTTTAAAATCGGTAGGTTGCTTAACACTACTATAACCTCTGAATAAATATGCTTTAGCCAGGAAGTGATAGGCTGCTGCTTTATAAATATAGAAGCCGCCACCCGCTGGTCTTTTAGCAGGTAGATTCTGAGTGGCATAAGTAAAGTCATCAATAATTAACTGGTAATCCTTTTTTAACAGATCAGGCACCAGCCTGTTGAATCCCTGGAAAGGCAATTGATTAAATACCATATCGCCGCTGCCAAGGTCTAATGGAACAGCACCAAACTGTTGCACTAACCCGAAATAATACAGTGCCCTGAAAAAATGAGCTTCGGCAACAATTTTTGCTTTAGCTGCTGCATCCATAGATACATCAGGAGCAAACCCGAGTATTCCGTTAGCAAGGTTAATATTATTAAAGCTCCTGTTCCACGGTGTTAAAATATCTCCATTGCTGGCGTTTAAATTATAGGCACCGCAATCAAGACCACTGCTTGCCCCCTGGTCGCCAAGTGACCATTCATCTGTGCCGGAGTTGGTAGTATTCAGGCCGCCATTAGGGCCATAAATATAACGCATACCCGAATATAAAGCTACTGCCGAGCTTTGTAATCCTGCAGCGGTTTTAAGGTACTCAATGGTAAATACCGTATAAGGCTTTTCAATCAGCTTTTTCTGGCAACCGCTGGCCAAAAGCAGTAAGCTACAAGTAATTATAGCCACTGTTATTTGAGAAAATATTTTTTTCATATCAATAATTTTTTTTAATTAGAATGTTACATTAAACCCTACATTAACTGACATTGTTGGAGGAGTATTTAAACCAACGGTTAATGCCCTTCCAGATAAATTTCCGGGATTTTGAATACCCTGGTTACCCGTACCTGTTGCTTCCGGATCTACACCACCTACTTCACGCATGTAAGGTGAATACAACACAAATGGGTTTTGTACTGCCACATACGCCCTGAAAGATTGAATTTTCATTCTGCTGACAAGTTTTGAAGAAAAAGTATACCCCAGGTTTATGCTACGTACTTTAATAAAGCTGGCATCATAATAACCCAATGTTGTCCAGTCTGTTGTAATTGGCCTTGCACGGGAAGTGAAATTGGCAATTGGAAAATCATTAGTAGGGTTAGTTGGTGTCCAGTAATTGGTTTTAATGGTATTTCTTAATCCATCAGATACATTGGTATAAGCTGCAAAAGGCTGGTGTATCTGGCTTACCAGTAATCCGCCAAAACGGGCATACATAATAAATGAGAAATCGAAATTTTTATAGGCAAAACGGTTGGTAATACCACCCTGTATTTTTGCCTGTCCGCTTCCGATAATTTTGCGGTCATTATTCGGATCGATCTTTCCATCACCGTTAACATCTTCCAGTTTAATATCACCTGGCTGATTACCAAATTTTGCTGCTTCAGCTGCTTCGCTCAACTGCCAAACACCTAATTTATTATAGTCATAAAGTGCACTTAAAGGCTGGCCAATAAATAACTGGCTGCCAATATTATTTTTAAATCCATCAGTTAATTTCAACAACTTGTTCCTGTTACCAAAAAGATTCAGATCTGTAGACCAGGTAAAGCCATTATTAAGCCTTACATTAACTGTGCTAAGCGTAAACTCAAGCCCTTTGTTTTCCATTTCTCCAATATTGGTAGTATAGCTACCAGAAACACCGGAAGTAACAGGTAAAGAGATACCATATAAAATTTTGTTGGTATTAGATTTATACCACTCTAATGAACCGGTGATACGGTTTTTAAGGAAACTGAAATCCAAACCTATGTTTACAGTTTTGGTATATTCCCAATCTAAATTGGGGTTAGGTAAGGTTACTAAATTATAACCGGTTACAATTGTTGATGGTCCGTAGTTATAACGGATAGTTCCACCCGGTGCTGACGGAGACGAGTATCCGTTGTAGTTATACGGCGACACCAGGCCCAAAGAAGTATAAGGACTAACTGACTGATTTGATGTTTGTCCCACACCAACCCTTAATTTTAAATTATCCAGGAATTTGAATTGCTCCATAAACTTTTCACTACTAATATTCCAGCCAAATGAAGCCGCCGGATAGTCATGGTATTTATTTCCCGGAGCAAGGCGGGATGAACCGTCAATACGCTCAGTAAGCGTTAATAAATATTTGTCGTTAAAAGCATAGTTAACCCTGAGCATATAAGATTCCAATGCATAAGAAACTTCTGAACCACTTACTGTAGGTTTAACATTATTAGATGCATTGGCCTGACCTAAATTATAAAAGCGGATAAAATCTTCGTCTATTGAATCTTTACTTACAGAAGTATTATGGCTATGGTCTTCCTGGAAACTGTATAAACCTGTTACTGTAAACCTGTGTTTACCGATTGTTTTATCATAAGTAACTATGTTCTCTAACGTATAGCCATACCCTTCAGCGTTATTCACACTTGCCGTGTTGCCTTGTTTTGGCCTGAAATAACTTGGAGCCAAAGCTTTGTCTGAGCTTCTGAACTGGTCATTTTCCTGCAGGCGGTAATCTAAACCTACATTAACACGGTATTTCAATCCCTTTATGATCTGGTACTCGGCGTACAGGCTGTTAAAAGTACGCAGGCGGCGAACTTTATCTACCCATTGCCCATCATTATTTTTAAGGAAGAGAGGATTGTATTGACTTACACGGTCTGTTGTATTACCAGTTGGTGACAATACCAGGTTCCCTAAAGAATCATAAGCCGGCATTAACGGGCTTAATGTGATGATAGGAAACATTGGGTTATTAAACTGCGAACCATTGGTATTGTTAAGGCTGTTCAACGTATTTAACCCGATCTTTAATTTTTTACCCACTTTAGTGTCAATACTGGCACGTAAAGAAAAGCGTTCAAAATCCTGGCCCGGCAAAACTGTAGTTTCCTTGTAATATCCACCACCTAAAGAATAGGTACTTCCACTGGTAGAACCTCCGGAAACAGAAATATTCTGATCAGTTACGTAACCGTTTTTATACATCAGGTCCTGCCAGTTGGTAGATTGTCCTTTAGCCCTCGCTGCTGTTTCTTCCGGCATGTAAGGATTTACGTTAGTAAGGTCTCTTAAAGCGATATACTCCTGCGCATTAAACACATTGTATTTGTTTCTAACTGAAACACTACCAGCATAACCATTGTAAGATAATTTAGCTTCGCCTGGTTTACCTTTTTTGGTAGTAATTAATATAACACCATTTGAGCCCCTGGAACCATAAATAGCAGTGGCAGATGCATCTTTTAAAACGTCAACGGAAGCTACTTCATCAGGATTAATATCATTTAGATTACCTCCTTCGTATGGAATACCATCCAGGATAATAAGTGGATCATTAGAACCGTTAATTGTTCTTTCACCACGTATACGAATAACCGCTCCTGCGCCCGGCCTTGTTCCTGTTTTCTGCACTTCCAAACCTGCGGCCCTGCCCTGTAAAGCTTGTTGTAAATTTGCCACAGGTACTTCACGTAAAGCTTTTTCACCTACAGACACCACAGATCCTGTAACATCTTTTTTCTTTTGGGTACCATACCCTACCACCACCACTTCGCTAAGGGCTTTATCTGCCCTTACTAAAACGGCATCCACACTGTTGCCTTTACCCACAGTAAATTCCTGCGACACATATTCGGCAGCAGAAATAACTATTTTATCACCGGGAGCTGCCTGTAGTGCATAGTTCCCGTTGGCATCAGTGGTGGTACCCCTGGTAGTGCCCTTAATGATAACTGAAGCTGCCAGCGGCAAGCCGCTTTCGTTACTAACATGGCCGGTTACAGGTTTTTGCTGGGCAGTTACCATAGCAGGTAATGCAAACAGCAGCAGTAAAATAAATGGCCGGATAAGAAATGACAATATTTTCTGTTTTGGCGCAACAGAAAATGTCATGTTGTTTTTTTGAAGATTCCTTTTTTTCATAATTGTTGTTTTGGCGTAATAATTAATTTATGCAAGAATGTTAATCATATGGTTTATTATAAAATGGTGATACAATGTTTAATGGTAAAATGGTATTGGAACAATAAAAGCGGGGAAGACAGTGATGAGTAAAAAAAAACGTTGCAGAAAATGCTGAAGTATTGCAATGGCGTGCTGGTGCAGCGCCTATTGCATTTTCAATGGCTTGATTAAGCAAAGCAGATTTCTTATTCATATTAGCAGCCTACAATTTTATTAGTAACAAAGCAGGTATTCTTTATTTGAACTTTTATGCAATCGATTGCATAAAAGTTGCAAAAAAATAGCAAATTCTAAATATTGCCATTCAAAAAAAAATTAAAATCGTCTATGGATAATTCCGTTGCCAAGCAATCTTCATTATAGCCAATCGTTCTAAAAGTCTTTCTCAGTAAGGTTTTCAATAGTATCCGAAAAAACATTTTCGAAATAATCTAATAGAATTCTTACTTTTAAAATGCTAATGTAAATATTTTATTTTAAATTGCAATCGATTGCAAAAAAAATATTTCAAATAATAGACATTGGATTGTTGAAATTAGCTGCTGTATGTACAAAGAAATTACCATTTACGACCTGGCACGGGAATTAAACCTTTCTGCGGCCACCATCAGCAGGGCGCTCAAGGATCATCCTGCAATTAATAAGAATACTAAAAAAAGGATCGTGGAAAAGGCTGAGGAGCTGGGCTACCGTTCCAATAATTTTGCCAGCAACCTGCGCCGGCAAAAAAGCCATACCATTGGTGTAATAGTACATGAACTGAACAGTAACTTTATTACTTCCGTATTAGCTGGTATTGAAAAAGTAACCACTATTGCTAATTATGATCTTATTATTGGCCACTCCTCCGAATTAGCAGGAAAAGAAGTAGCCAATGCCAATAACTTTTTTCACAAAAGGGTAGATGGATTGATTGCGGCACTGGCATTTGATACAGAGAACATGGATCATTACGAACCATTTTTTGAAAGAAATATTCCGGTAGTATTTTTTGACCGTGTGGAAGAAGACAGCAAAGGCACTAAAGTGATCATTGATAATTTTAAAGCCGGTTACGAAGCCACACAGCACCTTATTGACCAGGGTTGTAAAAGAATTATTCATACCACTTCCAGCCTCAAAAGAAATGTATACGCACAACGCTATAAAGGATATTTAGCCGCTTTAAAAGACAACCATATTCCATTTGATGAAAGCCTCTTGTTTGTTAATGACCTAAAAAAAGAATCCTGCATTGCTTTTGCTAACCAGGTAGCAGCAATGCAGCCTTTACCCGACGGCATTTTTACTACCAATGATCTCACTGCCTCTTTATGCATCCAGGTATTTAAAGAAAAAGGTATCCGGGTACCGGAAGATATTGCAGTGGTGGGTTTTAATAATGATACGATCAGTATTATTATTGAACCTAAACTTACTACTGTAAATTACCCTGGTATGGATATAGGAGAAGTTGCCGCTACACATTTAATAAAACAATTACAAGGTGCCAATGGTACTAATAATACTAACTCCATTGTACTTAAATCGGAATTGATTATAAGAGAATCATCTTTAAAAAAAGATAAGGTTCAAAAATAATTTTGCTGATGCTTATAAAGAAACAACTGTTTGTATGCTTATTATTATTGATAAGCATTACTGTATCTGCAGATGATGGGTACAGGCTTTGGTTACGGTATGATAAAATTTCCAACATTGCTTTACTGAATAAATATAAACAGCAGATAATTGCTCCGGCAATTGTTGGCAATTCCACAATAATTACGACTGTAAAAAATGAATTAGAAAAAGGATTGCGTGGATTGCTTGCTGTTAACTATACAGCCACAGATTCTGTTTATAATAAAACTACTTTAGTTATTGGTAAAGCCGGTAATCTTAACCTTGGTTTTACAGTAATTGAAAAAACTCAGCTGAAAAATCTTGGTGAAGAAGGTTTTCTTATTTCTACAACAATGCATGGGGTGCATAAGATAGTGATCGCTGCTAATACCGACAGAGGTTTACTATATGGTGTATTTCATTTTTTGCGTTTATTACAAACACAACAAGATATCTCTACGCTTAATATTTTTTCTACCCCAAAAATAAAATACCGCTTATTAAACCACTGGGATAATTTAAACAGAACCGTAGAACGAGGTTATGCCGGTGCATCTATCTGGGACTGGCATAAATTACCGGATTATATCGACCAACGTTATATCGATTATGCAAGAGCGAATGCCTCCATCGGCATTAACGGCACTGTTCTTAACAATGTAAATGCCAATGCTACTATTCTTACCAAACAATACTTAGATAAAGTAGCGGCATTAGCCAATGTATTTCGTCCTTATGGCATAAAAGTTTTTCTTACCGCCAGGTTTAGTGCGCCGATAGAAATTGGCGGATTAAAAACTGCAGACCCATTAGATGCCGCTGTGCAGGAATGGTGGAAACAAAAAGTAAAGGAAATTTATTCTCTCATCCCCGACTTTGGTGGTTTTTTAATTAAAGCTAACAGTGAAGGACAACCGGGGCCACAGGATTACAACCGTACGCATGCTGATGGGGCCAATATGTTTGCTGATGCATTGGCGCCTTACAAGGGCATAGTGATGTGGCGTGCATTTGTGTACAGTCAGCAAAGCAACGACAGGTTTAAACAGGCTTATGAAGAGTTTACGCCATTAGACGGGCAGTTTAAAAGTAATGTGATATTGCAGGTGAAAAATGGCCCGATAGATTTTCAACCCAGGGAACCTTTCTCTCCTTTATTTGGAGCCATGCCTAAAACACCATTGGCCATGGAGTTTCAATTAACACAGGAATATTTGGGACAAGGAACACACCTGGTATTTGAAGCACCGATGTTTAAAGAAACACTGAATGCTGATACCTATGAAAAAGGAAAAGGTTCAACGGTGGCAAAAGTAATTGATGGCAGCATCAATAATTTTTCAATGAGCGCCATTGCAGGTGTAAGCAATATTGGTAGTGATATTAACTGGTGCAGTCATCCTTTTGCACAAGCTAACTGGTATGCATTGGGAAGATTAGCCTGGGATTATAATTTAAGCAGTGAACAGATTGCCACAGAATGGTTGCAACAGAGTTTCAGCACTAATAAAACATTTGTTGCTGTTGCAGAAAAAATGATGCTGCAATCGCATGAAACATTGGTGAATTACATGACGCCACTGGGACTAGCACACATTATGTATAACGGCCACCACTACGGGCCGATGCCCTGGGGCAATACATTGGGCAGGCCCGACTGGAACCCGGTGTATTATCACAAAGCTGATTCCGCAGGCATTGGTTTTAACAGGACCATTACCGGTACTAATGCCCTGGGGGAATATAAAAACGAAGTAAGTAACTTGTGGAACGATAGTAATAAATGCGCTGATGAATATTTATTATGGTTTCATCATGTATCCTGGAATCATATCATGCATAGCGGAAGAACTTTGTGGAATGAGTTGTGCTATAAATATTATGCCGGTGTTGATGCTATAAAAAACATACAACAACAATGGAATAGCCTGGAAAAATTTGTAGATGCAGAAAGATTTATACAGGTAAAACAGTTGCTGAATATACAAGTAAAAGAAGCGGTGTGGTGGCGTAATGCCTGTTTGTTGTATTTTCAAACATTCAGCAAAATGCCGATACCTGCAAATTATGAGCAGCCGGATAAAACGTTGGCGTACTATCAAAGTTTACGTTTTCCATTTGCACCGGGAAATTAATTATCCCACAAAAACACTAAATCCACTAAGCCTCTCTTTGTGTGCTTAGTGAGGCGCAAAATATTTTTATAAAATAAGAATTCAGATAAATATGCAAAACAAAAAAGTAGCTATTGTAACAGGTGGTGGTTCCGGATTAGGATTTGCCATTGCTCAGAAATTTTCGCAACACGGTATCCAAACTATTATTGTGGGCAGAGATGAAGAAAAATTAAAAACAGCGCAATCACAATTAGGAGAAAACTGTTTTTATAAAAGCTGCGATTTAACTGCTTTGGTTTCTATTCCGGCTTTGATAGAAAATATCATTGCAGAATTTGGACAGATTGATATACTGGTAAACAATGCTGGTATCAATATGAAAAAAGAATTTACCGAAGTAACGGATGAGGAATTTCAAAGTGTGATCACTACTAATGTATGTTCGGTGTTTGCCATGAGCCGTGAAGTGGTAAAACATATGCTGGTAAAAAAATCCGGCAACATCATTAATATCAGTTCAATGGCGGCACAATATGGTTTACCAAAAGTAATCGCTTACAGCGCCAGTAAAACTGCCATTGATGGTATGACAAGAGCAATGGCAGTAGAACTTTCTCCCAAGGGTATCAGGGTAAATGCTATTGCGCCGGGATTTATTTACAGTGCTATGACGGATAAAGCTTTGAACAGCGATCCGGAACGTAAAGCAAAAGTATTTGGCAGAACCCCCATGGGTATTATGGGTGAAGCAACTGATATTGGCGAAGCGGCGTTGTTCTTAGCCACTGATGCAGCAAAATATATTACCGGTGTGGTGCTACCGGTGGATGGAGGAAACAGCATTGGATTTTAAAAACTTCAAGAGAAAAAGCTACAAGGGATAAGCATGCTGTTCGTTGCATCTTGCTTATCCCTTGTAGCTTGTAACTTTTCCCCTTTGGGTAAGTCCTGTTTTGAAATATTTTATTGCAGGATCGTCACTTCTGTCCTTCTGTTTTGCGCCCTGCCATCTGCAGTAGCATTAGAGGCAACTGGTTTTGTTGCACCGTAACCTTTAGCTGTTACTCTTGATGGATCAATACCTTTAGTTAATAAATAAGCCCTCACAGTATTGGCCCTGTCTTGCGATAACACTAAATTTTTTGCAGCGGTGCCTACATTATCTGTATGTCCTCCCACTTCAATTTTTTCGTCATCTTTTCTTACTAAATATGCCACCAGTTCATCCAGCACCGAATAAGAACTTTCTTCCAGGTTGGCTTTACCGGTTTCAAAATTACAATCTTCCAGTACAAAACTTTTTGCCGGCATATGTTGTATGTCCACCACAAAAGGATCTTTGTAATATGCATTACCCTTCAATGCAGGAATTTCTAAAAAATTATAACTGGCAGAATCTTTAAAGCCTAAAATAAAAATCTCGTAAGTATCGCCTGATGGCAGGCGTACGGTAAATTTTCCGTTGTCGTCTGTTAAGCCCTGGTATTCTTTGCTATTGAGCTTGCTTTTAAAAACCACGATCTCGTTGTTGAGTACATTGTTCTTAAAATCTGTCATCGTAACGTTTACGGCGGCGTCTTTGGGAATAGCTGCGTTTTGTACAGTACCATTCTGGCTTACTGCCATAAAAGGTATGGAAAACGTTAAAAGCAAATAAAAAATGTAATGTTTCATCATTGTTTTAGTTTGATTGGGTATTTAAAGATAAATAACTTCTTTAGGTTTTCAATTATTGTGCCAAGGGGCTGCTTATTTGGCGGCATTTACTGCCGGAACGATGGGGAAAACATATTTTTAACAATATTGTGTGGTTGTTTAGGTAAGACGGTGCATGAGGGACAATGGTTGGGCTGGTACATTGAAATTTCATTTCGATCGTAGGAAGCCGAAATAAAATTTCAGCGTACTACACACCTCGGCCGGTGTCTTCACCGACCGAAATATTTCGCTACAGTATATTGAAATTTCATTTCGATAGTAGCAGGCTGAAATAAAATTTCAGCGTACCAATTACAATCTTGTCTGCAATCGCACCACCATCTCTTCTTTCCAGCTTTTAAAATCGCCGGCAATGATATGCTTACGGGCTTCTGTAACCAGCCATAAATAAAAAGCCAGGTTATGTACGCTGGCAATGGTTAAGCCTAAAAATTCTTTGGCTTTCATTAAATGACGCAGATAAGCTTTGCTGTAAAAATTACTTACCGGGCAATCAATGCCATCATCAATAACGGAAAAATCTTTTTCCCATTTTTTATTATCAATGTTGATGATACCATGAGAAGTAAACAACATGGCATTGCGCCCGTTACGGGTAGGCATTACACAATCAAACATATCAATACCTAAAGCAATGCCTTCTAAAATATTCCAGGGAGTACCTACGCCCATTAAATAACGGGGTTTGTCTTTGGGTAAAATATCACAGCAGAGTTCGGTGTATTCGTACATCATTTCTGTTGGCTCGCCTACACTCAATCCGCCAATGGCATTGCCCGTGGCATTTTGCGAAGCAATAAATTCAGCAGAGGCTGTTCTCAGATCTTTGTACGTGCTACCCTGCACAATAGGAAATAAATTTTGTGTGTAGCCGTATTTATCTGCTGTGCTGTTAAAACGTTTAAAACACCTGTCCAGCCAGCGATGCGTTAAGTCCATCGAATCTTTGGCATATTTATAATCGCTGGGATAAGGTGGACATTCATCAAATGCCATAATGATATCACCACCAATAATACGCTGAATATCCATTACACTCTCCGGTGTAAATAAATGTTTGCTGCCATCAATATGGCTTTGAAACAAAGCCCCTTCTTCAGTTAATTTTCTGTTGTTGGCCAAAGAAAAAACCTGGTAACCACCACTATCAGTTAAAATAGGTTTGTCCCAGCCATTAAATTTATGCAGTCCTCCTGCAGCTTCCAGAATTTCCAATCCCGGGCGCAAGTATAAATGATAGGTATTACCCAGGATGATCTGCGCCTTTACATCTTCATGCAATTGCTGTTGTGTAACTGCTTTTACGCTGCCTACAGTGCCTACGGGCATAAAAATCGGCGTTACAATGTCGCCATGGTCGGTAGTGATCTTACCAGCCCTGGCTTTGGTTTGCGTATCGGTATGTTGTAATTCAAATTGTAATGCTGCCATTATATGCTGTTGTTTACTGTTTATATCTTGAGGATAGCCTGTACACTAATCCCCTATTACAAATTACTAATTCCTTATTTTTGCCACATGAATTTTACCCATTGGTGGCAATTGCTTTTTTACGGCTTTTGCCTCATCACCCTGATACAGCTTTTCTATTACTGCTTTTTCTTCTTCCGGCTGGCTTTTTATAAGCCAAACACTAAAACAGCATCGCAAACCCAACCGGTTTCTGTTATCATCTGCTCCAGGGATGAAGCGGCAAATTTAGCGAAAAATCTGCCGGGTTCGCTGGTACAACAATACCGCACCACACATGAGGTAATTGTAGTAAATGACAATTCATTTGACGACAGCAAATATTTACTGGAAGAATATCAGAAAACCTTTAAACAACTGCACGTTGTTGAATTAAAACAGGAAGCCAGGTTTATTCCCGGAAAAAAATTTCCTTTAAGCATGGGCATTAAAGCGGCTAAATACGAAGTGGTATTATTAACCGATGCCGATTGTGTGCCTGCCAGCGAATACTGGATAGACAAGATGCAGGAAACATATGATGAGGATACCGAAATTGTTTTGGGTTATGGCGCTTACCACAAAAAAAGTGGCGTATTAAATAAGCTCATCCGCTGGGAAACTTTTCATACCGCCATGCAATACTTTTCGTATGCACTGGCAGGCAAGCCTTATATGGGTGTGGGCAGAAACCTGAGTTATAAAAAAACTATTTTTTTCAGGCACAAGGGTTTTACAGCACACAATAATATTGCCAGCGGCGATGATGATCTTTTTATTAAAACCGCTGCTACCCCCAGCAATACCAAAATCAATATTGATGCGGATACTTTTACTTTAAGTGAACCGGCTAAAACATTCGGTCAATGGGCAAAACAAAAAACACGTCATTACTCTACAGCAAAGTATTATAAACCGCTGCATAAATTTTTACTGGGTTTATATTCACTAACACAATTTTTATTTTACCCTTTATTAGTGGCAAGTATTTTGTTCTATGGGTGGCAATATGCATTAATAGTTTTTGCTGTTCGTTTTATTATGCAGGCCATTGTATATTATCTCTGCATGAAAAAATTAAATGAACAAGATCTCTACCCATGGTTCTTGTTTTTTGATATCTGGATGTTCTTTTATTATATTATTTTTTCGTTTACGTTGATAAGGAAACCGAAGAGAGTATGGTAATTGCTTCAGGCTCGTCGATAAATAAAACTAAAAAATGTTCAACGCTCAATATTCAACAAACAACGTTCAATTACAATACAACTGGATTTTAATATTGAGTATTGAACATTGAACATTGAGCATTGATTATTGAACATTTTTTTTAACTCAGTACGATTGTAAAAATAAATTGTCTATTATCTTCTATATAATTTTTGAAATTGTCTTTTATGGAAATGATTCAACAATATTTCGATGATTTTAGTGAGGCACAAACCAAACAGTTTGCTGCACTAAAAGAGTTGTATACCGACTGGAATGAAAAGATCAATGTTATCAGCAGGAAGGATATGGATAATTTTTACGAGCACCATGTGTTACATTCTTTAGCTATTGCCACGCAATTTGAATTTACAAAGGGTATGCAGGTAATGGACCTTGGTTGCGGTGGTGGTTTTCCCGGTATTCCATTAGCGATATTTTATCCTGGCACACATTTTCATTTGGTAGACAGCATCAATAAAAAATTAAAAGTGGTGGCAGAAATTGCCGCTGCTATTGGTTTGCAAAATGTAACCACACAACATACCCGGGCAGAAGATATTAAAAACAGGAAATTTGATGTGGTGATAAGCCGTGCGGTAGCACCTTTAAAAGACCTATGGCATTGGAGTAAACCATTACTGCAGAAAAATAAAAATACCCAATATGGCGTAAATACCCCCAATGGCCTTATCTGCCTGAAAGGTGGCGATTTAACCCAGGAAATTTTTGAAAGCGGCTGTAAACCAATGGTATGGGAAATTGAAAAGCTTTTTCCGAGGGAGTTTTTTAAAGAAAAATATATGTTGTATGTGGGCTTAAAATAAAAGAATTACCACTTTGTGGTATTGTTCATATACTTTTATTGAATGACCTTTGTGATACAATTATGAAGATACCAGTTGCCATAGTAGAAGATAATAACGACATCAGGTCTGCGCTGGAGCAGATCATCGAAATGTCTGATTATTGCGAATTAGCAGGATCCTGCGTAAGTGGAGAAGAAGCACTGATCACCCTTCCCCTTTTAAATCCCAAAGTAGTATTGATGGATATTGGCCTCGGTGGCATCAGCGGTATTGAAGTGGTGAGAGAACTGAAAGCTACACATCCTGAAATATTGTTTATGATGTGTACGATTTACGAAGATGATGAACAGATTTTTGAAGCTTTAAGTGCAGGTGCAAGTGGTTATATTTTAAAGAAAACTCCTCCCGGTAAATTATTAGAAGGTATACAGGAATTAATGGAAGGCGGTTCACCCATGAGCAGCCAGATAGCGAGGAAAGTGGTAGCAGCATTTCAAAATAAAAAATCGGATAAATCACCAACAGAATCTGCGTTGGACATTTTATCAAAAAGAGAAAAAGAGATCCTGGAGATGTTATCGAAAGGATTATTGTATAAAGAAATTTCTGATGCCGTTTTTATCAGCACCGAAACAGTGCGTAAACATGTGTATCACATTTACGAAAAACTGCACGTTACCAATCGTGTGGAAGCCGTGAATAAATTTTTTGGAAGGTAGCATGTAAGTGTTATCAAAATCAAGCACAGACAATAAGCCCCGGTACTTTCCGGGGTTTATTGGTTATAGGAACTTCCACAGCCACACATCTGTTTGCGGCGTATTGCCAATAGGAAAATCATGCGTATATCCTGAATTCACAAACCCATATTTTTCGTAGAATTTTTGTGCCCGCAGATTATGCTCCCATACACCCAGCCAGATAGCTTTATAATTTTCTTTCGCTACATAATCCATCATAAAATCAATCAGCTTTTGTGCAATACCCATGCCGTGATATTCTTTCAGCACATAAATACGTTTTAATTCCAGGGCCTTCCATTGCTTCATTACTGGCAGGCTGTTGTAATCTTCCATAAAACGTATGTAGCCAACGGCTTTACCATCTGCCATAGCAAAATAACAATAATCATCAGGGTTGCTCAGTTCTTTGGCCAGTTGTGTTTCATTAAAATATTCTTCTAAAAAACTTTGCATATCTGCTTCAGTACAAGTACCAGTGAAAGTATCGTAAAAAGTTTGCTTTGCAATCGTAGAGAGTGTGGCCACATCGTTAATGGTTACTCTTTGTATTGTTATTTCCATTTGTAATTTGTGTTAGTGCATATTCACATGGTCAGACGAGGGCGTCAGACCATGTGAATACATCTGACCGTGTGCGGTAGTTACCATTTTAATTCCAATAAATTATTTTTTCGTTCCACATCTGCCATTCGTTTGGATGGATCTATTTCCACCGCGGTAATATCAGTAAGGCGATGTTTAAATTCAACAATATAAGTTGGATGTGTCCAGCGCCATTCTTCATGCACTTCTCTTTTTTGTTTAGGGTCTTCGTTAGGCTTTTCTCCAAACATTAAATTGAGTGGGATATAATGCATCTCTGTTGTACCATCTTTAAAAGTCAATTGCAGATCAATGGGCATCGGCATCTGCCCGATGCGGCGCAAGCGTATCTTTGACACACCACCTTCTTCCCATAAACTATCAATAGCGTAGTTGATGGTTTTAGTAGTACTGCAGAAATATTCTTTGTACCAGTCTAATTTAATACCACTTACTTTTTCTGCCACCTGCACAAAGTCGTTGCTGTTAGGATGTTTGAAACGCCATTGATTATAATATTCTAACAATACTTTGTCTCTTGCTGCTGCACCAATAATATACCCCAGCTGTTCCATAAAAACTTCACCTTTAGAATACGCTGCTGCACTGTAAGCAAAGTTGGTATTAAAATGGTCAGCATGTGTGGTAAGAGGTTCTTCGTATCCGCTTTTTACCAATGAATAATAGCTGGCATAAGCACTGCTGTGATCTTCGGGAAGTATAGGGATCAGCTCCTGTAAATTTTTATTACCCGGATTTCTTTGCAGCGTTTCTTTAAGTCCGGCTAATGAAGATTTACCGCTATAAAATTTTGATACCAGGTCTTCGGCATAACTGGTAAAGCCTTCGTCCATCCAGGCATACATACTTTCGTTAGTGCCCAGCATCATCTGGTACCAGCTGTGCATCCACTCATGAAAAACCGTACCTAACCCCGGACCGTTTATTAATGTTGCCATCGGGTATTCCATTCCTCCGTCGCCACCTTGTATAAATGAATATTGCGGATAAGGATACTTGCCAAATTTACTGTCCATATAAGGTAATGCCACTACTGCTGCATCTGCAACTTCGTTCCATGCCGAATCATTCTTAGGACTGTTTTCTACATAATTATAGATCACGTTCAATGTTGGACCACCGTTGGGCATTTTTCTTACGATGTGTTTATATTCAGGATCGGCAGCCCACATAAAATCATGCACATTATTGCCCACAAAATGCCAGGTACGTTTTTCTTTGGTAGTTGGCTTTAAATCCGGTGTGTTTGCAGCATCGTATCCCCAGCCAATTTCATTGGCATTCAGCAAAACACCGGTACCACCAATTTTATAATTTTTATCAATGTTGATAGTCACATCATAATCGCCCCATACACCATAAAATTCCCTGGCCACATAAGGCGTAGGATGCCAGCCTTCATAATCGTACTCACATAATTTGGGATACCATTGGCTCATGCTGTAGCGAACGCCTGTAGCCGGGTTATCCCTTCCGCTTCTTCTTACCTGTAATGGCACCTGTGCTTCAAAATCCATGTCAATAACTATTTTGCTTTTTGGGGCCATAGGTTTTACCAGGTTCACTTCTAAAATAGTTTCATGATATTTAAATGGTTGTGGTACACCATTTATTTTAAGACTGATTATTTTCTGAAAGCCGATCTCATTATCTTTTAATTTGCCAATTCTGTCTCTTACCCTGCCATCCCAATCTGCCCTGCCGTTAATAATATTTTTACTCAGCTCAAGGCTTCTTGCATCCATACTGCTGTTGGGCTGAAAAGCATTAAAGTATAAATGATAGAACAGCTTGTTTAATACATCAGGAGAATTGTTAGTGTACTCCAGTTTTTGCTTGCCTTTAAATTGATTGGTATTTACATCCATATCAATGCTCATATTATATTTCACACGTTGCTGCCAACGGTCGGGCTGGGCGAATGCGATCACAGGAAGTAAACCAATCAACAATAAAGAAAATCTCGGCATATAATTATATTTAAACTTAAATAGAAAATTGTTTTGTGTTAAAACGAATTGAAAATTCATTGTACTTAATTGCCCATTAGTTTTTCATTAAATCCAACAATTAATTTAAACAAATGTTCATGTTCATTTAAAGGTAATGTTACCGCTTTATCAAAAACATCATGATAAGCTTTGATACCACCTAATGTATAAAAGAAAAAAGAAGGTACCCCTTTCTCTGTAAAAAAATAATGATCACTGTTAGCAGCTTTGCCACGGGAATTAATTTTTACCAATAATTTCTTTTCATCGTTTACCGCATTCATCATCGCAAACTCTTTTGGAAATTCAGTAGCATTCACCACAGTGATACCTTCTTCACCTGTACCGGCAAGATCGGTATTGATCAGAAAGCGAATATTCTTTAAGGGTACCAAAGGGTTTTCAGTAAAATATTTAGAACCGATAAGCCCGGCTTCTTCTCCTGCAAAACAAATAAATGCGATAGAATATTTTTGCGGATGCTGTGCATAATAATGTGCCAGGTTAAGCAATAAAGAAACACCGCTGGCATTATCATTGGCACCGGGAAAATAAGTATCGGCACCCATGCCACCTAAGTGATCGTAATGCGCTGTAATGAAAATAACAGAATCAGGTTTTAGGGTGCCTTTAACCATGCCACAAACATTGGCTGTTTTAAAATTCTTCACCAGCTTATTATCTATATTTACTTTGAATGAAAAAGGCTTTTTACTCAATGCCTTTTTATCTACTAATATTAAGGAGTAACCAGCCACTTCCGGCGCAATATCCCAGGTTAATTTATCCTGCATTTTTATCACTACCATTTCTTTGCGGTTGATATATTGAATGGTATCCAAAACATCAAGATCGCCTTCTGCTTTCACCCCTCTTGTTTCCGGACTTACAATAAAATCTTTTCCGGGTATTAAGTCTTTGCCATTTACATTCACTTCCATTTTTCCGGGAAAAGTATTTACCGGATAACTGAATGGCTGCAAATAATTTTTAGCCATCGGCTCCAGCCCGTAAGTTTTAAATTCATTGGCTAAAAAATCTGCGGCTTTTTTCATACCGTCATTGGTATAACCCCTGCCCCAGAAGTAGGGCGAAGTGAGTGTATCTACCATCTTTCTTCCAAAAGAAACGTCCTGCGAAAATGCAGTTGATGCTGTTATAGTTAACAGTACTAAAAATATTTTCCTCATGCGATTATATAAAGGGTAAATGTCGGAAAAAACAGGCAGGAAAAAAATTGAAATGTGTTAAATGGGATATTGTTTACAGATGGCGTATTTAGACTATTTAGCCCGGGCAGGTAGCTTCATTTCTTTAAAAACGCTACAACTGCTTTGTTAAAAAGTGGTGCGTCTTCCCAAGGTAATTGATGAGTGGCTTTTGGCACAATCATTAATATGGCATTGGGGATATGAGCAGCAATGCCCCTGGTATGTGCTTCCTTAACTACATCTTTTTCTCCTGCAATTACCAATACCGGGCAACTGATTGCCTGTAGTTGTTCAAAGGTATGTTTGGGTTCGGTAAGTAAAAGATCTATCCGGCGTATTCTTCCCGGCGCATCAGAAGAAGAATCACTTTCAAGTTCTTTTCTTTCTTTATGCAATGACTTAAATAGTGCTTTATCTACCACCGTATTATCGATAAATATTACTGCCCCCATTGTAATTAACTTCTTTACTTTTTTTGGATATTTCATAGCCATTATCAAACCGGTATTACCACCATCACTCCAGCCTAAAACGTTCACACTATCTAAATGTAAATGCTCCAGCAAAGCATTCATATCATCTGCAAATAAATCGTACGTATATGTTTTTCCATCATCGCCTGATTTGCCATGCCCACGGGTATCTATTGCATATACATGAAAATATTTTGATAGTTCGGGAATTTGCAAACGAAAAGAATTTATTGCCATTGAATTACCATGCAATAAAAGCAATGGTTCGCCGGTACCATATTCTTCATAATAAATTTTAATGCCGTTTACAGTTGCATATCTTCCGGCTGAATCATTTTCACCATAGGGTTGTAATGAAATTAATGCACTGCCATCCACTTTGCAGGATTGCTTACCCGAAAAAACATCAGTTTTTTCAAGGGAAATTTTGTACTGGCTTTTGCCCATCTTATACATCCACGAATATTTTGCCTGGATGCTGTCTTCTTCAAAACCGGCATTTGCCAATGGTATTTCTTCCATTGTTCCGGCAGCATTTTCTACCAGCAATTTAAAATCATCAAAGTAAAAAATACCGGGATTGCTGTACCCGAATCCTATGGTAAGTGATTCGGCCGTTTTATCAATTTTACCCGAAAGACTATATACTTTCCATTCATTGGCCACTATCGGGTTGTTCGACATATTCTTATAAAATCCGCTCTTCTTATTTTCTTTAGTAACCGATACCCACATGCCGGCCCCGGCGTTTTTCTTTAACGCAATTACTTTAGCGGCTATTTGTACAGTGAAATTTTTACCGGCAAAAGGTTTTGCATTGATCACCCGGTAGGTATTGCCCCAGATACTGGTTTCCTGGGCAAGGCAATCAGCAGTAAAAAAAAAACAAAAAAAGACCAGCCATTTAATTTTCATGGTAATACTTTTATTCTTTGCCCTGCACTACAATTACAATCTCTCCCTTCACCGCTTTTTCATTAAAGTGGTCATGCACTTCCTGTAAGGTTCCTCTTTTATTTTCTTCAAACTTTTTAGTGAGTTCACGGCTAACGCAACATTGCCTGTCTGCACCAAAGTATTGTATAAATTCATGCAATGTTTTTACCAAACGCATCGGGCTTTCGTAAAATACCATCGTTCTTTCTTCTCCGGCTAATTTTTTCATCATGGTTTGCCTTCCTTTTTTTAAAGGCAGAAAACCTTCGAAGCAAAAACTATTCATTGGCAATCCACTGTTCACCAATGCAGGTACAAATGCAGTTGCGCCGGGCAAACATTCTACCCGGATATTATTTTTCACACATGCTCTTACTAATAAAAATGCAGGATCGCTGATGCCGGGTGTACCTGCATCAGTAAGCAAGGCAATGGTTTTGCCTGCTGCCATCTGTTCGGCTAAATGGGTAACTATTTTATGTTCGTTGTGCTGATGATAAGGAGATATTGGTTTTTGAATCATGTAATGATTCAGTAAAACTGAAGACGTTCGGGTATCTTCTGCTAAAATAAGATCAACAGATTTTAAAACTTCCACTGCCCTGAAAGTAAAATCAGCCAGGTTGCCTATGGGAGTGGGGATGATGTAAAGCATGTGGGATTGTAGATTTTAGATTTGCAATTGCAGATTTACGAGCTGTATTAAATCCGAAATCTAAAATCGCAAATCTAAAATTATTATATCGCTGTTAATTCAAAATATTCCATCACCGGGTTGGCCAGTAATTTTTTTGCAGCTTCTTCTGCCACTACCAATGCATCTTCTTTGCTACCGGCTTCTACCTGCAGGTCAATGTGCTTACCAATTCTTACATCGCCAACATTTTTAATACCCAAATTCTGTAAGCCTCCCATTACAGCCTTTCCTTGCGGATCTAATAAATCTTTCAGTGGCATTACTTTAACCTGTACTGTATAAGTCATAATTATTTGTGTTTGTAAAGCAAAGATAAAATAATGTAGGCAATGAACACCACAGGTACGGCAAGCCAGTGTAAAAGAATGGCCGCCGCAATGGCAATTACCAGCAAAACTACTTTGGGAATATTATTTTTAAAGGTAAAATCTTTAAACTTCAATGCCATTAAAGGTAATGTAGAAACCATTAACCCGCTTACCAGCACAATTACTGCATACAGCACCCATTTATTGGTCAGCCATTCGCTTACATCAACAATGCTATTAACATAGTGTAATATTAATGGAAAAGAGGCAATAAGCAGGCCCGCTGCAGGAATAGGCACTCCTTTAAAGCCATAGGATTGTGAACTATCGATATTAAATCTTGCCAAACGATAAGCACCGGCGCAAGCCACAACAAAGGCAGGCAATAACCATAAAATGGAAGTCTCCAACCCATTTTCTTCTTTAATAAAACTAATGCGTAAAAGCTGGTATAATATTACCGAAGGCGCTACGCCAAAACTTACCACATCACTTAAGGAATCCAGTTGTTTGCCCATTTCGGAAGTAGCTCCTAAAAGGCGGGCAACAAAGCCATCTAAAAAATCTACTACTGCCGCAGCAAAAATGAAATAGGAAGCGATAGATAATTTTTCGGGAATATTGTAATGTGTGCTCAGGTCATTATCTACAAAAATAGAAATGGTTTCTGTTTGCAAAGCAAAAACAATGGCAATGCAGCCGAGAAATAAGTTGAGCAGCGTAAAAACATTGGGAATGTGTCGTTGCATATTAATTTACTACACCGTAATGAATGGGTTAAGTTGATGCGTTGACGCAAATTTAATACATTATGGTATAGTAAAACATCAAAATTTAGCCCTATGGTCGGTGAAGACACCGACCACGGGTGTGGTTGTGGGCGGAGAGGAAAAGACTCATAATCACAAGCAATGGCCGGTGTCTTCACCGGCCAAGGAAGATAAACCTGTCACTTACAAATTCACCCTGTTCTTTTCGTCCTGCGAAGCAGAATTTCTTTGGCGGCTTGCTTTTACATTAGTGTTCCCAAATTTGTAATTGAAACTGAGGCTTACTCTTTTGCCCTCCCATTGGTTGATCCATTTAATATTTAAATTGTCGCTTAAATACCTTGCCCTGTATGCAGAAGGGCCAATGATATTGTTGAAATTTATTTTAATGGAAGCTTTATTATTCCATAATGATTTTTGCACCCCTGCGCTTACAATGTAACTGGCACGTACCCGGGTGATACCATCCCTGTAAGGTGCACTGTAATACGCACTGGTTTGAATCTTTATTTTTTCAGGTAACGTAAAAGCGTTTTCTGTTCCGATATCTACTCCAAAAAAGTTTTGATTAAACTCAAATTCAGGATAGGTAGATTTAGAATTGCCACCGCTGAAACTTATATTATTATCAATGTTCCACCATTTATATGGCTGCACACTTGCACTTATATTCAATCCTATGTATGATGAGTTACCTACATTAGCGGTAATATTTCTTACCCGGCCTGTTGCCTTATCCTGCAAAATAACGTTGGTACTTTGCGCTTTGGTATAGCTGTAACTTAAAGTGCTGTGTAAAAAATCGTTGTAGCTGTGTTTTATTTCAAAGGATTGTGTAAAGCTGGGTTTTAAATTGGGATTGCCTTCAAATTGTGTATAAGGATCAACAAAATTAATAAACGGATTGAGTGACTGATAAGATGGCCGGTTAATACGTCGGGAATAACTTATGTTCCAGGTATTTTTTTCATTTTGTTTGTAGGTTAAAAATGCACTGGGAAATAAATTGGTGTAGCTACTATCCTTTACCTGGTTAAGCGTTATGCTATTGCCGGTGTAATCCGTATTTTCTACCCTTACGCCCATTTGCAGACTGATCTTTTTCCAGTCTTTAGTAAAATTGAAATAGCCTGCAAAAATTCTCTCAGTATAAATAAAAGTATTGGTACGGTTATTATCTTTAATCCACGCATTACTGCTGTTTAAGGAATCTACCTGCAAATAATTTTTATTTTCTACATCACTGGCTTTAGCGCCTGCTTCAATTTTAAAAGCAGTATTGTACACTTTTGTAAAATCTGCTTTGGCGGTTTTTATAAAAATATCTGCCGGGCTTGCATTTCTGAATGTATAGGGATTACGGTAACTGTTGTTATTAGCATCTTTAAAATTATTGTAGTTATAATCTTCGGCTGTTCTTTTAAAAGTAACATAGTCTGCATCAAAACTCAATTCGCTACCCAGGCTGTCAATAGTTGTTTTGAGATTTACATTATAACTGATGCTGTTTGTCTTTTCATCATAATTCTTTACGGTAACAATACTGTTCAGTAATTGCCTGTTCTGGTTGCTGAAAATGGTATTATTATCCGTAACCGTTTTTTCATGTTCGCCATTGCCTTTAATTAAAAAGCCGATAATAGTTTTTTTACTGACGTTAAAATCTGCACCAATCTTAAATGAGTTCCACACTGTTTTTGGATGCCAGTAATTATCTCTGTCCTGGCAGGTAAGTATTCCATTATTTTCAACAATACTATTATAGGTAAGTTTGTTGAAGCTGTTGCTATAACCAATAAAACCGTCACTGAAAATATTGATGTTTTTATTACGGTGATTTAGTGATACAGAAGAATTTACCTTGGGATATCTGCCATAGCCAGAGCCTAAAGTATAACTGCCATTGGTACCATACTGTTTATTTTTTTTCAGTTTAATATTTATAATACCTGTTAAGCCAGCTGCATCATATTTACTGCTGGGGTTACCAATAATTTCAATTTTACTGATAGCATCGGCCTGCAGGTTTTTTAAATACTGTGTCAATTGTTCACCGGATAAGTAAAATGGTTTGCCATCAACATAAATTGTAGCAACACTACCTTTAAGTTTTAAGTTATCATCTTTATCAACAGTTACTGCCGGCGCTTTTTTTATTAATTCAAACGCCGAATTACCAACAGCAACAATACTGTTCTCTACATTTAAAACAGTTTTATCTGCCTGTATTTCTATAAACTTTTTCTTTGCCTGTACCACCACGGCTTTATTAGTCTCAAATTTTTCATGCAAAGTAATAACAGGAATATTGATGGTGCTTGTTGCAGAATCAATGACAACCGCAGCAGAAGTATACTGGTCAAATCCACTGTTGGTGATCTGAAGTTTATATACCCCGCTTGTTTTTACGATAATACTAAAATTCCCAAGACTATCAGTAACAGAGCCTTTTACCGTTTTATTATCTGCAGTATTAACCAAAGCAATATTTGCAAACGGTACAGGGGCATTTTTAGTGTTAGTTATTTTACCGGTAATTATTTTTTGCTGGCAAAAAACGGTGCTACTGAAAAAGCTAAATAACAGAGTGATCAATAATTTGTTCATGGCTATAATTTAATGATGACGTAAAATTGCACTATCTTTTTCCGCTTTTGGGCGCTTTTATACCAACCCTGCCTTATTTCCGTTCAATCAGGGGTTTGGAGTTGGTCGGATAAAAAAGGCAGTTGGCAGATATACTATCCTGATTTGTGCATTTCCGGTTACTTTTATGGTATGAAAAAATGGGTTAAAATATTGTTGCATGCAGTTTTCTGGTTTTACATTTTTGCGTGGCATAATGTTATCGGTGCCTTTTTTACACCCGATAGTTGGCGTGGTGCCAGCTACTATTTTGATCCATTATCTATAAGCCAGTATATTTTATTCCCCTGCACATTTTATTTTAACTACTTTTTTATTCTGCCGGTATTTTATAAAACCAATCAAATAGCTAAAGCATGGATAGCCTGGATTGTATTACTATTGGCTTTTATCGGGGTCAGGTATTTATTCCAGGAAGTATTATTCTTAAAATGGTTTGGCATAAAGAATTATTCAGACGATACTACAATTGGTTATTACATTTATGATAACATTTATTTTGGCGGCTTGTTGATTGTTATGAGTGTGTTATTTTGGATAATAGACGACAATATAAAATCTCAAAAAGAAAAATATTTACTACTGGAAGAAAAAAAATCTGCAGAGCTTGCTTTTTTAAAAAACCAGGTGAACCCTCATTTTATTTTTAATACCCTCAATAATATTTATGCATTGGTAAGCAGCAAATCAGATAAAGCATTACCCAGCATTGAAAAACTTTCGCACCTGATGCGGTACATGTACAAAGACAGCGATGCCGAACAGGTTAGCTTGCAAAGGGAGATAGAATACATCAACAGTTTTATAGAATTGCAGATTATCAGGCTGAGTAATAAAGAAAGTGTGCAATATAATTTTGAAGGAAATCTTACCAATCAGACTATTGCTCCTTTGTTGCTTATACCGTTTATTGAAAACATGTTTAAGCATGGTGTATTAAATAATATTGAAAAACCGTTGCAGATAAAAATAACTGTATCAAATAATAATTTAAGTTTACTTACTACCAACTATATCAACAAGAATAGTAAAGACAATTCATCAGGCATTGGATTAAACAATGTAAGAAAGAGGCTGGCACTATTATATCCTGAACATATTTTAACCATACAGCAGGATGAAAATATTTATCAGTGTAACTTGCAGTTAAACCTGGATAAAAAATGAACTGTGTAATTTTAGATGATGAGCCACTGGCAGTGGAATTACTAAGTCAATATGTGGCTGAGACAGAAAACTTATCCCTAAGCTTTGCTACCACGGATGCTTTTGCAGCCATACAATTTATTCAGAAAAATGAAGTGGATATTATTTTTTTAGATGTGCAAATGCCAGAACTATCCGGCATACAGGTATTAAAGATCATCGGCAATAATTACAAAGTAATTTTCACTACTGCTTATACTGATTATGCTTTAGATGGTTATGAATATAATATCACCGATTACTTATTGAAACCAATTACACAGGAAAGATTTTTAAAGGCGGTTGACAAAGCACTTGCAACTGGTATTGCTGCTCCATTAAAAAGCACTGGTATTGATAATGATTTTATTTTTATAAAGTCGGATAGTAAAATGATCAAGGTTAATCTTAATGAAATTCTTTTTATAGAAGGCCTGAAAGATTACATCAGCATTCAAACAACAAAAGAAAAACTGATCACCCTGCAGAATTTAAAAGCCCTGGAGCAGCATCTTTCAGGTACACAATTTATGAGGGTACACAAATCATATATAGTAGCATTGAATAAAATAGATACCATTGAAAAGAACAGGATCTTCATCGGATCAGAAGTGATACCTATTGGAGAAACTTACAGAGATATATTTTTAAAACGTATTGAAGGCAATAAACTCTGATGTACAACGAGTTTTCTACTCGTTTAAAGATATTACAAAAAACCCTTGCACTTTTAAAAGTGCAAGGGTTTTAATTTTACAAAGCGATAGATCTTATTTCTTCATCAACGCTTCAATTTCTTCTACCGTTATCGGAATATTTTTCATCAAATCTTTATTACCATTCCTGGTGATCCAGAAATTATTTTCAATCCTCACTCCCATTTGTTCTTCTTCAATATAAATACCCGGTTCAATGGTAAACACCATACCTGCTTTAATTGGTTCAGTTCTCGTTCCCAGATCATGCACATCAATACCTAAATGATGAGAGATGCCATGGTATAAATATTTTCTGTAAGCTCTGTTTTCCGGATCTTCATTTTTTACATCACTCTTGCGTATCAATCCAATTTTTAAAAATTGTTGTGTAGCTTCTTCACCAACTTTTTCTGTATAATCAATAATGCTGATGCCGGGTTTTAAAATACTGGCAGCATAGTGATGTAAATGCAAACAGGCATTATACACCGTTTTTTGCCTGCGCCCAAACTTACCATTTACAGGAATAGTTCTTGTAAGGTCTGCACAATAATTACCATACTCAGCACCAAAATCCATCAATATCAATTCACCATCTTTACATTCACGGCTGTTCTCTACATAATGTAAAGTACGTGCCCTGTCGCCACTGGCAATAATGCTGCCGTATGCCGGCCCTGCACTGCGTTGTTTCATAAACTGGTGGTAGATCTCTGCTTCAATTTCATATTCCATCACACCCGGTTTAATAAACTGCAGCAAGTGGCGGAAAGTAGTATCAGTAATATCGATTGCTTTCTGCAATACTTCCACTTCCAATGCAGATTTTATTCCTCTTACCTCTTTTAAAATTTTTGCACTGCGTTTATAATTATGCAAAGGATAACGCTGCTTCATCATTTCTGCATAGCGGTAATCTCTTACTGGAACCAGGTTTGCTTTACGGTCGTTTTCGTTGCTGTTTAAATAAATGGTATCTGCCCAATGTATCCATGGTTGCAATACACCATCTAATGTGTCCAGCCATATAATTGTTGTTATGCCCGATATAGCCGTGGCTTCATTCGCTCTTAACCGGTGGCCATCCCATTTTTCTTTCAGTTCATTCGGACGCACCAGTACCAGTACTTCCCTGTATTTAGGATCAGGATTATCCGGGTACAATACCAGCATTGTATCTTCCTGCTCAATACCTGTAAGCCAAAGCAGGTCGCTGTTTTGTTTAAATTTATAAATAGCATCGCCGTTCACAGGCAATTCGTCATTGCTGTTAAAAATGGCAATGGCATTCTTTTCCATTTTACCAACAAATCTTTTACGGTTATCAATAAAAATTTCTGCATTAAGAGGAAGATATTTCATGCGCTTTTAGTTTATAGTGCAATATACATTTTTGGTTATTCCCACAGAAAGACCGGCCCCAGATTGCACAGATTTCACAGATTTTTTGTTCAAATATGGATTTTCCTGTAGTTCGCCCGTTTATTATTGCCTTCTTTCTGTGTAATCTGTGCAATCTGTGGCCAACGGCTCTTTTGCATATGCAAAAGCTGTAATTGTTAAATTGTCTTTTTTGAGGCTGGATTAAAAAATATTCAATGCGTTCAACTATTTTGCCACAATATTTGAGGATTTTTAACAAAATACACAATATTTGAATTTACGCAATCGTTTGCGTGTAATGATTTCAATCTCATTCATTCCGCCCACAGGTGCCAGAAAGCCACATGCTATACCTTTGCCGGGAACGATTGCATAAAACTAAACCAAAAAAAATTCTTGCCATGTCAGTACCAACAATGATTGCCCTACCCAAAAAGGCTTTGGTCAATTTGGGTTTAAAATTATCCGGAGACGTACACTACCAATTATCACCTGAAGAACTAACGCAGCAAACCATACAAAGAGGCGAAGGTGTTTTAAATGATACCGGCGCTTTAGTCATCAATACCGGCAAATTTACCGGCCGCAGTCCTAAAGACAAATTCACGGTAAAGGATGCCATTACAGAAAATACTGTGCATTGGAACGATTTTAATATCGCCATAGAAGAAAAATATTTTCTGCAGTTGAAAACTAAAATGCTGCAATACTTAGGCGATAAAGAAATATGGGTACGTGATTGTTATGCCTGTGCCGATGAGAAATACAAACTAAGTTTAAGGGTGATCAATGAACAACCTTCGGCAAACTTATTTTGCTACAATATGTTCATCCGCCCTGAAGAAAGTGTATTAGAAAACTTTGCACCACAATGGCATATTATACAGGCCCCTGGTTTTAAAGCCAACCCCGATGTAGATGGTACAAGAGCAGAAAATTTTGCCATCCTCAGCTTTACACACAAAACTATTTTAATTGGTGGTACCGGCTATACCGGCGAAATGAAGAAAGGCATTTTTACCATGCTGAACTTTGTATTGCCACATAAAGCCAATGTATTAAGTATGCACTGCAGTGCCAATATGGGCAAAAGCGGTGATACTGCTGTATTTTTTGGATTAAGTGGCACTGGTAAGACTACGTTAAGTGCCGACCCTAATCGTTTATTAATTGGTGATGATGAACATGGATGGACCAATGATGGTGTATTTAATTTTGAAGGCGGCTGCTATGCAAAAACCATTGATCTGAGTGAAGAGAAAGAACCGGAAATTTATAACGCTATCAGGCCAGGTGCATTGGTAGAGAATGTAACTTTTATTGATGGCACCAATAAAATTGATTTCAGCAGTAAAAAAATAACCGAGAATACAAGAGTTAGTTATCCTTTAGATTTTATCAGTAACGCTTTAGAACCATCCGTTGGAAAAATACCAAAAAACATTTTCTTTTTAACCTGCGATGCGTATGGAGTTTTACCACCTATCAGTAAATTATCTCCGGGGCAGGCAATGTACCAGTTCATCAGCGGTTATACGGCAAAGGTAGCCGGTACCGAAGCTGGTGTTACAGAACCTAAGTCAACTTTCAGTGCTTGTTTTGGTGCACCGTTTTTACCATTGCATCCGGCACAATATGCCGAAATGCTGGGCAAAAAAATGAAGGAGCATAATGTGAAAGTATGGCTTGTAAATACCGGCTGGAGCGGTGGCCCTTATGGTATTGGCAAACGTATGAAATTAAGTTATACAAGAGCCATGATCACTGCTGCATTAGAAGGACAATTAGATACTGTGGAATACGATACCACGCCATGGTTTAAATTGTCTATTCCAAAAACCTGTCCTAATGTTCCTTCAGAAATATTAAGTGCAAGAAATACATGGCCTACACCAGAAGCATTTGATAAAAAAGCAAGAGAACTTGCTGCAGAATTTGTAAAAAACTTTGAAAAATATGCCAGCGGCGCTAATGAAGAAATTTTAGCCGCAGCACCAAGAGTATAATACCAACACAAACTAGGATTGCATGCCAGCACGTCCCCCTGTTTAATTTCGGGGGGATTTTTATTTTTTATTTTTTCTAAAACAACTTAAAGTATAAGTAAAGTCTAATTCTTTGTATAATTCAAAACCCATTTTTTGGTACCAGCTGATATTTCGTTCGGTTGAAGTTTCTAAGTAAATATTTTTGTTGAGAAATTCAGCATGATCACAGATTTGTTTTAAAAAGGCAGAGCCTGTACCCTTTCCCTGGTCATTTTTATTAACTGCTATATACCACAGGTAAAAAATATTTTTATCAGGATGCAATGCATTTATTTTCTTTTCTCTTTGTAAAGCCCTTCTAACATTGAAAAGACCAATACATTGCAGTATTAATTTTATATCCAGCACTATTGATTGTAAATTAGTTTTCTTTTTATCGGGGTATAAAATGAGTGCGCAAGCAGATTTGTCTTCATTTAAAAATATTTCTCCAAATCTATTACAGATTTCAAAAGAGTAGTCCATCAGCGCTTTTATCTGTTGTTTCTTTTTGGTACCCTGCGCAATAATATAATTTACACTTTTATTTTCTTCAAACCCTTCCACCAATAAATTTATTATAAAGTCTTTATCACCAGTTCCGGCTTTGATCATAAAGTTCATTTTCAATTTATAATCTGCAAGTAATAGTACCTCTATCTAGAATACCATTTCTTTTATCTCGCCTTCAACTGTTAATTTTCCGGCAGTTTTACCAACTATTTCTTCTACACTTACCCCCGGTGCTCTTTCTAATAATTTAAATCCATTATTAGTTACTTCTAAAACAGCTATTTCTGTTACTATTTTTTTTACGCAGCGTTTACCCGTAAGCGGTAAACTACATTGCGGGAGTAATTTACTTTCTCCTTTGGGGTTGGTATGCATCATAGCTACAATAATATTTTTTGCACTGGCCACCAGGTCCATAGCTCCACCCATTCCTTTCACCATTTTACCAGGTATTTTCCAGTTGGCAATATCCCCCTGCTCACTTACTTCCATGGCACCTAATACCGTTAAATCAACCTTACCGGCACGTATCATACCAAAGCTCATAGCACTATCAAAAAATGCAGAGCCTGGCACGGTGGTTATCGTTTGTTTACCTGCGTTAATAAGGTCAGGATTCTCTTGTCCTGCAACAGGAAAAGGCCCCATACCCAGTAATCCATTTTCGCTTTGCAGCACCACATTTATACCAGCAGGAATATAATTAGCTACCAATGTTGGTATACCAATACCAAGGTTAACGTAGTAACCATCCTTAAGTTCCTGTGCAATACGTTGTGCTATTTGTTCTTTTGATAAAGCCACTTTAAAGTAGTTTAGGAGTGTAAAGGTTCAGGTCTTGTTGTTCTTTGCTCAATTCTTTTCTCGTATTTCTCTCCTTTAAAAATCCGGTGTACATAAATACCCGGCGTATGAATATGATTAGGATCTAACTCTCCGGCAGGAACCAGTTCTTCTACTTCTGCAATAGTTATTTTTCCTGCCATTGCCATTAAGGGATTAAAATTTCTTGCGGTGGCTGCAAAAATTAAATTGCCGTCAGTATCACCCTTCCATGCTTTTACTATTGCAAAGTCTGCATCAAAAGCATATTCCATTAAATATTCTTTACCATTAAATGTCCTGGTCTCTTTTCCTGCAGCTACTTCTGTTCCAACACCTGCAGGTGTAAAAATTGCCGGCATACCATACCCTGCAGCCATACAACGTGTGGCTAAAGTTCCTTGCGGTATTAACTCCACTTCCAGTTCACCGCTTAATAACTGCCGTTCAAATTCCGCATTTTCACCTACATAAGAAGAGATCATTTTCTTTACCTGCTTTTGTTGCAGCATGAGGCCAATGCCAAAATCATCTACACCTGCATTATTGGAAATACAGGTAAGGTCTTTTATTTTTTTATCCACCAAAGCCGCAATGCAATTTTCAGGTATTCCGCACAGGCCAAACCCTCCCAGCATAATTACTGCTCCATCGCTAATACCTGCTATAGCTTCGGTTGCATTTTTATATACTTTGTTCATTACTATTCTGTCTTTAGCGTGTCTCTAAATTGCTTTCCTTTTGTATTAATAAATTTGTCTCTCGTGGCTTTATTTATCATACTGTCCAATATCGTTTGCATTAATTCCGGGTGTGTTTTATAAAATTCATAACTTTTATAAAATTCGTCCCTGGATGTTTTATGCACAGCGAATATCTGCTGCTGCAGTTTCACATTTTCCACTTCTGTTTTTTTTGAAGAGTCCTTGGTAATAAAATTAAAGGTGAATGCATCAGCACGTAGGACATCCCACAACACCGTTTGCATTTGTGCAGGTTTTAAAATCCCTTTGGGTATTTCATTTTTACTTCCGCAGGAAAATAAAAAAAGAGCACTCAGCAATACAATGTGTTTCAACGTCATTTCAGCTCATCTTTATATTTATTGGCATTGGTAACATCCATTTTTTGCAATAGTTCCGATGCCCTTGCTTTATCCTGTTGTGGTGCTTTCGAAAAAAGTTTGATCAGCTCTGTAGATTTTCCCTGGAAGAAAAACTGGTTGATCATTTTATTAGGGTTGTCGGTATTAAAATTATTCAGGAGGTTAAGTACATTCATTACTTCGGACCTTGCAGTACTTTCATCCTCATAAAATTTATCCATACCAAGCCGGTAATAATTATAATACACATCATGCATTATGGTGTAGCGGCTGTTCTGCATGTTTTCCACCAGCCAGTAACGGTTACGTGTACCGTCAAATGCTTTCCAGCCTGAAATCCCTCTGCCATCAGGTGCATTGTTTACAATGTTCTGTGCTTTTTGAAAATAGGCATCGCCACCATGCTGAGAAAATGAATCGTAGTCAAAAGCCAGTATCATGTAAGCATAATAAGCAAATACTGCTGTAAGGTTTGATGCCTGGGCATCGGAACCTGTTACCCTGTTTTCGTTAAAATCAAGTTGTTGAAATTCTACATACTTAAACGTAATACTCTCATCCCTGAAATTAATAATCGGAGAAAGGTATGAGGTATTAAAGATGGGTCTTGCTGCTTGTATAGTTAAGCTGGCGTTATATACATTGGTTTCTGCAGTAGCCTCCAGGTTTAGTAAAAAATTACAGTCTATTTTTTCATTGGGAAGAAAGTTATCGCTTGTCCACTTGCGATTATTCATAAAATTATTCAATGCCGTTTGCAGTGTTTTAAACACTCCGGGGTTAACCGAATTACCCACCTGGTTGCTTACTATTGAAATAGTAGCTCTTAACTCCTGTGCTTGTAAAAGCCCGGTAGTAAAAACAAGGAGGATCAAAAAAAACAATTTACGCATGTAGTAATTTAATAATAGTGTTTACAATATCTTTTGCCACTTCCTGTTTTGATTTGGTATCAAAATTATACTCCTTTCCTCCCCTGTCAAAAATAGTGATTTTGTTTGTGTCATGGCCAAATCCTGCACCTATGTCATTTAAAGAATTTAATACAATCATGTCGGCATTTTTAGTTTGCAGTTTTTTCAGTGCATACGCCTTTTCATTATTGGTTTCCAGGGCAAAACCAACCAGGAACTGCTTATCAGTTTTTTTTTCGCCCAGAGATTTTAAAATATCTTTTGTTTTGGTTAATTCAATAGTAAAACTGTCGTCGTTCTTTTTTATTTTTTCTGAAGCAATATTTACTGGTGTGTAATCTGCCACAGCCGCACTCATTACTGCAATATCCATTTTGTCAAAACGACTTATACAAGCTTCATACATTTCACTGGCCGATTTGACCTTTATCACTTCTATATTTTCGGGTGCCGTAATTATAGACGGACCTAATACCAACGTAACATTAGCTCCACGGCTTTGCATTTCTGCAGCTAAGGCAATACCCATTTTACCTGATGAATGATTTCCGATAAAACGAACAGGATCTAAAGCTTCATAGGTTGGTCCTGCCGTTACCAAAATCTTTTTACCCTTCAGTTCAAGTTTATTCAAAAAAAAATGGTCAAGCCACTCAACGATATTTTCGGGTTCAGCCATTCTCCCTTCACCAATTAACCCACTTGCCAGTTCACCATTTGCTACAGGAATGATGTGATTACTAAATGAGCTTAGTTTTTTAAGGTTATCCTTTGTAGAGGTATGATGCCACATATCTTCGTCCATTGCTGGCGCCACTACTACCGGGCAGGTGGCAGACAGGTAAACTGCCATCAGGAGATTATCACACAAGCCATTGGCCATTTTAGCCAGCGTATTGCAACTCAATGGCGCAATCAGCATAATATCGGCCCAGCGGCCCAGCATTACATGATTGGCCCAGCTATCATTATTGGCAATATCAGATAGCACATCGTTTTTAGATAAAGTGGATAGTACAAGGGGCGTTACAAAATCTTTTGCCGCAGTGGTCATTATTACTTTTACTTCAGCGCCTTGTTTTACCAGCAACCTTACCAGTACCGCAGTTTTGTAAGCTGCAATACTGCCTGTAATCCCCAGTATTATCTTTTTTCCTTGTAGCATAAAAAATCCCGTTTCGCTTTGAGGCGGAACGGGATAAAATTATAACATCTTCTGTTAATAATATTGCTAATTTATTGCTTTTCTTAGCTGAACAGGTCTTCATCGTTTTTACGGAAGTACACTTTGTCTTCCATAAATTCCGTAGTTGCCAATAATGCCGGATTAGGCATGCGTTCATAAGCTTTAGAAATTTCAATCTGTTCTTTATTTTCGTGAATTTCTTCCAGGCTGTCTGTATGACTGGCAAATTCTTCCAGTTTATTGTGCAATTCTTCTTTAACTGTAATGTTGATCTGGTTTGCCCTTTTTGCAATTATGGCAATAGATTCATACACATTACCTGTTTTCATCTTGATATCATATAAACTTTTAGGCTCTACCGAACTACTGGTATTACCGCTTAACTGACGACGTAGTTTGCTCATTTTTTATTACTTTAATGTGATTTTGACTTAAGTTACTATAGCTTTCTGCTTCTTTTAATAATTTGCTTTCCGGGTAACGGTCAGCAAAGTCCTGGTATTCACTGGTCACTTTTTCAAAACGCTCAATTTGTTTTTCCTCAAAACTTAGCTTGGCAAATTTATACCAGGCTTTTACAATTTTCAATTTATACTCATCGCCACTAGGTGATTCAGGATAATTGTTCATTAAATTGGTAAAAGCTAAGGCTGCTGCCCTGTATTGCCCCAGGTTGTAATACAACTCTGCAGAACGATATTCTTTTTGTTCCAGCTTTATCCTGCACTTATCAATGATCTCAGTAGCCTCTTTAATACGTTCCGATCCCGGATGCGTATTAATAAAAGTCTGCATCATTCCAATTGCTTTGGTGGTATTTACCTGTTCCAATTCCAGCTTCGGCGATTGCTTATAAAAACAATACGCATGCAGGTAATCTACTTCTTCAGCTTTAGGGCTATTAGGAAAAACCTCCAGGAACCCCTTAAATAATTGCTGTGCCTGCAGGTAATCCTTCATGTAATAAAAGCAATAAGCATCTTTATAATACAACTCCTCAAACTTTACCGTTCCTTTAAATACAGGGAACAGTTCTTCGTATAATTGCTGCGCAACTTTGTATTTCTTTTTAGCAAAGAATTCGTCAGCCATTTTAAGCTTATACTCGTAATCTTTACTTTTATACACTTTGTTATACTTATTATTACAGGATACTGCAATAATCAATAAAACGAGGCCCGTCAATACAATCTTAGTTACTCTCATATAAAGGAATGCAAAATTAATGGAATTTAGTCAAAAATGCCAGTAAATAAACAATCAGCCAAAAATTGCTAGTTAAGACTTTGATAAATAGCGGTTAGTTGATGAGTAATAATTATTGGCTGGCGCTTACAAATCATTAACCATTCCAAAAAAAAGCCCTCCCGAAACCGGAAGGGCTATCATTGAGCAAAAAGTGAAATGTTTGAAAATCTATTAGTTAGATTTTATATCAACCGTATTCTTGTCACCACCACCAACTTCGCAGTTAGTAGTAATTCTGTCTGCACTAATACCTTCTTTTTCAACAAGATAGTTTTTAATTGCTTCTAATCTTTTGTTGCAATTAGCCTGAGAAGCTTTAGATGCTTCTGGATAGCCAGTTACAGTGATTGTACAAGTTGGGCTGCCTTTTAGTTTAGCTGCACAAGTTGCAAGCATTGATTTAGCATCTGCAGTTAATGCCGGGCTGTTACCTTTAAATGAAAGACTTGGGTAGTCAGTAGGACATGGAGGAACCACTACTTTAGGATTTTTGCAACATTCAGGATCTGGGCATTTACCTACACCATCAGCATCAACTGGTTGGCAAGAAGTTGGAGTAATTAACTCTTTATCTTTACAATCAGGAACACCATCACCATCAGTATCAGCAGTAACACCATGAGTGTTAACCGGGCAACCTGCAGGAGTATTTGGTTCTCTGTCTAAGTGATCACAAACGCCATCACCATCAGTATCAGGACATTCCATTTTCGGAATCTTAACATTGCGGTGGTTCATTAACTCATCGTAAGCATAATCCAATGGATTCTGCCACCATAATGGTTCTACAGATTTAGCACCTAAATTAAAGTTTAAACCAATAGAAGCATAGTTATAAGAATCGAAATCACCAGTTAAAGAAGCATCACCCCACGCCTGCTCCTGCCATTGCTGGCCATCAAGCAAATCATCTTTGGTAAATGTCCACCTGTCTTCAATAGCAAGATTTACTCTTTTACCTAATTTAAAGGCAACACCAGCTAATACAGTACCAGATGGTTTTAAAGTATTCTTACCAATTTTAGGACGACGTGAACCCTGGTTTTCAGCAGGTGTTTCGTAGGTTTTATCCATTCCGTTTTTCAATGCTTTCAGCACATCTTTACGGTTTGAGTATGTTCCACTTGCCAAACCATTGAATAATGCACGGTAAGGATTACCATTTGCATCCAATGAGTTAACCATAGTATTGTACAAAGTAGCACCGATACCACCACCACCATACAACACAATACCAGTTTTTTGTTTGTGGAAACGAATATTATTTAAAGTAACAATACCCTGAAGGCCTAAGTCCTGTACTTTAGTTTTGTAATTGTAATACACCTGGTCTGCTGTTGCAGAAGCATTACCTGCACGGTCAGTGTAAGTAACTGCACCTGTGTTACTTCTTTCTGGTGAGAAATAACGTTTACCTGCAGGTAAATTTAAATTCCAGGCTTCATTTTTACCAAAATTGCTTGATGCCAGCCAGTTTTGGCCTTTACCAACAGTATTAATGTATTGCAACCTTAAAGAGAAGATATAACCAAAAGCCTTTCTTACATGTACACCAAAGTTTGGTGCAGTGAAAGCCTTAGCGGCAACATCACCACTTACAGTGAAAAGACCGGTAGAAACACCAACTTCCCATTGGTTACGTGGCTTAGCTGGAAAATTATACGATTTATTCCAGAATTCGTTTTGCTGCGGCATCCTTTTAGCAGGAATAACAGAGGAATCATAAACACTTCCACTTCCTCCAACCTGGGCAAATGCACCCACGGCAAGGAACATAAAAGCGCTTAATAAAAATTTGTACTTTTTGCTTGTCATAACTTAATAATTAATAAAATTTCTAAATGTGTACGAGTTGATTTTACTGCAAAAATATCGAATGAGAGTTATAAACCAAAATTTTTAATATTTAATTTTAGTTACCAAACTACCCATAAGATACTGTATTTAAATAGTTAAAGACGTCATATTCAGACAATTCGTTGCAATAAAGTTAAAGTTTTTCTTGGTACCCGTATAATTATTTTTCAATTATTTTGCTGGCAGAAACTTATAAAATAGTTTGAGGACGGATTATAGTGGCTTATATTGCCTTCATTTTCTATGAAATTTGTAACTGACATTATTGGAGAAGAGCTGAAGACTTTTGAGAAAAAATTTGCCGGAGCTGTAAAAAGCAGTACGCCTTTGCTGGACAGGATAATGAAATACATTATTAAACGCAAAGGGAAACAAATGCGGCCAATGTTTGTTTTTTTAAGCGCCAAATTACATGGAAGTATTAATGAGAGCACTTACAGAGCCGCTGCCCTGGTAGAGTTACTGCATACTGCCACCTTAGTGCACGACGATGTGGTGGACGAATCACTGGAAAGACGGGGTTTTTTTTCAATTAATGCCATCTGGAAAAATAAAATTGCTGTTTTAGTAGGAGATTACCTGCTTTCCAAAGGTCTATTATTGTCAACATCCAATAATGACTTTGAACATTTGCACATTCTTTCTGATGCGGTGCAGCAAATGAGTGAAGGCGAATTGTTGCAGATAGAAAAGTCAAGGAAACTAAATTTAAAAGAAGATATTTATTTTGAGATCATCAGGAATAAAACAGCCTCTTTACTATCATCGGCCTGTGCAGTGGGTGCATACAGCACTACTAAAGACGGAACCGTTACTGCTAAAATGAAATTGTTTGGAGAAAAAGCAGGTATTGCTTTTCAGATAAAAGATGACCTTTTTGACTATGGTAAAGAAGATATTGGAAAACCTACCGGTAATGATATCAAGGAAAAAAAACTTACACTACCGCTGATATATACCCTGAATAAAATCGATGCAAAAAAAAGAAGGGAATTAATTTATATCATAAAAAATGAGAACAAGAATCCAAAAAAAGTTAAGTTTGTTATTGATACTGTAGTAGAAGCCGGAGGCATAAAATATGCTACAGAGAAAATGATTCAATACAGGGATGAAGCATTAACCATTCTCTACGAATTTGAGGACGGTGAAACCAGGAGAGCTCTTGAACAATTAGTGCGCTATACCACCGATAGAAAATATTAAACCTCATCTACACCTTTTGCTATATTAAGTTTAAAATGGTAATGAAAACCGTTTATGTATTAGTATTGATTGTAAACATTGAACAAATTATTATTTGGAAAAACGCTGGAATATATTACCTGCAGATGACACTAAAGCAACCGCTTTACAGCAATCTCTTAAAGTTAGCAAAACCCTTTGCTCTATATTAGTACAAAGAGGCATTGATAGTTTTGAAAAAGCCAAAGATTACTTCAGGCCGCAGCTGAGTGATTTACATGATGCCTGGCTGATGAAGGATATGGATAAAGCTGTGCAACGTATTGTATCGGCCTTTGAAAAGAAAGAAAAGGTTTTAGTATTTGGAGATTACGACGTTGACGGCACTACCAGTGTGGCGTGCATGTACCAGTTCCTGCATAAAATTTACGATCCGGCTTTATTAGATTTTTATATCCCTCACCGCTACCGTGAAGGTTATGGTGTAAGCAAAATGGGTATTGATTTTGCCGCTGCCAATAACTTTACTTTAATTATTTCGTTAGACTGCGGTATTAAATCTGTTGATTTGATTGCTTATGCAAAAAGCTTAGGTATTGATTTTATTGTTTGCGATCATCACCTGCCCGATGATATTATACCTGATGCTGTTGCCATTCTTAATCCTAAACAAAAAGATTGTTATTATCCTTATAAAGAATTGTGTGGCTGCGGAGTGGGCTTTAAATTGATCACTGCCCTGGCACAACATTATAATATTGAAGAAGAATATTATTATTGTTATTTAGACCTGGTTGCTACCGCAATTGCAGCAGACATTGTTCCCATGACGGGGGAAAACAGGATCATGGCATTTTATGGTTTGGAAAAGATCAATAATAATCCTAATCCGGGAATAAAAGCACTGATTCATTTAGGTGGTATTCAAAAAAAGTTATCCATTAATAATGTGGTTTTTGTAATTGCGCCAAGGGTAAATGCTGCGGGCAGAATGGACGACGCAAGAAAAGCAGTACAGCTTTTTATTGAACCAGAATATAAAAATGCATTGGCATTTGCAGAAATGCTACACAGCGATAACAGCGACCGCAAAGAAGCAGATAGCAGCATCACTGAAGAGGCTCTCGCCATAATTGAAGCTGATGAAAAACTGATCAATAAAAAAACTACCGTAGTTTTTAAAGATCACTGGCATAAAGGCGTGGTGGGCATTGTTGCCAGCAGAATGATTGAAAAATATTACCGGCCTACGGTTGTGCTTACGCAAAGTGGTGAAGTAGCTGCAGGAAGTGCCAGGAGTGTACCAGGTTTTAATTTATACGAAGCCATACACGCCTGCCGGGAATACCTGTTGGGTTACGGCGGTCATTTTGCTGCTGCAGGTATGTCTCTGTTACCCGAAAATATAACTGCCTTTGCAAACAAATTTGAAGAAGTAGTAAGCGCTACAATAGAACCACACTTACTAATACCCGAAATTATTATTGACAGCCCGGTTTCGTTTAAAGAAATTACGACTTCATTTTACAGTATCATTTGCCAGATGGAACCTTTTGGCCCGGAAAATATGCGACCCGTTTTTGTTGTTAAAAATGTTTCGGATACTGGTTATTCAAAAATTGTAAAAGAGCTTCATATACGTTTTGTTTTAAAACAGGATAACATTACTTTTACTGGTATTGGCTTTAATATGGCACCTAAGTTTCATTTACTGCAATTGCAAAAGCCTGTTGATGTAGTGTTTACCATTGATGAAAACGAATGGAATGGTAGTACCACATTGCAATTAAAAGTTATTGACCTAAGATTATCCGAATGAGAAAATCCCTCTCTTATATAAAATACTTTTTTTACCTGGCTTACAACTGGAATATAAAAATTGCACTGCATATCCTGCGCCAGGAAATTAAAGGTGAAGAAAAATATGGCATTACTACAACAGGTGCTGATGAATTAAGATCCCTGGAGAAAAAAGGTATAGAAATTGACCATTCCACCATTTACATGCCTGTAAGTTATGATGTATTGGAAGATGTTTGCCCCCACCCGGCCAAAGAAAGTAAAGCACATTTTTTAGATATTGGCTGCGGTAAAGGGAGAGCTATGTGCGTAGCCGCTGCAAATGGTTTTACAAAAGTAACCGGGATAGATTTTTCAAAAGAATTTTGCAATGCAGCTGCAGTAAATCTTGCTATAACTAAACAAAAATTTCCCGGCCTGCAATACAAGATAATTAATAACGATGCTTTTTATTTTGAGATACCCAATGACGTAGATTGCATTTTTATGTTTAACCCTTTTGATGAAATAATAATGGATGCTGTGGCTGAAAATATATTGGAGAGTTTTGAAATAGCCCCAAGAACCATCACACTTATTTACGCCAACCCATTGCACAAAGAAAAATTACTGGAGGTTGGTTTTAAACAAATCTACCATACACAAAAAATGAATTACCTGGAGGCTGTAATTTTAGAATTGAAATAAAAAAGAGGATTGTTAGTAAGACAATCCTCTTTGAATATATGCTTATGATATTGCTGCTAAAGTGAGGGCCAAAATATAATTTCAGCATGCCATACTTAGCTCATCAACTCCACACTCCTGTTTATAAAATTAGTTAAGCTATTGCCTTTTAATAACCCTTGCGATAACAATGCAAGGTCTGCAAGATTATGAACTAATTTTTCCTGTTTTTCTTTTACCTCTGCAGAAAGGATATTTTTGTATACCGGGTGGTTGCCATTTACTGTTAGCGTAACTTCATCGGGCATATTAGCATAAAAAGCTCCCATACCACCGGCACCCTGCATGGCTGCCATGTCTTTCATACGACGCATGAATTCAGGCCGGGTTGCTACTACTGGCGGTGTATCATTACTTAATCCTTTTACTTCAACAGTTACATTTAATTCGGGAATCTTTACGCCGAATAATTCTTTTAGTTTAGCTTCTTCATCTTTACTCAAAACACTATCCCCACCTTCCTGCTTGTCAATTAAATTATCAGTAATGTCACTATCTACTCTTACAAACTGTACCTTTTCCCATTTCATTTCCATTTGTTGTATAAAGCCATTGTCAATGATGGTCTCCATCTTCACCACTTTATATCCCTTAGTTACAGCTTGCTGTATATAAGCATCCTGTTGTACAGGATTTGTTGTATACAGAATAACGAGGTTTCCTTCTTTATTTTTTTGCAGGGTTTCTGTTGCCAGCCTGTATTCTTCCAATGTGTAGAAAGTATTGTCTTTTGCATCCTGCAGAATATGAAATTTATTGGCCTTGTCTAAAAACTTATCATCGGTCATCATACCGTACTTAACAAACAAGCCAAGGCTTTCCCATTTTTCTTCAAACTGTTTTCTGTCGTTCTTAAATATATCTTCTAATTTATCGGCAACTTTTTTAGTGATATGGCTGCTGATCCTTTTTACATTCTGATCGCCTTGTAAATAACTACGGCTAACATTTAAAGGAATATCCGGGCTATCGATAACACCATGCATCAGCATTAAAAACTCCGGTACAATTTCTTTTACTTCATCAGTAACAAATACCTGGTTGCTGTACAATTGTATTTTATCCTTTTGTATTTCGTAACTCTGTTTAATTTTTGGAAAGTACAGAATACCGGTTAGATTGAAAGGGTAATCCACGTTTAAATGAATCCAGAATAATGGCGTTTCTCCATAAGGATACAACTCTTTATAAAAATTGATATAATCTTCATCCGTTAGTTCTGATGGCTTTTTTGTCCAGGCCGGTGTTGGGTTGTTGATGGACTTTTCTTCCAGGGCAACTTCACCCTCTTTTAATTCTTCAGGTTTTTCATTTACATCTTTAAAATAAATAGGCACCGGTAAAAACCTGCAAAATTTTTGTAGCATTGCTTCAATGCGGTATTTATCTAAAAACTCTTTGCTTTCTTCATTAATATGCAAAACAATATCAGTTCCCCTGATTTCTTTTTCCACCTCTTCCAAAGTAAATTCCGGGCTGCCATCACATTCCCATCTTACAGCTTTTGCATCTTCCCTGAAACTTTTACTAAACACTTCTACTTTATCACTTACCATAAAGGCAGAATAAAAACCTAAACCAAAATGGCCGATGATATTATTTTCATTCTGGCCTTTGTACTTTTCTAAAAATTCTTCGGCACCACTAAAAGCCAACTGGTTTAAATATTTGTCCACTTCTTCTGCTGTCATACCAACGCCCCTGTCACTAATGGTGAGTGTCTTTTTTTCAGTGTCTAATTGTACGTCAATCCTTAATTCACCTAAATCCCCTTTGGCTTCACCAATAGAAGAAAGCGTTTTTAGTTTTTGTGTAGCATCAATTGCATTACTTACCAGTTCCCTTATAAAAATCTCATGATCACTATATAAGAATTTTTTAATGATCGGGAAGATATTCTCCGTTTGTACACGTATGTTTCCTTTTTGCATATAATTGATTGTTATTATTTAATGCTCCATTGTCAAACAAAATGCCAGTTTTTAAATGCTGACAGGATGTCAAATTGTTAATAAATTCTTTACACCAAAATTACAATTAAGTTGATTTATGAGGGTAGTTTTGAAGTTCGACTAAAACTAAACAAGACCTTATCATGACTAAATTATTTACTTCCAAATTTTTCCTGCTCCTATGCTTTATAATCCTGAGAATAAACACACAGGCGCAAACTAATCCTACTGCACAAGCATTGCCTTATACACAAAATTTCAGTACACTCACAGGAAGTACTACCGCATTCCCGGCAGGTTTTCAAGGCTGGGGATTTGGGACTACAGCCATAACTACCAGTTTTAATACTGCAGCTCCAACTGCTGACCAGGCACTGGCGGGAGCAACAAATGCTACCACGTCTGGGTTTGTAGGAGACATGAATGGCAAGTTGGGGGTTTTGGCAACCGGAACAAATATAAAAGCAGCTTGTTTAGCTATAAATACCACGGGGCTCACTAACATTTCCGTTTCGTACCTGGCAGCTACTCAAAGACAACAGACTACCGATCGTATTGGTGAACTAGGAGTACAATACCGCATTGGAACTTCGGGTACTTTTACCAATATTACCGGCAGCACTTATCAAAATAATGGCGCTGCAAACAATACCTCCGGTACCGGAAGCTTAAATGCTACAACTGTAACTTTTACTTTACCTGCCGCCTGCGCAAACCAGGCAGTAGTGCAGTTAAGATGGATACAAAGAGATGTAAGTGGCGCTAATGGAAGGCCAAGTTTTTCAATTGATGATATCTCAATAAGCGGAACTCCGTTAATATCTTCAAATGCAGATCTTTCTAATTTAACATTAAGCAGCGGGACACTGGTTCCTGTTTTTGCTTCAGCAACAACCGCTTATACAGCTAATGTGGCTAACAACATTAGTTCAATAACTACCACACCAACAGCAAGTGATGTTAATGCAACTATAACTGTAAATGGAAATACTGTTACAAGCGGAAACCCTTCGGCATCAATTCCCTTAAATGTTGGCTCCAATACTATAACCACTGTAGTAACCGCACAAGATGCTGTTACTACCAAGACATATACTGTAAATGTAACAAGGGCAGCAGCAGGTATACCTACCTTAACTGCAACATCTCCCCTCGCTGACTTCAGCAATGTGTGTATCAACACAACAGCAGGGCCTAATTCTTTTACTCTTGACGGTGTAGACCTTGATGGTAGTAATATTTCCATTGCCTCACTTGCAGGGTTTACTTATTCCGAAACAATTGCGGGTACATTTACATCGTCATTAAGTTTTTCTTATAGTGGCTCGGCTTTTACAGGAAAAGTTATCTACGTAAAATTTAGTCCAACTTTAGTACAATCATATAACGGTACAATCAGTTTAAGTGGCGGTGGTCTTGCGGCTTCGTATACAGTTGCAGCTACGGGTTCAGGCATTAATACAAAACCAACAGTTACTACAGGAGCAAGCTCCGCAGTAAGTGCAACTACTGCCACTGTAGCAGGAACAATAAACAGTAACGGTTGTACTACTGTTACAGCCTATGGCATTGAATATAGTACCAGTTCTGGCTTCCCGGATGGTACAGGAACACCGTTAGCTGCTTCAAATTTAAATGCTGGAAATTACAGCGTTACAATTACAGGTCTTGCTCCCAATACCAGATATTATTTTAAAGCTTATGCCACTAATGCAGCAGGTACAAGTTACGGTACCCAGCAGGCATTTACGAATACACCTTTACCCGTACCAATGGGTTTACAACCCGGTTTAAGTTATACGCAGGATTTTACAGATGTGGGTACTTGGGGAGATTTCTTTACCTCTGGCAATGGTGCCAATCATTTTGGTGGTCTTTCAGCCAATGCCACAGGTACTATCCCTGATGGTATAAAGCTTACTGCATCAACTTCAAATTTTCAAAGCAATTCGTTCACTTCTTCAGGCGGTGTACATCGTTTTATTGATCAGACCACACCAACACAATCTATTATTTTATTGTCTACCGGCTCACCAGATAATACCACTTCTGCAGCGATAGATTTTTATATGGACTTTACTGGTGTAAATGCAGGCACCTTAAGTTTTGACTATGCCACCATAAATAACTCAACAGGAAACAGAAATGGTTCGTTGAGAGTTTATGCAACTGTGGATGGTACTACATTTACAGAATTACCTTTTGCAGATGTACTTGATTTTACTAATAATGTTCCTATCAGTGGTTCTAAAACAAATATTGCATTACCAGCAATTTTTAACAATAGTGCTACAGCAAGGCTAAGGTTTTACTATCATAACGGTAGCGGAAACACTGGTTCTGGCTCAAGACCTAAAATCAGTATCGATAATTTAAATGTTACTGCAGTAGCTACTACACCCTGCGCCAGCCCAACTGCTCCTGCAACCAATTTAACTTTTGGAACAATAACCGACGTATCCATTGCCGGAAGCTTTACTGCCTCCGCCCCTGCTTCAGATGAATACCTTGTGGTAGCCAGTGTTAACAGCAGCCTTACAGGCAACCCAACGGATGGACAGATATACAATGTTGGTGATAACCTTGGCGATGGTACTGTGGTATCAAGAAGTAATAGCACCAGCTTTACCGCAACAGGCTTAACACCGTTGACTCAATATTATTTCTTTGTATTTCCTTTAAACAGCATTTGCACAGGCGGACCTTTATACAATACAGCCAGCGTACTTAACGGAACTGCAAGTACTATAGCCGGCTTACCACCATGTGCAGCTCCTGCATCACAACCAACAGGATTAATTCTTAATCCACCTGCACCCACTATTAATACTATACAAGGTTCATTTACTGCCACCACTGCAGATGAATACCTGGTATTAAGAAGTACTTCAACAACTTTAAGTAATAATCCTGTGAATGCACAAGTGTACAATGCCGGAGATATTTTAGGTAATGCAGTTGTAGTAACAAGGGGTGCATCTTCTTCATTTACTGCAAATGGTTTGCTGCCGAATACGCAGTATTATTTCTTCGTTTTCAGTTTAAATTCATCTTCTTGTATTAATGGCCCGGTTTACAATATTGTTACTCCTTTAACCGGAACAGAAACTACACAACCATTGCCTCCATGTGTTGCACCCCCTAATCAAGCTACACAACTTAATTTAACCGCATCTAATACTGCCGTATCCGGCACATTTACGGGCATATCCGGTGCAGATGATTATTTAGTGATTCAGAGTTTGTCGCCAACATTATCAGCATCTCCTGTTGACAATACTGATTACGCTGTGGGAAATGCTTTTGGCGGTGGCGTAGTTGTTGCTAACAGCAGTCTTACTACCTTCCTTTCCACCAGTCTTACTGCAAACACTACTTATTATTACTTTGTATTTGCAGCCAATAAAAATTGTTCGGGTGGTACAAAATATGCAACCGGCGCTTCATTAAACAGCAGCATTGTTACAGGCAATGTACTTACTAATAATTATTATTTTGGTACACTGCATTCTCATTCTGATTATTCTGATGGTAACCAGGATCATCCCGGCTATACTCCTACAGATGATTATACCTATGCTATGACAGCACAGTGTATGGATTACCTGGGTATATCTGAACACAATCATTTCTCTACAGTAAACAACCCGGGTAATACGGTTACTAATTATCACCTTGGTGTAAACGAAGCTACTACATTCAGCAATGCACATCCGGGCTTCCTGGCATTGTATGGAATGGAATGGGGTGTGATAAGCGGTGGCGGACACGTAGTAATATATGGTGATGGTATGGACAACCTTTGGGGATGGGAAAGTGGCAGTGGCGCATGGGGCGCTGCTAATAACTACGACGTATACGTGCCGAAGAGTACCTACACCGGAAGTACAGGATTGTTTAAAACTGTAAACGATAATAAAGCAACCAATACTTTTGCCACGTTGGCTCATCCTAACTTAACCGACTATAATAATATTGCTGGTACCGGTTATGATATTGTTGCAGATAGTGCCATTACAGGGGCGGCAGTAGAAAGTGGCCCGGCTACTACTACCAATACTACTTATTCAAATCCGGGTTCATCAATGTCTTATTTATGGTATTATCAAACCATGTTGGCAAAGGGTTATCACCTTGGGCCAACTATTGATCATGATAACCACAATACTACTTTTGGCCATACCACTTATTCCAGGACGGCTATTGTTGCGCCTGTACTTACAAAAACAGCATTGGTTACAGGTATGAAGAATATGAATTTTTATGCCACTCAGGATTGTGATAGCAAAGTTGATTTTACTATCAACACAAAAATCATGGGCTCTTTGATATCCGACAGGTTTGCACCAAACATTGCGGTTAATTTAACTGATCTTACTACATCAACTTCGGGTGCAATTATCAGGGTGATGTATGGCGTACCGGGTAGTGGCGTATTACCTGTAAAAATCGATTCTGTAATTGGTAACAGTTTACGTTTTACAGATATTAATCTACCTGATAACACCACGGGTTATTATTACATTGATATTACTAATGGCACCAGCCGTATTGTAACTTCTCCAATCTGGTATGCCAGGAATGATGCATCAGGTGGCCCGCTACCGGTAAAATTAAATTCCTTTACTGTTCAAAAAATTAACAACAGTGCAAAGATCACCTGGAGTACAGAACAGGAAATTAACAGCAGCCATTTTATAGTGGAAAGATCTGTAGATGGCAGAACATGGAATACTATTGCCACAGTTGCCGCAGCAGGAAATAGTTCTCATCGTACTGACTATGGCATTTATGATAATGCACCGATGAGAGGCATTAATTATTACCGCCTTAAAGAAGTAGATAAAGATGCCAAATATGATTATTCTGATATCAAAAAAGCATTGTTCAATTCTAACTATACTGCCGAAGTAGTACCTAATCCTGCAAAAGATTTTATCAACCTATACATTGCTAAAACGGGCAATCAGCAGGCCACTGTACAGGTATTAAACGCAGATGGCAAAATGGTGTATAAAACTAACACCACACAATCTCATTTGCAGATAAATACCGCCGGTATGAGCAAAGGATTATATTTTGTGAAAGTTATAGATGCAGATAATGTAACCACGCTGAAAGTGATCGTACAATAGTACAATAAAATAAAATCTTCAAACAAAAGCCCCCAAATCATTGGGGGCTTTTTAAATAGAATAATTATTTATTGCACCACTACTACCTGCTCTTCTTTCAGCAATTCCATATTCTTAAACCGCAAAATAATATTACCGGTAGTTACCACATCCTTCTGGCAATAAGTAGCAATGCGTTGCAGGTTCTTTTCATTCCAATATACATCAGCCACCATGCTGCCATCGATATCATCTTTGGGAGAAGGGACACCTAATGCTGCGGCTAATAGTTTTAAAGAAGTATAATTTTTATAATCCCCAAAACGCCAGTATTGAAACGTATCAACAGTATTGGTATCCCATGGTTTCATGTTTTGAAAATCGAGATAAGCAGGAATACGCAACCCATTTATTAAAAGCCTGCGGCAGATAAAAGGAATATCAAACTCTTTGATATTGTGCCCGGCAAAACTCCACTTGTTATTTTTTGCTTCCATCTGATTTACCGTGCTGACAAACTCCTGCAGCAATTTCTTTTCATCATCACCAAAAAAAGATTTTAAACGTAACTGCAATACAGTGCCTTGTTTGGTGAAATAACCTATACTGATACAAACAATTTTTGCAAACTCGGCCATTACACCGGCACGTTGCGGATAAAATTCCGCTGCGGAAGTAAAATCGGGTAAACTTCGTACCGTTTTTTCTTCCCACAATTGCTTCCAATCGTCGCTTAATAAATCAAAAGAAGAGTGCCCAGGTACAGTTTCAATATCTATCAGCAATAGATTTTCCAGTATAATATTTTGCATAGCGGGTGATTATACTATGTAAAATACAAAGCCATTTTTAAAAAACCAAAATCCCAGGGGAAAATTCCGGATTTCAGGTAATCCGTTACCGTTATGGGCAGACGAGATATTCACATGGTCAGACGAGACGTCAGACCATGTGGCGAAGATATTTAAAAGGTAACGCCAACGAAGACCTGTATAGCCTGGTTCTTCCAGGTTTGCTGGTTGTCGATATTGTTGATATCTGACAAACCCAATTTATATCTTGCCCCCATATTAATAAAAGGCAACTGTATCCATAAGCCACCAATGGCACTCCAGTCGGCATTTTTATAAATATTGCCATTGGTTTTCAAACTATCCACTGTTTGCGACAATAATCCACCATAGGCAGGGCCAAACTGCAATTTTACTCTTTTACTAGGGCCAATACTCACATTTAGCAGCACCGGTACTTCCAGGTAATTCAGTTTGGATTTCTTCTGGCTGCCATCCCTGAAAATATCATTGTAAATATCATTAGGGTCGTTGGTAAACTCTGTTGAAGTTTGTACAAAATTCACTTCAGGTTGTATACCAATCCTGCTGGCAAAATTAAATTGCATGAATGCCCCAAGCTGATAATTATAGTTAAACCCACTTTTGTAAGATTGACCGGTGATCTTATTTACATTAACGCCGCCTTTTACACCAAAGCGAAAAAAGTTTTCATGGTCATCGCTCAGTTTATTTCTTTGTGCTGTTGCAGACAAAGTAGAAAAAACAAGTAAAGCTGCCAGTAAGTTTTTCATGTGTTGATTTTTGTAGTAACGCACATACTCAAGCTAACATTATGCCAAAGTAAAATTTTAACACCATTATATAACGCAAGGAAGCCTGCACATGGCAGGCTTCGCTTACATCTATGACCCGTTAAAACTATTTCTGCATTTAGCGCCTTCTCCAATGACCTGGTACCCAAACCCAACCGCCTCTTCTGTGTTTCCAGTGTCCTTCAATCCATATACTGCCACGCCTTGGCGGTGTTGCCCAATACCCTTCTTCATATACATATTGTCCGCCACGCCATACATAATTACCTCCCACCCATACATGCGCAGGCGAAGGTGCCATCGGCCTTGCCCTGAGTACTGGTGCCACAGGGCGTATCTTAACCACAATTTGCGCATCCGCTGCCATAGCAAATGATACTGTTACCATCAATGCCATCATCATTCTTACAAAATATTTTTTCATAAAGATTTGTTTAATACCAGTCAGACTTTACAAATGCACAATGGTTTAAAGGAAATAATTAAAAATAAAAATGGCGGTAACAAATACCGCCATTTACAATCTAAAAGTCTGATAATTATTTTGCTCCCGGTTCGCAATGCGCTCTTAAATAGGCAGTGTATAAAGTTGCCAGGTGCAGCGATGTACCTTCACCTTCAGAAATACTGTGGGTACGATTAGGATAAGGCATAAACTGAAATTGTTTATTGTATTTGATCAGTTCGTTAAGCAGTTGCTCTGCGTTATCGTAATGCACATTATCATCGCCGGTGCCATGAATATACAACAGGTTGCCTTTTAAATTTTTGGCGTGCGTAATGGGCGAACCATTTACAAAATCCTGCATGTTTTCCTGCGGCAATCCCATGTAGCGTTCCTGGTAAATATTATCGTAATTTAACTGGTTGCCTACTGCAGCTACCGAAATACCTGTTTTAAAAATTTCAGGATACTGGAACATTAAATTAAGTGTTGAGGAACCTCCACCGCTCCAACCCCAAACGGCCACACGGTCTTTATCCATATAAGGCCTTGCTTCTAATAATTTTTTCATAGCCATTGCCTGGTCACGAATATTGATAACTCCAATTTTTCTGTAAATAGCTTTGCGCCATTTAGCCCCTTTCAACATTGGTGTACCACGGTTATCAACTGATACCTGTATGTACCCATCGGCCCTGATATCTCCATTGTATAAACCATTGCTGTGCGCTCCATAACTATTCTGCACTGTAGAAGCAGCTGGCTCGCCATACACTTCCATAATAACAGGGTATTTTTTGGACGGATCGAAATTCTTCGGTTTGTTGATCCATGCATCAACCGTTACGTTATCTTCCGTAGTTATCTGCATGTATTCCACATCATTTTCATTATCGGTCTTTATTGTTGCTGCAATACTTTTTGCAGCATTAACAGGTTTGTTATCCGGTAATGTTATCCATTCTCTTACCGGTGGAGTATTATAATTAGAAAAAGAATGGGTGGCAAATTTCCCGTTAGGAGAAATATTGTAACTGTGTGTACCCACTAAATTTTCGGCACTCACTAATTCCGCATCTTCTTTTACTTTTTTAAATTTATCTAAAAGGCCGGCTTTGTTTTCAATACGTATTTTGTATAAATACAATTGTGTGGCATTAGTTGGTGAGGCTGTGAAATAAATCAGGTTATTAGCTTCATCAATACATTTAATACTTTCAATATCATAATTGCCTTTGGTTATTAAAGTTTCGGTTTTACCATCACGACTGATCTTATAAATATGACGCCAGCCATCCTTTTCACTTATCCAGATAAAATCCTGGCCTTTATTAACAAATGAAAAGCCACCCGGCTCTCCAAAAATATCTGCTGAATTTAAATCCACCCAGGCCTCATCATTCTCTGCCCAAAAAGTACGGGCACTACCATCATTGGTATTGCAATACATCAGTTTACTCTCCTGTTGTTTACGATCAAGCTGTTGCACCATCAATTCATTATTGCCGGTCCATTCCATACGGGGCAGATAATGCTGCTGTGGATCGCCTTCAATCTGCATCCAGCGGATTGTTCCTGAATTAACTTCGGCCACACCAATTTTAACTGGTGATGGCGCTTCTCCCACTTTAGGATATTCAACAGGAATTACATGTGAATAATTACTATCAGTAGTATTCAGCATATAATAATCCCTGATCTTTGTCGCATCTACCTGCCAGAAAGCTATCTTAGTTCCGTCGGGGCTCCAGCGAAAACCATCACGGCAACCAAATTCTTCTTCATATACCCAGTCAAATGTGCCGTTGATCAATTTTCTTGTACCGTCAGCGGTTAATCTTTTTATGATGTTAGTAGCTACTTCTTCCACATACAAATTATGTTCGCTTACATAACCCACCTTTTTCCCGTCGGGAGAAAATTTAGCAAACATCAATGATTGACCCGGACGGCCTTTGCCCAATTGTGTCAGTTTATTGGAAGCGATATCAAGAATCCAGTAATCGCCTCTGGTATTTAAACGCCATACTTTTGCCGTATTAGTAAAAATGAGCAGTTTAGAATTATCGCTGCTGAAAGCATAAGATTGCGGAAACAATGCTTTTCCTCCTGTGGGGGTTAATTGTTCTTTTTTAATAAGAACGGTTTCAGCATCGGTTTTGGCATCTACTTTTACAATACTCCCTTCTTTTATTTTGGTATAAGCATTACCATCGGGTGTCCAGTTAACACGGCGCTGGGCAGGTACCAGGTGGACTGCAAAAACAAAAAACAAACTGAGTGCAATAATCCTGAACTTCATATGTATTAATTTAGGCAATAAAAGTAAGCAAATACATTAACCGATAATCACCATTGGTGTAAAAGGATTTAATTTTGGCAAATGGAAAAGGAAAAACTACGTTTAGATAAATATTTATGGGCTATCCGGTTGTTTAAAACCCGTAGCCAGGCGGGAGATGCCTGTGATAATGGAAAGATAAAATGGAATGGCGATAACTGTAAAGCATCCAGGGCTGTAAATGTGAATGATGAGTATGAGGTAAAGACCGAAGCTAAACGCTGGGTAATTAAAGTTACCGGCTTGCTTGACCACCGTGTACAATACAGCGAAGCGATAAAATATTATGCAGATATTACACCTCCCGAAGAACTAGACCGTATTAAATTTCAGGCCGCAGTTTTTCATACCGGTAAACGAATGAGCAAACAAGGACGGCCCACTAAAAAAGATAAGAGAGACCTGGATGATTTTATGACAACGCCACCTGCACTCTGAGTAAATTATTATAAGTTCATTTTCTTTTTTGAACGTTTGGCAGGCTGTTGAATTGAATTGCCTGATAATGGTATCTCCACAATTATTTCGCAACCTTTTCCTGCTGCTGAATTTACAGTGAATTTTCCTGAAAAAGATTCGATCCTTTTTTTAATGTTACTGAGGCCGATACCTTTTTTTACGGTCTTTATATCAAAACCTTTACCATTATCGTTGATACGCATTTTTATTGCATGAGCAGATTGCTTTACTGAAATTTCGATTTCGCTGGCCTCTGCATACTTTACAATATTTTTTATCTGCTCCTGTACTATCCTGTACAAATTGATCTGCACATCACCGCTAACTGTATTGCAGGCGTCATCCATTTCGAATTTTATATTAAACTGGTTGTTTACGTTAAAAGTCTGCAGCAGATTTTCAAAAGCATCTTTTAAAGAAGTATCATCAAAAGCAGCTGGCGCCAGTTTGTGCGATAGTTTTCTCACTTCTTCAATGGCATTAAAAATATGTGTCTTACCCATTTCTACATACTCCAATGTTTTTTTGGTTAAACTTTTACTGCTTTTTACCATACTCAATGCCAATAAAGAACCAGCTAATATCTGGTTCACATTATCGTGTAACTCACCTCCTATAAAACGTCGTTCCTGTTCCTGTGCATCTATAATAGCTTTTGAAATACGTAACTCCTCATCCACATGATAAGTGATATCCTGCATGGCTCCAATCATCCTGCAGGGGTTACCACTTTCGTCAAAGAGTACATAGGCCCTGTCGAAAATATATTTATAAGAGCCATCTGCACAGCGAAACCTGTAAGTGATGTGAAATTTCTGCAATCCTTTTTCAAAAACTTCTTCAATCAATTCTGTTACCTTTTTAAAATCATCCGGATATAATTTTTCATTCCACCAATCTACTACGTTCTCCACTTCAGAAGCACTGTATCCAAACATCTGGGCGATGCCGTCGTTATAATGCATCGTGTTATTTACAATGTCCCAATCCCAGATGGTATCACTGGTAGCTCTTGCAAGAATATCGTATCGTTCTACAGCTTTTACAATGGCATCTTCGGCCTTATTGCGAAGCCTTTCTTTTTCAAATATTTCCAGGGCGAAGGATACATCATTAGTGGCTTCTTCCAGCAACGCAATTTCTGCAGCATCAAAAAAATCTTTTACAGCGGTGTAAAAAGAAAAGATCCCGATTACTTTTCCTGAATTTTTTACCGGCAGGATCATAAAGGACTGGTACCCCCGGTTCAACGCTTCTTTTTTCCACGGCATCATTCTTTCATCGCTCTCTATATCATTGCAAACAGTATACTTTCCCTGCAGTAATGCAGTACCAATCGGCCCCCTGCTTTCTGCATCATCACTCACTGATATGGGGCGCATAACGGAAGGATAATCGCAGTCGTCGCCGGCATGCATTACTGGTATTACTGTTTTTGTAGTATCATCAATCATACCTATCCATGCCATTTTAAAACGGCCTTCACCAACTGCAATCTGGCAGGCTTCCCTGAACAAAGTCGTTTCATCTTTGGTACGCACAATCATCTGGTTAACCTGGCTGTTAAAAAAATACAGCCGGTTAGCTTTGATGAGCTTCTGGTCTGCTTTTTTTCGTTCACTGATATCTCTCAGGTTAATTATGATACCGCCTATTGCTGGCTCGTCTGTCATGTTTTTAACTGCACCCTCCAGCCAGATGTAATGCCCATCAAAATGCCTAACTCTTACGGATACCTGTATAGATATCCCCGGGCTTGTAACCGCTGTTGCTATCAATTTGCTAAGTTTTACCCTGTCTTCGGGATGTAAATATTCAGCTATCGCAATTTTCTCATTTTCTTCAAATACACGGCCAGTAATAAGTGCTGTGGAAGCGCTACGGAAGAGCACATTCAGTTTTTCATCTACTAAAAGGATGATGCCTTCATTATTCTCCACTAATGCCCTGAATAGTTTTTCTTTTTTATCCAATGCCTGCGTACGGTCTGCCACTCTTTGCTCCAGTTCATCATTCATCTTCTTTAAAGCTGCGGCTGCTTTTCCCTTCTCTACATTATCGGCTATTACTTTTTGAATAAACACAGCAGATAGTAAAAGAATGACCACTATTATTAACATTAATATCCGGTCTATATTGCGGATACTTTTTTCGTTATCCGCTTTATATGCTCCCTGTAAAATATCTTCTTCACGTTGTATAGTATCAACTAAAGAACGGATATGGTCGGCATATAATTTTCCTTCCCCGCTTTCTGCCATTTCCCGGGCGGCATTCACACCAAAAATTTCGTAGCTGGCTTTAATGCGTTTAAAAAAAGTAATTCTTTTATCAGCATAAAATAAAAGGGAATCAATCCGTATCTTTTGTGCAGGATTATCAATGGCCAATGTTTTTAATAAAGCGATCTCTGTAAAAATTTCTTTTTGAGATCTTTCTACAGGTTTTAAAAAAATACTTTGCTCTGTAATTAAATAAGCTCTTGTACCCGTTTCAATATCTGCAACCAATGACATGATCTTTTCGCAATGCAGTAATTGCTCTTGTGTATGCGCCACACGTAAAGCAGTGTCATTTACCTTTTTGTATTCGTATCCAAAAAAAATAATGATGGTAATAAAAGAAAGTAACAGGAGTGCAATACCTGAGCCTAAGATCTTGTTGGAGTAGAGGTTTAATTTCATAGTTTTATTGGATGATACTGGTTATCCCGAACAGCAAACGGCGACAACCTTAAAATATTAGCAAAAAAAGTGCCGTTTTTTAGATATTTTATAATTATATACCATTAAAAAATGATGTCCTGCTGTCTTAATAAACAGTTTATACTGCAAACCTCGTTAGCCATTTCCTTATTAATTAAAAATGAAGGAGTTGAGATAAGCTTATAAAATTTATAGAAAGAGTAATACTTTTACGAAAAATAAGAACTGATGAAATATATAATTACAATAACGATATTTTTTGTTTGTGCCGTTAGTTCTTATGCCCAGGTAAAAAGCCAGCACCGGCCGCCGGCAAAACACATATCAAAAGATACCGCAGTTATTTTTGATGAAGTTGAAACAGAAGCAGAATTTGCGGGAGGAGATACTGCATGGAGATCATTCTTAATGAATAACCTGGATATTGATAAATTTTCTGACAAGGTAAAATTTCCTGCGAATAAGAAAGTTTTTAAACAAACTGCAATAGTAAAATTTATTGTATGTACAGACGGCAGCCTTTGCAATATCACAACTGAGAACAAAAACAAAGTTAACCCATTGATACAAGCTGAAGTTGAAAGAGTGATGAGACTTTCTCCGAACTGGATTCCTGCTGTACAAGATGGCAGGCCGGTTAAAGCTTACCGCAGGCAACCTATTACTGTTTTAATTGAAAGAGAATAGGATAAAAAAATTATTACTATATCAATTTACTCCAAAGGCTTCGGCAAATCATTCACCGAATAAAACTGATTAATTGTGGTGAAAATTATTTCCTCTTTATTATTATTAACACGATACCTTTTGCTTCCGGTGGCTATATTTTTATCATAGTGAATCTCTTCAATCCAGATGATATTGCTTTTTTGAAGTAATGTTTTTTTAGTTATTTTTTTTGCAGCATCCCTTTCAATTACCAGTGTATATTTCTTAACCTTATTAGATACAGGGTCTGAAATTTTATAATAAAATTTATTCGCAACAGCTTCATCTGCTTTAACAATTATTGTTTCATACCCTTCGGCTCCTTTTTTAAACCCGTCCACTTCATCTGTAAGGAGGGGGTTCATTTTATATTGCCAGTCTTTAACTGCTGAATTATTGTGCCGGGCAATATCAAAAGGCTCTATACTATCTCTATAAAATTTTTCAAGCTGATTGTCATCAATCGCAATTGGGTTACCATAAAAATCAAATTGTATTGTACCATTAATTTTATGATTGTTGCATACCAATTCAATTGCAGCAGTTTTTACGATAGTATCGAGATAATTAATATTTGCTGCATACTTGATACCCACGGCACTTAATTTTTGATAAGCTGTAGCCAGCTGCCTGTAATACTTAGCAGTGGTAGTATCTTCCAGGTATATTTTCTGGTTGAGGTTTTCGTAAGCAATCTCTTGTTGTTTGTCTAATATCATTACAGCATCCAGCCCTTCCTGCTTCGCTTTATTTTTTAATGAAATAATTAATTCATCGTAGCTTGCATTGGCAGTTCCTGTTACTTCCACAATATTTATTTTGTAAAATGGTTTATGCGGAGTTTGATTATTAAGAAAACAATCAACATTTTCCGATGATTGTTTCAATGGAATATCGGTAATTGATTTTGTTTGCCGGGCCGACGAATAAGGCAGGTAATCGGAGCAGGAAAAAAATAATATAGTAAGGAATGGCAGGTAGATTTTTTTACTCATAAGGTTTTTATTTAGTACAGCAATTTAAATGCTAAAAAAGAATTGCCAAACCAATAAATTGTTAAAGATTTGCAGAATGAAAATTGATATTATTTCAGTAGTGCCAGACCTGTTGCAAAGCCCTTTTGCTCACTCTATTTTAAAAAGAGCAAAGGATAAGGGTTTGCTGGAAGTGAATGTGATTAATTTAAGAGACCACACTACATACGCAAGGGCGCAGGTGGATGATTATGCCTTTGGCGGTGGCGCTGGTATGGTGATGATGATTGAACCTTTGGTAAATGCAATTGAAAGTTTACAGGCAACAACAACTTACGATGAAGTAATTTACCTGACACCGGATGGCGAAACATTCAATCAGAAAATGGCGAATGGTTTTTCTTTAAAAAATAATCTATTAATGATCTGCGGCCATTATAAAGGTATTGATCAAAGATTCAGGGATCATTTTGTAACCAGGGAAATTTCTATCGGTGATTATGTTCTAAGCGGCGGAGAAATTGCTGCAGCAGTGTTAGTAGATGCTATCGGCCGTTTAATACCTGGTGTATTAAATGATGAAACATCTGCACTCACCGATTCTTTCCAGGATAATTTATTAGCACCGCCGGTTTATACAAGACCCGAAGAATTTCGTGGCTGGAAAGTACCCGACATTTTATTAAGCGGCAATCATAAACTGATTGAAGAATGGAGAGTAGAGCAAAGTTTACAACGTACTAAGGAAAGAAGGCCGGATATACTGGATTAAAAATAATGCGGAGCCTTTGGCTCCGCATTATTCTATAAATTTAATTTTCTTTACTCTTTCTTTAATCCAATAAGGGGCAATGCTTTTTCTCTTATCAAAGCATTTAATTTTACCAGGTCATCTTCCATAATTTTCTTTAGCGTATTCAATTGTACATCTGCCTGTGCAGCTAATTCTGCATAAGCATCTTTAACCTGTTTTGCAGGTGCTGCATTACCACTGTTGGCAAAACCATACAGGCCGGATATTTTATCATCTAACCGTATAGGAAAATTCAATACATCCTGCCCGCTTTTGGCTTTGGTTTGATGCAATGCCTCTTCCACTGCAGTCATTTGTTTATTGATCGTATCTGCCTGTTGCTTTATTGCTTCGGGCAAATCCTTTCCCTGCTTATCTGTAAAATCGTTGATCTGTTTTCTTACATCACGGATATTTTTTATCGCCTTCTGTATGTCATTGAATTTGTCTCTTACTGTAATTAAAAAATTAAACTGGTCGTCATAATCCTGCGGTGATAATTTATAGGTGGGGTTAGCTTTAAGAACAAAATTCCCTTCTGCAGAATCTTTATCTACTTTAATTTTGAAGGAATAAATTCCCGGTGCCGCTTTAGGGCCCGGCACTGTACCATGCCATAATATTTGCCCGTCAATTTTATCTGCAGGCGGATATAACATATTCCATACAAACCGGTTCATGCCTTTGGTCACTTCTATCTTATCTTCTTTTTCTTTTGCAGCTGTGCCAAAAGTTTTTATTACCTTTTTATTCTTATCAAAAACTTCAATACTTATTTTAGAAGAGTCAGTACTATTTTTTACATAATAGTTGATCACTGCTCCGTTGGGTGGATTCATCCCTGCATTTTTTGCGTTCAGGTTTTGATAGCCATCAAACAAATAAGTATCATTAACGGTAAACACATGCAGGTTTTTATTAGTAATACCTGCAGCTTTCTGTTGTATCACACTCAAATCATCCAACGACCAGAATGCCCTGCCTTGTGTTGCAACTATCAGATCGTTTTCTTTTATAGTAAGATCTGTGATGGGTACCATTGGCAAATTCAATTGAAAAGATTTCCAGTTGGCACCATCATCATAACTGATGTACATGCCGTATTCTGTTCCGCAGTACAACAAACCTTTCACTTTTTTATCGGCACGTAAACATCTTGCAAAGTGATTGCCGCCAATACCATTGGTTATCTTCACCCATGTTTTACCATAATCTTCTGTCTTAAAAATATAAGGCGTAAAATCATCACTCTTATATTTTGTACCCACAAAATAAGCTTTGCCTTTTATAAAAGGATCTGTTTCCACGCAATTCCACATCATCCATTGACCGGCTTCTTTGGGTGTAACATTTTCCCAATGTTGCCCGCCATCTTTGCTTACATTTATTAAGCCATCATCACTACCTGTCCATAACAGATCTTTTTCCAATGCAGATTCTGTTGCCGTAAAAATGGTACAATACACTTCCACGCCGGTATTATCTTTTGTAATAGGTCCGCCGCTGCTGCGTTGCCGTATTTTATCATTAGTGGTAAGATCTCCACCCAATGCCGTCCAGCTGGCGCCTTCATTTTCTGTTGCAAATAACATATTGCCACCGGCATACAATTTTTTAGGATTGTGTGGCGAAAAGAAAATAGGGAAATTCCATTGAAAACGATATTTACTTACATCTGCACCACCGCCAATGGGGTCATCGGGCCAAACACTTACCGCACGGTTTTCTCCTGTTTTATGATCTAACCTGGACAAGTAGCCGCTATAATTACCGCCATAAACCACATCAGGATTTAAAGGATCTGCCACCACATAACCGCTTTCTGCACCGGCTGTTGACTGCCAGTCGTTTTGTGTAATTTCTCCGCCATCACTTCTCGATAAAATCCTGATCGTACTGTTATCCTGTTGTGCACCTAATATCCTGTAAGGAAAATGCGTATCAGTGCTCACCCTGTAAAATTGCGCTGTAGGTTGATTTTCATAAGTGCTGAAATTTTCACCGCCATCAAAACTTACCTGTGCGCCACCATCATCAGCAATAACCATACGGTTGCCATCTTCAGGATCTATCCAAAGGTCATGATGATCTCCATGTGGAGTATTGATGGTTTTATTAAATGTTTTACCGCCATCAGAGCTTTTTAAAAAATTTACATTGAGTGCGTAAACGGTGTTTTCATTTTTAGGATCTACAAATATTTTGCTGTAATACCATGCCCGTTGACGGATGTTGTTATCACTACTTTGCAAGGTCCATGTTTCACCGGCATCAGTACTTACAAATAAACCGCCGTCTTTATTTTCAATGATGGCATAAATTTTATCGGTGTTAGATGGTGCTACAGTTATTCCTGTAATGCCCCATAATCCTTTAGGTAAACCTTTATTAGCAGAAATATTTTTCCATGTTTCTCCACCGTCAATACTCTTCCAGATGCCACCGTCATCGCCACCACTTTCCAAACTGTAGGGTGTACGTTGTATGCGCCATGTGCCAGCATACAAAACCGCAGGGTTACCTGGCTCCATAATTAAATCGCTGCAACCGGTTTGATTATTTACATACAATACTTTCTTCCATGTTTTGCCCCCATCAATAGTTTTAAAAATACCTCTTTCTTCTCCGGCACCAAACAAATGGCCTATCGCAGCCACCCAAACAATGTCAGGATTTTTTGGATGAATTACAATTTTAATAATATGCCTGGTATCTTTTAATCCAATATTTTTCCAGCTTCTGCCGGCATCATCACTACGCCACATACCAAAACCTTCGCTTACATTTCCTCTTAAAGTATTTTCACCTTCGCCCACATACAAAATGGTATTATCGCTTGGTGCAACGGCCACACTGCCAATGCTGCCACCAAAATATTTATCGCTGATATTTTTCCAGTTGCTGCCGCCATCAATGGTTTTCCAAACACCACCGCCGGTTGCACCAAAGTAAAAAGTATTTTTATTTTTTGTATCACCGGTTACAGCACCGCTTCTGCCTCCACGAAAAGGCCCAACCAAACGGTATTTTGTTTTGCTGAATAAAATACTGTCTTCGTTAATTACAGGTGCAGTTTGCTTTTTTTGTGCTGCAGAAAAAAATACAACTATAAAAGTTGTGGCAAGCAGGAGGAGTTGTTTCATGTTTGGTAAATTAGTTTGGTAAGATACACAATCAAATTAAAAGCCCCGCTCGTCAGCAGGGCTTTTTAAGATATGGTGCGATATATTTTATTTAAAAATATTTTCGTCTACTTTAATATTGGTTTCAATTTTATCAAAATCTGTCTGCCCTCTTGAGTTGGTAGTGGTATAAGCAAACCAGTAACCATCCGGTGTTTGTTTATAATTGGTAAAAGTGGTAAAAGCTTCTACTGCTTCGCCATTAACCATTGTTTTTGTGGTTGATTTATACAAACGATCAGTTTTGGTATCTATAAAATAATTGGTCACATTACCATTCTTAAATGTCGCTTTTAATTTGTAACATTCTATTCCATCAGTACTTTCCTTACCTAACAATTCTACTTGTATGCCTTTATCTTTATAATTTACAAAAGTGCCATGGAGGTCCAAAGTATTTTGTAAGGCTTTAACCTGGTCTTCCGGCATGTCTTGTGGTGATGCTTGCCCGAATACCGGCATAAACATAATTCCCTTTGCCGGTGTAATGATCTGGTAGTTTTCTGTACCCATTACCGAAATATCATTCCTGGTGCCCACAGTATGAAGTTTGGTTACGGTAATACTTACATCAGTTCCCTGTACAGTCATAGCACCTTCCATCCTGTAACTGTTGAGCGTTGCTAATTTATCCTTGCCTCCCATGGCGGTAATATTTTTTTCAATTACTTCATCCACAGTTTGTGCCTGTGCAAACTGAGCAAAAACAATTGCCATGATAAAAAGGCCAAAAATTACTATCGGTTTCATTATTAAAAAATTTAGAACTGCAATATAATTAAATTTGCAGTCAGACACTTTTTAAGTGTTCCATTTATCCTGTAACTTATGCCGTTCATCTTTTTAAAATACTACAACCATTAAATAATTATGAATTCTTACAAAATACAAGGCAATATTGTTGATATTTTCCAAAAGAAAATTTTTTACGGGGAAATAACTGTTGCAGAAGGAAAAATATCCTCAATCCAAAACCTCCCCACTATCAACTATCAGCCATCAACTTTCAACTATATTCTTCCAGGTTTTATAGATAGCCATGTGCATATTGAAAGCAGTATGCTGGTGCCATCTGAATTTGCAAAGCTGGCCGTGGTGCATGGCACTGTTGCCACCATCAGCGATCCGCATGAAATTGCCAACGTTTGTGGCATGGCTGGTGTGGAGTTTATGATCGCCAATGGAAAAACAGTACCGTTTAAATTTCATTTTGGTGCACCCAGTTGTGTGCCCGCCACCATTTTTGAAACAGCTGGTGCCGTTTTAGATGTGGCCGATGTTGATACGCTTTTGCAAAGCGATGATATTTTTTATTTAAGTGAGATGATGAATTTTCCGGGAGTTTTACATGCAGATGAAACAGTACTCCAAAAAATTGCGGCATCAAAAAAATACAACAAACCAGTTGATGGCCATGCTCCGGGACTGATGGGTGAACTGGCTAAAAAATATATCGATGCCGGTATCAGTACCGATCATGAATGTTTTACTGCAGCTGAAGCGCTGGATAAATTAAACTACGGCATGAAGATTTTGATTCGTGAAGGTAGCGCTGCAAAAAACTTTGAAGCACTTATTGAACTTATGCATGAACATTATGCGATGATGATGTTTTGCAGTGATGATAAACATCCTGATAGTTTGGTAGCTGGGCATATCAATCAACTGTGTGCAAGGGCTGTTGCAAAAGGTATTGATATATTTAAAGTATTGCAGGCTGCTTGTATCAATCCTGCGTTACATTATAAAATGAAAGTGGGGTTATTGAGAGCCGGTGATGCGGCAGATTTTATTGTAGTGGAAGACCTCGCCAATTTTAAAGTGCTGCAAACTTATATTGATGGTGTGTTAGTTGCTGCAAACGGCGTATCAAAAATCAAGACTGTTGCATCTTCAATAATTAATCAATTCGATTGTGAGCCAATTATAAAAGGAGATCTTTATATACACCGGCCAGCTAAACAGGAAATAGAAGTAATAGAGGCATTGGATGGACAACTGATTACCAATAAATATTTGCAGGATGTGGAATGGCTTGTGGAAGATGATGAATATGAAATGACCAGCAATCCTGAAATTGATGTATTAAAGATAGTTGTTGTTAACCGGTATATTCATTCAAAAGTCGCCATTGCATTTATTAAAAATTTTGGCTTGAAGCAAGGCGCTATTGCTTCATCAGTTGCACATGACAGCCATAATATTGTTGCCGTTGGTACAGACGATGAAAGTTTGATGAAAGCAGTAAATTTAGTAATTGCAGCGCAGGGTGGTGTTAGTGCAGTAAGTAATACCAAAGAAATGGTTTTAGCATTACCCGTTGCCGGTTTAATGAGTAATGATGATGGCTACAAAGTGGCCACTGCTTATACCGCTATTGATAAAATGGTAAAAGAAGAATTGGGTAGTACTTTAACTGCACCGTTTATGACTTTATCTTTTATGGCTTTGCTGGTTATACCGCATTTAAAGTTGAGTGATATGGGATTGTTTGATGGGGATGAATTTAAATTAATCAGTAACAGTTAGTTTGATTGGTTCATGAATGATAGAACTATTATCTGGCCCGGTTGAATAAGCATTTTCAAAAAAGATAATATTGCCTTTCAAAGCCTTTTGAAGAGCATGCTTTAATGGTGGTAAAAAATAAGAACTGTGATTATACAAAGAATCAACCACCACACCGTTTGAAATTCTTTTGAATTGAAAGTGAACAACACTCATCTTCAAAAACGGTACATTTAATTTTACGATCAATGAGTCAAAAGTGAGCAAATGCTTCTTTGAAATGAAGCCTCCTGTAACCGCTGTATCTCCCGAAACATATACAACAGACTCAGAAACCCTTACAATTTCTACCTTCTTTTCAGCAATTACTTTATTGTTATACAAAACCTGAATAGCTGTATTTTTATTTGGAGTTGCACATGCTACAGTATATTGTCCGGATTTTCCGTAAACAGTACCCCCATCTACTTTTATTGATAATTTCTGAACAGGAATTGTAGATGATTGGATGGTTACTTCATTATCTAATCCAATATAAAACAAACTATCCCCTCTTGTGGTAATTTTAATTTGTGCAAATAGATTGCATGATATAAAACACAAAAAGGGAGTATAGTAAATTCTTTTACTCACTCTTCGCTCCCATTACTTTAAGCGCTACACTATCCGTTCCCTTAGGTGCAAAATATTTGGTTTTAAAATCGGTGGATTTACCCGGTGCAATACTTTCAAAAACAGTTTCCGGGTCTTCTTCTAATAAAGTTCCTGTTTTACTATAAAAAGACAACCGTATTTCCACATCTTTAAAAGTAGCTACTTTCCCTGTATTACTTAAAGTGCCTTTTACAACAGTCTGGCCAAGCAGGTTGCGTTTATCGTGGCCGGTAACAGTTAAAAAACGGGTAGGGTTTTTCTTTTCAGTTTCTTCCAGGTTTTCTTTGGTTTGTTCGTATTTGTCTTTTTTGGTATCGTCTTTTTTATCGCTGCTGCTGCAGGCTGTTATGGTTATTGCTGCAATAAATACCAATGCCGGTATACTTTTCATTTGATTTAATTTGATTACAATAAAAATACATTTTTCTGAAATGCTTTGTTAAAAGATTTTTGTTCCATGGTCTGACGTCCCGTCTGACCATGAAACAAAAAAAAATCCCTGAAAGGAAATTTTTTATTTTAGTTTTGTTTGCAACAACATCACCTCAAAGCCCAAACTAACATCATGGTCATCAACTTAAGCGAACAGCATTCTTTAATTAGCAACTGGGTAAGTGAATTACGTAATGTGGAGGTACAGCAGGACCGTATGCGCTTTAGAAGAAACCTGGAACGTATTGCCGAAGTGATAGGCTATGAGATCAGCAAAAAACTGGATTGGGAAGAAAAAGAAATTACTACCCCGCTGGGCACTTCTACCAGCAAAGTACTGAGCAAGCAACCTGTTTTAGCTACCATTTTACGTGCCGGTTTAGCCATGCACAATGGCTTATTAAATTATTTTGATAAAGGGGATAATGCATTTATCAGTGCTTACCGCAAGCACCAGCCCGATGGCAGTTTTGAAATAAGGCTGGAATACATGAGCTGTCCTGATATTGAGGATCGTGTGGTGATCATCAGTGATCCTATGATTGCAACAGGTGCTTCGCTGGTAAAATCCATTCAATTTTTAAAAGAAGAAGGTAATATCAAAGAATTACATATCGTTTGCGCCATTGCCTGCACGGTAGGCATTGAGTACGTAAAAAGAGCTGAACCTAAGGCTATTATCTGGTGCGGCGATATTGATGACGAGATCACGGCTAAAGGATACATTGTTCCCGGCCTGGGAGATGCCGGTGACCTGGCTTTTGGTGCAAAATTACAAAGCTAAGGCAAAGGTTTACAGCTTAGCAGTCAGCTGATTGCGTGATTTTCCAATTTACTGTTTCAACTTTCATCATTTTTGGTGCAGCTTTTTGCAGTAAATCCTTATCTTTAATTTTCTGAATAGTTAACTAAAATGAGAAAATCAATCCTTTTTACCGCTGCCCTGTTATTTTCTGTTATTGTGAATGCGCAGGATCCGCATTTTTCGCAGTTTTTTGCATCTCCGCTTACATTAAATCCTGCTTTTACAGGTAAGTTTAACGGTTTGTGGCGCCTGGCAGCTAATCACAGGGATCAGTGGCCTTCTATTCCTAAAGCGTATGTTACTTCAAGTGCTTCACTTGATTTTCCCATCTTAAAAAACAAAATTGCAGAAAACGATGTTTTCGGTGTGGGTATTTCCGGCCTCTCTGATGCCAGTGCCAATAATATTTTAAAATTGAATTATGGCTCAGTATCTATGAGCTATCATAAATCTTTAGACGAAAACGGTTACAGCACTATTGGTGCCGGTTTTCAGGGCACTTATTCCAGTTTAAGCCTGGACGTTACCAAGCTAACTTTTGAAACCATGCTTACGCAAAATGGTTTTACTGATGAATCTAAAAGGGAAGTATTAACCAATGGCAGCAATCAAAGTTATTTTGATGTGAATGCGGGTGTGTTATACTCCGGTTCAAGTAATGGTATCAACAACTATTATGCTGGTGTTTCTATGTATCATATCAACAGGCCCCAGGTAAGTTTTAAAGATAAAAACTGGTTTTTAAGTGGCCGTATCACTGTGCATGCAGGTGGTTCATTCCCCGTGTCTGATCAGTTAACATTACACACTTCGGTAATTCACCAGATTCAAAATAAAGCCAGCGAAACTACATTAGGCGCTGCTATTGCTGCTAACTTAAACCAGGATGAGGAAAAACCCACCAGCGTTTACCTTGGCAGCTGGATCCGTTTTAATGACGCCGTTGTTCCTTATGTTGGTTTGGAATTTGGAGGGCTTAGAATTGGAGCAAGTTATGATTTAAATATTTCCAGCTTAAAAGCTGCGACCAGTACCCGTGGCGGTTCAGAGATCTCATTGATCTACATCAAACAACCCGCCGAAAACAAAGGTATCCCTTGTCCTAAATTTTAATTGGCAAACACTTTTTTGCTGATTAAGAAACCCTCATAGCAAAAGTATTTTGAAACCGGTTTTGTTACCTTTATTCCAGGTAGCACTATTTCAGTTTCAAGCCCCCGTTACCCGTACGTACTCAATTACGTTGAAATACTATAGCTGCATTTCTATTAAAAAAATGCAAAAACTTTAAATTTAAACTAAACTCTTATCATGAAAAAAGCTTTACTACTAACGCTATTGTTGGCAATGGTTTGCACCTGGGGATTTGCGCAAACCGACCAATTCTGGTCTGTTAACAATGAAAGCCGCAGCAGCATCACCACTGACAAAGCTGTTTCCAGGCTATCCTTTCCAAAAACATTCAATTTATTTAATGTAAACATCGAGCCGTTAAGGCAGCAATTATTTTCTATTGTTGGCAACCAGGCTTCCAGGCATTCTTCAACGGTTATTTCATTACCCAATGCCGATGGTAAACTAGAGCAGTTTGAAGTATTTGAAGCCTCTAACTTTGAGCCTGCTTTACAAGCAAAATTCCCGGAGATCAGGGCTTATTCCGGCAAAGGCCTTACCGATAAATATGCTACTTTAAAATTAAGCATCTCTCCGCAAGGCATACAAACAATGGTTTTCAGAACAGAAAAGGAGAATGAATTTATTGAACCTTATTCTTTAAATCATACCATATATGCTGTATATAAATCTCAGCGTCAGCCTGGCCTGCTGCCCTGGACCTGCTCTACCGATGACCAGCAAACTGCCACAAGCCTGAAAAATCAAATTACAGGGTCAAATATAGTAGGTAGTTCTGCAGGCGAATTAAGAACTATACGTTTAGCACAATCTGTTACAGCAGAGTATTCTAACTATTTTGGCGCATTCAGTTCTGCTGATGTGGCATTGGTATTGGCAGCTATTAATGCTACCCTTACCCGCTGTAATGGTTGTTACGAAAAAGACCTGGCCTTACACCTTAACCTCATAGCTAACACTACTGATGTTATTTATTATAATCCCAACACCGATCCTTATTCTCCTGCAGCCAGCGGAGCCGGTGGTGCCTGGAATGGACAATTACAAGCTACTTTAACTTCTGTTATCGGCGAAGCAAATTACGATATCGGCCACTTGTTTGGAGCTTCTGGCGGCGGCGGAAATGCCGGTTGTATTGGTTGTGTTTGTGTAAACGGTCAAAAAGGTAGTGGCTTTACTTCACCCGCCGACGGTATTCCAATGGGAGATAATTTTGACATTGATTATGTTGTACATGAAGTAGGCCATCAGTTAGGTGGTAACCATACTTTCTCTATGTCTATCGAATCTGGCGGGTTAAACAATGTGGAAGTCGGCTCTGGTATCACTATCATGGGTTATGCCGGTATCACTTCCCAGGATGTGGCACCTCACTCTATTGATATTTATCATGAACGTTCTATTCAACAGATCCAGAATAACCTGGCTATTAAAACCTGTCCGATCACGACTAATATCACTGCCAACAATGCAACACCGGTTGTTGCAGCCCTTACAAATTATACTATTCCTATCAGTACGCCCTTTGCATTAACCGGTTCTGCAACAGATGCCAATAACGATCCATTGACATATTGCTGGGAACAGAATGACCAGGCAAACAGTACCGTAACCGGAAATAACAGTGTGGCATTTCCAGCTAAACTGGTTGGCCCTAACTGGCTATCATTTAGCCCCAGTACATCACCAACAAGATTGTGTCCAAAACTATCAACCATTCTTTCTGGTTTATTTATTACACCAGTACTGCCAGGTGGTGATGCCATCGCCAATATAGAAGCTTTGAGTTCAGTAGCCAGGACCCTGAATTTCAGGTTAACCGTCAGAGATAATTCTCCTTATGTTCCTACTGTAAAAGTAGGCCAGACTGCTTTTTCTGACATGACTGTAACTGTTACCAACACCTCTGGCCCATTCAGAGTAACGGCACCTAATACTGCAGTATCCTGGCCGGCCGGTACTACCCAAACCATTACCTGGGATGTAAATAATACTACTGCTGCGCCGGTTAGTTGCGCTAACGTAAAAATATCTTTATCTACCGATGGCGGGCAAACATTCCCAACCGTTCTGGCAGCAAGTACAGCTAATGATGGTACAGAAAATATTACTATCCCAAGTTCAATCACTACTACTGCAAGGATAAAAATAGAAGCAATAGGTAATATCTTCTTTGATATATGTGATGCTAACTTCTCTATTACAGCCCCACCTGTAGGTTTTGATTTTACATCAGCTTCACTTACCGCAACTATCAACTGTAATGCACAAACTTCTGCTACTGCAACTTTAGGCACTATTTCCAACGGTGGTTATGTTACTCCAATCAACCTTTCTGCCAGTGGAAACCCTGCAGGTACAACGGTTACATTTAGTACCAACCCTGTTGTTCCCGGTAACAGTACCGATGTTACACTTACTAATACTAATACACTGAGTGCAGGAACTTACAATATAACCGTAACCGGTATATCGGGAGCTTTAACACAGAGCAAAATCATTTCTTATGTTGTACAACCTGGAGCCGGACCAACAATCACTACAGAACCTTTATCACAGGTATTGTGTTCAGGTTCCAATGTTACATTTACCGTAGCTACTTCTACTGCCTTATCTTACCAATGGCAGGAAAGTACTAACGGTGGCGTTACCTGGAATCCAATTAATAATGCAGGCATCTACAGTGGTGCCACAACAGTTAATTTAACTTTAACTGGTATTACCGCAACCCAGAATACTTATCAATACCGTTGCGTAGTTACAGGTCAGTGTAATACTACCAATTCTGCTGCTGCTACATTAACAGTGAATACGCCTCCGGCAATTACTTCACAACCAGTAGGAAGTACAATTTGCGCTACACAAAACACTTCTTTCACAGTAGCCGCTACGGGTACCGGTCTAACCTATCAATGGCAGATAGGTACTAACGGATGTACTACAATGACTAATCTAATTAACGCTGCTCCTTATTCCGGTGTTAACTCACCAACACTCGTAATTACAGGTGCTACTACAGGTTTAAACAATGCTGGTTACAAATGTATTGTTAGTGGTACTTGTGCTCCATCTGTTTCTACTTCGGCATGTACACCATTAGTCGTTAATACTCCGGTGGCTATCTCTACACAACCACTTAGTGCTGTTATTTGTGCTGGTTCTGCCACTACATTTAGTGTAGTTGCTACCGGTACCACACCTACCTACCAATGGCAGGAAAGCACCAATGGTGGTACTTCTTTTACTAATATCACCAATGGTGGTGTGTATTCAGGAGCAACTACGGCTAACCTTACATTGACTGCTGTTACAGCCGGTATGAGTACTTACCAATACCGTTGCATTGTATCAGGTGCTACTTCCTGTGGTGCATTAAATTCTGCTAATGCAGTATTAACTGTTAATACTGCTCCTGCAATTAGTGCACAGCCTGTTGCAGCTACTACACTTTGCGAAGGATCAAATACAACTTATACCGTTACTGCAAACGGAACTGCATTAACTTACCAATGGCAGTTAAGCACAGCTGGTGCCGGCGGCCCATGGAATAATATTACCAATGGCGGTGTGTACAGTGGTGCAACAACTGCTTCTTTAACTATTACTGCTGCAACAGCTGCAATGAATAGTTACCAGTACCGTTGTGTAATCAGCGGCACTTGTACTCCATCAATAAACACCACCACTTCTGCATTAACCGTTAATGTTCCCGTTAACTTTACTACTCAGCCTGCTGCAACTACAAATGTTTGCGCAACAGGAGCTACTACATTTGTTACAGCGGTAACCGGCACTGGCCCAACGTATCAATGGCAGGAAAGTACCAACGGCGGTACCACCTGGACAAATATTACTAATGGTGGTATTTACAGTGGTGCAACTACCACTTCATTAACCTTAACAGGCATTACTGCAGGTATGAACAGCTACAGGTATAGAAATGTTGTTACCGGTACCGCACCTTGCGGAGCCGTAAACTCAAACAGTGCTGTACTAAATGTTACCCCTCAACCGGTAATAACAGCAGCACCTTTAACTGCGTTATTAGCAGGACAACAAACCACTTTGACAGTAAATGTAACACCAGCACCAGGCTTAAGTTTTGCATGGTACCTGAATGGCACTTTATTACCTGCCGCAACTGGAAATACACTTACTGCCAGTGTGAACGGACTAGGTAAATATGGCGTTGTGGTTACCAGTGCTACAGGTAGCTGTACTTCTGGCCTTACAGAAATTACTGCTGCCCCAAGTACCAAACTGTTTGTTTTCCCTAGCCCTAATGATGGCAGGTTCACCGTTTCGTATTTTACTGCCGGTGCTTCACTAACCAATACCACTAAACAAAGCATCACTATTTATGATGCTTTTGGACGCAGGGTATTGAATAATGAATATGCTGTTTCTCAGCCTTATCAATTACACCAGATAGACCTTCGCCGCAATGGTGCCGGGGTTTATTATATTGTATTGAGAGAAGCTAATGGAAATAAGATCAAAACAGGCGAAGTGCTGGTTCGCTAATTGTTTGAAAATCATAATAAAAAAACTCCTGTCGTAATTACGGCAGGAGTTTTTTTTATGGTATATGTAATTATTATTGTTTGTTTAAGCCATAGCATTAAAGGATTACTCATACAAAAAAACAGTAAAAACTTAGTTACATCAGGCACGGTAAAATGCAGTAAAAACAAAATTTCATCCGTACTTTAAAATTTGCTAATTTCATCGTGAAACAATAGTAACTGACATGTATTTTTAGTATTGAACAGCAACTGTTGAAAACAAAAAAAATACCAATCAGTGAATCCATTTACTGGTAACCATAATCGGTTTTAAAAAAATTATTTTGGGATTGGCTTAGTTGCAGGATTCACTCTTTTTTTTTGACAACAAATTCACTATCCCCCAAATTAACCCCCTTGTTTTGCCAATGAAAAATTGAAATGTACTTCTCAGGAAGTATTATATCAGATGAAGTTATTTGATGAAGAGTGATATTGCAAGCAATTATTGAATAAAACAAACTTAATAAAACTAAACTAACAATATGAGAAAAGCTTTACTGCTCACCCTGTTTTTTGCTTTAATTACAACTTTAGGGTTTTCCCAAACAGATCAATTCTGGTCTGCTAACAATGCAAGCCGCAGCAGCATCGCAACTGACAAAGCTGTTGCAAGGCTATCTTTTCCTAAAGATCTGAGTTTATTTACAATAAATTTCGAACCTTTTAAACAGCAGTTATTTTCTATTATTGACAATAAAAGTGCAAAGCACTCTGCCATTATTTCTTTGCCAGATGCAGATGGGAAGCTGGAGCAATTTGAAGTATTTGAAGCATCTAATTTTGAGCCGGCTTTGCAAGCCAGGTTTCCTGAGATCAGGGCTTTTTCGGGCAGAGGAATCACTGATAAATATGCTACTTTAAAATTGAGTATTTCTCCTCAGGGTATTCAAACAATGGTTTTCAGAACAGAAAAAGAGAATGAGTTTATTGAGCCTTATTCTAAAGACCATACCATATATGCAGTATACAAATCACAAAGAAAACCAGGGCAATTGCCATGGACCTGTTCTACTGATGACAAACAAGTAGCTGCCGGCATCAACAAACAAATCGGTGGTTCAAATATAGTGGGCAGTTCGGCCGGTGAATTAAAAACAATGCGTTTAGCCCAATCCGTTACAGCAGAATATTCTAATTATTTTGGCGCATTCAGTTCTGCGGATGTGGCATTGGTTTTAGCTGCTATTAACGCCACCCTTAGCCGCTGTAATGGTTGCTATGAAAAAGATCTTGCTTTGCACCTTAACCTTATTGCAAATACTACTGATGTTATTTATTATAATCCGGCAACCGACCCCTATTCTCCCGGTGCAGTTGGAGCTGGTGGTGCCTGGAATGGTGAATTGCAATCTACTTTAACCTCAGTTATTGGAGAAGCGAATTATGACATCGGCCATTTGTTCGGCGCATCCGGTGGCGGAGGAAACGCAGGTTGTATTGGTTGTGTTTGTGTAAATGGTTCTAAAGGAAGCGGTTTTACTTCTCCGGCAGATAATATTCCAATGGGAGATAATTTTGATATTGATTATGTAGCACATGAAGTAGGTCATCAGTTGGGAGGCAATCATACCTTCTCTATGTCCATTGAATCTGGTGGTTTAAATAATGTGGAAGTTGGTTCTGGTATCACGATAATGGGTTATGCCGGTATCACTTCCCAGGATGTGGCTCCTCACTCTATTGATATTTTTCATGAACGTTCTATTCAGCAAATTCAAAATAACCTGGCTATTAAAACCTGCCCGGTAACCACTAATATTACTGCTAATAACGCAACACCTGTTGTTGCTGCAGTTGCCAATTTTACTATTCCAAAAAGCACTCCATTTGCACTCACGGGTTCAGCAACAGATGCTAATAATGATCCGCTGACTTATTGCTGGGAACAGAATGACCAGGCAAACAGTACTGTAACAGGGATTAATAGTGTGGCATTTCCAGGTAAACTGGTTGGGGCTAACTGGTTATCATTTAGTCCTGCTGTATCGTCAACAAGATTGTGTCCTAAATTATCCACCATCCTGGCAGGTTTATTTATTACACCTGTATTACCAGGTGGTGATCCTGGTACCAATATAGAAGCTTTAAGTTCCGTGTCTAGAACATTAAATTTCAGGTTAACAGTAAGGGATAATCATCCATTTAGTTCAACTGTTCCTGTTGCGGTTGGCCAGACTGCTTTTACAGATATGACAGTAACCGTTGATGGCACTACAGGGCCTTTTGGAGTAACCATTCCTAATACCAACGTTTCATGGGCTGAAACCACAGCTCAAACTGTAACCTGGTCTGTTAACGGTTCTACCGGCGGATCAGTAAATTGTGCCAACGTAAAAATCTCTTTATCTACCGATGGGGGTAATACATTCCCTTATGTACTGGCAGCAAGCACGCCTAATGATGGCACTGAATCCATAGTAATTCCTGCAGGAACAATTACCACAACAGCCAGGATAAAAGTAGAAGCAGTTGGTAATATTTTCTTTGATATTTCTGATGCCAATTTTACTATAACAGCTCCGCCTCTAGGCTTTGATTTTACAACCGCTGCACTTACTGCTTCTGTTACCTGCGGTGTAGAAACTTCTGCAGCTATTACTTTAGGTACTGTTTCAAATAGCGGTTATGTAACCCCCATAAACCTTTCTGCAAGTGGAAATCCGGCAGGCACCACCGTTAGTTTTAGTGTTAACCCTGTTATTCCGGGAAATAATACAATTGTTACGCTCAACAACACCAACCTTGTACCTTTTGGAACTTATAGTGTTTTGATAACTGGTATTTCAGGAACAATAACTCAAAGCAAAACCATAACTTTTACCATTGCTCCCGGAACAGGCCCTGTAATTAATATTCAGCCAACCGGCCAGTCAGCATGTATAGGCGGAAGTGTTACCTTCAGCGTAACTTCAGCTGCAGGCATCAGCTATCAATGGCAGTCAAGCACCAATGGAGGCGTTAGCTTTTCCAACATAGCTGGTGCTACCGGTGCCACCTACACTATACCAAGTATTCTTGCAACTCAAAATAATTATCAATACCGTTGCCTGGTAACGGGTCAATGTAATACTACTACTTCCACAGCTGCAATATTAACTATTAACAATGCTCCGGCCTTTACACAGCAACCTGCCAATGCTGGTGCATGTGCAGGCAATTCGGTAAGCTTTACTGCGGCGGCGTCAGGTGCTGGTGTTACCTACCAATGGCAGGTAAGTACAAATGGTGGTACCACTTTTACTAATATAGGCGGTGCCACTGCAGCCACTTATACTTTTGTTACCACTTTAGCACAAAATGGTAATTTATACCATTGCGTGGCTACAGGTTCATGTTCGCCTGCTACCACATCCGCTAATGCTTCGCTTATAGTTGGAAGTACACTGGTAGTTAATTCGCAACCTGCCGCTTCTGTAATCTGTGAAGGTGCAACAACATCATTCGCCGTAGGAGTTACGGGAATAGTTACTTATCAATGGCAGGAAAGTACTAATGGTGGAACATCTTATACCGACATTGCAAACGGAGGTATTTATTCCGGAGTAACAACGCCAACATTAACCTTGTCTGCTGTACCTGCCAGTGCTAATAATAATCGGTACCGTTGTGTTATTTCGGGTAACTGCCCATCCATAAACTCACTGGGAGCAGCATTAACGGTAAACACTGCTCCGGCAATTACCACCCAACCTCTTACAGGAAGTACGGTTTGTGCTACTCAAAACACATCGTTCACTACTACTGCAACCGGTACAGCCTTAACCTATCAATGGCAGGTAAGTACCAATGGTGGTGCCACTTTCTCTAATCTTGTAAATGGCGGTGTGTATTCTACTGTTACCACAGCTACCCTGAATATTACCGGAGCTACAGTGGGTATGAATACTTATAAATACCGTTGTATTATAAGTGGTACCTGTGCACCAGCGGCAACTACCACATCATCAACATTAACCGTGTACACACCTATAACGGTAAGTGCTAACCCTGTTAACGTAACAGTTTGCGAAAACAGTAATGCCAGCTTCAGTATTACAGCTGCAGGTACTTCACCAACCTATCAATGGCAGGTGAGCAATAATGGGGGCACCACCTATATCAATGTTTCAAATGGCAGCATTTACTCCGGGGCAACAACGCCTACATTAAGTTTATCAGGAGTACCTTTTAACTTAAACAACAACCTGTTTCGTTGTATTGTAAATGGTTTGGCTCCCTGCGGCCTGGTAAATTCAGGAGTTGGCGTGCTGAGTATTAATCCCCTTCCTTTTGCTTTTACAGTAACTGGCGGCGGGTCTTATTGTGTGGGTAATAACGGAGTGCCTGTTGGTTTAGGTTTATCACAAACAGGTGTCAATTATCAATTATTACTTAATGGTGTAAATACAGGCAACCCGATTGCGGGTACAGGTGGCCCCATCAGTTTTGGCAACAGAACTATCCCGGGCATTTATACCATTGTGGCTTATAACGCTACTACGGGTTGTACACAGCCAATGGCAGGTAATGTTACAGTAGTGGTAAACCCACTGCCCACAATTTCTTTAAGTGTTGCACCTTATAAAAACCTTTACCCGGGCCTGGTTACTACACTAACTGCTACTGCAACCAGTGCTGCTACCCCCATTACTTATTTCTGGTTCAAGAATAATACTTTGATCAATAATACAGGTAGCACATTAGCTGTTAATGTATTCAGCCTTGGAGATTATAGAGTAACTGTTACAGATGCCAACGGATGCGTTAACCAATCTCAGACAATAACCATTGCAGATTCAGCAAATAGCAAGTTGTTCATCTATCCAAATCCCAACAACGGGCAGTTTAATATTGCCTATTATAATGCAGGTGGCTTACCTGTAAAACAGGTTATTACTATTTACAGCAGCAAAGGCGAAAAAGTATACAACAAGGAATTCCCGGTTTCATTGGCTTACCAGTTGCTTAATATTGATTTGCGCAGAAATGGTGCAGGCATTTATTACGTGGTGCTAACCGATGCTACTGGCAACAGAATAAAAACCGGTGAAGTGCTGGTGAAATAGAATTTCAGAAGCTGATTATTAAAACTCCTGCCAGGTAAAAGGCGGGAGTTTTTACAGGGAGATACTTTAAATGCTGTTAAGCTGAAGTATATAATTAAAACTAAGTATAGAATAACTGCATTTGTGGTACTATATTGAGCTGGTTTTTGTTAACGGGGCAAACAAAATTTTACTCCTGCACTAAAATTTATTACTTTTATTATCGAACTAGCAACTATTGAAGAAATCAATTACAATATTAATTTTATCCCTCCTTTTTTTCTCCCAGATAGGGTACCGTTTTATATATCTCATTCAGCAACATCAACTTAAAGAACAAGCCGAAGAACAACTACTTTCCACAGTTAACGAAGATCAGTTGGAACAAGTTAATGTAGAAGATAACCAGGATAAAATTACCTGGGAAGAAGAGGGGAAAGAGTTTTTCCTGAATGGCCAGATGTATGATGTAGCTAAAAAGGAAATTATAAACGGCAAGACTATTTTGTATTGTTTAAATGATAAAAAAGAGGAGCAATTGGTGGAAGATATGCTGAAAAAAGAGAAAGCTAATGCAGACAATACTTCCAGCAACAAGGATGGCAAACACACTATAAAATTCCAGTTATCAGATTTTACAGAGCAAATTCAGGAAACAGTTTTTAATAATAAAACAATAACTGCACAAAAATTCCAGGTGTATACGGCACCTGTATGTACAGTTACTAAAGAAGTAAATACACCACCACCAAATAACAATCTATATTTTCAAAAATTAATTTTATGAAACAAGTGTACAAAAGTTGTTTAGTTTTTCTTATTGCTATTTCTGCTTATGGCATACTGCTGACTGGTTGCCAGCATAAGGCAGAAACCATTGGCGAAGAAGAAGATGAAATGTATGACGGTCCCGATAAGGCCGCACAATTTCAATTTAATCGCACCAAAAATCCTTCTACAGGGCAAGTGCCGTCTGAAAAGATGTGGGATGCTGTATTGCAAACCCAGCAGATAAAGGACTTGCAAGCAAATTCACAAAATATAGTTTCCGCCTTAAGCTGGATAGAAAGGGGGTCTAACAGCGATGTGGTAGGCCCTTCAAACGGTAATACCCGTGCCAATAGCGGCATCACTTCCGGCAGGATAGACGCCATGATGGTGGACTCTTTAGACCCTACGCATAAAACCGTATGGGTAGGTGGAAGGGATGGTGGTTTATGGAAAACAACCGATATAACTATTGCACCTTCACCCTGGACGCTGGTGAATGACTATTTTGGTAACCTTTCAATTTCGGCAATCACCCAAGATCCGACAAACTATAACACCATGTACTTTTGTACGGGTGAATCTTATTTTGAAGGTGGTGCGGTTCGTGGTAACGGTGTTTTTAAAAGTACTGACCATGGTGTAACCTGGTCACAGCTTTCAAGTACCACAACCTATTATTACTGTACCAGGATACTTTGCGATTTTCAGGGCAATGTATATTTAGCTACAAGGGGTAATGGCTTATTGAGATCTACAAATGGCGGTACCAGTTGGACAAATATCACTCCCACCGGTTTAAGTACTAATATTTGCGACCTTGAGATCACTTCTACTGCAGTAGCTTCAAGGCTCCATATGGTGGCAGGGATTTTCAGTACACAGGCATACCGTTACACTGACATAGCAGCAACAGCTACTTCATCTACTGGTTGGGTTGCACCAACTACGCCATTCCCAACTTATAATATGAGAGCCGAAATTGGTGTTAGCGGTAACACACTTTATGCTGCACCGGCCAATGCATCTTACCAGGTTCCTACTATGTATAAGTCGATTGACGGAGGTGACAACTGGACCGCAACTACAGGTCAGCCTACAAGTGGCTGGGCAAGTGGTCAGGGATGGTATGCTCTCACAGTTAATATCAATCCTTCTGATCCAAATCAATGTATTGTGGGAGGGCTGGATAATTTTAAAACAACAGATGGAGGAGCAAGCTGGACAAAAATTTCTGCATGGGTAGGCACAGCTGGCCAATATGTACATGCCGATCAACATAAGGCACTTTGGTACGATGGAGGTAACAAATTAATATTCGGATGCGATGGTGGTATACATTATTCCTCTGACGGAGGAGTGGTAATACGTGACAGGAATGAAGGATTAAGGTTAAAGCAATTTTATGCCGTTGCGATACATCCAGTTACTACCAATTATTATTTAACTGGTGCCCAGGATAACGGTACACATCAATTTAATAACCCCGGGCTTAGTGGAAGTATAGAAGTTTTTGGTGGTGACGGTGCTTATGTTGCCATTGACCAAAATGAACCATTGTTTCAAACAGGAGCTTATGTATATGCCAATTTCAGAAGAAGTGCTAATGGCGGTGCAAGTTGGTCATTTGGTCCAAGTAACAATACCGGTCAGTTCATCGATCCTTATGACTATGATAATCTGGGTAATAAAGTTTATGCAGGTACAACTGCAGGACAATATTTGAGATGGGAGGACCCTCAAAGTGGTTTTACTTATACGAATATTGCTATTCCGAATTTTAACGGTTCAAGTGTTACATCTGCTTATGTATCTCCATATACAGCCAACAGGGTTTATTTTGGAACTGCTGGCGGACGTATAGTAAAAGTTGACAATGCCAATACAGCAACACCTACCGATGTAAATATCACGGGTGCTGGTATGAGTGGCTATCAAAACTGTGTTGTTGCAGGCTCAGATGAACAACACCTGATGGCTTGTTTTTCAAGTTATGGTGTCACCAATGTATGGTCATCAATTGATGGAGGAGCCACCTGGACTGGGGTTGATGGTAACTTACCTGATATGCCCGTTTATTGGGCCCTATATCATCCTGATGATAATACCAAAGCATATATTGCTACAGAAACAGGTGTATGGTCAACCGACCTGTTAAATGGTGCCAGCACTGTTTGGGTTCCGGAAAGTAGTTTCCCTACAGTAAGATGCGATATGCTTAAATACCGTTCATCTGATCGTACTATTGCGGCTGCAACTTATGGAAGAGGTTTGTGGACTGCAACAATACCTTCTGGTTGCACATCTGCATCTATTACATCACAACCAGCCAACGCTACAATATGTGCTACCAACAACGCTACTTTCTCAATTGCCGGTACAGGTACAGGATATCAATGGCAGGTAAGTATTAATGGTGGCGGTTCATGGACCGATGTTGCCAATGGCGGCGTTTACGGTGGTGCTACTACTATCAGCTTAACCATTACAGGAGCAACTGCCGGCATGAATGGTTATCAATACCGATGTGTGGCTACGGGTTCCTGTGCACCAACTTCGGCCACATCCAATGCCGGTATCCTAACAGTAAATGCAGCTACTTCAATTACAAGTCAGCCGGGGGCCAGCGCTATTTGTGCAGGTGCCAATACAAGTTTCACTGTAGCCGCAACAGGTGCGTCTCTTACTTATCAATGGCAGGAAAGTACCAATGGCGGTGGAACATGGGGTAATATTCTTAATGGTGGTATTTATAGCGGAGCTGGTGGCGTTACCCTTACACTTACAGGTGTTACTGCGGTGATGAATAATAATCAATACCGCTGTGTAATAGGAAGTGCATGTACACCTTTAAATTCTAATGCTGCTATCTTAACTGTAAATGCAGCACCATCGGTTACTGCACAACCGCTTAACTCATCAGTATGTGCAGGTAATACTGCAACCTTTAGTGTAACCGGTGCAGGTGGTGGATTAACCTACCAATGGCAGGAGAGTACCAATGGCGGCGGTACATGGAATAATTTAGCTAACGGGGCTCCTTACTCTGGTGTATTAACTGCTACATTAAGTATCAATCCAACTACAATTGGTATGAATACCTATCAATATCGTTGTGTGATCAGCGGTTCTTGCCCCGGATCAGCAACCTCTAATGCCGGTACGCTTACAGTAGGTACTGCATTATCTATTACATCACAACCATTAAGTACAATTGTTTGTGCCGGCTCAACAACCAGCTACACCGTTGCTACCACAGGAACTGTAATCAGTTATCAATGGCAGGAAAGCACTAATGGCGGTGGTACATGGAATACCATCACCAATGGAGGTGTGTACAGTGGCGCAACCACAGTAACCTTAACCCTTACTGGTGTTACAGCAGGTATGAATAATAATCAATACCGTTGTGTGGTTACCGGAAGTTGCCCTGCTATTAACTCCAGTGCAGCAACCTTAACCGTAAATACAGCGCCGAATATTACATCACAACCAGTGAGTAGTATAGTTTGTGCTACGCAGAATACTTCCTTTACTACTGTTGCAACAGGTACAGCTGCCACCTACCAATGGCAGGTTAGTACAACCGGTTGTGCTGGTACATTCACTAATGTGGTTAACGGCGGTGTTTATACAGGAGCTACAACTGCTACTCTAACTATTACAGGCGCTCCAACTACTATGAACGGTTATGCATATAAGTGTGTGATCAGTGGAACATGTACACCAGCTGCAACATCAGCTTGTGTAACATTAACCGTAAATACACCGGTTGCTATTACAGCGCAACCGCTTGCTTCTGTAGTGTGTGCCGGAACCACCACTACATTTGGTGTAACCGCTACCGGTACCTCACCAACTTACCAGTGGCAGGAAAGCACAAACGGTGGTGGCACCTGGAACAATATCGCCAATGGAGGTGTGTACAGTGGTGCAACTACAGCTACATTAACCTTAACTGGTGTTACAGCAGGTATGACTACTTATCAATACCGTTGTATAGTTAGCGGCGCTACTTCTTGTGGTGCTGTAAACTCAACTGCAGGTATATTAACTGTAAATACAGCTCCGGCCATTACAACACAACCTGTAGCAGGCACAACTATTTGTGCAGGCCAGAATACATCGTATGGTGTAGTTGCAAATGGTACAGCGCTAACTTATCAGTGGCAATTAAGTACAGATAATGGTACAACATGGAATGCCATCACCAACGGTGGTGTGTACAGCGGTGCAACTTCAGCTACGCTATCAATTACAGCAGCAACAGTTACTATGAATACGTATCGTTACCGTTGTGTGATCAGTGGTACCTGTACTCCTGCAGTAAATAGTACTGCAAGTATATTAACTGTGTATACTCCAATCAGTATCACCACACCACCTGCAGCAGCAACCATTTGTGCTACCGGTACTACCAGCTTCAGTGTAGTGGCAGCAGGTACTTCACCAACACTGCAATGGCAGGAAAGTACTAATGGCGGAACTACATGGAGCAATATCACCAACGGTGGAATTTACAGTGGTGCAACTACAGCTACATTAACCTTAACCGGTGTAACTGCCGGTATGAATGGTTACCTGTACCGCAACGTTGTTTCAGGATTAGCACCATGTGGCGCAGTAAACACAGTAAGTGCAGCACTTACAGTAAGTGCACAACCAACAGTTACTTTAACAGCATCACCTTACACTAAATTGTTACCAGGCCTCACCACTACCATCACTGCTTCAGTTACTCCTCCAACAGGATTTACAACAGTGTGGACCAGAAACGGCGTGCCGATCTCTGTGGTGGGTAATTCTGTAAATGTTTCGGTAAATGAACTGGGACTTTATACAGTTGTAGCAACAATCGGTTCTTGTATCTCAGTTCCGGCTACAATTACCATCAGTGATTCTGCCAGTAGCAAACTGTTTATCTACCCTAGTCCTAATAACGGACAGTTTACAGTAGCTTACTATAACCAGGGTGGCTCAACTACTAAACAGATTGTAACTATTTACAGCAGTAAAGGAGAAAGAGTGTACAACAACGAATTCCCTGTTACACAAGCTTACCAATTACTTAAAGTTGATTTAAGAAGAAATGGAAGCGGTGTGTACTATGTTGTGTTAAGCGACAGTAATGGTAAAGTAATTAAGAGAGGCGAAGTATTAGTTCGTTAGATCTGATTACACCTGATATTTTAACTCCCGCTTTTAAAAGCGGGAGTTTTTTATTTATAATGCTTAGTGTTCTGATTTATTTATTGGGATATCCGCTTACAAATTTATTGCCTTTTACAAAAAAGCGGTAAGGGTGTAATGCGTCATCGCCGGCACCTTCCACGCCAATACGGGCACTCATACCAATTTCATTCTTGGCATAGAAAATATCATCATCGCAAATAAATATTTTGTTACCCAATAGATTGAGTCCGGAATGTTCTTTAGAAATACCCAATGCTTTTCCTGTATTGCCGGGTCCTTTGGTTAAAGTGTTATCCAGTTTTAATTTACCGGTTCGTTGCAGCATAATATCAATCCCCTGCAGTGGTTCAACAGCCCGTATCAAAACAGCATCAGGAATATTTTTTTTATTGGTTACCACATTAAACAAGTGGTGCATGCCGTAGCAGATATACACATAAGAAATACCCGGTGATGCATACATATGTTCATTACGGGCTGTTCGTTTGCCATTATATGCATGGGAAGCCCTGTCGGTATGGCCACCAATATAGGCTTCCGTTTCCACAATTTTTCCCGAAGTGGTATGCCCGTCAAATTTTGTAATTATTATTTTACCTAATAAGTCACGGGCTATTTGCACTACATTATCTCTGTCATAAAATTCAACAGGTAACTTCTTCATTATATCTTTAACTTTAAAGCTAAAATAAAAAAACTATAGCCACCAACCTTCCCAATGCTTAAAGAAATTATTACCGCTATACAAGCCTATTTTCAAACACACCGCTTTATTATAAAGCACCGGTTATGGAAATGGATCCTGATTCCCGGGCTGGTATATACAATCCTGTTTTGTGCAGGTATCTGGCTGTTTCTTAAATCCAGTAATTATGCCATTGATTTTGTACTGCTAAAAACCGGCGCTACAGAATGGATGCAAAAAATGCAGAACAGCTGGCTAAACTGGCTGATGATTTTTGCCCAGATCATTTTATACCTGGTGTTGTTGTTATTTTATTTTTCTCTTTTTAAATACATGTTTCTTATTGTGGGCTCGCCTTTGTTTGCTTACCTGAGTGAAAAAACAGAAGCCATTATGGAAGGCCATGATTTTCCATTTAGTTTTTCGCAATTGATAAAAGACATTATACGAGGTGTTAGAATTGCGTTGCGGAATATGCTGTGGCAAACAGTGTATGCAGTGTCTATTTTTATTTTAGCCTTTATACCGGTCATCGGCTGGATAACACCATTAATTGCGCTGCTGGTGGAATGTTATTATCTTGGTTTTTCGATGCTGGATTACAGCTGCGAAAGACATAAATTATCTACCTCACAAAGTATTGCATTTATAGGTAAGCACAGAGGATTGGCCATTGGCAATGGCCTGGTTTTTTACATGATGCATTTTATTCCTTTACTGGGGTGGGTATTGGCACCGGGTTATGCAGTAATTGCAGCAACCATCAGTTTGTATGGTGATAAAGAGGGTGGTGTATCAGCAATGGTGAGACAAGCGTGAGGCGTGAATCGTCAGACGAATTAAAATATCTTTAAAAATTCTGCAAAAAAAATGACAAGTACAATTTATTTAGTACCCTGTGTATTAGACGAAGCAGCTACACAAACTATTCCTCTATACATTATTGATGCAGTAAAAAATTGCTCCGTAATTTTTGCGGAGAATGAAAGAACAGCCAGGCGCTTTTTAAAAAGTATTTGCAAAGAAATTGTAATTGACAATTATGAATGGTTTACTATTCACAAAGCAGAAGAAGAACTGATCAGTACTTTTAAACAAAAAATAACTGCTGGTAAAAACATTGCTATAATCAGCGAAGCCGGTTGCCCGGGTATTGCAGATCCCGGGCAAATATTAATTGCTGCAGCACAACAAATGAATGCAGTAATAAAACCACTGGTAGGGCCAAGTTCTATTCTTTTAGCCTTAATGGCCAGTGGCATGAACGGACAGCAGTTTGAATTTGTGGGCTACCTTCCAATTGATACTAATGAAAAAATTAAAACCATTAGAGAACTGGAAGCCTCTTCTGCAAAAAATAACAGTACCAAAATTTTTATTGAAACACCGTATAGAAATAACCAGTTAATAGAAACTGTTTTAAAAACCTGCAAGCCATCTACAAAATTCTGCATTGCTGCTGAACTTACTGCCGCAACCGAATTTATTAAAACAAAAACTGTGGCTGATTGGAAAAAAGAAAAAACCGACTTTCATAAAAAGCCGGTTATATTTTTATTGCAGGGATAAATTTTATTGATTGGGTTCTAATTTGGCTTCGATAACAATATACCTGCTATCTCCTCTCCATGGTAAAGCCCCATTTTTTTCTATATATTTAAGCTGTACTCTCTTTCCATCATAAGATTGTAACACTTTAGCAATACTATCATCTACAACAGAAAATAAAAATTTTTCTGATGCTAATGCTACATTATTAGTAGATGAAACACTGCTGAGTACCAGCTCTCCTTCGTAAGTTTTAAAAATATTCCCCTTGTGAGAAAATTTTTGTAATAAACCTGTTCTGGTTCCGTCGTCCCCATAATTATAATAATACTTCCAATAGCCAAACAGTCCTAATATCACCAGTAAAATAAATGTAAACCAACGTACAAATTTTTTAAAGCCCCCTGCTTTTTTAGGTTGAGGTTTCACTATCTCCGGTGCTTTTATGTCTTCCATGTTTTTATTTTTTTGTAAGATAATTATAATCCGTATTTATCGACCAAATACACCATTGCCGCCATTACTGCAGCACCCAGGTGTAATTCCTGTGCATTTACATTTTCAAATACATCAATGGCAGAATGATGAAAATTAAAATACCGTTGTGCTGTAGTACTTAAACCAAACTGGGCCGTTTTAAATTTAGTTTGTAATGGCCCTATATCAGATCCGCCACCGCCACCTTCACTAAAAGAAAATTTATCGGCATCATAAGGTTCAAAATATTTTTTCCAGGGTTCTACTTTTGCAAATTGGGCTTTTGTCATACCACACCCAAAACCACGGGGATATTCAGATCCGCCATCGCTTTCCATTGCCATGATATGATTTTCATTTTTTGTTTTTGCAAGTTCTGCATATTTATCTCCTCCTCTGCCGCCATTTTCTTCATTGGCAAATAACACAATTCTTATAGTGCGTTTGGGCTTATATCCAATGGCATTGAATGCTCTTAAAATCTCAATGCTTTGTACCATCCCTGCCCCGTCATCATTGGCACCTTCGGCAGGATCCCAGCTATCCATATGCCCCCCAATGGTAATTATTTCATCAGGAAATTCAGTTCCTTTTATCTCGCCAACAACATTGTGCCCGATAGTATCGGCAAGCATAACACAGTTGGTCCTTATATAAAACTGATCATTTTTATAATTGCCTTTAAGATATTTACTCAGTTCATCTGCACCTTTTGTACTAATAGCAACTGCAGGAATTTTTGGAAAAGAATCATTGTAACGTAATGCACCTGTATGCGGATTATCATCCGTAGCCGCAGTAACAGAACGAACAATAACAGCCAGGGCGCCATATTTTGCAGCTGCAGAAGCTCCGCCGCTTCTATATCTAACAGCATCGCCATAAGCACCTCTTAAATAGGTTTTATTAAAAGGATAATTATAGAATACTATATTACCCTTTACTTCATTTTTTCTTTGCTCCAGTTCTGCAAAATTTTTCACTTCAATTACTTTAGCCGTTACTCCGGCATTACCGGTACCCACTGCATTGCCAATAGACAGCACATTAAACGACGGATCCATTCCTCTTTTATGCGTTTTGAAACCAGCTTCTTCTTTTTTGCCCCTTACCCAATGCGGCACCATGCATTCCTGTAAATAAACATTTTGTGCGCCCGCATCTTTTAAAGCCTGCTGCCCCCATGCTTCTCCTTTGTACATGCCTGCGCTGCCGCTAAGCCTTTGGCCTACAGATTTGCATAAAGTATATAAATTGGAATATGCCTTACCATTAAGCAGAATATCATCTGATATCCTTTTGATCAGTACCGAATCATCATTTTGAGAAAAGCAGGTAAAAAAGCTGCATAGCAATACAGCTGAGAAAAACAATTTCTTTTTATACATAAGTTGAGTTGTGCAACAAACTTAACGATTTATTGGCAATACGTAAAGTGTGATAATCATGCTGGCGGATCAATTTTCCTGACTGTCGTCATCGCTAATATATCCGATTTCGAAAACGTTCATTACATGAGTGGAATGAATGCTGAAAAATAATATGCTAAATTGCAGCCTGCTGTTTAAAACCATTGCAAAAATTATTAAAGCTTCTTTTATATGAATATTGGAATTGTTTGCTATCCTACATTTGGCGGTAGTGGGGTATTGGCTACAGAATTGGGTAAGGCACTTGCCGACAAAGGGCACAATATTCATTTTATTACTTACCAGCAACCGGTAAGATTAAGTGGTTTTCATGCCAATATTTTTTATCATGAAGTGAGGGTGCCTACTTATCCATTATTTGATTACCCGCCTTACGAAACGGCTTTAGCCAGCACTATGGTGGATGTGATCATGAATAATAATGTGGAATTATTGCATGTACATTATGCTATACCGCATGCGGCAGCAGCTTATATGGCTAAGCAGATTTTAGCCAAGCAGGGAAAAAGAATTCCTGTAATTACCACTTTGCATGGCACTGATATTACATTAGTAGGACGTGATAAAACATACAGCCCCGTGGTAACTTTTTCTATGAATGAAAGTGATATACTTACTGCTGTATCACAAAATTTAAAAGAAGAAACCTATAAGAATTTTGTAATTGAAAAAGAAATTGAAGTGATTCACAACTTTGTTGATGTAAAACGCTTTAATAAAAAACCGGTGGATGCTTTCAGAAAAATTGTAGCGCCTAACGGAGAAAAAATAATTGTGCATGCCAGTAATTTCAGAAAGGTAAAACGTGTGGATGATGTGGTAAAAGTGTTTATGAAAATTGTGGAAACGATGCCGGCTAAATTATTGTTACTGGGCGATGGCCCCGAAAGACCTTATGTAGAAAGCATTTGCAGGGACTGTGTGATAAGTGATAAAATTAAATTTTTAGGCAAGCAGGAACAAATGGAAGACATTTTGCCTATTGCCGATTTATTTTTATTAACCAGTGAATACGAGAGTTTTGGTTTGGCTGCTTTAGAAGCTATGGCTGCTGAAGTACCTGTGATATCTACTAACGCCGGAGGCTTACCCGAAATTAATATCAACGGTTATTGTGGCTACATGAGTAATGTGGGTGATATAGATGATATGGCAAAAAATGCTTTAGCTATTCTTAAAGATGATACTACATTGCAACAATTTAAAACCAATGCCCTGGAGCAGGCCAAAAAATTTGATATTGAAAATATTGTACCTGTTTACGAAGCTTTGTACAAAAGGGTGATATAACTTTAACGGTGGCGCAGCCATCTTTCAGGATCCTGGTTAGCTTTTTCATCGCTGATATAAAAATCAATGGCACCAATACCATCTAAATTTTCAGCAACCCTTCCTATTACCTGCCCTGTTGTAACCACCTGGCCACGCTGTACCGATACATTGGTTAGATTGCTATAGGTACTGAAATATTTACCATGCTGAATAATTACCACCTGCATATCATCAATATTGGCAACGGTGGTAACAGTACCATTAAATACCGATTTTACTGAACTTCCAATATCCGCCGCAACAGTTACCCCTGTTTTTACCAAAACAGTACCACTTACCAATGTGTTTGGCCCATAATGCATCAGTGTATACCCTTTATCTACAGGCCATGGTAAAGCGCCCCTGTTATTGATAAACTCGGTATTTATCGTCTTATTCTCTGCATTTAATAAAACACTTTCCGGTGCTGCCTTTTTAGGATCGGCCTTTTTAGTAATTATAGTTGGCTTTGTTGGGCTGGTAGTGGGGTTAGTATTCGTATTGGCTTTTGCATTGGCTTTTGCTACTGCATCATCCTTAATTTTGTCTTCTGCCGCTTTTTTTGCCGCCAGTTTTTTAGCATCGTTGATAGCCCTGGCAATTGCAGCGGTAATAGCATTATCTACTTTTTTTAATTGATTCCTTGTTGCTGCCAACTGATTATTTAACTGCTTGCCCTGTTTTTTCAATTCGCTTAACACCCTGTCTTTTTCCCGCTGTTGTATTTCCAGTGCACTCATCTCTTTATCCTTATCCTGTAATACCATGCTTTTCTTTTGCTTGGTACCGCTTAATTCCTCAATTCTTTTTTTACGCAGTTCCTGGGTACGTAAAATATTTTCTCCCTGCATCTCCCTGTAATTACGATAGCTCTTTAAATAAGTAACTCTTTTTATGGCATCATTAAAACTTGAAGCAGAAAAAACGAAGTTTATAAAATCATAATTACTCCTGTTTTTATAAGCATATATCATACTTTTTGCATACTCCTGTTTTAGTGTATCCAGTAACTTATCATAGCGGTTAATATCTCTTTGGGTAGTAACCATATTATCATCCAGCAGGTTAATATCCCTGTTAATATTGTCTATTATCCGCTCCTGTATATTTACTTTATCGTTAACCAGTTTCCAGTTCAAAAAACTTTCTTTTGATTTGGCTTTATTCTCTTCCACCATTCTTTGGGTCTGTTCCAGTTCTTTTTTCAGTTGCGCTCTTTGCTTTTCCAACTCTTCACGGGTTTGCTGTGCCATAGCCATGGTGCTAAAGCATACTAAAAAAACTGTGCAGATTATTTTTACCATTAGCCGAATTTGGGAGTTTATCAAAAATACAATTGAAACAGGAATTATGTAGCGGGTTAAAAACCCACACCTGTGTATAATTAAAAATAACGCTTACTTCCGTTTAAAATTTTTGGGAATACTGAAAGAAACAGATAATTCTTTGTTAAACTCATATTGTTTATAATTCATCCTGATGTCCAGTTTGTTTTTTTCCGATACAGTTATTTCCCTGTACGTTGAAAAATCTATACCATTCTTATTCTCAAAATCGTCATAAGTTATATCGGCAGTTCTGTTACGGTTTACATCCACATCATCCAGCTTGCTATGTAACAATAAATTATTATCGTCTGACAGTGTGAGGAGGTTTTTAAAAAACTGGCCGATAGTAGATACCAGTATTTTAGAATCTACTTTTTTATAAGACACAACGTTACTGTCAAGAAAGATGGGGTTCCCGATTAAAATATCCTGGATGGTTTTATAATCAAAAGGTATTTCTGTTACATCCTGCAGGTAATCCAATGAGCGGTATTGTACTTCTTTGTCTCTTTTATTCATCAGGATAACACTGTCTTTAGTGATCAGCATCCTGTATACTTCAAAATTTAAAATAGTAGCAGATAATGATACCCAGATGGCGCTATCTTTTATAATTCTAACCACAGCAGTAATGTCAGGCTGTTTACCTTTACTATCTTCATACTCTACTTTTATTTTTGCATTAAAGGTTTTGTAATCAATATAATGGCTTTGCAATTTTGCCATAGTAGCCTGTATCATTTTTAAAGAATCCGCAGCAGATGTATTCTCGGGAATTATATTTACCACACTGTCTTTTGGCGCAATGGCCTTACTGATATGTTTAGTGGTCCGGCAACTCTCTGTTGATAGCGTGATGGCGAGTACCGCAGAAAAAATAATAATTAAGTGCTTCATTACTGTTTTACGTTTTTTGAGGGTAATTGTTACTTAACGCCTGTATGGCCAAAACCGCCAGTGCCTCTTACCGTGTCATTCAATTGCTGTACCAAAAACAATTCAGCTCTTTCTGTTTTAGCAATAACCATTTGCGCAATACGGTCTCCTGTATTAATTTCCTGTACAGTATCACTAAGATTTATCAGTATCACTTTTACTTCTCCCCTGTAATCACTATCAATTGTACCGGGAGTATTTAAACAGGTGATGCCTTGTTTAATTGCCAATCCACTTCTCGGCCTTATCTGTGCCTCATAGCCTGCCGGCAATTCAATAAATAGGCCGGTAGGTACAAGTGAACGTTCTAATGGTTGTAGTGTAACAGTGCTTTCTAAACTGGCTCTTATGTCCATACCGGCCGAACCATCCGTTGCATAAGAAGGCAGCGGATTATCAGAATGGTTGATAATGTTAACAGAAACTATTTGCATGAGCGCAAAGGTACTAATGTAGAAAGATAAAAAAACGTTGTTTTTATGAGGCTTGTTAACGGACTATTAAAACTGTACCCCTGAGCCACTTGGTGTATCCTTTGCCATTAATATAAATAACAGACCATGGATATGCACCTGGTAACATAGGCTTGCCTTTGTATTTGCCATCCCATTTATCTGCAATATTATTGGTGCTGAAGATTACCTGGCCATACCTGTTGTAAATTTTCATGGAATAATCATGAACGATCATGCTACCCAGTACCTTGAAGTAATCATTAATGCCATCGTTGTTGGGCGTAAATGCATTGGGTATAAAAATATCGCAATCGCCGGCTATAACCATCATGCTATCCGATCCAATGCAACCACTTTCTGTTACTGTAACATAATAATTGCCTGGTTTATTGATGGTAATGGAAGGAGTAGTTTCACCGGTATTCCATAAGTATTGACTAGCTGTGCTGATTGCCTTTAAAACAAGCTGGTTGTTTAAGCATATTGAAGTATCCCGCCCTGCATTTACAGTAGGCTTAGGCTTGGTAGATACGGTTATACTATCCCTGATCTTACACCCGTTTTGCTCCACTTCAAGCCAATATATTCCATTAGCTGATGTGGTAATTTTATTACTGAGTGCACCGGTGTTCCATAAATAATGTACACCAAAAATATCTTCAATACCAAGTTGTAAAGAAAGCTGATCACAACTTGCCGTATCCTTCCCAAGAAAATCTGCAGCCCCGGCAATCCATATACGCCTGGTGATGGTATCATTCTGCCCCGAACAATCCACTTTGTAAACAATCAATCGTACATCATAAAATCCGGGATTCAGATAATGATTTACTGGTTGCAGTACCTGCGATTTTTGCCCGTCTCCAAAATCCCATTTCACTGAGTCGATACCATTTACCCTGTTGATCTTAAAACTGATGTCTTTATCTAAACAATTACCCAGTCTTGCAAAATCATATGGATTAGAAATAGTATCAAAATAGCTTTGGATAAATGTAGGAAGTCCAAACTGTACCGGTTCTAATGCAACAGGGCCAATATAAATTTTGTTGTAGTTGAAATTACATCCGGTACCATATACATCTGGGTTATCAATCACTGACACCGAAGTGTCTTTCCACATTGCCATGTAGATCTTTTGGTCTGGCCCGGTTTGCAATGCACCCGCAAACCACGCTGTTTTGTTGGCAATGGTTTGTTTGGTAGATGTTATTGTAGCTGCATTGCTGGAGCTGATATCAAATTGGTACAACAAACAGGGTTCTGCAGATGAAGAATTGGAAGATACATAGAGTAACTTGCCATTAGGAGAAAACTCTGCCCCATACACTCCTGTATAAGATAACTGGCGGGGGTTACTTGTATTGGGATAAAAAACTACCGGATTAGAAATAATACCTGTGGTGTTGTCAAAGTCCATCAATTCTACTGCATCATTTTCAAAAGAATGTACAGCAGCCAGTTTATTACCCTTACTTGAAAATTTTAGTGTGCCTATTTCATTTCTCTCATCCCCGTTTATTACAAGGCCGGTATGGCTTACTACCGGGCTTCCGCTAAGCCCTGCTGCGCTCAACAGGTAAGAATGATACTCATCAGTACCCCATTTATGAATAACCACCCATACATCTCTGTTATTACAATGCTTTACAGCTGCTATTTTTTCAAAAATGGTATCTTCAATAATGGTATTCTTAACTACCGCTTCCCCTAATCCGCCATCACCGTTCATGTTAACTATATTATAGAGAAACTGGTGTGTTTCCTGCATTGCAGCACCGGTTGTAAAAACGTAGTAAATACTATCATTACCCGGCTGAGGAACAATAACACAATTATTAGTACTGCTCTGGTGCCCGGCTAATCCATCTCCGTTCTTCATTTTTAACTGTTGCCTGTTGAACAGCATCAAACCATTAGTATAAAAAAGCAATTGCCCGTTATTATCTGACATGCAGGCAGTGCCTTCAAAAGATTTGGCTGCGCCATCTGTTATAAATGGCTTTGGTGGATTCTGATTAAAATCCAATCCTGCCCTGGAACCAAAATACCAGTAATTAGCCTGCTTTTGCGCTAAAGCAGGAGCAATAGCAAGCAGGAAACAGTATGTAAAAAGGAGTCTTCTCAAAATGAACATTTCTTTAATCAGGACTCTTTGCAGAGTAATATTGTTGCATAAGCCATTAAACCTTCTTCCCTGCCTACAAAGCCCATCTTTTCGGTGGTGGTGGCTTTAACAGAAACATCATCGGTGGTTACCTGCAAAATTGAAGCCATAACCTGCTGCATTGCTGCCACATAAGGCTTTATTTTAGGTTCCTGTAAACATAGTGTAGTATCTACATTTACTATCTTATATCCTTTGCTTTGTATCAGTGCAAAGCATTTTGCTAATAATATCTTACTATCAATATTTTTAAAAGAAGCGTCGGTATCAGGAAAATGAACGCCAATATCACCAAGTGATAAAGCACCCAGCATAGCATCGCAAACTGCGTGTAATAAAACATCTGCATCACTATGCCCGAGGGCCCCTTTTGTATGCGGTATTTTTACACCTCCTATCCAAAGATCTCTGCCTGGTACCAACTGATGAAAATCTATCCCCGAACCTATTCTGTAGCTCATTAAAATATTTTGTTACACAAATATCTGCAATTTGGGTGGTACTAAAAACTAAAAAAGCGTTCCTTAGTGAGGAACGCTTTTAAATATGATGTGTGGCAATTATTTTGCAGCATCAAAATCAAATACTAAACCAAAACGGTAAGTGTTTGATAATGGGTTACGGCTTGTACCGCTACCTGATGGGAACAAGTAAGCAAAGTTTAATCCAAATACATTGTATTTTAAACCAGCACCTACTGAGAAGAATTTCCTGTTTCCTTTAGAAGGATTTTCGTAGAAATAACCAGCCCTGAAAGCAAATTGGTTATTGTACCAGTATTCAATACCAAGAGCAGCATTTACTTCCTGAATTTCTTCAGAAATACCACCTGGAGCATCTCCTAAAGAACTAACCCAGCTGCTAACTACACCTTTGTTATGATATTTAACGATTCCGGCAGAGTCACCAATAGCTGGAGGAGTAGGTACCAATAATTTATGAAGGTCTAAAGCAAAAGTGATTTTGTTGTCTTCGTCAAATACTTTTGTATAGGCACCACCAATACCTAAATTGGCTGGTATAAAATCTTTTTGAGTAGCATCATTAGTATAAGAAATTTTAGCACCAAGATTACTTAAGGTAGCACCCCAGTTAAATCCTTCGCCATTTTCTTTTGCACCATGATGGAAGTAGTGAATATCACCTGCTACAGAGTTACCTGCTTTGTAAGTAGGACCGCTGCTTCCAACCTGGCCTTTAGCAAGGTTAGAGTTGATGTAACGTAAAGCCACACCTAAGCTTGATTTAGAAGATAATTTTCTTGTGTAACCTGCATCAAATGCAAATTCACGAGGACGGTAAGTTTGCAGATCATTACCATTACCATCAGTAAACTGTATGCTACCAAGGCTGAAATATCTTAAAGAAGCAGTGATAGCTTCCTGATCGCTGATTTTGTAGAACCCAGACAAAGAAGCCAGGTATACATCATTTACAGCTAAGTCTCTTAACCATGGAACATAGTTAATGGCAAGACCATATTTGCTGGTATTAAATGGAGTTTTTGCTAAGTTAGAGAAAGATGCATTGGCATCCGGTGCTGTTGCAATACCGGCATCACCCATACCGCCGCTACGGGCATCTGGTGTAATACGTAAAAATGGAACGGCAGATGTTACGACGTTGATTTTGCTCTGGGCATTAGCTACAGTGAATGCTCCTCCCAGTAAAACAACTAAAGTAGTTAGTTTTAATGTTACTCTTTTCATGCGTTTTGTTTTGTCTTGGTTAGGTAGAACTTACCTCAATAAGCGTTTAGTTTAATGGTTGTTGTATTGTAAAAATAGTAGTTTTCTTGAAACGAACAACTAAATTATAAAATCTTGTTAAAAAAAACTGAAAAAATCAGCGCTTCAAAGATAATGACTTTTCATTAATGCAACAAAGCCACAGGTTTTGATGTATGATTTGCTATATTTTTATCAGGGCGAATACCTTTATAGTATTCTTTTCCACTAGCAAACGGTATATGTAACTGATTATTGTTTTGGAATTAATTAAAAGTTTCATTTACAATTTTACTCTTAATCAGCTTCCTTAAATCAAACTTCAGAACTCTAATTTCGGGAAATTAATTTAATTAACCGCAGTATTTTACAAATATCCTTTTATTATTTGCAAAACCGGCACATTTAAATTATCCTTATTATTAACTGGTAACCAGACAGCAGGTTTTGCTTATTTGTTGCATCAACAATTTATTTTCTGGTAAAACATATCAACATCCTTAAACATATTCGTAAACTTTATAACTCCACAATAAATTTTCAAAAAAAATGTTCTATAACTTACAATTCGTCATTAAATAATTTACATTTCGTCATTAAATAGTTTAAAAAAACAGTACGGCAGAACCGTATGTCAGCTAAAGTATTTATATTCGCAGCCAGTACACCCCATATACAATAAAAAAGAAAACCTTTCGTTAACCAATTTGATAAACGAACGAATCATGTTAAAACTATTGTCAAGTAAAACTCTCTTCATTCTTGTTGCCGCAGCATTTTCTTTAAGTGCGTGTAAAAACGGCGGTTTATTTAAAAAGAAAAGCGCCAAGTCATCTGCCACTGGTTGGAACTATGATGATAAGAACATGGGTAATTTCCATGTGGCAAAAGTAAAATATCCAAAAGCCGGACCAGGCCTGGTATTTGTTCAGGGCGGCTCGTTCGTAATGGGTGCCAAGGACGAAGATGTGATGGGAGACTGGAATAATGTACCACGCCGTGTTACAGTTCCTTCTTTCTTTATAGATGAAACCGAAGTGGCTAACGTTCACTACAGGGAATACCTGTACTGGCTTGAAAATACATTTTCAGGTGATACCAATATTATGAGGAAAGCGCTTCCGGATACACTGGTATGGCGTGAAGAGCTGGCTTATAATGAGCCTTATGTTGAATATTATTTCAGGTACCCGTCTTATAACTATTATCCTGTGGTTGGTGTAAGCTGGCAGCAGGCGCATGATTTTTGTGTTTGGAGAACAGACAGGGTAAATGAATTGAACCTTATACAAAAAGGCTATTTAAAGAAAGATGCCGCTAAGAAAGAAATGAAAGGTGGTGCTGAAAATGCCTTTAATACAGAAACTTACTTAATGGCTCCTGATATGATCCAGGGCAGAAGTAAACCTAAAAAATCTGATCTTAAAGATGTAAACAACAAACCAAGAGGCATTGTACGTATGGATGATGGTATTTTAAACATGGGATACCGCCTGCCAACCGAAGCTGAATGGGAATATGCTGCTTATGGTATTTTTGCACAGAACCCTTCTCCACGTAAAAAAGAGGGTAAAAATGGTGAAGAATTATTGAGCAATCAACAAATATATTCATGGAGTAATAATCCTAATGGTTTACGTGATAACCGCCGTGGTAGCTGGCAAGGTAAGTTCTTAGCTAACTTTAAACGTGGTAGTGGTGATAACATGGGTGTTGCCGGTGGTTTGAATGACAGGGCTGCTATTACAGGCCCGGTAAAATCTTTTTACCCTAATGCCTTTGGTTTATACAACATGAGTGGTAACGTTAGTGAGTGGGTTGGTGATGTGTACAGGCCATTAACGCCTGAAGATGGACAGGATTTCAACTATTTCCGTGGTAATAAATTCCAGAAATATTACAAAAACGGTTCTGGTGAATACGAAAAAGACAGTGTAGGAACTACACAGGTTAACCGTTTGAAAAAAGTTGATATCTCTGATGACGATGTAAAAGGACGTAGCAACTACCAGAAAAATAATGTGATCAACTACCTTGATGGTGATTCTTCAAGTGGTGTATATTATGGTTATGGTGTTTCTTCTTTAATAAACGATCAGTCAAGGGTAATTAAAGGTGGTAGCTGGAATGACAGACCATACTGGTTATCTCCGGGAGCCCGCCGCTTTATGCAGGAAGACCAGGCATCTAGTACTGTTGGTTTCCGTTGTGCTCAAACTTATCTTGGTCCACCGGAAGGCCCTGGATTTAAAGATGGTAACATTTTTGGCAGCCGTAAGCAAAACTCAAGAAAAAAGAAAAAATAGTTTTTTATAAATAACTACAAACCTCCTGAAAAAATCAGGAGGTTTTTTATTTTATTAATTACCAACATCTATAGTATTTTTGAAAAATGCAAATAGAAAATCTTTACAAGATATTTTTACAACACCCATCGGTACAAACTGATACGAGGAAATTAAAAGACGGCGATCTTTATTTTGCTTTAAAAGGCCCCCATTTTAATGGCAATACTTTTGCGCAAAAAGCATTGGATACCGGTGCCGCATATGCTGTTGTTGACGAGGATACCGGCCTTAGCGATGAAAGGATAATTAAGGTGGAGGATGTTTTAACCACCATGCAGTTATTAGCAAAACACCACCGTCAGCAATTTAATACCATGCCTGGCGGCAGGCAGGTTCCGTTTATTGCTGTTACGGGAAGTAATGGTAAAACCACTACCAAAGAATTATTACACGAAGTATTAAATACTACCTACAAAACTTATACAACAGAAGGCAATCTTAATAATCATATCGGCATACCATTAACCATTTTAAAAATAAAAGCAGATGCTGAAATGGCATTAATTGAAATGGGTGCCAATCATCAAAAAGAAATTGAAAGCTATTGCACATTTACTTTGCCCACACATGGCTTAATTACTAATTGTGGCAAAGCCCATTTAGAGGGCTTTGGCGGAGAGGAAGGTGTAAGAAAAGGTAAAGGTGAATTATTTGACTATTTAAGAGCTAATAATGGCACCGCTTTTATCATGAACGATTACGTGTACCTGCAGGAAATGAGTAAAGGAATTGCTACGGTTAAAACTTATGGTACCACTGCCGCTGAAATTACAGGTGTGGTAAAAAACAGCACTGGTTTTCTGGAAGTTGTCATAACAGGCGGCGCTTCAATCGATACTATAAAGACACAATTAGTTGGCGAATATAATTTGCCTAATGTACTGGCTGCTGTAGCAGTAGGAAAGTATTTTAAAGTGGCTGATGATAATATTAAATCAGCACTCGAAAACTACACGCCATCCAATAGCCGCTCTCAATTAATAGAGAAGGATGGCAATAAAATTATATTAGATGCTTACAATGCCAATCCTACCAGTATGAAAGCCGCAATAGAAAATTTTGCAAAGATGGAAGGCAATGAAAAAGTTTTATTGCTTGGAGGAATGATGGAATTAGGAAATGAAAGCTTGCCAGAACATCAATCAATAATTAATGTGATCGATAATTATAAGTGGAAGGCCGTGGTTTTAGTGGGTGGAGATTATCATAAATTAAAACATGCTTACATTAATTTTTCAAACTCACTGGAAGCTAAGGAATGGTTTAATCAACAGCATTTTAAACACACTCAATTTTTAATAAAGGGCAGCAGAAGTATGCAGATGGAAAAGGTATTAGAATAATCTTTTCCACCTGCAGCATTTCTACTAAAAAGTATATCTGATACCTAGCCCGCCCCAGCTTCCGGTAAAACCTCTGCCTGTACCAAATTCAAAAGAAGGCTGCCAATCGATAGAAAGATTTAGAGGCGCATTATTTATTTTGTAATCAAGGCCTAATACGCCGTCTACACCGGCAAAGCTGCCACCACCGTATTTAGTATTATAAAAGCCCAGATGTGCTCCCGGCCCGATATACCATTTTAAACCCGGTGCATCGTTGATGTCAAAATGCAGTTCGTACAACCCTGTAATACGGGTACCATGGCTCCAGAAATATCCAATACCTTCTAAAGCGGCTTTGTCGTTTACAAAATGTTTAAGGGTGATACCGGCACCATCAAGTACTTTTACCCCCAATGCTGTTTTATAGGTTCTTCCCATACTTTGTGCATTTGCAGAGGAGATAGAAAACAGCGCTATAATAGCAGCCAAAATAATTTGTTTTTTCATAATGCTTGTGTTTGTTGTTTAGTTAAAAAATGCCACAACAGTTGTGGTGTTTTGAAGGGTTAATTTTGTTGTAATTAATTTTCAAAACCCTTTGGCAAGAACTGTACCAATTTTTTTAAACAGGTTAATATTGCTTTGAAAATTACTTAAACGCCAAAGCACTTGCATAATTAAAAAATACGTTGCTAAAAAAAATTACTGTTTTAACAGTACACTTTTCTTTACCATATTTGCTACAATCATTTTTCCATACTCATGTGCCAATGATTCGGATGATGCCGGATCAAAAGACTGTGTTTGTACTGAGTATAAAAGTTCTTTTGTAGTGAGATCGTAAAAATTACTTTCCCAGAAATATTTAGTAGTGGGTGCATAATAACCGGGACTATAAATCCGATCATATAACGTAGTATAGTAGCCCCAGAATCTATTATACCTGCTTGCATAAGGCGTAAACATCATACCACCTGCTTTGTAAAAATTTTCTTTTTCTTTATTTAGCAATACAATTGTTACTACGGCATCTACATTGCTATTTTTTAATTTTTCCACCACAGCATTTTCGTCGAGGTTGTTAAATGCCTTTGGGCCATACACTTCGTAGGCAGAAACTGCGTTATAACCCAACTCCTTTAAATCCCCGATCATATGTTGTTCCATTTTTTCTCTTAGTGTTCTATCAGATTCCTTGATAAGACCCACCACCATTACTTTATTAAATTTTTTATTTGTTGCATCCGGCGCTTTCCAGGATGAAGTAATTTTTGAACTGGAACAACCCAACATTACAATAGCCAATATGAATGTGCCAATATGATTTGTTTTCATGACATCAAATTTTAAAGATAAAAAATACCCTGCCGCCCTATGCGGCAGGGTTAGTGAAGCAGTGTATTAAACTGCTTATTTAACGGCTATGTGTTTAGCCGGAATTTTCCTGGTTTCTTCAGTTTTAGGAAGCGTAAGTTTTAAAACCCCATCTTCGTATTTAGCAGCTATTTTATCCTGCATTACACCTTCAGGCAGTGTAAAACTTCTGCTGAAAGAAGAATAGTTATATTCCTTACGGGTAAACTTTTCATCCTTCTCTTCTTTTTCTTCTTTGGTTTCGGAGCTGATGGTTAGCATATTGCCTTCCACATTAATGTTAAAGTCATCCTTTTTGATACCAGGTATGGCAAGTGATACTTTATAAGCATCTTTTGCTTCTACAATGTTTACTGCAGGTACACTTAATACGTTACCCCATAAATCACCTTTGGAATTATCAAACCATTCATTCCAAGGTTGAAAAAATTCGTTGAAAACTGAAGGGAATAAATCACTTCGTTTTGCTAATGCTTTTGCTGACATAATTACCTCCTTTTGTTTTGTTGAATAATTATGTACCAAATGTATTATTACATACAAGCGAAAACAAAGATGTTAGTCATCAAAAATGATGAATATTGTCATCATTGAGGAGTTAAAAAATAAACCAGTATACAATATTATTGATGTAGAAGTATATAGGGAAATCGAATAAAAAACTCAACATTGTGTTTACTGACATGCCAATCCAGGTCACCACATTGACCTATATAAAAAGAAAAATCCTTCAGGCTCTGAAGGATGTAGACAAAGAATTTTTCTTCTTTCATGCGGAGACGAAGGGATTCGAACCCTTGATAGAGTTTCCCCTATACACACTTTCCAGGCGTGCTCCTTCAACCACTCGGACACGTCTCCTTATTTTTAGCGGACGGCAAAAATACAGTATCAGCCTTTATAAGCCGAATATTTTTTCTGCATTGGCAGTTGTTATTGCAGCGACTTCTTCTACAGGTACATTTTTTACCAGGGCCAGCTTCTCCACTATATAGCCCAGGTAGCTGCTTTCATTTCTTTTTCCACGAAAGGGCACCGGGGTTAAATAAGGAGCATCTGTTTCTAATACCAGGTGTTGCAGGTCAATTTTTTCTATTACCTCAGCAAGTCCGGCATTTTTATAAGTGATTACACCCCCTATACCCAAATAAAATCCCATGTCAATAATTTCAGCAGCATCGGCTGCATTGCCACTAAAGCAATGGAAAATGCCTTTTACGCCTTGTGCTACATATTCTTTAACTATGGCAATGGTTTCCGGCATGGCATTTCGGGTATGAATGACAATGGGTAGTTTATAGTGCAGCGACCATTCTATTTGTTTTCTGAATGCCAGGTATTGCTGTGCCGTAAAAGTTTTGTCCCAGTAAAAATCCAGCCCGATCTCTCCTATAGCAACAAATTTTCTTTTAGCCAGCCAGTCTTCCACTACCTGCAATTCGCTGATGTAATTTTCTTTTACATAGCAGGGATGCAAGCCCATCATGGGTATGCATTTACCGGGATATTGTTCTTCCAGTGCAATCATCTGCTGATGAGTGGTGCCGTCTATTGCCGGCAGGTAAAATTTTTGTACTCCTTTCTGTTCTGCCCTTTTCATTACGACTTCTATATCTCTTGCAAACTCTTCTGAATAAAGATGGGTATGTGTGTCTATCAGGTTCATTTTTGTATTTGAAGTGCAAAAATCATCAAAAATTACTAATCGCCTTAAATAGTTTCCTGCGGGAGTGTAAAAAAGGCCGCAGACCGTTGTTTAGCCATTGAAAGAAATTATACTGCTGTATTGTGATTTTTAAAAGTTGGCACACCATTATAAGCCATTAGCCTGAAACCCTTTACTGGCAATAGATACAGCAATTATCAGCAACTACTGCCAGCCTGCAAAAACAACTTGTACATGGAAATAGTTAATAATATCAAAAAAAATATTGCTTTTTTAAAAACAAGGTTGTACATTTATCCTAGTTTTCATAGGGTACGGATTAAAAACGGGCCAGGGTTTCTACCCAGGCCCAATTTTTTTTAAGCGTATTCCCACTTGGTAAGACCCCTCTTTCCCTTCCTGTCAAGCAGTATTTTCCACAATTTTTTTAAATAAATATCCCCTGGCAGTAAAATGCTCCAGTAATTTCGGCAAGGCATAACTCATCCGGTCATTAGCCTTTTCGCTGTCGTGAAAAACGATGATACACCCCGGGTACACTGCATCCCTGACCTGGCAGAAACATTTTTCCGGGGCAAGTGTGGCAATCCAATCTCCAGCCAAAACAGACCACATTACAGTTTGTATTTTAACGTTATCGTTATGCAGTTTACGAAGTTGCGACCTTGTTACACGGCCATATGGAGGACGAAATAATTTACTGTGGATCTGTTGCCCTGCTGTTGCAATATCGTTCAGGTAATCATCATCACTGGTTTTCCAGCCATTGATATGGTGCATGGTATGATTGCCGATAGCATGACCTTCGTCAATTACCTGCTGGTATACCTGCGGAAATTTTTTTACATTATCGCCAATGCAAAAAAAAGTGGCCTTGGCATTATACTTTTTTAGTTCAGCTAAAACAAAGGGCGTAATAGTAGGGTGCGGCCCATCATCAAAACTAATGTAGATCTCTTTTTCTTTAGTTTTTATATCCCACAAACAGCCGGGAAAAAGCCTGCGTAACCACCAAGGCGTGGTGATAAAGAAAAGATCTTTCCTAAAAAATTTCGCTTTGGATTCTCTCCAGAAATGGGGGGCTATCATACTTTAAAAATCTAAACAAATCTACATCGTAAAAGCTGGAAAAAGCCGGGTATTTTGCCGATAAAATGAAAAAATCATACAATATTCTCTATTCTGCGTCGTTACCATTATAGAAAAAGCCAGGTAAAATCCGTTGTACTCAATCTTATCCTGCTGGCGACATTTTTAAAAAATGCCTATGAAAACAAATAGACTCTTAACTGCGTTTGTACTTGCTACACTTACAATCAGTTTATTTTCCTGTAAAAAAGCAAGCGTTGAAGCTGTGACGGCAGATACGGAATCTGAAACTACTTTTGAATTAAGCGGCGACCAGGCCATTGCAGATAATTTAACCGAAGATGCCAATAATGTTTTTATGGAAGCAGCAGCAGATAAAAACCTTTTGGGCAACAATTTTGCCTCTCAACCTGTAGAAACGGCCAATTTACTGGCTTGCGCTACGGTATCTGTAAGCCCTGCTTCAGGCTTTCCAAAAACAATAGTGATAGATTTTGGAAGCGGAAGCTGCACTTCGCCAAGCGGTATTGTGCATAAGGGAAAATTGAATATTGTGTTGTCTGATTCTGTTAGAAAACCAGGCAGTAAAGCCGTAATGACATTTGTAAACTATTATGTAAATAATTTTAAAAAAGAAGGTACTGTTACGTGGACCAACACCAGCATACCCAGCACACGCAGCTGGCAACGCAAAGTGGAAAATGGAAAAATAACTGCACCCAATGGAATGTATTGGGTACACAGTGGCCTGAGAGAAATTGTACAAATTGCCGGAGCAAACACACCTAATACTTTGTTGGATGATATCTTTTTAGTTACCGGTAACCACACTGTAACTAATGCAGCAGGTAAAACAAGAGATTGTTTTATTACAGAAGCCTTGCAAAAGAAAACCAGCTGCGATAATATCAGCGCTGGTAAATTGAAAGTACAGGGTGGCAGCCATTATGCCATTATAGATTTTGGCAATGGCGACTGCGACAGAATTGCCTCCATTTCAATTGATGGCCAGGCACCCAGAACAATATTACTGCGATAAACTTTTTATGATTGATATTTCATAACCGTTCCTGACCCAAAGCAGGAGCGGTTTTTTATTGCCATCATTTCGTGGCTGTGTTACAGCAAATAAAACAAGAACACGGATGCAACGGATCATATGGATTCTATATGATTTCTCAAGTACTAAACAACCTATTGAATCAACTAATACTTCCTGAAACCGGATGAGCATTGATAATTCTGCCTTCGCAGAATGACGGAGTACACAAAAAATCCAAATTATTCTGCAAAGCAGAATAAAATCCGTGTTCATCCGTCCAGTCCTTGTCATCCGTGTGCAAAATATAGTTGCTCCTGCCCGTATCTTTGCAAAATGAGTAAAGTAAGAGTAAGATTTGCACCCAGCCCTACAGGAGGGTTACATTTAGGTGGTGTTCGTACCGTGTTGTACAATTATTTATTTGCAAAGAATAAAGGTGGCGAATTTATTGTTCGTATTGAAGATACCGACCAGACAAGGTTTGTGGAAGGTGCTGAACAATATATTTTTGATTGCCTGAAATGGTGTGGTATTGAACCGGATGAAAGCCCCTTACACGGTGGCGCATACGGACCCTACCGCCAGAGTGAAAGAAAAGAGCAAGGTGTTTACAAACAATACGCTGAAAAATTAATTGCAGATGGCCATGCGTATTATGCATTTGATACACCGGAAGAACTGGAAAAAATGCGTAATGATTTTAAGACTGCAGAAAATCCTTCGCCGCAATATGACCATCATTTGAGAATGAAGATGAAAAATTCATTGACATTAACAGCGGATGAAGTAAATAAATTATTAGCTGACGGTACAAGGCATGTGATAAGAATTAAAATGCCAAAAGGAGAAACTACTTCCTTTGTGGATATGATACGTGGTGAAATAAAAAATGAAACTGACTTAGTTGATGATAAGGTTTTATTGAAAGCGGATGGTATGCCTACTTATCATTTAGCTGTTGTAGTAGATGATTATTTAATGCAGATCACTCATGCATTCCGTGGAGAAGAATGGCTGCCCAGTGCGCCTGTGCATGTATTGCTGTGGAAATATTTATTTGGGTTAGATAAGATGCCGGAATGGGCTCATCTGCCATTAATATTAGGGCCAAGTGGTAAGCTGAGTAAAAGAGATGGGGCCAAATACGGCTTCCCGGTTTTTGCCATGAACTGGATGGATCCTAAAACAAACGAGCTTACTGAAGGATTTAAAGAAAAAGGATTTTTACCCGAAGCATTTATAAACCTGCTTGCCCTATTAGGCTGGAATGCCGGCACCGAACAGGAATTATTCACCAAAGAAGAATTGATCGAAAAATTCAGTATTGACCGTGTGCATAGTGGTGGTGCAAAGTTTGATTATGAAAAAGCAAAATGGTTCAACCATGAATGGATTAAGGAGTTGAAAGTTGATAGTTTAAAGTTGAAAGTTAAGGAAGTGCTGGAACTAAACGGCTTAACTATTGCGGACGATATTTATCTTGATAAAGTAATTGCATTAGTTAAAGACCGTTGCACATTATTGCCGGATTTTTATGAGCAATCAGTTTTCTTTTTTAAAGACCCTGAGACATTGGATACTGAAGCAGTGAAACCAAAATGGAATGCAGATAAACAATTATTTTTTACCGACTGGATAAATAATTTAGACAATTTACAAAACTGGGATACTATTAGTTTAGAAAATAGTTTTAAAGAATTAGCAACAGCAAAAAATATTAAACCCGGCGAATTGCAATTGCCTTTACGCATTATGCTGGTGGGAGGAAAATTTGGCCCGCCGGTATTTGTAATTGCAGAAGCTATAGGCGCAGCCGCTACAATAAACAGAATTAAAAAGGCGTTAGCTATTTTTTCAGCCCTTTAAACCGGGGCTGCAAAATATAGTCTATCGCCAAAATCATCTTCATGAAATACCTGCTTATTGTTGCACTTGTATTGAGTTTTGTTTCCTGTAAAAAAACATCTTCAGATATATTACCTCCTGTTGTAACCACAGATAGCTTTACAGTTACGGTAAACAATGGCTACGGTGGCGGTAAATATAAAATTGGCGATACCGTACATATTTTCAGTACTGCTTATACTGATGCCCAGGTATTTGATAAATGGAGCAGCAGTGATGTATCTCTTTTAAATGCGTTTGAAGAATGGCATACCTGGTTTATTATGCCTGCAAAGGCTGTGTCATTTACAGGCAGCGTAAAAAGTATTACACCATTTACTTTGCAATACGAAATGATCAGGGGCAGAGACAGGATGAAGCCCGTGTATTATTATTTCCCCGCAGGGCATAAAGGTTTTGTGTATTTGTTGCATGGTACCGGTGGCAATGCCGCTAACGTAGCCAATAGTTTTGAGTTTAAGCAATTGTATAAAGACCTGGTGAATGATAATTTCGGTATCATTATTACAGAAGCAGAAGAAGCTACAACTGGTATTGATGCCAATGGCGATGGGAAATTAAGATGGGGTTACAGCCCTTTTGATTCCACCACAAATGTTGATTATGCCAACATAAAAATAATTACCGATACTTTTTATAATCGTGGTATCACTAACAGAACCAAACTCCGCTATTCTGCAGGCATGAGTAATGGTGGTGCTTTTTCTGCATCACTATCTGCACTTTTTAAATACGCCGCAGGTGTGAGTTACTGTGCCCCAAGCGGCACGCCTGTTGCACAAACCTCCACTACCCCATTTCAATTTTGTATGGCCAGGTTTGATAATAATGATGCTGTAGGGCCGCAGGGAAATGCAGATGCATTAACTAATTCCGGCACATTTACCAGCCGTGGCATTTGCAGTAAATATTTTATTAAAGAACATTCGCCTTTATATGCAGAACGTTTTGCAAGAAGAGGTGATATTACCATAGCGCAATCCACCGCTGTTTTTAATGAACTAAAAAGCAAAGGTTATCTTACCAGTAAAAATTATTTTATTGGTTATTCAGATGCATTTGTGGCCACTTACCAATCTAACCCAACTGCATTTCCGCAATTGAATAGTTTGAATGCATTACAAAAACTTTTTGTAGTAGAGCAAATTGATCTTGCTGTATCCGATCACCAGATGTACAGTGATTATAACAGGGCTACTTTGAAATTCTTAAATAAGCAGTGTTTGTAAAATGAATTAATCTTCAGCCGCTGCAAACCATTTACGGTATAGCTTTCTGAATAAAGGTTCCAGCAATGCTAAGAAAATTACAACACCCACTATCTCTGCAATTAAAAGATATAAAGGAAGATTATAAGGTTCTTCCACTGCAATACCGTTGGCCTGGTACCTGCCATAATGGTTTTTCATTGCATCATTCAAGGCTACAAAAACCAAGGGAATGAATGGTGTCATAAATAAAAATATATTCAGCGCAATGCCTTGTATGGCCTTACGCACTTTTGCGCCAAATATGGAAAGCGCTATGGCTGCAAATATGATATAGTACACCACAATAAAAGACAGCACTGATGTTTCGCTGCTGCTGTAATTTGCCACCATCATAAACCCCGTAAAAATTATCAGTATCACTGCAGCTAAAAGGGAAAGAAAAAAAGCTTTAGTAGTACTATGCCTGAAGATAAATACCAGCAAAGTCAGTACAAGGGTGATGTAAAAAAATATTCTCAGGTAACTGCTCCAGTCTTCTTTCCAGGCATATTTTTTTGTTACTGCATTATCAATACCATAGCCAATTCTTGATAGGCTGTATTGTTTCCTGATCTTTGCTTCATAATTATCATTTACATTATAACTATCATCGCCATCATAATAATAACCGTAGCGGCTATCAGCGGCATACTTAATTTTTAATGCATCCATCCTTTTAAGCAGCACTGCCCTGTCTGGCTTTTGATAGTTTCTTATTACCGTTCTGTATATTTCTGCAGAGCGTAGTACTTTTTTTGTGGTGTAGCCATCAGCATTATAAGATCCAACGAAATTATAATTATTGCATTCAAAAAAAACATACAAAGAATCGCTGATCTTCACCACACTATCTGTTTGAAAAAGTTTTGTTCTTAACTCTGCAGTATCAATAATACGATAAACTGGTTTGTCAACATACACCACTGTATCGCCCCTGTTTTCAACCTGCACTCCGGAAGTATTTTCAGTTGGCAATTCATTCACCACTTTACAGGTATCTTTTTTCCAATCTAAAGGCAACAAACTATATTCTAATTTACAGGCATTGGTATTTAATTCATTGATGTCGTTTACAATTTCTTCATTCCCAAATTGCTGATTGGCACGGTAAGTCTCTATTGCCGAAGGAATAAAACAAACTGCTACCATGGCGCCGATACATACAAAATACAATCCAAAACCCTTTAAGCCATCCCAGGCAAACCAATTACCATACCGCTTAAATACATTAAAACGTAGCAGGAATATTAACCAGAAAACAAAACCTATAAATGCCAACAGGCCAACAAATGTAATCCAGCCACCAATGCTGTTGTATTGCCTGGCATCAAAAAAAGCCAGGTAACAAAACACACTTAATGCCAATGCAAATAAAGCCGCAAACCAAAGAACTAAATGTGTTCTTGTGGCCCATGTATTGGGTTTATTGCGCAATAAGTTGTCATCAATTTTTTGTAAAAAAGCAGGAACTAATGGCCGTTTATTCATTGAAGTAGTTGTTGCAGTGTTTAAAAAAAGCGTTTGGTACTGTAAGTGATGTCTCTGAAATAAGTAACAGGAATATTTGCCGTTATCATTCTTCCTATTATTTCCTGTGCCGATAGTGCAGATGAAATGATGGTATAAAATCCTCCATTGAATTGTAATTCTATGGTACCTTCTCCAAACAGCTCCACAATACTTTCCCTGCTGGTTGCGGTTTCAAATTCAATTGCATTGCTGGTTATTTTTTCTGCCTTGTCGTTGCTGCTGTACAGGCAATTACCTTGTTTAATAAAGATCACCGTATCAGCTACTTTTTCCACTTCATGTAATTGCTGCGAACTTAAAATAATGCCCATCGGATTATGTGTGCCCTTGGCCATAAAAATAAGATCGGTTAAAATAGTTTGCTGTGCATTGATATCAAGGTTAGCTAATGGTTCATCTAAAATTAACAGCCTTGGTTTTTGCAATAATATCCTGGCAATTTCAAAACGGGTGCGGTAACCGCTGCTGATCTGGTTCCAGGTAAGATGAGCATAACTGCTGAGGTTCAAGCGTTCCAGCATAAAATTCACCATCAGGTTATTTTTAGCACCATAAACGCCTGCAATAGATGCACTGAAATGTAAATTATCTTTCAGCAATCCATACCATTTAGGAATACGCTGTGGTATAAATGCAATATGATTTTTTATTGCATACGCATCGGGCTGTTGCAATAAATGATATTTTATTTCGCCGTTATCCAGTGCCAGCTGCCCGGCAAGGCAGCGCAGTAACGTAGTTTTACCATTGCCATTTTCGCCCACCACACCTAACACATTTCCTGTGCCGATGGAAAGATCAATTGGTTTTAAACTAAAGTTACCGCCGCTATAAGTTTTAGAAATTTTTTCGGCGCTTATTAACGGGTAATTAGAAACACTGGCAGTACCTGTTATAGTTTTTGCCTGTTGTAAAATGCTTTCGGCTTTGCCGATAAAATTATCAGGCAGTGGCTTTTCTGATTTTGAATTTTCATTTTCATGATACTCCCTGCTCCAGCTGATAGCAGTTTCTATCAGTGTATCGTCCCCTGTATCCAAACAATAATCCAGGGTTCTTCTTACTGCAACAGAATAATCACCATGTTTTAAGTAATCGGAAATTTCACCGGCAACAGATGTGTTCATAAAATAAAATGAAGGGTAAATTAGTAATCTGCAAAATAGGAAAGTATTACAGATATTTGATGAATAGATTTACTTTTACAAAAGTTTTAATCAATTGCATATGGAAAAAAACAGGCCGATAAGGGTTTTGGTGGCTAAAGTAGGTTTGGATGGCCACGACCGTGGTGCCAAAGTAATTGCCACCGCCTTACGTGATGCAGGAATGGAGGTGATTTATACCGGCCTGCGCCAAACACCTGAAATGGTGGTGAATGCTGCTTTACAGGAAGATGTGGATGCAATCGGCATCAGCATTTTAAGTGGCGCACATAATACCGTTTTTCCCAAAGTAATTGCATTGATGAAAGAAAAAGAAATGACTGATGTGTTGCTTACCGGTGGTGGCATTATACCCGAAGATGACATGAAGACACTTAATGAAATGGGTGTAGGAAAATTATTTGCACCAGGTACACCGACCACTGATATTGCGGATTACATTAAGGGTTGGGTAAAAGAGAACAGAAGTTTTTAAGCAGCTACAATTTTTAAATTGGTAGCAGAAAAAATTGTTTTCTGCTACCCGTTGCCTGCATTTTTTTTACTCTTGTACCAATGCTTTTGTTTCTGTTGTCTTTACTATCTTATTGAAAAATCTAACCTGGCCAATCCGTCTTTTTTCCTCTGCCTTAAATAAATATTCCTGAACAAAATTTGTGCTTTTATAAATGCTCGTTCTATCAACTGCTGATTGAATATAGTTTTGAATAAACCTTTGTGCTGATTCACCCATATAAACCAACCCTTCAAATGCACCTTTACCAATCATTACTATCAGCCATCCTGTTAAAATTGTTTTTAGAAATATCATACCGTCTTCTCCCAGTTCAATAGGTAGCGGATAGATCATTAAACGTATAAAAGCAAATGCACTTGCAGAAAATAGTGCACCAATGAAAAATGTTTGTTTCAAAAATTTCTTTACCTGCGTTTTTAATACTGTGTTCATACAATGTACTTTATTTTGTTAGGGGTTAATTTTTTAATTGAATGCAAAAGAAAGAAGAAATACAACGTATGAATAAAATAAACTATTGAAAGGACGCAGCTGACTAACCAACGGTATTGGGCTAAACCAGAACACATAAAAAAAGCTGCTTCTGAAAAAGAAGCAGCTGAAGATAAGGCTGAATGGTTATATTTTTTTTACACTTTAGTAAAAGGCAATTTGTTATTTCAATGCTTCCATCACTTCTTCCTTGCGCCGGCGGCTTACTTCTACTTTGGTTTTATCTTTCAATACTGCAAACCCATCATGGTCGATAAAGGAAATAAATTTTTTATTTACCAGGTGACTTTTATGTGTGCGGATAAAATGCTGCGGTGTTAATAAAGCATCATACTCACCCAGCGTTTTTGATATCAGGTAACTTTTACCACCTTCTGTAAAAAATTTAGTGTAATTGCCTACCGCTTCGCAGCGTATGATATCTGCAGGTTGCAGGTAATGCACGCCTTCTTTTGTAGGCAGTGCCAGCCTGAACTCATCAGAAGAAGGCGATTGTATATTGTGCATGATATTTTTCAGCAAATCGTATTGTTCTTTATAATCCTGTGTGGTTTGTAAAAAGCGTTGTACAGATAATTGCAGTTCTTCCACATCAATAGGTTTTAGTAAATAGTCGAATGCACTGAAACGGATGGCTTGTATTGCATACTCATTATAGGCCGTGGTAAAAATGAGTTTAAAATTTTTATTAGGCATTTTCTCCAGCATCTGAAAACCGTTTAAATGTGGCATTTGTATATCCAGGAATACCAGGCCGGGCTGAAACTCATGAATAATTTCTGCCGCTTTTCTTGAATCATTGCAAACTTTTACCTGCATTATTTCAGGCACGGCTTTTTCAATCATAAGCCTTAGGGAATCTGTAGCCCTTTCTTCGTCGTCAATTAAAAGCGCTTTAAGCATTGTATTAGTTTTGAATTGGAAAATTAATTACCACTTTGGTACCTAGTCCTTCGCCATCAATATCTGTAAGGTCATGTATCTGGATAGATCCGTTTTTACCTAAACTATTGGTGAGAGTTTTCAAACGCTCCTCAGATACTGCAATACCTTTGCTGGTATGTTTTTTATCACTCCCCGTAAGACCTTTTATTTCCGATGCCTTACTCCTCCCCACACCATTATCTTCAATGATGCATTGCAAAAAGTCCTGCATCTCAGTAAACGTTACTGTAAGCCTTCGGTTATTTTCTTTATGCATTAACCCATGCCAGATAGCATTTTCCACAAATGGCTGGATGAGCAATGTAGGAATTTTTATTTCTTCTACTTCAATTGATTCATCGCAGTGAATACTGTAAGAAAATGATTCTTTAAAACGCACCGACTCCAGTTCGATATACATTTTCAGTATATCAATTTCTTCTCTTAATGTGATGGATTCTTTATCGCTGTGCAAAAGTACCATCCGCAATAATTTTGAAAATCTTGATAAATATCTCGTAGCCACCATTTCTTCATTAGACAATATCATCTGCTGAATGGAGTTAAGCGCATTGAACAAAAAATGCGGATTCATTTGCAGGCGCAAACTTTGTAAACGGCTTTCGGTTGCTTTCTGTTTATTTTCCCATAATTCAATGGTGGCTTTTTGCTTTTCTTCTTCTGCCGTTGTTTTTTGTATCTGGTTAGCACATAATGCCGCAATGGTTTGTAAAATGATCACATGCTTTTCGGAGAAAAAATGTTTTTGCCTGTGTTCACTATCTATTACACCTACTACTTTTTCATCAATTATTATAGGCACTGCAATTTCTGAATAGCGTATATCATCATCTACAATATAACGGTTGTCTTTTTCGGTGTTATCAATGATCTCTGCTTTACCTGTTAATGCTACAGTTCCGGTAATGCCTTTTCCAACAGGTATTTCAATAGGCTCGTGAATGGTAAAGTCAACCGGATTTTTTGGCCCGTATGCTGCCTTTTGTACCAGTACATTTCTTGCTTCGTCTTTTAAATAAATAACACAGTCTTCAAAGTTTAATTTACTGATACAGTTTTTAGCAACATCCCAAAGCAGCTCATCCGTATTTTTATGACTGTTGATCTGCGAAGCAAAATAGGTGATCACCAATTCTGTTTCCAGGTGACTGCGTTTTTCGATTTGTTGTTTGCGGTAATAGTTAATTACATATATAATCAGCAGAATACCTAACAAACTACTCAATAATCTAAACCACCAGGTTTTATAAAGTGGTGTTGCAATATTAATAGTCACTTCATTTTCTGCAGCCTGCCAGTTTTTATTATCGTTACTGATCCTTACTTTAAAAGTATATTTTCCCGGAGATAAAGAACTGTAGCGTACAAAATTCTGATCAGTAACTTTTATCCAGTCTTTATCCAGTCCTTCCAAACGGTATTGATAATAGGTTCGTAAATGTGGTGTATAATCTACCGAACTAAAATAAAAACTTACCTGGTTATCAGAAGAAGGTAATTCAAAACTGGCGGTTTCTGTAATATTAGAGAAGATGCTTTTAGTTTCAATTCTGTTGACCAAAGCATTGAGTAATATTTTTTTATTAAACAAAGAATCCGGATGAAAATATTGCAGACCCTTGGGTGTACCAAAAATAAATTCTCCGTTAGGCGTTTGAAAATACGAACCAACTCTAAAACCGTAAGTACTTAAACCATAACGTTCATCATATGAAGTAATAGTACTGTCAGTAATGTTATAACATGCCAGCCCGATATCATTACCAATCCACATGCGGTTATGTTTGTCAAGCAATAAACCTTCCACCCTGTCGATGAGTAATCCATCTTTTTGTGAAATGTTTTTAACCCGGCCATCAGTATATAAAATATCCAACCCCTGACGGGAACCGATATAAATATTTTTTTTGTTGTCTGCATTAATGCAAAAAATACCATTACTCGATAACCCGTTGGAAGTATTGCGTATTTCCAATTGTTGTGTTGCCAGGTTAAAATGATAGGCGCCCGAATTATAGGTTGCCACCCATAAATTATCCTTATCTGTAAATACTAATGGCACACAATAAATAGAGTCCAGTTTTGCCAATGGTGAATGCTCAAAATTATCTACTTCAAATGTTTCAGGATTTATTTTACAAATACCATTTCCACCACAAGCCCATATATAACCATCAGGTGCCAGTGTAAGGCAGGAAACTTTTTTAAGTTTAATGATATATTTTCCGCTGCCGGTATTTTTAACCAAGCGTGCCAGCTTTAAATTTTTATCTATTACCACAATACCATCACTTACTGTACTTGCCCATATCCTGTCTTTATTATCAATTGCTATAGATGATACTTCCTGTTTCTTCAAAAGTGGTTCTCCTTTTTCGCCGGGGTAATTAATAAAGGTGGTGGTATTGGTATTTCGTTTCCATTCCAGTAAGCCTTCGGCAGTGCCTATGTAGTAAGTGTTATTATCCTTTGTAGCAATACCAGCTATATGCCCATCATAACCTTTCCCTTTATTATCTGTAAAAATATTCTGGTTGCCAACAATATCATTGCAATTAAAATAACTTACACCATTGGGGTTTGTGGCTACAAATATCCATCCTTTTTCGCCTGCTATTACAATAGTAGTAGCGCCATTTGCAATAGAGGAAGGATCGGCAATATTATGGGTATGATTATAAATTTTTTGTGTGTGGCTATCGTAAATATAAATTCCCGAATTCAATGTGGTGAAAAGATATTGTGTAGCATTTATTTTTTCGGCGCCAGTAAATGAGGCGGTAATTTTTTCGCCAAACTGGTCTTTCAGATCTTTAAACGGATAACTAACGGTAGTAGCGATAAGATCAACAAGTTTTACTTCGCTGGTTACCCTGTCGAAAACAAGCAGCTCGTTAGTGCCCCATTTAGTAAGTAATGTACAATGGGGGAATAAATATTTTCTTTCCACTTCGCCAGTACCGTAATTTACTTTATAGCTAAATTCTTCCTGTACAAAAAAATAATTATTCGCATCGTAATAAAACACCTGTCTGAAACCTTTCTGCTGCAAAGTATCAAAGCCTTTTACCGGCAAAAAAGAAAATTGCCCCTGCGCAAGTGAATCAGTTTTTAAATAAGTACTGTTTGCATTAAATTTAAAATTGCCACTGCCTGTAAATAATGTTACAGCACCGGCCGGGGCATTTAAAAGTACCCTGGTTTTAATAAAACTATTTTTCTCATACAAAGCCACCCTGTGTAGTTGCCTTCTTTCATCAAACATAACAACATTACCACCTGCAGTTAAAACCCAAATCCTGTTGCTGCTGTCGCAAATTACCTGTACAATATTATTATTCTTTAACTCAGGGTATTCCGTTGCAAAATATTTTTCTACGGTTTTACCATTAAACATGTTGAGGCCATTGCCTGTGCCTACCCACAAATTACCTTTTGTATCCACACACATGGTATTTACACCCAGGTAAGAAAGTCCGTTGGAGGTATTAAGGTGCTGAAAAGCAATGCCCGGCTGGGCAATACTTTTTGCACAGCAAAAACTAACAGCTAGTGTTATAGATATTTTTTTAAACCAATGTACCAGCAAAATAATTTTTTTTACGCCGGGTAAGCACCTGCGGCATGCCTGAACAATATACTGCAGTTAATTTATAAACCGGGGTAACAAGCTGTAAAATATCCTGAAACTGCATATTGAAAACAGCAAAATTATTCTGCGGTTATTGCTGCCAATTAAACGGCAAAGGGCCGGCTTAAAGCCAACCCTTATCAATGCTGTACCTTGTTGAAATAATATTGCTGCAATAGAATAAAGCATTCTGCAAACCTAAATATTATTCCGTGCTGCTGTGCCTGCTCCATCATAAACAGGCCCGGAGCTGCCTTCGTTTAAGGCGGATTAAAAACTTACCTTAATTTATTCTGAAGCCGTGGTCATGGCTATACTTGCTACTAAAAATCGCCTGCTACCTAGTATTTCCTTAATTCCAAAACAAAAATAAAAACATTACTACAATCATATCCTTTCTTATTAGCCTGCGGCATTTGTTGTTTAGTTTCCGGTAAATAAAATGGCCCCTTCAATTGCGGGGCCATAAAGAAATGGCTAGTGCACCTAACCGGTTTTTCTTTGTTCCTTTACTATCAATTATTCACCACCGGCATGCCTGTTGACGAAATGTATTTGTATGCTGTAATATCATTCCAGGAATTTTCATCTGAAGTGGCGCTAGTATTTTTTACCGCCGCTTTTTGGGGTACAATACTTTTTATAATACCAGTGTCTTGTTTTACGGAAGACTCAATACGCTGCCTCCAGTTATTATAAGCAAAGATGCCTGCTGTTGCCAGCATCGAAAGAATTATTGTCTTGTTGATGGCTATATTTTTCATACATCAAAAGTAGAAAGGCTTTGTAACAGCAGCAGCTGCATATTATTGAAAGGATGCTGCTGTTTATTAAAAGGAAAATTAATTTCTTAAAGTGCTCCAAGGCATATTTGTACCACAGGATAATCCGTACTTACCATTAACTAAAATCACGTGCTGGTATATTAACTGCTGGTATAGTTTTGCCCTGATTCGTAACCACTATTACTTGTAAATTTTAAGCACCGGAAATGAAGAAAGAAACGATAAGGGATATCATTATGTTTACCCTTCTTGCGATGGGAATTGTAATACTGATCATGATCTTGTAAAACCAGCCTGCTGTTTTTATTGCGGCTCTTCTTTTTATTGCTATTTTTGGCAAAATATTACCCCATGTACCAAACTTTGCTGGCTACTATTGAAAATGGTATTTATATCATCACCATTAATCGTCCTGATAAACTAAATGCCCTGAACAAACAGGTATTTACTGATTTAAATACGGCTATTGATGAAGTGAACAGCAATCCGGAAATTAAATCAGTTATTATTACAGGTGCCGGGCCAAAGGCATTTGTTGCCGGGGCAGATATTACCGAGTTTGGCGGATTGAATAAAGATGAAGCTATGGCACTGGCTAAACGTGGACAGGAAATTTTTTTTAAAATTGAAAACTGCAAAAAACCAGTTGTTGCAGCAGTTAACGGTTTTGCCTTAGGTGGTGGGTGCGAATTAGCAATGGCCTGCCATTTCAGGTTATGCAGCGAAAATGCAAAGTTTGGCCAACCCGAAGTTAACCTTGGGTTGATACCAGGTTATGGCGGCACACAACGGCTTACACAACTAGTAGGCAAAGGAAAAAGTATGGAACTGCAAATGACGGCTCATTTGGTTGATGCTACAGAAGCTTTGCAATTGAAACTTGTAAATCATGTAACCGCCGCTGAAAGTTTATTAGACAAAACAAAAGATATTTTACATGTGATTATGAGCAAAGCGCCTTTTGCAATTGGCAAAATAGTGGAGTGCGTAAATTTTGCCGCCTTAAGCGATAGTTCTTTCAACAATGGCAAAAGCGGTTACGCCAAAGAAATTGAAGCTTTTGGCGACTGCTTTGTTACTGAAGATATGAAAGAAGGCACCGCTGCTTTTTTAGAAAAACGCAAAGCCAATTTTACGGGCAAATAAGCCACAGACCTGCCGGCAGGCAGGTTACACAAATTGCACAGAAAATAAAGCCTGTTTATTTTTTTTTAATGAAACAAAATACCTGCAGGCACTTCCATTTTATTTTGCCCGTTTAAATTAAAACTTACATTTAAACCATTATCCCCCGCAGAATCAAAATAAATAAGCTTGATCTTATGCAGGCCTTTTTCTAAAACAGCCTTACCTGATTTTTCTTCCATACCATGATCGCCATTATTATCCACCACCAATACATCATCAATGTAAAGCAAACTGCCGTCGTCACTGCTGACAAAAAAATCATGCAAACCGGTTTTGGCAATATTAATATAGCCTGTGAAAATAAATCCAAATTTTGATTTCCGTTTTTTATTATCGAGACTGAATTTATTTGCCACACCTGTTGCAGAAGGTTGCATTTGTTGCATTTTTCCTGCGCTCATATCTTCTGCTTCAAAATAGCTGTAATTTAATCCGGCTACTGATTTTGCAGGCTTACCTGCTTTCATCAACTCGTATGCCTTTATATTTGTTTCCTGCACATCACTATTAATAAGGCCATCTTTTATTGCTATAGTTTTAAGTGTGGTAGTATTTTTAAACACTAATGGCCTGGTGTAAACAGCTGATGTTACAGTTGGCATTGTACCATCTGTTGTATAATGTATAACGGCTCCCGGTGTAATATTCTCTATGCTTGCTGTGGGTTTTAATGCGGCATCGTAACTCACATTTACTTTTGGCTTGTTAGTATAGCGGCCAAAGTTTTCAATTTTTATTGCATATGCATAAGGCAGTTTTATTTTGTTGGGATTGTAATCAGGTAAAATGATCTCTACATTATTACCGTTTTGTTTCCAGCTAACATTTTCTTTGGTAGATAAAAAACTGATAGCTGTGCCTGCAGGAAGTGTTATATCTTTCAACACTAATTTTTTATTATCAGGATATTTTGGAAAGATGGCATACAAAGAATTATTGTTGGCATTGTAAGTATAAAAAAGTTCTTTTACTGCATAACCCGGATCAGGATCAACCGTTATTTTTAATAACATATCGCCGCTTCTGTCTTTATATTCCCTGTTGCCTTCACTCCATTGCGAATGTATTTTCCATCTTGTAGTATTATAGATCGCTTCTCCGTTTGTTTTTAACCATTCGCCCATTTGCAATAAACGCTCCTGCATAATGGGAGGAATTTTTCCATGTTCATCAGGACCGATATCCAATAAAAAATTTCCACCACGGCTTACCTTATCTATCAACTGCAACACCAATGATTGTGTGGAATTGTAATCCCATGCATCTTCTTCCCTGTTGTACCCATAGCTATACCCCATGCCACGGCTTTCTTCCCAGGCATGATCTTCAAAATCAAGATCGGGTTGATACTCGGGTGTGTAAATACCGCCGTGCTTAAAACGTAATCCGGCACCCCAGCGATCGTTCACAATAATTTTATTTTTAACCGGGCTTTCATTGTACAGCCAGGTTAAAAATTCTTTGCTCTTCCATACCGAATCACTTGCTTCCCAATCGCCATCCGTCCAGAAAACATCGGGCTGATAATTATTGATGAGTTCTTTCATTTGCGGCCAGGTATGTTCTGTTGCAAATTTTCCCTTGTCTGCTTTCCATAACGGGTTGAACCATTCGTACAAAGAATAATACATTCCTGCATGAACAGAAGTTTTACGAACCGCTTTAAACAAATCGTTAATCAGATCTCTTTTTGGTCCTACATCTACAGCATTCCATTTAAAGCCCCAATCCCTGTCTGATACTGCACTGGGCCATAATGTAAATCCATCATGATGTTTTGAAGTGAGTACAATATATTTTGCTCCGCTTTGTTCAAATACTTTTGCCCATTCATCCGGATTAAATAATTCTGCTTTAAAATCCCTGGCCAAATCGTAATAAGTACGATCACCAAATTTTGCTTTGTGAAATTTTTGCCGTGCCGTATCATTCCCCTGCAAGCCTTGCTGGTACCATTCTGCATACTGCCCTTTGCTGCTCCAGCCAGGTACTGAATAAACACCCCAATGAATAAAGATGCCGAATTTGGCATCTGTAAACCAGGATGGTGTAGGGCGCTTATCTAAACTTTCCCAGGTGGGTTGATAATTTTGTGCAGCTAACTGAGCGGCAAAGAAAAGAGATAATAAAGCAATCGTTTTTTTCATTGAGAATGATTTTATTTTTCAACCAGGTTTTCGTTTATCAAATAACCTTCAATTTCTTTAATGATAGTTGCACCATGCTCCCCTTCTATCGTTAGCTCAATCGAATTAATATCAACAGCAGGAAAAGTAAGAATGCGTTTTCTGCCAATGGTAGTACCGTGAATTTCTTTTACCAGTTCATCCATTTTATTAAACAAAAGTAATTTGAATGATGAACAATTTTGTCCGCCTTTAATATCTTCGTACAGCACTACGCAATTCACTTTTTTATCAGCTTTAATTTCCACGCCTACTGATTCTCTTTCCACGGCTGTAAATTTTTCTCCCGTTTGCAGATTGCCATCACTAACTGCAGGCGCTTTTTTTAAGATGCCGCCAAACAAGTGATAGGTATCTGCATGTTTAAAAATATTTGTGCCAAAGTTTTCGTCTCTTAATTTTTTAAAGCCAACCAACGCAACTGAATCAAATGCTGTAATTAATCCATTACCATCGGGTGGTACATTCAACAATAAATTGGCACCACGGCCTACACTTTTTTCATACAATTGAAATAACTGCTCTGGTGTTTTTACTTTATCATCTTCCGCTTTATGATAAAACCAACCCGGCCTGATGCTGACATCGCATTCTGCAGGTATCCAGTATTTACCATAGGCATTGCCTGCGTTTAAAGTATCTGTTGATGGTGCTTTGGCGCCCGGTTCAAACCCATCAATAGTCAATGTGTTCCAGTTGGTGATTCCCGCCACGCCATTTTCGTTACCCACCCATCTTATACCCGGACCAATGTCACTGAACACTACAGTTTTGGGCGAAAGTGTTCTTACGGTTTCCTTAAATCTTTTCCAATCGTATACTTGCTTTTTTCCATTGGGGCCTTCGCCATTAGCACCATCCCACCATAATTCTGTAATCGGGCCATAATTGGTAAACAATTCTTTCATCATTCCCACAAAAACATCATTGTATTTTTCTGTACCATAATCAGGATGGTTTCTGTCCCATGGAGAAATGTACACGCCGAATTTTAAACCATATTTTTTACAGGCTACAGATAATTCTTTCAACACGTCGCCTTTACCATTTTTCCATTTACTTTCTCTTACGGTGTGTTTACTGAATTTGCTGGGCCACAAACAAAACCCGTCGTGGTGTTTTGCAGTGATGATGATACCTTTTGCACCGGCAGCTTTTGCCACACGGCACCATTGGTTGCAATCCAGTTTTGCAGGATTAAACACTTCTTCTTTTTCGTCACCATGCCCCCACTCCAGATCAGTAAATGTATTAGGCCCAAAATGTGCAAATAAATAAAACTCCATTTCATGCCAGGCTAATTGTGCAGGAGAAGGTTTTACCTGTGCTGATGCAAAAGAAAAAAGCAAAGCTAAAATTATCACTAAAGAAAATTGGCTGGTTATTTTTTTATTCATTGTTTATTTTTGACAGAATTATTTCTTTGTTTTTACAATAACTGTTGCAGCCTGCAATCCGTTACCCGTTGCAGTAAATTTAATATCGCCTGTTACTTCTGCAGATTGTATGATCACCTGGCATTTACCATTAAATAATTTTCGCTGCCAGTTATTATCAAAAAACTTATCCGGCTCATGGCTGCTGGGGTCACCATTACCCACTCCAATAATTTTTGCATCGCCTTCTATCGAAAAATTAATATTGTTCATCGCTGTTGCCACTTCTCTTCCTTTATTATCAGTAACGGTCACATTCATTACACAAACATCAGCACCATCTGCTTTCAGCGCTGTTCTGTCGGGTGATAAAACAATCTGGTAAGGTGCTGTAGTGGTTTCTACTTTAGCATATAATTTTTTGCCGTTTCTTTTTCCAAAGGCCTCCAGTTTTCCCGGAGTGTATTTTACTTTCCATTCCAGGTGCCCTTCTCTTTCCATCATTTTTTTTCCTAAACTTTTTCCATTCAATTTTAATTCCACTTCTTCTGCATTACTGTTTACCCATACTTTAATGCTATCTCCTGTTGTCCAGTTCCAGTGCGGACTCAATTGCAATACATCTTTATTACTCCACCAGCTTTGATAATAGTAATAAATATTTTTAGGAAAACCACACATATCCATGATACCAAAATGACTGTTGATACAAGGCCATTCATAAGGTGTGGGCTCTCCACGATAATCAAAGCCCGTCCACACAAAACCTCCCATAAACCAATCTTTATGTGCATTAGGTTTCCACCATTCTTCAGCAGTAGTTGCCCATGAAGGATGTGTGGAGTCCCGGTCAACAACATACCCTTTAATAGTATCAGTTGCATAAATACCTCTTGTTGTAACGGTACTGCCGGTTTCTGATCCCATCACCGGCTGGTTGGGATAAGCAGCATGGTACTGATCACTTTTTTGTACAAAATAATTGAAACCTCTTACAGGTATCACTTCGTTTATGCCTGTACGGTTGCCGCCGTTATTGGCTGCATAAGTACACACCCTGGAAGGATCCAGTTCTTTTTGTCTTTGTATTAAAGTTTGTGCAAGCCTTCGCCCAACATCGCTGCCGTGTATCCATCCTTCTTCGTTGCCAATGCTCCACATAAAAACACTGGGGTGATTCCTGTCTCTTAACAACAATCTTTCAAACTGGCTCATGTATTCGGCAGAAGTTCCTATCAACCTATTTTCATCTAATACCAGCATGCCCAATTCATCGCAGGCCTGCAATAATTCCGGTGTTGGAGGATTGTGAGAAGTACGATAAGCATTTACGCCCATTTCTTTTAATAACTTAATACGGTAGTATTGCAAAGCATCTGGTAATGCACTGCCTACACCGGCATGATCCTGGTGACAGCATACGCCATAAATTTTTATCGGCTTACCATTTAAGCTCAGGCCTTTTGTTGCATCCGCAATAATGGTTCGTATTCCAAATGTAGTGCTGGTACTATCCGTAACTTTATCATTCTGCCTGATGACAGTGACCAGTTTATAAAGATTGGGATTATCTAAATCCCACAACATTGGATTAGTGATCTTAAACTGGTACTGTATTTTTTTGGTTTCGCCGTTAGTAACAGAAACACCTTCTACAATAGTGCCCGTTACTTTTTTATTGTTTTTATCGTAGATAAAATATTGTAAACTGCCTGATGCCCTGCTGAAAGTATTATTGGCAACAGTAGTTTCCACTGCAACCGTAGCCACACTGTCTTTAACCGTACTCGTTACAAATGTGCCGTATTGTGCAACATGAAACGGATTAAATTTCTCTAACCATACATGCCTGTAAATACCTGCGCCCTCGTAAAACCAGCCTTCATATTGCGAAGCATCTACTCTTACCACCAATACATTTTTTTTATGGAAGTTGACATAATCTGAAATATCCAACAAAAATTCACTGTAGCCACTTTCATTATTACCCAGGTAATGCCCATTTAAAAAAACCTTGCAATTACGAAACACACCATCAAAATGGATATTGAATTTATTGCCGGAATCAGCTGCAGCTACTGTAAATGTTTTACGGTACCATCCAATACTTGTTTTGGGAAATAAACCACCTACAGCTTTAAAACCATGGTCCTGTAAACCTTCATCTTTAATATTTACAAAATCCTGTTCTACTGCCCAGTCGTGTGGCACATCCAGTGTGCGCCATGCAGAATCATTAAAATCGGGTGCAATGCAACCTCTGCCCGAGCCCGCCTTAGCTAAGTTGTAGTTGATGTTGTAATTAAAATCATTTTTGGTATCCGCAGCATCCCCGAAATGAAATTTCCAGTTCTTATCCATGGAAATTTTTTCTCTTACCGGTGTTTGTGCATTTAAGTAAAACGGGAATATTAATACCAACAGGAAGATTAGAGGCTTCATTAATGTATGTTTTTAGGAAGTGAATTTAAATATACTTTAGTTATGCTTTTAAAATTAATTGAATTTTTATCAACTTTAATTAAACACCCTTATCACTTTTACAAACCGGTGTTTGTAGTAATCGTTTAATGGCGTAATGGTTACGCCATTTGCTTTGCCCGATGTGGAATGAATAAATTTAATTTCAGCAGTATCATTACTTACAATGATTCCCATATGGCCTACAATCCTGCTGCTGTCTGTTCCTGTAAATAAAATTAAATCCGCAGGCCTGGCCTCCACAGCCGAAACGGTTTTACCGTAATTGGTAAAATCAACCGACGATCTTGGCACTGTAATATTAAAGTGATTAAACACATGCGTTATAAAACCAGAGCAGTCGAATCCCTCTTCAGGATCGGTGGACGCATACTTGTAAGGTGTGCCAATAAGCGATCCTGCATAGACAAGTAATTGCTCTTGTAACCCATTTCTCTTAACTGCAACAGTATCCCTACTGGTTGCTATTACAGGTGTAACCGGTTTTATACTATCGGCATCTGCTATCGGTACAGTATCCTTATTTACGGCTTTACCTGTATCGCTACCATTTGTAAAAACGTTCCTTTGCGAACTGCCGGTACAACTGGCTAATACAATAAAAAAGCAGATCACAACAAGCTTCATAAAATAGTTTTGTTCACCTAAAACTACATTATAATTGATAGCGCTTTTGTGTTAATTTTGCATCCTCTAATTACAATAAAATCATTTTATGGAATACAGAATAGAAAAAGATACTATGGGTGAAGTGCAGGTACCCGTAAATGCGTATTATGGCGCACAAACCCAGCGCAGCATCGACAATTTTAAAATTGCACAGGACATCAACAAAATGCCTAAAGAAATTATTGCTGCATTTGCTTATTTAAAGCATGCAGCGGCATTAACCAATTACGATGCAGGCGTTTTAACCAAAAAGAAAGCCGACCTTATCGGTAAAGTATGTAAAGAAATTTTAGAAGGAAAGCTGAATGATTATTTTCCTTTGGTGGTTTGGCAAACCGGCAGTGGTACCCAGAGCAATATGAATGTAAATGAAGTGGTGGCTTATCGTGGCCATGTATTAAATGGTGGCAAACTATCTGATAAAGAAAAATACCTGCATCCTAATGATGATGTAAATAAAAGCCAGAGCAGTAACGATACTTTTCCTACTGCAATGCATATCGCCGCTTACAAAATTTTAGTGGAAACTACCATTCCGGGTATTACTAAGCTCAGGAATACTTTAGATAAAAAAGCAAAGGCTTTTAAAAAAGTGGTGAAGATTGGCCGCACACATTTTATGGATGCTACCCCACTTACTTTAGGACAAGAATTCAGTGGTTATGTTTCGCAATTAGACCATGGATTAAAAGCAATAAAAAATACTTTAGCGCATTTGAGTGAGCTGGCTTTAGGCGGCACTGCTGTTGGTACCGGTATCAACACTCCACCAAAGTATGATGTGAATGTGGCAAAGCATATTGCAAAATTAACCAGGCTGCCATTCAGGACTGCTGATAATAAATTTGAAGCCCTGGCTGCACATGATGCAATAGTAGAAGCGCATGGTGCATTAAAAACTGTTGCTGTTAGTTTAATGAAGATCGCTAATGATGTACGCATGTTATCAAGCGGACCAAGAAGTGGTATTGGAGAAATTCATATTCCTGATAACGAACCGGGCTCATCAATTATGCCGGGCAAAGTAAATCCGACACAATGCGAAGCACTGACCATGATTGCTGCCCAGGTAATGGGCAATGATGTTACCATTGGTATCGGTGGCAGCAATGGCCATTTTGAACTGAACGTTTTTAAACCGGTGATGATCTATAATTTTTTACACAGCGCAAGATTAATTGGTGACGGTTGTGTGAGCTTTAATGATAAATGTGCTGTTGGCATTGAACCATTAAGAGCCAACATTAAAAAACATGTTGACAATAGTTTAATGCTGGTTACAGCACTTAACACAAAGATCGGTTATTACAAAGCCGCAGAAATTGCACAGAAAGCTCATAAAGAAGGAACCACATTAAAAGAAATGGCGGTTAAACTGGGTTATGTAACGCCTAAAGAATTTGATGAATGGGTGATACCTGCAAATATGGTGGGAAAAATATAAACAAAACGGAAGCATTTTAGCCTGTAGCTTTATTGTATAACCAATATACTAAAGTTACAGGCTGAAGTTCCAACTCTCGGTGTTAGTGTATACGATCCCGTTGACCCTGGTACGCCACTGCCACGCAGTAGTACATTCTGCAAACCTGTTGACGAAAATACTCCCGATGCTGTAAAACTCATACCATTAACTGAATTGGTGGCAATGGTATAAGAACCAATACTACTCACATCTACCTGGATCATTACTGTGTTAGCGCCATCCAATGGTTTGGCAAGAATATAAAAACCATTTACCGTAACCGGTGCACATGCGCCAGGTGCCCCGCTTAAAGTAAATGTTGCCGGTGGTGGCAATGGTGCAACAGTTAAATAAAAATTACAGGATACTGTTCCCGTGTTAGGTACAAAAGCTGTTGACTCTGCACGTACAGGTGTACCCTTTGCCAATAATACCACGGTGTGCTGGCCTACTGTAGCAAAAGCTCCTGCATCACTAAAGCTAATGCCATTTGCTGTATTGGTATTGATAGAATAGGAACCCGGCTTACTTACATTTACATGCATGGTAACGGTATTTCCTGTTGTTGCAGCAATACCCACATAATAATTGCCATCAATGGTAAAGTTGATACAATCATTAGGCGAACCTTCAAAACTAAATACGGCTTTACCTGCGGTATCAGACAGCACTGTAATACCTGTATTACATTTGCTAACCACACCATTTACTATTACTGTTGATACTTCTGCTTTTAATGGGGTACCTGTTCCTTTTAAATATACATCCTGTAAACCGGTTGTGGTAAACACTCCAGATGTCGAAAATGAAAAACCGTTGGTTGTTGTAGCGTTTATAGTATAATCACCCGGTGTGGCAACAATAGCCTGCACTTTTAAAATATTAGAAGGTGAAAGGGGCTTACCAATAACATAACTGCCATCTGCAAATATGCCGGTACAGCTGTTGGGTGCTCCTGCCAGGGTATATTGTGCAGGTTGCGGTCCGGAAGTTTTTATACAAACATTGCAGGTACTGGATCCATACCTGATAGTGAAACAATTATTTCCTTCTGTGACGGGTTTGCCGCTTGCCATTAAATGAATAGTGCTGGTACCTTTATTAATCTTTCCTGCCTGGTGAAAATAAAAACCATTTATAGTATCCGAAGTAATTTCATAAGTGCCTGCAAAAGAAACCTCCACCTCTACCTCAATAAAATTTTTATTGCTGAATACAGAATCAATATTGTACACACCGCTTACTTTAACAGGCTGGCAATTGCCGGTTGCATCTTTTTTTAATTTTCCTGTAGAGATGCCGTCAAAAAATAATTCCCGCTGGCAAGACTGAAAAAACAGTGCCCCTGTTATTAAAAGCAGTATCGTTTTAAAAACTTTCATATCAGCAATAAGTACTCTTATAAAGATAAGTTTTTATCCCTAAAACAGTTTTCAAAGCGCAACCCTGTTAAATTTACCTGTAAAAACACTATAGTTCTTTATAGTTTTTTACTACTGCCTGGTAAAAAAAGCCGTAGTATTCAGTTGCATTTTCCGTAAAAAAACTGGTTATTAAGCCTTTATAAACAATTTGAAAAAATAGGTTTCTTTTTATAAAATAACAGTATGGCTTTTACGTTGTCAGATTAATACACTTCAGATTAAACCTTACTATGCCCCGATGTGTTTTATCACAACGATAAAATACCGTGGCCTGATACTACCCTTATAGTCCCTCCTGGTAAATCGAATTGTCCCAACGGGATAATATTAAACAGAAAGTATAATGATGAACATTATAAATATCCGAATCCATATTTCAGCACCAAAACTGAAACACTATGAAAATACATTTACCTCAACTTTTATTTATTGGTACACTTTTATTGCTGAGCCTGATCAGTAATCAGCATTTGTATGCGCAGGTACAAACAGGAAAAAGTTATATCAACGTTTCAAAAAATATTACCGGGGGCACTTTTGAACCCGGCGATACCCTTGAAATAAGAGCGGCCATTGCTGTAGGTAATTTTGCCGCATTTTCTATTACGCAAGTAAGGTATAACGATACTATCAATGCCAACTTCACCTATTTACCCGGTACACTTAAGATCATTACTAACGAAGGCTTAACCTTTCGTTCGTATACAGATGCAGCAAGCGATGATGCCGCCATGTTTAACGGCATCAACCAAACCTTGCGTATCAACATGGGTAAAACAGCAGGCGTTGCTGCTAATACAGGCAATGCTGTTACAGGTGGTGGTACAATTGCTTATAATGATAAACCTTCTTTTTATGGAGGTGTCTGCATTATGGTAGCTTCCTTCAGGGTAAAAATAAAAAATGCAGTTACGTATAATAGTCTGATCACTATGCCGGGTGGCGCTTTCCGCTACACACAAAGCGCTGCAGCGGTAACAGCAGGTTTTGCTGCCAATAATATCATGGTGTTTCAGAATATCGGCGTATGCCCTAATTATGTTGGTGGTAATGCAGTGATTGAAAACAACGGTACTTTTGGCAGTGGTAACACCAGGAACAGGAGTGCCTCTGCAATTGTACCTGGTTATTCATTTGTAAACTTTTCGGCCAATCAACCCAACGATGGCAGCTATGGTATTGCTAACAACACCAGTGCTGCCGGAGCCACTAATAACGGTGTACCATACCCTGATAATTCAAGAGTGTTTAGCGTATGGGATATTATTGGCGACCATACCGGTGCAGTAAGTGCCACAGCCGGTAACCCTGCCACAACAGTGGGTAGTACAGGTGGTTATATGGCTATTGTTAATGCCAGTTATGCCACCAACCCGGCCATACAGCAAACCATTACTAATTTATGCCCATCTACTTACTACGATTTTAGTGCATGGTTCAGGAATATCTGTTCTAAATGTTCCTGCGACAGTAATGGGCGTGGTGCCTTAAATGCTTTATTCAACGGGCCGTATCCTCCCGGTGTAAAGCCCAACCTTACGTTTCAATTAAATGGTATTGATTATTATACCACAGGAGATATTTCTTATAATGCCCAATGGGTAAAAAAAGGATTCACTTATTTAACCGGTGGGGCACAAACATCTTTTACATTATCTATACGCAATAATTCTCCTGGTGGAGGTGGTAATGATTGGGCAGTGGATGATGTGAATTTATCTACCTGTGTACCCGACCTTATCTTAAAATATAATCCCGAAATAAAAGTGTGTAAAGATGCACAGATAGATCTCTCGGCCACCATCCGTTGTTTCTTTCCTAATTATGTGTATTACAAATGGCAAAAGAGCACCAACGGTGGCAGCACCTGGTTTGATACAGGCATAAGTGGTGTTGGCTCTCCGGCATTAGTGAGCGGGCAATGGGAATATACTGCCAATTATCCTTTGTTTTTAGCTACCATGGCCGATAGTGGTCATCGTTACAGGGCAGTAGTTGCCACCACGCCCTCTAACTTAACCAATGTAAACTGTGCATACAGTAACAATGCCAGTACCATGTTAAACATTATTAACTGCGGCGTTATCCTCAATGTAAATCTACGATCATTTACCGGGCAGGAGGTACAATCCAATGCAGATCTAAACTGGTCTTTAACACCGGGTAGTAACGTTACTAATTTTGAAATTGAGAAAAGTATTGATGGTATTAATTTTAGTATAGCCGGCACTGTTAAAGCGGGCAATACCGCTATTACAACAAACTATAGTTTTAACGATCCGGATAAATTAGCAGGACTTACTTATTACCGCTTAAAATTAAATGACCATGAAGGATTGCATAGTTACAGCCCCATTATCATACTCAATAATAAGTCGATTGATTTTGCAGTAAAAGGAGTTACCAATCCCGTTACAGATTATATACTCCTGGATATTACCGTACCAAGGCAAAATAAAATAAACATTCAGTTATCAGATATGTTTGGCCACATGATATTTCAGCAATGGGTAGATGGTAAAAAAGGCTGGAATAAAGTAAGGCTGGATATTGTTAAAGACCTGCCCCAGGGAATGTATATGCTTTCGGTAGCCAGCAATAACCAGGTGATCAATAAAAGAATAATTAAAATGAAATAAAGACACTTCGCCGTGAAGTTTGAAATACAAAAGAAAAGCCCTCCCGTTTCTACGGAAGGGCTTTTTTCGTGAAACGGGAATAGTCTGTCGTAAAATAAGCAGTCTCTTAAACTGCTGACGATTCATGACTCACTACTCACGCTTTATTTACATTTGTAAGAGAACTTCAATTTACCCTCAACTGCAGGAATGCTTGATTGATCATCACCCAGCATATATGTGCTGACCACGTAATTATCACGGCTCATTATATACGAACTGAATGCAGACACTGCTGAATCAACCACCACATTACCCGGATCGTAAAAACGCACTTTCAGGTTTTTAACTGCATTGGTTGATTTTCTGCCAAAATTAAAAAACTGGTTATACGGTGCATAAGTATCTTCATCAGGAAAAAGATACAGGTAATTTTTAGGGGAGATATTCGTGTAATAGGTAAGGTCTGCATCTTTAATGATACCAGTAGTAAACTCATCTATCATAGTCATGTGTGTAAGGTTACCACCAGTATATGTGTACGTAACAGTTTGATACGGAATAGCAGGTAGCGAAGAATAAGTGTATGATTTGCTGATCAGGAATCCTGCTGCATCATAATTATACGCTACATCAAATTCGGGTGAACCTGGCAAGGTGGGGTCAATAAGCCCGTGCAATAATTTAATGCGCTTGGTAGTAGCATCAAAAACATAATATTGGTCAGGATCAACATAAACCGTATCGCTGAAATATTGTGGCACCGAATTAAAATCAATGGTTAAGGTAAGGCTGTCGAATTTAGTAATATCAGTTACCGCATCTGAGCCATCGATTGTAGCACCGAGGGAACCTATGCTTACACCGGTTGTACTGTCGCTGAAGGCTATCTTGCTGATACGGCAATCGGCACCAATAAGAACACCTGCCCCATCGCCACCGCCATTTTCAGTACTGTATTCTTTCTGGCAACCGGATAAAAACAATATTGTAACTATTCCTGCTATCCCTGTTAATTTTTTCATTTGTAATATCAATAAGGTGAATACTAAAAAATACTGTGTTTAATTATAAATAATTTTTAGTGAATGGGTAAATTGAAGACGCCATTGGTAATTGATTTTGTATTAGTTCCAGACCCGAAATTCTCTCTCACTGTACCGCTAAAGGTTCCCGTTACAGTAGTAGCAGTAAGGCTGGTTATAATTATAGTAAACGGATCAGGAGTTGAAAGTATACTTTTAGGAGACCAGGTAACGGCATTTAAATCTTTGTAATTCGCCCCTAAAATATAACCGCCGGTAGTACTTCCCAGCAATGTATTCACATAGGTGCCGGTGGTTACAGTGCCGCCTGTGCTTGACTTATCAATATCTAAAACCAACCCTTCAGAATTTGTTGCAGTTGTATATCCTGACATCAGTAAATCTCCAGGTACAAAATAAGTTCCTTGCGCCAGGAAATTAAAAGTGTATTGAACACCATCAATTTTACAAGTAAGAATACCGGTTGGAGCTGCAGCTACCACCACATCAAATGTGCAACTTGAAGTACCGGTTTGTGGCGTAAAAGTGCTGGTGGTTGCAGCAGCACCCGGCGTACCCGAACCCTGTAATGTAACTGGCTGTATGCCTGTTGCGGTAAAGATCCCTGTTGCAGAGAATGTCATTCCATTTACAGTATTTGTTGTAAGTGTGTAAGACCCTGGCGAACTTACATTTACCTGTACTACAGCAGTATTGGTTGCATTTAAAGCTGTTGATCCGGCATAAGTGCCATTAACTGTAATAGGCGCACATGCTGAAGGAGCGCCGCTTAACGTGTATACTGCAGGGGCAGGTGCCGCTGCTACCGTCACTGCAAAATCGCAGCTGTTGGTGATATTTGGTTTAAATGTATTAAAGGTACCAAGGGTTGTTGGTGTTCCGGAGGCAGTTAATGTAATCACCTGCGCACCCGCAGCTAATGTACCTGATCCGCTAAAAGTTATACCATCAACTGTGTTGGTGGTAACAGAATAACTACCCGCCGTTGTTACGGTAACATTTAGCTTAACGTTATTACTTGCAGTAACAGGAATGGTTGCTGTATAGGTTCCGTTTACAATAAAATTAGTGCAGGTATTAGGTGCACCATCTAAAGTAAATACAGCTGCTGCACCACCCACCGGAAGCACATTAATATCATAAGTACAGGTGCTACCCGCAATATTTAATACTGTTACTGTTGCAGGCCCTGCTGTTAAAGGTGTTCCGGTACCCGTTAGCGTTACATTTTGTAAACCGGGTAAAGTAAAAACACCTGATCCTGTAAAAAGAAAACCACTGGTAGTAGCTGCGCCAATAGCATAAGTACCGGTAGCAGTTACATTAACCTGAATGGTAAGTGTGTTTGCGGGGGTTAATGCCACGCCAACAGTGTAGGTACCGGCAACTGATGCACTGGCACATATTCCGGGAGAGCCGTCTAACGTAAATACTGCATTTGATGTACTGGAGTTAATTACAGTTATACTAAATGAGCAGGTGCTTATACCATACTTTACGGTAAATGTATTGGTGCCTGCTGCAAGCGGCTTGCCACTACCATACAACCTGATGGTATTAGTGCCAAAAACTACCGAGCCTGTTCTGCTGAAAGAAAACCCGTTAATGGTGTCTGATTTAATTTCGAAGGTGCCGGGAGTAGTTACATTTACCTGGATATCTACAAATAAGGCATTGGTTAATGCACTATCCACTTTAAAAACACCGGTTACAGTAACAGGAAGGCAATTGCCTCCTGCATCTTTTTTAAAAGCTCCGGCAGATACTCCGTTATTATCAAAAGCTATTTCTTTCTGGCAGGATAAAAATGCTACAACTATTGCCAGAACAAGGATAACTGACTTAAAAATTTTCATACCCCGGTATTAAATTTAATGTTTTATAAAGATAAGTTTTTTATGAAACCTGCGATTCGTCGTTGACTAAAGCCTTGGTTTCCACCGTATGATTAGTTTCATCGCTTTTACGCTGCTTGAAAAAGCGCTTCTGGAAAACTAAAATTGTAATTACACCTGTTGATATTGCTGCATCGGCCAGGTTAAATATCGGCCTGAAAAATTCAAACTCCTGTCCTCCCCAGAATGGCAACCATTTAGGAAAAGTGCCGTGAATAACCGGGAAGTAAAGCATATCCACCACATTACCATGTAAAAAGGAGGCATACCCATGTTTTGCCAATACTGCCAAACCACTGTACCCTGCATATTCTCCTGTTGCCTGATCTGGCACCATTCCTTTATCAAAAATTAATCCATAAAATGCAGAATCGATCAAATTACCCAATGCGCCTGCATAAATTAATGCCGCACAAACGATAAATCCTTTATGGTATTGCTGTTTGATAATGCTGCCCAGGTACCAGGTACCAAATACCACGGCCACCAATCTGAACACGGTAAGTGCCAGTTTACCCCAGTTGCCGCCAAACTTCCAACCATAGGCCATACCGGGGTTTTCTACAAAATAAAGTTGAAAACCGCTGCCCAAAACATTGTGCGATTCATTTAATCCATAATGTGTTTTGATGTACAACTTCAAAGCCTGGTCGGCCAATACAACCAGCGCAATAATAAATGCAATGTGTTTTGCTTTCATAATAAGGCGCAAATATAAGACAGTTTGGGGGTTTAGAGTTTAGGGTTTAGCAGTTTAGAAGTTATGTTACGGGTTACGGGTTAATTGATTGTTTGCGAAGAGATCAAAGCGGCTATTAACAATGTAAATAAAAAACAAAATTAACCCGTAACTCTTCTAACTCGTAACCCCTCTAACCCGTAACCTCTCTATTCTTCATAATACACCCTCTTCACCCTTTGGGATATACCGGTTAATATTTCGTAGGCAATTGTATTGGCCCAGTGGGCAACTTCTGTTACTGCAAGCTTCTCGCCAAATACCATTACGTCATCGCCTTCTTTTGCAGCAATGCCTGTAATGTCCAGCATGGTCATATCCATACATACATTGCCAATTACCGGCGCCAGTATACCATTCACATTCATTTTACCAATACCGTTGCCCAGGCTTCTTGGATAACCATCGGCATAACCAATACGCACTGTGGCAATTACCGAATCTTTTTCAGCAATACCATTACGGCTATAGCCAATGCTTTCGCCGGCCTTTACTTTTTTTATTTGTGAGATGGTGGTTTTTAAGGTGCTTACATTTTTCAATTGCTGTTGCATGCCCAGGTTGCTATCCACACCATATAAACCAATTCCCAACCGTACCATATCTAATTGCAACTCTTTATGCCGGTGAATAGCAGAAGTATTGGCAATGTGTTTGATGAAAGGGTAGCTGATATTTTTTTCAATTTCTTTGCAGCCTTTTAAAAACAGGTCCGATTGATATTTTGTAAAATCATCGTGCACTTTATTGTCACTCGCTGCCAGGTGTGAGAATACCGATTGAATTTTGAATTGAGGCGAAGCATGTAATTTTTTACTCAACGTTTTTATTTCTCCTGCTTCAAAACCCAGGCGGTGCATACCGGTATCTAATTTTATATGCACCGGGTAATTGTTGATACCCGATTGCAGCAAATAATTTTCAAAAGCTGTTAAAATACCAAAGGAATATAACTCCGGTTCCAGGTTAAATTGTACCAGCATATCAAAAGTACTTTCTTCTGCATTCATCACCATTATGGGTAACGTAATGCCTGCTCTTCTTAATTCCACACCCTCATCGGCATAAGCCACCGCTAAATAATCCACTTTTTGAAATTGTAATAAATTCGCAATTTCAAAACTACCACTACCATAGCTGAAAGCTTTTACCATGGCCATTAGTTTTACGCCGGGCTTTAATTGTTGCTGGTAGGTTTTTAAATTATGAATGAGTGCGCTTAAATTTATTTCCAGTACGGTCTGGTGGCTTTTCTGTTCCAGCAAATGACTGATCTGTTCAAACTCAAATATCCTGGCTCCTTTTAATAAAATGGTTTCATTATAAAAATGCAGTGAAGGAAACTGTTGTTTAAATTCATTGGTGGAAGTAAAGAAGGCTGTTTCCCTGATCTTTTCAAAACAAGTACTGTATTTGGAAATTTCTGTTCCTATTCCAATAAGGCGGTTAATATTTTTTTGTTGCAGAATATCCGCCACTTCTTCATACAATGCAGCATTGGTTTTACCACTCTGCAAAATGTCGCTGATGATAACTGTACGCTTTGGATGTTGTTGCTGTTGTTGTAAAAAATCCAGTGCAATAGAAAGTGAAGTGATATCGGCACTGTAACTATCATTAATTACCGAACAATTGTTGATGCCTTCCTTTAATTCCAACCGCATTTCAACAGGCTTCAGTTGCAGCATGCGCTCCTGTATCACCTCGTCGCTTACCTGCAAATGCAATAATACGCTCCAGCAGGTGATAGCATTTTTTATAGCTGCATCATTATTAAACGGTATGGAGATGCTTATTTTTCTTTCTTTAAATATCGCTTTTATAACTGTATTAAATGGCTGCACCTGTATGGTGTTGATACAAAGCGTGGCCTCCTCTTTTTGCCCCCAACTGAATAGTGTATTATTATTTTTTTGTTGCAGTTCTGATAACGCTTCGTCAATTAAAGTTTCATCTTTGCAATAAATAACTGTTTCAGTATTTTTAAAAAGTTTTGTTTTTTCATTGATCTTGGCCCCGATATTTTCAAAGCCTTCGCTGTGTGCTTCACCAATATTGGTAAAGATGCCAATAGTAGGTTGAATTATTTTTTCCAGCCTCTCCATTTCACCAGCTAAAGAAATGCCAGCTTCAAAAATACCCAACGTATAGGTGTCATTCATTTGCCACACACTGAGCGGCACGCCAATTTGTGAGTTATAACTTTTGGGGCTGCGTACAATAGTATAATCTGCCTGCAGCAATTGATACAACCATTCTTTCACAATTGTTTTTCCATTACTTCCTGTAATACCAATTACCGGAAAATTAAACCGGCTACGGTGATATGCCGTTAATTTTTGTAAAGCTGCCAACACACTTTCTACCAGTATAATATTGGCGCCATCATATTCTTCCGGTAAAAAAACAAAAGATTTATCAACTATAAAATGCCGTACACCTTTATGGTATAGGTCTTTTACAAAAGCATTGCCTTGCCTGCGTGGGCCGGGGATGGTAAAAAATATAGTAGAGGATGGAAATAATAATTTACGGCTATCGATCAGTAAATGTTCAATAGCTGCATCCCGGTTTTTGTTTACCAAAAAACGACCGTCAATTATTTTTTCTATTGCTGTAATGGTGTACATCTAAAAGTTTTAGAGTAACTGTTTATTCACCTTAATCTTCACGGATCCCTTTACGTTTATGATAGATAGAATATAATATTGATCCTGTAATACAAACCACAATCACCAGCAGCGATACCCAAACCGGCATATGCACCCAGTTAGCGATCAGCATTTTTACACCGATAAACAATAACACAATAGCAATACCTTGTTGTAAATAATCGAATTTGCTGGCAGCACCACGCAATAAAAAAAACAAACTGCGTAACCCCAACACCGCAAAAATATTGGAAGAGTAGATCAATAATTTTTTACTGGGGTCAGGGATGATAGAGAATACAGCAGGAATGGAATCCACCGCAAATACAATATCAATTAAACCCAGCATTATCACTACCATTGATAGTTTAGTAAAGTAGGATTTATTATTCCTGGTGATGATGAAACGGCCATGCGGTTCTTCATCAGTAGTACGCATAAATTTTTTCATAAAACGGAAGGCCCAGTTTTCCTGCGGATTAAATTCTGCCTCTTCATTGCTGGCAAACATTTTTATACCGGTGTATACCAGGAACACGCCAAAAATGTACATGATCCATTCATATTTAGCTACAGCGGCACTACCAACAGCAATAAATAAAATCCTGAAAACAATGGCCATCAAAATACCAAGCAACAATACTCTTGAATAATTATTTTCCTTTACTTTAAAAAAAGAAAAGATGATGATAAACACGAAAATATTATCGATAGACAAGGACCATTCTAATAAATAAGCAGAGATGTATGCAATGGCGTCGGCTTTACCATTGCCGTTTTCATTTTCGAACCAGATAAAACCGCAAAACGCAACAGATAGCAATACCCAGAAAATAGTTTGTATTAAAGCCGTTTTTAAACTGATGGTCTTATTTTTTTTGCTCAGCAAACCCAGGTCTAAAACCAATGCAATAATTATAACAGCACTGAAAACAACGTATATCAATTGGTTCTTGTCCATTTTTATTTTTTAGTGTATTTTCTTTTACGCCACCATTGGTAAATAATGGCGAATAAAAATACCAGTAAAACCGGCAGCGCAATATTGATCAGCTGCCAGCTGGTTTTTTCTGCAGTCACTTTTTTTGAATCCAGTAAACGCAGGGTGTAATCTTTTGATTTTGCTTCTGAAAGCCCCGATTGATTGATGAGATAGTCTAAACAGTTTTGTAAAAAATCTTTATTAGCAAACTGAAATTGCTGTTGCGTTCCGTAAGTGTAGGGATTCATACCCATTGGCAACGGTTCGTTTTTTTGAACACTGTTCAATACCATATCGCCATCTGCTGCAATGATAATTTTATTGTCTGTTAAACATTGTTGCTGAAAAACCGCATCATATTTTTGCAGCGAATCATTTAATGCCTGCGATAACCTGTTGGTGTATAAGGATTGAAATTTCCCTTCTAATAAAACTGCAACCGGAATATTGGCCTTTTTAAATTTATCATCCTCCGGCGCATTTACATTTTCTTTTCCGCTGATAAGTGCTGGTGTTGCAATAGTACGGGAGTTGGGAGATGAACTTAATAAAATTGTTTTCTTAATTCCTTCAGCTTCTATGGTATCAATGGAGTTTACAAACTTACCCGATACAAAACCAAGGTTTTTATTAATGATATTATCCGACTTTGATGCAAACACCGGAAAATAATTCCAGGTAAGAAATTCAAATTGTCCATTGCCATTTACGTCAAAAGGTAGTTTATCACTTTGCAGGTCCATCACCAGGTCGCTGTTAATTCTTGCGCCGTACTTAAACAACAGGTCATTTAATTCCAACCCTCTGTCGTAAGCGATCACTTCATTTTTTATACGCAGGCTATCCATTTCTGCATTCAGCTTATCTATAAAAAATAATAGTTTACCGCCCCGCATTAAAAACTGGTCGATCCTTAATTTTTCAATATCACTAAACGGTTGTGTTGGTTTTACAATAATCAGTAATTTAAAAGTATCCGGTATTTCCGGTTGTGTATTTAAGTTGAACGTAAATAATTTATAATTGGGACGTAATACACTTTCAACCAGATCATACGTAATATAACTACCTACCGGTGGTTCGCCATTACCAATGGAATAAGCCACCATTGGTTTATCATCATGTGTTAATTTGTAAATGGTATTGGCTAATTCAAATTCCATTAAAGCCTCGGCACTGTTTATTTCCTGCCTGCCAATATTGGGTATGCCATTATATAACTTAACCGGCAGTACTTTTTCTTTGTACCGCATTAATGCCACAGGGTAAACCAACTGTTGCTTTTCACCTTCTTTTAACTGCGATTTTAAATTGTATGGATATAAGCCCAGTGCAGACAATGTATCGCCCCACTTAACCGTGGTACCTTCCATCTCTTCATCGGGGCTAATAAAATTGTATTGTATTTTGCTGCCCGCTACTTCCTTAAATTCACTTAATATTTCATTGGCGCTATTCGCCAGTTTTTTAAATCCACTGGGAAAATCTCCTTTTAAAAACACATCAACCTGCACTACATCATCCAGTGTTTTTAATATTTTTTTTGTGGGTTTAGATAAAGTAAATCTTTTTTCGTCAGTAAAATCTATCCTGGTATGATATGATGATGCCAGCCAGTTGATGAGCACCAGCAAGACTAGTGTGATTGGCAGCCAAAGTTTACTGTTCCATATTTTTTTAAGCAGGCCCATTTATTTTTTATGCAGATTTTTAACTGTTACTAAAAGGAATAAAAAGATAATGCTCAGAAAATAAATTACATCCCTGCTATCGAGTACGCCACGGCTGATACTGCGGTAATGAAAATCGATACCCAGCATTTCAACATAATAATCTAATCCATTTTCAAAAAAAGATAATTTACTCAATGCACTGAAACCAAAAAATAAAATGAGGCAACCAAATACACTTATCAAAAAAGCTACCACCGCATTATTGGTAAGGCCGCTGCAACACAAGCTGATAGCTGCAAAAACAGCGGCTAAAAAAAATAAGCCGATATAGCTACCCGTTATACCGCCGCCATCAATTCCACCCAGTACACTTAATTTTTTTATAGTAAATACATAAATGAAAGTGGGCAGAATTACAAACAGCAATACAATTATAATAGAAAGATATTTCCCCAGCACAATCTGCCATTTAGTAAGTGGTTTGGTTTGCAGAATTTCAAAAGTGCCACCTTTAAATTCATCGGAAAGTGTGCGCATAGTAATGGCCGGAACCAGGAAAAGCAAGATCCAGGGTGCCAGCTCAAAAAATTTATCTAAAGTAGCATAACCAAAATCGAAGATATTGCTGTCTTTTAATACAAACAGGAATAACCCGTTTACCACTAAAAACAAAATGATGGCAATATAGCCGGTAAGGTTACTGAAAAATTGTTGCAGTTCTTTTTTACAAATACTCCACATGTGGTTTTAAAATTGCTGCAATTTACTACTTAACCAGTTAATTTACAGCGATAAAATACACCATATTAAATTTTATATGAATGCCGGCTATACCTTTTACCCTTCAAAATAACCAGTTAAAAAATAAATTTTAACTTTTTAAGCAGCACTTTTTGTAAAGCCACTGTCATATTTCCCGGATATGCTGTTAAACAACTGACAGTTTTTAAAATTCCAGATCTTAAAGCACTTTCAGGGGGTTAAGTTTTTTAAGTTTTATTACCTGCAAACAATCGCTTTAGGATTCGTTTCACCAAAATAGTTGTTTACCCAAAACCAACTGCTGAAAAGTCTCCCGAATATCGGGAGGCTTTTTTTATGGATTATTCCCTGCCAGGCATCTCACAAAAAAAATTTTATGAAAAAATTGATCATTGTGCTGGCAGTTGGTATAATTGCCGCCGATAGTATGGCACAAACCGGCCAAAAAGCAATTCCTCCGCCACCGCCGCCCCAGGCTAAAGGCATGCACAAACCACCGCCACCTCCCCCCGAAGAAGTAAAATTTACACCACCCAAAAATGTAAAAGATGCTCCACCGCCACCAAGACCACCCAAACCTCCGGTAAAGATTAATGAAAAAGGTTATGCCATTTTAGTGCAGCCTGCAAAAGATGAGCCTGTAATATTATTAACCAAAAAGGGAATAACGCAAAAAATTCGGATGAGTGTTTGGAATGCCAAGCCTGAATATTTTGAAAATAAATATGGCAAACTTCCGCCGCCGCCACCGCCCATGCCGGAAGGTGGTGTAAAATTTACGCCACCCAAAATTGTGAAAGATGCGCCACCACCACCAAGGCCACCGAAGCAATAAAAATATTACCGTTATGAAAGCAAAAGCCCCCGGAAAACCGGGGGCTTAATATTTTAGCCGTTACAGGAAGTCAAGCCGGAGCTTAACTATACTGCAAAACTTTCTCCACAACCGCAGCTGCGGCTGGCATTAGGATTATTAAAAAAGAAACCCTTGCCATTCAATCCATCACTGAATTCCAGCTCTGTATTTACCAGGTATAAAAAACTTTTTAGGTCGCACACTAATTTAACGCCTTTGTCTTCAAACACCTGGTCCATTGGTTTTACTTCGTTATCAAAATCCATTTTATAACTCAGTCCGCTGCAACCGCCGCCAACTACACCCACTCTTAAAAAATAAGAGGGATCGTCTGCAACACCGGCATCTGTCATCAGGCTGATGACTTTGGCTTTGGCTTTATCGCTGATAAAAATGGAATTTTCTGTTGCTACAGCACTCATCTTTTACAATTTTAGTGAATTACACTTTCTTCAAACTTAATAGCTTCCATACCATTTTTAACACGATAATCGTTGATAGCTGCTTTAATAGCATCTTCCGCCAACACCGAACAGTGAATTTTTACAGGGGGAAGATTTAATTCTTCCACAAAATCCATATTGTCTACTGTTAGCGCTTCATCAATGCTTTTGCCTTTCAGCCATTCTGTAGCCAATGAAGATGATGCAATAGCGCTGCCGCAACCAAAGGTTTTAAATTTTGCATCGGTAATCATACCGGTTGCATTATCTACTTCAATTTGCAAACGCATTACGTCACCACATTCCGGTGCTCCCACCAGGCCGGTGCCAACACTCTTGCTTGATTTATCCAACGTACCAACATTCTTAGGATTCTGGTAGTGATCGATAACTTTTTCTGAGTATGCCATGATTAGTATTTTAGATTTATGATTGTATATTTTTTATTTATTCAGATTGTAAATCTGCAATCGCAAATCTACAATCTGAAATTATTTAATGTGCTGCCCACTCGATTGTGCTCAAATCAATGCCTTCTTTATACATTTCCCAAAGCGGGCTCATATCTCTCAATTTCAATACGGTTTCGCTGATTGCTTTGATGGTGTATTCAATTTCTTCGTCGGTAGTAAAACGGCTTAAACCAAAACGTAAAGAACTATGTGCCAGATCATCTCCCAAACCTAATGCTTTTAACACATAGCTTGGTTCTAATGAGGCAGAGGTACAAGCACTTCCGCTGCTTAATGCGATGTTTTTATTGAAGCCCATCAGCAAACCTTCACCTTCCACATGCTTAAAAGAAATATTGGTTACATGTGGCAAACGATGTTCTCTGCTGCCATTTACGTAAGCTTCTTCCAGTTTCATTAATTCTGTTTCTAAATGGTCTCTCATTTTCACAATACGTTTACTGTCTTCTGCCATATCCAGCATGCATATTTCGCAGGCTTTACCAAATCCAACAATACCGGGCACATTTAAAGTACCACTTCTCATACCTCTTTCGTGGCCACCGCCATCCATTTGTGCAGTAACTTTTACCCTTGGATTTTTACGACGAACATACAATGCCCCAACACCTTTTGGCCCGTACATTTTATGTGCAGTGAACGCCATCAGGTCAATACCATCTTTATTTACATCAACAGGAATTTTACCTACTGCCTGTGTACCATCAGTAAATACCAGCACACCATGTTTGCGTGCAATAGTGCTGATCTCTTTTATCGGCATTACTGTTCCAATTTCGTTATTGGCATACATGATGGCAATAAGAATTGTAGTGGGCCTTATCGCTGCTTCCAGTTCTTTCAAGTCAATTAAGCCATCAGCTTTTACCTGCAAATAAGTCACTTCTCCACCTAATTTTTCAATATGCTTGCAGGTATCTAAAACCGCTTTATGTTCAGTTGTTGCTGTAATGATATGATTGCCTTTGCTGGCATACATTTCATACACGCCTTTAATACCCAGGTTATCGCCTTCGGTTGCACCACTGGTAAAAATGATCTCTTTAGGATCGGCACCAATTAATTTGGCTACCTGCTCACGTGCATAATCTACCGCCTCTTCTGCCTCCCAGCCAAAAGGATGGTTACGACTTGCCGCATTACCAAAATGCTGCAAAAAGTAAGGTGTCATTGCTTCCAGCACTCTTGGATCCATTGGTGTGGTAGCATTATTGTCGAGGTAGATGGGTAATTTCAACATAAAATCAATCTATTTAGTTTCTGTCTTAATAAAGCAAATTTACTGCAAAAGGTTCTATTTTAGCTATTCCATTCGCCTGCAGGCGTTCAATTTACCGATTTCGTAAACAGGTGTTGATAAATATGAATAATTATGCTTAAACCAGAACATATTGGTATTGCCGTAAAAGACCTCGCAATTTCCATTCCGCTGTTTGAAAAACTGCTGAATAGTCAGTGTTACAAGACAGAACTGGTAGCCACGGAAAAGGTAAATACTGCCTTTTTTAAAGCCGGAGACACCAAAATAGAATTGCTGGAAAGCACTGACCCCAACGGCGTGATTGCAAAATTTATAGAAAAAAAGGGCGAGGGTATGCACCATATTGCCTTTAACGTGACTGATATTGAAGCCGAAATGGAACGCCTTAAAAAAGAAGGCTTCGTGTTGCTGAACGAAACCCCGAAAGAAGGGGCGGACAATAAAATGGTTTGTTTTCTTCACCCCAAAGGCACCAATGGTGTGCTGGTGGAATTGTGTATGGAAAGGAAATAAACCCTCTTCAACTTGCTGAAAAAAATTTTTTATATCATTTTGCTCTTGTGCCCTGCTTTTTACAGCCGGGCGCAAAACACCACCAACCTTATCTTCTCACAAATAAATGAAGAGAACGGCCTTAGTGATAACCATGTGACCTGTGTGCTTAAAGACAAACAGGGATTGGTATGGATTGGTACTGAAGACGGACTGAATTTATTGAACGGCTCTTCTATAAAAGTTTTTAAACACCGGGATAAAGACAGTACGAGTATCAGTAATAATGCGATTAATGCAATTAAAGAAGATGAAGATGGTAATATCTGGATAGCTACTTCACTGGGATTGAATTGTTACAATAAAAAAACACAACGTTTTATTAATTACTACCTGGCGGCAAGCCCGTACAGCACATCCGCCATTATTTTTTCGATAGCCATTGACGGGCAATTTATCTGGTGCGGCACAGATGGCGGCCTGTTTAAATTTAAAAAAGATGATGGAAGCAGTATTTTTTTTCTCTGTGGTAAAGAAGAACCTGTTACCAATCAAAGATTTTGCAATAAGACAAATTATGTTTTACTTGATGAAAATAAAATTTGCTGGCTTTGCACAGCAGAAGGGTTATGGTCGTTCAACACAAAAAATAATAGTTTTAAAAAAGAAATTGCTGCTGGTAACGATCCTTATTACAATCCTTTATTTTTAACTGCACTTAATGAAGGTACTAATAAATTATGGGTAGGCAACTGGCAATACGGCTTAAAATTATTTGACAAAAAAACAGGTCGGGTGACCAGTTTTTTTAATAAGCCCGGTTCTCCTTCTGCTGTATACAGTATTGCCAAAGTGCCGCAGCCCGATGGCAGTGATTTGTTTTGGTTAAACGGCCACTTAAATGGATTCAATCCTGCAACAACAAATTTTTTTCAATACAAAAAACCATTGCTTTTACCTGAGTACCCGGTAGTAAAAAGCAATTATGTTTCGCCGGATAACTGGGTATGGACATGCACGGACCAGGGATTATACATTTACAATCCGCAACGTCAGTTATTTAATACGCTGGTGTATAATTCTTCTATCACTTCGCAGGAAGTAATGCTGAATCCTGTAAAAAATAATTTACTCCTGTGCGGACAGGGAGACAGCATACTCATGGAATACGACAGCAGCCTGAAGCTGGTACATAATTTCAGCGATATGCTGTTTAAGAATAATCCGGGTAAAAAAAGAGCCAGTGCTGCACTTGCCATGATAAAAGTATCTGACTCACGGTGGTGGTTAAGTACTTCGGAAGGCATTGTAAATTTTGATCTTGCAACAGGCTATACCAAATGGTTTGAACATAAGGCAACAGACAGCACTTCTTTACCCAGGAATTTTATCAACTATCTTTTTTTCGACAGCCAAAAAAAGTTATGGATCTTCCCCTGGCGTGGAGGGGTGTGGCAGATGGACACTACATCCGGAAAATGCAATAAAATATTTGAAGGTTTTCCGGTAACTACCGGCCTTACTAAAAAATTAGTAATTGCAGATGCCGCAGAAGATGATGAAGGTAATTTATGGCTTTGTGATCTGGACGAAGGCATTATTTTTTACGATCGCAAGGCCAACAGTTTTACAAGGCCTTTTACAAAACAAATTGGTGCAGGCGCACACACAGAACGGATTTATAAATATGGCGGTTATTTTTATTCACTTGCCAACAATATTATTGTTAAATGGAAAGATAAAAATAACTGTGTCATCAAAAATTTTCCTCCTGAAATTGAAAAATTCGTTTACGACTTTGCACCGGACCAGCAAGGCAACTGGTGGTTTGCAACAAAAAACGGCCTTATTTATTTTAATGAAGACAAAAATATTTTTAAACGCTTTTCTACTGCAGATGGTTTATACAGCAACGATTTAAATGCAATTGTATATTGCGCTCCAAATGGGAAAATAATTCTTGGTGGCCTGTTTTTTTTAACTGCTTTCAATCCTCAGAAAATAGTGGCGGCATCACAAATAGTACCACCTCTTTTATTTACCAACTTTACTGTTAACGGAAATAATGTGATTGCCGGTAGCAACACCATCAATCTGGATTATAATAATAACAATCTTCTTTTTGAATGGGCTTTGCCGGATTATACCAATCCTTTCCGCAATCAATATTATTGCCGGTTACAGGGTATTGATAGTGGCTGGAGATATGTAGGCAACAAAGGAGAAGTACAATATGCCAATCTCTCACCGGGCAATTACACTATTGTATTGCGTGCGGCTAATGCCAATGGCGATTTTGCCAATGAAAATATCAGTATTCATTTTATTATTCATCCGCCATTCTGGAAAACAGGCTGGTTTCTTCTATCCTGTTTACTGGTTGCAGGTATTTTTATTTACCGCACTTTTAAGATCCGGATAAAGAGCATTCAGAAAAAAGCAGCACTACAGCAACAAATGAGCGAACTGGAAATGAAAGCACTGAGAGCCCAGATGAACCCGCATTTTATTTTTAATTCGCTTAATTCCATACAGGAATGTATTATATCAAAAAATACAGATGCCGCATACGGTTACTTGTCACAGTTCTCTAAATTGGTAAGGCGCATACTTGAAAATTCAGGTAAGGAAACCGTGCCTTTAAAAGAAGAGCAGGAACTGATGCAATGGTATTTAAGTTTAGAGCAACTTCGTTTTACTGATGAATTTACATTCAGTATACAAAATAATTGCAGCAATAACCAGATAGAAATTCCATCAATGATAGTTCAGCCATTTATTGAAAATGCGTTGTGGCACGGGTTGGCTAATAAACAGGGCAAAAAAAATATTACGCTGATTTTTACTGATGATACTGATGGCATCAGTATAGAAATAACAGACAATGGCATTGGCCGCAAAGCAGCTACCTTATTACCTAAACGGCCCGATAAGCAAAGTATGGGATTAGACATTACCAAGGAAAGACTACAGCGTTATTCGCATGATTCTTCAATTGAAATCATTGATCTGTTTGATTCAGACAACAATGCCGCAGGTACAAAAGTTATCATACATTTACCGCACAATTAAAAATGTTGAGGGCAATTATTATAGACGATGAGCCAAGGGGCCGCAGCATTCTGCAGCAATTACTGGCATTACATGCACCGCAATTAAATATTGTTGGTATTGCGTCCAATGCTGATGAAGGCTTACAAATAATAGATACCCACAAACCCGATATTGTTTTTTTAGATGTGGAAATGCCGGGCAAAAGTGGCTTTGAATTATTGCGTGAATTAAATACTATTGATTTTAAAGTCGTCTTCGTTTCTGCACATAATCACTATTCTTTAAAAGCGATAAAATTTCATGCATTTGATTATTTATTAAAGCCCATCGACCTGGATGAATTAAAACAAACCATCGAAAAATTATTACGCTCATCACAGGCGCATACACATAACCAGTTTACCGAATTACTTACAGCTTCCAGGACCGGAAATACAGACCTGGGAAAAATTGCTATTTCTTCGTTAAGTTCTATCGACCTTATTAACGTAGACGATATTTTGTATTGCGAAGCCAGTGCTAACAATACCCTGGTTTATCTTACCAACAATAAAAAAATTGTGGCAACAAAAAATTTAAAAGAATATGAAGATCTTTTACTGAGCCATCGTTTCTTCCGCATTCATCATGCTTATTTAGTAAACCTTAAACACGTAGCCAGGTACATCAAAGGCGAAGGTGGCAGCGTAATACTCAGCAACCAGAAAGAGCTGGAAGTAAGCCGCAGAAAAAAACAGGAATTCCTTAATGCCCTGCAAAACTAAATAGCCGCAATTTTTCCTCCACTTATTTTTTAAACCAACCAGTTATTCATTAGCGCTCGTTTGCGGCTATACCATGCCTTTACTTTATGCTATGACCAAGGCCGACATAGAGTTTATAAGAAAAGTACAGCAGGTGGTATTAAAACAAAAATTACCATTGAATACCGAAGTACATTATGAATTACTGAATAACCAAAAGCAAATGGTGATGAGTAAAACAGTAATGAATTTTTCAGACACCTCTTTTACAGAAAAACTGGAAGTAAGCCATTTACCGCATGGCGACTACACACTTATTGTAAGCACCGGCAAGCCTCCTACCATTTTAGATACCATCACAATTAATCTATAACGATACACCCTTTTAATCTTATAAAAAAAAACAATGAAAAAGTTATTTACGGTTTTGCTTGCTTTATTCACCATCAGCTTTACTACGCAAAGCCAGGTTATTAAAAAAATAAGTAGCAAAGTAAAAAACAAAGCATCGCAACGTGCCGATCAGAAAGTAGATAACGCTATTGACAAAGGTCTTGATAAAACAGAAGCTGCAACAAAAACTACCGCAAAAAAAGTTGGTACTGATCCCGGCAGTGCTACCACTGCAAACAGCAGCAGTGCAGCAAAAATCGACACCACATTTACACCGGTTGCTTTTACAGCATACAATAATTATGATTTTGTACCCGGAGAAAAAATATTGTTTGAAGACAATTTTATGAACGACCAGGTGGGAGAATTTCCTGCACACTGGCATTTAGGTGCAGGACAGGCCACTATAAATAATGTTGCGGGAAAGAATGCACTTTTATTAACAGCCGGCAACTTTGCACACGTATCTCCTTTAATGAAATCGAAAACATATTTACCTGATGCCTTCACTATTGAATATGACAGTTACAGCACCGGCGGTTATGGCCCTCATATTTATTTATACGATAATAGTACAGATGCAGAAGGCGGCAATCGTGACAGAGCGCAAATCAATATGAATTCTGGTAATATATGGAACAGCGCAGGATATAAAGAAACCGATAAAGATGAAATTACCGGAGAATTTCCAAAAGACATCCTGGGGGAAAATTATTGGAATAAGTGGCACCATATAGCCATTGCTTATAAAGCAAAGCAGTTAAAAATATATATCGACCAGTACAGGGTTTTAGTAATTCCCAATATCGGCATAACGCCACGTGCTTTTGATATTGAAGGTATTGGTGATGAAAAAGAACCTGTTATAATGACCAACTTCCGCATTGCTGATGGCGCAGGCATGAACATGCTGGGCAAAAAATTTACTGATACAAAAATTGTAACGCACGGTATCAACTTTGATGTGAACAAAGCCAATATTAAACCAGAAAGTATGGGCACATTAAACAGTATTGTACAAATAATGAAAGACAATCCGGATATTAAATTTGAAGTGGGCGGGCATACTGACAGTGATGGAGATGATGTACTGAATTTAAAACTATCGCAGGCCAGGGCAGATGCAGTACGTTCTCAACTAATAAGCATGGGTATTGATGCTGCAAGGTTAACTGCAAAAGGCTTTGGCAAAACAAAACCCATCAGTGATAATACCACACCCGAAGGGAAGGCCAATAACAGGCGTGTTGAGTTTGTGAAAAAATAAAATACATCTTTAATAAACTTAAAAAATGAAAGCAATAAACATTTTATTTCTATCAGTATTTATAACAGGTGTTTCCAGTGCAAAGGCCCAAACTATTTCCGGCATTGCGCTATCGGTTGATACATCTACACTTAGTGGAAGTTGTCCGCACAAAATAAAATTTAATGCTGTAATAACTTCTGCAGGGCAATTAAAAACAGTAAACCTGGTATGGGATAAAAACGATGGCTCTACCGTGGCACAAAATAATGTAACTCTTTCGGGTAAAGGAAATGATACAGTTAGCTACGAATGGTTAGTTAACAGCAATTTTAATGGCCTTTTAACCCTTCATGTTAATACTGCCAGCATTCATAAAAGTTCAACTGCTATTCATTTTAAATCAAAGTGCAAATAAAAAATTATGAAAAAACAAACATTCGCCATCGCCGTTGCTTTTCTTTTTTCAATACAAACAAAGGCGCAAAATACCATACCGCCAAACAACATACCACAAGCTAACATACCACCAAAAACTGTGGTGGTGCAGCAGCCGAATGCATCTGTACATCTTTTAAATATAAGCGGCATTACCCTGTCAATAGATTCATCAGTACATGTTACTTCGGGTGCTGGTGCAACCAAACATTATTTTAAAGCTACCATAAATTATACCGGCCCCGGCACTATACAATATCAGTGGGTATTGATAAACATGGGTGCCCCCACTCAACCACCCGTTGTACAAGGCACACTGCAGTTAAGTGGTACAGGTACAGATTTCCTTTTTACTGAACGGGATCATGTGAATAACAATGCACAAAAAAAATTAACATTTAAAATTATTTCACCTGTGCAAACAGAGTCGAACACAATAACTTTTTGATTCTGTTATTTGCTTAACCGAAAACAAAAAAATGAAAAAATATTTTCTCATCACCGCCACATTATTTTTCACAGCAATAAGCTTTGCACAAAAAATTCCACTTGGTTCATTTTTAAAATGGCATACCAACAATGCACCAGATTGTAAAAACGTAGTACTTACAAAAGATAGTATTGTGCTGCCTGTAAAGAATAAATGCCGTACCGAAGGGCAGTTAGAAAATTGGCGGCCTGGCGTTGATATCAGTGAAGGTTTAAAATTTAAAGTAACTGCTGCTGCTAAAGTGCAGCTTACGATAACCTATAAATTTTTGCCAATAGGCAACGACATTTTCAGATTTGGTGGACAGTTTACCAGCAATACAAATAACTCCGACAACCAGGTAAATGGAACATTACGAACTGAAGAAGATGCAGAACACCTCTTACCGTCATCAGGTGGTTACACAACTAAAACATTGTTGGTAACATTTAGCGATGAAATTGATAATCCAATTTTTAAAGCAGCAAAAACTGTAAATGGCGAACTGGTTTTTGATTTTAGCGTAACTAATACCAGCGGGCAAACGCACCAGGGAAGTAAAGCGGTTATTAAAAGTGTTGTTTTAGAAATTGTAAAATAATTCTTCAACACATCAGAATCCCCACCCCCCTCTCCAAAAGAAAGGGGTTGGGATGAGGTTAAACAAATTTAAAAAGATACCATCGCTGCAAATAAACATTTATGAACCGATACAAAAATTTTATTACTGTATTTTTTTTATTGCTATCTAAAAATATTACAGCCCAGCAAAGCAGCTTTAACGCCAGCTTTACTCCAAAAGACGGAAAGGTAAAACCAGTTACTTTATCTTTTACAAAACAAGCTTTTACTTACGAAAACCCACACGGCTACTGGTTTGTAAACCCTGCCAATAATTACAAACATTTTAATACCCAGCCTGATGCTGGTTATTCTAGCAGAAAAGAAGAAACAAAAGGCATAGCATTTATTACATTTAATCAAACAGAAAATGATATTGATTTTTACGATTTGAATGATAGCATTTCTGTATCGTTGCAGCAAAATAAAAATGTAATTGCTGCACCAAGGTACGACCCGAAAATTGGCGATAACAATAAGCCGATGCACATTCACATCACTTCAATTTCTCCATCAGAAATTGTGTTTACGCTAACAGGCACAGCCACATTAAGCAGCACAGAAGGTTATGCAGGTGTAATAAGCACAGGCACCATAAATGCAACAGGGCATTTTTATAGAGAAGCAAAATATGCAAAAAGTGATGTGTTGCCAGGCTGCAATTGCAACCCAACTATTTATGCCAAAGTTTTAGATGATGCTTCAGATGTTCGTACAGCATCCGATTGCGAAGTAGCCCTTAACCACAAATTATTTGATGCAGTACAAAAAAGTATGGCGAACGTTTTTATCAATGTTGATAATAAAGAGGAGATAAATGTGGTGATGAAACCAGGTTGTATTGATATTAATGTGGCTGTAAAAGATCGTCCCTATTGCTCTGCAGATTTTTTTAATAATGGCTTAACGGGTATAAATGCACACAAAAAAGTATTTAGTAATGAAGATAGGTTTGGTTTGCGGTTCATAGATAAATCGCCAATTGTACAAATGAAAAATACAAATAGTAACAATGATGCTGAAGCCAATAGAAAAATACAAACTGCCAAAATTGATTCATTAAGACAACTCTTTACTGAAAAAAAAATAACGATGGAGCAGTATAGCAAAGGGATGAAAGAAGCTATTACAAATATAGCTGGTGCAAATAGTTCTATGGATATACAAAAATTAGAAGCCGAACATAATTTGTACATCTCTATAATTTTTAATCCTACAAATGCTACGCAAACAAATATACCTGTGGGTGAGGGCAACAATGCTATAGTTACCCATAATGTAAAAGGTGCTTTGTTTGAAACTTATTGCCCCATGTTTAAATACAGCGATGGTAATTGGGCAAAAAGTAAACAAGCAATATATTTTGGCCATTTTTCTGTACCAAAAAAAATAAATAATGACATGGCAACCAATTGTACTTATCCAGTCAACGCAAATAAATTAGGTATTTATAACATTATCATAAAAATGGAAGGCGGCAAAGCATTAATGGATAAAGCTATTGCTAATATTGATTTTACCGCGTTACAAAGTTTAATTTCAAAATAATACTATGACTGCAACTAAAATTTATTTGCTAATACTGTTATCAATTATTGTTAACCCAGTTTTTTGCCAAAAGCCTGCTAAGGTTAATATTAATGAGCAATTAAAAAATGCAAAATATATAATGGACTCTTTAAAAAAAGCTCATCCCGAAATTGATGCAGCTATGAAGGGTAATGTTAATGGGCTTCCTAAAGAAGTACAACAGCGATTAGACTCAATAAAAATAGCAAATGGTGATAATAAAAATACCAAATTTAGTTTACCTACTTTACCACAACAGCCAGATCTGGCTAAATTAAATAAAACAGTTGGGCAAAGCATGGGTAGTTTAAACAAAGTACTTAGCACTAATGCTGCTGCAAACAAAAAAGGGCTACCTCAAAAATCTAATACTCCTTTTTCTGCCACTAAAACAACTGTTGCCCAAATACTTACCTGGGCAAGCAGCATGTTTGATAAAGCAAAAGTAAAAGCAGGCCCGGTACTATTACCAGTTTTAGAAAACGCTTACAACGATACTGCAACAAACCCTGCAAGTGCAGGGATGATGATGATTGCAACTGGTTTACCAAAATGCACAGGGCAATATCTGGTTTGTAAATATTTAGCGGCACATCCTCAAAGTGCATCTACCCTTAATGATTTTGGCGTTTTTTTACGCCTAGATAAAGATTATGCAAAAGCCATTCCTGTTTTCCTATTTGCAAAAAATTTAAATGATACATCCCTTGAAATAAGCTGCAACTTAGCATGGACTTATGCTTATGCCGGCGATTTTAGCAATGCAAAAAAATATTTCAATACTATTTTAAAAGTAAATCCTAAATATGGTTCTGCATTAGAAGGAATTTCTTTAATTGCTTACCAAGAAGGTGATAAACAAACATTTTGGAAAAGCTTAACGCAACAATTATTTTATAACAGCAAAAGTAATGGGTTAGGCCTTGGTGGAACAAGTAATGCAATGGGTTCTTTTGCAGATGCAGTGCTTACAGAAGAAGAAGTAAATAAATTAACTGGTGGCCAAGGTAATGCAGCCGATAATGTTTTTAATAATATGCCTTCACCAAACCCGGATGCACAAAGCAACGATATAAATATTGAAGGCGATGAAGAGATTGATTACCCTTCTTATGTAGCAGATTTCCCAAATGATATGGAACACATTTCAAGCACCGAATGCTCAGGCTTTCAAAGTAAATACATGCAAGCAAAACAAAAAGATGTTGCCTACGTTACTTCTTTGTTATCCACCCTTCCAAAGCCACAGCAATTTATAAACAGCGATGGCGATTTAGAAACTATTTATGATTACGCCAACGATTCACACTACAAACTTTTTTACAAAATACACCAACAGTTCGAAAAAAGAAGTACAGCAATTATGGCAGCATCAAGTTCAAAAATTGAAAGAGCTATTGAAGCAACTTCAGCAAGTTGGATAGGTGAATACAATGCTTTTTTAAAAGCACTATCTGGTTGTAAAAATGAAGAGTGCCAGCGAAGTGTACTTTGCGATTACATTCCCAGATTATGTGGCATTTTAAGAAATTTTGGTATGAGCATAGGCGATATTACTACAAAAGGTTTTAGCCGTATGGATGATGAAAGTGGTTGGTATATAAATGCAAGTTCTCCCATGCTGCAATTTATTGCAGAGCCAAATTGGAACAAATATTTGAATGCGGTAAGAGAAGTGGACATGCGATCACTAAAACTAAACCTTATGGCATTATACCAGCATGCACTTGCAATAGCGGCCAATTTTGTACAGCAGGCCAAAATTATGGCTGCTGATTTAAAAGTATCCTGTGTTTTTGAATTGCGAATTTTACAACAAAAAATACAATCAAAATATAAAGATTTAAAAACACTTGCACCACCATGTAATGGTAGTTATTCAAATAGTGGCAATAGTTCAAAAAATTTACTAAATCCAAGAGCAACAAAAGTTGATGTTTGGAAAGTGCATTATGAAAGCGATTGCAGCCATTCTAAATTGGTTATTGATGAAGGCACATTGGGTACAACCATACCTATTGGACCAATAAAAGGAGGTGCTGAAATAACAAAATCAATGTTTTGGGAAACATGCCGTTCAAGATTTACAGAAGATGATTATACAAGGAACGGTTTTATAATACATGCAAAAGCAAGCATGGGTATCAGCAAATCTTTAACCGAAGGAATAGGCGATGTAAATATTACTGCAGCAGGCGGTATAAAAGCAGAAGCAGAAGCTACCATGGATTTTTTTGACCAGTTTGATCAAAAAGGAAATCTTACCCAGAAAGGTGTGGCATTTGATGTAACTGCAAAAACTTCTGGCAATGCAGGGGTTGCAGGCGATATTATGGGTATTGATGATTCAAAAACAGATATTATGAAAAGTGGCTTTCAAAAAGGCATACATGCAAGCGGCGAATTATGGGTGGTGGCAGGTGCCGATGGTCAATTAGGAAATTATCAATACGGAAAAATTAATGTAGAAACGATAAATAAATAATTTTTCACTCGCAGGAAGCAATTTTTTTTGTAACGGAAATCGTTCAAAAGTAAACAGTATTAAGGGGCTGTTTTAGTTGTGTGAACAAAAAATACAAACATGAAAAAATATTTCTTACTCATTATTTTATTTTACGTCAATCAAATTTTGGCACAAAATAACAATGCCGCATTTACAAAAACACAAAACGGTTTGCTTAATGGTGCATCCATTTTTACTGTGGAGTTTTGGGTTAAAACGAGTAATACCAAAAGCAATGATACCTACTGGCAACGTCCTTATCTCTTTGGCAACGAAACCAATGGCAACAACTCCGGTGATCTTGGTATCACCATCAACAATGGTTACATCGGTATGTATCAAGGCATTTCTAATTTAAATACCGATCAGCAATTTTTATCTACCAGCATTCGTGTGAATGATAATTTCTGGCACCATATTGCGGCAGTAAATAACGGGCAGACTCTTAATTTATATGTTGATGGAAATATTGTGGGTTCCTTAGTTTCGGGAAGGCAATTGATAACCAACAGTGCACCGCTCACATTTGGTGGCGCTTCTTTGGATCATAATTTTTCAGGCAATTTTAATAACACTAATTTCTTTTCGCAATCCGCATTTGGTGATGCAAGAATTTCAAACGTGGCAAGATATACGGCTAATTTTCAGCCGCCCGGTGCCTATACGTCAGATGGCAATACTGTTTCATTGTATCACTTGAGCAATCAAACCAACATTGGCAATAACAATACTGCCAATGTAGCCATTAACATAGATCCTAATCGTCCTGTAACTATTGAACCCGGCCAGGCCATCAGCAAAGATTATGCACAACAAGCTACATTATTCATTAACGACTCCATTGTTTTATACGGCAAATTATTATTGGGCAAAAAAGACTGGAGCCTTAATAACGAGATCGGCATTCATTTTTTTGAAAACGGTTCTAAAAAAGCAAAGTTTTATAAAGCAGGTGAAATCAAAGGTTTTCAAATGGGCGATAGTTATTACGAACCAAAATTCTTAGGTGCCGGAGGCGCCATCAATACACCATTAAAAAAGACCATTGTAAAACGGTTGACACCGGCAGATAGCAAAATGGCCATGTATGAATACTTAAACCACACCAGTACAAAAAATGGCCAGAACTATATTGAATACAAAGATGTGCTGGTATATTTTGTACAACTGCCCAATACCACCAATGATAAAATATACCAGTTCAGCGATAATAAGTTTGTACCCGATTTCGAAAAAAAAGTGAGCAATATCGTTGCTGATAAACCTGTACTTGCCGAAAAAATAAAAAGTAAGGATAAAGATTATTGGTATGCTTTTGTAACGGGGCAGGCGCACCAGAATAAAGTTTGGTGGAATATAATTACTGAATATAATAAGCCTTAATTTTTTTAATAAACTTTTAATTATAAAAAAACATATCATGAAAAAATTATTATCCTCAGTGCTTTTGTTCACCATTTTTTGCCTCAATGCAAATGCACAATTTAGTACCTATATACGATTAACAGAATTTAGCGGGCAAGTACTTACTACAAGTGGTATGCCTGAAAATTCAGCAGAATTAAAAGGCAATAATTTTGATCCGTCAAGCAATCAATTTATTAAAGTGTCCTCTTTTAAAAACGATATAGAACAAACTTTAAGTATTGTATCCACTACAAACGGAGCAGGTGCAGGTAAAATTACTTTTAACGATATGCATATTATTAAAACAATGGATGCCCTTACACCAACTTTAATGCAAAATTCCTGCTCGGGCACCCCATTTAAAACAGTGGAAGTATTTTTTGTAACCCCACAAAATATCATCTTTGCAAAATACATTTATAAACTTGCAGGCATAAGAACTATGGCGTGGACGAACACCTGCCCTAATGGTTGTACAACCCTTTCAGAAGAAATTGGATTTGAATATGGCAGCGAAATAATATCTATAAACAGAGCAGGGCTGGGAGAAGGTAAATCAGGCACGCTGCAAGCCGGGTGGAACAGGGTAAAAAATGTTGCAGACAATGACCCGAATGCTGCGGTAAGATAAAAAACCACAGCACATAAAAACGTCGCCAACAAGTTGGCGACGTTTTTTTATACCAATTTGTTAACCATATAAAATTATTTTATTGCTACCGCTGCTGCCATTTTATTTTTTATTGCACATAAGGATTAAACTGTTTTTCCTCGCCAATAGTAGTGGCAGGCCCGTGTCCGCTGAGCACCACCGTTTCATCGGGTAGTACAAACAATTTTTCTTTAATGCTTTTTATCAGTTGTTCATGATTGCCGCCAGGCAGGTCGGTACGGCCAACGCTATGGTTAAACAACACATCCCCCCCTATCAAAAAATTTTGTGTAGCGCAATAAAAACAAATATGCCCCGGGGAATGGCCGGGTGCTTCAATCACCTTCAGTTCATCTTCGCCAATAGTAATGGTATCCCCTTCTTTTAAATAAATGAATTCGCCTGCATAGTTGTCAAAAGGAAGATTATACATCAGGCCGCTGGTAGGGGCAAATTCCAGCACCGCCTTTTCTTTTTCATGGATCTGAGCAACTAAACCGTAGGTTTCAGCGATATATTTATTACCAAAAATGTGGTCTAAATGGCAATGGGTATTGAGCAGCATTTTGGGTTGCAAAAAGTTCTTTGTTATAAACCCCACCAATTGCTCTTTTTCCTCATCAAAGTAACAACCAGGGTCAATAATGGCGCAATTATTAAACTCATCATACAATAAATACGTATTTTCCTGTATGGGACTGAAAACAAAGGAGGCTATTTTTAACATTCAGGTATAATTTTGATTGGCATAATTTATTACAAAACAACTAATTTTAAGGTATAAATCATACTTTACACAAAGTAAGACCACTTTACCCAAACCACCTGAAATAACGGGAAGAGGTTAAAAAGAAAATTTAGAAAAATAATTACTGATACAGTTCAATAAAGATGATATGAAAATACCGACGAATGCTATGGCCAACAGCACTTCTAAAAAAGTTGAAGAAAGGTATAACGTATCCCGATATATCGGGACGACACTAACGATGCCAGATAAAAATACTACAGCTGGTTACAAAAAAAACATATTTGCCAAAGGCAAATTGTTTGTTACTCTTTTTGTATTTGCTTGTTGCCTGTTGCCTATCGCCTCTAAAGCGCAGGTAAATGCAGTAGAATTTGGCAAAAACAGGGTACAGTTTAAAAAATTCAAATGGCAGTATTATCAAACCAAAAATTTTAATGTTTACTATAATCAGGGCGGACAGGAACTGGCAAAATTTGTTGCGCAAAGCGCCGAAAAAGAATTGCCCCAGATTGAAACTGCAGCAGAGTACAGTTTACAGCGCCGTGCCAATATTGTATTGTACAACAGTTATGCCGATATGGTACAAAGTAATATAGGGTTAGGTACCGATTGGCAGAACACCACAGGCACCACCAAACTGGTGAACAATAAAATGGTGGTTTATTTTGATGCCGACCATTACAAACTACGCCACCAGATAAGAACAGGTATAGCACAGGTATTAACTGATAATGTTTTATTTGGCGAAGACCTTGGTGAAGTTGCCGGCAACCAGGCATTGCTGGACCTGCCCAAATGGCTTACCGATGGCTATGTTGCCTACCTGGCCGAAAACTGGAGCACCGATCTTGATGATGATTTAAAAAGTGAGATACTCAGCGGCGATTACAAAAATTTTAACCGCTTTGTTTTTGCCAGGCCTGAAATTGCCGGTCATGGTTTTTGGTATTACATTGAAGAAAAGTATAAAAAAGAAAACGTTACCTATTTATTATACCTGGCCCGTATCTACAAAAATTTAAACAAAGCCTGCATGCAGGTTTGTAAAAAGAAATTTAAAGATGTGCTGGCTGATTTTATGGAATATGAAAACGATAAATATTATAATGACATTGCCCGGAGAAAAGCTTATCCAAAAGGAAGTTATGTAGAAGGCTTTGACGTGAATAAACGCCTGGATTATTTCCGCTTTAATGTAAACCCCAATAAACGCAACAATTCATATGTGGTAATGCAATACAAAAAAGGTATTGTAAGGGTTATTTACAATGATGAGGATGTAAACAAAACCTTATTAAAGTACGGCGTTCGCAGTTATAAAAATGAAATCAATCCTAACTATCCTTTAATGGCATGGGATCCTAAGGGAACAAGAATAACTGTATTGTACACTACCGAAGGAAAGATCAATATGTTTGTGTACGATATTGTTACTAAAATAAAACAATACAAATTAGACCTTACCAAAGAGTTTGACCTGGTACAGGACATCAGCTATATCAATAACAGCAATACATTATTACTTACTGCAGTTAAAGATGGCCATACTGATATTTTTACATTAGACCTGCAAAAAGAAAAAGTAAAACAAATTACCAACGATGTGTACGACGATCGTGATGCCTCCTTTGCAGCCTTCCCCAATAAAACTGGTATTTTATTTGCCAGTAACAGGCCTACTGCAACTGCAAAAGGCGGCGATACTTCTTTACCCAGCGATAATCATTACAATGTATTTTTAATCACCAACTTTGGCGATAAGCCCGAGCTGAACCAGATCACACAGTTATCCCATTTAAAATATGGCGATGCCCGTTCGCCGATGCAGTACAATCAAAATCACTTTACGTTTGTAAGTGATGAGAATGGCGTTGGCAACCGCTATGCAGGTTTCTTTACTACCAAGGCAGAAGGATTGGATACACTGGTTTTGATCTCCGGCGAAATTTTACGCAACCCAACGCCAAAACAAGTAGACAGTACTTTAAAACTATATAAGAAAACAGATGTGGATTCTGTTGCAGTGGTTGCAGTGTCTGCAGATTCTGCCTATACATTTCCTATAAGTAATTACGAAAGCAAATTGTACGAAACAAGAATTGCCGGCGATAATAACCAGGTAAGTGAAGTAACCAGGCAGAGTGATGAAAAAGTATTGTATAAATTAAAAATAAATGAAGATGCATTGCGCCGCCGCAATATTACCGTACCACCAACGGAATACATGAAGAAGAAAATGGCGGAATATAAAATTGCCAATGCAGAAAAAGGTTTAAGAACTTCAGGTACACCACCTGCTGATACCGCTAAGAAACAAGATGATTTTTTTCAAAGTGAATTTGCGAAAGAAAAACCGGATAGCGCTGCCATTGCCGCTAAAGCAGCTGATGCGATAGAGGAATCTGAAAATGCAGCCATCTTAAAAGCGATAAAATTATATCCTTATAAGCCACCAAAATTTTATGTTGAAAGCGGATCGGCCGGCTTTAATAATTCAGTATTGGTGAACCGCTACCAGGCTTTTGGTGGTGCTAAGCAATCCGGACCAATTAGACTTAGTTCTTCTACACCGCTCAACGGACTTACAAGAATTGGTACTTCTGAATTAATGGAAGATGTGAAGATAACCGGTGCTTATAAAATTTCCACTAATTTAAAAGACAACGAATGGTTTGCCAATTATCAAAATTTAAAAAGGAGAATTGACTGGGGTGTTTCTTATTACAGGAATGTGGAAACTGTAACGTTTACGGATACCAGTGGTACGGTTGGCTATCCGGGCAGGTCGTTTACCAATTTATACCAGGCCAATGTTACTTATCCTTTTGACATTCATAAAAGCATCCGTTTCAGTTCAGGCATCAGGTCTGACAAAGATGTGATCAGTGGTGTAGATCCTTTTTCATTGACTTACCCGAATAACAAGAAGCTGTATTCTGTTTCGCATCTTGAATACGTTTATGATAACACCCTTAACCCAACCATGAATATCTGGAATGGCTTACGGTACAAAGCTTATTTCGACTGGAATTACCAGGTAAATAAACTGGTGAGTTCCGATGGGCCACAAACCTTTAATTTAGGTTTTGATGCCCGTTACTACTACCCCATTTTCCAGAATTTTATCTGGGCAGGAAGAGCAGCGGGTGATTTTAGCTGGGGTAATCAAAAGATGATCTATTATTTAGGGGGAGTAGATGGCTGGTTGATGTTTGGACAAAATCAAAAAATTGATAACACCACCGGTGCATTGATCAAAGAAAGATATTATAACAGCAGCACGCCGGTTGCTAACGACCAGGATTATGCTTTCCAAAGCCTTGCAGTAAACATGAGGGGCTATATACAAAACGTGGCGAATGGTAATAATGCAGTGGTGATCAATAGCGAATTCAGGTTACCAGTGTTCAGTACTTTATTAAAGCGCCCGATCAACAATGCGTTTCTGCGTAATTTTCAATTGATACAATTTACAGATTTTGGTACCGCATGGAACGGTGGTTATAATTCTATTAAAAGGCCAAGCACTTACTTCACCAATCTCGATAATAATGTAACAGTAATAATTAAAGCCGGTGGTGTAGGTCCTTTTGCAGGAGGTTACGGCTTTGGTGCCAGAAGTACATTGCTGGGTTATTTTTTAAAGTTTGATGCCGGCTGGCCAATGAGTGGTTTCTTTAAAGGCAAACCCATAATGTATTTTGCTATGGGATTAGATTTTTAATGGGGTCAGTACGGCTCCAGGCCGTCAGACCCCTTGACTTAGGTGTCGTGACGGTTTTAAACCGTCTGACACCTAAGCTGCATAAACCTACCTGTAAAAACCTTTAACTGTAAATGCTACACCAGCTATGCAATTTGAGGTTTCCAATCTGTACCACATTTATAACCGTGGCAATAACAAACAACCTATTTTCTTCAATAGAGATAATTATTTATACTTCTTAACAAAAGTAAAAAAACACATTCAACCTAATTGCGACATCCTTGCATGGTGTTTGATGCCCAATCATTTTCACTTTTTACTTCATGCCAATATTGCTACCGTAAAAATTGTAAAAGAAAATCCAATTGAGATTAATGCCTTAACAGAAGGGATAAGGCTTTTGCTTAGCAGTTATACACAAGGAATCAATAAACAAAATAATACCACAGGAAATTTGTTTCAGCAAAAAACAAAATCCAAATGTATTACAGACGGAGATAAAAATTACGGCTACACAACTTTTCAATATACACATCAAAATCCTTTTAAAGCAAACCTGGTAAGGAGGCTGGAAGATTGGGAGTTCAGCTCTTTTGCAGATTATGCCGGATTAAGGAATGGCAGGTTATGTAACAAAGCGCTTGCATTTTCTCTTTTTGCAATCAATGAAAAAACATTTTTATCAGATAGTTATAAAGAGTTGCCCGATGATCTGTTGAAGAAGATCTTTTAAAAGGGTCTGACGGTTTTTAACCGTCTTGACCCTTTTAGCATCAGGTGTCTGACGGCTTAGAGCCGTCCTGACACCTGATAACAAGATAAAGCAGATAAAAAAGCGTCGTCAACATTAAAGTAATACCCCAGGTTTGCAAATAATGAAAAGGAAAAATAAAACGTTGTGCAATGCTATACAATAAACTTACCGGGTCGCTGATGATATTCCAACTGTTCCAGCGTAAAAACCTGCCCAGGTAAACACCAAACGAACTTATAAATAAAATGGCGATCATCATTACATGTACTTTGCTATTACTGAATTTGTAAGAGAGGTATTTTTCTACTCTCAATAAAGAAACAAAGGCCATTATTAAACCGGTTATGGATGAAGTAAATAACAATACTACGTCATACCATTTGGGAATAGTTGTTTCCATATCGATATGCAACAGATCGGTAACAATGTACAGTGCGTTCGGAAAAAAGATAAGCCACACCGCAAACACTAATACTTGTTTCCATTTACCTGCAGTCCTCATTTTTTTAAAGGAAGCACTGATAGCAAAAGGTATCCATGCTAAAAATAAATTCCATATTAAAAATACAAACCCGTGGCCATCGGAATAGATAAAGCGTACGGCTATCATTACACCAATAAAAGCAAAAAATGCCAATAATATTTTAGAGAAGGAAATATCTGTTTTCATTTTAAAATGATTTGATGTAGATAATTATTTTAGGAAGAAAAATAACAAGTCCTGTGATTGATGCACCGCCGGAAGCAACCAGGACGGCACCTGCAGCTATGTCTTTTATTTTTTTTATGCCGGGATGAAAATCTTTATGCACTACATCACATATTTTTTCTATTGCAGTGTTGATCATTTCCATCACTAAAACAAAAACAATGCAAAAAATTAATGCCAACCATTCGGTACCGGATATAGAAAATCCAATACCAAATGATATGGCAATTACGGCCAACAGCAGGTGGATCTTAAAATTGGTCTCGGAGATAAAACAAGTTTTTAATCCGTTCCATGCAAAAGCAAATGATTTTATTATTTTATGTCCAGAACTCATGCATCTTAATTTTATTTTTTACCAGTTTGGTCACAAAGAAAAACTGGTACAATTCGTAAAACCAAACCCTCCGGCCGATCCTTGTGTACCATCGCATAGCGCTACGCAATCTTGCTTCTTTATGAAACAGCAAACGTATAACGGCACTAGGCCTGGTTTGCATAATAATTTCTATCAGCTTTACATAAATGATAACAGTAGAAGGTTTTAAATACCGTGTTGAAATTACCTGGTGTTTATAATCCCATTTGCGCTGATCGGTTAAAATTATTTCCTTGTCTTTTACATCTTCAAAATAAGGCGTCCATTTATGAGGCGTTACATAAAGCAGTTGCACCTGGTCGGGATCGTAAGCCAGTAATTGTTTAAGGCTGTTATAAAAATCTCTCGTCTTCTCTTCTCCAAACCCCACCACATAAGTAGCCATTGATAAAATGCCATGCTTCCTTAACAACTGTATCGCTTCTTTATCTTTTGAAATGGTACCGGCTTTTTTTATTTTCTCCAGTACTACTTCATCATAATTTTCAATGCCCAATAAAAATCTTTCAAAGCCGGCTTTTTTATACAGGTGTAAAAAATCAGCATCACGTACAATATTATCAGCACGAATGGATCCTACTAAAATGAGTTTCAGATTTTTTGCAATTAATGCTTCTAAAAACTCTCGCCAGGCTTTGGGATTAGAAGATGGATTTTCATCTGCAAAATTGATCACTTCAATACCATACCTGTAATGCAGCATTTCAATTTCATCGGCCAATAATTGTGGGTCTCTGTGGCGCCATTTTTTCCAGAATAAACTTTGGCCGCAATAAGTACAGGGGTAAGGGCAACCTCTTGAAAATTGTATCACCACTGCTTTTCGTTTTCCCCAGTAAGTATAATTGTACTTGTCCATCAGTTCCCAGCCAATACGAAACTGATCGAGGTTTCTAATATTTTCTGCAGCGACAGTTTTTAATGGTATGCCGTTTACACGTAATGCTAATCCTTTAATCGTTTCAAGTGAATGTTTATTTGCAATGGCATTTACCAGGTTTAATGTAATTTCTTCTCCTTCGCCACAAACTATATAATCTATCTGTGGATTTTTTTCCAGTATCTCATTCCAGTGGTAAGTAGGAAATACGCCACCAATGATAATTGTTACAGCAGGATTTCTTTCTTTGATCAGTTTGGTAATATCATTTATTATAGGTTGTGCAGAAGTAGAACCGGAATGCCCCAGCATTACGATACCAGGATCGTAATGCGCTACTTCTTCAACAATGGTAGAGAATTTTAAGGGCCCGAATTCTGCATCCAGTAATTGCACTTCATAACCGGCATCAATCAATGGCCCGCCTACAGATAACAATCCTAATGGAGGCAGGTGTTCCCGTGGCATCCTGCTTCCGATTGATAAATGCGGCGGATTGATGATTAAAATTTTCATAAACAATTTGTTTGAATCTTTTTTTAAATTATTCTTCCATAGTATCAATTGCTTTTAATTTATCCTGAAATATAATCACTGCACTTACAGCAGATACTACAATTGAAATACATAAAAAAAGAGGGGTACTATTAATTTCAGTTAGAAAATCTTTAAAAAATACAGCACCTGCTATTGCAACAACAAAAGTTACCAGTAATACCAATTGAAATGCATTGGGCCAGGCCTTAATCCTTAGAAGAAAAAGAGACAATATCATGGCAATAAATAAAACAGGTATTGAAAGGAGAAAGGAGAAAAATACTGATAAGAAAAAAAAGATAATCATTATACCATTCACTTCATGAGAGGATAAAATAATATAAAGAGTACTAATGCCTGCATTAATAAGCGATGCAAAAAACCAGATACCTGCATATATCGACATTGCTCTTAAATACTTATCCATAACTTTTATATTGTTGGGCGATAAGATGGAACAAATTCATTTTCATTCGTTCCATATTTTAACCTCCCGACTGTTTTCTCCAGTTTCATATTCATTTTTTTGTAGTACTTTTTAAAATCAATACCGCCCGCTTTAAATAATTTTTTATGTGCCAGCCACACTACCAAAGAGGTAACCTTGTAAAAAAATTTATAGCCATAATAGGATATGGCCATACCCGCCATAGTCTTGGCATTAAATATCCTTGCCAGCCTTTCCTGCTGAAATTTGATATGCGGTGCTTCGTCAATTAAAATATCTGTACATATTTCTTTCAGCAGCGAACACTGCGTAGCATCTTTCAATGCCTGGTAAAAAATTTGTGCAGCGCTTTCCACCGTGATCACGGCAATTGTCCACATTTCCATACTGGCATTCAGATAGCGTATCTTCCTGAATAAAGTATCGCCCCAGTTTTTTTTAATCCTTGCCTGGCCGATGGCATCCAAATACCTGCCCAGGTTATTGCCGTGCTTCTGTTCTTCTTTAATAAATAATTTTATCGCATCTACATATAAAACATCGCCGTGTTTAGCCGCATATTTTTCACTGGCCTTAATCAAGTTTTTTCCTTCCGATGTTTCGCCCAATTGCCATGCCTGTAGTGATTTTAAAACTGCCTTAAGTTCTTCTTTTGTTATGGCAGGAGCCTGCGACCAGTCAATCCTTTTTTCCTGCAGGTTAGTATTAAAGTAAGTGATCCATTCCTGAGATGTTTTCATTGTAATTGTTTTAGCGTTATAATTGTTGCTGTACGATAGCTGCTTTCTTATCAAAACCAAACCAATCTATTTTTCTGCTGAGATACATCGCTGCTGCCAGTAATACAAAGAGGCCAACACTGCCAAATAATAATGCGTTATCCTGCATCTGAATCAATACATAAATAAACAGGTATAGTGCAGAAAGTAATGCAGCAAAAACTAAAACCACATTCCATTTTTTAAAAATGCTTTTGGTATACCAGCTTAACAAGAGCACTGTTGCTGCTGATGCCAAAAGATAAGCATAGGGAAACTGAATATATTCTGAAACAGAAAGCAGCAGGATATAAAATATTACTAATGCCATTCCAATTAGAATGTATTGTAAAGGATGAACAGGTTTGCGTTGAAAGATCTCCGTAAAAAATAAAGCAAAAAAAGTAAGTGCGATTATAAGGATAGCATATTTAACCGAACGCATGGTTTGAGCATAGGCATCAAAAGGTGATAAAAGAATTACACCAAATGCACTTTCTTTTACTGACTGTGCGGCAGTACCTGCACCATTAAATATTTTAGGGAAATCCCGATTAAATTGTGAGATACTCCAATCCGCTTCAAAACCTTTTTGAGTGATACGTTCTGTATCGGGCAAATATTTTCCATCAAAAGCAGGATTACTCCATGAAGAAGAAAAATGTACAGTAGTGTTGCTGCCTAGCGGTGTACAGTATATTTTTTCTGAGCCTTGCAAAGTAAGTTGTATGGAAAAATTATTTTCGCTGTCAATAAAAGAAGTATCAAGCGGCATAGGTACAGAGATACTCTGAGAGACGACACTGTTATCTGGCACGCCGGCTTCCATGTTCAGTAGTTGCCCGTTCCATTTAATACTTTGTTGCTTGATACCTTTAAGATCGGATATACCAATGCAGAGTTTTGCCTCACTCCATTTTATTGCCGTAGGATTTACACCAACCGCAGTAAAACTATGTTTGGCAAACTTTCCATTCAACAGTAACGGCTTTGCAGTAAATACAGGTACTTTATAAATACTCCTGTATCTTATCTCCGGTTCTATTGTGCCGGAGATGTTCAATTGTTCAGGCATCAGGAATAGATTTTTTTTCACTGTTACTGCATTGCCGTTGCTGATGTCATTTTCGGTGTAGGGTATAATTAAAAACGGGCCGGTAATGGTTTGTGCTGCAGACCATTTGTTGCTGATCTCTTTGGTTACTTCCTGTTTTCTGTCTTTGCGGTCAGTAACAAGGGACATTATTAAAAAAGTGGGAATAAGGAGTGCAAGAATTAAAAAGGCGATAAAAAAAGATTTAAGCACCAGTTTGTTTTTTTGCCAAAAGCTAAGGGTGGGTTCTGTTTCCATTTTGTTTTTTGTTTTTAAAAGTACTTTGTATTTCAAAGTAAAAGTATAAAAAAAATTATTTCATAGAGCCAATCATTTTTTCCAATGCTGTTAAATGTGTCTTAAAAGCTTTTTCTCCTGCCTTGGTAATTGAGTACGTGGTGTTGGTCTTTCTGCCAATAAAACCTTTTTGCACTTTTACAAAAGCACTTTCTTCCAGGGTTTTTAAATGACTGGCCAGGTTGCCATCGGTAATACTTAAAAGCTCTTTTAGTTCATTAAAGTTTAATTGTTCATTTACCATCAGCGCACTCATAATGCCCAGGCGGATACGGCTGTCAAAAATTTTATTTAAGTTTTCAATTAAGTTCATTACAACTAGTCGTTATTTTTTTCGTACCTGTACCACATCACAATACCATAAATGATATGCAGCAAACCAAAACCTGCCGCCCAAAAATATACACCGTAGCCAACAAACCAGCAATTAATTATACCCAATAAAATCTGGCAATAACCCAGGTACCTTATTTCACTCAATGTGTACTTACTGGCATTTACTAAAGCAAGCCCGTAAAAGATCAAACAGCCAGGCGCTATCAATCCGTAATTTCCAAACTGCATTTGCCTGAACAAATAAATGCCACCTGCTATCATTGGCACGGCCACATTTATTAAAAGCCTTTTAGAAGAATAACCCCACATAGGGATATTATTTTTTTTGCTTCTGAGGTAAGTAAATAAAAAAGAAGATAACAATGCAGCAAAAAAAGTGATCACTGCAATTTTAAACAACCGGTGCCCCATAAAATCCTGGATCGTTTCTGTTTCAAGGGTTTTGTTAATGATAGCCCTTGCGCCAGATGGCCCCCCGCTTGCAAGTATAACATCATTAGCAAACCATGCACCTGCCAACGCACATAAGCCGGCAGCAACACCACTTAAACCACTAAGGCTGATAAAACGGCTGCTGCGTTCCATCATCTGTTTTATTTGCTGAAGGTCCTGGAGGGATTGTTGTTGCTCATTCATAAAAAAGCACTTTGAAATACAAAGTAAATCATTGGTTTTGATTTTTGCAAATTAATTTTACCACTTGCCAAAGTATTTTCGAATGACAATGTGGTGATAAATCATTTTTCGTCTTATCTTACAACAGCAGCATCAGCTGCATTTACCAAACACTGCCTATAAAAAATGAGAAAACATGTTTTAGCCATTCTCGTGGCCATTGCCTGTATTAATTCGTCTCTTTTTGCACAACTGAAAATCAATCCTGCTGCCATTGATATTGTAAGAGATTCGTTCGGCGTACCGCACATCTTTGCCAAAACTGATGCTGAAGTAGCTTATGGCCTTGCCTGGGCCGAAGCGGAAGATGATTTTGAAAGTATGCAACAAGTGGTATTACCCACCAAAGGCCTGATGGGTAAAGTATTAGGTAAACAAGGTGCTGCCGGTGATTATGCATTTGCTTTATTCCGTTGCAGGGAAATCACCGAAGAAAAATGGAGCACACTTTCGCCTGAATTTTTACAACTCATTGCTGGTTATGTACAGGCGCTGAATCATTATGCTGCAACACATCCTAAGGAAGTGTTACACAAAAAATTATTTCCCATCACGGTTAAAGATTACATTGCTTCTTCTGTATTAGCACTTACCATTTTTAATGGTGCCGATGGCGCCTTACAAAGAATTTTTAATAATGCAGAATGGGAAGCACCTGAGTTGAATAAAAAAGGTAGTAACTCTTCGGCTATCAGTGCTACAAAAACTACAACAGGCGAAGCCTTTCTTTTAATTAATGCACACCAGCCTAATACAGGCCCGCAGGCTTTTTACGAAGCTCACTTATGCAGCGAAGAAGGATTAAATGTTACAGGTGGTTTACTTGCCGGCGGCCCCTGCATCCTTCATGGTGTAAATGAAAATTTAGGCTGGGCACATACGGTAAACTATTGCGACAGGATGGATGAATACCAGTTAGAGATGAATCCTGAAAATTCATTGCAATACAAATTTGACGGTGAATGGATAAACCTGGAAGTAAAAACAGTACGATTAAAAATTAAAGGCGTGCCGGTGACTATTAAAAGAAAAGTATACTGGAGCAAGTATGGCGCTACCATGAAAAATAAACAAGGTTTCTTTTCTATACGCCTTGGCGCCAATATGCGTATTGGGGAACTGGATCAATGGTATCATATGGATAAAGCAAAAAACTTTACGGAGTTTTATGCAGCATTGAGTAAACAGGAACTGAGTATGTTTAACATCATGTACGCAGATAAGCATGATACCATTTTTTATATCAACAATGCTTTAATGCCAATAAGAGAAGCTGGTTATAACTGGAAACGAACATTACCCGGCAATACTTCAAAAACCTTATGGACAAATTTCAGGGGCATAAAAGAATTGCCACAATACATTAATCCTTCAAGCGGATTTTTATTTAACACTAACCATTCTTCTTTTTTAGCAACGGGTGCCAATGATAATTTAAAACCTTCGGCATTTGCAAAACAAGATGGCTGGGAACAATATCATTTAAACAGAAGTGTACGTTATTTAGAATTGTTTCCTCAAAACGACAAACTGAGTTACGAAAAATTTAAACAGATAAAATTTGATCAGCAATATCCTTCAGTTTTACAATTTCAATATAAGATTGACAGCATGTTTTTATTAAGCGAAACCGCATTTCCGGAATACGCATCATTGATTGCTGCTTTTAAAAACTGGGATAAACGTGGTGATGCCAACAATAAAGGTGCGGCCATATTTTTACTGACCTATGAGCACCTTAAAAAATTATTGCAAGGCCAGGATTCAAGACCCATAACAACTGCAGAAGCAGTGGCAACTTTTAAATATGTGCAGGAGTACATGCAAACTAATTTTGGAAGAACAGATATTGTACTGGGTGATCTGCAAAAATTAGTTCGTGGTGACAAAGAATGGCCATTAGGAGGTTTGCCCGATCAGTTATCTCCTCAATGGACAGCACCTTATAAAAAAGGCACACTGAAATCTATTGGTGGCGATGGGCTGATCATGTTTGTTCGTTTTGCAAAAGAAGGTTTACCAAAAATTGAAACCATCAATATGTATGGTGCCAGTGCAAGGCCAGGCAACATACATTTTAACGACCAGGTGGAAATGTATTTAAAGCAACAAACTAAAACCATGACATTAGATAAAGCAACGGTGTATAAAAATGCTGAGCGTATTTACCATCCGGACTAGTTACTTTAATTGATTAAGCAGTTTTTATTTATCTTTCGTTTTAAAATAATCATCTGCATGAAAACCACTATCCAATTTTTATTTATTGTATTGCTATCAGGCAGCGGCTTTATTGCTGTTGCTCAAAACCGTACTACAGATACCAGCGCCACCTGCATTTCTTTCTGGAAAAATAAAGACACCAGGGTTTATCAGATTAAACATTCTAAAGAAAAAACTGACTTGGTAAAAGGCAAATCCATATCTGCCGCAACTTACGAGGCACATTTAAAAGTGATTGACTCTTCTGCTGCCGGTTTTACTATTGAATGGGTGTATAAAAATTTTGCCACTTCAGGTGCGTCAGAACAAACACTCAACAGCCTCCACTCTATTATGGAAGGTTTGAAAATAATTTATAAAACAGATGATGTAGGCAGTTTTTCTGAATTGGTTAACTGGCAGCAGGTAAGAGATTTTGCAATCAGCAGTTATGAAAAAGCCATAGCGGGTAAGCCACAGACTAAAGAATTTGTAGCCGGCTTAAACCAGGTAAAAGCAATTTTTCAGTCTAAAGAAAATATACAAACCATCCTGATAAAAGAAGTGCAGCTTTTCCATTCTCCTTACGGTATAGAATACAACACAGGCGGAACAATAGTAGCCACTGAATTACCAAATGTTACCGGCGGTGCACCATTTCCTGCGACTGTAACACTTATGCTTAATGAGCTGAATAAAAAACAGGATTATTGTAAGATAAGCCTGAACCAGGTAATTGATAAAGGTAAAGCCGGCCCCATAATGGCTGCAATGCTTAAAAAATTATCCAGCACTCCCATTAAAGATGAAGCGGAAATTGACAAACAGATCAAGGATATGGAGATGAGTGATGTTAATCAATTTACGTATGCAATCTCCAGTGGCTGGCTCAGCCGTATTTATTATAGCCGTACTACAATAATAGGCAGCCTTAACCAGGTGGAGAGTTATGAAATAACGGAAAAGAAATAGTTATTGATCAACTTTTAATTATTACCTCTGTTTTTTATCCTATTCTTTTGCGGCTGCTTCTGCAAATTTTATCAACTGCCAGTAAGGAGGACGATACCCGTTTTGTTTTTCAAAATCTGCAGCCAATGCTTCTGTTTTAATTTTTACAGCTTTATGCATGGCTACAAAAGTTTCGTTCTTTAATGCACGGGTAGCACTCATACCTTCAGGTATGATACCATATTTACCAAATCTGTTTAATAGCCAGCAATAAGCTTTCAATGTTCTTGCAACGGGTAACATCCACATATTATATCCAATCACCTGGCCTTTGTCAGCTTTTTCCAGTAATGCATCCATTGCTGCATTATCTATATGATCTTTATACAAGGTTTCCGGGTCACGCCATTCGGCAACAATGGTCAATTGCGGATCATACTCCAGGTCGGATGGCATTTGGGTAACAAAATTTTCTACCCCAAAATCCTGCAACCAGTTTACAACACCCTGTGATGAAATGGTAGAAATATTTTTCCATAGCTGTACACCATTTTTCCTGTAGGCATAAGAGCCTACTTCAGAGCAAAACATTTCAGTGGAATCATAGAAATTCATTTTAAAGTCGTAAGGAATATGCCGGCGCAATGCTTCATCATACATTAGCTGTGCGGCTTTTTGCGGAAGCATCTTATCTTTTTGAATCGCAGGTAAATTATTCCTTAACCGCAGTACCATAAAGCGCAATTTTTTATCTTTTACATATTGCTCCACTGTTGAAACAGCAACGCCTTTTTCTATATGTGCTTCAATTAAGTAAGGCGTATTGGTTTTAGTATCTATATAGATCAATGCTACATGAGAAAAATTTCCGGGGTAATCATTACCTCTTGATATCAGTGCAGAAACTTCTGCGCCACCACGGGATACCAGTAAATCGCCGCTGTGTACCTCTATACCAAAAATTTGTGTAAAAGGGGTAACAGAATTTTCCTGCATCACCATCATAGCTGGTGGAAAATGCTGAGGGTTGCTTTGTAATAACACTTCCTCCACCGCCGAACGCATACCATACAGTAAGGCGTACATTTCATTTTTTACGGCAGTATCATTCATATCCCAATACTGTGATTGCAGTTTTATATAACTACGTAATCGGTTATAATAACCGGTAAACCATTCTACCTCACCGGGCTTTGCAGCAACTAAAGCTGCAAGGCTAAAAAAATTATTTTCAATTGTTGTAAAGATGGTATCAGTTGCAGTATAAGTGCCATTTTGAAAAACAGATAGTTTATTTTCTGCAACACTTTTTTCTGCCCGAATTATTGAATCTAATTTTATTGCTGTTAATGCTTTAGCATTTTTAAATCGCTGCTCCATCAATTGCCACACATTATCCCTGTTCCAGAAAAATGGTTTTTTATCTGCCGTTACAATTGCAGTATTGCTTTTAGTATCTGGTATTAGTAATACAAGATAGAGAAGTATCAGCGCCATCAAACTACGCAGGCATAGTTTCTTTAATTTTTTCATATGGGTATAGTGTTCAGTTGTTGCAGAGTACCTCTGTAATTTTTTTACAGGCAATTCTAATTTCTTCTTCACTGATCACCAATGGTGGCACAATCCTTAAAGAATTGGAAGCGAACAAAAACCAATCGGTAAAAATTCCTTCCGCAATTAATACATCAATAATTTTTTTATTTACCTCAAAACTTTCAAACTCAATTGCAAGCATTAATCCGCAGCTGCGTACACTATAGCGTCTTGACGGCTCCAAGCCGTCTGACGCTTTAGTGTACTGGGGTTTTGCCGGTTTAGAACCGTCTGGCCCCTTGAGCAATTGTACAAACAATGCTTCTTTTTCTTTTACCCTATCAATTAACTTTTCTTCCAGCAATACTTTAAAAGCAGCTAAGCCTGCAGCACAACAAACAGGGTGGCCTCCAAAAGTATTAATGTGTCCCAATACAGGATTATACGATAGTGAATCCATAATTTTTTTATCCGCAACAAAAGCGCCTAATGGCATACCGCCGCCTAACGCTTTGCCCAATAATAAAATATCAGGCACCACATCAAATTGTTCAAATGCCCATAAAGAACCATTGCGTCCAAAGCCGCATTGTATCTCATCTAAAACCAAAAGTGTTCCTGTAGCATTACATTTTTCCCGTAATGCCTTCAGCCAATTATTTTGTGGTACTATCACCCCGGCTTCTGCCTGTACTGTTTCTGCAATAACACAGGCAGTGCGTTCAGTAATATTTTCCAGGTCTTCAAAAGAGTTATAATGGAGTTGCATGGTATCCGGCAACAATGGACGAAAAGCATTGCGCCAATACTCATCTCCCATAATACTTAACGCCCCTTGTGTACTGCCGTGATAACTATTTTTAAAAGAGACGATCTGCGTTCTGCCACTAAAGCGTTTGGCTAATTTCATAGCGCCTTCTGTTGCCTCACTACCGCTTGCCGTAAAAAAAACGGAATTTAAAGAAGCTGGTAAATGTTGTGTAAGCATTGTGGCGTATTGCACCTGCGGACTTTGCACCAGCTCTCCATACACCATGATGTGCAGGTAATCGTCCAATTGTTTTTTTATGGCTTCAATAACTTTGGGATGACGATGGCCTACATTACAAACACTGATGCCGCCAATAAGATCAATATATTCTTTGCCGTTTATATCAAATAATTTACTGCCTTCAGCTTTTACTATTTCCAATGCTAAAGGAGCTTCGGAGGTTTGGCCTACGTGTTGCAAAAATAAATTCCTGTTACTCATATTATTCAAAGTTCGTAAAGATTAATTGAATTATAAATGTTTGGTTAAATTGCAACAGGTAAAAGTATTGGCTGCATTTAATCTGCACAATAAAGATGTATTGCTGCAGAGTGCCCCGAATGCTTTCGGGATAAACGCTGCCAATGCAGCCCAACAGGAATTCAACAGCTCGTATAAAAAAATTATGACCACACTGCCAAGGCAGGATTAAAACTTACAATATGCCAGTAATTCTTCCGGTAAAAGGAGTAATGCCAGTAATGGGTAACAATTGTTTTATAGCCCCTAATGCCACCATTGTAGGTGAAGTGGTAATGGGTGATGATTGCAGTGTCTGGTTCAATGCGGTGCTGCGTGGCGACGTTAATTTCATACGCATAGGCAATAAAGTGAACGTTCAGGATGGCGCTGTAATTCACTGTACTTACCTTAAAACGGGTACTACCATCGGAAATAATGTTAGCATCGGACACAATGCAATCGTACATGGATGCGTTATAGATGATAATGTGCTGGTGGGCATGGGCGCCATTGTGATGGACAATGCCCATATTGGCAGCAACAGTATTATAGCAGCCGGCGCTGTAGTGCTTGAAAATACGATTGTGGAGCCGGGCACCATTTATGCAGGCGTTCCTGCAAAAAAAGTAAAAGATATCAGCCAGGAAAAGATCAGTGGAGAAATTGACAGGATAGCGAATAACTATTTGATGTATAGCGGGTGGTTTAAAGAGCCGCAAGGGAAATAGATGCAAGGGGAAGCAGGCTGTAAGAAACCAAATGCTTAACCCTTGAAGCTTGTTACTTGAGGCTGAGAAAGCTGCAAGGGAAATAGCTACAAGGGAGAAGCAAGCTGAAAGAGATAGAATGATAGTCCCTTGAAGCTTGTAACCTGAAGCTTTTTTTAATTGGGCTTTTACAGAAGCAGAGAAAAATATATCTTTAAGACATGAAAAAAATTATAGTAGCCATATTTTGCGTATCATTTTTATTAAGCGGATGCTTTATAACCAACCTGTTTCGTAAAAAAGAAAAATATGGCTGCCCGAGTGATGGCAGAAATGTAGGTGCCGAAAAAATACTGGCAGGAGAAAAAGTAAAGAAGGCAAAGTACAGAGGTGGTAAGAAAGCAGTAGGGGAATAGATGCAAGCCGCAAGGGGAATGTAAGAAGCTACAAGGGGAATAGCTGCAAGAATGAAGCAAGCTGCTAAGAACATAACGTTTATCCCTTGAAGCTTGTAGCTTGAGGCTTATTACTTGTGTAGCTTGAGGCTAAAAAAGATAAAACCTAAATCCGAATATTTATGTGCTACCAATTGAAAACCCCCAACGGCGCTACTGAAGCAGTTATTGACGATAACTGTGGCATTTCAAAATTTTATGCTATTGCCACCACACTTGCAGATGATTTACAAGTAAAATTTTTAAACCAGGTTGATGATGCTGAATCCTTAGATTGGGATTTTCAGTACAAAGACAATTTTTTAACGCTGCACTACAGCATTTTTAATGGTGTGAGTATTTTACCTCAGCAATTAGAAAATAAAAAGAAGGACAGTACTGCCGTAATGGAGCTGGCGAATTATTTGCAGCGCATGGCTTATTGATTTTTGATGCAGGATTTTTGATGTATGATTTAAAGAAAGTAGGATAAATTAGCGGACTATTGCAACTAAAGAAATCATAAATCACACATCATAGATCTAAAATTTTCTCTCTTCAATACTCTCGAGGATATTACAGTAACTAATATACCTGTCCATTGAAATGGTATTATTTTCTACTGCAGTTTTTACTGCACAGTTAGGTTCGTTGGTATGCATACAGTTGTTAAACTGGCAATCATTTATCAACGCTTTCATTTCAGGAAAATAATGCGATAGTTCCTGTTTTGGAATATCCACCAATCCTAATTCTCTTATTCCAGGTGTATCAATAATTTTTCCTCCAAAGGGCACATCAAACATTTCGGCAAATGTTGTAGTGTGCATTCCTTTTCCGCTCCAGTCGCTTACAGCCAGGGTTTTTAAATTCATCTCCGGAAAAATTTTATTCAGAAAGGAAGATTTACCAACGCCACTATGGCCGCTTAATAAAGTCACTTTATCTTTCAATAAATTTTTTACTTCCTCTACCCCTTCGCCGGTTTCCACACTTATTTTTTTTACAGTGTAACCTATGGCTTCATAAATTGCTTTCACCATTTCAAATTTTTCTTCTTCTTTCTTTTTATATAAATCTGCTTTATTAAAAACAATTACAGCAGGTATATGAAATGATTCGGAAGAAATTAAAAACCGGTCAATAAACCCTTGTGATGTTTTGGGATCTTTAATGGTAGCAAACAACAACGACTGATCTAAGTTTGAAGCAATGATATGATGCTGGTGTTTATTAGCAGGGGAAGTACGGGTGATATAATTTTTACGGTCATAAATTTTTGTAATGGTTACACCTCCTTCCAATTCATTTTCCATCTCAATCTCTACAGTATCTCCAACAGCAATCGGGTTGGTGCTGGTAAGCCCATCAATTTTAAATTTGCCTAACATGCGGGCATTGAATGTTTTCAGGTGTCCTGACGGCTCTAAGCCGTCTGACACCTTAACAACATACCAACTACCGGTAGATTTATAAACGATTGCTTTCATTGGTTGCAAATTTCACGAATTAAAATGAATTAGACGAATTAATACATGATCTCACGCCTCGCCTGATCATGCCTAGTACATCCACATGGTCAGACGAGGGCGTCAGACCATGTGGATGTACTATGGGAATTTTTTAAATATTGTAAACCGGAATAACACTTCTAATAAGAGTAACGCCAATGCTGCCATTACAAAGGGAAAAAATTTATCGGTATATCTTGTTAAGGTAGAGATCTCCACTTTTGATTTTTCAAGGCCATTGATATCGTCATAAATTTTACTGAGGCTTTCATTATCCTTTGCCCTGAAATATTTACCACCAGTTTCGCTGGCAATTTCATTCAGTAGTTTTTCATCGATAGTAACCTTGGTGTTTTGCATTTGCACCCCCAATGGTGTATTCACCGGTTGTGGCGCATAGCCCTCGGTACCTACACCAATCGTATATACTTTAATACCGAATGTTTTCGCAATTTCTTTAGCCGTTTTGGGATCTATCAATCCGCCATTATTTTCTCCATCCGTCAGTAAAATAATCACTTTACTTTTTGATTTGCTTGTACGCAACCTGTCTACACTTGTACCCAGTCCGCTGCCTATGGCAGTACCATCTTCCAATAAACCATTGTGAATATTTTCTATAGCCGTGAGTAAAACATTATGGTCAGTTGTTATCGGGCATTGCGTAAAACTCTCTCCCGCAAAGATCACTACGCCAATCCTGTCGGTACTTCTTTTATTTACAAAATCAGCAGCCACCGCTTTTGCAGCTTCTAACCTGTTAGGTTGAAAATCCTGTGCTGTCATGCTACCACTAACATCAATACACAACACAATATCCACGCCCTCTCCTTCCGCCTGTTGTAATTCGTATTTTGTTTGTGGCTTTGCTAATGCCACTATAATACAACTCAATGCTAACAACCGTAATACAAATGGCAGGTGGCGAAAACTATTTTTCCAGGAGGATAAACCTTTAGCACTTGCATCAGAAACTATGATAGCACCCTGCTGTGTATTATTTTTTATTGCATACCAAACAATTAATAGGGGCAGCAATGCAAACAATGCGAAAAACCAGGGTTGGCCAAAAGTGATATCGTTGAAATAATCGAAAAGCAAAATAGTTAAGTAGTTTAGGTGTTTAATGGTTTAGATGAATGTATGAAATGTATGGTAGCTTTTATTTTATTAAAACACTCTTCGCTTTCTGATGTAACAGGCAAATATTTTGCAAACTTTACCGCATCGCCGCAACGTAATGCAGTAGCGGCATTAGTGAGGGTATCTTTTGGCAGGTTATTTTCTGCTAATTGTACCAGCACATCACCGGTAGTTTTATTCATGATGCTTAACTTTTGCCTGCGGCTGATATACCATTTAAAAATGGATGAAAGTTTTGCATGGTATTGCTTTATATCTTCCGGATTTTGCAGGTTCAGTTGTTTGAGTTTGTCTAAATTTTGTATGGCCTCATCATAAGGAGAAAGCTTTGCAGTAAAATCTGTAGTGTCAGTTTTTGCTTTTTTGATCACATATTTCCAGATGAGAAAACCGATGATGACTAACAATATAATTCCACCACCGATATAATACCACAAATAGCTTTTAATCTCCACTTCCATAATGGGTTTAATATCCCGAAGCTGACTGGTACTGTCTGCAGGCGCATAGCCAACATTAACCGCAATAGAATCAGTTGATAAAAATATCGTGGTGTCATCTTTTACCGGGTCAAAATTTATTTTAAATGCCGGTATGTTCCATCTTCCCGAATCAAAACTTGTTAAGGTGATCGTTTGCTGAAGTGTAGTGGTATTATCCTGTATGCTGGTATCAATTTTACCTTTTTCCACTATATCAAAATGCGCCACAGAGTCGGGCAGTATAATGCCGCTTACTTTATAAACACCGGAAGGAAATGTTGATGTTACTTTATATTGTATTGGTTCTCCGATAAGAATGTCGTTCTTATCAACAACTGTTTTTACAGAAGGAGATTGAGCGAAAATATCCTGCGTACAAAAAGAAAAACAGGTTAATACTATTGCAATTATCACAAACCGGTTTATATTTCTCTTACCCATTATCAATTATACATTAACCAATTATCTATTGGTTTTTTAATTTCGTTTTATAAAAAACTGCTGTAATATTTTTACATAATCATCATCTGTACGCACATGCAGCAGCTCGGCACCTGCTTTTCTGAAATAATTTTTACTCAATTCACTTTGCTGCATAAAATGCTGCTGGTAATTGTAACGAACCAATGCATTACTACTGTCGATCCATTTACTTTTCTCCGTCTCTGCATCCTGTACCTGTATCAATCCGGCATCAGGCAATTGCATATCCATTTTGTCATACACTCGTATTCCAATAACGTCATGTTTGTTACCGATCACTTTCAGATCATCGTCATAACCGGCATCTAAGAAATCACTTAAAATAAAAGCAATACTTTTTTGTTTTACAGACGTAGTAAAATATTTTATAGCCTGGTCGATATTAGTAGCTTTTGTTTTGGCTTCAACAGTTAATAATTGCCGTACAATATACAATGCATGTTGCCGCCCTTTTTTAGGCGGGATATATTTTTCAATCTTATCACTAAAAAAAATAACGCCCACTTTGTCATTGTTACTTACAGCGCTGAAAGTAAGTACGGCCGCCATTTCTACAATAAGATCTTTCTTTTGCCTTGCAATAGTGCCAAATAAATTGCTTGCGCTGATGTCGATCAGCAACATCGCCGTCAATTCTCTTTCTTCTTCAAACACTTTTGTAAAAGGGTGACTGAACCTTGCACTTACATTCCAGTCAATAAAGCGTACATCATCACCTGCATAATATTCCCTCACTTCTCTAAAGCTCATACCCTTTCCTTTAAAAGCAGAATGATATTCCCCCGTAAATAAATGCGTGGTGATCTTTTTGCTTTTAATTTCAAGCTCCCGGACTTTGCGTTGTATTTCTTCTGTTGTTAACATGGTGGTTCGTTGAACGCTTTAAGGAACATTTACAACACGTAATATTTCAGTGATAATTTGTTCTACATTTACATTCTCTGCTTCTGCCTCATAGGTTAATCCTATACGATGACGCAACACATCTTTACAAATACTTCTCACATCTTCCGGAATAACATAACCACGTTTATTTAAAAAGGCATATGCTTTTGCAGCCAATGCCAGGTTAATACTTGCCCTTGGGCTTCCGCCAAAACCAATCAATGGTTTTAGTTTAGGCAGATTATATTTTTCAGGATAGCGGGTAGCAAAAACAATATCCAGGATATAATTTTCTACTTTTTCATCTAAGTAAACTTGTCTCACCAATTCCTTTGCCGTTAAGATTTCGCTGGTAGAAGCTACTGCGTTTATAGTCTGAAAACTTAACCCCAATGTATTCTGCCGGATAATTAATTGCTCTTCTGATTTTGTAGGATAATCAATAATTACTTTTAACATAAACCTGTCCACCTGCGCTTCTGGCAATGGATAAGTACCTTCCTGCTCAATAGGATTTTGTGTGGCCAATACTAAAAATGGTTCGGGCAATTTATAAGTAGTATCACCAATGGTTACTTGCCTTTCCTGCATGGCTTCCAGCAAAGCACTCTGCACTTTTGCCGGCGCCCTGTTAATTTCATCCGCTAAAATAAAATTAGAAAAAATAGGCCCTTTACGCACCATGAATTCATTCTTTGCCTGGTTGTAGATCATTGTTCCCACAACATCCGCTGGCAACAGATCGGGTGTAAACTGTATACGGCTGAAATTAGCCTGCACTGTTTGCGCCAGCGATTTAATGGCCAATGTTTTGGCAAGGCCCGGCACACCTTCCAGCAGCACATGCCCGTTGCTTAACAAGCCAATCAGCAGGCGTTCTATCATGCCATGCTGGCCCACAATTACTTTACTCAATTCATCATTGATCCTGGTAACAAATCCGGCTGCATGATTAATTTTTTCGTTCAGCAAACGGATGTCTTCTGCGGTTTGTAACATATGTTCTTTTTTTGGAGCCTAGCCATATCTCTTTATTCATCTTCATTGGCAACGGCCGTTTGTTATTTCATTTTTTTAGTACAAAAGTGAAATAACCACTCTTGTACAATATTTCTTCATTCAGCATTCATTGTGTTATACAAAATAACCTTCGTCACCAGAGCTTTGCAAGTATCATACCTAATATTCTATCCTGCAGGTAAATTTACTGTTTTATAAGAACCTCCCCTGTACCAGGCACAAGCTGCAATTTACGTACTCTCCCTTAACAAAAATTTTGCCATCTTGATGAGTGGGGCAAAAATCTGTTAAAATGAGTTTATCTTTAAAAAAATCATTGTTATGGTAGATCAGCAATTAATCACCGCATCCAACCAGTTGGAAGGATACCGTGTTACAAAACATTTAGGTATTGTACGAGGCATTACTGTACGCAGCCGCAGCCTGTTTGGCAATATTGCAGGCGGCTTTCAAACTTTATTTGGTGGCAAGATCTCTATCTATGTTGAATTATGCGAAAAGACGAGGGAAGAAGCTTTTCAACTGATGTTGCAACATGCTGCAGAACGTGGCGCCAATGCCATCATCAATATGCGTTATGATGCCAATGAAGTAATGAATGGCGTTACTGAAGTACTGGCTTATGGTACAGCTGTGGTGGTAGAAAAAATATAATCCTGTATGGAATTATTTTTTACCTGCATCTCAAATCATTATGAGATATTTCACGATCATTATCGCCCTATTCATCTGCTCAACCGCACATTCGCAAAATGACGAAGAAATAGCAATCAGTTGCGCTTTTCCTGTGTTAGCAACTTTTCCTGGGGGATATGAAGCTTTACATCGTTTTGTAAATAATCAATTTATTCAGCCTTATGTTGTGCCAGATAGTTCTTTCTCTAAAAGTGGTGTTGTAACATTTATTGTCAACAAAAAAGGTAGACCCTGCCAATTTAAAACAACGGAATTTGTAGGTTATGATTGTGACAATGAAATAATCAGAATATTAAAACGTACCAGGTGGAAACCTTGTTTTTTCAACGGTAAGACCATTGATGAACCAAAACAATTTTCGTATATAATTTTATTCGAAAAAACTTCATCCCCAAAAAGCAAATCCGCTAACTCAGATACTTCCCCACAATCGGCACCCGCCTGCCCACCCCAAATGCCTTTGGTGAAATACGTATTATAGGACAAAACTGGTTGCGTTTATATTCATTGATGTTTACCATTTTCAAAACCCTGTCTACCAAGGCGGCATCAAATCCCTGTGCTTTTATTTCTTTAGGCCCCTGCCTTCTTTCAATGTATTGAAATAATAATTTATCCAGAATGCTGTAGTCTGGTAAAGAGTCCGAATCTTTTTGCCCGGGCCTTAATTCTGCACTAGGCGCTTTTGTAATAATATTTTCCGGAATAATTTCTGCATTGCGATTGATATATTTTGCCAAAGCATACACCTGCATTTTATAACAATCTCCCAATACACCAAGGCCGCCGGCCATATCGCCGTACAAAGTACCATAACCTGTTGCCAGTTCGCTTTTATTAGACGTATTCAATAAAATGTAACCAAACTTATTGGCAATGGCCATTAGTAAATTTCCCCTGCTTCGGCTTTGTATATTTTCTTCGGCAATGCTGAAAGGCAGGTCTTTAAAAATGGGTTTCAGTTCCTGTAAAAAACTATCGTAAATATTTTTTATCGGTACAATATCGTAAGGGTTGTTCAGATTTTTACTCAATGCTTCCGCATCACTCACACTGTGCCCTGTAGAATATTCTGATGGCATTAAAACAGCTCTTACATTATCCGCACCCAATGCTTCACATGCCAGCGCTAATGTCACTGCGCTGTCTATACCACCACTGCTGCCCAGGATTGCTTTGGTAAAACCCATCTTGGTAAAATAATCTCTTATGCCCATTACAATAGCATCATATACCTGTTCAATATTTAAATTTTCTTCCAGTGCAATAGGGTTTAATTCTTTATCCGGCACACGGCTGGCAGGTTCAATAATTGGTGCATCAATAGTGCCATCATCATTTAAAATAAAAGATTGTAAGGATGATTGAAACGAAGGCAGCTTGCCGCACAAATTAGCATCCTTATCAAACACATAAGATGTGCCATCAAATATTATCTCAGTCTGGCTACCTACCGCATTGCAATAAAACAAAGGCAGTTTGTATTTTGTAACATTGGCTTTTATAGTTGCTTTTCTATCTTCATCGTGTGTATAATCAAATGGCGATGCAGATAAATTCAGCATTACATCAGGCTGCTGTTTCATCAGTTCATCCATCGGGCAAATGCGGTACATGGGGTTATCGCCCAGGTTCCAGATATCTTCACAAATAGTAATGGCTAATTTCTTCCCTTTAAATTCCATCACTTTCCAGTCGTAAGCCGGCTCAAAATAACGGTACTCATCAAACACATCATAATTGGGTAAACAGGTTTTATGTGCTATGCCTTTCACTTCCTTTTCATACAGAAAATAAGCAGCGTTAAACAAGTCCTTTCCTTCTCTTACCGGGTTTCTGTCTGGCGCCCCTATCAATACACCAATGGTATCTGCATATTGTTTTATCTCGTCAATAGCCGCATAACATTTGCCGATAAAATCATCAAACTCTAAAAAATCTTTTGGCGCATAGCCACATACACTCAGTTCGCTGAAAAGGATCAGGTCACCGCCTTGCTTTTTGGCTTCTTCAATAGCACAAATTATTTTTTGTGTATTGCTTTCAAAATTGCCGATGTGATAGTTTTGCTGTGCTAAAAAAATCTTCATAACGCCTGTTCCTCCTATTTATCTTTATGTTTAGAAATTAATCTTTTTCTTTGCAAAGTTAAATTATTCAACAATGCGGTTATTATTTGGTTTACTTATTCTAAGCAGTGTAGTCTTTTCCTGCAACAGCGGCGAAAAGATCCCTGATGTATCTGATGTAAAAGTGGAGGTGACAACCAAACGCTTTGAAAAAGATTTCTTCTCCCTTGATACCAACAATATTGATGCTGGATTAACGCAATTACAAAATAAGTACCCTGTTTTTTTTAGCGACTTCCTGGAGAAGCTTGTAGGAGTGGATGGAGAAATGATCAAAACCGGCGAAGCTAATAAAGCCATAAAGTCCTTCTATACTTCTTACCTGCCTGTTTATGATAGTTCAAAACTTTTATTTGCCAATTTTTCCGGCACCGAAAAAGAGATTATAAAAGGATTACAATTTGTAAAACATTATTTCCCTTCTTACAAATTACCCTCAGAAATTATCACTTTCATCGCACCAATGGATGCATCTTTTAAAACATCTTTTGGTTTGCAAGGCGATATACTAAACAGCGGATTTATTGGTGCCGGACTACAATTGCACCTGGGAAAAGATTTTTCTTTTTATAAATCTGAACAAGGACAGCAGTTATACCCCACATACATTAGTAATCGTTTTGAACCAACCACCATTGCAACTAATTGTTTAAAAAATATTGTAGATGACATGTTTCCCGAAAAACTGGAAGACAAAACTTTAGTACAACAAATGGTAGAAAAAGGAAAACGATTGTATGTATTAAGCAAACTATTGCCTTACATGGATGAGGATAAACTGATCGGTTATACTGCTGTACAATTAAAAGATTGTTACCAGCATGAAGAAAATATCTGGGACCTGTTTGTACAAAATGGTTTACTGCAAACTATTGATGATAACCTGATTAAAAACTACATTGGCGAATCGCCTAAAACACAGGAGCTGGGTGACGCATCACCAGGCAATATCGGTTCTTTTGCCGGCTGGCAGATCGTAAAAAAATACATGAAAAAATATCCGGAGACGAGCTTGCAAAAACTAATGGCCACTGATGATGATACCATTTTCCAGGAAGCGAAGTATAAACCGTAGATGAAGTAAATAAAGTATATGCCGTAAATAAAGTATATGCCGTAAATAAGTATGCCGATGTTTTCACATCGGCATACTTATTTATTATGTAAACGCTGATAATTATTTCTTACTTATTTACCTTTTCTACTCTATTTACTCTTTCTACTTATTTACTTTTTACCCCTACGCCGCAATCTGCTGCTGCATTTCCGCAGGCTTTTTACCTAAATGTTTCATTACTCTGAAATGAGAAGCCACAGCTTCTAACATAGTAGTATAGTGATTATAGGGTAAATTGTATTCGGCACATTTTTGTTGCACTATTTTGCTGATAGCAGGATAATGTACATGGCTTACTTTGGGGAAAAGATGGTGCTCTATCTGGAAATTCAATCCACCCACAAACCAGGAAATTACTTTGCTACCCATTGCAAAATTAGAAGTGGTTTTTAATTCATGCACTGCCCATGCAGATTCCACATGTTTTGTTTCCTCTAAACCTACATGTTCAAATTCAGTATTTTCAACAACATGCGCTAATTGAAAAACAACAGACAGCGTTAAACCCATCACAGCATGCAACAATAAAAAACCTCCTAACCATGGTAAAAAACCCCATTTAATAATCGGCAGCACTATATAAAAAGTTAAATACCCTGCTTTGGTTAACCAGAAAATAGTTTTGTTTTTTGCCGACATTTTCCATGCCTCTGTAGTATAGATTTTACCAGTAAAATATTTTGTAAAATCCATAAAAAATATCCAGAAGATAGACGACAAAGCATAGATAGGTAATAAATATAAATGCTGGATTTTATGTGCCGGCACCCACTTTTGTGTTTCGCATTGGCGGATGATCGGGCTCTTGGCAATATCATCATCAATTCCATCTACATTGGTATATGTATGATGAAGAATATTGTGCTTTTGTTTCCAGAAAAAAGAACTGGCACCTAATGCATTTGCGCTCAGGCCCATCATATCGTTCAACCATGGCCTGGTGGAATAACTGCCATGATTAGCATCATGCATCACACTAAAACCAATACAGGCAAAAATATATCCCAGTGCAGCGCAAATTAATAATGCAGGCAATGCAGTTAAATGTAAACCAGGCAACATCAAAAAACAATAGCCGGTAACAGCTGCTCCAATTAAAACAATGCTTTTACTATACAATCTCCAATCGCCTGTTTTCTTAAAGTTATTTTTTTCAAAATATTCGTCCACTGCTGTTTTAAGGCTCTGATAAAACTCGTTGTTCCGATTTGAAAAGGTAATTTTTGCCATAGCAAACTATTGAAGTGAAAGGTTTTCCGTAACTGGTTTTTTAAAAAGACTTTTGATAAATTTTATTAGGTATTGATGTTACCTATATGAGACGCTCTAAGGTACACTTAAAATTGATATAAATAAGCTTTAGTTTAGCTTAAAAGGTGTACTCATTTGAAAAGAAGGAATTGATACCGTAAAGGTTTTTTTATTAGTGATATTCTCCATAAGATAAGTACCATGCATTTTGCCTATTTCTGTACGCAGGTTGCACCCGCTGATATATTGGTATAACTGGCCTGGATTGATCTGTGGCTGCACGCCAACAACTCCTTCTCCCTCAACCTCCCTGAGGCTGCCATTACTATCATAAATATACCAGTGGCGGCTTAATAATTTTACAGGAAATGCATTGTTATTTTCAATGGTGATCTTGTAGGCAAACATAAACTCATTGTTCACCGGGTTACTGTAATCCGGCTGGTAGTACGTTTCCACACTTATTTTTATACCCTCAGAAATTTGAGAAACCATGTATTGAGTTTGCTGTAAAAATAGCAATAAAACCGGGGTTTTGTTGTTAAAATAATGAATTGCTTTTAGCCACGCAAACTTTAGTAACAACCACTAATGACACAAATTTTCACTATTGGCATTTTATTATTCCCCGCCAAGTCGGGGCAAGCTGTGTAAATTCGTGTTAGTAGTGGCTAAAAAACTACAAAGTAGTTGCTATATTTTTTTTGCAGCAGAATAACCGTTCTTTTGCAACCATTGCAACACTTTATTCCTGTTATCCCCCTGCACTAATATTTCGCCATCTTTGACCGAGCCGCCGGTGCCACAAAAAGATTTTAATTTTTTGCCCAGTTCTTCCATATCAGTTTGAGTGCCGGTAAAGCCTTCAATTAAAGTAACCATCTTGCCCGCCCTTTGTTTTTTATCTAACAGTATCCTTAATTTTTGTTTGGCAGGAGCTAAAGTTTCCTGGTCATTATTTTCCGTTTCTTCCAATTTAAAACCCGGGTCGGTAGAGTATACCAATCCTCCAAAGGAATTTAAACTGCTTTTCTTTTTACTCATATAATTGCAAATAAAACTTAAATAATTTTTGCCTTTAAGCTAAGGTCTACACTTTTTGCCTGGTGAATAACAGCGCCGCTGCTGATATAATCTACACCGGTAGCAGCATACAACTCTATGTTATCTAAATTAATACCGCCACTGGCTTCCGTCTCATACTTACCATCAATTATTTTCAATGCTTCGGTAATTAATTCTGGCGTAAAATTATCCAGCATTATACGATTCACTTTTCCTGTGGCCATTACTTTTTTTACATCTTCAATACTTCTTGTTTCCACTTCTATTTTTAAACCTGGCTTTTTTGCCTGCACATAATCGTATGCTTTATTAATTGCTTTTTCAATGCCGCCACAATAGTCAATATGATTATCCTTCAGCATTATCATATCGTATAAGCCAAAGCGATGGTTTACGCCACCACCGGTTTTTACTGCTTCTTTTTCTAACAAACGAAAGTTGGGTGTGGTTTTCCGGGTGTCTAACAATTTTGTTTTATACCCCTTCAATTTATCAACATATTGCCTGGTTAAAGTGGCAATACCACTCATCCGTTGCATACTATTCAGCACCAATCTTTCGCATTGTAAAATGGTATGTACTTTTGCTTCTACGTCAAAAGCTATTTCGCCAAATTGCATTACATCACCGTCTTTTTTATACGCTGTAAAAACAATATCCGGCTGCATGTAACGAAATATTTTTTCTGCCACAGTTACACCAGCTAAAATCCCATCCTGCTTAATTTTCAACACTGCTTTTCCTCTTGCATCAGCATTAATTGAGGATAATGTAGAATGATCCCCATCGCCTATATCTTCCTGCAATGCATTTTTTATCAGCAGGTTTAATTGTTCGTTGTACTCCATAGCGGCAAAGCTAAGGAAGAACAGTAACACAAAAAGAAAGCCCCGGAAATTTCCGGGGCTTCTGTATTGTTGGTGTCAGACATTACTTGATCTCAAATCGTATTTCCTGTAACAGTTGCTTATCATTTTTTTGCTTCATAAAAACGGTGGTTCTAAAGGAGCCATTCCTGGTAACCAAGGTTCCAATACAGTATTGCGAACCCGAATTTTCACCTTTATGAATAATTTCAAAACCCTTTACACCATTGTTGCCGAAAAAGTCTTTTAAAATTATTTCTGCCTGGTTTTTACTGTAATTATTACTCTTATCGGGCATTGTTATTTCAACGGTATTATCAAAGTATTTGGCTATTTGTGCCGCGTCACCTGCCCTTAAAGCATTTACCACTTCATCAATACTTAAAAAAAAGGTAAAAGAAGAAAGCAGGACTGTAGTTACAAAAAGCGTAAAAAATCGTTTCATTTCAGGTTATTTAGATGCTATCATTTTTACTAAAAGTATGCCAACCTGTGTTAAAATCACAAATGTTGACGTAAAATTTGAGGCTAATTACGATAAATAACGAGTAATTAGCTGCAAATATTTTAGTTTTACGTATGGAAAATAAGAAAGTTATACTGATTATCATGGATGGATGGGGCCTTGGTACTGTAAAAAGCAGCGATGCCATCCAGCATGCTAAAACCCCATTTGTAAGCTCACTTTATTCAAAACACCCAAATTCCACCTTAATAACCTGCGGAGAAGACGTTGGCCTGCCCGAAGGCCAGATGGGTAATAGCGAAGTAGGCCACCTGAACCTGGGTGCCGGCCGTATAGTGTACCAGGAACTGCAACGTATTAATGTGGCGATAAAAACCGGCGAATTTGCAGCCAATCCTACTCTTTTGGCAGCCATTGATTTTGCTAAACAAAATAATAAACCTTTGCATTTAATGGGCCTGGTAAGTGATGGTGGCGTGCATTCTCATACTAATCATTTAAAAGCCTTAACCTCACTTTGTGCCGAAAAAGGTTTACAAAATGTATTGATCCATGCATTTACCGACGGCAGGGATACCGACCCTAAAAGCGGGCTTGGATTTTTAACCGGCCTCCAAAGCCATTTAGATAAATCAACCGGCCATATTGCAACTATTACCGGAAGGTATTATGCTATGGACAGGGATAAACGCTGGGAAAGAGTAAAACTGGCCTATGATGGATTGGTAAATGCAGTGGGAGAAAAATCAGATAATGTTTTAGCCGCAGTAAAAAAATCTTACGACGCCAATGTCACCGATGAATTCATTAAACCGATTATCAATTCAGCCATTCCGCAAACAAAAATTCAGGATGGTGATGTGGTAATCTGTTTCAATTTCCGTACTGATCGTTGCCGGGAAATTACGCAGGTACTCACGCAAACTGATTTCCCAGATTTTGGTATGAAAAAACTAGACCTGCATTATACTACCATGACCCAGTACGATCATACTTATAAAAACGTACATGTTGTTTTTGAGAATGACGATCTGAAAAATACACTGGGAGAAATTTTAGAACAAAATAATAAAACACAGATACGCATTGCCGAAACAGAAAAATATCCTCACGTAAGTTTCTTTTTTAGTGGTGGCAGAGAAAAAGAATTTGTTGGAGAAAAACGTATTATGGTTCAATCTCCTAAAGTGGCCACCTACGATCTGCAGCCAGAGATGAGTGCTTTTGCTGTAACCGATGCAATTGTAAAAGAAATTGAAACCAATCCTACAGATTTTATTTGTTTAAACTTTGCCAATGCAGATATGGTAGGCCATACAGGTGTTTGGGATGCAGTAATAAAAGCGGTGGAAACAGTAGATACCTGCGTGGAAAAAGTAGTTACTGCGGCATTAAAACAGGACTATGCTGTTTTTATTTTAGCCGATCATGGCAATGCCGATTACGAGATCAATGAAGATGGTACCCCCAATACAGCACATACATTAAACCTGGTGCCGTTTTTTATTGTAGACAACAATTGGAAAGGCACTCTCAAAAATGGTAAATTGGGAGATATTGCTCCTACCATTTTAACCATGATGGGTTTACCTATACCAAAAGAAATGAGTGGCAATGTACTGAGCTAAATCAAAACATGCTTTAACCTTTAATAATACCGATCATGAAAAAGTTTTTTAAAAGATTATTCCTCCTGTTGTTACTGGCATTTATTGTGATCCAGTTTTTCAGGCCGGCAAAAAATATAGCAGAAGGTATTAGTGCTAATGATATTACAACAAAATATGCTATACCACAAGATGTACAGGCTTCTCTTAAAACAGCATGTTACGATTGCCACAGTAATAACACCAGGTATCCATGGTACAACAATATACAGCCTGTTGCCTGGTGGCTTGCCGATCATGTAAATGAAGGCAAAAGAGAATTAAATTTTTCGGAATTTGCATCTTACAGGATAGGAAAGCAATACAATAAACTGGAAAAAATTAATGGCGAAGTTAAAGAAGGGGGAATGCCGCTGAGTTCTTACACGCTGATACATAAAGATGCAATATTGAATGAACAACAAAAATTAAGCATAGCTAATTGGGTAACTAGTGTAAGAGATAGCATTAAAGCCCATTACCCTGAAGACAGTTTAAAAAGACCACAGAGGCCACAACAACCTCCAACAAAATAATTGATTAGCTTTACGATAATGTTTACCAAAAAAAAGATACTGGCTTTTGTAATGCTGCTTGCAGTAGCTGCACCCTTATTCTTTTTTACCGGCTTCTGGATTAAACAAAAACTGATTGAACATGAAATGGAAGAAAGGCTTGAGACCGCCTGCCTTCAAACCGTTACTGTTAAAATTACCGGTATACAATGGCTGAAGGAAAATAAAGAAGCCGTTATTGATGATAAATTATTTGATGTAAGATATTATACTACAAAAGGCAATACAATAATCCTTACGGGGCTATATGATAAAGATGAAGATCATTTGCATGAGCAGTTGAAAAATTTTATGCAGCAAAAAAACGGAGCTTCGTCCCCCATGAGTAATGTAGTAGTAAAGTTTCTTTTTCCACCATTGTATAATAACCCTGCCAGTTTAGTTTGCCAGAATAACTGGAAGCATCTTGAACGTCATTTTTTTCCTTACTACAAAGAAAAAATACCCGAACACCATCTCACTGTAATTACACATCCACCCAAATACGCATAGTATTTTTTTGCCAGTATTGGCTTTTGCCGCAATTGATTTTTCAATTCAGTTGCGCTGTTGTCTATTTTATTTACCAAACTAAATTTCAATATGAAACGTATATTTCTATCTATATTATTACTTACTATTTTTTCGATTGGTTCTTTTGCACAAAAAACATTAAAGGGTAAAGTGATTGAAGCCGCTACCGGCAACCCGCTTGCAGGTGCCACTATAACCTTTGCAGGCAAGGCCATAACTACTTCTGATAAGGAAGGAAGTTTTGCTATCGATTGCGGCAAAGCATCCAACATAACAGTATCGCATGTGGGCTTTGAACCAAGGAAAGTTATTATTACTAACTGTGATGATAACATTACAGTTAGCCTGATGCCTGGCACAAGTACTTTAGACGAAGTGGAAGTTACTGCTACATCTGCTCAAAACAAATCTATTTTATATCAGCCGGCATCTATTACTAAATTATCACCGGTAGAATTAAAACGCAGCACCGGTTTATTTTTAGATGACGCTATTAACGGTAATGTGCCTGGCGTAACCATGCAAAGACGTGGCGTATCATCAGGCCAGCAATTCAACATCAGAGGTTATGGTAATGGCAGCAGGGGTACAAGAGGCGTTAGCAGTAATTTTGATGGACAAGGTTATAAAGTATATTTAAATGGTATTCCTATAACGGATGCAGAAGGCATCACAACCATGGATGATCTTGATTTTGGTTCAATTGGTAATGTGGAAGTTACTAAAGGCCCTGCAGGAACCTTATATGGCCTGGCAATTGCCGGCGCAGTAAATCTTAAAACTATTAAACCTGCAACAGGAAAAACTTCTGTTGGCCAGGACGTATTAGTGGGGAATTATGGCTTGCAACGTTATACCACACATTTTGCAACCAGTGGCGAACGTTCTTCTTTATTACTTAATTATGGCCATCAGAAATCTGACGGCTTTACTATTCATAATGCTTCGCATAAAGACTTTGTAAATTTTGTGGGTGATTTTCAGCCTAATGCCAAACAAACTATCACTACCTATTTTGGCTACAGCAACAGCTATGATGAAAGAAGTGGTGAATTAACGGTAGCACAATATGATGCCAATGATTTTTCGGGCAATATTGAATACATTAAAAGAAATGGCCACAGTAACGTATACACTGTAAGAGCAGGTTTAGGCCACACTTATACTTTTAATAGCCATTTAGCAAATACCACCACTATTTTTGCTACCGCCTTTAACAGCAACGTAAGTTCCGCCGGTGGGTGGACAGATAAAGCGGCTACTAATTTTGGTGTACGTTCAACCTTTGATACGAAATTCTCTTTAAAAAATAATATTACTTTGAGTGGTATTACCGGTGTAGAAACACAACGCCAGAATGCAACTACTATTGGTTATGGTATGATTGATCCGCAGGGAACTGCTCATGTATGGAAGTTAGGCGATCCCTATTTTATCATTGGCAGCACTGCTGCCGGTTCCAATGGAATTACATCTGACCTGTATGCTGCAGAATCCACCACTTCCTTATTTACAGAATGGACATTGGCTTTACCTAAAGATTTTTCAGTAACTGCAGGATTAGGTTTAAGCAATATGGTAATCAAACTTGATGACAGGTTTTATGTGGCCAACAAACCTACACATTATGATACCACTTACAAAGGCCTGGTATCTCCACACATTGCTCTGAATAAAGTATTCAACAAACAATTCTCTGCGTATGTATCTTATAGCAGAGGTTATAAAGCTCCGGTAAGTTCTTATTTCTTTATTCCTTATACTGCTGCTTTGGGGCCTAATTCAGGAATAATAAACAGTCACCTGGAACCTGAAGTTGGTGACCAGTTTGAAATTGGCACAAAAGGTAACATACTAAAAAATAAACTCACTTACCAGGTAGCATTATTTAATGCTGTATTCTCTAAAAAAATGACCACTGTTGCTGTACCTAATCCAGCTAATACAGCTACACTTTACAGCTATGTGGTAAATGGTGGTAAGCAGGATAATAAAGGCATTGAAGCTTTGATAAAATACACTGTTTATGAATCGTCAAAAGGTTTCTTTAAAACCATTACACCTTTTGCCAATATTACTTATTCTGATTTCAAATACAAGAACTATACTTTTGAAACCGGTACCACACCGGCTAACAAAACTGTAGTTGATTACAGCGGCCATGCTGTGGCTGGCGTTCCTAAAATAATTGCAAATTTAGGATTTGATATTGCAACGCAACCTGGTGTTTATTTCAACATGAGTTATTTTTATAAAGATAAAATGCCTGTTACGTCATTAGGCACTGCAGATGGCACCGTAAGTACACCGTTGTTCAATGCCTCAAGCTATAGTTTGCTTAATGCTAAATTGGGCTATCAGAAAAGCCTTTCAAAACACTTTGATATGGACCTGTATTTTGGTGTAAACAATATTACCGGTACCAAATACCCTATCATGGTTTTTGTAAATCAGATACCAGATGCATTTATGGTAGGGCCGGTTAAAGCAAATTCTTATGGCGGCGTTAATGTAAAATATAATTTCTAAAATGTATAAAGAGGCAGTTGATACAACTGCCTCTTTATTAAAATTCTTATATGAAAAAAATTATTCCATTTCTTATTTTATCTATTGCAATATTGTCCTGCGGCAGGTTTGGCAATAAAGAAATTGATGGCAAAAAAGATATGCGTATTGTTTGTTTATCCAAACAATTAACGGAGTATGTTTTTGCATTAGGCAAAGGCCACAACATTGTTGCAGTTGATTTAAGCAGTACTTATCCTGATAGCGCAAAATTATTGAAGACTGTGGGTTATCACAGGGCATTGGCACCTGAACCAATTATTGCTATGAATCCCGACCTTGTAATTCACAGTAATGACATTGGTCCCGAAAATGTATTGCCGCAAATAACCAAAGCAGGCTTAAACATTAAAGCCTTTGGCGGTGCTAATACTATCGACAGTGCTAAATTATTATTGACAGAATTAGGCAAGTTTTTTGGCGTGGAAACAAAAGCTGATTCACTGATTAAAGTGTTTGATGCGGGGGTAGCCAAAGCTGCCGATACTTTAAAAGCATTGGGCATTAAAGATTCTGTTAAAGTAATGATCATTCATTTTGGCCTGCGCAATAATAACTATTTTGTAATGAGTGGAAGAAATGGTGTGGGAGATAAAATGTTACGCCTGGCTGGCTGTACCCCTGCCACATACGATGGTAAAGGCGCAAGGGAAATGAGCCCTGAAGCTGTTGCTTTAGCAAACCCCGATATTATTGTTGCCACCGATTTTGGTTACGACAGAATGGGCAGCATGGATAAATTTATTTCCACCGTTCCGGGTGTTGCTTTAACCAATGCAGGAAAAAATAAACGCATTGTTCGTTTCGAAGAACATGACCTGATTTATTTTGGCCCCCGCACAGGAGATAATGTTATTAAATTGATCAGCTTACTACATACACCCGCTAGTGTTCCGGCAAAATAAATTTTTCTTCCCGTTTTTGATTGTCTTATTGGTTATAGTATTGCTCTGCGCCATTGCATTTGGCGCAGTTGCAATACTACCTGCCCATATGTTCTCAGCCCTCCAACATTTTTTACAGGGCAAGGGGCCAGCCAATATTTACGAAGGCGTTTTTCTGCAATTGCGTTTACCCAGGGTTTTATTGTGTGCTATTACAGGCGCTATTTTATCCGTTAGTGGTGTATTGATGCAGGGTTTATTCCGCAACCCCATTGTTGAGCCGGGATTGGTAGGCACCAGTTCTGGTGCCGCTTTGGGCGCATCCATTGTATTTGTAATGGCGCCGCAATTCAGTCCGGCAATAAAATCACTGGCAGGACCATTACTGATGCCCATAGTTGCTTTTTTCGGTGCATTGCTCGCCACTTATGCAGTGTATTCGCTTGCAAAAAATGCAAAACGGGTTTCTATCATGTCACTATTGCTTGTCGGTATCGCCATCAATGCGGTTTGCTTAAGTGGTATGGGTTTTATGAGCTATATCGCAAGGGATGCGCAGGCAAGAAGTATCACATTCTGGAACCTGGGAAATTTTTCCGGTTCTACCTGGCAACAGGTATTTATTGTAGGCACTGTGGCTACCATTATTTTTATAGTTTCACTACGTTATTCCAAACAATTGAACGCTTTATTGTTGGGGGAAGAAGAAGCGATTTACCTGGGGGTTGATCCCGATAAACTGAAAAGAAGGATCATGCTGCTGAATACAGCCATGGTAGCCGTGGCAACAGCCTTTGTAGGTGTTATCACCTTTGTGGGACTTATAGTACCACATGTATTGCGTTTACTTATCGGCAGTGATAATAAAAGGTTACTCCCTGCCTCTATGTTACTTGGCGCCATACTACTAACGTTGGCGGATATGTTCGGAAGATTGATATTAGCGCCAGCCGAAGTTCCCATAGGCATCATCACTTCATTAGTTGGCGCACCTGTCTTTATCATCTTACTAAAGAAATTTAATTTGCTGCAGCAAAAAGGAGGGTACAATGCTTAAAGCAAAAAACATATACTATAGCATTGGCAAAAAATCAATCTTAAATGATATTTCTGCCGAGTTTAATCCCGGTGAATTTAATATGATATTAGGACCAAATGGTTCAGGCAAATCTACTTTTCTAAAAATATTCAGTGGCGAGATAAATGGTTACAAAGGTTCCGTTTCATACAACAATAAAAATATCGCTACCCAAAAAAAAGAAACACTTGCCAGGTACAGGGCGGTAATGAGTCAGCAACCCGAACTCAGCTTCCCGTTAATGGTAGACGAAGTAGTGATGATGGGCCGTTATCCGCACTTCCATTTTTCTCCCAATAAAAAAGACCTTGCTATTTGCGATGAAGTGATAGAGCGGATGAATTTATCTTCCTTTAAAGAAAGAAATTATTTAACGCTGAGTGGTGGCGAAAAACAAAGAGTACAGTTTGCACGTGTACTTGCCCAGGTATGGGAGCAACCGGAAGAAGGTATCCGATACCTTTTTTTAGATGAACCCCTTGCCAGCCTGGATATTAATTACCAGCAGGAATTTTTGCAAATAGCCGGGGAATTTGCAAAAAAAGATACCGTACTGGTAGCCGTAATGCACGACATTAACCTGGCTACCCAATACGGTGACAAACTCTTTTTCTTAAAACAAGGAAAACTAATTGCCCATGGCCGGCCAAAAGAGATCTTAAACCAGGCGCTTATAAAAGTAGTGTTTGGGGTAGATACCACAATTATTGAAAACCCTATAACTAACACACCCTTAGTTATTTACGCCTGATAACCACATCATTAACACCTTCGTTTCACCTCTCTTACTGATGGTTTAGCCAACCGCCACAAGGCAGTCCGCTGCAAATCCCGTTCTCATCCTCAAAGGCAAAGCGTATTAAAGTTTAAGTCTTTTAATAATAAAAGCAGCAATAGTTTACAATAATTTGTCTTAAATTTATAGGGTAAACCAAAGCACAAACAAATATGACGGAAGAGCTAATGCTAGCCGGATGTCTTAAAAATAATGCCTCAGCACAGGAGGCATTGTATAATCGTTTTAGCCCACGTATGCTTGGTGTGTGTTACCGCTTTGCCAAAAACCGGGAAGATGCTGAGGATATGCTACAGGAAGGGTTTATCAAAGTATTTACTCAAATGCACCAATACAGGAATGAAGGAGCGTTGGAAGGATGGATAAGAAGGATTATCGTTCATACCTGTATCAACAATCTTAAAAAGAACAAAAAGTTCTCTGACAGTTTAGATATCATACATGCACACAGTGTGCACATTAATGAAGAGATGATACCTTCTATTATGCAGGCAAAGCAGGTGGTGGAGTGTATAAGAATGTTGCCTTTGGGATACCGCACTGTGCTTAACCTTTATGCTATTGAAGGATTTCCGCATAAAGAGATTGCAGGCATGCTGGATATTGAAGAAAGTACAAGCCGTAGTCAGTACACCAGGGCAAAAGCTATGCTTGAAGAAATATTAATAAAGAAAAAGATTATTCAAAAACCAAAAGAAAGAACCAGGCTTTTTGTAGCTGGTGGACAAGGGTAAATTACAATTTGAAAAATTATTTTGTGAGTTACCAATAACTAATAGCTTTTTGTGAAAGATGGAAAGAAAATTTTACACGGACAATTTTGAGCAACTGTTAAAGGAGAAGTCGGATGAATTCAGGATGTATCCTTCTAAACGGGTTTGGCACAGCATTTACAACGATTTGCACCCGGGTCGAAAATGGCCTTCTGTGGCTGTAAGTATGATCTTAATTATTGCTTTGCTCTTAACTGGTTACTGGAATAATAATTCTGCTTCAAAAACGCTTGCTTCAACTTCTTCCCCAAAAAATAACATTACAGCTTTTACAGGCAATACAAAAAATAATGCAAACACTGTTTCGCAGTTGAATACAGTTGTAAATACTGAGGTCAGTTCTGCTAACAATACCGCTGCAAAAAATGCCCCGGAAAATAATAGTGCAGTTACCCCTGCTGTGAATAGCGGGCTTGCATCCAATAGCATAACCATTAAACACGGCAGCACATTTAAAGTGCATAGTAATAACCCTCTTTCAACAATAGCAGCAGATAATAATGATGTTGCTTTACAGGGAAAAAATAATGCTGATGTAAAAGCTGGCAACGCTATCAAAATTCAAAAAGCAACTGCTGGTATTGCTGCTACAGGTAATAATGATCAGCAATTGAATGCGGTAACACCCAATGCCATAGCAAATACAAATTCAAAAACGGGTATTTCATCCTTACAACAAAACGGAACCAAAGCAACTGTAAGTGCTACAATCAGCGGCATAAATAGTAGTGCCGCAAAAATGGCTGCAACAGAAGTTACTGCCTTTGCTGATCCTTTACAAACTGATGAAAAAATAAACCATGCTGAAAGTAATGACGAAACTGTTAACCCTGTAAATACTTTTATTAATAATAATTCCAGCAAAACTGTTATTGCAGCAAATGAAAATAATAGTAACGAAAAAAACAGTACTGATAAAAAAGAAATTAAAGAAGATAATACGCTAAAATCAAAATCTGATGTAGCTAAAAAAACTACTTTAACAGAGGATAAGGCCTGGATGGAAGATTACGCATTTCACAATAAATCAAGGCGCAAGAAATGGCAGGATCGTACTGCATTTGAATTTTATTTTACACCAGGTGTTGTTTATCGTACCATAACCAACGACCCTAAATATAATATCCCTGCAGCTACGCCATCTTTCGCAGCTACTACAGTTGCTGATGCCAGTAGCTCAGTAAATCAAAACCCGGGAGCAGGTTTTGAAGCAGGGGTGAGTATCAATTATTCTTTGGCTAAAAATATACGTGTTAAAGCCGGTTTACAAGCTAATTATACCAGCTATGGTATCAATGCAAATGAAACCAATCACCCGGTTCTCACCACCTTACTGTTACTGGATCCTAATTCGGGATATCCATATATGCATCCTGCAGTCAGCACATTATCCAATCTTCCGGGGGCACAACATGCCAAAACTCATAATCAAACATACCAGGTTTCTATACCCATTGGCTTTGCTCTAAAACTTGCCGGTAATAGTAAACTGGAATGGTATGCCGGTGCCACTATACAACCATCATTTGTTATTGGTGGTAAGGCATTTTTAATTTCAGCAGACAGGAAGAATTATGTAGCTGACCCTTCCCTGATCCGGAAATGGAATTTAAACTCCGGATTTGAGACTTACATCAATTATAAAATGGATGGCTTTACATTCCAGGCCGGCCCTCAATTCCGCTACCAGTTGTTATCTACTTATTATAACAAATACACTGTTAAAGAAAATCTTTATAACGTAGGCCTTAAAATTGGCATCCTAAAGAATTTTTAAAAATATAGTTCAGTAAAAATGCAACAACCAAGGTTGTTGCATTTTTGTTTTAATGCCTTTCAATCTTAGCAATACTTTTGGAACACCCATTCTTTGTTTTACGATAGATTACGTTTAATTTTGAAACATGAGACTTTATTTATTTGCTGCAGTAATTATATTTTTAAACGCTTGTAACAACCATCCGGTACCTGAACCAAAGCCGCAAAGTAATGCTGCGGATACTACCGTTGAAAAACCGGATTTTTTCCCTGTCACCTCTTTTTTAAAAGGGCAGATCTATAATATTAACCAAAAGGGTTTAGCGCCGTTAAAATACACTACTGTAAATCATACTACGGATTCTGTGTTTGTAAAACTGGAGCAGTTAGATTCATTATTGACAGAGTTTTTGCATCCTGAAATTGATTCTTTAAATATGGTGCCGTTTTTTACAGAAACAAAATTTCTTGACCAAACAGTAGATGCATTTACTTTTACCTACGATCCCAAAGCTAAATTGCCCGACTCTATTCATCTTAAACACTGGGATGTATACATTGATCCCGAAACCAGCGAAGTAAAAAGAGTGTACATGATAAAGGAATATGGCAGTACCAAAACCCTGCAGCTAACCTGGCAAAGCAACCTGTGGTGTAAAATAGTTACTCTTAGTCATAAGCCGGACGGATCATCTACGGTAGAAAAAGAAGAAAAAATTTCCTGGGATTATTAATCATGACACAACAAGAATTTGCTGAAATAGCTTCCACAATACCAACGCAGCCCGGCATATACAAATATTATGATGCTGCAAATGAATTACTATATGTTGGCAAAGCCAAGCACCTGCGTAAAAGAGTAAGTTCTTATTTCTCTAAAACTTTTACCAGTTATAAAACACACGAACTGGTACAGCGTATCCATCACATTGAATTTACCATTGTAAATAGTGAGCAGGATGCTTTTTTATTAGAGAATACACTCATCAAAGAGTTTCAGCCTAAATTTAATATTAACCTTAAGGATGACAAAAGTTATCCCTTTATCGTAATAAAAAAAGAACCTTTCCCCAGGGTATTTTTTACAAGAAGAAGAATCAATGACGGATCTAAATATTTTGGGCCCTATACTTCTGTTGTTAAAGTAAAAGAGCTGTTAGATTTTATAAAACAAAATATCCTGTTGCGTACCTGCAAATTAAATTTAACCGACAGCAATATTAAAAAAGGGAAATTTAAAGTGTGTTTAGAATATCATCTCGGCAATTGCAAAGGGCCTTGCGAAGGATTGCAAACTGAAGAAGATTATAATGAAGAATTGAATCAGCTGGCTAATCTTTTAAAAGGTAATCTTTCTTCAGTAGTACAGCATTTTAAAAAAGAGATGAAAGATCATGCAGAAAGGATGGAATTTGAAAAAGCACAGATCTACCAGAAAAAAATAGAACACCTGCTGAGTTACCAATCAAAATCTACAGTTGTTAATACCAGCATTGGAAAGGTGGATGCCTTCTCTATTCTTGAAGATGGAAATATTGCCTATATCAATTACCTGGCGGTAAGCAATGGTGCAATTGTGCAAACCAAAACAATCATCCTGGAAAAAAAGCTGGAAGAAACTGCAGCAGAAGTATTGGCATTTGGTATCGCCCAGTTACGTTCCACTTTTGGCAGCGATGCTACAGAACTTATTGTTCCTTTTGAAATTGATTATCCCGAAACTGATATTATCATCACCGTTCCAAAAGGTGGCGACAAGAAAAAGCTGTTAGATCTTTCGGAGAAGAACGTAAATTATTTTAAGGAAGATCTGAGAAAAAAGAAAATGCTGAACCTGGAAGAAAAAACAGCAGACGAAAAACTGGAAGTATTGGTACAATTGCAGAAAGACCTTCAATTACCTGACATACCGGTACATATAGAATGCTTTGATAACTCCAATTTCCAGGGCAGTTACCCTGTATCGGCAATGGTATGCTTTTTAAACGGGCAGCCTGCTAAAGCTGAATACAGAAGGTATAAAGTAAAAACAGTAACCGGCATCAATGATTTTGCTTCTATGGCAGAAGTGGTGTACCGCCGCTATAAACGCCTTATAGACGAAGGTAAATCTTTACCTCAGCTGGTTATCATAGATGGTGGTAAGGGCCAGCTAAGCGCAGCTATGCAAAGCATTGCAACACTTAGGGGTCAAGACGGCTCCAAGCCGTCAGCCCCCAACCATCCCTCCTCTGCAGGAAGTCTGACGGTTCAAAACCGTCTTGACTCCTTAACTGTAATTGGCCTTGCAAAAAATGAAGAAGAGATCTTTTTTCCGGGAGATACACAATCTATAAAACTTCCCTGGGACAGTGAAAGCCTTAAGCTAATCAGGCGCATCAGGGATGAAGTACATAATCATGGTATTACTTTTCACCGCAACCTGAGAAGCAAGGGCACTTTTAAAAATGAACTGGAACAGGTGAAGGGTATTGGTGATGCAACCATAGATCTGCTTTTAAAAGAATTCCGTTCTGTAAAAAATATAAAACTGGCAACTGTAGACGAACTTGAAAAGATTATCGGGAAAGCAAAAACTAAAATACTCACTGATTATTTTAAACAAACATAGGAGTTGCAGGAAGTAATTAAAAAAACAAGGGGCTGGATAGAAATCCTGCCCCGTTTTAAAATCCAATATCCTATGAAAAACCGATACAAATATACAGACCGTTTGAGTTACAAAAAATACCCTTTAAGTGGTATTTTTTGAATGGTATCTTTCATTTAGCAATTGGTAATTGTATTATAAAACAAAAAACCCTCGCAAATACGAGGGTTTTAAAATATATTTTATAAAATATTAATAACTCCAGAGATCCTGTTCGTAATTAAATATTTTTTCTTTAATGTTTTCTCCTTCCAGCAATTGCAGGATTGGTTGATCTGTTAAGCCTGGGTAATTTTTGATCTTAAGATCATACGGATTATCAATAGTGCTTTTAACAATACGGCCATAGAACATCCTGCTTTCAAACAGTTCTTCCCAACTCATACGTGCACCAAAGTTTTTACCATTATACACTTCGTACTTAGCAAATACCGGTCTCATATCAGGATAGTATACCCAGAATAATTCAGATTCACCAAGATTAACGCCTTGTGAGTTGATCACATTCATTACAGGTGCAATACCCAATATTCTCCAGAATAAACGAGAACTTTCTTTATCAAAAATAACTTCTTCTTTTACATGGAATTTATAAATAGAATCAGGATTGAATTCCCTGTTTTTGTAAATAACAGCACTATCATTACCATTCTGGTCATATAAGTGAACCGGAATAGGATCACCAGTGATATTCTTAGCTACATTGGCTTTGGTCATTGGTGTTGTAAACCTGTCATCTATATTATCGAATACAGTAACCGCACTGTCTTGTATAGCCTGTAACAAAATTGATATAAACCTCTGGTTACCATTATTCTCATCTGCTGAGTAACGGAAAGGAAGATTTATTTTTTCCCTGATGTCGATCTCTCTCCATATTTTATGACGGAACAATGCATCATCTGCTCTTAAATTTTCGTAAGGCAGCGGCGTTCTGTCACGCAGGTTAGATGTTTCTACAGCTTCGTCAGGACGTAAAGAGGGCAATACCTTTTTGATAGGTAAATCACTATTTACAACCGGCGCAGCCACTGGAGTTACAGCTTTTACTGTATCAGTAACTGGTGCAGTAGGTTTTATCTTTGCATTAGTTTTACCCTTGGCAGTTTTGTTGGAAGAGCGTTTTGTTCCTGTTCTTGGCTTTGCCTTAGCTTTTTGAGCTTCAGCAGACAGGGTTACAAATACTCCGAAACAGAGTACTAAGAAAAGATATTTAATTACTTGCTTTTTCATGTTGAGATATATTATACATTAAAATAGAGAAAAAGTTTTACCCTCAATTACTCTTACACCATCAGGCCCCTGCACTTTCACATTATCAAACGTGATTGACGTACCTGGTACGCATCTTGAAAAGTATGAAGAAAGAGCTGATAAATTATTACTGTTAATTGTAGTAGTTGCTACGTTTGGAAAACCTGCTCCGGAAAAATAAACTGTAGCACTTAATACAGAATATTTTACGTCATAGATAAAGTCTGGCCCCATATCCGCTCTGCAGGCGGTCTGATTTTTAAACTCAACAGATGGCATCCTTGGTTTACCACTTCCCACTTTAAATTCAGGTTCAGGAATTCTCTTGATCCTGTATGTATGTGAGAAAGGTGTACTTCCTTTAGGCGAAACAGTAATTGTACAAGTTCCCGGAGCACTTACTGATACAGTACGTTTAGGTCCTGATCCACTTATTACACATCCTGTTCCTGATACACCTGTCTGTTCCATACCTGTTGGAGAAGCTATTGTAATTGGATTATCAAGACCAATATAAAATACATCCATTTTATCAAGTGAAACAGCAGCACTACTTGGTTGTCCTACTGTATAAGGAATATCTTTTTCAACAGTTCCTTCGGTTCCATCTGGCTTTTTAAAACTAATTTTTACATGAGCTGAGCCAGAGCCTGATACTTTAAATGTATTAGTTGCAACACCGTCAGCATCTGCTGGCTTTGATACACCATTAATAGTAATTATTGGGTTTGCTGAACTACTGAAAGAACCTATACCGGCAGTGATCGTCATATCTTCACCAGGCATCAGGTAAGTAGAGCTTGTACCAATGATCGGTTTAAACTGATCATAAACATATTCTACAGCACCTACCTTACTATGGATATAACTCACAATCTGGTTTTCTGCATTCTTCACATTATTTTGAAACTTACTCAACATTGTCAATGCTGCAATTGTTGGAGTCATATGAAAATAACCCTGGGTAAATGGTTTAGTTCCACCTTCCTGACTTGGAATTGGATCCGTGTTAACCGGGAAAGTTGCTTCATATTTTGCTTTGATCTCCGGATCAATTGCTAACATGTCTTTTTTGTATTGATCTAACTTTGCTTTTAACTGATCGCCCCTGCCTTCTGTTTCAAATAAACGGGTAGAAGCATCTAAACCATCCAGTTTAAAATCCTTAACCATTTTTCCGTCTTTTTCAACCATCTTTCTACCAGCAGCTAGTTCCAATGAATCCTTTAACGATTCTATATAATCATTTAAAGCTTTGGTAAGTTTAACCGCTGCATCGGCTTTCGGGTACCATTTTGTTGCCTGCTCCGCAGTCTTAGGATCTTTCGTTTTATCTCCTAATGACTTAAATGTTGCAGCTGTTGATGTACCTAAGTTTGAACTTGAAGTAGTCAAACTTTTATCTACTGTTTTAAACGCTTCAATAACCTCTGCCGAAACGTTCAGCGCCAAAATTGCTGTCAATACCAGGTACATGATATTGATCATCTTTTGCCGGGGCTCTTTAGGTAAAGCCATAATATTATAAATTTACGGGTTGTTTAATTTAATAGTTGTTTCCTTTTATTGGGGGTTTAGGAGTTTAGGGGTTTAGAAGTTTAGAGGTTTAGTTAAAAACACTCTGCATCAAAAAACCATAAACTACAAACCGTAAACGTTATTATCTGCCCTGCATTGCGCTAAGCATACCACCGTATACTGAGTTCAATTTACCAAGGTTAGTAGCCAATGCGCCAATTTGTTCTTTTGCTTTAGTAGCATCTTCAACACTCGACATCATAGTTGCACTGGCTTCGTTCAGTTTACCATAGAAGTTGTTCAGAGATTTCAAGTGGTTATTAGCCTCTTTCAATTCTAATTCGTAAATGGTATTTAATGAACTTAAGTTTTTAGTAAGGCCTTGTACCTGCTCGTGGAAACCTTTTGCAGATTCAGATGCATTATTGAATGAAGCCATAGAATTAGCACTTGCAGTAAATGCAGCACTCATACTTCCTATAGCAACAGTAGCTTCTTTAGTTTTAGCACCAAAGTCACTTGTATTTTTAACTACATCACTAACATCAGCAATGTTAGCAACAGTACCATGTAATTTATTAAAGCTTTCGCCTAATTTTTTCATGTTGGCAGGATTAATATCTGCATCCTGTAACATTTTATCCATTGATAACAGTGGGTTGCTGCCTGCAACTGCAACTTCAGGAATGTCGTCATCTTCTTCGTGATGTTTAGGTTTTATCCATTCAATAGCCGCATAAATTAAGAAGATCGCTGTTTCTGTCCACATACCTGTTGTAAGCATTACATCAGCGTAAGATTTGTGGGTTAATTTTGCCCATGCAGCAAAAATGATTACTGCGGCACCCGCACTCACCAATACATCAATCACTGTTAAGAAGGTCCTTTTTTTGTACTTAGCCATGGCGTTTTAAATTTTAAAAGTTTTAACTGGGGGTTATTTTTTAGTTTGAATTATACAAAAGTTTATGATATGCCCGTAATATTTTGTATCACGGGCAGTCTCAATAATTTTTTAGTTTTGGAAATGCTTTATTTTTTGCCTTTTTTTGGTGCAGGCGGCAAGTCAATCACACAACGGAATCCAATGTAGGATTTAGCTGTATCCTGGTATTCGTAGCTACGGGTACCGCACCTTAATAATGCACCAACATCTTTCCAGCTACCACCACGTAATACTTTACGTTTGTCACGAGGTTTGTCTGTATCTTTTGCGTTGTACCTGATATCCGGGTTTAAATCGTGTTGGAAGTTATAAGCTCCTTCGTAGTATAAAGAAGATGTCCATTCTGCAACATTACCTGCCATGTTATACAAACCAAAATCATTTGGCCAGTAAGCATCAGCTCTAACCGTATATAATCCACCATCTTCAGGATAATTACCACGGCCTGGTTTAAAGTTAGCTAACAAACATCCTTTTTTGTTTCTGAGATAATATCCGCCCCATGGATAAGCTGCCTGACTTCTGCCGCCACGTGCTGCATATTCCCATTGTGCTTCTGTTGGTAAACGGAAATCTGATTCTGCATTTCTTTTCTTTCCTTCCAGGAATGCATTCAGGTAATGAGTTCTCCATTCGCAAAACGCAGTAGCTTGTTTCCAGTTAACACCTACTACAGGGTAGTTTCCAAAAGCAGGATGACTGTAATATTGTTTAGCCATTGGCTCATTGTAAGAGTAAGAGAAGTCTCTGATCCAGCAAAGTGTATCAGGATAAATACTCACTGGTTTTTTCATCATGAACTTTGACCTTGGAATAGTAGCATCCCTGTTTTGAGCTGCAGCTTTATAATCGAAAGTTTCAGATTCGTATAAAATTTTAGTAGCGTCAATTTCTTTTTTGCCAAAGATGCGGTTATCAGGAGTAACGATCATCGCATCAATTTTTTCTAAAGTTGATTTGTCGCCCCATTTGATGGTTTTGATCCTTTTCCAGTCCAGGTAGGTATTACCATCTGAAGCCTGTTTTTCAAATCCCATTAAATGACCAGCTATAGAATCACGTACCCAGTTGGTAAACTGGCGGTATTCGTTGTTGGTGATTTCGGTTGCATCCATCCAGAAGCCACTGATAGAAACCTGTTTGTTACGGGCAGTGTAAGCATAGCTCACATCCTCGTCACTTGGGCCCATATGAAAGGTACCTGGATTAATGTAAACCATTCCGGGAGGTTTTGGCAAACTCCACCTTGCTGCCGGAGCAACACCGTGTAACTGTCCATCGTTGGGAAGCGACCCGCCGGATTTGTTCTTTCCGCCAAGCATTTTACAGCTTGTAGAAGTAGATGCGATAGCGACAACTGCTACCATGTAGAACAACTTGTTCTTCATTGTTTTTAACTTTGAGGGTGATAAGCAAATGTAACGATTATTTTGATTTAACGTCATTTTGTGAATTTTTACCGGATTAAATTTTTTGAAAAATATGATCCCCAAAAATGATAAACGACTAAAAAATCCAATTATTGTGACAAATTGTTAAATTTTATTCTTCCGTAATCTGTTTCATCAGTGCTTCCAGAGTATTAACAGGCGTCTTGCAATTATATTGCCTGCACAGGTAAAAAAATGTTTCGTTGCCGGCAGTTTTACCTGTTAACATTGGATATCTTTTATTTTCATTTGCAGCTGCCTGTACAATTTTGCCCGGCAGGTATAGCTGTAACAGCTGGTCACGTAAGCTGTTAAAATTTTTTCCGGCAATTACCAGCTCATTTATCCCCAACGTATTTTTAAGTAATAAAGATGCCCAGATACCAAAAGAAGTTGGGTACTTAACTATGGCAGCAGCCAGGGAAGCAGTGATTTTTTCAGCCATTGTGTACCATACTCTGTTATCAAACACCACAGCAAGATAAAATAAATTTTCGGCCATTACACTATTGCCGGATGGTGTGGCACCATCATACACTTCCTTTTTTCGTAAAATAATATCTTCCTGGCCCTGGTGTGTAAAGAAAAAATAACCTGTATCAGCGTCCATAAAATTATCGATCACCAACTGTGTTATCTCCTTTGCAAAATCAAGGTAATTTGTATTGGAGGTTATTTCCTGTAATTGAATGCAGGCTTGCACCAGGTAAGCATAATCATCAAGAAAAGCAGGGTATTTTGCAAGGCCGTTTTTATAGGTATGCAGGCATTCAAAACCAGCTGTATTTTTCTTGAATTTCTGTAATAAAAAATCTATGGTAGTAACTGCCAGGTTTTTGTATTCTTCATCATGCAGGGCAGCTGCAGATTTACACAATGCAGTTATCATTAAAGCATTCCAGCCCAGTAAAATTTTGTCGTCGGTTATCGGCCTTATTCTTTTATTTCTTTCAGTTAATAATTGCTGAAGGCATTTGTTTATTGTAGCAGCAAATTGTTCTTTTTCAAGCCCTTTTCCGGCAACAAAAACGGCCTCATTTTTTAAAGTGCGTAAAATATTATTCCCTTCCCAATTCCCCTTTTCACTTACATCAAAAAATTCACAGAACAACGGTGCGTCATCTCCAAGTATTGTATCGATCTCATTTTTAGTCCACACATAAAATTTACCTTCTTCTCCTTCGCTATCTGCATCTAAAGCGGCATAAAAACCACCTTGTTTATCCATCAATTCTCTTTGTACAAAACTGATTGTTTTCCTGATGGCTCCTTCGTATTTTTTATCTTGTGTAACCTGGTAAGCATCGCAAATTATATTCAGCAATAAGGCATTGTCATACAGCATTTTTTCAAAGTGCGGTGCAAGCCATTCGTTATCGGTACTGTATCTTGCAAAGCCCCCGCCAACATGGTCGTAAATGCCTCCTTCCAGCATTTTATCTACTGAAAGCAATGCCTGGTTTAATGCTGCGGTATCCTTTGTATAATAGTGATATTGCAACAGGTACTGTATAGTAAATGTCTGCGGAAATTTGGGTGCTTTTCCAAAACCACCCCACTCTTTATCTGCCTGTTTTAAAATGTTTTCCGTTATTGAATAGCAATTATCTTTTGTAAAAACAGTGTCGTTTACCGGTGCCAGTATTTGTCCGAAGTTATTGGCTTGCTGCAAGTGCCCTACAAGGTTATCAGCCTGCGATTCTATCTCCCCTCTTTTTTCTCTCCATGATTGTGCCAGGGCAGTCAATACCTCCGGCCAGGAAGACCGGTTATAAGCCTTAACCGGGGGGAAATAAGTACCTCCGTAAAAGGGTTTTGCATCCGGCGTGAGAAAAACATTTAAAGGCCACCCTCCGCTGCCTGTAATGGCTTGTACAGCGTCCATATACACATGATCAAGATCTGGGCGCTCTTCCCTGTCGATCTTAATATTGATGAAATTATCATTCATCTGTTTTGCCACTATTTCATTCTCAAAACTTTCTTTTTCCATTACATGGCACCAATGACAGGCAGCATAACCAATGCTTACCAGGATAATCTTATCTTCTGCTTTTGCTTTTTGCAAAGCTTCGTCTCCCCAGGCATACCAATCTACCGGGTTGTGTGCATGCTGTAACAGGTAAGGACTGCTTTCGTTAATTAAACGGTTAGTGAATTGATGCGTCATGAATGATTTTTAAGATGCTGTTCCAGATAAGCCTGGCTTACAAATATCAGCATAAACTGTTTGCCGTGTTATTTGTTATTAAAAAAGAAAAAGGCCCTTTTGAAGGCCTCTTTTTTTGTTATGTTTTTTGCTTTTATTTCTTTTTGTAAGTAGAAAGATACAATTCCAGTGCGCTTACCATACTTGGTGCTTTGGGTTGCGGCGCTTTAATATCAAGGGTTAATCCTGCCTCTTCTGCAGCTTTAAGTGTATTAGCACCAAAGGCGCCGATCCTGGTTCCGTTTTGTTTGAATTTAGGGAAATTTTCGAGCAGGCTTTTAACACCGCCGGGAGTAAAGAAACAAATCACATCATAGTTTCTTTCCACTACTTCTCTCACATCATTGCTTACAATACGGTACAATACCGGTGTGGCATATTCACAATTATTACCTTTAAGCCAGTTGGTAATTTCGCTATCAAAAGATTCTGAACAAGGGTAAAGGAATTTTTCGTTATCCTTATGTTTATTGATCACATCAAAAAGGCTTTTATTGCTACCATCAGCACCATAAAAAACCTTTCTCTTGCGGTATAAAATAAATTTTTGCAGGTAAAGCGCCACAGCCTCCGTAATGCAGAAATATTTGGTATCCTGCGAAATGCTCACCTTCATCTCACTACAGATCCTGAAGAAATGATCGATAGCATGCCTGCTGGTAAATATTACCGCGGAGTAATTGACAATATCAATCTTTTGCTTTCGGAATTCTTTTGCAACGATGCCATCCACAACTATAAAGGGGTGGAAATCAAGGGTCAGACTGTGCTTTTTAGCCAAATCAAAATACGGAGACTTTTCGCCTTCGGGCTTTGGTTGGGTTATAAGTATCTTTTTTACTTTAGGAACTGAAGTATCAGCCTTTGTTGAACCGTTTTTAACCATACTGTAAGGGGAAAATGGTTTTGTAAAATTACAGGTTTTTAGTCAATAAAAACAATAAGCCCTTGTAAATCAACAAAAGGGGGATAATTTCTACACCAGCTATGTATAAAAAAAAGTGAAACCTGCTGACTTTCAATTGATTTTGAACTAATCCATAGGACCTGAAAAAGCGCAGCAGCAGCAAAAAGCCGATGAATAATAACGAAATTAACGCACTTGTTGCCGCAATGGGGTAATCAGAAAAAGCCATCAGTACCGTAAAAGGCAATAAAACTATCCCGATGATCTTACATATCATGAAGATGATAAAAATATAGGTATTGGTAGCTTCTTTATAACCGGTTACCCAACCAGTAAATTTAAGCGTACTGAATTTGGCGAGATAGATGAGCCCTAAAACAACAATACAGGAAGCCAACAGCATCCATTTATGTTCATCTGTTACCAGTTTGTATTGCAGTAATAAAAAATAAATGTAAACACCGCCACTGAGAATAAAAAAGGCGTTAAAAAAAAGCGAGGGCAATTTTGCCTGCAATAACTGATCGGCAAGTTGGCTTTGGCGCAACGACGTATTAAAGAATACCCTGAAAAGATTAGAGAAATAACGGGCAAAATAAAACTTGATCAGGCCCATCAAAAACACCAGGCCGGCCAGTATGTAAAATAAAGAGTCGTATGATTTTGCACTTCTTGTTTTTATAACCATTGATACCGGAGTGCCTTTGCTGTTTATAAAAATATTACGGGCCAGAAGTGAATCTATCGCAGACTGGTATTTATCTTGCCCGGGTGCAATAACAACAGCTGTTTGTAGAGAATCTTTTTGTTTTGGAATGGTGTCAACTTTTTGGGAGGCACTGGTATCAACCTTTGGTGGCAGGGTTGTATCCCCCTTTTGTGCATTTACCAATAATGGCGCACAAGCAAATAAATAAAGTAAAAGAAATAACCTGTTTAACAACCCTGATATTTTTTTGCAAAAGTAAATGTAGTAACGCAGATTTTTAAAAGTAATTCACATAACCGAAATGAATTTTAGAAGCTTCCCTGATATTGAATTTTATATCGTCTCTTTTTCCAATAGCGTAACTGATATTTAATAAACCCAGTTTTGTTTCCAGTGCCATGCCCAACCCGGTTGATATAAAAGTGTTATTCAGGTTAATATTCTGGTATTTATTCTTTACCATACCGCCATCTGTAAAAACAAAAAAGTAAGAATTTAAACTCACCCTTATGCGGTACTCTGCTGTAGCAACGGCGTACTGTGTGGCATAAATGCTTTCTTCATCAAAGCCACGTAACAACCTGTAGCCGCCAATCTGGAACAATTCGTTCCTGAATATGCTCTGGCTGTTATAGATCGCTGTATTAAGTGCCGCCTTAAGTGTTGACTGTTTACCTATTGGAAAATAATGTGCTATCATTGCTTTTATCCTGAACTGGTAAGAACGTTCTTTTAAAGAGTCGTAAAGACTGGCATAATTAAACGAAGGATCTTTAATGCCCAGGATATCATTATTCCGTTTGATATTTTTTATACCTACTGATGTGGTTATTTTAACTTCATTACCACTGCGTGGATTTAACCGGTAATCAGTTTTTATCCAATCATAATCAAGTCCGAAACTGGCGGCGCTTACATCAATATTAACAGGCAGTTGTTTAGTCAGTTTTACAAGATTGGTATCTACCCCGTTAGCCAGTAAAAAACTATTTTGCCATTGCACAAAAAACTTACCCGACTGATTGGCAGATAAAAGATATTGCAAACCCACTTGTCCGTTAACCTGCAAAAAGGTAGAATCTTTTTTAAACAGGTCGAATAAAAAATCGAAGCCAAAATTAGAATTGAAAATATACGGCTGCTGATACCCTAAATTTAAACGGGGCGATTTTTTCTGCAACTGCTGCCAGTTAAATAAAATGGATTCACCGCCGCTCAAAGCATTTTTTAAGTTGAGGTTTACATCCGCCGTTAATTGAAATTTGCTGGCCTGGTTGGCAGCAGGTAACACACCAATTAAAAAATTAAACTGGCTGCTTTTTTTGGGTTGCAGATAAAGGTTAAGTACCGAACCTGTGCCCAGCATGGTTATATCATTTGCTTGTGCCTCCTGCAGGTAAGGCAGTTCTAAGATCTTTTTACTTACCTGTTCCAGTTTTTCTTTATTGTACAAACTTGCTTTGGGTATACTTAAATAATGATTCAAAAAGTTTTTCGAAATTTTTGCTTTCCCAAAAACTCTTATACTGTCGATACGATACAAGGGGCCTTTATTTACTTTAAGCAAAGCATTAATTTTATCTTCCTGCAAACGGATGCTATCTAAAAAAACCTGGGCAAAGGGATAGCCATTTTTTTCGTAGTAATTTAAAATACGCAACTGCACCGTTTGCAATTGCTGCATATTAAGCAACTTGTTTGAAAAATTCTTTTCGTAATAACCGCTTTCATCAATGGCTTTTTTTTCTATACTGTCGGGCAGTAGTTTTATCCAATGGTATTGCTGTCCTAAAAAAAGACGAATACCTGCGGCTGTGCTGTCTTCCCAAACACTATCCACAGAAGCTGTAGGATAACCTTTGGAATGCAGTACTGTTGTAAGTGTACTGATATAAGTTCTGCATTGCAGCGCATCATCAAAAACAGTTTGTAATTGTAATGCCTGCAGGTTAAAGGTGGTATCTTTGTCTACCAGGTGAATTTTAAGCTGAAACTTTGGATTGTTACCGGTTGAAGGTTTACTATTTATCAAAGGTGGCTGAGCATACACAGTCTGCAAAAACAAACCCTTGCAAACAATTACTGCCAGCAGAAAAAAAACAAGACTTGTGGATTTACCTTTGTTCATTAATAATCAAATCTAAAATAATATCCCGATAGTTATCAGGATGTAAACTAAAATCTTTGGCCGGCATATATATACATATTCCTTTTTGCAAGCAGGCTTGTAATTATTGCAACTTTCATTTTTCCACTTCGTTCAAATTGAAAAGTGATTTTATTGAGGCGTTGGTTAAGGAAATCAGCTGCCCCTATCCCCTGAAGGTGAAAGAGGAGATGAGTGCGGATACGGATAAAGAAGTTATTGCAACGCTTTACTTCGGAGGGGGCACGCCCAGTATTTTAAGTATTGATGAGCTGAAAGTTATTTTTGAAGCATTGCAAAAACGTTTTGTGTTTGCAGATGGTATTGAAATTACCTTAGAAGCAAACCCGGACGATATCACCGATGCAAAATTGCAGGAATGGAAAGCCATTGGCATCAACAGGTTAAGTGTGGGTGTTCAAAGTTTTTTAGAAGATGAATTACAATGGATGAACCGGGCACATACTGCTGTAGAATCTTTAATTTGTATTGATAAAATTAAAGCAGCAGGTTTTACTAATTTTTCTGTTGATCTTATTTATGGCTCACCGTTGTTAAGCGATGCTGATTGGAAAAAAAATGTACAGACTATTATTGAAAAAGATATTCCGCACATCAGCTGCTATGCATTAACGGTAGAGCCAAAGACAGCGCTTGACAAAATGATTGCAACAAAGAAGAAAGCTCCTGTTGATGCAGAAAGACAGGCGCAACAATTTTTGTTATTGATGGACTGGATGCAGGAAGCTGGTTATGAACATTACGAGATCAGTAATTTTGCAAAGCCGGGATTACGAAGTAAACACAACAGCAGTTACTGGAGTGGTGAAAAATATTATGGCTTTGGTCCTTCGGCGCATTCTTATTTTCCGCTGGGTGAATTATCTGCGGCGCAACTGGGTGAGCCACCCTTGAGGGGTGACCCACCCAAACGCAAATGGAATATTGCCAACAATGCTTTATACATTCAATCTTTACAAAAAGGCCTTATTCCGTTTGAAGAAGAAGTGTTAACTGAAACGCAGCAGTTGAATGAATATATTATGACGGCATTAAGAACGATGGAAGGGATCAGCACAAAGTACATCAGCACCAAGTTTGGGGAGGAAGAAAGCCGCAAGGTAATAGCTGCAAGCCGCAAATATGAAAGCACTGGTAAATTGAAAATTGAAAACGAAAAAATTATTTTAACTAAAGAGGGGAAATTATTTGCTGATGGAATTGCAGCGGATTTATTTTCCTAAGTGATGAGTATGTCTTCTTATATATTTTACCAGCTCTGCAACTGATAAGCAAACAATCATTATGATTATTGCTGCACTACTGATATTTGAAAAAGAGAAAGGCATTGTTTTAATTTCTTCCTTAAAGTTAGTACAAATTATTCAATATTTTTTTTGTTTTCCCGGTAAAAAAACTTTCGATGAATATTCTGAAATTTTTGCAATTTCATTAATTTGATTAAGGCTCCGTTTTGTCTTGTACTTTGAATTTTCCATAATACAAAAAAACCAACCGACATTTTTATCAAATACCATAATTCCTTTGAGATATTGTCTTACTGATACTCCCTTTTTCTGATAGTATACTCTTCAATATTTGTATAGTTACGTTTCAATATTGCGTAAACGCATGCAACTAAATATAAAAAATTATCATCTTTTAATTAACCCCTGAACTGCAAAATCGATAACACAAAAATTTTTACACATTTATCACCAAAAATTTTCGTTTATGAAAGCAAAGTTCTTTTCAATCGTTTCCCTTTCATTTTCTCTTCTCGTATTTGCAAGCTGCAAAAAACAAAATAAGGGAGATGAAGCCTTACCTAAGCCAAATGTCCCTAACTCTTTGGCTAACACTATTTTTCAAAAAATTTTGCTTGATCAAAAAATGGTCAATGTCCCTATCAGCTTTAACCTGGAAAAAGCAAGTTATTATTTGGATAGTAGGACTTCTATTGTTCCGATAGATCTTGTTTCTGTAGACAAAAAGATAGCTACAACAAAGTATTTTGTAACTAAAACGGATGAAAATGGAAAAGTTAATGCTGAAAATTATTATGTTATACTAAGTGCCGGCAAAAATAATGTTGCCGTTACACCCGATTTATTAAGTGGAAAGAAAATTTCTGCAGATTTTGATGGAGCAATTATCAGATATGACAAAGACAACAACTTCGTCTCATCTAATCACTTTGAAAATGGAAATTTATCACCCAAAACTGATAAAATTGAAGTTAGAAAAAGCAAATCTCCTGAACCAACACCTGGTTATGCTCCTTTAAATCAAGGGTGTAGCTATATAACAGTAGATTGGTATTGGCAAACTTATGTAAACGGTGTTTTAGTTAATGAAGAATATTTGTATACCACACAAATTGTTGTTTGTGAGGATGGAGATGGTAGTGGAGGCGGTACTGGCAGTACTACCTGTGAGCAAGCGCAAGCTTTTCTTAATGCAGGTTCAGCCCAAAGTGGTACCCTCAATTCCGTTGATGTTTTTAATAATGGTATGATCTGGAAAAAAACATATAACTGGCTCATTTTCCAAGCAGGTACATGGGGTTTATTAAGCTTCGATCAGGCAACTTTTGAAAAAATTCATTACGCATCAAACAATACAGACAGGTGGGAATTTATTGATTTTCAACACCAACACCTTGCCGAAATTGGTGCCAATATTGGCGGCACAAGAACATTTCTTGACCTAGGGGCTACAATTAATATTCTCCCCGGCAGAACCAGCGTTTGGGATAGGGTTGACTATAGTGTAACAAGTAAGCCACTAAATTGTCTCCCGGCTGTTACAACTGTTTTGAATAGCCAAAAATCATTTAATGCCCCAAATACTTTTGTAATAGTTGAGTAATAAAATTATATATATTCCATCCATCTAAATTGGCTATAAGGTAATTTTTATTATCTTATAGCCAATTTAAAAAAGACTTAAAATGCCTGCCCGCCGCTTATTATTCATTACTCTTGCAGTAATCCATTCTTGTTTATTTACAACAAAGAACCAGCCCAATAATTATACAAGAATAAAAGTAGTTTTCAAAAGCCCGGATTATATTATTGATGATAAAGAATATTGGTTCGATACTGAAATATTCATAACCTATAACCGGAATTATACCATTTATGAATTACCCTATCATAAAACTTATTCTATTAACGAACGTTTAGTTTACGATTCGGTAAAGTATGAATACTTTATTTGTAATGAAAATAACAGACAGGGCTTTTTGCTAAAAGATATCAGAGATAGTTTAGGTAAAAAAATTGCCGGGGATACAATTTTAGCAGCAAGGGCATTTAATGGAGATAATAGAAATTTTGATATGGCTGATAGTTTAAAAGCTCTGGGTAAAACCACTATAGTTCGTGAACGCCTTTCTGAAAATGAATTTATAGACAAATATTACTTTGCAAATCCTAATTTCTATGACTCGGCGTATTTTCATTATTCAAATGAATTAAGAACTATCAGGTTTACAATTTCTAATACCCTGGATTCAGTAAATAATTCTAAACTGCTAAAAGTGCAATATTTTATTAAACACGATGATAGCAAAACCGCCCCTAAGTTCAAGAATTTTTATATCAATAGCTTTGAAATTCAAAATGCTCCAGCAAAAAACGAAAGTGCGCTGAAAGATCTTTTTGATAGATTTATTGCTCAAGAAAAAATTTCAGCTAAATAATATTTTACACCAATGTTGCTTCAATTTCGTTAAATCCTTTGCCTGCAGGCAGATTTTCCCAAAGAATTTTATAGATGGTTTCAGCAATGGGCATATCCGCCTTAACTGTTTGATTGATAAGGTGCATGCATTTGCTGGCATTGTACCCTTCGGCAACCATACTCATTTCCAGTTGCGCTGCTTTTACAGAGTAGCCTTTACCGATCATATTGCCAAAGCTCCGGTTGCGGCTGTGAAGGGAGTAACAGGTTACTAAAAGATCACCCAAATAAACCGAAGCTGCATAATTTGCCGTTCTGTGGTCGCTGGGCTGCGGCCTGTTATCTGTATGGCCTACTTCTATATGTTTAATACCTGATTTTATAAGAAAACTCGCCATTTCATCGGCACTGTTGGCAATCAGTACACTTAAAAAATTATCCCCGTAATCAAGTCCATGCGCCATGCCCGAACCTACCGCATAAATATTTTTTAAGATGGCGGCATACTGTACACCATAAATATCGTTGTTGTCAATGGTGTTGAGGTAATCGGTTTTAAAATAGGCCGCCAGTTCTATTGTCATCGCTTCATCAATACCCGAAAAAGTTAAGTAAGATAATTTTTCCGCTGCCACTTCTTCTGCATGGCAAGGGCCTAATACTGCAAAATAATTTTTCAATTCAAACTGAAATTCATTTTTCAAATAATCGTTCAGTAATAAATTCTGCTCAGGTAAAATCCCTTTTATAGCGGAGATGATCTTCTTGCCTTGCAATATTTTTTTATCCAGTTTTTGTAAAACATCAGCTGCATATGCAGAAGGAACAGCAATGATGATACAATCCGAATGTTGAATTACTTCAGCTGCGTTAGTTGTCAAAGTCAATTTTGAAACATCAAACTGCGCAGAAGGTAAATAGTGTGGATTGTGATGGCGGGTTTGTATATGTTTAATTGCAGCTTCGCTTCTGTTCCACCAATAAATGCTATTGCCGTTATCAGTTAAAATTTTTGCCAGGGCTGTTCCCCAGCTGCCGCTTCCAAGTATTCCGAAAGTCATTTTTACGAGTTATTTTTTGTTACGAGTTACGGGTTAGGAGTTAATTTTTCGTTTGCGAAGGAGTAGACTGACAGATCAAAACAACGATCAGTTAACCCGTAACTCGTAACCCGTATTTTATAACCCTAATTTTTCCACTGCCAACTGCGCCGCAATCTGGCTGGCATCTTTTTTATTATAGCCTTTGGCTTCAGCAATCAATTCGCCGTCTACCGTAGCGCCAATGGTAAATAAACGACGGCCGTTTTCAAATTTTTCATCTAAGGTCTCAAATTCAAGTGCTTTGCCATTTTTATTGGCCCAGCCGTATAAGCGGTTTTTAATATTGATCTCAATTATTTCCAGGTCATCAATAAACAAGTGCGGCATGATGATATATTTCTCTACCCATTTTTGTGTACCTGCGTAGCCTTTATCTAAATATACCGCACCAATCAATGCTTCTAATGTATTACCAAATATCTGGGAAATTTTAAGGGAGTTATCGTATTTATTGTAAAAGGTAATTTTCTTCAGGCCCATTTTTAAAGCAATATCATTCAGCATCTGGCGGTTCACCATTTTGCTACGCATTTCGGTTAAAAAACCTTCGCCTTTGTAGGGATATTTTCTAAATAAGTAATGCGCTATGATAGAACTAAGAACGGCATCACCTAAAAACTCCAGCCTTTCATTATTTTCATCAGCACCTTCACGTACGCTGCGATGGCTGAGTGCTGTTTTATATAATGCAACATCGCCTGGTGTAAAGCCGAGTATATTACTCAGTTGCTTTTTAAACTCCCTGGTTTTATTCTGACTTTTAAAAAAATCTTTTATGAATTGCAAAATGCTTGAAAAATGTTTGGATGAAATTACTCTTATTTATTATGATAGTAAAATTACTGTTTTTGCAGTAGATAAATGGTTGCTATTTAAAACAATCATTTTCTACCAGATAAAGACTTAAAACGGGTATAGATATGTCGCCTTAGCTTGTTTGTTATGGCTTGTATTTTTTTACTATCACACTGGCATTATGCCCGCCAAAACCAAATGTATTGCTAAGTGCCGCATTTACTGTACGGTGTTGTGCTTTATTAAAGGTGAAGTTAAGTTTAGGGTCCAGTTCCGGATCGTCGGTAAAGTGGTTGATCGTTGGAGGAATAATATCCTGTGATACCGCCATAATACAGGCCAGTGCTTCCAAAGCACCTGCTGCACCAAGGCAATGGCCTGTCATACTTTTAGTAGAACTGATATTTAAATCATAAGCATGATCGCCAAAAACACTCAGTATCGCTTTTGTTTCTGCAATATCACCTAATGGTGTAGAAGTTCCGTGAACATTGATATAATCAATATCACTGGCCACCATACCGGCATCTTTTAAAGCTGCATTCATTACATTTCTTGCGCCAAGGCCCTCGGGATGCGGCGCAGTAATATGATGAGCGTCGGCAGTAGCGCCGCCACCTGCAATTTCGCAATAGATTTTAGCACCTCTTGCCAAAGCATGGTCCAGGCTTTCCAAAACCAAAACACCGGCACCTTCACCCATTACAAAACCATCACGTTCTTTATCAAACGGGCGGCTTGCGGTTGAGGGGCTGTCATTTCTTTCGCTCAGGGCCTTCATGGCATTAAAACCACCCACGCCTGCGGCACTTACCACTGCTTCACTTCCGCCGGTGATAATAATATCAGCTTTATCTAATCTTATATTGTCAAAAGCATCAATAATGGCATTAGTAGAAGAAGCGCAGGCAGAAACTACGGCAAAGTTGGGTCCACGAAAACCGTGGCGGATAGATATCTGCCCTGCGGCAATATCCAATATCATTTTGGGAATAAAGAAAGGGTTAAACCTGGGAGTACCGTCGCCGCTGGCAAAATTCATAACTTCCTCCTGGAAAGTTATCAGCCCGCCAATACCGCTGGCAAATATTACACCTACCCTGTCGCCATCGGCATTTTCCTTGGTAATGCCTGCATCTTTAACTGCTTCATCGCTGGCAATCAATGCAAACTGGCAATACCGGTCTATTTTACGGGCTTCTTTACGGTCTAAATAAGTAGTGGGGTCAAAATCTTTAACCTCACAGGCAAACCTGGTTTTAAACTTACTGCAATCGAATTGCTTTATAAAATCGCACCCGCTTACGCCGTTAGCTAAACCCTGCCAATATTCGTCAACAGTTTTTCCTAACGGTGTAAGGGCACCCAACCCGGTTACTACAACACGTTTAAAAGCCATATAGTTTGCCTGTGATAGTTAAATGAAATTACTTAGCATGCTCTTCTAAGTAAGCAACAGCCTGTCCAACAGTAGTGATGGTTTCGGCCTGCTCATCCGGAATAGAAATGTTGAATTCTTTTTCGAATTCCATAATAAGTTCAACGGTGTCCAAGCTATCGGCACCTAAATCATTAGTAAAAGAAGCTTCTGTGGTTACTTCGGCTTCATCAACTCCTAACTTGTCAACAATTATTTTGTTTACCCTTGTTGCAATGTCTGACATAATTTTAAAATTTAGTTTGTCTGGCTGCAAAAATATACATTTTGCAATAATTACAAAGAAATATAAATAAGGGCAAAAATGAGGGTTTTTATATTGCCAACCAATTGTTTTATAACGGGGTTATTTTATCCTTACCAGTTTATTAAAATACAGGGAGCAAACAGATAATGATTTAGATTTGCAATAGCAAAAAATATCAATGAATAAATTATAACAACACCGTTATATAGTACTGCTTAATCATATATAAAGATTATAAAAAAAATTGTATATTGTAAGTGTGTCTCCAACACAAAGCTGCTATACTTTACTAAAACGATACTGAATATGGCCTTAAAACAAATAGACCACGGCTCTAAAGAATACCAGCAAATGATTTCGTTGCGGATGGAAATACTACGCAAACCACTCGGACTTAATTTTACTGAAGAAGAACTGGCGAAAGAAAAAGAGGATATTTTAATCGGCGCATTTGATGAGGAAAAAATTCTGGCCTGCTGCCTTTTGACCAAAGTAGATAATGCTACTATTAAATTACGGCAGATGGCAGTACAAAATAATTTACAGGGCAAGGGTATTGGCGCCAGTATTATGAGCTTTGCCGAAACTGTGGCTCGGGATAAAGGATACAAAAGATTAATGATGCATGCCCGTAATACTGCGATCGGCTTTTACGAAAAATTTGACTTTAAAGTAAAGGGCAATGAATTTATTGAAGTGAACGTACCGCATCATGTGATGGAGAAGAGATTGTGACAATACAGTTACGGGTTGTTTTTGTTACGGGTGATTTGATTGTTGTTTTGATATGGCTGTTCACAACTTTGTAAACAATACAGTTACGAGTTTTGGGAGTTACGGGTTATTTGATTGTTGTTTTGATATGGCTGTTCACAACTTCGCAAACAATCAAATAACCCGTAACTCGTAACTTTTTTATTAACTGTTTTTTGTAATCTTCTCCTTAAATATCTTCCTGGCTTCGTGTACATCATCATCCACAAAAGCATCTTTTGGTACTATAAAAAATGAGCGGCTGGTAAAGTACAGGTGAAAAAAATACGGGCTTTCCATCCAGGTGCTGAAATCAGCCCAGAGCCAGCTTCTTCCTCCCCTTTCATTTTCAATTCTGAATTCGTCGTTACTTAATATTGCTTTAAGCCTGTCTTGAAAAGCAGGTGCTTTTTTATAGATCATATTGGGCAGTAAAAACCAAAATGTGATCATCAGCACAAACCATAAAACAGAACTTACTAAAAAAGCAAACGGGGAAATCCTTTTAAAGAAGAACAGGCCTGCAGATAAAATGGCAAAAACATTTACCAGTATGATCATTATTTTTATTTCACGGCGTGTAATAAAATGATAACGCAATGCCTGGATTACTTTTGGTTTGTTGTAGGTAAAGTATTGTGAAGTCATGCTGCAAAGATATGAAGGGATTGATGATGTTGGATTTTGGATTTATGATTTGCCACGGAATGGCTTTACTCTTTTAATTACAGGTATCGCCGGCAACTTTGCCACCACCATCTACGGGCATACCACCAATGGGATGATTGCGCAATGCGGCGTTGATAAAGCTTACCCGCCTGTTAGCTGCCTTGCCTGCAGGTGTTGCATTATCTTCAACAGGTTTGGTGCTGCCAAAACCTACTGCAATCAAGCGTTTGCAATCCACCCCCATTTTTACCAGTGCTTTACAAACAGCCAGTGCTCTTTTTTCTGAAAGTGTTTGATTGGCATCATTGTCGCCACTATTATCGGTATGACATTCTATTCTTAATAAACTGATGTAGGATTTATCATCGAGATATTTTTTAATGATCTCCAGCGCTGCAGTACTTTCTGGTTGTAATATGGCAGCATTGGTTTCAAATACAATTTGTTTTTCAATTTTCACTTCGTTGCCTTCCAGTTTATAATCCTGTGCTGTGGCAACAAGGCTTATGAAACCAAAAAGAAAAAATAGACAGTATTTCATGTTGTTTATATTTACAGTGTGCAAAAAGCAAGAATCATTTTTAAGAAGAAAGATGCATTTTAAAATAACCGCTAACAAATATAGCTACAAAGATATCATTGGCAGCATACTGGTTCTACTGACGGCTGTATTTTTTTCCTGCAACGAAAATAAAGAGGCCAGGAATACTGAGCCTGCATTTTATTACTGGAAATCTGTTTTTAAACTAAGTGATTTTGAGAAACAACGGCTAGATTCTCTGCATGTAAAAACTATCTACATTAAATTTTTTGATGTGGACTGGGACGATGTTTCAAAAGCGCCATTACCCGTAGCAAAACTGCAAACTATAAGCAACAAGCAACAAGAGGGTATGCAGCTTATTCCAACAGTTTTTATTACCAATGAGTGCATACAAAAGATAGATAGTTTACAAATACAAGCACTAGCAGGTAATATTCATACCCTTGTCAATGATATTATTAAGGCGAACAATTTTACAAATATTCCTGAAATACAAATTGACTGCGACTGGACGGCCGTAACAAGAGCCAAGTATTTTGCGTTGCTAAGTGCTATAAAAAAACAATCTGGTATTGTACTGCTTTCTGCTACCATTCGTTTGCACCAAGTAAAATTTTTTTATAAAACAGGCGTGCCCCCGGTTGATAAAGGTTTACTGATGTGCTACAATATGGGCAACCTTAAAAACCCCGCTACAAAAAATTCTATTCTTGAAACTGAAGAACTAAAAAAATATATTGGTAACCTTTCTACTTATCCATTACCGCTGGATGTGGCATTACCATTATTTGAATGGAAAGTTTTATTCCACAACAATATGTATACCGGGCTAATTGAAAACCTGCCTGACACCATATTTACCAACGACTTTGTGATAAAAAAAGAAAACAGGTTGGAATTACTCAAAGACACTTTACTGCAAGGTTATGACCTGAGAAAAGGAGACATTCTACGCAATGAGCAGAGTAATTACTCCGAAATATTATCTGCGGCAGCCGCAATAAATACCCGTTTGAAAAATACCCATCCAAGGGTATCACTCTACCATCTTGATTCTGTAATTTTAAGCAAATATTCCCTTCATGAACTGGAAACAATTTACAATAGCCTGCGTTAGTGCTGCACTCATCGCTTTTCCCCAAAATATTATTGGCTGCGGCCCCGATGCTGACCCATATGATTATTACACTTCTTTCTTTCATCAAAACCTGTCTGACGCAAAAGGCTACAAACCATTTTACTATACCGGCTATAATTTTTTGTATGACGAAACAGAACCATTAACAGCAAGTGATGTGCTGGCAAAAGAATGGAGTACGTACTGCGGTGCTGGTGTTACCGAAACTGACGCCAAAAAATTTGTGAACAAGTTTGCCTGGAAAGACCTGAACAATCTTTATTTCAACATAGAAAAAAATCAGCCTTTAAAAATACCCGATAGTGTAAAGCGCAACGGCATGACGGATTATTTTTTACAACAAAAAGATCTTGAAGGCCTGGGTTATATCATGTATGCAAAACTTGCGGAGCCGTATGCGTATGGAGGCGAAACCAGCTGGGATATGCCACAACGTGACAGTATGAAAATGGCAAAGCTGATAAAGAATGGACAGCAATTATATACAGTAGCTAAAAAAGATATTTTCAAATTAAAATATGCTTACCAGGTATTGCGCCTGGCACATTACAGTGGCCGCTATACCGATGTTATTAAATGGTACGATGATTATGCAGCCAGCATAACCACCGGTAATAGTATTTTACAGCCGCTGTGCCTTGGCTTAAAAGCGGGTGCTTTATTCAGAACAGGAAATGATAAGGAAGCGGCTTATTTATTCAGCAAAGCTTTCAGTGCTTCGATGGTAAAAAGAATTTCTAATTATTTAGGCTTTAAGTGGAGTGTGAAATATGATACGCCAAGAAGTGAATATTTACAATTGTGCAAAAACAATAGCGAGAAAGCATCCATGCTGGCCATGTTTGCCATTGGCAGTGCAGATAATGAAACCGGCACCATGAAGGAAATCTATGCTATTGATGCCAATGCAGATGTGCTGGAAGTTTTAGCCATCAGAGAAATTAATAAACTGGAAGAAAAATATTTTACGCCGTTACTGCAAAAGGAAAAAGGTGGTAAAGCATTATATTATTCCTGGGCAGACAATGTTGCGGATAGCGCTTTAAATGAAAACACTAAAAGAGTAAAAGAATTGTCTTCGTTTTTGCATGATGTTGCCTCAAAAGGTAAAGTACAAAATGCAGGCTTATTTGAAACAGGCGCAGCATATACTGCTTACATGACGAAAGATTATGCCACTGCAAAAAAATATTTAGCCACTGCAGAAAAAATGAATCTTACTGCAAAAGTGAAAGACCAGTGGGCACTAACGAATATACTGGTTACCATTAACGAAAAAGAAACAATAGATGCGGCTTTTGAAGAACAGCTTTTACCTTCGATAAAATGGCTGGAAGAAAAAGTAAAAACAGAAAAGCCTGAAACCATCAGCTATAGCAGCATTGAGCCGTGGAAAACTTTTTACCGCAACCTGATGAGTGAAATACTGGCACAACGTTACCACCAGCAGGGCGACTTGCACAAAGAAACTTTAGCTATTGGCGCAGCTGACTTTATTACAAAGTCACCCAACTCTTCTTATAGCTATAGTAATGCAATTGATTTTTTAAGGAATAACCTGGTGAGTAAAGATGTAGAAAAATTATACGCTTTATTAGACAGCAAACAGCCCAATAAATTTGAAGCCTATCTTATCAGTCATAATGTAGTAAAAAAAGCAGACGTGACTGATTTTGCAGGCACTGCTTATTTAAGAGATTACGATTATGCAAATGCTATTGCCTGGTTTAAAAAAGCTGCGGATAAAAAAACCGGCGTGCTTACTACCAATCCTTTTATTGATCTGTTATACGACCAGGAAGAAGCATTGCCTGCCGAAGCTAAATTTACCACTACCAAATTAGCTTTTGCAGAAGAAATGCTGCGCTTACAAAAAGCAGCAGCAACAGATAAAGCAAATGCTGCAAAATATTTATACAAAATGGCTAATGGCTTTTACAATATGACCTACTACGGCCATGCCTGGCAACTGGTACAATATTACCGCAGTGGCAGTGATGGGTATTATATTCCGGATGGAGCCACCAGTTTTCAAAAAGAATATTATGGTTGCTATAAAGCACAGGAATATTTTGAAAAGGCAATGGCGGCCAGTACAGATAAAAATTTTAAAGCCCGTTGTTTATTTATGATGGCCAAATGCAGCCAGAAACAATTGCACCGGCCACAATATGAAGAATACAGTAATAACTACGACCAGATGGAAGTAGCAGAAAAAAAATTCTTCGACAATTTTAAACACAACAAATATTTTCCGCAGCTGGTAAAAGAATATGGCAATACCCCTTTTTATAAAGAAGCATTTAACAGCTGCAGTTATCTTAAAGATTTTGTGAAAAGGAAATAATAGTTGATACAACTATTTCGGGCAATCTAATGCTTTGCGCTGCTTTTTAGTGAGCTTAGGATTTTCCTGGTTGTACGTTTTATTTTTGTATTCCCTGTAACCAAATAGTGGCAGTCTTAGAATAAAATATATATCTGCTGTTTTTGTATTACCCAAAACTCTTGAATTGATAATTGAAGATGACCCGATTACCAACGGGCCCAAACGTAAAGCTGCACCTGCCTGGAAACCTGAAATGGAATTATAGCTTACCGGTAAATACAAACCACCTAAAGGAATTTCTGCTCTTGGTGTAACAAAAACTGCAACAGGATTGTAATTGCCAATATAATAACTAAGTTTTGAAAATACCAATGGTACGTTCAATTGCCCTTGCACACCCAGCCATTTATTAAAATTGCGGTCGTAAGTTAAGTGCAAGGTGGTGGGTAATTGCATAGTAAGTTCCGGAGGTTCTGTTCTTGCATTAAAAAGATTTTTGTAATAGTTTGCTATTTGATAAACATCAGTGGAATCTGATGGCAGACTTAGCTGATCGATAGTATAGGTGTTGCCATTAAAATTGGTTATGATACCTTTTGTTTGTTGCCTGTGATAACGGATAAATCCTATATCGGTAATAGAAGCACCCACTTTCCAGATGTAGTTAGCGGTTCTATCGCTGTAACGGGTTTCATAAACCTGCATCTCATCCCTGAACTCATAGCTCACGCCAATATCAAGCCCCAGGCCTTTGTTTTTAAATGATGTAAAATCATTGCCCGAAAGCGAATCTATATTTTTAGTATACCCCAAAATAATACTTCCCTGTGCGTTTACGAGGGCATCCTTCTTTTTATTATCAACAGGGTCTACAATAGAATCATGGATAAAAGAAAATTTACTGGTACTTAGCGAAACTGCGGCTATCCCTCCCAGGTACTTTACCGATACTCCTGCTTTCCACACACCAAAATCGGTATTGGCAATTTGCCTGCTGTACGTAAGTGCTACTTCCTTCCAGCCATGCATATTCACCGACATATTGGTATTTAAAAGTGTAGTGCCGATAAATTGTGCTCGTATGGTATCGGGTAATTCTGAATTTAAAATAGCACTACTGATATCATGTATGTTGGTAAACAACCTTGCTCTCGTAGTAAGTGCAATGGCATTTTTATCTGATAACCTTATCAATAAAGATGGACCGAGTACATCGGTATTAAAATTCATCTTGCCATTTTTTGTGATGGGGTTCGGAAAAGTAACACCGCCATTATCATCGTTGCGCTTTTTGTAATTGAATTTGATGGTATTATTGCCAATACCTGTTGACACACCAACTATATTAAGATCGCCTCTTACACGGTGATTTAAAATATCGGCAGGGCTGGTTACAATGCTATACACGCCTGCATAGGCAGAAGAGTGGTACCCAATATAAGACTGGGCAATTCCATTAAGGCAAGCAACCTGGATAAAAATTAAGAGTGCAGCACTTTTAATTAATTTACCGGGCCGGGTAAAAAAATTCTTTTGCATGGTTCACCAGAAACGATAAAGGTACTACTAATACGTTATTTGCTTTTGTTAAGGCATTACCGGAAGAAGGGTATCAGGATTGAAGGGCTTTAAAGTATTCATATACTTTTTCTGCATTTCGCAGTTCTCCCAGTGGCACGGGAATAGTAACGGTATAGTTCACCGGAGTTTTTCCGGGTTTGGTTGCTGTTCCTTTAAATACCAGTTCATTATCTTTTGCTGTAGTAAAACTTACTTTTGTCAGTTTTTTTATTTCATCATTCAACACCCATGTTTTATTAGTGCTGGTAATTTTATGATTGGTGAAAATGATCTCTTCTTCTTTAATACCCGCAATTTTACCATATAGCATAAATAAACTTCCTGAAAAAAATCTTAAGCTATAATACAACAGGATTGCAATACCGAAAAATACTATCAGCAACAGCCACTTATTTATTTTACCAGTAAACGGAATGCCGGTATGCGTTAATGGCCAGGCCACAGTAAAAGTGAGTATCAGCGATGCAACTACTGCTATACCAATGATCCAGTTATCCATTTTCTGCCTGGTAAGTTCTCCTTTTTTGTACACCCATCCCGTAATAAATTCTGTAGCCATTCTTTTTTTGGTAAAGCTATTGTTGTAGTGAAAGAAATCTATACCCTGTAAATGGTATTTTGAAGAATGGCAGTCAACAAAAAACCACCAGCTTTTACGCTGATGGCTTTTTTATGTGCTTGTGTGTTCTGACGAATTATTAACTGCAACCCATGCTGTTACCGCAGTTTAAACATTTGTAACAGGTACCACTGCGTACAGTAATGTGTCCGCAGGTGTTACATGCAGGCGCATCGCTTTGCATACTTTTAGCAGCTGCATTTACCGCATCCATCGGGTTGTGTACCCTTGGTGCTGCTGCAGTACGGTGCTCTGCTTTTACAGGCTGTGGTGCTGCGCTACCCATTACCCTTACTTCACTCAACTCCGGTTTACGGTCGCCGATAGTGGGTGTGGTTTCATCCCATGGCTCATTACCTGTATTTTGTACTTCCGGTTGTTTATCTAAAACATGAACTAAATCGTTACGGCCTAAATATTCATACGCCAATGAGCGGAACATAAAGTCGATGATAGAAGTAGTTGATTTGATATTCGGATGCTCCACCATTCCACTTGGTTCAAAACGGGTGAATACAAATTTTTCTACATACTCTTCTAAAGGCACACCATATTGTAAGCCGATAGAGATAGCGATAGCAAAACAGTTAAGCATACTACGCATGGTAGCACCTTCTTTTGCCATGTCGATAAATATTTCACCTAATGTACCATCATTGTATTCGCCGGTGCGGAGGAACAATGCCTGGCCATTAATTTTTGCTTTTTGTGTAAAGCCCCTGCGTTTTGCCGGTAAAGCCCTGCGTTCAACAATCATTGCCAGCTGGCGTTTTAAAGAAGTATCGGCGCTGTTCTGTACACGTTTGTTCATTTCATCCAGCAACTCTTCAATGGTTAGTTTACCCATATCCACCATGGTAGAAATGTTAGCTGCTAATTCTGCTGCTTTATCTTCACTGATAGGGTCATCCAGTTTTTTCTTCTTATCAGATTTGTTGCTTAATGGTTGTGATAATTTAGAACCATCACGGTATAGTGCACACGCTTTTAAACCTAGTTCCCAGCTCATGCGGTATGCATCAGCAATTTCTTCCTGGGTAGCTTCGTTAGGCAGGTTAATAGTTTTAGAAATGGCACCGCTCAAGAATGGTTGTGCTGCACCCATCATGCGGATGTGGCCGTGTGCATGTATGTAACGCTGACCAATTTGTCCGCATTTATTAGCGCAATCAAAAACAGAAAGATGTTCGTCTTTTAAATAAGGCGCACCTTCCACAGTCATGGTTCCGCAGATATAAGTATTGGCTGCTTCAATTTCTTCATCACTAAATCCTAATGCTTCCAGTAAGCTCCAGCCAAAATCATTGTATTGTTCAGGTTTAAATCCTAAACGTTGCAAACAATCTTCTCCTAAAGTATATACGTTGAACACAAAACCAATTTCAAATGCAGCGCCTAAAACTTTATTTACCTTTTCAATATCTTCTGTGGTAAATCCTTTTTCCATTAATGTTTTGGCATTAATGAAAGGAGAGTTATTTAATGAAGCATGGCCTTTGGCATAGTTTACAATTTCTTCAATTTCGCTTTCGCTGTATTTTAAATTGCGTAATGCAGCAGGCACACTTTGGTTGATGATCTTGAAGTAACCACCGCCGCTTAATTTTTTAAATTTCACTAAAGCAAAATCAGGTTCTACACCGGTTGTATCGCAATCCATTACCAAACCAATGGTACCGGTTGGAGCAATTACAGTGGTTTGTGCATTACGGTAGCCATATTTTTCACCCAGCTGTACTGCATCATCCCATGCTTTGGTGGCAGCTTTCAACAAGTAATCAGGACAATATTTTGCCTGTATACCTTGTGGTTTAATTTCAATGCCTTCAAATGCATCCTGTGCATCATAAGCAGCCGCACGGTGGTTACGCATTACACGTAACATGTGGGTTTTATTTTCTTCGTATTTATCAAATGCACCCAGGAAGCCGGCCATTTCAGCAGATGTTGAATAAGCAACACCCGTCATAATTGCGGTGATAGCACCTGCAATACCTCTTGCTTCTTCACTATCATAGGCAATACCACTTACCATTAACATACTACCTAAGTTGGCAAACCCCAAACCTAATGTTCTGTAATCGTAACTTAATTGCGCTACTTCTTTACTGGGGAATTGTGCCATCAATACAGATATCTCCAGTACTACTGTCCATAAACGGCAAGTATGTTCAAAACCTTTTACATCAAAAGTGTTGGTTGATTCTTCAAAAAACTGGCGCAGGTTAACACTGGCTAAGTTACAGGCAGTGTTATCTAAGAACATGTATTCGCTGCATGGGTTAGAAGCCCTGATAGGCCCGCCTTCGGGACAAGTATGCCATTCATTAATAGTAGTATCGTATTGTGTTCCGGGATCAGCACAACGCCATGCAGCGTAATTAATTTTTTCCCACAGATCTCTTGCTTTTACTTTTCTCATCACACGGCCATCGCTCCTGCCTTTCAATTCCCATTCTCCGTCTTCATCTAATACTTTAAAGAATGAGTTAGGGATACGAACAGAGTTGTTACTGTTTTGTCCGCTGACAGTTCTGTATGCTTCGCCTTCGTAATCGTTAGAATAACCTGCAGCAATTAACGCCGCCACTTTATCTTCTTCTTTGGTTTTCCAGGTAACAAATTCTACAATTTCAGGATGATCAAGATCTAAGCAAACCATTTTAGCTGCTCTTCTTGTAGTACCACCACTCTTAATTGCACCTGCCGCACGGTCACCAATTTTTAAGAAACTCATCAAACCACTTGATGTACCGCCGCCGCTCAATTTTTCACCTTCGCCACGGATGCTGCTGAAGTTAGTACCTACACCACTACCATATTTAAAAATTCTTGCTTCACGAACCCATAGGTCCATGATGCCACCTTCGTTCACCAGGTCATCATTTACACTTAAGATAAAGCAGGCATGTGGTTGAGGACGTTCGTAGGCATTGGCAGATTTTTTTAATTGCCCGTCAATGGCATCTACATAATAATGTCCCTGAGGTTTGCCGGTAATGCCATACACTTCATGTAAGCCGGTATTAAACCATTGCGGACTGTTTGGTACGCAAGCCTGGTTTAAAATTGAATACACCAATTCGTCGTAGAAAACTTCTGCATCGTTGGGGGTTGCAAAATAATTATATCTTTCGCCCCATACCCGCCAGCAATGTGCCATGCGGTGGGCCACTTGTTTCACTGTTGTTTCTCTTCCTGTAGTACCATCTGCCTGTGGTACGCCAGCTTTTCTGAAATATTTTTGTGCCAGGATATCTGTTGCTATCTGGCTCCACTGTTTCGGCACTTCCACATTGTCCATTTGAAATACTACTTCGCCTGTTGGGTTTTTGATAACAGAGGTACGATAATCATATTCAAACATATCGTACGGACTAACACCTTCTTTAGTGAACTGGCGGCTGAATTGCAACGCCTTGGGGGATAATGGTTTCTTCGTTGACATATAATAAGTGCTTAAAGTGGGTTAAGTAATTGTTAAGCAAACGAAAATATTTGTTACAGACGAACAAACAAACTTTTTAATATTAACACTTGTGGACAAAATTGGTGGATAATTTTAAAGACGCAATCCTGTATTGCGTTTGCTCACTTTTCCCCACTTTATTAAAAAAAATGTTCGTTTAAAATCTTGTTTTTTTCAGTAAAATTTCTTTCCCTGTGTTTCAGGGCATTTTCGCTTCCGGGTGAAAATTTCAAAGTACTTTATCTGACATTTCCATCATTCCCGCCATTTATTTTTTTAATTTTTTTTGGTGTAGATAATTAGCTATTTCTTTGAGTAAAATTGTCCTGATGAACCCTAAAAAAATATACACTGTTATTGCCATTGTTTTTGCCGTTACTTACGGCTATAATTTATACTGGTTTTTCCGAACTTTAATTGATGCCGGTGATTATGGTTTTCAGATCGGTGCTTTCATCAGGTACATTCCTGTTTTTGCAGGTATAGCAGGCGTGGTTATTTTTATTGCATCGCAATTTAAACGCAGTAATTTATTGCGGATAATCATGTGCCTGGAAATAATGTCTTTTCCTTTTCTGGTATTCTGGTATGTGCAGTTTTTTTCTCAAACCTATGGGCCGGATAACAGGCCACCGGATGTAAACTGGACCTTTTATGTGGGCTGTGTAATTAACCTGTCATTAATCATATGCAGCATTACAGGACTACGGATGTTGTCTTTTAATAAAACTGCCAAGCTGAATTTTATTGAGCTGGGTAATGAACGTACCGGTCAGTTTTGGCCGGCATCGGCAGGATTGCGTTTTATCAACAGGTTGGTAGATGCAATAGTAGTTGCTTTTATCGTTCTCACTAACCTTCAGGTATTCAGTAGTCAGTTAAGGCGTCATTTTGAATTTTCTACAGAAATATTTATTGCTATTGAAATACCTGTTTTACTGATCTATTATATTGTTTTAGAAGGAATATTTAATACTACTGCAGGTAAATGTGCAACAGGTACTACCATTGTAAATGAGTATGGCGTACGCCCTGGTTTTGCAAAAATACTGGGAAGAACTTTCTGTCGCTTAATTCCCTTTGAAGCATTTAGTTTTTTTGGTGCGGAGCCGAGAGGCTGGCACGATACCATGACCAACACCTATGTAGTGGAAAGTATAAACAAAGAAGATGTGGCAATGGAAGATATCATTTTAGATGCCGAATTAAATATGCGATAATGAGAGTTGTAATTCAAAGAGTAAATAATGCATCAGTAACTATTGATGGCCATATTAAATCGGCTATCACAAAAGGCCTGCTTGTTTTAGTGGGTATAGAAGATGCAGATACTATGGAAGACATCGAATGGTTAAGCAACAAGATCATTAACCTGCGCATTTTTGATGACGACAATAAAGTGCCCAATATTTCAGTAAAAGAGGTTAATGGTGATATTTTATTGGTCAGCCAGTTTACTTTGCATGCCGCAACCAAAAAAGGAAATCGTCCCTCTTATATTAAAGCAAGCAAACCCGATGTGGCTATCCCTCTGTATGAAAAAATGATTGTGCAATTGGAAAATGACCTGGGGAAGAAAATCTTTACAGGAGAATTTGGTGCGGATATGAAAGTTTCATTGCTGAATGACGGGCCGGTGACGATTATCATTGACAGTAAAAACAAAGAATGATGGGCTAATTATACTTGCATTGCCCCTGGCTTAAGCCGGGGGCAATGCATCAAATTCCTTTCGGGCTTTAGCCCATTAAACAATGTAAGTATGAATGACATTACAATCAGGCAGGCACAACAAGATGTTGACCAATGGATAAAAACAGTTGGCGTAAAATATTTCAGTGAGTTGACCAATCTTGGCATACTAATGGAAGAAGTTGGTGAATTATCCCGGTTGATGGTGCGCCAATATGGTGAGCAATCTTTTAAAGAAAGTGATAAAGGAAAAGAGTTGAGTGATGAGATGGCAGATGTTTTGTGGGTATTGATTTGTTTAGCCAACCAAACAGGTGTAGATTTAACGACTGCGCTGCAAAAGAATTTTGAAAAGAAAAATATAAGGGATGGAGAAAGGCATAAGAACAATGATAAATTAAAATGACCACATGAAATTTTCAGTAAAAGATATATGGACAATCACTAAACAATCCTTTGCTGATTTTATAGACACCAAAGTGTTTAAGCTGAGTGCAGCGCTGGCTTTTTATACGATATTTTCTTTGCCTGCTATGCTCATCATCATTATTTCTGTCAGTGATATTTTTTATGGCAGGGCTGCAATAGAAGGCACATTATACCACCAGATATCAGCCTTTGTGGGTACCGATGCCGCTATACAAATTCAACAAACTATACGTGGCGCAGCTTTATCCAACAACAGTAATTTTGCAGCTATTGTTGGTATCATTACTTTATTGTTTGGTGCCACCAGTGTATTCAGTGAAATACAGGATTCGATTAACCTGATATGGAAATTAAAAGCCAGGCCCAAAAAAGGAAAAGGTTTTATTAAGATGGTGCTCAACCGTTTGCTTTCTTTTTCCATAGTAGTAAGCCTTAGTTTTTTATTGCTCGTCTCTTTACTCATCAATGGAGCCATGGATGCATTGATCAATCATCTTACTAAAATGTTTCCGCAGCTAACGGTGATACTGGTGTATATCCTTAACCTGGTACTCACCTTTGGCATTACCGCATTACTATTCGCCATGATATTTAAAGTGCTGCCCGATGCCAGGATAAGGTGGAGACATGTAAGAGCAGGTGCTTTTACTACCGCTGCACTTTTTATGGTGGGTAAATTTTTAATTGGTTATTACCTGGGACATAGCAAAATGTCCAGCACTTATGGCACAGCAGGTTCTGTAATTGTAATGTTGTTGTGGGTATATTACTCTGCTATGATATTGTATTTTGGAGCAGTGTTCACGCATGTGTATGCTGTGCATACCGGCTCAAGAATCTATCCCAATGATTATGCGGTATGGGTACAGCAGATAGAAGTGGAATCTGTAAAATCTATTCAGCAGCAGCCGGAAGAAAAGGCAGTGATAAAAACACCGGATGTGCCGCCTGTAGCATAATTTTATTGCAATATTCTAATCAAACAAAAATTATTTAATGGGGTTTAAGTTTTCGGCAATAGCCACTACAGACACGTTCTCAGCCAATGAAATGGATTCTTTTTCCTGCCGTTTTTTTTGCAACAGATTAATGTTTGAAAAAGAAGTTTATCTTGAAGAGAGCATGACTATCAATTATAACATTGAGTATATTGATATTTTATTTTTAGAAAAGGGAACACTTATTTTTGGCGCTTCTCCTAAAGCTTTAGAAAAACTTGACGCAAGGAAAAATTCGTTTGGCAACAAAACAGGGTCGTTTGCTGTTGAAGAAACATCAATGGTTTATACTGTTGATTATTTTGAAAACATTGAAACTAAAATTTCATTAATAGAATTCAACGGGAATAAAATAAATAAGCAAATAAATAATTTTGGCATTGCGTATTCCAACGGTTTTGATTTAATGATTGAATTAATAAAATCGATTATTGGCAGCAGCATTTATGAATTAGAACCTGGTTTAAAATTATCCCGTTATAAATTTACCAACGAAGCACCCGGGCTTAGTGAAGCTGATAAAAAATGGCTGGTTGAATTAAATAACGAAACTGATAGACAAACCGAACTCCGGGATCAATATGATCACACTTCTCCGTATATTAATGGAGTTGCAAAAGCAAGGATAGGCAACAAGTATGGACTGATTGATGAAAGTGGCAAAAAACTTAGCCGTTTTAAATATGATAGTATAGAAGATGTAGAACACGGAGGCATTGCCAGGTGTTCCGTTAACAGCAAATGGGGCTATGTTAATTCAAAAGGAGAAGAATTTATTCCTGCAGATTATGATGAAATTAAACCATTCGCAGAGGGATTGGCCGCCGTTAAAAATAATAATAAGTATGGATTCATAAACATGCACAATAACACCGTTATTCCATTACAATACGAATATGCAGGACATTTTAAAAATGGATTTGCGGCTGTTAAGCTGAATGATAAATACGGTTTTATTAACCCTTCCGGAAATGAAATGACCGCATTTATTTATGATGATACCTGGGGTTATAATGGAGAGTGTGCATTCGTATACCTTAACAATACCTGGAGTGCAATAGATATCAATGGAAATATCTTAAGAACTTTTGATTATGAACAGGTTTTTGCCTGGAATTCAACAGATGAATTAATCAGTGTTCAAAACGATGGGTTGTGGGGATGCATAGACCGGAATTTCAATCTTAAAATTCCTTGCATTTATAACACCTGGCTTATTTTTAATGAAGGATTGTCGCCTGTAAGCAGAAGCATGGCGAGAAAGAGTGACCCGGAAAATGTTTTTGAAAGAATTTCTTACGTGAATTTAAATGGAGAAGAAATAATCCCTTATCTATATGACGAAGGTGGCTTGTTTAAGAACGGAATGGCCAAAGTAAGATCAGGAGATAAATGGGGCTATATAGATACCGGTGGCAACCTGGCAATACCGCTTTTATATGATGTAGCGCAGGACTTTGAGAACGGTATTGCAATAGTAGAGAGCAATTCAAAAAAAATAAAAATAAACGCTAAGGGAGAAGAGCAACCCAGGTAGATTTATCATTCATTATATATTTTAGCTCCCAATATGTCATTTACGCTTTGGTAAAAGTTCAATAAAGATTTTCTGTACAAGTGAGTGACACAACGATGCCGGCCATAGCTGCTGTTTTAGCCCGGCTCATAAAAATAGCGCAGCTTATTTTTATGAGCCGCTAATCAATCTTTATATTTGCAGCATTATGGCAAACGAAACAAACAATTTTCAGGAACTTATTGCGCACTGCAAGGAATACGGTTACATTTTTCAAAGCAGTGAAATTTATGATGGTCTTGCAGCAGTATATGATTATGGCCAGAATGGTGCCCAGTTAAAAAAGAATATCCGGGATTACTGGTGGAAAAGTATGACGCAGCTGCACGACAATATCGTGGGTATTGATGCGGCCATCTTTATGCACCCTACTACATGGAAGGCCAGTGGCCACGTAGATAATTTCAGCGACCCGATGATTGATAATAAAGACAGTAACAAACGTTACCGTGTAGATCATCTGATTGAAGGGTATGCAGATGAGCTGCAAGCTGCAGGCCGCAAGGGAGAAGCAGAAGAACTACTGGCTGCTATGGATTTGCTGCTATCCAAAGATGATTATGCAGGATTGAAAAAATTAATTGAAGACAATAAAATAAAATGCGCCGTTAGCAAAACCAGCAACTGGACAGATGTACGCCAGTTTAACCTGATGTTCTCCACAGAATTTGGTGCTGTGGCAGCAGATAACCCGGAAGACAATAAAGTGTATTTACGCCCCGAAACTGCTCAGGGTATTTTTGTAAACTTTTTAAATGTGCAAAAAACCGGCCGTATGAAAATACCTTTTGGTATCGCACAAACCGGTAAGGCTTTCCGTAATGAAATTGTAGCAAGGCAATTTATTTTCAGGATGAGAGAATTTGAACAAATGGAAATGCAGTTCTTCATTCGCCCCGGCTCACAAATGGAATGGTATAATTTCTGGAAAGAAGAAAGAAAAGCATGGCATGAAAGTTTGGGTATACCTGCAGCGAAATTGCGTTTTCATGACCATGTAAAATTAGCGCATTATGCAGATGCTGCGCTGGATATAGAATTTGAATTTCCTTTTGGCTGGAAAGAACTGGAAGGTATCCACAGCCGTACTGATTTTGATCTGACCCAACATCAGACCTACAGCAGAAAAAAAATACAGTATTTCGATAATGATATCAATCCTGAAACCGGCAAAGCTTATGGTAATTATGTGCCGTATGTGTTAGAAACTTCTGTTGGTTTAGATCGTTTGTTTTTAACCATTATGAGTTTAGCTTATGCCGAAGAAAAATGGCTGAAAGAAGATGGTACCGAAGATAGCCGTGTAGTGTTACGCATTCCTGCAAAAATTGCACCTACCAAACTAGCCATTCTTCCATTGATAAAAAAAGATGGCTTGCCCGAAATTGCAAGAGACCTGATGAATGATTGCAAAGGTAGTTTCATGTGTTTTTACGAAGAGAAAGATGCCATTGGTAAACGCTATCGCCGCATGGATGCCATTGGTACACCGTTTTGTGTAACTATCGATCATCAAACAAAAGAAGATAATACCGTTACCATTCGCTACAGGGATACCATGGTGCAGGAAAGAATTGCGTTGAGTGAAGTAAAGAAACTGGTGTTGGAGAAAATAATTTAATAATAACTACCCGATATTTTGTACCTGCTGTAATAAAATACAGCAGGTTTTTTATTCCTGTAATAAAGGCAATAATCAATGCAGTTATATTCTAATCACAAATATCTTTGTAGATTTACATCTAAGTGAACGAACAAACCATTATATCATTAATCGAAAAATTTCAATCCTTAAATTTATCTGCTATAATAGACTTTGATAAATTTAATGGCTATGCTATTACCCATCACTCCACCACCATTGAAGGCAGCACATTAACCGAAATTGAAACAAGGCTTTTATTAGATGAAGGTATCACACCTGCGGGCAAACCACTGCTGCATAGCCTGATGGTGCAGGACCATTACAATGCATTATTGTTAGTTACGCAAAAAGCCAAAGAAAAAATTGCAGTTACCCCCCAATTTATACAACAGATAAATGCTACTGTAATGAAACAAACAGGCAGCATTTACCAGACTGTATTTGGAGAGCTGAATGCTACAAAAGGCGTTTTCAGAAAAGGAAATGTAAGTGCAGGCAGCACCTATTTTGTGGGCTACGAAAAAGTTGAACCGCTGGTAAAAAAGCTTTGCACCGGTATTAATGAAAAAATAAGTACCTCCAATTCAGTAATAGAAAAACTGAATGTTTGCTTTGATGCTCATTTTGATCTGGTAACTATTCACCCCTTTTATGATGGCAATGGCAGAACCAGCCGCCTGCTGATGAATTACCTCCAGTTGTTTTTTGATTTGCCATTGAGCATTGTTTTTAAAGAAGACAAAGCCGCTTACTTTGAAGCATTGCAACAAACAAGAAAGGAAGAAAATATTACGCTCTTTCAAAATTTTATGTACACACAGTATGCCAGGTACCTGCAGCAGGAAATTGATAAATTTGAACAATCCCAAAAAAGCGGAACAAAAGGTAAAGGTTTTTCATTTGTATTTTAATTTCAAAACAATAACCCACCTTTTCAGTGAAGAATAATAATTTAGTCTTACCTTAATTTTCAGCTAAAGCCTTTTTATGAAAAAAATTGTATTGAGTATTGTTGTAAGTCTGCTAAGCATTGTTGTTGTTGCCCAGCATAAAATACCCACTTACTACGATGTTTTAAAAACTTTTTTTACAAAATATACTACTGAGGAGAGTTATGACAATTTTACCAGTTTTGCCAAAAAAAAAGATGGCTGGTATGTGCAACAAATAAACAGGATAAAAAAAGAGGCACTGCTTAGTGAAAAAATATTCTGGAGCCTTGCAGATGGAATGTACCGTGATTTAACGAATACTTATTCCACAACCTCTGACAGTCTTGAGTTTGAAACCAAACTGGAACCTTATCTGCAGGATGGCTGGTATAACTACGATCATATCCGTTATTACGGTTACAAAAACTGGCAGCGTGATATGATCAGCGATTTTGGTAATGCCGGCAATCTTTCTGATACAATGTTAGATGGCCTGGGCAGGGCTTATGATAATATGGCTTATACTTACTTATGGAGCCAGGGTGGCTCTTACGAGTCAGATGATTCATTGCAAACGCCATTGAAAAGAACACAGTTTCCTTCTGATGCAAGAGTGGAAAAAGTAAAATTAAATATCAATCATGGTATTGAGCAGTTTGAAAAACTAAATGCATTAAATCCAAGTTATCAAACTTTAATAGGGAACGGCAACCTGAAATTATTTAATGAATACATGAATTACTACAACCAGTTATTCATGTGTGGCCGTGATGAAGAAGCTAAACGATACATGGATAAAATTTCTCTTGATGAACGTTACATCAAGCAGGCAAAAAACTATTTAAACTCCTGCGACAAAAATGCTATCCTGTTTACCTATGGTGATAATGATACCTACCAATTATGGTATGTGCAGGAAAAATTAAATTACAGAAAAGATATCGTTGTCATCAACAACAGTTTATTAGGCTTGCCTGTTTACCCGGTATTGCTAAGAAAAAAAGGGTTGGTTAGTTTTTCAACACCTGAATCGTATTTAGAAGATGTCGCATCAGACATCGCTTATTTTGAAGAACCAAAAGACAAGACAAAAACGGTTAAGCCATTATCATTGCATGAGTTTATCAAATCCATTTATTCAAAAAAGCTATTGCTATCGGCCCTGCAGGAAAACGGTGCAGCTGCTGCTTATGCTTCAAAAAAAATTATTATTCCCCCGGCTATTGCAACCGCTAAGCCGGTTACTATTGAACTTAAGAACTATTTGTTCATCAACGATTTTCTGATCCTGGATATCATTGATAATAATATTTTAAAACGCCCCATTTATACTACCAATGCTGCTGATGATTATTTCAGCAATTATCTTTCGCCATCGGGCATTGTGTACAAAATAAATTTTTCCAGAAAACCCGGCACCGATCCTGATACGAGAGAAATAAAAGACCTGGAGAAATTTATCACTGAAAAACACATGACCGTTACAAGCAATTATAAAGCAGCGCAAAGCTTTGTTTCTTTTGATGGAGATAATACCTTGGTGACAATACATATGGCTATCATTCAGTACTACCTGGCTAAAAAAGATACCGGCAATGCTAAAAAATGGGTGGAATTGATGGCCGGTAAATTCAATGACCTTTCCATTAATCAACCTTTAGCCTGCAAAGTGCTCGGCTTCCTGGCTGCACAAACGGGTAATAAGGTGCTGGCAAAAAAAGCTATAGAATGGGATGCCAAAAACACTTTTGATGCTTACCAGGATCCATCTGCCTTAAAAGGGTTTTACTCCCGGAAAAACTGTGTGGATTACATCAACAGGCTACAACTTAGCCTTCAGAATATTAATGAAACCAGTACTGTGGTATCAGATATCTACCAGAAACTATATGTAGAATAAGTTAAACCAATTTATTTTTTCTTCAGTACCACCGGCTCCTTTAAATAGTCAAACATCTTTTTATATACTTCCATTAAAACAGGGTATTCGTCTACGGTATATAAGCTCTTTTTAAAATCAAACATCAGCATACAGGTCACCGAATTATTTTCTTTATCATAAGTTACTGATTTACTAAACACAATATCTTTATCAGGCGTGGTCATCCTTATATTTTTCGGCAATGCATCTATGGTATAGTTGGCAGGTAAGGTAACGGTAGCAAAAGTGCTGATGGTTCTTTTATACCCAAAATTTATATTGCTGAAACGGCTGGCCCTGGTAAAAGGATTGTTTTCAAAGCCCGAAAACATGTTTACCGGCAGGTACAAATACTGGTCTCCGCCTGTAAGGTTGGTATTGAATTTAAAATTTTGTTCCGCAGGTAACGAATCATTGTCCTGGTTTAAAAATTCAAAATCTTTTACCGTAACTCCATTCTTCTGATAAAAAAAGTTCACATATTTTTCCTGTCCCTCTTTTTTAAATGCACTCAGCCTTTTTATACGGGAATACCCTTCACTTTTTATATACACTTCTCCTGAAAGAACACCACTGGTATCAAGTTGCATTTGTGCACTTATATAATCACTATACTGCAAAGAGTCGTTGGTAATACTAACTAATCCGCCATTTTTTTTGTGTACGATCAATGCTGTGGTATTAAGAATACCATTGGGAGTTATATGTGCCGGTGTATAAGTATCTGTAGCATCCAGGTAATACTTTTTTCCTTTTATTACCACACAGGCAACAGTTGAATTAAACTGATCCACAAAAGGCACCTGTGCATTTACTTTGCCATACGACCTTTCGCTTACCAGAACCGGGTAAGCTTCCAGGTCTGCATCTTTTAAAAGGTTCACCAATATCAGGTTTATTTCTCCGCTGGTGCCTTTCTTTTTCTCCCAGGGATCTTTCACCCCATCATAGGCATTTCTGCTGTGTATATTATTCCAGCTCATATTGCTACGAACGTATTTATAAACAGCTTTCATTTTATCTTCCTCTGCTGTAAGTTTTTTTACCTCGTCGGTAAATGATCCCGTACCGGGAATATTTTTCCCTAATTGAACTCCAAACTCTTTCGTGGTAAGTAATTCCCTGATCACTTCATCCCAGGAAGTCATATAATTTGTTTTTCCAAAACCGGTATTATAACCACTCAATTGAAAATCTACCTTCTGTATATAATCCTTCCTGGCATCCATATACGGCTCATCAGTAAGCCCGGGGATATTATTCATCTCAAAATACACTTTACCACTTTCTTTATCCGTTTTTGCAATTACAGCAAGGTCTTCCCTTTTACTAATGCGATAACTAAACTCCAGGTTGGGCAGCACTGTAAGTGTGTATTTACTTTTTACCGTTGGCAATTCCTGTTGAAAATACCAATCCTGCAAGCCGCCATAATGCTTCATAAAACTCCGGTACTTATACTCAATAATGCTACCTACTTTTATATTGGGAAAAGTAAATGTTACTACACCCAAACGGTCATTAAAATCACGGGTATAAAAATCTTTTTTAGATAATTTTTGTGTTGTAATGTTTGCCGGGTCATTTCCATTAATTACAACTGCTTCCAGCCTGTCTATAAATTCAAAATCATCTTTCCTGTAAAAGTGCAGTGACACATTGGCTTCATCAAAACCTTTTTCTTTTAAAATTTTTATCCGTACATGATGGTACGTAAGCAGGTGACGTTCGTCATCATGATCAGAAATGGCCTCATCCAGCAATACCACCGCATTGGCATCTTTATCAAATGCGCATTCTTTCAGTTGCAATTCTTCTGCACTTACATTTCCAAAATCAGGAAACTCCTGCGCCTGTACTGCAAATGGTGCCATTAAAACCAGTAAAATTAAAAAGAGTATGTTTTTCATTGTACAAATTAATTAATTGTATAAAAGACGGAATTATACACCAAACTGTTGCAGGTGATGGTCTAAATGTTTCCACGTACCCTTGCTCCATTCTTCTTTGGTGAGTTTACCAAAAAAAGGGTGAGGTTCACCAGACATAGAAGTTGCTGAAAAACTATTCACCATATCAATAAGGTTTTGTTTTTCTTTTTCAAATGTTTGCGGGTCAGCAATAATGAAAGATTTATCTGTAGGCAGGTTACGTTTGAACGGCTGCTCATTAAACAATTGCTTTTTAAATAAAGGACCAATAAGGCTCAGAAAAAAATTTCTCTTTAAAGTATGTTTTCCTGTAGCCACACCCAAAGGCATCTGGCAGTGCGCCAGCATTTGCGCCACATTCATCTTGCCCCATTGCGCCTGGCTCTGCGGTGTTAATTTATTTATCCTGGTGATGATATCCTGTTTAACACTGGTATCAAATAAATTTTTCACTTCCATTAGCAATTAATTTTTCAGTTTATAAAATGTATTTTAGTGCATACAGCCTACATAAATTGCTGCATCTTTAGCGTAAGCGTCTTTAAATGTCTTTCTTGCTTTTTGCAAAGTTATCTCTGCAGCTGTTTTATTGCCACTATATATCACCACCACATAATACCCTTTTGCAAATTTATCAAAAGCATCACTCCATTCTATGCTTATATAATCGCCGTCATCGTAACGGCCTCTTGCTATGTAACAGGGATAGCCGCCATCATTTTTACAAATAGCGTTTGAAAAAGTTAATCCTGTTTCTTTATGGGGCTTTAAACCACGGAAATCCAATTTTTGTTTTAATTCTTTCGTTGCCTTTTCTGCGGTTGCTTTTGCAGCAGCATAGTTTTTGGTTGATTGTATAATTACAAATGTTTTTTTAATATACGGTTCAGCATCTTGTGCAAAACCATATTGTACTGCAATTGCAAAACAAACCAATAGCAGGTATCGCATAATTTTAAATTTATCCGTACAGTTCCTGGTGAATCATTTTTCTATCATAGCCCAATTCAGTAATTGTTTTTTTTGCCTCGTCAATCATATTCTTCCAGCCACATAAATAAAAATGCGCCGCCGGTAATTCTGCACCTTGTTTTTTTGCCAATATCAGATCTTTGTATACCTGGTGTACATAACCTGTTGCGCCGTCCCACTCTTCCCTCGATAATACAGGAATATAATGAATGCCCGGATGGGCAGCAGTCAGATTTTTTAATTCTTCGTAGTACAATAAATTTTCTTTTTTTCGGGTACCGAAAATTAAATACACGTTTTGATGTGGTATATTGTTGATAGCAATACTATGTAACATACTTCTGAATGGTGCAATGCCCGTTCCTGTACAAATTAAATAGTAATCCGTATCTAAAACATCAGGTAGAGTAAAAACACCTACCGGTCCACGAAAAGAAATTTCATCGCCTTCTTTAACTTCATTAAATAAATAAGAAGTGCCTGCGCCATCTTCCAGCAATACAATCACCAGTTCAAACACGTTGGTACCATCGGGCCAGCTGGCAATAGAATAACTACGCCAGCGCTTATTTTTCTTTTCATGTATTGGCAGATCAAGTGTTACAAATTGTCCGGGTTTAAAATCCACTTTATCCAGTTCCGGTACCTGCATCCAATAACGCCTTGTATTGAATGTTTCATTTTCAATTTTTATTACTTTGGCAATACGCCACGGTTCAAGTGCCATGAGTTAATTTTTTTGGAAGATACAAATAAACTGAATAATGCAAGTTTACATTTTTGTAGCAAAAAGAAGAAATTGCAGGCATAAACAAGCCATTATTGTAGCTTGTAAAATTGTGTATTCCGGGAAGTAATTACGTAATTACTGTACAATTATCTTATTGGTGTATACAGCTTTTTCTGTCACAATTTTTAATTGGTATATGCCTTTGGCAACTCCGGTTAAACCTAAAACATTATTGCGGCCATTCAATACAAATTGACGCACCTGTTTTCCTGCGGCATCAAATAATTCTGCCCTGCTGCAATTAACTGAGGAAGTTATAGTAAGTATTGAGTTAGTTACCGGGTTTGGATAGATAACAATATCGCCCCCATCAGTTTTAAAATTCACTTTTCTTATGGGTGAATAACTAAAAACATTATTCCTGTCTATCACTCTTAAACGGTAATAATTGTTTCCTTCAAGCGGATGTGCATCAGTGAAATTATAATGGCTTGTTCCATTGGTATTATTTGCGGTAACTGTTCCGATTGCAGAAAAACTGCCTCCATTACTACTTCTTTCAATTATAAATGAAGCAAGATTTACTTCATTTTCGGTTACCCATTGCAGGTATACACTTCCGTTTTGTTTACTGGCTTCAAAAGAAAGAAGGCTGACTGGTAAAGGCTGGTTAGCACCTAAACCACCATTATTTATCCAGAACTCACTAAAACTGTTCACATAAAACTCAGCGTAGTAGCCTGTATCATAAGGTATGATATCAACATTGGCTGGCAATTTAAACTGGAAGAACCCGTTCACATCATTAGCCAGGTCTCCGTCTTCGTTGGTGTTACCGGTTTCGCTGTATTGTGTAACACCCGATACATATGGATCACTGATAGTGGTGCACAGGGCACAACCTGTTGCATTCATCAGCGCTTTAGCTTCTGCATCGGTAAAATAAAAACGTACCCCAACGTCTGGCCCGGTGGGCTGTGCCGAAACTTTAAGTACAATATTCCTGTCCAGGTAATATTGTTTATTACTACTAAACCGTACAGGAACAGCAGGATTAAAATATACATAGGCACTTGTTGATCCGAGATTATTTCCATTAGGATTTACAGAGGCGATGCGTTTACCCCCTGATTCAAAATGTATCCAGTTATTGCCTGAAACCGGCTGTGTGATGCCTGCAGTGATATTTGCACCCGTATAAATATTTGCCTTTTCAAAAATATGGATGTCATCTATACCCACACCTTCCATATCCAGTCCGCCATCGCTTGCCATTACAAACCTGAAACGTACATTGGAAGAATTAACGGGTATATCGGTACTGGCTACATGCCATTTATTTTGTGATAAACGCCAGCGTGGCGGAGCAGCCATATCATACCAGTTGGTACCCGTTCCTGAAATACCAAGTTTGTTCCAGGTCACACCTCCGTCAGCAGAATATTCCACCCAGGTAAAGTCATAATCTGTTTCCACATTAAATATATGGCTGAATGATAAAACCGGATGTGTTAGTGCACTCAGATCAAAGCAGGGCGAATACAGGTAAGAAAATTCATTATCATTATAATTACCGGTTAAATTGGTAACCCATGCTTTAACGCCATTTGGCGCTTTATTAATAATCGTTTTAGCAGGTGTACCCCATTGCCAGCTGGTATTATTTCCTTTGGTGTACCACCCGCCATCGTTAATTTCAAAACCTTCAAGATAAGGCTGTGCAGAAGTTACCTGCATTACTGCACTGGTGTGAAATGAATAATTAAGAATGCTATCATTACCACGATAAGTATCGGTTGCAGCAGTTACCCAAAAATTAAAACTATAATCAGTATTAACCGTAAGGTTTGCCGGAACAGCAAAAGTAAATGCGGTAGAAGTATTAGGTGCTATCACAGGAATAATATCGGCCACTATAGCGCCACCGTTAATACGATAACTTACCGGTACATTATTAAAGGTTGTGCCGCTATAATTTTTTATTGTTACAGAAACCGGCTGAACACCTGTAGCATTGCATCCACTTAACACAGGAGATACAACAGCCTGCACTGCCACATCATCGAATGCTTCTAAAAATTTTACATCGTCAAAAGTATAACCGTCATCCTGGTCAACTAAAGGATTGGGCACATTAGCAGAAGTATTACCCTGCTGCCCGAATTTAATCTGAAAACTGGACGTTATGGGTTGAGCAGGTAATACCGTATCTAATACATCATTTACATTAATGATACCATTTTTCCATTGCCCTAGTGCAGCCTGGTTGCTTACCAGGTTATACGCATATATCCATGGGCTGGTATCGCTTCCTCTTATCCATACTTTATTGTCAGGATTATTATCCTGCCCGTGATTTTTATAATTGAACTCTAAGCGTAATTGATTACCACTATTATAAGTGGCTGCATTATACGTCATCAGCAAACTATCCGTACTTAATACGCCATTAGGAAACTGATCCAGTGTGATTGCCCTGCTTCCATTTAATGCAAAGCCTGTATTTACGAATGTTCTGCCTCTTCCCCTTGCACTGTTGGTTTTAAAATCCAGCCTGTCATCGCCATCCAGCCCAATCTTTGTATTCGTGTACTCTTTATTGGTAGTTGTTTCAAATCCATCTGTTACAGGAAGTGTTACCGGAGCATTTGCTAAGCTTTTTATTGTTACACTAATGGTATCATCCAGCACCTGCGTATCTCCCGGCCTTTTCACCCATGCCTTAATAGTATATATTCCGGTTAGGGAAAAATCGAAAGTTGCAGCAAAGCTATGCGTATATGTACCAAGTGAAGGAACAATTGCCGAAACGGTTTCGGTAATTACTGCACCGCCGTTCACCTGGTAACTCAGATCATAAGTTCCTGCTGACGCTATATTGTCTAAATTTTTTATTGTAAGTTTTATAATTTCAGCAGCACCCAATGCAGAAGAAGTAAATTGTCTTCCGGTTACGGGTGCATCAATAGAAGCGGCCTTAAAATCGTTATCAAAATTTGATAACGTACAAACTCCTGTTGCTGGTAATGCACTCACCGATACCGAACGTCTTCCATGAACAGTGCCATTGTTTGCCCTTACTCCAAACCAATAGGTGGTATTGGCATTAAGCCCTTGTACTAAATAAGAAGTACCCGAAGTAGTTGCAATCACTTCCATACTATCTCCTTTCAATTGCATTACATCATAACCCGTATTACCTGTAATAGCGCCCCAATTGAGCTGTACAAATCCTTCGCAGGGTATAGTAGCAGTAACAACGGGCTGGCCAATTACAGAAAAATTATAATCACTCTGATCAGTGTATACGCTGCTGTTACGTTTAACTCTTACCAGGTAATCATTGGTAACCGCAATAGGCACCGTCCAGTTTATTGAACGTGCCGTAGCTGCAACATTATTATTTACTGTAGTCCATGCCACTCCATTATTGGTGGAATATTCCACGGTAAAAGTATTGCTCTCGTCTCCGTAAGCCGACCACCGTATTTTTTCAGCCTGCGATGGCACCAGTGTTTCTCCGCCAAAAGGATATTCTACAGTAATACCATTCATATCAAACTGATAAGTGAGTACATATTCCTGCGGCCCTTGCGGTAAAGCAAATGCATTTACGTTCATCAGGTAATTGCCAGGTGCAGGATTATCAATCACCACCTGTTCAATATTATTTTTGTGGTCAGCGCCTTCCGCTGCAACAACATTAACGTTAGCTGGTGTTGCATTTAATACTAAGGGAAGGTGTGTAACAGTTACCGGGTTATCCGTTACTGTAAGGTCAAGGTCATTTACCAATGCAGCTGCTGCGCCAACAGCTGCTGGTGCATCTGCCCAATACAACATTATTTTTACACGGCGTACTCCCGCAGGAATAGTAACCGGGAAGGAAGTATTAGGTGTACTGCTGATGATATACCGGTTGGCTTCCATTGCTTCCACCGCTCTTCTTACATTCAGCAAACCAAAACCATAAGTATAATCAGGGCCGCTGTTTCCAAGGTCTTCTGCAGTATTACACATCAATGCTTTTATCAACGCCGCTTTAGGGTTGCTGCCATGCAATTGATGATACCTTTCATTTAATAATGCACTGGCACCTGTAACAACTGGTGTAGCCATACTGGTACCGGAGCTGGTGCCATAGGCATTATTCAATTGTGTTGATGTGATACTGGTACCGCTGGTTACAATTTCCGGCTTCACTCTTCCATCCTGCACCGGGCCACGGCTGCTGGTTGAAAAAACAGTATACGTAGCTCCGTCAATATTTCCTACCGTCAATACATTTTTAGCACATTGCCATCCTGATTTTACGGTACCAAATGCAGCCGGATAAGGGCTACAAGTGTAAATGCCATCATTACCTGCTGCAAAAATATGCAGCACTTCATCATAACTTTTCATCTGGGCATCTATGTAATTACTGGTAACATCATACACGCCTTCGCCGGGGCAGGCATTATCCGCTGTGGTATAAGAATTGTTGGTCGCAATCATGTTATTATCGGTAACATATACCGGGGTATTAGTGATTACATCCGTAAACCATTGGCTGATGATAGTTGACTTAGGCGCCATGCCCTGGTACATCGGGTTGATAATACCAGCCCCCGCTGCTGTGCCAGATGTATGTGTACCATGGCCTGATGGCACACTGAACACACGGTTGATCAATCTTCCGGTAAAATCCATGTGCGTAGAAATATCTGCATTATCCCCTACACCGATAGTTACATTTTTTCCTCTCAGGTTTCTTCCAAGGTAAGATTGCACGCTGCTGATGCCATGCAAAGCAATATCATTATAATTAACTGGCGTAGCATTCATTTGTTGTACACCGATGTAGTTTACAAAAGGCAGTGCAGCAATAGTATTGATAATATCTGCAGATGTTGCTTTGATAAAAATAATATCTGGCCGGTCAAATTTTGTAGGCACAATGAGTGCGCCTGTCTTTTTAATTTCATCCCCAGCAGTAATTTTATTTACAGCAGCATTACAGGTTACCGCTATAAGTTTAGTATCGTTTTTAGCAACACTATTTTTAATATTCAATGCAGCCGCATCAATTTTATACATTGCCGGCAAAGTATTAATGGATACTATTTTGTAATTAGCAGCTGAAGTAAAATCAAAATTTGAAGGTATGGCGGCCAGGTAAGCATTGCCGGGAATGTATTCGCCCAATTCAACACCAGCATTTTTTAATTGTTGCCTCGTTTCCAAAGAAGGTAATGCCGCAAACTGGATCAATGAAAAATATTGGCCACCAAATAAAGAACTTTGCAGATTGCTTTGAGCAAAATTTTTGCTGGTAACATTATTACCGGTAATAAAATCGCCTTTGGCAAAATGCACCGGCACTGTAGCAGTTTGTGCATGCGAAAAAGCTGAAAAGCAAAGGCTTGCAAATAGCGGTAGTAAGAATCGGTAATTATTCATGTGTTTGGATCTCCTTGTCTGTTGGTATCAAAAATATACACAAATACTGGTATAAGACAGTCAGTGCAAGGCTTTTGTGCCTTTGATAACGTATAATTCTTTATTTGATTGCCCTTTTTTTCTACTTATCGTATATTTGCGCCCTGATGAACCTGGAAGTGTTGCTGAAAGAATACGCTAATGACCCCCGCTGTTTTAAAATAGTGGATGGCATCACTTTGTCTAAACCGCAGCGCTTGCACTTATCAGGGCTGCATGGCAGTGCTTCTCAATTTATTATTGCAGCTGTTTTTAATCACCCTTCGGCAAGCCAGCTCAACCACCTGATCGTGTTAAGGGATGCCGAAGAAGCGGCCTATTTTCATAATACTTTAGAAAATCTTACTGGTGCTTTAAACCTGTTTTATTTTCCTTCTTCTTTTAAAAATAAAAAGAATTACAGCCTGCTAAACCCCAGCCATGTAATGTTGCGGACAGAAGCTTTAACAAGGCTGGCGGCCGGCACCAACAAGAATATCATCATCACTTACCCGGAAGCATTGTTTGAAAAAGTGGTGTTATCCAAAACACTTTCCGAAAATATTATTTCGATAAAGCAGGGCGATACATTGGATGTAAATGGCATTTTAGGAAAGTTTGTTGATTATGGTTTTGAAAGAACTGATTTTGTGTATGAACCGGGGCAATTTGCGGTACGTGGTGGTATTTTGGATATCTATTCTTTTGGTAACGAAAAACCTTACCGCATAGAATTGTTTGGCAACGAAGTAGACAGCATCAGGATTTTTGATCCGGAAACACAATTGAGTGAAAGAAAATTACTGCAGGTCAATATTATTCCCAATGTAGATATTTTGCAAAATGAAACCGGTGAAAAAATTTCTTTTTTAGAATTCTTGCCGGAGAATGCCGTGGTGTGGAGTGAGGACTGGAATTTCATCAAAGAAAAAATTGAACAGCAGGAAGAGGATTTTGAAATATGGACCAGCGAATTTGGTAACCGTCCGAAGATTGATGAAAGCGAAGATACCTTAAGCAGAAAAGATTTTACGCCTAATGATATTGTTACTGCAAAATTGGTTGAAGAACAAATTCAATCGAGGCATATCATTGAGTTCGGAAGTAAAGCTCATTTTCAAAATAATACTCAACACTCAATAATCAATGTTCAATATTCAATAAAAGAACAGCCGGCATTCAACAGGCAATTTGAAATTTTAATAAGAAATTTAAAAGAATACGAAGCTAAGAAATACAATATCTATTTGTTTGCAGAAAATCCCAAACAATTAGAAAGGCTGCATGTGATCTTTACTGATCTGAAAGCAGAGATCAATGTTATTCCTGTTCCAACTTCTATACACGAAGGGTTTATTGATGATGACCTGAAATGTATTTGCTATACCGATCACCAGATCTTTCAGCGTTACCATAAATACAAAGTAAAACAGGCGTTCAGCAAAAACAAAGCACTTACTTTAAAAACGCTGAGGGAATTACAACCGGGAGATTATGTAACACATATCGATCATGGTGTAGGTGTGTATAGCGGCTTACAAAAAATTGAAGCCAATGGAAGATTGCAGGAAGCTGTTCGCATTCAATATAAAGATGGTGATCTGTTGTATGTAAACATTTCTTCACTGCATAAGATCGGAAAGTATAGTGGTAAAGAAGGCAGTGTTCCTAAAATGAATAAATTAGGAAGTGATGTCTGGGTAAAATTAAAAGACAAAACAAAGAAGCAGGTAAAAGACATTGCCACCGACCTGATAAAATTATACGCTCAAAGAAAAAGCCAGGAAGGTTTTGCATTCAGCCCTGATAATTATATGCAAACCGAACTGGAAGCCAGCTTTATTTATGAAGATACCCCCGACCAGGGCAAGGCAACAGAAGATGTAAAACGTGATATGGAAAAACCATCACCGATGGACAGGCTGGTTTGCGGTGATGTAGGTTTTGGTAAAACAGAAATTGCTATTCGTGCCGCTTTTAAAGCTTGCTGCGATGGCAAGCAGGCAGCTGTTTTAGTACCTACAACTATTTTAGCTTACCAGCATTATAAAACTTTTGGAGAAAGGTTAAAAGATTTTCCGGTTACTGTGGATTTTATCAATCGTTTTAAATCTTCTAAAGAAAAAAAAGAAACCCTCGCCAGGTTAGCCGAAGGGAAAGTAGATATCATCATCGGCACACATGCATTGCTGGGCAAGGATGTAAAGTTTAAAGACCTTGGTGTGATGATCATTGATGAGGAACAGAAATTTGGTGTGGCCGCAAAAGAAAAATTAAAACAACTACGAGCAACGGTAGATTCGCTTACGCTAACGGCTACTCCTATCCCAAGAACTTTGCAATTCAGTTTAATGGGGGCAAGAGACCTGAGTATTATTAACACACCACCGCCTAACAGACAGCCAATACAAACGGAAGTGATGGTGTTTAATGAAGATGCCATACGTGATACCATTTATTACGAAACAGAAAGAGGCGGACAGGTGTTCTTTATACACAATCGTGTAAATGGCCTGTCAGAAATGAAAGGTTTGATACAAGGCCTTTGTCCCGACTTAAGCATTGCTTTTGCACACGGGCAAATGGATGGTGATGAACTGGAAGATACCATTCTCGATTTCATGGATAAAAAGTATGATGTTTTGGTTTGTACCAACATTGTAGAAAGTGGCGTGGATATTCCCAATGTAAATACCATTATTGTAAATAATGCCCACCAGTTTGGGTTGAGCGATCTGCATCAATTAAGAGGAAGAGTTGGCAGAAGTAATAAAAAGGCATTCTGTTATTTACTGGCACCGCCCATGAGCACCTTGCCGCCTGATAGCAGGAAACGATTATCTACTTTAGAACAATACAGTGATTTGGGTAGTGGTTTTCAAATTGCTATGAGAGATTTAGACATTCGTGGTGCAGGCAACATGTTAGGTGGTGAACAAAGTGGTTTTATTGCAGAGATCGGTTTTGAAATGTACCAGAAAATTTTAGATGAAGCGATACGTGAATTAAAACGCACAGAGTTTAAAGAATTATACAAGGAAGAAATTCAGCAGCAGGATGATTTTGTAAGTGATTGCAGTATTGATACCGACCTGGAAATTCTTATCCCTGATAGTTATGTAGAAAGTATTACTGAAAGGCTTTCGCTTTATTCCAGATTGGATAATTGTGAAAATGAAAAAGACCTGCAGGATTTTCATAAAGAAATGACAGATCGCTTTGGCCCCATACCACCCCAGGTAGAAGATTTATTTACAACTGTGCGCTGCAGAAAATTAGCTATTGAATTAGGCTTTGAAAAAATGTTCCTGAAAAATGAAACATTAAAATGCTTCTTTGTAAGCAACCCTGATAGTCCGTATTTTACCAGCACCACCTTTAACGGCATTTTACAATTTTTACAAAAAGGTACCAATAAAGCCAAACTAAAACAGGTAGGTAAAAATGGCATCCTGGTAGTGGAAGATGTAAAAACAATGAACAGCCTGCATTTGTTTTTGAAGCGGATGATGGAGAGTATTCCTGCGTAAAATCTTAATTGTATACAGAATATTTTTCTCCTTACATTTGTTATCAACTACTTTTTTCCTTGCTATAACCTGTTTACATGACTAAAAAACAATACGGCCTTCTGTCGCTTCCTGTAATTGTTGCTGCCCTCGGATTTTTTGTTGACATTTTTGACCTCCTATTATTTGGCGTGGTGCGTAAAAGCAGTTTTGCTGAATTAGGTACAGGCCTTTCCTCTGCAGAAGTATTATCAAAAGGAGAATTAACCATCAGTATTCAGTTAATTGGCATGGTGGTGGGTGGCATTATCTGGGGCATTATCGGCGATAAATTCGGCAGGTTAAAAGTTTTATTCGGTTCCATACTTTTATATTCCATTGCCAATATTGCCAATGGTTTTGTGCATGATATTAACTGGTATATGGTCATCCGTTTTATTGCAGGCGTGGGTTTGGCAGGCGAACTAGGTGCTGGCATTACTTTAACTTCAGAAATCTTACCTAAAGAAAAACGTGGCCTTGCAGGCACCATTATTGCTACCTGTGGAGTGCTGGGTGGTATTACTGCGGCATTGCTTTCAAAAGTAATCACTGATTGGCGGACCTTGTATTTTATTGGCGGAGGTATTGGCCTGGTATTACTGGCTTTACGGGTATCCGTTGCAGAAAGCACCATGTTTTCTTCTTTAGAAAAATCAACAGTGCAACGAGGTAATTATTTACAATTCTTTAATAACAAAAGCCGGTTTTACCGCTATGCAAAAGGAATACTAATAGGCATGCCTGTTTGGTATTGCATTGGCATACTGATATTTTTTGCCGATGAATTTGCAAAACGAATGGGAATCACCGGTATTACACCCGGTAATGCCATTCTGTTCCAGTATATCGGCCTGGGTTTTGGCGATGTTGCAGCAGGGTTAATAAGCCACCAATTAAAAAGCCGGAAAAAAGCATTGTATATTTTTTATTCGGTCTTTATTGTTTTTATGATCCTGTTTTTTACCCAGCAAAACAGTTCTGCTGCCTGGTTTTATTTTATATGTTCAGGCCTTGGGTTTGGCTCGGGCATTTCTGTGCTATATATTATCAGCAGTGCCGAGCAGTTTGGCACCAACTTACGGGCATCTGCAGCCACTTCCATTACAAATTTTGTAAGAGGTTTTACGCCGCTGCTGCTTTTGATCTTTACATTAACAAGAGGTGATAAGGGCGAGCATTATTTAAAAGCTGCCGGGTTTATTGGTATTGGCGTTATGCTCATTGCTGTATCAGCATTATATTTTACCAAAGAAACCTATGGTAAAGATTTAGATTTTGTTGAAGAATAAAATGACTACCTGATCAGCATCACCGTTTGTCTTTTATCAATTTCATTTCCCCTGAAATCAATACCATTGGCAGTTATCACATATACGCCGGCAGGTTGTTGCTGACCTTGCCAGCTGCCATCCCATCCCCTGTTATAATCTGAAGTGGCAAATATCAATTGCCCCCAGCGGTTGAACACCCTTAAGTAATTAAATTGTTTTATGCCTACAGGAATACCCCTGAACAAATCATTCCTGCCATCACCATTGGGTGTAAATGCTGTAGGCAGATAAATATCCGGGCCTTTATAAATATTTACGGTTACATCATCAAAGCTTTCGCAGCCTTCGGGAGTAAATGCCCTTACAGTAAATGTTTGCGTGGCATTTAGTATAGCAACAGGGTTAGCAATATTAGGATTGTTAAGTGGTGTTGCCGGCGTCCAGCTATAACTTAATCCACCTGTTGCGTTTAGCTGTACCGGCTGTCCGGCTGCTGCAATAGTATCATTACCGGCAAATACGTTGGTACTGTAAATAACAATATCTTTTGTAAGTGAATCAGAATAACAGCCATTGGCTGCTGTAGCATATAATTTCACTTTATAAGTACCATTGGCACTATAAGCATGTTGTGCATTTTGGGTAAGTGCCGTGCCGCCATCACCAAATACCCACTTCCATTGCGTAACTGTAGCTGAATTATCAACAGCTGTAAAATCAACCAGTGCATTTTTGCAGGCATCTTTAAAATTAATACTAACACTGGGACTAGGGTTTACCAAAAAGGTTTTAAAAGCAGTATCGCTTACGCAGCCCAGACTATTTGTTGCTACCAGTTTTACGGTTTGCAATCCTGGTGTAAAAATATGGGTAGTATTTTGCTGTGTACTGAATTCAGTTCCTGCATACACCCACGACCATTTGCTGATTGCACCTGTTGTTGTTTTAGATGAATCAGAAAAAGATACCGGCAATCCATTACATACCGGTGTGCTGTAACCGAAATTAGCAATAGGCTTGTTATTAATCACAACCGGTTGTTTTAAAGTATCAGATGCACAGCCTTTGCTATTATGCACCACCAGTTTAATAGTATCATTACCAGGAATAGGATAAATGCCGGAAGAGTTTTGGAGTATTGATGTACCACTATTGCCTAAACCCCACCACCATTGATTTACAGGTGTACCATCAGATGTATAAGAAGAATCGGTAAATGTAGTTATAGTGCCCTGGCAGATAGTGTTGAATTTAAAATAAGCCGTAGGTTTATTAACCACAAAAACAGCTTTTGTTGCAATTCCCAGGCAGGCGCCGGAGCCAAAAACGTAGGCTGGCCTGGCTACCAGCAGAACACTCTGGATACCGGGTACAGTAAATGTGTGTGCAGGATTTAAAACATTTAAGTCTTGTACATTACCATTATAATTCCAACTCCAGTTAAGTGTAGCTGTATCTCCAACAGCAGGTGTTAGATTACCAAAGAACAAAGTAGGCTGGCCCAAACAAACTGAATCAGTGAAAGTAAAATTCGCTAACGGTTCTCCATACATGTGTACAGTTTTGAATAGTGTATCTGATTCACATCCTTCTACACTGGTAACAACATGTTTGATAAGTTTATCGCCGGGGGTTGGATAAGTAGGCTGAGCAGTAGCCCCCACAGAAGTTTGTCCATTCCCCATATCCCAATAGTAATACTGCACCGTTCCAAATTGTGTAGTTGATGCATCCGAAAAAACTAAAGGAAAATTCGACGGATAAAAAATGCAATTCCCATTATTAGTAAAAGCTGCTATTGGTTTACTGCCAATAAAAATATCCTGCGTATTAGTGGCTTCGCAGCCATCGGCTCCTACCACTCTTTGTTTAACTGTAAAAGTACCTCCGGTTGCATAGGTATGTGTGGGGCTGTAGTTAACAGAATCCAAAGGACTGCCATCTCCAAAATCCCAATAAAATTTTGCTATGGTTGAAAATGAAACAGTAGTGTTATTAAAAGTGATGGGTTCGTTTATACATCTTTTTTGTGATGTACTGAAAGTATAAGCAGGGCTTAACGCAGTTTTAAATCCCTGGTAATTACTTAATCCTCCTGTACTGCCGGTAAAGCCCCAATATACTAATGGGTTACCACCAAATACATCTGTTACAAAATCTTTTACTACCGTAACTCTTAAAACCCCATCCATATATGCAGTCAACGTTTTTGTAGGTGCATCCCATACAATACGTAGTGAATGCCATATCCCGTCCTCAATGTTATCATTACCACTTAAAGCTGTAACCGGTCCGGCAATATTATTTGCGGAACTATGACCTATATCTCCGTTTAGTTGTATTGCAATATGATCGTAGGTAGGGTCACCTGCGTTTTGGTAAGTGTCGATTGTAACACCAACAGCAGGACTGATGCCTTCATAACCTAAACCTCCGCCACTTGAACCCACAATAGTACTTATTGGTTGCATTACAAATGCGATCCCATCTGCACCGCCATCATTCGGTACTCCGGGAGTACTAAGTATAACATTAAAATTAAAATCGAAAGATTGAGTGAGGTTTATCTTTATATTATTCCAGACAGAACCGTTTTGCTGGCCAAAATTTTGAGTAAGCCTATACTCGTTACAAGTAATTTGTGCTGCAAAGCCATTAACCGTGTATTGCGCAAAAAGAGGCGATGCTAAAAGCGTAACTATTATAAAAGATAAACATCTTTTGAGTGGCAGATTTCTCATGCTATAAAAATAAATTTAATTGTTTGTATTATAGCAAGCGAAATAAATAAGGCTATCCAAAAATAGGATAGCCTTAGCAATTTTTTAAAAAAATTTTATTAGTCCCAACCTTTTTTAGCTACGCCATCTGCTACTGCTTTTAATGCAGCTGCTTCGCCCAGCATGGTGGTCATTTTGTTGCCTTTACCGTCGTGGCCCTGCGCCATATAACCGCCACGTGAAGTTTTTGTAATAACTGCATCCTGCATAGGAACGTTCTTTTCTTTGGTTTTCATGCAGTAGGCTGTAATCATGTTACTCATTTTTGTAGAATTTATAGTTAGAAATAATGAATGAAGTAGTTGGCTTCGGGGTACAAGCTACAGAAAATAGCGCATTTACCAAAACCTGACCGTATTGAACAGGCTGATTTTCCACAGTATAGCCTCAGTATTCAGTCAGTTTGCAGCCATTCACATTTGATTAATTTTTACTTTATCAGTCGCTCGTAGAAAGCCTGGCACCAGCTCAAATCCACTTGCTTACAGGCTTTTACAGAGCCGGCTTAAGCTTAGGGTGTGCTGTCTTTAAAGCAAATGGAGCCGTTAAGCTCCACTTGTTTACCTGATTTATGTGATTGAAAATCTTAATAACTTTTCTGATTTTTCAGCTTAAAAACGGCTTTTGACGCTATTTTTCAGTTTCAGAATTGCCTGTTACCTCGTAACGGATGTTATTGCCATCGATGACTTCCTGGTAATAAACGCCGGCCGGCGATACGTAATATTTTTCTTTTTTAAGTACTACTGTTTTAGAACCTTCGGGTAATTTATCAAATCTTGTTCCCACTTCCGGAAGTTGTTCGGCAGGAGTATTATTTTGTGGTGTAACAGCACTTTTGTTTGGTGTTACGGTATTGCTGTTTGGTGCAGGAGCGCCATCGGTGTTGGTGTCTTCACCTGTACCTGTATTTAAAACACCATCGGTACCTACTACTATATAACGCAATTTATTTTTGTCGGTAATTTCTTCCTGGTAAAAAGTACCGCCCAGTTCGTAATATTTTACGCCATCAATAACTGTTACTTTAGTTCCGGAAGGCAAATGTTTAACAGTAGCGCCCAATGGCGGAGCTGTTACTTCGTAACCGCCACCACTGTAAGGACGGTAATACACCCCATCATTATAATAATAAGGATTGCCGCCTACATAAAAAGGATAATAGCCAAATGGCAGCACATTTATATGTACCCCGAATGAGGGGCCAAAATGCACATACGAATAAGGTGCCCTGTAAACCGGCCTGGCATAGGCGTAAGGGCGGTAATTATAGTTATAAGGCCTTCCGATATTTACTGAAACATAAGGGCGTGATGGCCTGTAATTGTAAGCATAATAATTGTTACGGTAACCACCACGGTCGTAATGACGACGCTGTGCTGATATATCACTGTTTAATGCCACTACTAATACAAGCGTTAGAATTGTAAATCCAATTTTTTTATTCCATTTCATAAAAGGTATTTTTTTATTCAGACATTGAAATTACTGAAATGTTGCATTGACACTTGTTAAAAACCCGACTTTAACAATTGGTTTGTGACGGTTAATAAGGAGAACAATAGTTGATGCCAGAACGTATATTCGCAGAGGTTGTATAGAAGATGATAAGGAAGAAAGCCGAATCTGGTACGGAGTAATGCCGGCTTCTGTACGGAGTAATGCCGGCTTTAGTACGGCTTAGCCGGGGCGTTGATACGACTATCCTTTAGTGTGTCTTATACTATTTTATATTGAAAAAATGTTACACTAAGGCATAATACAGCTTCAGCTTTACAGTATTTGGCAATGATACCTAAATTATCCAGGAGCAGGAATTATTGCAAGTTGTTTAACCAGGTTAGTACCAATAAAAAAGGGTTGAAAATTCAACCCTTTAAAATTATTTTCAAAACTACACGTCAATCTTTGCATATTTGGCGTGGGTTTCAATAAACTCCCTGCGTGGCGGCACTTCATCACCCATCAACATACTAAATACACGATCAGCTTCTGCAGCACTTTCAATAGTAACCTGTTTCAATGTTCTTGTTACAGGATTCATGGTAGTTTCCCATAATTGTTCGGCGTTCATTTCACCCAAACCTTTATAGCGTTGTGTATTTACACTTTCATCTTTTCCTTGTCCGAATAATTGTATCAACCCTTTACGTTCTTCATCCGTCCAGGCATATTCCTGTTCTTTACCTTTTTTAATTAAATACAATGGTGGTTGTGCGATGTATACATTTCCCTGTTCCACCAATTCTTTCATGTAACGGAAAATAAAAGTAAGGATCAAAGTAGCGATATGGCTTCCATCCACATCCGCATCCGTCATAATGATCAGCTTGTGATAACGCAGTTTAGAAGTATCTAATGCTTTAGGATCGTCTACTGTACCAATTTTAACCCCCAATGCGGTAAACATATTTCTTATTTCCTCATTATCGTAGATCTTATGTTCCATTGCCTTTTCTACATTCAGTATTTTACCACGCAAAGGCAGAATAGCCTGGAAGCTTCTGTCACGCCCCTGCTTGGCTGTACCTCCCGCCGAGTCTCCTTCCACAAGGAATAACTCACATTTTCCGGGATCTTTATCGCTGCAATCGGCCAGTTTACCAGGCAAGCCGCCACCGGTGAGTACACTTTTACGTTGTACCATTTCTCTTGCCTTACGGGCTGCTGCTCTTGCCTGTGCTGCCAGTATTACTTTCTGGATGATGGTTTTAGCCTCTTTAGGGTTTTCTTCTAAATAAGCTTCTAAAACACGGCTTAAGGTAGTATCCACCACACCCATTACTTCACTGTTACCCAGCTTGGTCTTGGTTTGTCCTTCAAATTGTGGCTCGGGAACTTTTACAGAAATAATAGCTGATAGGCCTTCCCTGAAATCATCTCCTTCAATTACCACTTTGGCTTTTTCGAACAAACCTTGTTTTTCGCCATAGCTTTTAAATACCCTGGTAATACTGCGGCGGAAACCTGCCACATGCGTACCCCCTTCAATGGTATTGATATTATTTACATAACTGAAGATATTTTCCTGGTAGCCTGCATTGTACACCATGGCTACTTCCACCATTACATTACTGCCGGTATCTAAACCTTCGCAATAAATTACTCTTGGTATTAAGGGCAACCGATTGGCATTTTTATCAATCATTTCCACAAACTCCACAATACCGCCTTCGCTGTAAAATGTTTTGCTGTAAACTTTTCCCTCGTCATCTTTTTCACGTAAGTCGCTGATGTGAATAGTGATCTTCCTGTTTAAGAAAGCCAACTCTCTTAATCTGCCCTCTAAGATTTCACGATTGTAAATACCGGATGTAAATATGGTAAGATCGGGCCAGAACTGTACTTTGGTACCATGTGTATCAGATGTACCGATTTCCCTTACGGGATATTTTGGAATACCGATACCATATTCCTGTTCAAATATTTTACCATCACGGTTAACGGTAACATGCAGTTTAGTACTTAATGCGTTAACGCAACTTACACCCACGCCATGCAAACCGCCGGATACTTTATAAGAATCCTTATCAAATTTACCACCGGCATGCAAAACGGTCATTACCACTTCCAGTGCACTACGATTTTCTTTAGTGTGCATGCCTGTAGGGATACCACGGCCATCATCTTCAACAGTGATGGAATTATCTTCATTAATAGTTACGCTGATATTTTTACAATGGCCCGCTAATGCTTCATCAATGGAGTTATCTACAACCTCGTAAACAAGATGATGCAAACCTTTTACGCCGATATCGCCAATATACATGGCGGGGCGTTTACGTACGGCTTCCAAACCTTCTAAAACCTGGATACTGTCGGCGCCATAGCTGGCTTTCTGGGCTTCGGTTCTTTCTACTGTTTCTGTACTCATAAATGGGTTAATCTGGCTTTATTTTTTTATAAAATCGATTATCGGCAAATATACTAAAAATAAAGGGTTTTTGGTGATGCAAAACGGCTTTAAAACTGTTAATTATCGATAACTTTTCCACAAAATTTTAATTGCCGAAAAGCGGAAAATTTAAGCCCTGATCAATATCAGTTTGCAGGATAATGCAGGATGCATTATATTTGCATATACAAAGATGCCAGAGCACGCAGACATATTAGAATTAGCCTACCGTCAGCCGTTGATGCAGAACCAGATGCAACTATTAATGCATAAGGAAAAGCAGATTCCGGGTAGCGTAAATTATTCCATTAAAAGGTACGCTAAGGAACCACAGTGGAATATTGATGATACCGGTATGCTCATTTATCATACCGAAAAGAACAATCCTTCAGAAAATTATATCCAGCTTAAATTTTGCGTGAGTGGCAATGTATACTGCCGTGAAAAAAAGACGGAATGTGATTACTGTAAATTCAATTCCTCTAAAACCTGCGTGGAAAAAGTGGATAGTGTGGATGTATTGAGTTTCAGCTTCTCTCCTTCTTATTTAAAACAATTTACCAGCGGCAAAAAGAATGCTACGCTTTCGGATGATGTGCTTTCTTTTGATCATACCACTTCTTTTACCAAAACATTGCCTTTGTGCGGTAAAACCAGAATGGCCATTGAAGCTTTACTGAATCATACCTATACCGAAAGTTTAGAGAATATCTTTTTAAATGCCCAGACACAAATTCTGTTGCTGTACAGCATGGATTGTATGATGGGTGATCATAACCACGAAGAAAAATTCAGTTGTAAGTTTTTGGCTAATGCCGATGACAGGGAAAAGATCACCAATGCAAGAGCTATCTTATTGCAGCATATCGGCGAACCTTTAACCATTAAAGCTTTAAGCCGTAAAGTTGCCATCAACGAATGTTATCTTAAAAAAGGATTTAAAGAATTATTCGGCACCACCATTTTTGATTTTTATCAAACCCAGAGAATGGAACATGCTAAATATTTATTGTACGATAAAGGGTTGAGTGTAACCGAAGTATCTTCTTTACTGGGCTACTCCTCTATCTCTCACTTTAGCACTGCGTTTAAAAAACACACCGGCATTAAGCCTTGTGAATTATTACTCCACTAATTTTTAGTTTTCCGTTTTATGTAAACCGAGTTACCGATTGCGTAACAACCAGTCAGTTCAGTTAAACTTTCTTTGCGTTCATTATCAAATCAACCAACAGAAATTTTATTTATGAACAATACACTGCTTAAAAAACTACTCCTGCTTTCTATAAGTTCCTTTTTATTTATAACAGCCGGGGCGCAAAATTTTTTATTAAAAGGAATGGTAACTACCAGCGACGGTAAACCTGCAGCTAAAGTAAATGTGCAGCTTACAGAAACCAACCAAACAGCGATCACTGCTGAAGATGGCAGCTATCATTTTTCGAAACTCAACCCGGGGAAATACAATTTAGTGGTTTCTTATACAGGCCTTGCAACACAGGTAAAACACTTTACTATTATAAAAGAGAATGGCGAAGAAATCATCAATTTTATATTGGTGGAAAACTACACCGAACTTACAGAGATCATTATTGCTGCCACTAAAACTAAATTAGACCGGATAGCAACTATTGGTAAATTGCCTGTTAAACCAATGGATCTGCCACAAGCCACTGCTGTAATTGAGCGCCAGGTAATTGAACGCCAGCAGGTACAAACATTAGGTGATGCAGTACAGAATTTAAATGGCGTTTATGTAATGGGTACCACCGGCGGTTACCAGGAAGAACTGGCATCAAGAGGTTTTGCATTTAACAGCAACAATACTTTTAAAAATGGCGTAAGATATAATAACAGCATTATGCCAGAAGTAAGTGGCCTGGAAAATATTGAAGTACTAAAAGGTGGCAACGCTATTTTATTTGGTACTGTTGGTGCAGGTGGCGTATTAAATATCGTAACCAAAAAACCAATATTTAATAATGGGGGTAGTGTGAGTTTTCAAACGGGCAGCTACGATTATTATAAACCTGCTATTGATGTATATGGCGCTATTAACAACAGCAAACATGTTGCTTACAGGGTTAACAGCAGCTTTACCAAAGCCGGCAGTTACAGAGATGGTGTAAAATCACAACGTTTTTATATCAACCCTTCTTTATTAATAAAAATAGGTGCTAAAACAGAGTTGCTGCTGGAAGGCGATTATACACAAGACAACCGTAATCTTGATTTTGGTACCGGCGCTATTTATTACAAAGTAGCCAATACACCCAGAAGCCTTTATTTAAACCTGCCCTGGAGTTATAACAATGCAGAACAACTTGCAGCTACATCAACGCTTACGCATAAGTTAAATGATAACTGGCAAATAAAAGCAGTATTCAGCACCAGGAAATATAATAATGAATTATTTGGCGCTGCAAGGCCCAATGCCAACAGCCAGTTTATTGATTCTACCGCTGCCAATTATGGCAGATGGATAAGAGGCCTGGTAAGAAATAAAAATATCGAGCAATATAATTTTGCTTCCGTAGATATAACAGGAAAATTTTTAACGGGAAAAATTTCTCACACTTTATTGGCGGGTATTGATGCGGATATGATTAAAACCACTGCCTATACTTATGATCTCACACAATTCAGGGCTGACAAAAAAAATATCTATGATACAGTAAATATTTTCGGCACTAAACAATACACACAAAGAAACGATGTACCCAATGTACCATGGACCTTTTATACCAATGCGCCTGTAAGCCGCCTGGGTATATATGTACAGGACTTTGTTGAGATCACTTCTACAATAAAAATGCTGGCAGGTGTAAGATATTCTGTTTCTAAAACAGAAACACTGGATAGTATTTATGCTACCGGTATTGAAAAAATACACAGCGAAAACAGAACCAACGATGCTTTTAGTCCCAGGGTCGGGCTGGTATATCAACCCACTAAAAACATTTCGGTATTTACCAGTTACACTAATACCTACGAGCTAAATACAGCGGTGGATACTTTTGGTGTGATACTAAAACCTTCCATCATTAACCAATACGAATTAGGCGTAAAAACCTTGTTGTTTAATAACCTGGTTTCTGTTAATGCTACCGGTTATATCATCAATAACAACAATGCAGTGCAGAGTTATCCCAATCTTTCACCTACCGACAGCCGCAGGGAAATTGGCGGACAAACACAGAGTAAAGGTGTGGAACTGGATGTGGTAACTAAAAGCATTAATGGCTTTAATATCAATGCAGGTTATAGTTATAATGATATCCGTTACAAAAAAAGCACGTTGTATGTTCCCGGCAGCAGAATTTTATATACTCCTAATCATACCGCCAACACACATATTTATTACACTGTAAAACCAACCCATAAATTAAATGGTTTAAATGCAGGTGTTGGTATTTATTATGTAGGAGAAAGAGTAGCGGGCAGAAGTACGACAAAAGCAAATCCCGGATATGCATTAATGCCTGTACCCGAATACTTTTTATTTGAAGCCAGCATTGGTTACACTTATCAGAATGTACGTTTCCGGTTTAAAGTAAATAATATTTTGAACCAGTTAAGTTATAATGTACATGATGACAATAGTGTAAATCCTATTGCGCCAAGACAATTTACTTCTACTATAAGTTATAAATTTTAATACCTCCCTGGTATATTCTTATCAATGCAAAAAATATTCTGTTACCGGAATATTTTTTGCATTTTGTAAGAAACGTTTACAATAGTTTATTCTTTTCTGGTATCCGCAACTGATTTAAAATTGTTTTTTATGACATTGCTCATGTGGCCACCTGATCTTTCTTAGTATGTCTGTCACCACTTCGTAAAACAATTGCATTTTTCCTCTGTACAAAACATAATGACAATTCTGTGATAAAACTCTTTTATTGCTGAAACAACTTTGTGTTAATAAAATGAAAGCAATAAAAAAATATAACAACATCTTTAGTCTTCTTTTAGGAGGATTATTAGTAGCCAATTTTTCATTTGCACAAAAAAATGTAAAAGATACGGGCTTTAATAAACTTACTACTATTGATGAAGTTATAGTTACTGCTACACGTACCCAAAAAAGTATTGGCAACATTCCTGTTCCTATACAAGTAATCAGTAAAAAATTCATACAGCAAACAGGCTCTCAAAAACTGATTGATATTTTACAACAGCAAACAGGTTTGGTATTGGCTGATAATCCATTAGGGCAAGCATTACAAGGTTATCCCAATCCATTCGGAAGCGGCATACAATTACAGGGCCTTGATCCTGCTTATACTTTAATATTATTAGATGGAGAACCGCTTACCGGCAGAAATGCCGGTATTTTAAACCTTGGCAGGGTGGCAGTAGGTAATATTCAACAAATAGAAATTGTAAAAGGCCCTGCTACCAGTTTATACGGCAGCGATGCATTGGCCGGTGTTATTAATATCATTACTGAAAAACCAAAAAATACTACAGCAGGTATACAGCTGCATCATTCAACCAATAATACCTGGGGCTTTACTGCCAGTTCTTTTATCAAAAAAAATAAAACTGCTTTTCAGTTATTTGCCAATCGCTACAGCAGTAGTGGTTACGATCTGGATAAAACGATTTACGGTAAAACTGCTGACCCCTACCGCAATTATTCTTTTGCTGCAAAAATGTTTTATGATATCAGCAGCCGCACACAATTGCAAACTGCTGCAAGGGTATTTACTCAAAAGCAATTTAATAATTACCTCGTGTATACAGGTGCACAGCCTGATGCAGTGGATGGCACCAGTAACGAATCTGACTGGAGTGTAAACAACCAGTTATTAACTACGCTTTCTAAAAAAATAAAATTAGCTACCCTGTTGTATATTACCGGTTACCAGAACAATGCAGAAGTTTTTTTACAAGACAATAAGCAATTGTATGATAAATCATTCTTACACCAGTTTTTATTAAAACCCGAAATACAGATTGAAGCAGGTGAAAAGATCAACCAGAAATTAATAGCCGGTGCCGGTTATAATTACGAAACCATTGATGCCAACCGCTATGCTGAAAGCCATAATTTTAATGCCTTTTATTTCTTTACACAAAAAGAATGGTTGTTCAGCAACAGGTTAAATGTAACTGCGGGTGCAAGATTAGATAAACACACATTATACAACCTGCAATTCAATCCTAAATTAGCAGTAGCCTATAAATTTTTTAATAAACTTACTGTTAATGCATCAATAGGTACAGGGTTTAAAGCACCGGATTTTCGCCAGCAGTTTTTAAATTTCACTAACTCCCTGGTAGGGTATACCTTATTAGGTGCTAGTGAACTTTCAAGTGGTTTACAACAATTACAACAACAGGGACAAATTGACCCTTCAATAAATATCACCCCATACCTGGGCAGCCATACTTTATTACCTGAAAAATCTGTTGGTACCAATATCGGCATGCGTTTTACCTTGAGTAATAAAACACAAATCACTTCAAACCTGTTTCGTAATGATATCAATAATTTAATTGACCGGTACAATCTTCCTTTCACCAAGGTGAATAACCAGTCTATTTACAGTTACCAGAATATCAACAAAGTATTTACCCGTGGTTTTGATGTGAATATTAATCAGCAATTAAACAAAAAATTCACTATCAGTGGTGGCTACCAGTATTTAGAAGCTAAAGACAAAGACATCGTAAAAAAAATACAGGCCAGCCAGGTAGTAAAAAGAGACCCGGTAACTTTTGTAAGTACTTATGTGAGTATGAAAGATTATGGAGGTTTATTCAATCGCAGTAAACATGCGGCTAATCTTCAGCTGGTGTACAATAATCATAAAAATAATTTCTCTTCCAGCATCAGGGCAATCTATCGTGGGCGCTATGGGTATAGCGATATTAATGGTAACAATATTTTAGATGATAGCAGGGAATATGTAAGCGGTTATACCTTGCTTAATGCTTCTGTAACCAAAACATTTAAATGCGGATTTGAATTACAAACAGGTAGTGATAATATTTTAAATCATCGTGATAAGGATAAACTGCCCAACCTGTATGGCAGAACTTATTTTGTCAATTGCAACATTAATCTTAACCATATACTTTCTTACAACAAAAAACAATAATCAAATGAAAAAAACAATTTTAGCAACTGCGGTATTAGGCACAGCTTTACTTTTTACCGTAAGTTCATGCAAAAAAGATACCGCTACCCCGCAGGTAACCATTATCGAAAAAACAGATTCTGTAAAAGTGAATTTCAGCTCTGCAACCGCTTATACTTTTTTTAGTTTTAAAAATGATGCCATCGTTGCCAACAGCGACAGTGCTACTACCAAATGGGATTTCGGTTTGCGATTCACCACATTTATTTTAAACAGCCATACTTACGGGCCAGGTAATGCAGGAGCCATTTTGCAAACCGGTATCTATAGTAATGTAACCGCAGCTCCTGATGCAGGTTATGCTTATGATACTACAGCTTCTCAAAAAGCTATTAAAGATGGCAGCTGGTACGATTATAATCCAACCACACATGCTTTTTCACCTAAAGCAGGCCAAACCTTTATCTTTCGCACTGCAGATAACTATTATGTAAAAATGGAACTGCTGGCAGTAGATTACGAAGCATTTACAGGCCCTGTGCCACAGCGTTTAATTTATCGATTCCGTTATACCTATCAATCCAACAACTCTAAGAGTTTCTAAATAGAACAATGTACTAAAAACAAAAAGCATCCCGAAATTACCGGGATGCTTTTTCTTGTACGAATTTTCGCCAAGCACAAATAAAGTGGCTTTTTTACGGAATCAGATTTTATTGGTTTTGTTGGATATTGGAGAATTCATTTTCTGGATATGGATTTTAAAAACGGACCCCATTTTATTGTATAAAAAAAATGTGACGGGAGTAAGACTACCCCCGTCTTTACCCTAATAAAACCCTAAACCAGCAAAAATTTAAAACACGTTTGTGTTTGTAATAATTTTATTTCAACAATATTGGAAATGTATATGTTCATTGGTATTGGAAAACTACTATTTATATATTGAGGGGATTTGCAATAAAGAATTTATAAAAAGCCTTTCATCACAAAACTGCCTTCCCTGAATATTTACCAATATTATGCCAATGCTAAAAAATGTGGATAACTAGCAGCAAAAGTGAATAGCGATAAGGCTTTCACGCATTTTTACTATAATGGGTTGTGTGTCAAAAACATAGGCATCGTAATTTAACCAGTTTGTATATTGAAAACTACGTAGTGAAATTTTGCAGGGGCATTTAATTTCTGCTATCATAACTCTATTAAGTTCCTGAATAATGTGTTTCGGGCATCGCCTATTTTAGTACCTTTGCACACTTATTTTAGCATGGTCAGACGAGGACGTCAGACCATCGATTTTTTAACATGGTCAGACAAGGACGTGTGACCAATGACCGGAAATTTTATGGCAGGCAAATACAAAGAATATAACCAGTTGAATTTACCCTCTATCGGGGAAGAAATTTTAGCCAAATGGAACCAGGCCCATGCTTTTGAAAAAAGTGTGGAGTTGAGGGAAGGGGAAACACCATTCGTTTTTTATGAAGGGCCACCAAGTGCCAATGGCATGCCCGGTATTCACCATGTAATCAGCCGTACTTTAAAAGATTTGGTATGCCGTTACAAAACCATGCAGGGTTTCCAGGTGCAACGTAAAGGTGGCTGGGATACCCATGGCCTGCCTATTGAATTGGGTGTGGAAAAAGAACTGGGTATTACCAAAGAAGATATCGGCAAAAAAATAAGCGTAGAAGATTATAATAAAAAATGCCGTGAAGTGGTGATGCGCTTTAAAGATAAATGGGATGACATCACCCAGCGCATGGGCTACTGGGTTGACCTGAATAATCCCTACATTACTTTTGAAAATAATTATATTGAAACATTGTGGTGGTGCCTGAGTGAATTGTATAAGAAAGGTTACCTGTACGAGAGTGTGAGCATACAACCGTACTCGCCTGCTGCAGGTACAGGTTTATCATCGCATGAATTAAACCAGCCGGGTACGTATAAAGATGTAAAGGATACCAGTGCAACGGTGATGTTCAGGGTAATTCAGAATTCAAAATTTAAACTGCACAATGTTGCGGCAGATGTTTATTTAATGGCATGGACCACCACTCCATGGACGCTGCCTTCCAATCTTGGGTTAACGGCAGGACCAAATATTGATTACGTTTTAGTAAAAACTTTCAATCCCTATACGCATCTTCCGATAGATGTAATACTGGCAAAAGCTTTGGTCAGTAAATACTTTAAAGCAGAAGGAGAGAATGGTGACTTTGATAATTATTCTGCTGAAGTAAAATTGATTCCATGGAAAATCGTTGCAGCATTTAAAGGCAAGGATCTTGAAGGTGTGGAATACGAACAATTATTACCTTCCGAAGCAAACACTTTAGAAAAAATTCAGGAAATAACTCCGGGTGCACAACCATTCAGAGTTATCCTTGGTGATTTTGTTACCACAGAAGATGGTACTGGTATCGTACACACGGCACCGGCATTTGGCGCAGATGATTACCGGGTTGGTAAGAAAAATAACCTGGGTATTTTGACATTAGTGGACAAACAAGGAAAATTTGTAGATGGCGTAGGTGAATTCAGCGGCCGTTATGTAAAAGATTACAAGGACGAGAAGGGTTATATCGATGTGAATGTAGACATTGCTGTAAAATTAAAATTAGAGAACAGGGCTTTTAAAGTAGAGAAATACGAACATAATTATCCGCATTGCTGGCGTACTGATAAACCTATTATTTATTATCCGCTGGATGCATGGTTCATTAAAACCACAGCTGTAAAAGACAGAATGGTGGAACTGAATAAAACCATCAACTGGAAACCTGCTGCCACCGGCACCGGCCGCTTTGGTAACTGGTTAGAGAATATGGTGGACTGGAATTTAAGCCGTTCAAGATTTTGGGGAACACCTTTGCCCATCTGGAAAACAGAAGATGGTGAAGAACAAAAATGTATCGGCAGCATTGAAGAATTAAATACGGAAATAAGAAAAGCAGCAGAAGTTTTAGGTGGCGAAACCAATAAACATTATTTGCACGAAGGCATACTGGACCTGCATAAACCTTATGTAGATGACATCGTATTGATATCTGCAACCGGCAAACCAATGAAACGTGTGCCCGATTTAATTGACGTGTGGTTTGATAGCGGTGCTATGCCTTACGCACAATGGCATTTTCCTTTTGAAAATAAAGAACAGTTTAAAAAATCTTTCCCGGCAGATTTTATTGCCGAAGGTGTGGACCAGACAAGAGGATGGTTTTATACTTTACATGCATTAGGTGTTTTGTTATTTGATTCTGTTGCCTACAAAACAGTAGTGAGCAATGGTTTGGTATTGGATAAGAATGGCAATAAGATGAGTAAACGCCTGGGCAATGTGGTGGATCCGTTTGAAACCATTAATAAATATGGTGCCGATGCCACCCGCTGGTATTTAATCACCAATGCATCGCCATGGGATAGTTTGAAATTTGATATTGGCGGTATACAGGAAGTGCAACGTAAATTCTTTGGTACACTTTATAATACGTATCAATTCTTTGCATTGTATGCCAATGTAGATGGTTTTGCATTTAAAGAAACCTATGTGCCGTTAAAAGAAAGGCCCGAGATTGATCAATGGATCTTATCTTCTTTAAATACTTTAATAAAAACGGTACAACAAAGCATGGATGACTACGAGCCTACGCAGGCTGGCCGTGCTATTGAAGAATTTGTTGACTCTCATTTAAGCAACTGGTATGTTCGTTTATGCCGCCGTCGTTTCTGGAAAGGTGAGTATGAGCAGGATAAAATTTGTGCTTACCAGACTTTGTACGAATGTTTGGAAACCTTGTCTTTGTTAATTGCACCTATTGCACCATTTTTTGCCGATTGGTTATTTGTTAACCTGAATGAAGTAAGCAACCGTTTTGCAAACGAATCAGTCCATCATGTATTATTTCCTACAGTAAAAGAAGAGGTGATTAATGCTGACCTGGAAAAAAGAATGCAGCTGGCACAGGATGCTTCTTCTTTAATATTGTCGTTGCGTAAAAAAGTAAATATTAAAGTGCGGCAGCCTTTGCAAAAAGTTTCTATACCGGTAATTGATAAAGAGATGGTGCAAAGGATAAAACTGGTGGAAGACATTATTAAGGCTGAAACGAATATTAAAGAAATTGAGATACTGGCAGAAGATAATAATTTCATCCGCAAAAAAGCCAAGGCCAATTTTAAAACCCTGGGCAAAAAGCTGGGGGCAAAAATGAAATGGGCGGCTGATGAGATCGTAAAATTTGATAATGCTACCATCGATAAAGTGCAGGAAGGCAATTACCTGCTCAATACTGATTATGCATCAAAGGGCGAAGAAGCAATATATATCAGTGCAGAAGACCTGGAAGTTTCAACCGACGAGATACCTGGTTTTGAAGTAGCCAACAAAGGTGCTTTAACGGTAGCTCTGGATATTGTGATCAGCGATGAGCTTAAAAAAGAAGGTGATGCCCGTGAATTTGTAAACCGCATTCAAAATATCCGCAAGGATAGTGGCTTTAACCTTACCGACAGAATTATTGTGAAAGTATCTGCAAATGAAGGGCTGGTAGCGTCTTTTAGTGAATATAAATCTTATATTTGCGCCGAAATTTTGGCTGATTCCTTAGAGTTTTTGCCGGAAATTAACGATGGTAACGCTATTGAAATTAACGAATCCATTGTAAATGTGAACGTTATAAAAAAAGGAACATAACATGGCAACAAAAAAGAAAGCTGCAAAACCTGCGGCAAAAAAGCCTGCTAAACCTGTTAAACCTGCTGCCAAAAAGGTAGCACCTGCTAAAAAACCTGCAAAACCAGCCCCTAAAAAGGTAGTTAAGCCGGTGGCAAAAGCAAAAAAACCAGTAGCTAAACCGGTTGCCAAAAAAGCGGCACCCGTTAAAAAAGTTGCTAAACCAGTCGTAAAACCAGTATCAAAAAAGCCGGTAACTGTAACAAAACCGGTACAAAAACCTATGGCAAAAAAAGTTGAAGAAAAGAAACCGGAAGTGAAACCGGCCCCTGTTAAAGCTACCACTCCTGCTCCATCTGCAGCTGCAGTAAAAGCAAAAGATATTAAAGTGGCACCGCCTAAACCCGTTGTTATTCCAAAAATAAACACCAAAACCTCACGTAAGTACCAACCAGATTTTACCAAATCAGTTTTGGATCAACCTAAAAATGATCCGGGTGCACCCATTGTAAGGTATAGTGATAACGATCTTCAGGAATTCAGGGAACTGATTCAGCGTAAGCTGGAATCGGCTAAAAAAGAATTGGCTTATTTGCAAGGTCTAATTACCCGTAAAGATGAAATGGGTGGCGATAATGATGATGCCCGTTACATGACCATGGAAGATGGCAGCATGAGTATGGAAAGGGAGCAATTGAGCCAGATGGCCAGCCGCCAGATCACTTTTATTGATCACCTTGAAAAAGCATTGATGCGTATTGAGAACAAAACCTACGGCATTTGCCGTGTTACAGGTAAGCTGATAGACAAAGCCCGTTTACGTGCTGTACCGCATGCTACTTTAAGCATTGAGGCTAAGATGGGATCGGTGAAGTAAGGGAGAAGTATAAAAAGTACATCAAGTAATAAGTCAGGGAGAATGAGTAATCGTTCTCCCTTTTTCTTTTTAATTTTACATTGGCTTACCATTTTGTAAGCAAAAGTATTAATCCGTGTTAAGCTGTGAAATCCCTGGTCGCCATGTTTAAAAAATTAAGAACAGTTATTTACAATGTAAGCGATGTACAAAAAGCAAAAGCATGGTATATCGATCTTACCGGCAATCAACCTTATTTTGACGAACCTTTTTATGTTGGTTTTGATTTTAATGGTTGTGAATTGGGTTTGCATCCCGAAGATGAAACTGTTACCAGGGGCAATCAATCCATTGCCTACTGGTCGGTAGATAATATTGAGCAATGCGTACAACAATTGGTAAAAAAGGGCGCAACAATTTTATCTGATGTAACAGATGTTGGTGGTGGAATAAAAGCCGCTACTGTTATTGATCCCTGGGGTAATGCTGTGGGATTGATTGAAGGTGCATAGTGGCATTGTTAAGTTATAGTTGTTGCTGTGTTAATGCCATTGTAACTATTGCAATAGGTTTTACCTTTATTGTTCACTTCTAAAATTATTTTCCATGTTATATAAGAAATTAGGTGCGCAAGGCATCATGGCATCTCAATTGGGACTGGGCTGTATGGGTATGAGTGAATTTTATGGCATTACCAATGATGCTGAAAGTTTACAAACCTTACACCGGGCTTTAGACCTGGGCATTACCTTCTGGGATACAGCAGATGTTTATGGCCCTCACCTGAATGAAATATTATTAGGCAAAGCATTAAAGGGAATAAGACAACAAATTACGCTGGCTACCAAATTTGGTATCCTTCGTGATCCTGCCAATCCGCAGAAAAGAGGATTGAGTGGCAAACCGGAATATGTACAATCTTCCTGCGAAGCCAGTTTAAAAAGACTGGATACAGATGTTATTGACCTGTATTACCTGCACCGTGCAGACCCTGCCACTCCTATTGAAGAAACTGTTGGTGCTATGGCCGACCTGGTAAAAGCAGGTAAGATACGTGGCATTGGTTTATCAGAGGTATCGGCAGCCACTATACGAAAAGCGCATGCCGTTCATCCGCTTACTGCCATACAAAGTGAATATTCGTTATGGACAAGAGATCCTGAAAATGACATACTAAAAACCTGTAAAGAACTGGGTATTGCTTTTGTTGCTTACAGTCCCCTGGGCAGAGGTTTTTTAACCGGGCAGATAAAGAAGTTTGATGATTTTGAACCCGATGATTATCGTCGCTTTTCGCCACGTTTCCAGGGCGACAATTTTCAAAAGAATTTAGATATTGTAAATAAACTGGAACAACTGGCTTTGCAAAAAGGGTGCACTACTTCGCAACTGGCATTAGCATGGGTATTAGCGCAGGATGAAAATATTTTCCCGATACCTGGCACTAAACGTATAAAATACTTAGAAGAAAACGCAGGTGCATTGAATATTCATTTTACTTCAGAAGAATTAGCAATAATAAATGCTATCGCTCCTAAAGATGTGGCTGCAGGCATGCGCTATCCCGAACAAATGATGCAATCGCTGAACGGATAGACTACTTTAAAAATACCCTCTCAACGGTATTGTAATGTTTGGTTTCAATTAGTTCTTTTACAGAAAAAATGAAGCTACTCAGTTTATTATTGTTGCTATGTACTGTTACTGCTCATGCCCAGCTTTCTGAAAAGCAATTAAAGGAATTGCATGATAATACAGCTAAAATAGAGAGCGCTACGGCAAAGCTGAATGAATCCATCAATGAGAGTATGCATAGAACAGACTCTATGAACATGGTGCGTTTTAATGAACAGAATGCCCGTAACCTGGATGCTTTTATGGCTGCACGAAAAGAGCAGGAAAACAAACAAATGAAAAGGGTTTACTGGCGCCTGGGTTTTGGTATATTAATGCTGATCGTTTTGATTGCGGGTTGGATGAGGAAGAAAAAAGCGACAGTGTAAGACAGTTTTGTGCTTAAAAAGATTTTGAAAAACTTAGTAAAACAGATTGATTATAATAAGGCTTAAAAGGGGTGCTTGAAAAATCACCCTTTAGTTCTGCCCTATGGGTTAAATAAAGATTTTTTACCAGTTTAATTTTAGTGATAAACAAACCATCTAACAAACCATTTTTAGCTATCTTCTCAAAATAGTTAGATGAAATACCCAGGCGATACTGCATTTCTAACCAGGTTTTTAATCGTCTGTCGTACCAGAAATTCACTTCTGCCCCCAATCTTTTAAAAAGAAATTTTTTATAGTTGCCTGATGCGTCAACATCAGTTATGAATACGCCTGTAGTAGAAACCTGTTGGTTTTTTACACCATATAAATTAAAAGAATAGGGCGACATTGAAATGCGCAAATATTTACCCGGCTGCCATTTTATACCTGGCGAAATAGTTACATCATAAGGGCTTAAAAAAGCCTGCGATTTACCCAGCAGGTTAATATCTTTAAAATAATCTCCGTTATAAATAGTAAAAACGGATGTGGCGGTTTTAGCGATTAAATTGAAATTCCATTTTTTTGTTTTTCCAATGGCAATAGAAAAATCATGCAGTGTATTAATATCGTCCGATATTCTTTGTATATGTGCGCCACTGGTTAAGCCAGATTTTTGCAAACTGAACAGCCAATGTAATTCATTCGTTATAGCAAGACGGCTACTCTCTTTGGTATAGTTCAATCCAAGGTCTACAGAAGCAGTACCGGATAAGCTTTTTTTATCACTACCCGAAGGAGAATTAAATTCCAAAATATTCCCCAGGTTTAAGCCGATGCTAAAAGTAAATAGCCAGTTTTTTTGTACTGCTGTAATTGCCTCCTCTGCAGGTCTTTTTATTTTTTTATTGAAGATTTTATTTTGTACCAGGTTACTATCGTAGTAATTATATTTTACAGAATCAACCAATGATTTTAATATTTTGGTTGTAAAGATTTTTAATGCAGAATCGGTAAAAGCATATTCGTATTTATCTGCAGTAGTTTTTAAAATCCGGCAGCGGATCTGGGTGGTATCAACTTTGTAAATGATATCTCTTTGAGCAAATATATTCTGACAAATAAAGTTTACTGCTATAATAATGATATACTGTTTTATCTTTTTCATTTGAAAAAACTTATTGATTAAGTAAGTGAATACACTTTTGTAAAAGTGTATTCACTTTTAAATTATTTTACCCTCTTCCTTTTGTTGCTTCCAGTGTTTGTATTTGTTCTGCTTCCTTTGCAGAAATTTCTGTAACGGGCCCTTCCTTTACTTCAACACAAAGGCGGGTGCAATAAGTATTAGTTTGAGAATACCATTTGCCGCAACATTTAACGTAATGGGTAATTTTAAAGCATTTGCCCACATCAACCCCTTCGTAATGATAGCCATAACCGGAACTGCTTGCAGTAATACCTGTACCCATACCGATTGGGGTTACGGTACCTGTATTGCTCACATGCAGTCCAAAACTGCCGCCAGATAAAATAGTTGAAAGTGGTATAGGCGTATTATCAGTTGGTGTGGTACCACTTGCTCCTAATAAACCCCAGTAATGTTCTGCGCCGCCAGTAATTGCCGGGTTTACATTAATTACAATATTACCTTGTGAATTTACTGTAAATGGTGCCGCTGCAAATTTAGGGTCGCATTTTTCATCGGGAATTTTGCAGGCCTTTTCTATACAAATATTATCCAGCTGAATCCAGGAAACATAAGCGCCATCATTTTTATTGTAGTCATTTTCCGGATGTAATACAATGCCCGTCTGGCCTGGTGCAATTGTGATGCTCATGGAATAAGTTGCCCAGTTTGTACTGGTAATATTTAATGATGCAAATCCCGATGCGTCATAACCACTTGGGCTGCTGCCACTAAATGCCCAGATCTTCAGCCTTACCAAAGTAGATATGGTAGTAGGATTTGCAAACCTTGCAGTAAATTTTACCGTATAGGTTCCGGGAGTAAAAGGCAGACCATTTTGATAGATGGATTCTCCCACCACCTTATTACCCCACATTGATACAAAGCCTTTATTACAAGCTCCTGAAGTATTCGTCCATTGTGGAGAGTAAGTATTCAATTGCCATGGGTTTGAACTTGCTGAAATATCGGAGCCTCCGGTTATAACCGATAGTTTTTCAAATCCGCCATCTTTTAAAACGTTGTTGTTACAATTGCAGTCTACAGCGCCAACCCTTGTAGCATCCTGTACATAATCCTTTAGATCAAGCTCTTTTACTTTTAATTTTTTTTCATCACTAACCTGGCTAAAAATTGCTGATGCACTTAACATAAGTGTACATAGAAAGAATAAAATCTTTTTCATAATAAAATAATTTTTGAGTTTTTTAATTAAATGTTCTAAGAAATTATGCTGCTTTAGTGCCTTGCAAGTTTGCTCTTTCCCTCTCTCCTTTTTGGAGAGGGAAGGGGTGAGGTTACCACACTTCAGCAACACAACACAAAAGTGCACACAAGCCGGCAGGCAGGCAATGTGGAAGTAACTAAATACCAAGGTGCTATCAGCGGGTTTTGGTATCCGTTAAACAACGGATATAAAAATGGCGAAACAAACATTTGCATAACTTACCCAAAGCCGTTACTTTGTGTTGACTAATAATTTACCTTACTTAAAAAACAATCAGCATGAAAGCAAAAAAGAATACCAGAAAGAGAATAATTTTCTACAGAAAATTTCAGTCGGAAGCAAAGATGTCAAAGGAGCCTATATCAAGGCATATCATTCCTAAATCGCAAGGTGATATAATGGAACGACGTTTCCTGGAAAGTCTGAAAAATATCGGCATAGTACAATTTACTAATGCTTTAGAATTTGATAAATCATTGTTTGAACAATTGCTGCAATTAAAAGGTATCTGTAAGGTAAGAGTACATAATGCAGTTAATGAGCACAATCAACACACTTTTGTTGTTACTGCTGTTGATGTCGCAGGAGAAGAAATTTATTTTAAAATAAAAGCACAACATGAGGAGCCGCAGCTTTTGGAGAGAACTGCAATTGCGAGCGCAAACGCTTCAGCAACAGCCACGGTTACAGAAGGCGTAGGCAATATGGCCGATCAATGCTCTCAGCCTGAATATAAAAAACAAATTTAAAATCAAGTATTATGGATATGGCATTTGCAAGTAACCTGATAAAGTATCTTGAACTACTGGCAGGTATAACAGGCGTAATCTGCTATTACAAAAAACAAAATACAACCTGGTTTGCTTTTGCTATTTTTTTAATTTGTCTTTATTGTATGGAACAATTAGGCAACTGGTTTATTAATAAGGAGATGTATGTACAAAATATCAATTTGTATAAATGGATTGTAATACCTTTCTTATTTATAGTGTACCACATAATATACTATTCTATAATAATAAAAAATAAGCCTTTCGTTTTAATGAGCGGTATTTTATTTTTATTATTTGCTCTTTTTGAGAATATATTCTGGAGTAAAAATCATTTTTATTCCATTTCTTTAACATTAAGCTATGGATGTCTTTCTGTTCTGGTTTTAAGCCTGTCGTATTTTTTCCAATTGCTTAAAAGTGACCAGATTTTACATTTTAAAAGTTCAATGCCATTCTGGTTTTGCCTTGGTGTATTAATATTTTATTTAGGTGGTTTTCCTTATCTAACTTTTTTTAATTCTATGGCAATTGCAAAAAACCGGGATATTGCCCAGGCTTACCGGTGGATTTTTATTTTTCTTAATTGGATCATGTACCTTTTATTTACAATTGGTTTTATATGGAGCAAACCGAAACAGTAACTTTTATAATAGTTGTCAATATTATCCTGCTGGTTTTTATTATCGGTACAGTATTGTTTATTATTCAATACAGAAAACGCAAAATTGAACATGAATCAGAAAAAAATATACTTGCCGAAAACTATACTAAAGAACTTTTATCCAGCCAACTGGAGATGCAAACCCAAACCATGCAATATATTGGCAGAGAAATACATGATAACGTAGGGCAGAAATTAACGCTGGCTAGTTTATATACCCAGCAATTAGCCTATGAAAATAAAGCGCCGCAGATAACTGCCAAAATTGAAAATATAAGCTTGATCATCAATGAATCGCTGGCAGAATTAAGGCAGTTATCAAAATCATTAACGGATGATGCTATAAGCAATAATAACATTATTGAATTACTGCAACAGGAATGTGAAAAAGTAAATCAATTAAAAAAATGCACTGTTACCTTCAATTCAAATCAAAAAACTATTGCTTTATCATACCAGGCAAAAAATATTTTACTCCGTATTGTACAGGAGTTTTTACAAAACAGTATTAAACATGCAGCCTGTGCAAACATCCGGGTTGTTTTAAATACAAGTGAAGCCATACTACAACTTCGCCTGCAAGACGATGGCAAAGGATTTAATACCATAACAGCAGGTGAAAAAGGAATTGGATTGACCAATATGAAAAAGAGGACTGAGCTGATTGGAGGCTCTTATAATTTAGAAAGTGAAACTGGTTGCGGAACTCAATTGAACATTGAAATACCTTTACAAAAATGACATACACCATTTCAATTGTAGATGATCATATCTTAATTGCCAAAGCACTCAGCGGCATTATCGAAAACTTTAAACAGTTTGAAGTACTGTATGAATGCGAAAACGGAAAAGTGCTGCAGGAAAAATTACAATTGAAAAAAAATATACCTGATATTGTTTTGTTAGATATCAGCATGCCGGTAATGGATGGTTTTGCAACTGCACAATGGTTAAAAGAAACACATCCCGAAATATTGATCATGGCATTAAGTATGCAGGATGATGAGCAAAGCCTTATTAAAATGATCAGGGGCGGTGCCAAAGGATATTTATTAAAAAATGTACACCCGGCAGAACTGGAGAAGGCTTTGAATGGATTAATAAAAAACGGATCTTATTATCCTGATTGGGCAACCAGTAAAGTATTTAACAGCCTGAGTACAGCAACTGCAACAAATATTAAAACTGTAAATTTTACAGAAAGAGAAAAAGAGTTTTTGCAATATACTGTTACCGAGATGAGCTATAAAGAAATTGCTGAAAAGATGTTTTGTAGTCCACGTACAGTAGAAAGTTACCGTGACAGTTTATTTGAAAAATTAGAATTAAAGACAAGAGTCGGGCTTGCAGTGTATGCAATTAAAAACGGCTTTGTAGCGGAGTAAAAACATCCTTAATACACTATACCCTATTTACTTTATATACTTATTACTTATTTTACCTCCTGCATATCCACTAACCTTTTGTAAAATCCATGCTGCTCAATTAAACTGTCATGCGTTCCTCTTTCTACAATTTCGCCTTTTTGCAACACGATAATTTCATCTGCATGGCGTATAGTGCTTAAGCGATGGGCAATTACAATCGACGTACGGTTGGTCATTAAATTATTGATTGCATCCTGAACCAAACGTTCGCTTTCAGTATCTAACGATGAAGTGGCTTCATCCAGAATTAAAATGGGAGGATTTTTCAACACCGCCCTTGCAATAGTTAAGCGTTGTCTTTCACCACCACTTAATTTACTTCCCCTGTCGCCGATATTGGTATTGTAGCCTTCTTCTTTCTGAATAATGTAGTTATGTGCATTAGCTACTTTGGCTGCATGTTCAATGGCTTCGGTTGTTGCATGCTCCACACCCAGGGTAATATTATTGGCAATGGTATCATTAAATAGTATAGGCTCCTGCGTTACTATACCCATCAGGCTGCGTAATTCGTTAAGGGAATATTCTTTGATGTTGATGCCGTCAATTAATAATTCGCCGCTGCTTACATCATGAAATCTTGGTACCAGATCTGCCAATGTGCTTTTACCTGCGCCACTGCTACCTACTAAAGCCACTGTTTTTCCTTTCTCTACTTTAAGATTAATATTTTTTAAGATCACTACATCATCATAAGCAAAACCTACATTTTTAAATTCAATGGCATGGCTGAATGTGGTAATAGATTTCGGTTGTACTGCTTCTTCTACCGTAACCGGTGCCTGTAATACTTCTTCAATTCTTGCGATGGCGGCACTGCCTTTTTGCATGTTATAGAATGAAGTAGATAATGACTTTGCAGGGCTAATGATTTGCGTAAAGATGCCTATATACATAATAAACCCTGTGCCTGTTAAGCTACCTGCATTATTACCTAAAACCAATTGACCTCCAAAATAAAGTATGCCACAAAGTACCAATACACCCATGAATTCAGACAAAGGCGAAGCCAGGTCTCTCCGGTATTGCATTTTGTTTTTTATATGAAACAGATCGGTATTATTCTGAGTGAACTTATTACCGATAATTTTTTCAGCAGTAAAAGCTTTTATTACCCGTAAACCTGTCAGTGTTTCTTCCAATACTGATAATGCTTCGCCTTGTTTAATGGCAGCGTCGTTAGATTGCTTTTTCAAAGAACGGCTTATCCTGCCAATAATAAATCCAGTTACCGGCAAAAAAACTACTAAGAACAAAGACAGTTTTGGACTGATAAATATTAAAGTACCTAAGAGAATAATAATATTTAAAGGGTCTTTTATTAATCCCTCTACAGTACCAACAACCGAATTTTCCAGCTCTGCCACATCATTGGTCATACGGCTCATAATATCCCCTTTACGTTGTTCGGTAAAATAACCGATTGGCATGCGTAATATTTTTTGAAATAATTCTTCCCGTAACTTGTTCATTACACCATTACGCATGGGTGCCAGGATATAATATGACAGATAAGTAAAAAGGTTTTTCAGAAAAACGGCAATTAAAACCATAATACAAATCACTACAACTACATACATGGAGCTATGTTCTAACTTCATCTGCTGTAAATAGTAACTTATATAATCAATAAAATCTGATGACGAAGCAATATGAATTGGCTTTAAAACGGCTTTAGTTTCAGCATCAGGAGCAAAAATTATCTTGATAAAAAACGGCAGTGTCCCTATTGAAATAACCGAAAAAACGATAGATAACAAAATGAATAAAAAGTATAACCCAATATTGCCTTTATAAGCTTTAAGATAGCTGAATAACCTTGCGTATTTCTTCATTGTTTTAAAAATAACCTAAATAGCAGCAAAGTAACTAATTTTACAGCTATTAAAGCGTAAACATTATGTTAGAAGGTAAAAGGCAGAAACAGGTGGCCGGCCTGTTAAATAAGGAGTTGAGCGACATTTTTCAGCGGTTGGGCCTGAATATGATTGATGGCGGCATGGTTTCCATTGCCGGGGTAAAAATTACACCCGACCTTTTTGATGCCCGTATCTATTTAAGTTTTTTTAAAGTAAAGGATAACGATGCTGCTTTAAAGAAAATAGAAGAGCATGCCCACGAAATAAAAAAAGAATTGACCGGCCGTGTAAGGCACCAGTTAAGAAGTATGCCTAAACTTACTTTTTATATTGATGATACGCTGGAATATGCAGAGAAGATTGAAAAACTATTTAAAGATATTAACGATAAAGACAAGAAAAGTTAATAGTTGATGGTTCATAGTTCATGGTCAGTAAGCCGTATTTGGCTAAAGGGCTTTTAACTATGAACTATTAACTATGAACCATCAACTATGTATTTACAATTTGCCTGGAGATATTTTAAAGCAAAAAAAAGTGCCAATGCTATTAATATCATTGCATGGGTAACGGTGGGTGTAATTGCATTTGCCACCTGCTGCCAGGTATTGGTGTTAAGTGTATTTAATGGTTTTGAAGGATTGGTAAAATCTTTATACGCTTCTTTCTATACCGATATTAAAATCATTCCTGCAAAAGGGAAAACAATTATTCTTACACCGCAGCAATTAACACAGATTAAACAACAGTCTTTTGTGCAAAATTTTTCTTTAATAGCAGAAGAAAAAGCATTGTTGCAAAATAGTGATGGAGACGAGTCGCAAACCGTTATTTCTCTTAAAGGTGTTGATGATAATTATGGCAGTGTTAGCGGTGTGGCAGCTAAAACCAGCCAGGGTAAATTTAACACCGGCACTGTAGATGAGCCCGGCATTGTGCTTGGTGCAGGCATACAATATGCCGCCAATGTAAGTTTAAGTGCGGCTTACAAAACAGATCACCTTACGGTTATAGTACCTAAAAAAAACAGTGGCAGCGATGATCCGTTACAGTCTTTAAGCGAAGGCAACCTGGAGCCTACAGGCGTATTTACCATTCAGCAGGATTTTGATAGTAAATATGCCATTACCAATATTGGATTTGTAAAACAACAAATGGGACTGGATAGTAATGAATACACCGCAGTTGAATTAAAATTAAATAATACGGTATCTATTGATATTGCCAAGGAAAAACTAACGGCATTAATGGGCAATAATTACACCGTACAAACACTTTACCAGCAAAACATGAGTTTATACAATACCATGAAACTGGAGCGGTGGTTCATCTTTGCAGTGTTTACATTAATACTAATTGTTTCTGCCTTTACCATGATCAGCGCTTTAACCATGCTGGTGCTGGAAAAACAAAAAGACATCAGCGTATTACAAAGCATGGGTGCCAGCCGTTCGGCTATTTTAAAAATATTTTTGAGCGAAGGCTTGTTATTGGGAGGTATTGGTGCGGCTATCGGCATTGCGATGGCTACAATACTTTGCCTGGCACAATTAAAATTCAAGCTGATAAAAATGGGTGGTGGTTCTTTTTTAATAGATTATTACCCGGTAAAATTAATTGCAGGCGATTTTTTATTAGTAACGGTAACAGCTGCCGTTATTGCATTTATTGCATCCTGGTTTCCTGCACGCAAAGCAGCAGGGCAGGCTTTTGAATTAAGATAATTTTTCTCAGCCTAGCCTTTTTAAAATAGCTAAACCTTCATGCCATTCAAAATGTCCCGATGCCGAATTAATATGCCCGGCAGCACCAATATTCACCAGCTCACTACCCCAGTTATCTGCAAATAAAGTGGCTCTTGTTAAACTAACCCATACATCATCAGTACTTGCAACAACAATAGTTTTAAAATTAATTTTATCTGCAGGTATAGGAGTAAATCCTTTTGCAGGAAAAGTGTATACCGGATTTTCAACATCACTAGGTGCCACTAATAAGGCGCCTTTAATAATTCTTTTGTATTGCTTAGCCCATTGTGCAATGGTGGTGCAACCTAAACTATGGCCAATTAAAATAACGGTAGACAGATCATACCCTGTTAAGGCTTTATCAATAGTTGCAATCCAGTCGTTACAATCGGGTGCATCCCATTCTTTTTGTTCAATACGTTGAAAATTATCGCCGGTACTTTCAAAAAATGTTTGCCAGTGTTCCGGGCCTGAGTTGCCTAAACCAGGTACAATAAAATAGTTGTTCATCTTTTTGTAATTAAAAAGAGTTGATTGTAAAACAATCAACTCTCTCCTTTATGATCAAAAAATTAAAGTATTAATAATCGCCTAAAGTTTCGGGTAATTGTGCCAGTGCTTTTGCCAATTGCTCGTCGTTAGGTGCAATGCCATGCCATTCGTGGCTGCCTTCCATAAAATCGATGCCTTTACCCATGCTGGTTTTCATCAATATTACGATGGGCTTCCCTTTACCAACAAAAGATTTAGCGGTGTTCAGTCCTGCTACAACAGCATCCATATCATTACCTTCCATTTCCAGCACTTGCCAATTAAAGGCTTCAAACTTGCCTCTTAAGCTATCTAAGCCCATTATTTTTTGGGTAGGGCCGTCAATTTGCTGACCATTCCAGTCGATAGTTGCAATCAAGTTATCTACCCCTTTGTGAGCTGCAAACATGATAGCTTCCCAGTTTTGCCCTTCGTCTAATTCGCCATCGCCGTGTAAGGAGTACACAATATTATCGTCATTATTCAGCTTTTTTGCCAATGCAGCACCAATAGCCACACTCATACCTTGCCCCAGTGAGCCACTGGCAACACGTACACCCGGCAAATGCTCGTGTGTGGTAGGGTGGCCTTGCAGCCTGGAGTTCAATTTTCTGAAAGTAGCCAGTTCAGACACAGGGAAATAACCACTACGGGCCAATGCGCTGTAAAATACAGGAGAAATATGCCCGTTACTTAAAAAGAAAAGGTCTTCCCCAACGCCATCCATGCTAAATCCCGGATTGCGTTTCATAATATTAAAATACAAAGCAGTAAAGTACTCTGTACAACCTAAAGAACCACCGGGGTGGCCACTTTGTACGGCATGTACCATACGTACAATATCCCTGCGTATCTGCGATGCTATTTCTGGTAAACTGTTCATTGGAATGATTAATTTATCATTAAATAATTAAACCTTTAAAAACTATTTTCGCTGCAAACCTACTTTAAATCGATTGATAGAAAAATTAAAAAAACAACAGCAACTTAAATAGTTAATAATAAGTTTATAATTTCTTCGTTATTTCATTATAAAATCCGGGAAAAACCAATTTTCAGAAAAATATCCCGAATTAATTTATCAGGCAACTTTTTGGTTTTAAACAGCGTCTTAATAAATGTTATAAAGTATTTCCTGAAAATATTAGGTTTACTTAAAACATATTTAATACTTTTGTACCACAATGATTGCCATTAAATAATTTGAATGGAACATATCTTACTTAGTGCGTCCCTGGCTTTTTTGATAACTTTTTTTGCCATACCTATTGTAATACAGGTAGCCAAAGACAAAAAATTATTTGACGAGCCCGACGAACGTAAAGTTCACAAAACTGTGATCCCCACCTTAGGAGGCCTTGGCATTTTTGCCGGTTTTATTATCGCTACTCTAATGGGCGTTCCTTCAGGCATTACTTCAGAGTTGCAATATTTTGCCGCCGCTACCACAGTAATTTTCTTTTTGGGGCTTAAAGATGATATCCTGGTATTGTCTGCCAGTAAAAAATTTATAGGCCAGCTGGTTGCAGCCGGTATTGTTATCAAATTCGGTGGTGTTCTTTTAAATAATATGCATGGTTTTTTAGGTATTTACGAAATTCCACGTGTTGCCAGTATCGTTCTTACCATATTTACTATCATCGTTATTACTAATTCTTTTAACTTAATAGATGGTGTAGATGGCCTTGCCGGAAGCCTTGGGGTGTTAACTACATTGGTATTTGGCATTTATTTCTTCTTTGCAGGCCAGTTAACTTATGCTGTTATGGCATTGTCACTTGCCGGCAGTACTATTGCCTTTTTGATCTATAATTTCTCTCCTGCCAAAATATTTATGGGTGATACCGGTTCGCTTTTACTAGGATTGGTGAATTCCATATTGGTGATCAAATTCATTAATGTTGCAGGTAATTTTGCTGAGGGTACTACAAAATTTGCATTAGAATCTTCCCCTGCTATTGGTTTTGCTATTCTGATGATTCCATTGTTTGATACCCTGAGGGTTTTTGCTTTAAGAATATTAGATCGCCGTTCACCATTCAGCCCCGACAGGACGCATGTACACCACTTCTTATTAGATATAGGTTTTAATCACCGTATGATAACTTTTACCTGTGTAGGTGTTAATATTCTTTTCATTGCAGCGGCTTACTTCCTGCGCTTTTTAGGTCCAACTACTGTTATAGGAATTTTATTGGTATCTGCTTTTGCATTTATTGGTATTATCTATTATAACCGTCCTAAAAATAAATCGGTAGTAAACAAACAAAACGCCATTCCCAACACCAATATCATTAAGCCACGTAAGATTCTTACACTGGCGCCAGAGAGTGTGGAAGCGGATTGATTTTCACCTCCTTTTTGTTATTTCCGTTTTAAAATTATATAAACCGTGATGCAGCGATGTAAATCACGGTTCTTTTTTATAGCTTTGCAGCCACTTAATATTTCTATATGGCCGAAGGATTAGATAAAATACTCAGCGACACCGAAACCTCAATGACCAAAGCAATTAACCACCTGGAGGCAGAACTGGTTAAGATACGTGCCGGCAAAGCCAATCCTAACATGCTGGATGGTATTGTTGCCGACTACTATGGTAATCCTACCGCTATCAATCAAATAGCTAACGTTTCTGTACTGGATGCCCGTACCATTTCGGTGCAGCCCTGGGAGAAGAATATGCTACAGGTAATTGAAAGGGCTATCATCATGGCTAATATTGGCATCAACCCCCAAAACGATGGTACTGTTATCCGTTTATTTTTACCGCCGCTTACAGAAGAGAGAAGGAAGGAACTGGTAAAGCGTTGTAATGGCGAGGGGGAGCATGCAAAAGTAGCTGTACGCAATATCCGCCGGGAAAATATTGAAGCCATAAAAAAATTACAGAAAGAAGGCCTTAGCGAAGATATTTGTAAAGATGCTGAAAAAGAGGTACAGGATACTACCGATAAATTTATTGCATTAGTGGAAAAGCATTTAGCGGCAAAGGAAAAAGAGATAATGGCCGTTTAAGAAGATTTGAGATTTCGGATTTGCGATTTGAGATTTAAAAGCCTTACAGGGCTGTATATCCCATAATCAATATTAAACATTGTACATGTTATGCAATCTGCCAGGGAAACATGGTTTTTAATTTTCTCCGTTCCCTTTTATGCCATTATTATTGGTGCAGAAATTTTATTAAGTAACTGGCAACACAAAAAATTATACTCTTTAAAAGCTACACTTCAAAATGTTTACCTCACTTTGGTAAATGCAGGTCTGGATATGTTTTTGCGCTGGGCATTTTATATCAGCGTACTTAAATGGAGTTTCAACCATCATTTTTTTCAAATTGAAAATGTTTACCTCTATTGGTTTGCATTATTTATTTTAGAAGATTTTGCTTTTTATATTGAACACCGTATCGATCACTACTGCCGCATCTTTTGGGCTGTACATGTTACACATCATTCATCAGAAGAATTTAACCTTACCACCGGATTCCGCTCCTCGGTATTACAACCGGTATATCGTTTTGTATATTTTATTCCATTAGCGTTAGCGGGATTTGATCCGTTGGATATTGTGTTTATGTATTCCATCACACAAACCTATGGCATACTGGTTCATACCCAATACATCAATAAAATGCCCCGCTGGTTCGAAAGTATATTTGTAAGCCCCAGCCATCACCGGGTACATCATGCAAGCAATATTATTTACTTAGATAAGAACATGGGCATGTGCCTGATCATCTGGGATAAATTATTTGGCAGCTTCCAGGAAGAAGTGGAAAGCGAACCGGTAAAATACGGCCTTACCAAACCAGTAGACAATCATAACCACCCGGTAAAGATCATTTTTCACGAATGGCAAAATATTGGCAAAGACATCAGTAAGAAATTACCACTGGGTACACGCCTGAAATATTTGTTTATGCCCCCTGGCTGGAGTCACGATGGCAGCACTAAAACGGCAAGGGAAATGAGGCAGGGCCTATGATTGCACAGGACGGCTTGTGTAAATTTTCGTTTATTTTTGATTGAACCGACTATTTATAATGACTCCACGTTTCTTTATATTGCTTTTTGTGATCGCTGCTTTTGCCAGTTGCGATTTTAAATCTGCAGCTACTTACCTGCAGGAATCGAAGCTTGCCGGAGAAAATGGAGATTACAACCATGCCATTACTTTACTCAACAAAGCCATAGATAAAAATCCCAAATTTAAAGAAGCTTATATTCAAAGAGGATTATATTACGAGAACCTTCATCACGAAGACTCTGCTTTATATAATTATACAACTCTTTTAAGCTTTGATTCTGCAAACACTATAGCATTATACCATTCCGGGCTATGTAAATTCAAACAAAAAAAGTTTGATGAAGCAATAGCAAACTATAATAAAGCCCTGGTAATAAAAGGAATTCCCAATCCGTCTGACACCAGCCTGGTTCTTGTGCTTGCTGATGTGAATAAAAACAATGTTGCCGCAGCAGAGCCTGCATTAACTGTAAGTGCAGTGCAATTATTTTACGATCGTGGATGGGCTTATTATTCCAGCGAGCAAATTGAAAGGGCATATCATGATTTCAGAACCTGTATTGCGCAAAAATATAACCTGGATGAATGCTTTTATATGAGTGGGCTTTGCTGGCAGGCTGCTACTAAAAAGGCTTGTGATGCATTTAAAAAAGGAGCTACTTACGGCAGTATGGCCAGCAATCATAGCTTACCACTGTGCAGGTAAAATTATCCCTCCTTCCCTTTCCTGTTAGCAAAGTAAACCCCAAACAAGATCAATCCTAAACAAGCTACTTGTTTCCATCCTACTTGTTCGTGGTAAGCAATGCCCCATACAATTGCCACCAGCGGTATACCATAAGTAACCATGGAAGCAAACACAGCACCGGCACGTTTTACCAGCATATAAAAAATAATGGAAGCTATAGCAGTACCAAAAATACCCAATATGGCTGCAGCACCCGTTGACCATAAAATATCTTTATTGGTAAAATCTAAATTAAAATAACCGGTGCATGCCAATACAATTAAAGCTGGTATTGCATTAAGGGTAAGAGCAACTGCTGCTATTTGCAGAGAGCCGATGTTTTTTAAGTTGCGGTGTACCATGTTTACATTAAAGCCATAAAAAATTGTTGCCAGCACCACAAAAGAAACATACAGTAAATTCTGGCTTTCCTGCATATGGCCCTTGCTGAGCAATAATAAAATACTGCCGGTAAATGATATTAATATCCCGAAAATTTTATTGGCAGTAGTGGTACTTTTAAAAAACAGCGCTCCTGTTACAATTACAAAAATGGGCGTTAAACTATTTAAGGTACCAGCCAAAGCGCTATCAATACCGTTACTGCTTTCTGCAATGCAAAATAGATAAGCCGGTAATAAACTGCCTAACACGCCACTCATAAAAATCACAAATATTTTATCCTTAGGTATCAGCCGGATATATTTAATTGCAGTAGGTAACAAAACAATACCCGAGAAAATAATACGCAATGATGCCACCTGGTAAGCAGATAAACTTACCAATCCTTCTTTCATCAAAATAAAACTGCTGCCCCAGATAATAGAGAGCATAATGAAAATGAACCAGTTTAAAAACCCTTGTTTCAAGGCAAAAAATTTAAGCAGCAAAGGTGCAGGATTTACAACAAATTACCTGAAAACGGTTTTTCTATTCCTGATTTGGTAAACATTGTTTGCATTACTTGTAATTTTTATATAGTTTAGCCGCACCTTGTCCAATGATATTTACTTATCTTTTTAAACAAAAAAATTTACGATTATGGGATTTATCAAAGAATTTAAAGAGTTTGCAGCTACAGGAAATTTTGTAGACCTGGCTGTCGGTGTTGTAATGGGTGCAGCAGTTGGTAAAGTTGTATCTGCTTTTATTGATGGCATGGTAATGCCAGCAATTGGAATGTTAACCGGCGGGGTTGATTTCAGTAAGTTGGCAATAACGCTTAAAGATGCTGTTGCAGAAGATAAAGCAAACGGCATAAAGGCTGCCGAGGCTGTTACCGTTAAATACGGGGCATTCATTACTCAGTTTATTGAGTTTTTGATTGTAGCACTCGTTGTATTTATGGTAATTAAAGCCTTAAATAAAATGAAGAAGAAGAAAGCCGAAGCAGCTCCGGCAGGCCCATCTTCAACAGATGCGCTGTTAATGGAGATAAGAGATGCGCTGAAGAAATAATTTTCGTTTTTAAATACAACCTTAATAAAGCATTGTTTGTCTTAGTGGCAGCAATGCTTTTTTAATTAAAACAGATGAGTATGAAACAAACCTTATTAGCAGCTGCCCTTTTTGGTGCAGCTATTTCCGCAACCGCACAAGATGCTACCGTAAAAGGCTTACAAGCCTCCGCTAACAAAGAAGTAAAAAGCGCTGAAAAAGATGGCTGGAAACGTGGCGGCACTTTAATCATCAACCTTAACCAGGGCAGCCTGAGCAACTGGGCAGCCGGTGGCGAACAAAATACTTTGGGTGTAAATGGCATCTTCAATTATGGCATTAATTTCAGAAGAGGCAAAAATACCTGGGACAATTATTTTAACCTTGCCCTCGGTTTTCAAAATGCTACCAGCTATAGTAAATTCAGAAAAACGGACGACCTGATTGATGTTACCAGCAAATACGGCTACCAGGTGTCGAAAAAATGGTATGCTGCGGCATTGATCAATTTCAACAGCCAGGCATTGGAAGGTTTTGCTTATACTGATACGGTTAATACCAAGATTTCCAATTTTCTGGCGCCGGGTAAATTACTGGTTTCGCTGGGTATGGACTACAGGCCCAATGATAATTTCTCCTTATTCATCTCCCCCATAACCACCAGATGGATATTTAAAAAAGACCCTGATTTTTATGCGCTTGATAAATTTGGGGTGCCGGCTTTTAAAAAGAGTTATAACGAGATTGGAGCCTATATTACTGCCAAATACAATAAAGCACTTGCCAAATGGGCTACTTATGCAGGAAGACTGGATCTTTTCAGTAATTACAAAAGGAATCCGCAAAATGTGGACGTCTATTTTACCAACCTGCTGGCTATGAAGTTTAATAAATGGCTGGGTACCACCATCAGCCTGGATATGATCTACGATGATGATATTATTAAAAAAACGCAGTTAAAGGAAATTTTAGGCATCGGCCTTACCTTAAAATTGTAAATGAATTGTGGAATAGTTGTGGCCTTAACTTAACTAATAATTAATACATTTGCCCTCCCCGACATAATCGGGGAGTTTTTTTAATACTATAACTCAGCTACCGTGAACGCACCAAGTTACCAGATAAAATTACAGGACTTTGAAGGTCCCTTCGATCTGTTGCTCTTCTTTATTGAAAGGGATGAACTGGATATTTACAATATTCCTATTACCAAGATCACTAATGATTTCCTGGATTTCATTCACCAGGGCGAAAAGCTGAATATTGAATTGAGCAGTGAGTTTATTTTATTCATCAGTACATTGATGCGTATTAAAGCAAAAATGTTGTTGCCACGTAAAGAAGTAGATGCATTGGGTAATGAAATTGATCCAAGACAGGAATTGGTAAACAAAATTCTTGAATACAAAAAGTTTAAAGAAGCGGCTGCTCAAATGGCAGAGATGGAAGCCATACGCATGATGATCGTTAAACGTGGTAATGTACAAAGAGAAATAGCACAGATTGGTGAAGAAGCCGGCGAAGGCACCGAGATACAAGCTGTTACGTTGTTTAAATTGATGAAGGCTTTTGAAAGAGTGGTACAAAAATTACAGGAACGTAAATTTAAACCGGTGCATACCGTGGTACAATACAATTACACCATGGAAGGCAGCAGGGAATATATGATGACCATCTGCCGTACTGAAAAAACTTTGTCATTTGAAAAAATATTTGAAGCTTGTGATAACCGTATCCATGCTTTATTCCTGTTTTTAAATATGCTGGAAATGGCGCAGGGCCGTTATATTACATTACTAATTGGCGAAGGAAGAAATAATTTTATAGTGGAGTGGAATGAAAACCGGGAAGAAGAAGTGGTAGGGCTTTTACCTGATGATAACCCCACACAATGGAACTAAAATAATTATCCCCTTTTAAATAAGGGGATTTTTTTTGCCACAGATTGCACAAATTACACAGGCAGCCCAATGCATTTTAATAATAGATATTAAGCAAGATCGGATCTTCTGCCTTGTCAATATAAGTTTTCAATTGTGCTAAAAATGCCGGTGCTACAGTGGGGCAGCCCCAGCTTTCACAAATACCCGATGGTGCTATTTCTTCGTTGGGTACGCAGGAGTGAGAATGTAATACTACAAAACGATCAAAGGCTTTGCTGTTGGTATTATCCAATCCATATAATTTAAAAGCCAGTCCGAATTTACCGGTGTACGAACCGCCGATTTTATACTTACCCAGTGAAGTACATAAGCTGTTAGCTTCGTTAGAAAATTGTACTTCGCTGCTCTGCACCCTGCCGCTGCCATGTGTTACTAATCCGGATAGTTCAATAGAATCCTTTTGCAGGTTATAAACAAAGAAACGTTTCTTGCCTGATTCGATCTTCATGTCTACCATAAAGCAATACACAGTGTTGTACTCGTGTGCTTTGGCATAAGCAGCAATAATTTCAGCTTTTTGTTTTAACCTTAGCAACGCAGTTTTACCCGTTTCATCTTTCTTTGGTTTAAAAGTTGTTTTTGCAGCCAGGTGACCAGGCTTGGGTTTGTACCAAAGAAAATAAGCTAATGCAGAAATGCTGGCCAGCAGTAAAAGCACTGTTGCTGTAAGTTTCATAAAAAATTTCATGGAGATGTGTTTGGCTGAGATGCCTAACGCATATATTTCCACAAAAATATTTAATAGGGTGTTAAAGAAAATAAAAAAAGCAACTGCGAAAACAGTTGCTTTTTTTATTTTAAAATCATTGATTTTTTATCAGGTAAAATATGACGTTTAAGAAGCAATTTTACTTCACCAGTTGCGCTACACTTACACTACTCATCTCCCGCAGCACTTCTGCAATACCATTGGCATCAATACCAATTTCATCATACAATTGCTTGGGAGAACCATGCTCTACCAACCTATCTGGAATACCTAATATTTTTACATCTGCTTTATAACCATGTGCATTCATAAATTCCAGCACCGCCGTTCCAAATCCACCTACTACGGTACCATCTTCTATGGTGATTATTTTATCAAATTTTGCAAACACTTCATGCAGCATGGCTTCATCCAATGGTTTTGCAAAACGCATATCATAGTGTGCAGGATTAATGCCGTCTGCTTTTACATCACGTATGGCTGCAGCTGCAAAATTTCCCGGATGACCGAAAGAAAGAATGGCAATGTTCTCGCCGTCTTTTAATTTGCGCCCTTTACCAATCTGAATTTCTTCAAAAGGATATTTATCAGCCATCGTATCCTTTTGCAGATCCGGCATCACACCCTCTCCTCTCGGATACCGGATTACAATGGGAAGATTAAGTGAATCCAATTGTGAAGTATACATCATGTTACGCAATTCCCTTTCATTCATTGGCGCACTTACAATAAGGTTGGGTATACAACGCATAAAAGCAATATCATAACAACCATGATGTGTAGGTCCGTCTTCACCTACAAGCCCGGCTCTGTCTAAACAAAATACTACAGGTAATTTTTGAATAGCCACATCATGTACTACCATATCGTATGCTCTTTGCATAAAGGAAGAATAGATATTGCAAAACACCTTCATCCCTTGCGTAGCCATACCTGCACTCACTGTTACTGCATGTTGTTCTGCAATGCCCACATCAAATGCACGGTCGGGCATTTTTTCCATCATGTATTTTAAAGAGGAGCCGCTGGGCATTGCCGGAGTGATACCAAATATTTTTTTATTTTTTTCTGCCAGTTCAATCATCGTGTACCCGAAAACGTCCTGGTATTTCATCGGCTGCGGCAGATCGAATTTTTTCTTTTGAATTTCTCCCGTCACTTTATCAAACAAACCCGGCGCATGCCAAAGGGTTTGATCTTTTTCTGCTAAATCGTATCCTTTCCCTTTTACTGTTACAATATGTAAAATTTTAGGGCCGGGAATATTTTTCAGATCCTGTAAAGTATCCACCAGCTTGGTGATATTATGTCCGTCGATAGGACCAAAATAACGCAGCTTTAAAGATTCAAATAAATTAGCCTTACTATTCACCATACCTTTTACCCCTTCGGTAAGTTTATGCGCCATGCTGCGGCTGAAACTTTTTCCCACCGGTAGCTTGCCCAGCAAATTCCACACTTCGTCTTTTACTTTATTATAAGTTTGAGAAGTGGTGATATCGGTAAGGTATTCTTTTAACGCACCCACATTTGGATCGATACTCATGCAGTTATCGTTTAAGATCACCAGCATGTCTGCATCTGCAACACCTGCATGGTTCATCGCTTCAAAAGCCAACCCTGCAGTCATAGCACCATCGCCAATTACGGCAATGCTTTTTCTTTTTTCGCCTTTGTATTTAGCAGCCATTGCCATACCCAATGCCGCACTTATTGATGTGGAAGAATGCCCCACGCCAAAAGTATCATATTCACTCTCGCTGCGTTTTGGAAAACCGCTAAGTCCTTTGTATTTTCTGTTAGAAGGGAAATTATCTCTGCGGCCGGTTAATATTTTATGGCCATAAGCCTGGTGGCCCACATCCCAAACCAATTGATCGTAAGGGGTATTGTATACATAATGCAGGGCAACGCTTAACTCCACCACGCCCAGGCTGGCACCAAAGTGGCCACCGTGAACACTCACAATATCAACGATATATTGCCTCAGTTCTTCGCAAACCTGGTGCAATTCTTCCCTGCTGAGTTTTTTTAAATCAGCCGGACTGTCGATAGTTTTCAGTAATGTACCGGGAGTTAGCTCCATTCTGTAAGATTTATTGGGCAAAGTTATGTTTTTTAAAAATTGTATGCCTTTAAATAAACGTTTTTTTAACTATAAAGTTGTGGATTTCCTTTAATTTTAAAAAAAACAGAATACCCAGCTAAAATTTCGTCTGCGCCAATCAATTTTACGCAGTAACTTCTTCCCGATTAAAACTTGTGCTTTTGAAATTTCCCTTTTACATAACCATTGGATCTACCCAAATTTTATGGCATACTATTTTTGAAACAATGGGGCTTTTTCTGGGTTTTCGCTATTTTATTTTTTTAAGAAAAAAACAAACTGACCCTATCATCTCTTCTAACAGGATATGGATACTTATTGGTGCTATTTTCGGTGCTTTAATCGGCAGCAGAATTATTGGTGCGTTGGAGAACCCGGAACAGTTACAATCTTCTAAAAACGCCCTGCTATATATCTATAGCAACAAAACAGTGGTGGGTGGTTTTTTAGGTGGCTTATTTGGAGTTGAATCAGTGAAGAAAATAATTCATGAAAAAAAATCTTCCGGTGACCTTTTTACTTACCCAATGATATTGGGCCTGGTAATAGGCAGAATAGGATGTTTTAGCATGGGAGTGTATGAAGAAACCTATGGCAACAGCACCAGTTTTATTATGGGTATGAATTTAGGTGACAATGTATTACGCCATCCGGTTACTTTATATGAAATTGCTTTTCTCCTGTTGCTTTGGGTGACCCTGTTAGTTTTTGAAAGAAAATATGTTTTAGAAAATGGTGCCAGATTTAAATTATTTATGATCGCTTATATTTCATTTCGTTTTTTACTGGATTTTATAAAACCGCATTACAATATAATAACGGGGTTATCTACAATACAAATAACCTGCTTAGCGGGCTTATTGTATTATTTAAACACCATACTGCATCCGCAAAATCTTATTAATCAAAAAATAAAAATAAATGCCTGAAAGACCCTACACTTACTACGACTTTACCCTTAGCATCTGCAGCACCTGCCTGCAACGTGTAGATGCAAAAATTGTATTTGAGGATGGTAATGTTTTTATGCTTAAAAATTGTGCACAACATGGTTTTGAAAAAGTATTGATAGCTACTGATATTGATTACTATAAAAATATACGTAACTACAATAAACCTTCGGAGACACCACTACAATTTAATACCAAAACACATTATGGCTGTCCGTATGACTGTGGCTTATGCCAGGACCATGAACAACATAGTTGCTTAACCGTAATAGAAATTACAGACCGTTGCAATTTAACCTGCCCCACCTGTTATGCGATGAGCAGTCCGCATTATGGCAGGCACAGAACTATTGAGGAAGTGGAAAAAATGTTCGACATCATTGTTGCCAATGAAGGAGAGCCGGATGTAGTGCAGATAAGCGGAGGTGAGCCTACCATTCACCCTGATTTTTTTGCCATCCTCGATATAGCCAAAACAAAACCTATTAAACATTTAATGGTGAACACCAATGGCATTCGCATTGCAAAGGATTTTGAGTTTGCAAAGCAACTGGCCAGCTATGCTCCCGATTTTGAGATCTATTTACAGTTTGATTCTTTTAAACCACATGCGCTGGAACAATTACGGGGAAAGGATTTGAGTGATGTTCGCATGAAAGCTCTTGAGCACCTGAATGCATTAAACCTTTCCACTACATTAGTTGTCACTTTGCAAAAAGGGCTAAACGATGATGAGATCGGAAAAATAATTGAATTTGCATTGCAACAAAAATGTGTTCGTGGTGTAACTTTTCAACCTACACAGGTTGCCGGCAGGTTAGATAATTTTAATACCGCAACAGACAGGCTAACGTTAACTGAAGTACGACAAAATATTTTAGACCAAACAAATATTTTCAACAAGAACGATATTATTCCTGTTCCCTGCAATCCTGATGCTTTGGCAATGGCATATGCATTAAAAGTAAATGGGCAGGTTTTTCCTATGACAAGATATGTTGACCCTGCATTTCTTTTAGATAAATCAAGAAACACTATTGTTTACGAACAGGATAGTTTTTTACATGAACAACTCATCAATATTTTCAGTACCGGCATTTCGGTAGATAAGGTTACCGAAAATTTTAACCAGTTACTTTGTTGTTTACCCAATATACAGGCACCCGGGCTAAGTTATGATAATTTGTTCAGGATCATAATTATGCGGTTTATTGATGCGTATGATTTTGATGTGAGAGCGATCAAAAAAAGCTGCGTGCATATCGTTCACAAAAACGGTAATATAATCCCATTTGAAACGATGAATTTATTTTACAGGGATGATAAAGAAGAATATTTAAACGAACTCCGGGCTAAAAAAATTGCCTTCAATTAAAACATGTATTATGGAAAAATATAAAAACGTAATTATAGTAAATGCTATTGTGTTTGTAGTCTTAGGATTGTTGATGGCTACGTCGGGCATGATACTTGTTGGGGCACTTGGCGTATTGCAGGGTAGCATTAACCTGATTTGTGCATTAATAGTTGCGGTACCAGGAGAAAAAAAACATCTAGTTCAGGGCTATTTAATTTGCGGTGGTGTATTGTTGCTGATTGGTTTTTCTTTATGCAGCACTTTCCCTTTAAGTTTTCATTAATTGCCTGGTCATATTTTATTCATCAAATTTAAAATCAGGTCCGGGTCAGGGCAATTAGCCAGGTATTTATCTTTTTCTTTTTCAGCACACACTCCCGGGTAATCTCCCTTGTACAAACGTATGTCGCTGATAATCTGAAAGTGCAGGTGCGGTGGCCAGTTGCCATTATCTTTTGGCTCGCCAAAATGTGCCAGCAGTTCGCCCCTGCTGATGAATTTTCCTTCTTTCAGGTGTTGAATATCGGCAAGGCTCAGATGACCATATAAAGTATAAAACACAATGGTATCTAACTGGTGTTGCAAGATGATCGTTGCACCATAATCTCCAAAATTATTATTGAAAGCAAAACTGTGTACAGTACCGCCAACAGGTACATATATTTTGGTACCGGCATCACCCCATATATCGGTACCAATATGCAGGCGGCGGGGTTCTTCTGTTATTGGTTTTTCTATACCATATTTTTTTTCTTCGTCAAAAAGTAAACTGCGCTTGTACATATCCCGCAATTCGGCATAGCCACCAATTAAAAATTTAGCGCCTTGTTCTTTTCGTTTGGCATCAATCCAGGCAGAAAAACTTTTGGTATTGCTGTAAATTTCTTCTGTAAGTTCTGTATTGGATTTTGACAAATTAATGTGGGCAATTTTTTCTGTTGCTGCATTAAAATCTACTACCGCACGAAAGCCGGACTGATTTTTTTGCAAAACATTTTCCAATACACTTTTCATTTATTGAAGGTAGTGAAATGTAAATTAAAACTTAGCAGATGTTTGGCCTGGTTGTAATGCTTAGCAATAAAAAAGCTGCCCCTTTTCAGGAGCAGCTTTAGCTTTATTTAATGTGATAAATTATTGTTTATTGTACCACAACCTTCCCGGTAATGAGTTCTTTACCTTCACTGTCGCCTACCACTACAATGTATAATCCCTTACCAGAATTTCTGATATCGATATCCATAGTACTGTATGCGGCTGTAATTGGTATGGCTTTGGTAAACACCCTTGTTCCTTTGCTGTCGTAAATAGTTACGGTACGCAGGAACCCGAAATTACGGGCACTGGTATAGTACCTGATCTTGAACTGCCCGCTATTTGGATTTGGCAGGATGAATAGTTTGTTCGACGCAGAATCTTTTATCACCAGTGGTGCAGATAAAGCCGAACAACCTGCTGTTGTTGTTACCCTTGCAGTATAAGAACCCAGCTGATCAACAGTAATACCACTTAAAGTGTTGGTGGTTGCGCCATTGATAAGTACACCATCTTTAAACCATACAATGGTATTAGTTGCCGATACTGGTGTAATATTAGCGGTGATGCCTGTAACTAATGGTGGCATCAGGCTGGTGTAAGGCGCTGCTGATAATGTAATTACTGGTTGTGGATTAACGGTTACCGTTACACTGGCACAGGTTGTAGTGTTACATGTTCCTTCTGCCCTTACATAGAAAGTAGCTGTGCCGTTAACCGCAACACCGGTAATTGTTGCACCTGTACCTATTAATGTACCGCCGCAACTTCCGCTATACCATTTCCATGATGCGCCTGTACCTAATGCCCCGCCCTGTACAGTAAGGTCTGCAGTGCCCGGACCACACAATGCTATATTGCTTGCTGTGGCACCTGTTGGTGCAACCGACTGGCCATTAACGGTGATGGTAAAGGTTTTTGGTGTACCTGGACAGCCTGCAGCTGTTGGTGTAACAGTTATTGTAGCTGTTACAGCTGTTGATGTGGTATTGATTGCCGTAAATGATGCAATATTACCAGTACCACTTGCTGCCAATCCGATGGATGGCGTATTATTTGTCCAGCTGTAAGTTGTACCTGCAACTGTACCTGCAAACGTAACCGCAGTTGTGGCCGCACCGGTACATAATGTTTGATTTGCAACTGCATTAACATTTGCAGTTGGGTTAACCGTAATAGTGAAAGTTTTAGGAGTACCTGTACAGCCATTTAATGATGGTGTTACGGTTATTGTTGCCGTTACCGGAGCAATACCCGTATTAGTAGCCGTGAATGCTGCAATATTTCCTGTACCACCTGCAGCCAGTCCTATTGATGTTGTATTGTTGGTCCAGCTATAGGTAGTGCCTGCAATACCACCTGCAAAATTAACTGCTGCGGTAGTGCTGCCATTACATAATGTTTGGTTTGCAGGCTGGGTCACTACAGGTGTTGGGTTAATAGTAACTGTAGCTGTTATAGAGGGCCCAGGGCAACCTGCAAATGACGGTGTAATGGTAAACGTTACTGTTACCGCTGCTGTACCGGTAGTGGTTAATGTACCTGTAATATTACCTGTACCTGAAGCTGCTATACCTGTTGCCGCAACTGTGTTATCTCTTGTCCAGCTATAAGTAGTGCCTGTTACGTTACTGGTTAATGCAATAGTAGTAATTGGCGATCCTGAACATGCTGTTTGCGTTGCCGGAGTAGCTACTGCACTTGCCAATGGATTTACCAACACTGTTGCAGTAATTGGTGTACCAGGGCAACCATTAGCTATAGGGGTAATGGTAAATGTTACGGTAACCGGTGCTGTTGTAAGATTGGTGAGGAAACCAGTGATACTTGATCCTGATCCGCTTGCTGGTATACCACCTACTACTGTAGCCGTGTTATCTCTTGTCCAGGTAAATGTAGAACCTGCAACACCTGTTAATACTATTGGTGTAAGCGTACCTGCAGAGCAGATAGTTTGTGATGCCGGTGTAGCTGTAGCTGTTGTAGCAGGGTTTACCAATACTGTTGCAGTTACTGGTGTGCCTGAGCAACCATTAGCTACGGGTGTAATGGTAAAGGTTACGGTTATTGCAGCAGCTGTATTATTAACTAATGCACCACTGATATTGCCTGTACCACTTGCAGCTATACCTGTTACAGTAGCTGTATTATTCCTTACCCAGTTGTATACCGTACCTGTTACACCGCTACCTGAGTTTACAATAGTAGTAATTGTTGTACCAGAGCAAATGGTTTGTGCCGTTGGTGTAGCAGTTACAACAGGTGTTGGGTTTACCAAAACAGTAGCTGTTATAGGAGTGCCGGGACAACCACCTGCAATCGGTGTAATAGTAAAGGTTACTGTTACTGGTGCGGTAGTAGTATTGGTTAATGTACCACTGATATCACCTGCGCCGCTTGCTGCGATGCCTGTTACAGTTGCGGTGTTATTTCTTGTCCAGTTATAAGTAGTACCTGCAACTGTACCGCTGAATGCAATTGTTGTTATGGCTGTACCAGAACAAGCTGTTTGCGATGCCGGTGTGGCTATTGCAGTAGGTGTTGGGTTAATAGTAAAATTGGTTAAAACGCTTGGCCTGCAGCTTGGGTCAAGTGGTGTTGGCGAAAGCACAGCATATACAAAGTAAGTATTAGCCGCAGCAAATGTACCCGTACCGGTTGCAGTTGTTCCGCCACCGGTGAGGCTGCCATTAGGTACTGTTGCCAGTATGGTACCACCTGCATAAGGATTGGCAGTGGCAGTAGTAAATGATCTAAATTCTATACCATAAGTGATACCCATAGAGGTAAGACCTGAAGCTGTAAGTGATATCGGAGAACCAATACATCCTGAAGGTGTTGGGTTGGTAGTTACGCTGCCTATTGTAGGACAAATTGAACAACCTCCAGGTCCAACTAATGTTAACACAGCGTTTCCTGAGCAGCCATTGCCATCAGTAACAGTTACTGTATAAGTACCTGCAATGAGGTTAGTCTGGTTTTGAGCATTTGTTACAACGCCTGGTCCTGTCCAGATAAAACTGTAGGGGCCAGGTGCACCACTCATTGCAATTGAAATAGCACCATCAGTGGTAACACAGGTTGCAGGCTGTGTATAGGTAGGTGTAATAACTACTGCGGGAAAGTTAAATACAGATACAGAACCTGTCATATTGCTGGTACAAAGATATGTTGTATTGGTAGCCACAACAGTGTATGTACCAACGGTAGTTTGCAAACCAAAACTAATCGCTCCCCCTGTTCCCGCAACCGGGGCACCAACGTTTGTAGTGCCGTTTAATACCAGTTGATAAGTAACCCCTGTTTGCGAATTAGCCAGGCCAACATTCACCCCTGTGCCGCCGTTACAATAACCACCACCACCAGTTACGGCATAAGCTGTGGGGTTATTTACAGTAACCGTTACTGAACCTGAAGCAGGACAGCTGTAACTGTTAGTTACTGTAAAATTATAAGTGGTGGTAACCGCTGTAACAACACCTGTTGGGTTTTGTACATTAGATGTAAACCCTGCCGGTGTAGAAGTCCAGGCATAAGTATCTGCAGGTGCCGGAGACGTAATAGAGATATCATCTACATCCAGGTAAAATTCATTGGCTGCAGAGTAACAGTTCCAGGCAAAATAATAAACACCACTTACTCCCGGAGTAAATGTAGCAGATTGTTGTGTATAAGTCGCAGTGGTAATTGTCCCTACGTCCTGAATGGTGGTAGTTTGTGCAGCAATAGTTTGTGCTGTACCCACTGTTACTTTTAATTTTTCAGGGAACGTGGTACCTGTACCTCTATACCACGATGATACTGTATAGGTAACACCTGCGGTTAGGGTAACCCCACCTGTGATAAGATAAGTATTGGCAGCATTCGTTGAATTCCAGTTATATTCAGCACATTTGGTACCAGTTCTTGCTGTACCATTAACAGGGCCAATTGTCCAGTTATTTCCGGTACCGCCGTTGAGAATAGCCCAGCTTGCAGGAATTCCTCCTTCAAAGCCTTCAGCTAAAACACTTATTGGGGCAGAATTGGAGGTAACAGCAGCATTTAAATTTACTGCAGCTCCGGAACAAATATTAGTGCTGGATGCCGTTACGCCTGTAACAACCGGTGCAGGATTTACCGTTACCAAAATAGAATTGGTTGCCGTGCAGCCTGCTGCGCTTGTACCTGTTACGGTATAAGTAGTAGTTACAGTTGGGTTAGCAGTAACTGTAGCACCTGTAGCAGCACTCAGGCCTGTAGCAGGTGACCATACATAAGTAGCTGCACCGGATGCTGTAATACTTGTTCCTGTACCATTATTACAAATAGTAGCAGATGCAGGCGTAAGTGTAATGGCAGGTGTGGCATTAGATGTAACTGCAAATTGCGCTGTAGTGGCAGAAGCACCTCCGTTAGCACAAGTAACTACGGCAACATAATAAACTGTAGTGCCGGCAGGAATTACACCAGTATTTAAAGTAGGTCCATTAGCACAGTTAATGTTAGTATATGGACCGCCAGAAGTAGCTGAAGATTGCCATTGAATGGAGATACCAGAACCTGATGAATAGCCTGTAAGAGTGAGTATAGTGGAACTTCCCTGGCAAATATTCACATTACCGGTAATTACACCCGCCGCCGGAGTACCTGCACAAGGTGATGGTGCAGTGCCTGTAAATTCATCGGCTCCAAGATCAGGCGTAGTTGCATTCCTCACATCACCATCAATATCATCAGTGATACCTGCAACAGTAATACCTGCAGATTCAGCAACTGTAGGAGTTGCAGTATTAATATGTAAGAAGGTTGCGCCTGCACCTGTTGTGCTTGCAAATGGTGTACTGATTTCTGACACCGAAGCAGCTTCCCTGGTACTTACCGCAGCTTTGAATGTGGCAAGCGTTAAATAAGCTGTAGTGCCATCATACAGATAGGCGTTATTGGTACAACCCGAACCCGGATAATAAAGGTTATTATTTGAAGCAGTATTATAATTAGTTAACGTTGTACTTGACCTTCTGTAAGCAGAAGTATATCCTGTTCCGTTAGGTGTAGAGGTATTTATAAAAATATTATTTGTTAACGTTAGCGATGCTGAAGTTGCTGTAGCACTGGTAGTAGCAAATAATGCCGATGTTGAAAAATTAGCTCCGGAAGAAGAAGCGGCAATATTTACTGTATTATATGATAAGTTTAGGTTGGAAGTAGCAGTAGTAGCGGTGATATTGATCCCTCTTACAGCATCAGTAGCACTGGACGTTAATGGAGCTTTAAGATCTCCGATAACATTATTATAAAAATTTAAAGCAGTGGTGGCTGCAGTAATGGTTACACCATTTGCAATACCAGCTGCATTGGAAGCTGTCAGTCCAGATATCTTATTTTTATATACACTGCCGTTTGTACCACCGGAATAAAGAAGCCCGGTAACAGTGGATGCTCCGGTTGTACTCAGGTTGCTCACACTATTGCCATACACTGCAATTCCTAATGCTGCAGTGCTTCCCACCTGCATACCATTAACTGTTGAAGCGCCCGATAAGCCGGAAACCGTATTATTATTCAACAAACTTCCCACCGCACCATAGCTATGATACAAACCAAAAATTGTGGAAGCTCCTGTGGTTACATTTGAAACCGTATTACCCGTAATAATTACAACCTGGGAAGTACTGGTATTTGAAAACGTACCATAAAAACCGGTTGCGCCTGTTAAATTAACATTTGAAAAATTATTATTACTAATGGTGGCTGTACCTGAAGAAGGGCTACCATTATTGTAGTATCCATATACAGTTCCGCCTGCACCTCCTTTTGTAAAACTGCCATTAATGCTGTTACCAGAAACAGTTATATTAGGTGTACTATTGCTTGAATAAATCAGGTAATAAGTGCCGGTGGTATTTACATTAGTATTATTAAAACTGTTGCCATTTATAGTTTCGGCAACGGCTGTAGCGCTGCAATAAATTGAAGCAAATCCACTTGTTACCGCAGCCGTAGTTGTCTGCTTAATAACGTTATTGTTAACATTAAGAGTACCTAGTGCAGTGGTGTAAATACCATATGTGGTACCACTAACCCCCTGTGTTTGGGTGATTGTATTACCTGTAGCAGTAAGATTATTACCATTAGGAAAAAATATGCCGTAATTAACTACAGCAGATCCCGATGGATCGGATTGCGAAATTGTATTATTAGTAGCAGTCAGGTTAGTACCGGCTGCATTAGAATAAACGCCGTAAGTAAAATACGCTGTATTAATACTCGCTATACCTAATGTAATATTATTATTATTTACGGTAAAAGCGGAGTTGGTTCCAAAGGTATAAATACCCCAATGTGCACCAATTGTGTTTACGCCGCCGTTAGCCAGCTGGTTTAAAGTATTATTTGAAACGTTGCCATTATTCTGGTTAGCAAATGTGATACCGCCAATACTGGTATAGTTGGTACCGCCGAAATTTGTAATGGTATTGCCTGTTGCCGCAGTGGCACCACCAATATCATTACCCTGGTCATAAAGAGTATAAGGGCTGGCGGCGCTAAAGCCTGTGAAATTTATACCTGTTGTGGTATTAGTTATAGTATTACTGTACACTTTGTTATTACTATGTAAATCTCCTGTAGCAGTAATTGTAAGCGCTGTAGAACTGGTAGCTGTAATATGGTTGAAATAAATAGCAGAAGAAGGTGTAGCAATAGTTCTGTTCAACGTAATAGTACAGTTTTTAATAGTATTGTTGTTACAACCATCAAAAGGCGCTGCATTATTTAAATTTACAAAAGCATAGCCCCATTCGGTGGCTGTAGTTGCAGTGGTATTGGCTGCACTTTCCTGCAGGTCAATACCATCAATGGTAAGGTAATCTACGCCAGCTACTTTAAATATACCGTCAACTGTAGTGCTGGTTCCTACCGGAGCAGTAATTAATGGATTGGCGCCTGCTCCGCTTTTTTGAATGGTCAGTGGATTGGCAACACCTAAAGAAGCATTTAAAATTGTGCTTCCCAATACAAAGCCGCCTGCCGGAGCTGTTTCGGTATAGCCCCCCGGAACATTAATGGTGGCTCCGCCGGCACCTACACCGGAAGTGTTTAATGCACTAACAGCGGCAGCTATCGTAGGATAATCTACGCCTATAGTTTTTACACCTGTGACCTGGGCTCGGGAAAAAACTGTGCATAGCAGCGCACAGCAGAGAAGGGTAATCTTCCTCATAAAGTTTAGTTTGGTTTTATTTATTGCGGGTGATGTTGCTTTTTCAAGCAACAAGAAACTAAAGTATTCCTTTTAATTGTAACCAACAAAAACTTGATAGTATTTTTACGGTATTTATTTTTTTGTAATCTATAAAATGATAACATTAAGTAAAAGCCCTGCCTGTATTGATTTTTAACCCGCTATAAATAGCTGGTTAAAGGCCCCAATAATAAGTAGTTGTGTTACTTTATCCGGTTAATTTCTTCCTGTGCCCCCAATTCTCTATCTCTTAATTTAAAATTTGTTTTACCAAACTTCCAGGTAAGCTGTATCCGAAAAGTTCGGCTCTCCCACTTACGGTAATAATTAAAATGTACATTACCAAAATCGGCCTGTTGCTTCCAGCGTTGTGTATTAAAAATATCAGTTACTGATACACGAATATTTAATTTGTCTTTTAAAATTGATTTACTTCCACCAGCATCCAGGCTGCCCAGGCCCGATGTTTTATAAATACCATCCAGTGTGCGGATATTACCCCAGCTGCTGATCTGTGCTTTCCATTTTTTGGGTAAAGTAAAACTCTGGCTGCTGTACCAGCTCATTCCCCAGGTAGTGTTATCCAGTTTCCCTTCGGGAATTGCGCCCTGGTATGTTTTATAAAAAGGATTCAGATTAAAATATCCATCCCACCATTTGGTAACGGGAGCACTCACATTTAAACTCAGGTACAGTCTTTTTTCATTACCGATATTATACTCTGTTACTTCTGTTACTTCTCCTTTAAGTGTACTGATGCTTTGAAATGAATTATTAGTATGACTGTAGCCCATGCCAACATTCACCGCTCCTTTATAAGAATAATTCAGTTCAAAATTATTACTGAACTCAGGTAGCAAATAAGGATTCCCTCTTTCTTTACTGTAATTATCAAATATGTATTCAAAAGGATTGAGATCCTGAAACGTAGGCCGGTTAATTCTTCTGCCATAAGAAATCCCAATATTATTTTTATCATTGATAGTATAACGCACAAATGCTGTAGGAAATAAATTTAAGTACGAGGTATCGGGATAATTTAATGCAATATTTTTCAGTCCAATACTTTTACCTTTTATCACCGATTGTTCTGCCCTGATACCAACCTGGTATTCCCATTTTTTTATGGTTTGATTAAAACTTGTATAAGCCGCAAACATCTTTTCGGTGTAATTAAATTGGTTGGTACGGCCGGTATCTGCTTTAAACTGGTTGTTATTCCAGAGCAATGCCTTTAAATCGTTAGAGGTTTCAACGGTATTATATTTTAAGCCCGTTTCAATTTTGGCATGTATCTTTTTTAGCTGCCTGCTGTAATCTGTTTTTAAGCTGTAAATCTTTATTTGCGTTATTACGTCCTGGTCGTTAGCAGTATATCCATATTTTACATTTTGTTTATTCAGCAAATCTGTCGCTACCAAACCACTGCTGTTATTTTTAAAAGAAGTATAATCAGCGTCAATATTCAATTCATTACCCAACGTATCTTCATATTTATAATTTGCATTAAAATTGTAACGGCTATTTCTTTGCTGGTTGTCATTAATAGTATGCAATGATGAATCGGTGATATTGTTGCTGTTGATCAACGTAGTACCCGGTGTATATAGTTTACTCCAGTACTCATTTCCTTTTACAATAAAACCAAAAGTATTTTTTTTGTTGAGGTAATAATCTGCACCGGTTTGAAAACTGATATTTTTTGAGGCATCCTGATCAACCGTTTTATTGGCAAAAACTTTATCAATACCATTAGTATTTACAAAACGATTGATGGCGCCGTTGGTATTTTGTCTTGATTTACGTGCCGCAAGATTACCAAACCAATTCCATTTACCCTGTCGGTGATTGATAGTACCGGAGAAATTATAATTAGGATGATTACTTTGTGTATAAGAAGCGCTGATATTACCATTCGTTCCCTTAGCAATATTTTTCTTCAGCCGGATATTGATAATACCTGCATTACCTTGTGCATCATATTTTGCAGATGGATTCATGATAATTTCTATTTTATCCACTACCGAAGCTGGTGTGGCTTTTAAATAATTGGCCAGGTCTTTGGCACTCATTTGCGTAGGCCTGCCATCAATTAAAACATTTACACCGGCTTTGCCAGCCATGTTTATGGTTTCCTCATTGCTGATGGTAACACCCGGTGCTTTTTGCAATACTTCAAACAAAGTACCGCCCGATGCTACGATGTCACTTTGCACATTCAGCACCATTTTATCCGCCTGCATTTCTACAAATGGTTTCTTGCTTTTAATTACTACTTCGCTCAGTTTTTGGGTTTGGTTAAAAGTGGAAGTATCTTTTTTGGGAAGGCTATCTTTTTGCTGTGCAAAAGCAGGTAGTGAAAAAAGGCAGGTTAAAATTGCTAAAAGCTGTTTCATAAATTAGTGTTGATTAACAACACAAAGATGATTCAGCTATAAGGCGCAGTCGCTGCAAATGATGATTTGAGGCTACATAATGATGTATCATAAAACAAAAAGCCGTCTCAAATTATATGAAACAGCTTAAAAGACGACTCAAAATCAATTAAATAAGGCAAGGGCAATTTTTTCTCTCAGTTCTATCACATCTGCCGCATTGCTGTTGCTGAACACGATGATGGTTATGTTTTCAGTGATGAAATGGTACCAGGCAGTATTTGCACCGCCGATATTTCCTCTTCTGTCCATTACCCTGGTTTTAGTGGTACCGAACTTTTGATCATTTACCCAAAAGCTATATGCCACACCCCATAATTCGGGATAAGAAGTGGTCATCAATTTCATAGTCCCCTGTTTCAATAATTTATTGTTGAATAATGCCTGGTCGAATTTCAACAAATCTTTAGTGGTGGAATACATGGCGCCACTACTATAAAAATTTTCTATCCAATAAGGATCATCGTTGTAAAATTTTCCTGTACTGTCAACTAAATAAGTGTCGGCCAGTCCGGGTACAATATCTTTATTGTGTAACAGGCCTGAGTTCGTCATTTTTAGTGGTTGTAAAATTCTTTCCTGTAAAACAACAGCATAAGGCTTCCCTGTAATTTTTTCAATGATCTTTCCCAGGATGATATACTCGGCATTTTTATAGTCCATTTTTTTGCCAGGCTCGGTTACTAATTTACCGCTGCAATATTTCCTGATGATAGTATCCACCGGCATTTGCATTGCATACATCGCTTCGCTGCTCTGATCAACATTTTCTATTCCACTACTGTAAGTAAGTAAATGATGTATGGTCACTTTATCTCTTGCTTCACCTGTGTATCCTGGAAAGTAAGTGCCAATAGTTTTATTAAGATCGATCTTGCCTTCTTCCATCAGCTGTAAAATAATTACAGCGGTAAAGGTTTTGGTAATGGAGCAAATTTTAAATTTTGAATGGGCAGTAACAGGCAAATTATTCTGCCGATCAGCCAGACCAACATATTGCTGATAGATTATTTTGCCTTTATCTGCCACTAATACAGAGCCGCTAAAATTTTTTGTTTTGACATATTGATTTACGATGGCGGCAAATTTATTTCCGGATTTTTTAACCTGGCAGCTTACGTTGATTGCAATAAAGAGCAAACAAAAAGTAATGATTGATTTCATGTTGTTTTTTAAAATAAAAATCTGCATTCTGATACTTACCAATGGCTCAAATCAGGATTTGCTACCAGTTAAATACGTCTCAAATTATGCAGTAAGGTTTTGCAGCCATTCTTTAGGACTTACACCAGTTACTTTTTTAAAGGCACGGTTAAAAGTAGCTTTGCTGTTAAAGCCACAATCGTAAGCAATGCCTAATAGAGTTTGTGTTTTTTGTTCGCCGGCTTTTAATTTTTCCAGTACAGCCTGCACCCGGTAATAATTAATAAAGTCATTAAAATTCATTCCAAAACCTTTGTTCACTACCCTGGATAAAACAGAAGCATTAGTGCTTAATTGCTTTGCCAGGTCGGTCAATGATAATTCCGGTTTTTCAAACTGTTTTTCATTTACCACCACCTGTAATATTTTTTCCTTCCATTCTTTTATAAAATCATCTCCGGTATTTTCTTCTGTATCATTTTCCATTTCAATTACTTCTGCTTCCTCTATATCGCTATCAACACTCGTATATTGCAGCAGCAATGCAGGTTTTGCATTAAACAAGTCTGTTTTAAAAGGGACTTTTGTTTTAATAGAATTAGCGTATCCTGTTATAGCGATATAATAGAATAACATGGAGAAGGATAAAAAATACCACCATACATCCCAATACCGCAATGTAAATGAAAAAGAAAGCATGAAAAATATAAAGCGTACAATCAGAAAGATCAAAAACACCACGAGAAAATTCCTGATCCACTTAAACAAAACCGTGTCGGCATAACTCACCACCTGCACCAGTAACTTTTTGTAGAGATTATAATATCGGATACAAGCAATAAAATAACCTATCATACTTACATAACCGGCAAGCTGGTACCAGGTATCAAATTCCCTGTCGGCGCCATCTGATAAAAAATAATATTTGTGTAATACCAGTTTATCGGTAACTGCAATTACTATAGTGTACAAACAATATAAAATACCCGGCGTTAAATGCAACCATTCTCTTTTGCCAAATTTAAATGAGGGGTTTAATAAGCTTTGTACATAAAAAAATATGACCGGTCCTATAAAAAATAAATGCTGAAATGTTACGTAAAACAAAATATCCCTGTAGGGTTGTGTATCGTACCAGCCTGCAAAGCCCAGCATCCATGGGGAAATGTATAATATAGACAGGAATAAAAATATGCTGAGCCATTTATCAGATATCGTTTCATTCACAATACTCTTACGCCATAGTAATATTGCATACACCAATCCGTGTACAAAAAATATAAGCAGTATAGAACTGTAAAAGCTGAATTCGAAAAGCATAAGCTGTAAAATAAAAAAAGTCGGCGAATAAAACGCCGACTGTTTAAGTTTGGGTGAGCCACCCTTTAAGGGGTGGCCCACCCCGCAGGTAAAGCAGATTGCTGCTAAATAGGCAACACTATCAGCTTACACCGGCAAGTTACTCTTAAGGCATTACCCACGCTATTCCAGTTTAGAATTCGGAAAACCTTTTTGATAATAGTAATTTATCTGTTCTTCATGTGATCGTATAAATTTTTCTACCCCTCCAAAAAATTGCAATACTGCTGCTGATGCACAATAAAAATTATTGTTTATACTAATAGCATTATAAGAGCTGTGCAGGTATTCTTTATGATTATCAAAAACTTTATGCTTTATTATGTTGGCATGTACATAAATAATTGCCATTTGCAAATGAGTATCGGTATCAATTGCTATTCTTTTAAAAGGCTTTTGAAATAATCCACCATCATGCAGGTATTTATTTTTTGTGTAGTTAGCATATGATACCATAAAACTATTGACCTGCCGTTCTATCATTGCATCCAAAGCTTCCAGGTTGTCTTGCAATGTCAATAATTTTTTCATAGCAACCGTTTGTTTTGTTTGATCGGTTTTAGAAATTGCTTTTATAATATTTTCCAGCGGCTTTACTTTAATAATAAAATGTACATGATTGCTGAGCTGGCAATAAGCCCAGTTGGTAAATGCTATCGCAGTAAACTGTTGAAAACGTTCTAAAAAAATGGCGTAATCATTTTCCTCTCTGAACAACAATACGCCATCGATACTTTTAAAAACCAAATGATAATGATTACCAGCAACAAAAGGGGATTTTAATAATTCCGAAACAGGCATCTCAAAAATATTTTGAGCAAAAGACGAGTGCCGGATTAATTATGGTTGCTTTCCCTTAACAATAAACACAGGCTGGCTGGGTCACCCCCAAAGGGTGGCTCACCCAGCGATTAAAGTAGAGTGCCTACTAAATAGGTAAGAGTATTGGCCTGCACCGGGTGGGTCACCCCCAAAGGGTGGCTCACCCAGCAATTAAAGTAGAGTGCCTGCTATAAATAGGTAAGCGTATTGGCCTACACCGGGTGAGTCACCCCCAAAGGGTGGCTCACCCGGCAATTAAAGTAGAGTGCCTGCTAAATAGGTAAGCGTATTGGCCTACACCGGGTGAGCCACCCTTTGGGGGTGACCCACCCTGGCATTACACCACCACATTAATCATCTTGTTCTTTACATAAATAACTTTCTTAGGCGGTTTGCCTTCCAGCCATTTTTGTACCGTTTCGTTTTGCAGAATGATTTCTTCCACTTGTTTCTGATCAAGGTCTAATGCTAAAGAAAGATTGGTTCTTACTTTGCCATTGATAGACACAGGATATTCTTTACTGCTTTCTACTAATAATGCTGGATTGAAAGTTGGATACGCCGCATCAAGAACTGTTCCTGCATTACCCAACTGGTGCCACAACTCTTCTGCTATATGCGGTGCATAAGGCACTAATAAGATCAGTATTTTTTCCAGCACTTCTTTTTTATAACACTTAGCATCAAACAAATCATTCACACAGATCATGAAAGCGCTTACTGCCGTGTTGAAAGAAAACTTCTCGGTATCTTCTTCAATTTTTTTAATGGTACGGTGTAAAATTTTTAATTCGGCATCAGTAGCTTTTTCATCCGTCCATACTTTACCTTTTAATTCATCATTAAACAAACGCCATAGTTTTCTTAAAAAACGATGAACACCTTCAATGCCTTTGGTATCCCAGGGTTTGCTGGCTTCTACCGGACCGAGGAACATTTCATACATGCGGAAGGTATCGGCGCCGTAGCTATCGCATAAATCACTTGGGTTTACCGTATTAAAATATCTTTTACTCATTTTCTCTGTCTCAACACCACAGATATATTTACCGTCTTCTAAAACAAATTTTGCATCTTCAAATTCACTTCTCCATTTCCTAACTGCGTTCAAATCTAATTCCAACCCATCAACAATATTTACATCAACGTGAATAGAATTCAATAATATGCTTTGAACTTGAATAGTATCAAAATCCCCAATCTCTAAGATTTCTGCTATTTTTTCTTGGGCTAAATTTTTATCGTTTTCATGTACTGGTTTTACAACCTTATCATAAATATTTTTTGATATAAAGATTTTTTTGCCAGAAGCATAATTAATACTTCCTCCTTTGCCATAAATAAATTCTTCTACTCTATACATAAACCTACTACTCCCCTGTATCATCCCCTGATTCAACAACCTCTTAAACGGCTCATCATATCCAATATGTCCCAGATCAAACAACACTTTCGTCCATAAACGGCTGTACAATAAATGACCTACAGCATGTTCGGTACCACCAATGTATAAATCTACCTGGTTCCAGTAATCGCTTGCTTTTCTATCGCAGAATGTTTCGGCATTGTGGGGATCCATGTAGCGCAAAAAATACCAGCTGCTGCCTGCATAACCCGGCATGGTAGAGGTTTCTCTTTTTCCAGACACGCCGGAAGGCTTGTTGCTACTAACACTAACCCAATCAACCAAATTTGATAAAGGCCCTTCGCCTTCTCTTCCCGGCCCATATTTATCTACATGCGGTAATTCCAATGGTAATTCTGCAGCATCCAAAGGCACAGCAATACCATCGCTCCAGATAACAGGAAATGGTTCGCCCCAATAACGCTGGCGGCTGAAGCCGGCATCCCTCATCCTGTAATTCACTTTTCTTTTGCCAATGCCTTTTTCTTCTAATTTTTGCAATACTATTTCTGTTGCCTCCGTCATTTTCACGCCGTTTAAAAAACCACTGTTTTCCAACAATGCTTCTTTAGTAGCATTCGCTTCTTCGCCATTAAAATGTGTACCGATAATATTGGTGATGGGAATATTAAAATGTTTTGCAAATTTAAAATCCCTTTCATCGCCGCAGGGTACGGCCATAATAGCACCCGTGCCATAGCCTGCCAAAACATATTCGCTTATCCATATAGGAATTTGTTTGCCATCAAAAGGATTGATCGCATACGCACCTGTAAAACATCCAGTGATTTTTTTCTCTGCCATTCTATCTACATCACTCCTGCTTTTTACATAAGCAATGTATTCATCAACAGCTGCAGTTTGTTCCGGTGTTTTTATTTGTTGCACTAAATCAAGTTCAGGTGCTACTACCATAAAGTCTACTCCGAAGATAGTATCAGGTCTTGTAGTGTACACTGTGAGACGTGAGACGGGAGACGTGAGTGGAGTACTCACGACTGACGACTCACTACTCACGACTTCAAAAATTATCTCTGCTCCCTGGCTTTTGCCGATCCAGTTGCGCTGCATTTCTTTCATGCTTTCGCTGAAGTCTACTGTTTCTAATCCTTCCAGTAAACGATCAGCATAAGAAGTGATACGCAAATACCATTGGCGCATTTTCTTTTTTACAACCGGGTGTCCGCCACGTTCGCTTACACCGTTCACTACTTCATCATTGGCTAACACGGTGCCCAATGCCTCACACCAGTTTACTTCACCGTATTTGCTAAATGCTAAACGGCGGTCCATTAAAATTTCTTCCTGTTCTTTTTTGCTGTAGCTGTTCCATTCCTCAGCAGTAAATTTTGCACAGCCTTTTGTTTCGTATTTTTTAACCAGTTCAGTTATTGGCCTCGCCTTTTTTTGGGTATTGCAGAAATAACTATTGAACAACTGTAAAAATATCCACTGCGTCCATTTGTAATAATTGGGATCGCTGGTTTGTACTTCTCTTTCCCAATCGTAACAAAAACCAATTTTATCCAGCTGATTTTTAAATGTGGCAATGTTTTTTTTGGTGGTCTCTGCCGGGTGCTGCCCGGTTTCCAAAGCATATTGCTCTGCAGGTAAACCAAAACTATCAAAGCCCATCGGGTGCAACACATTAAAGCCTTTCAGTCTTTTGTAACGGCTGTAAATATCGCTGGCAATATACCCCAGCGGATGGCCCACATGCAATCCTGCACCGCTCGGATACGGAAACATATCCAGCACATAATATTTTGGTTTATCAGTATCGTTAGATACTTTATAAACTTTGTTTTCTTTCCAGTGATCCTGCCACTTCTTTTCGATCTCGTTAAATTTGTATTCCATTTTCTATTCCGCTTTTGGCGTAATTTATTTTGTTATCTGCATTAATTTTTTGTTCAACTTCATTGGCAGAGTTTATCCCGAAAGCATTCGGGGCACTCTTGTACATTATATCTTTACTGAACGCTTTTATTTCGCCAGCCTAATGCGTCTGACGGTTTAAAACCGTCTTGACGCACAATTGTGAAAGAAAAGTTATTTCACCTCCATTCTCCCCATATCTTCTCCATTTATAAAAATAATTACGGCAGGCAATCGTTTTGTAGTGGGCAAAAATAACATAATACCCGCAAATTGAATTAATTTGCGCTCTACTAATCAATAATAGAACAGGCCACGAGGCATGTTCGTACCATTAAATAAATTTCGATACGTATGTCTCAATTTGGAAAAGCAAGCAGCAAACGTGGAAAACCTACTTATGCCTATGCCATCATCGGAGTGTCTCTGGTGTTGTTTTTATTTGGCATTGTGGGCTGGTTTTTTCTTAACCTGCGCAAAACTGCCGATTATTTTAAAGAAAATATACAGGTACAATGTTTTTTAAACAGGGATGCCACGCCTAAAAAGATAGACAGTTTAAAAACTTATGTTACCGCACTGCCTTATGTAAAATCGGCGGAGTATGTAACCAAGGAAATGGCCATCAAAAAATTTGAAGCCGATAATGATACCACCTGGCGTCAGTTTATCAAAAGTAATCCCCTGCCGGAAAGTATCGATTTTCATGTAGCTGCCGATCATGTGCAGTCTGATAGCTTAAAAGCCATATCTGCCACAATTGAAGCCGCTTTTCCAGGCATGGTAGCGGAATATAAATTCCCCGATGAGATCGTATCTAAAGTGGGTGGATTTGCAAAAATGATGTTCATTGTTGTTTTAGTGGCTGCCATTATCCTTACCATATTAGTGATCTTTTCCATTGATAATACTATCCGCCTGGCTATGTACAGCAACCGTTTTTTAATTAAGACAATGCAAATGGTGGGTGCCACCCGCTGGTTTATTGCCAAACCTATTAATATCCGGGCAGTCATAAATGGCCTTATTGCCTCAGGCATCGCCATTGCACTGGTTTGGGGCGTAATGATACTGGTGGAATCTTTCAGGCCCGAGTTTAAAGTTTTAAGGGATAATAAAAGCCTGATTTTACTGTTCCTGGGCATTATCTTCCTGGGTATTACCATTACCCTGGTAAGTACACACCGTGCGGTAATAAAATACCTGCGGATGAAATTGGACGATTTATATTAATATTGCACTTTAATAATAACTCATGAGCAACGAAAAGAAACAACCACAGGTAACCAATCAAACCCTGTTTACAAAAGAAAATTATATCTGGATGCTTGCTGGCATTGTGGTAATGGCTATTGGTTTTGTTTTAATGTCGGGTGGCAAAAGCCCCGATCCAAAAGTTTTTAATGATAACGAAGTGTACAGTACAAGGCGTATCACTGTTGCACCAATATTAATTATCGCCGGTTTACTGATAGAGATCTTTGCTATTATGAAGAAACCGAAGACCAATGAATAATGCATAATTTATACTGAATACTATTTTGCGAAGTTTTGCTTCGCATTTTTTATTTTAACTGCTTAAAACAATTACATGGATACTGTACAATCAATTATTATCGCCATTGTGGAAGGGCTTACAGAGTTTTTGCCTATATCTTCAACGGCCCACATGAAATTTGTAAACCCTTTACTAGGTGTTTCTCCCTCTCCTTTTACTGATATGTTTGAAGTGGTGATTCAGTTAGCCGCCATATTAGCTGTAGTGGTTTTATACTGGAAGAAATTCTTTGATTTTAAGAGGATCAGTTTTTATATCAAGCTGATCATTGCGGTGATACCAGCATTAATTGCCGGCTTCTTTTTAAAAAAACATATTGATGTAGCATTGGGCAATCTCACTTTTATTGCCTGTGTAATGGTGGCTGGTGGTATCATACTTTTATTTATAGATAAGGTATTTAAAAACCCAACAGTAGACTCCGAAGAAAAAGTAAGTAATAAAACAGCCTTCGTTATTGGCTGTGGCCAGGTGCTCTCTATTATTTTTCCGGGGTTAAGCCGCAGTGCGGCTACTATTATTACAGGTATGAGCCAAAAGCTTACCCGGAGTGCTGCTGCAGAATTTTCTTTTTTCCTGGCCGTACCAACCATGCTGGCTGCATCTGCAAAAAGTTTTTTAGATACTTATAAAACCAATCCGGAAGTAATTGCAAAAGACAATTTAACTACTTTGCTTATAGGCAGTGTGGTAGCTTTTATCGTTGCTCTTTTAGCTATTAAATTTTTTATCGGCTTCTTAAAAAAATATGGCTTTAAGGTTTGGGGGATATATAGAATTATTGTTGGTGTAATAATGCTAGCGCTTATTTTTTCCCATGTTATTAATTAAATACCGGTAAAAGGGTATTTTATTTGTAAGCAATAAATCGTACTTATGTCCTCTAAAATAATTTTATGATAAAAACAAAAATGCTGATTGTATTACTGGTAGTAATTGGCTTTACTTCCTGTAAAGATTATGGTAAAAAAACCACCAAAGGACATATAGAAACTTATTACAAGGATGGTATTACAGAAGACCAGGCTAAAAAAACTGCCGCCTTAATGTATTATGTCGACTCTGTATCCAACAATGCCAAAGGGCAAAAAAGTTTTCAGCTTTGCAAAAAAAATGATACGGTTTGTTTTAGAATGGTAGTGAATGTAGAAAAAGCAAAAGAAATGGGCGATTTTAGTTTTTTAGCTATTGGCAATATGGTTTCCGACAGTGTGTTTAATGGTGCTCCCGTAAATATGGATCTTACCAATAACACATTTGAAAGTGTGAAGCTCATTACATATAAAAAACTTGATTTTGATAGTATTGAAAAAAGCAATCACTAATAGTAATGATTTAAAAAGACCGCCTTTATGCTAAAGGCGGTCTTTTTATTTTACAAAAGCTCCCCGGGTTTTGAGTTGTTGTAAATCAGTACAAAAACGTACATTTACTTTAAAGCCACCAGCATGCAAACAGCTTCTAAAAAAGTTATTAATGGATGGGCCATGTACGACTGGGCCAACAGTGTTTACAATTTAGTAATCACTACCACTTTTTTTCCCGCCTATTATGCGGCAGTAACATCGCTTAAAAATTTTCCTGATGGCATTACTTTTTTAGGCCGTCATTTTGTGAATACCGAACTAAAGGATTATGTACTGGCATTTGGATTTTTAGTAATAGCGCTATTATCGCCAATTCTTTCTTCGATAGCAGATTATAAAGGCAATAAGAAAAATTTCATGCGTTTCTTTTGTTACATGGGGGCAGCAAGTTGTTCGCTGCTTTATTTTTTTAATAAAGACCATGTAACACTGGGATTGATGTGCTTTATGTTTGCGGGCATTGGCTTTTATGGCAGCCAGGTGTTTTATAATTCTTATCTGCCCGAAATAGCTGCAGAAAAAGATATGGATCGTATCAGCGCTAAGGGTTACACGATGGGCTATATTGGCAGTGTATTAATGCAACTGGTGGGTTTTGCATTGGTGATGACAATGGAAGACAAAGGCCTTGCATTAACCATCACTTTTTTATTGGTAGGAATATGGTGGGTGGGCTTTGCCCAGATAACATTTGCCAGGCTTCCGATTAGTCCTAAAAGTGAAAGACAGGCAAAAAAACATGTTTTAGTTAATGGTTTTCATGAATTAAAAATTGTATGGCAGCAGGTAATTAAAATGCCTGTGTTAAAAAGATATTTAGGGGCTTTCTTTTTTTATAGTATGGGTGTTCAAACCGTAATGCTGGTAGCCATAGATTTTGGTATTAAAGAATTAAAATTAGCTGACGATAAACTGATCATTACTGCGGTAATTATTCAGTTGGTGGCCATTGCTGGCGCTGTAGCCATGTCTAAACTTTCTGCCACTTATGGCAATATTAAGGTTCTGATTTTTACTGTTCTGTTATGGATTGGTGTTTGCATTGCAGGTTATTTTATTACTACGGAATTACATTTTTATATTTTAGCATCATTGGTAGGGCTGGTAATGGGAGGTATACAATCGCTCAGCCGCTCTACTTATTCTAAACTAATGCCCGAGACAAAGGACACTGCATCTTTTTTTAGTTTTTATGACGTAACAGAAAAATTTGCTATCGTAATTGGATTATTCAGTTTCGGATTAATAGAAGGCATCACCAACAGCATGCGTAATTCCCTTTTAGCATTGATAGCCTTTTTTGTATTAGGTTTATTAATGTTGCTCGCCACAGCAGCAACTCAAAAAAACAAGACCGTTACTTATTAATTTTGCACTATGAAATTATATTCCATCAACGCCGGTTATTTTAAATTAGATGGTGGCGCTATGTTTGGTGTAGTGCCTAAAAGTATCTGGAACAAATTAAACCCTGCAGATAACAACAATATGTGCAGCTGGGCTTTGCGCTGTTTATTGATTGAAGATGAAGGCAGGTTGATCTTAATTGATAATGGCATGGGTGATAAGCAGGATGCCAAATTCTTCGGGCACTATTATTTACATGGCGATGATACTTTAGATAAATCTTTAGCCAAATATGGTTTTACAAAAGATGCTATCACCGATGTTTTTTTAACCCATTTGCATTTCGATCATTGTGGTGGCAGTATTGTAAGAGACGGAGATAAATTAGTACCGGCATTTAAAAACGCTACTTACTGGAGTAATGAAAGGCATTGGCAATGGGCTACCGAGCCTAATGCCAGGGAGAAAGCAAGTTTTTTAAAAGAAAATATTTTGCCGATTAAAGAAAGTGGTCAATTAAAATTTTTGAGCGTGAATAATGAGTCATCAGATTTGAGTGCTTCTGATGCCTCACGTCTCACCACTCACAACTCTCCACTCAGCTCTCACCTCTCTTTCTTTACCGTTAACGGGCACACCGGTGCTATGATGTTGCCAAAAATAAATTACAATGGTAAAACTATTGTGTATATGGCCGATCTGTTACCCTCTGTTGGCCATATTCCTTTACCTTATGTGATGGGGTATGATATGTTTCCTTTAACAACTTTAAATGAGAAGAAAGCTTTTCTTACCGAGGCTTTAGAAAATAATTATATTTTATTTTTTGAACACGACCCTGTTAATGAATGTTGCAATCTGCAAATGACAGAAAAAGGAATCCGTGCAAAAGATATTTTTAAACTGGAGGAGTTAGTGTAGTACAGTGAAATTATTATTTCGCTCTGTTAAAAACGGAATATAATTCCGTTGTACTACTAACTTACTTCACACTAATAAGTGAGGTTAAAGGATAACGTAAATTTCTATACCCCATCATATCCACCTTAACGCTGCCCACTGCAATCGGGCTTTCTACCCTTAGTAATAAATGATTAGGATCATCACTCACCCAGGCATTCATTTTTTCACCACCTTCAAAAATGGTTCCTTTAATCAACAGCGGCTTGAATTTTATCGCATTAAATTTCCCGTAACGGGTTTTAATTTTTTCTTTTCCTAAATAGCGGATGTATAAATGATAGACTTCATCATCCAAAAACATATCAAAGGGGATTTTATCATCCACTTTATATTTACTAAAGTCGATATTACGTGCGTAATATACTGCACTCACCACATCCTGTATACAATTGGTAACTTTAAATACCCCATTGGTGCTTACTGCAGTACCAGCCCCCTGGTTAAACGTTACGTTATTGTATTTTTTATAACCGCCTTCGTCTACATTACGGATAAATTTGTACGGCGTTAAATTAGTAGTATCAATATAACTTTCGTAGCGGTCTCTTACTTTAAAAAAATTATCGAAAAAAGAATAGGTCTTTCCTTCACCTACACAATGGTACACCGGCTTGCCGTTAAATCTTTCCAGCGTAGTGGAAAAAGTAGCTTCGCCTGCACCAATATAAGCACCCATGGCACTGTAAAAAACTTTCATCGTTACCACTTCATCCGCTTTAAAAGCAGTATTCCTGATGCCACAAAATTCATCATAAGGTTTAAAACTCAAACAAACTAAACCTAAAACCAGTAAACTGCACTTAGCGTAACGTATCATTTTTCTTTTACTATTTTAATGCCTAAAATTAACAAACTGCCAATTATTGCAGGTATCACTAAATTAATTAACCATATCGATAATGCCGCTGTTTCTATCCCCAAAGTATTGGTACTGTATAATTTCATCAGCTCCATACTGGCTTTTGCCCTTACCGGTAATTCTAAAAAACCAATGGTAGGCGCTACAGCCATTACCAGGTAAAAAACTGTTATCAGCCAAAAACTCAATCCTGCATCTATATTCACCTGCATTACCTGCAGCAACAAAATATACTGCAACACAAAAGTAAGATACCGCAATAGCGACAATGACAGTATCCTAAGCAATTGGCTTGCCGAAAATTCATCCAGCACTTTAATATGCCTTACAATTTTATTAAATGCTGTTAATTTTTCCATTAAGCTTACCAGCCAGCCTAACCTGATATAAAATAAAAAGAGCAATACCGTACCTGTGATACTAAAATAGATCAGTACGTTGCCCCAAAAGTCAGGTAAAACACTTAAAGCGTTGCGATTGGTATGTGAAAAAAACCTTAAAAAAATCAATCCGGCACAGCCCATTATCATGGTTACCAGTAACTGGCTGATGCTGCTGACAATATTCAGCGATATCGCTTTGATACGATGTTCCTCTTTTATAAACAATATCCTGCCGCCGTATTCGCCAATGCGGTTGGGTGTAAGCATGGTAATACTGCAACCGGATAACACTGATTTAAATGCTCTGGCAAAAGAAAATTGCTGTACATGCAATACCAGTAATTGCCATTTCCTGGCTTCAATACCCCAGTTCACCAGCATCAATAAAACTACCGCTCCAAACTTCCAGCTTTGCCAGCTTTGTTGCACCTGCTGCCAGCGCTGCTCCAGGTCGTGTTGTTGCATCAACTGTTTGTACAGGCTGATGCAGAGTACAATTAATAACACCGGCCCTAAAAAATAGTTGACTAATATTTTGATACTTTTGTTCAATACGCAATGTTAGTTCAATTATCAAACCCAAAAAATTTTTAGTGTGCCAAAGACAAAGCCCTCCATCATTTTAGGAATTGACCCCGGCACAATAATTATGGGCTATGGCTTAATTAAAGTAGAAGGCAATACCATCACCTTGCTGGATATGGGTGTATTACAACCGGGAAAAATAAAAGACACCTATAAAAAACTGCAACTGATATTTAATACAGTCAGTGGATTGATCACCAAATACCAGCCCGATACTTTTGCTATTGAAGCACCTTTCTTTGGCAAGAACGTACAGAGTATGCTTAAGCTGGGCAGGGCACAAGGTGTGGCTATTGCTGCTGCCATGCGCCATGGCCTGGATGTAACAGAATACTCTCCTAAAAAAGTAAAACAATCCGTTACCGGAAATGGAAATGCAGGTAAAGAGCAGGTGATGAAAATGCTGCAGCAGATCTTACAATTTAAAGATGATCCTAAACATTTTGATGCCACCGATGCTTTAGCTGTAGCCGTTTGTCATCATTTTCAAAACAGGTTACCAGTAGCAGCAACAGCAAATAAAAAGGTAAAGGGATGGGATGCATTTATAGCGCAGAATCCGGGGAGGGTTAAAAAGCTGTAGGTTTTTTGTTACGGATTTATTTTAAAAGGTTACGAGTTACGGGTTTGTTTAGTTTTTGATTGTTAGCGAAGAATTACGCCTATAACAATTCGCAAACAATCAATTAACACGTAACCCGAAACCCGTAACTCCGGCAAACTGTTTTGTTTTAAATGATACTTCTGAAAATTCGCAAACGATCTGTTAACCTACAACATATTTAACCCGTAACTTTTTTTAACCCGTAACTTCGTAAGCATGGTCATCCGTTCAAAAACATTGCGGTTTGTAATTTTAATCAGTACGGTACTGGTTACTATTATTATTGCAGTGCAATTATTCTGGCTGCAAAAAGTATATAAATACGAAGAGAAACAATTTAACATCAATGTTTCAAAAAGCATTCGTGGTTTGTATAGAGATATGCAAATGGTAAACGATGTTTCAGACAATGTGCAGAAAGTAGTGGAGAATCCAAATCCTGACCTGTATTTATTAAGAATTGATTGTAACCCTTATTTAGATAGCCTTTGGCTGAATCTTAAAGCCGAGCTTACCGATTTTGATGTATACACCGATTGTGAAGCCGCTATCTACAGCCACGAAAAAAATGCTTTTACCAATGAGCAATACATTGATTTGCCTGATGCATATCATGCCCCCAAAGAAAGTACTGCTATTCCTGTTTTAAAAAGAGATTATTCTTATGTGGCATTATTTTTTCCTCACCGGGGAGAATATATTTTAAAGCAGATGTATTTCTGGATGGGATCCGGTGGGTTGTTGTTACTGGTATTAATTGCTTTTGGAGCCAGTATTTTTTATTTGTACCGGCAAAAATTTTTAAACGAAACACAAAAAGATTTTGTCAATAATTTTACGCATGAATTTAAAACCCCTTTAGCCGTTATTAAAATAGCTGCCGAAGTTTTACAACAACCTAATATTGCAGATAAGCCAGAGAAATTAAAAAACTATGCTGCCATCATTGATGAGCAAACTACTCACCTGCAGGCGCAAACACAAAGGCTTTTAGAAATTGCTTATACCGACAGTAATAAAGTACCGTTGGAAAAAGAAAAATTTGACATCACTGCTTTATTACAACAGGCCATTACAGATCTCCATCCGTTGATAGAACAAAAAAATGCGACTATTGAAACCTCGTTTTCACACAACGGCAATATGGTTACTGCAGATAAATATTATATGCTGCTTGCTTTCATCAACCTGGTAGAAAATGCCATCAAATATTCTACTGATCCTAAAATTCTTATTTCTACTTACACAGAAGGAAAGGATTGTTGCATTGCTATAAAAGATAATGGCATTGGCATAAAGGAAGAACACCAGAAAAAAATATTCGACCGCTTCTTCAGGGTTACTGAAGGCGAGCTGCATACGGCGAAGGGTTTTGGATTAGGCCTGAATTTTGTTAAGAAAGTGATTGATGCACACGGCGGAAAAATTGACGTAAAAAGTATGCCGGGCAACGGTAGCATTTTCACCATAAAAATTGCAACTTCTTAAATTTGTATCATGAGCAAAGCAAAAGTTTTATTAGCCGAAGATGATCTTTCTTTAAGCTTTGTTATTAAAGATGGCTTGCAGGATGCAGGCTTTGAAGTGATCCATTGTGCAGATGGAGAAGCTGCCTGGCAAAAATTTCAGAAGGCTTCCTTTGATATTTGTTTGCTGGATATTAATATGCCGGTAAGGGATGGTTTTTCTTTAGCAAAAAAAATAAGGCAGCAAAGCGATGTGATTCCTGTGATATTTTTAACCGCTAAAAGCCTGGAAGAAGATAAGATAAAAGGTTTTCAGACTGGTGCTGATGATTATATCACCAAGCCCTTCAGCATGCAGGAGCTTATTATGCGAATGGATGTTTTTTTACGTCGCACCAAAAAATTAAAATCTGACGCAGTAGAAGAATATAGATTGGGCACGCTACGATTTTCTTATGACGAATTAAAAATTTACAGCGATACAGTAATCACATCTCTCACGCAACGTGAAGCTGACCTGCTGAAGTTTTTTGTTACGCACCTTAATAAAATTTTAAAAAGAGAAGAGCTGCTGCTGAATGTGTGGGGCAAAGATGATTATTTTTTGGGCAGAAGTATGGATGTGTTCATTACCAAACTGCGTAAATATTTAAAACCTGATCCAAACATTGCCCTGGAAACTATACATGGTGTGGGATTCAGGTTACAAATAAATTAAAGGCTGCTACGCAGCTTTTCTTTTGCCACAGATTGCACAAATTACACAGAAAATACAATTTAGTTTTCTATAATTTGTGTAATCTGTGAGATCTGTGGCAAAGTTTTTTAAGGCAAAGCCTTAAAGGTTGCTTACTATTTTTTCTTGTACTGCTTTTAATTCTTCGGGAGTAGTTTTTGTTTTTCCCTTTGTAAAATTCAAATCGTTGGCAGAATTAATTGGCAGCAGGTGTACGTGTGCATGGGGCACTTCCAATCCTACTACGCTTATACCACAACGGTTGCAATCAAATGATTTTTCAATGGCATGTGCAATAGGTTTGGCAAACACCAGCATGCCGGCAAGATAATCATCCGGCATATCAAATAATTTATCTACTTCTACTTTTGGCACCACCAATACATGTCCTTTAACCAATGGTTCAATATCTAAAAACGCAAAGAACTTTTCGTTCTCTGCAATTTTATAACAGGGAATTTGTCCGGCAATTATTTTAGAGAAGATGGTCATACAATTTATTTTATTAAAGATACAATAGAAAATTATTAGGGTGGGTCACTTCAATAAGGTGGCTCACCCGGTGTTTTGCAGAGAGAGACAATTTATTGAAAAGATTCCACCGGGGTTTGCAGAATGGTCACCTTATTTAGATTTTTACGAGGTGAGCCACCTTAAAGAGGTGACCGACCTGGTAAAACCAGAAAGAAAAAACCCATTCACTGATCAGCAAATGGGTTAAAAAATTTACATCAAAAAATTAAATCGATATCCCTTCAATTTTAAATTTTAAAGTTCCTGCCGGTACCACCACATCAACCACATCACCAATTACTTTTCCTAACAAGCCTTTACCAATAGGTGAAGTAACAGAAATTTTACCCAGTTTTAAATCAGCTTCTTTTTCTGAAACGATCTGGTACGTAACCTGTTTTTTAGTACCTAAATTGGTTAATGTTACTTTGGTAAGAATGCTCACTTTGCTGGTATCAATATTGGTTTCATCCAGTATACGTGCAGTGGCAATTACCCCTTCCAGGTATTTTATTTTTGCTTCCAGCATACCCTGGGCTTCTTTTGCAGCATCATATTCGGCGTTTTCTTTTAAGTCACCTTTTTCACGTGCTTCAGCAATAGCTTTACTGGCAGCAGGCCTGTCTACACTTTTCATCAAATGAAGTTCTTCCTTCATTTTTTCAAAAGTATCTTTCTTAACATAATTCGTTGCGCTCATAAAAATTCTTTTAGTAAAGAGAAAAAAAATACAACGCCCCAGATTGCCTAAGGCGTTGCATATACTGCAAAAGTAGTGAAATTTTTAAATACCTAATTTTTCCAGTATAACAGCGCTCATTTTATAAAACGCCTCGTGACTGTAACCGGCAATATGTGGTGTTATAATTACATTGGGTTGGTTCACAAGGAAATCTAATTGTTCCTTTTGTGTACCAGATAATGTTTTTAGCTTCTCATTCTCCAATACATCTAATGCTGCTGCTGCAATTTTATGCTGTTGTAATGCCGTTATTAAAGCGTTAGTATCTACCACTTTACCTCTGCAGGTGTTGATTACCACGGGCTTTTGCTGCAAGCTGTTAAAAAAAGCATCGTTGGCAATATGATGGGTTTCTTCGGTTAATGGCAGATGAAAACTGATCACATCTGCATAACGGGCAATCTGCTCGGGGTTAGCTTCTTTAATGTATCCTTTGGCAAAACCAAATTTATATTTATCGTAAGCCAGCACCGTTACATCAAATGGTGCCAGCAATTTTGCAAAACTGCTGCCGGTATTTCCATAGCCAATAATACCCACCGTTTTACCGGTTAGTTCAGTACCACGGTTAGCATCACGTATCCACTCGCCTTTTTTAATTTCTTCAAAACTACTGTTGATCTTATTTAATAAGCCCAGTAACATACCTAAGGCATGTTCAGCAACTGCATTACGGTTACCTTCCGGACTGCTTTCGCATTGTATGCCTTTTGCCCTGGCGTATGCTACATCAATTAATTCCATACCGCTACCTAATCTGCCGATCCATTTTAATTTACCGGCTTTATCTAAAATATTTTTATCAATGGCTAATCTTGTGGTAACAATTAATCCTTCTGCTCCGCCAATAAGAGTGCTTAATTCTTCATAAGTTATCTCAGGAAGATAGTGCACTTTAAATGCTTTCGCTTCTAAAGTATCTATAAGGTATTGATGTACTTTGGCGGTTATAATAACCAGTTTTTCAGTATCCATTCTGCTAAATAGTTTTTATCTTACCTGTAAAATTAAACCTCATTTATGTTTACTAAAATTTCTTTTTTAATTGTCGTATTGTTCTGCAGTATACAATCCTTTGCCCAAATGGCCGACCTGGAAGAAAAAAAGCCCGAAACGGTAGATGGCATTGAATACGGCTATTATATAAAGAACGAACAAACCAAAAGTGTAAAAGATGAAGAGTACGGACGTTTTGAAATTACTTTGTATGCTACCAATAAAAGTGGCTGTACAAAAATATATGCCGAAAAGACTTCCATACTTTCTTCTGAAAACTCCAGTCTTATTGCCGGTTTTAATTGCACCAATGCCAATGGCAAAAGATTAACTGCAAAGAGCGGCTCTGTAAAAGCCAGGGATTTTTACCTCAATGCAAAAGTGCAGGAAAATGGAAAAGAAATTACCAAAGCAGTAAAAGCTGGTTATATTTTCCGCAACGGCGAAACCCTTAAAACAAATATTATTGTATTGGTTCCAAAGGGAGAAAGGCCTGTGGTACAATGCACCATCAATAATTTGCCTGAGTTGTAAGCAGTGTGGTAAATTAAAGAGCTAAAAAGAAATGCTCAATAATCAATGTTCAACACTCAATGCTCAATAGAAACGCATACAGCAATACCTTGATTTTTCAGCTGAGTAGTTGATCCTAAAAGAAATGCATTTTCATTTACCATTGCACATTGAGTGTTGAACATTTTCCTATCTTAATGACTTTGCCCTTTATAAAGCAACTACCTCGCCGCAATCATACTGATCTCCACATTCACATTTTTAGGCAATGTTTTTACAGCAACGGTTTCTCTTGCAGGAAAATCGCCGCTGAAATATTTGCCATAAATTTCATTTACCTGGCCAAATAAATTCATATCGCTTAAAAAGATGGTGGTTTTTACCACATTGCCAAAATCCATTGAAGCTTCAGTTAAAATTGCTTTTAAATTCTGCATTACCTGGTGGGTTTCTTCAATGATATCTGCCATCGCCAGTTCGCCGGTGCCAGGTTTTAAAGCTACCTGTCCTGATATAAAAAGTAAATTACCGGTTAATACGGCCTGGTTATAAGGGCCAATTGGTGCCGGTGCATTGTCGGTATTAATGATTTCTTTTGCCATTGCTGATTTTATTTAGTCGAAATGCAAATATATCTTTTTGTAACCACCTATTTTTGCAAAAAATAATTGATGAAGATTGTAGCCCTGGCAGATGATGAACAATGGAACGCATTGATTGCGGGTAATACTGCTGTTGAATGGATAAGAGCAGGAGAAAATTTTTCTTTTGATCATTATACTGATGCCGCTGCTTTTTTTATGTTACAGCAAAATGCAGTGTATGATTTTACTATAACAGCAACCCCTGTTTTCATCAACAGTGTTATTACCACTTTGCAGGAATTGAATACACCTGTAAATGTATTGCGGATAAATGGATGGCAAGGTTTTATGCAAAGGCCCGTTTGGGAAATTGCAGGAATAGTTGATGACAATATTAAAACCATTGCTGAGAAGATCAGTAAAAAAATAATACCAGTTAAAGATAAACCCGGGCTTGTGGCTGCAAAAATTATTGCCATGATAATTAACGAAGCTTATTTTGCATTGGGTGAGGATGTAAGTACTACAAACGAAATTGATATTGCAATGAAGCTGGGTACTAATTATCCTTACGGACCATTTGAATGGGCGGAGAAGATGGGTATCAAAAATATTTTTACACTTTTACAAAAATTAAGTTTGTCAGATAGTCGCTATAAACCAGCACCGGCATTACTGGCAGCAACACAAAATAATTAATGAGCCTTATACTAAATATTGATACTGCAACAGAAACAGCACAGGTAAATTTTGCCCGTGATGGTATTGTTTTACAATCATTACAAAATGTATCACAAAAAGACCATGCATCATTTGTACAGGTTGCCATACAGCAATTGCTGCAATCTGCTGCCCTGTCATTAAACGATGTTGATGCTATTGCCGTAACTGCAGGCCCCGGTTCGTATACAGGGTTAAGAGTAGGTATGTCCAGTGCAAAAGGTTTATGTTATGCATTAAACAAACCATTAATTGCCCTCAACACTTTAGAGGTTTTAACTGTTGCAGCAATACAGGAAATCAATGTTGCAACAAGCATTTTATATTGCCCTATGATAGATGCAAGGCGAATGGAGGTGTTTACTGCACTCTATACACAAACATTAACATCTGCTTTACAACCCTGTGCAATGGTACTGAATGAAGATTCTTTTACTGATCAATTGCAGCAAAATCCAATCGTTTTCTTCGGCTCAGGTGCAGCTAAATGGCAAGCCGTCTGCAAGCATTCAAACGCTTCATTTGCAGTTGTTTCAAACGTCATCAATGCCATGGCTCACCTGTCAGATAACTACTTTCAAAAGCAGGCATTTGCCAATCTTGCTTATACCGAACCATTCTATCTTAAGGAGTTCCAGGACAAAATATAAAAGTTTATAATTAACTGTAAAAGGCATTTTTTTAGATAAAATATGTTTTAAATATAGTTGCATAAACAATTATTTGTATATTTGGTCGTTCAAATATTGTTCAAGCATAATTAAAATTTAAGTCTTATGATGGTTGCAACCCAATCAGCGGAGTCGGCTATTTCGACTTCCAAACCCTCGTCCGAGTCTTCTATTCATGTGGATTATCATGCGCTGAAAAAAGCCGCCCTTGTTTTAAGAGCATTAAACCACAAACTTCGCCAGCAATTGCTGAAGTTGATTGAAGAAGAAAAAAAGATTACTGTTACCGAAATTTATGTTCGTTTGCGCCTGGAGCAATCCGTAGCATCACAACACCTGGCTATACTAAGGAAAGCCGGTATTGTTTCTACACAGCGTGATGGTAAATTTATTTACTATGCAGTAAATTTTAAGCGGATTGAAGAAATAGATACTTTTGTTAAGCAACTTGTTGGTTAATTTTTTTTAAGTATCATAAAGCGTCCCGTCAATGACGGGACGCTTTTTATTTTTACCTTTGTGTAAATTCTATTTTATGTTTATTAAGCAATTATATACCGGCTGCCTTAGTGAAGCAGCATACTATATTGAAAGTGAAGGAGAAGTGGCTATCATTGATCCGTTGAGAGATACAGAAGAATATATCCTGTTAGCTAAAGAAAGGAACGCCGGCATCAAATATATTTTTGAAACACATTTTCATGCTGATTTTGTGAGTGGTCATTTAGACTTGAGTAAACAAACCGGCGCACCAATTATTTATGGCCCTGGTGCAAAAACCAATTTTAAGATCTACAATAGTAAAGACGGAGAAATATTTAAACTGGGCAAAATTAGTTTTGAAATTTTGCATACGCCAGGGCATACTATTGAAAGCACCTGTTATTTATTAAGAGATGAAAATGATAAACCACACGCCATCTTTACCGGCGATACTTTATTTGTGGGAGATGTAGGCCGACCCGATTTAAGCAGTGGCGATATGAGCAGTGATGAGCTGGCAGGTATTATGTACGATACTATTCAAAATAAAATTTTACCATTGGCGGATGATATCATTGTTTATCCTGCACATGGTGCAGGCAGCAGCTGCGGAAAAAATTTAGGACCTAATACTTTCAGCACCATTGCCGAAGAAAAACAAAATAATTACGCTTTACAACCTCAAACCAAAGAGGCATTTATTAAAGCCGTAACAGAAGGCCTAACAGAGGCACCGAAATACTTTGCCGTAAATGCAGAAATAAATATGAAAGGTTACGATAGTTTAGATGCAGTAAAAGAAAAAGGCCTTACCCCTTTAAGTATTGCAGCTTTTAAAAAATTAATGAGTGAAGATGTATTGGTGTTGGATACCCGCCACGCTGATATTTTTACACAGGGCTTTGTACCCGGCAGTATTTTTATTGGTCTAGAAGGCCGTTTTGCCGAATGGGCAGGCAGCTTATTACCTTTTGATAAACCTATGATACTGGTTACAGAACCGGGTATGGAAGAAGATACTGTAATTCGTTTGGCAAGAGTAGGTTTTGATAAAATGCAGGGTTACTTAAAAGGCAGCTTTGACGCCTGGCAGGCAGCGGGTGAAAAAGTGGACATGATCATCAACATAGAAGCTGATGAACTGGCGATGGATATTCCGCATGATGACCATTTAGTTGTAGTAGATGTACGAAGAGAAACTGAATTTGCTGATGGCCATGTAAAAGGTGCACAAAACATTCCTTTAAATGAAATGACAGACGTTGCCACTATTGCCAACTTTGAAGACAACCAGAATTTATACATTCATTGTGCCGGTGGTTACAGAAGTGTTATCGCTTCTTCTTTAATTAAACGCCAGGGCGTTCACAACCTTAGAAATGTAATGGGTGGCTGGGGTAAAATAAAAGAAGAGAAAGGTATTACGGTGGAGAAAGATGCCAGTGTGTTGAATTAGGAGATGGGTGCAGATGATTTTTCATCCACCCACAAATCTTTATACTCTTCCTTCCACTCAAATTTAAACCTTCGGTGGCTCCATAAATAATTGGCAGGATCTTCCTGTATTGTTTTCTCTAACACATCACGGTACAAACAGGTAAGTTCACCGGTTGATGTGCCGGCACTTTGTTCGGTTAATAAAGTAGTGGTAAAATTATAACAGCCTCTTTTTACTTTTTTAAAACCAACGTATACTACAGCAGCATTATTCAGCACTGCTCCTTTTTCGGGACCGGTTACAAATGGTACAGGCCTGCCAAAAAAATTAAGCCAGTAAGCACCCATTGGGTTGCCCGGGTTTTGGTCTGCAGCCAGTGCCAGCATGTATTGTTTTTTAAAAACATCATGCCTTTCGTTTTTAAAATCGCTGGCGCTTATTAAAACTGTGCCATAGCGGCTACGGATATCGTAAAATATTTTTCCAAAAATTTTATTCTTTATAGGCATGTACACTCCCACAAAAGGAATTTTTAAATTAATGGCATACAGTAAATTGGCATACTCCCAGTTAAACTGGTGACCGGCCATAATATTAATGTTATAGCCTTTATCTATCAATTCATTGATCAGTTCAAAAGAGCCGGTACTTCTTTTTAATAATTGTTTTTTAGAGATGGAAATAAATTTCAGGCTTTCAATAAAGGTATCGGTAAAGTATTTGTAAAATTGTTTGGCAATGGCATTTCGTTCTGCTGCTGTTTTTTCGGGGAAGGCAATTTTTAAATTTTTCAATACTACTGCCCTGCGATATTTAAATACATGGGCTAATAAGAAGCAGGCAAAATCGCTGAGTAAATACAAAACAAAAAAAGGCAATAAAGAAATCAGGTACAATAAAGGGAAAACAATATAATACATGGTTGGTGTTTAGGATGCAAGCGGTTGTAAAATGGTGAAGATAGGGTTTAGTTTTAAGTAAACAAAAGCATTACCCTATAAAACAACCACTCCAAAAATCAGCCTAATACATTACCATACTCCGGCTGCCATTCAAATTTAAAGCGGCGGTGGCTCCACAGGTAATTGGCAGGATCATCAGAAATAGCTTTTTGCAATGCGTCCCTGTACAGGCACGTGAGCTGTCCACGTTTATCTGTTTGCGAAGCATCAGCTGTAAGTAATACCGATTCAAAATGGTAATAGCCTCTTTTTACTCTTTTAAACCCCACAAAAACTACAGCCGCTTTTTTTCTGACAGCACTTTTTTCCGGCCCGATTAAAAATGAAGTGGGCCTGTTGAAGAAATTTATCCAATAGCCTGATTTAGGTGTTGCCGGAGACTGGTCTGCCGCTAATACCAATGCATGCTGGCTGTTGAATACATGATGCAGCTTACTACCAAATTCAGCCGGGCTAACCAGTATGGCATTAAACCGTGTTCGTATTTTAAACATGATCTTATTGAACACTTTATTTTTTACTGGTAAGTACACTGTTACAAATGGCACTTTTAATTCGGAAGAATATAAAAGATTGGCATACTCCCAGTTAAACTGGTGACCGCAAAGCAGGTTGATACTTTTTCCTTCACTCAATAATGTATTGATAACCTCATAAGTACCGCTGGTTCGTTTCAGCATTTGCTTTTTAGAGATCGATAAAAACTTTACGGTTTCTATAAATGAATCGGCAAAGTATTGATAAAACTGTGCAGCGATCTTTTTCCTTTCCTCTTCTGTTTTACCAGGAAAAGCAATCTTCAGATTATCGAGTACAATGTCCTTTCTGTATTTAATAACATGATTTAACAGGTATGCGAAGAAATTACTTATCCCATATAAAACGGGGAAAGGTAAAAGTGAAATCAAATACATGAACGGGTAAACTAAATAATACATCTAATGTAATTGTTCAGCAAAGTTATGCAGTACACGTATGTAACGCAACGATGTTCGGCAGAACTACCATGTTTGTTACAAAAATTTTACAAAACTATGTTCTGTATCATTTCGGTTTTGTTGGGGTAGTCAGTGTTAAAATGCAAGCCCCTGCTTTCGTGCCTGAACTCAGCACTTTTTACAATTAAAAATGCTACGGTGATCATATTTCTCAATTCACATAGCTGAGGAGATACGATAGTTTTTTTATAGAGGTCTTCTGTTTCTGCAAATAAAAGATCCAAACGTTTCATGGCTCTCTGCAAACGTTCATTGTTTCTAACAATACCTACATAATCACTCATCAATAATTTTAATTCTTTTACACTTTGTGTTATAAGTATCATTTCTTTTGGTGATGAAGTGCCATCAACTTTCCAATCGGGCAAGCTTTGATTGTACTGAGCAGCATTAATATTTTTTACGGCATCCTGGTAGGCACGGTGAGCAAACACCATAGCTTCTAAAAGCGAATTGCTGGCTAAACGGTTAGCACCATGTAAGCCGGTACTGGCACATTCCCCGGCAGCATATAAGTTATTGATCGATGTCCGGCCCCACTCATCGGTTTTAATACCCCCACAACTGTAATGTGCCGCTGGTGCAACAGGAATTAGATGTTTGGTAATATCTATTCCAATGCTCAAACATTTGTCATAAATATTAGGAAAGTGCTCTACAAATTTTTCTTTAGAGAAATGACGGCAATCTAAAAAAACATTTTCAGTACCTGCTACTTTCATTTCGTTATCAATAGCACGGGCAACAATATCACGGGGCGCCAGGTCTTTTCTTTCATCATAGCGTTCCATAAATGCTTCGCCGTTATGATTGCGTAATATGCCGCCATCACCACGAACAGCTTCTGTAATTAAAAAACTTTGCCCACGTACACCCGGCTCATACAACGCTGTAGGATGAAACTGAATAAACTCCATATTTTCAATTCTTCCTTTTGCCCTGTACACCATTGCCACACCATCGCCTGTTGCAATGGAAGGATTAGTTGTTGTTCTGTATACCTGTCCGTTGCCACCTGTAGCAAGCAAAGTAATTTTAGAGAGAATTTTCTCAATCTTATTTGTAGCAAGATTCAACACATACACACCATAACATTCAATATCCGGAGTAGATTTTGTAATCAGGTAACCAAGATGATGTTGTGTAATAATATCCAGTACAAAACAATGACTGATGAGTTCGATATTCGGTTTTCTTTTTATTGCCTCCAGCAAAGCTCTTTCCATTTCTTTACCTGTTACATCTTTGTGATGTAAAATCCTGAATTCACTATGACCGCCTTCTTTACCTAATTTAAAATCGCCATCGGGTTCTTTATCAAATTGCGCTCCCCATCCTATCAGTTCCTGTATTCTTTCAACACCTTCTTTAACTACAATCTCTACAATGTGCCGGTTACATAAACCATCGCCTGCAATCAATGTATCTTCAATATGTTTATCAAAACTGTCTTTATCAAAATCCATTACGCCTGCAATACCACCTTGCGCATACTTGGTATTGGTTTCATCACTTTGTGTTTTGGTAAGAATGGTTACTTTCTTATCCGGGCAATCCTGTGCTACTTTTAGGGCATAGGTTAATCCTGCAATGCCACTGCCAATTACCAGAAAATCTGTTTGCATAATATAAGAGTGCCGCCGGGCTAAATTATCTTGTTCTGTTAGTGAATTTTGTTTCAATTGTCTTCATCAAAATTAACAGATAAAATAGTAATAAAGTTCTTCAATCCTAAATTAAAAATTTACCACATTAGGGTATTGCCGGGAGTAAATTTAGTGGGTAGGTTTACATCCTGTTTCATTATTTGTAATTATACCCTCTTAACCGCTCCAATCCGGCAAATCTAAAATCTTAGAAGAACTTTTTATCGGGCTATTAAAACCGTTGTTCAAAAAAAAGCGAACTCAATTTCGCAGGGCAGCGCCATGCAAAACATGAAACAGAAAAAATTTTTTTAACACTTTAAAAATATAATCATGGCAACAAATGAAAAAGTAATAAATTTTGAGATTGCATTTGAAGCTTCCGACATAAAAATCCATTGTCTGCCGGTGGATATTTTTTATGAAGCTCATTTACTTTCAAGAAACGGCATCATTATTCAATCTGTAGCGGTACAGAAAGGAAAATTTTCCTTTGCAGTATCTCCCGAAGAATTAAAAGCCAGCAGACTGGTACTGGCACCTGTAAATCCTCAATTAAGTAAAGAAAGAAAAACCGGCATCAGTACCGCTGCGGCTATGCTGGATAAAAGAGTTACTTATGAGCCGGTACTTCCTGATAAACCGGCACAAACTATTATTCTTCCGGATGTACCGGTAGCCATCTGGAAATACTGGTGCTATTGCACCTGCAGGGTAAGAGGCCGGGTATTTAATTACTGTCATGGTACTTACCAACCGGTGTACCATGCCAAAGTGCACGTGTGTGAAGTAGACCCGATATGGCTTTGGTTAAGAAGATTACCTGATGAAGCCATACTTCGTATTAAGGACAGCATCCTGCACCCGGAAATTATTGAAAGGCCGCCACACATTCCAGTTGGTCCGGGCCCGGTTGAGCTTAACATGGAAGGCAGGATGATGCCTGAAAATATGGAGATGATGGTAGCCGGATTAAAGAGCCGGATGACAAGTGATACTGCTGCATCAGCTACGGCTTTACCACAACAGAATATTGCTATTCTGCATACTGAGTCTGTACACTTAATAAGAGAATACCTGGTAGCCAATTATCAGTTGCTTTATCCATGGTGGTGTTACTGGATTCCAATTTACTGGTGGTGGTGGTATAGCTGCGACGAAATAACCACCATCTTAACCAATGAACAGGGATGGTTCGACAGGAATATTTATTACAATTGTTTTGGCGATCGCCCTGATCTGTATTTCTGGGTGGAATATAATATTAATGGCGTATGGACAACCATATACAATCCGCCAATACACTGCAATACCTACTGGGATTATGTTTGTGGTACTGAGGTAGATATTTACTTACATGATGAAAGGATTCATTGCCCCGGTGACCCAACAGTTCCCGGTAAAGTAGTTATCGTTTCCACATTAGGCAATAATGTAAACGTAAACCGTGTACAACAAAGCGCCGGTACCAACCAGGGTCTGGCACCTGATCTCGGTTATGGGTACACTAACTTTGGGCCATTTGGCGGAAGTGTGGAACCGCATGTTTACTTTGGAGAACAACTGATACCTTCAGGTATTAAATTTTACCGCTGGTCGTATATTAATGTAGATAATTACGACAGCAGCAATCCCGATGCCGGCTGGTTTGTTATGAATGATAGCGTAGACAGGCATTATATACATACCAATCCTGATCTTAGTTTAAGTTCACCTGTATATAATCTTGGCCCTAAAACCGGTTTTGCAAATAATGATCTGTTTGAAATTCAAACTGCAAGGCAGCCGGTAACCAATGAGCCCTGGAATCACCAGGCATCAGATGCCAGGAATGATACAGCAACAGCATTTTTCAATACCGGTAAACTAGCTCCGGTACTGGCAGGCATGTATTATATCAAGATGGAATTTTTTAATGCTGCTGGTGTAAGGGTAAACCTTACTGACCTGGGTATAGACTTGCAGGTACCCAGTGCTTTACAGCCTGCTCCGTTTGGAAACAGTACTATTAATTTTGTAGCAGCACCTGCAATTAACCGCTTGCTTGATGGCGGAGGTAAATTACTAGGTTTTAAAATGGTAATAAATGTAGACAACAATCCTACTACTGCTAAAATAGATGAAACAAAGGTAGGTTTGCAATTTGCAGGGCCTTGCGGCATGATAACCTATTTTGATAAAGCAACTGATGTTGCACATATAGGATTTACAGCCAGTCATCCAAACGATCATGCATTTTTTAGTTTTACTATTACTAAAGGAAGTTCCGGAACTGTACATAGTGTAAACGGAACCGTTGGCAACAATCCTCCGGTTAGCGTTTTTGATAATGGAGCTGTTTCAGTAGAGCCATATATATATACAGGGGGAGCTATTGACCGCTTTGATACCAACAAACATGTAAGTGTTTTACTGGGGGCTTGCGATGAAGGTGCATTTGCAGAATCGCTGTCGGTGTATGGTACTGCAACCGATGGATGGGGCCGTATTGGATATGACGATGGTAAAGTAATGGCATTTGCACTTAAACACTAAGTATATGCACTGGTTCAGTTTCTTAATGATATCACTTGTAACCTGGCGCATCACTCATTTATTGAGTAAAGAAGACGGCCCATTTGATATTATATTCTTACTCAGAAAAAAAGCAGGGGCAGGTTTCTTCGGAAGCCTGCTCGATTGCTTTTATTGTGTAAGCGTGTGGGTTGCTTTTCCGTTTGGGATAGTAACAGGAAATGACTGGTGGGAAAAATTATTATACTGGTGGGCATTTTCGGGAGCAGCTTGCCTACTGGAACAGGCTACTACCAATAAAAAAAATAAGGAAGAAAATATTCCTGATTATAAAGAAGATTAAAAAATTTAAATTATGTGCAACTGCGGAAACAAAAGAGGAGCATTGGCTTCTCAACAATCTTTTCACTTAAGTAACAAAGCAAATACTGCAAAGGAGGGAGACAAAATATGGCCTGAAGTAAATTTTAAATACACAGGTAAAACGGCCTTATCAGTAAGAGGGAGTGTGAGTGGGAAAAGTTATCGTTTTTCAAAACCGGGAGACATACAACTGGTAGATTACAGGGATGCTGCATCATTGATGTCAGTATCAGTTTTAAAAACAATACGGTAACTATACAGTTTCCACCCAGGCTTCGTTCTCTTTTAATAAATTGATCAGCTCATCTACTGCAATGGCGCTGTCGATATTTCTTTTTACCACTTCTTTGCCTTTGTACAAAGTGATCTTGCCTACACCACTGCCTACATATCCAAAATCTGCATCGGCCATTTCGCCGGGGCCATTTACAATACAGCCCATTATTGCAATCTTTACCCCTTTTAAATGATTGGTTACTGCACGGATCTTTGCGGTGGTTTCCTGCAGATCGAATAATGTTCTGCCACAACTCGGGCAACTGATATATTCTGTTTTGGAAATTCTTGTACGTACCGCTTGCAGAATAGAAAAAGAAGTATTGTTAATGAACTGGTGATTGCTCTTTGTTTCTAAATAAGTTCTGCCGGTTACTTTCTGATTTACCAGTTTTTCAGGGTCATTCATCAGCCAGATACCATCTCCCATCCCATCTAAAAACAAAGCGCCGCTTTCTGTAGCAAAATGTATCAGTTGTTCGTCAATAGAGGTGTGATGACTTTCCACTGATAAAATTACCGGTGTTTTAATTTGCTGTTCCATCAAACTGTTTACAAACGCTCTTACTGATTGCATGCTGTTTTTTGCAGAGGAATATAAACAGAGCACAGCTGTATTATCAGTTTTAATTTTTTTTACCAGGGCTGTATTTTCTTTGGCAGTATCTAAAGCAATAAAATTTATTATAGTTGATTTTTCTGTTGCAGCTGCATATTCTTCTTCCTGGAATACCGGGAAATATGTTTGTTTATCAGCAACAGTTAACCAGGTTTTATAATCGCACAACACTTTTAAAGTTCCCGGTAAGGCAAAGTCAATGAGTTTATTTGAAGTATAAATAAGATCAGCCGCAGCATCTCCTATGCTCCATTTATCCGTAACTTCATTATAAGTATAACCAATTGCCTGTAAGTCCTGGTGAACAATTGTTTCAGCAAGCATATAATCAGCAATTACAACCGGCACATGTTTTTTACCAACATTAGATACTTCAATCGTTTCTCTTCTTTTATATTCAAACGGAGAGTATTGTAATTTATTCATGGTAGGCTCATTGGTACTGGTTTGTACATTACCCTGGTAGCGGCTCACTATATCTTTACAAACCGGTATTTCCAATTCCGGATCCTCTGTTAACGACACTCTTATTGTATCACCAATACCATCTTCCAACAAAGTTCCAATACCAATGGCAGATTTTATTCTTCCATCTTCACCATCACCTGCTTCGGTAACGCCTAAGTGCAAGGGGTAACATTCACCAAATTCTTCCATCATATGAGTGATCAGTAAGCGGTATGCCTGTACCATCACCTGCGGATTACTGCTCTTCATACTTAAAATGATCTGGTGGTAATCTTCGCTTCTTGCAATACGCAAAAATTCCATCGCACTTTCCACCATGCCAACAGCCGTATCACCATAGCGGCTCATGATCCTGTCGCTTAAACTGCCATGATTGGTACCAATACGCATAGCAGTACCATGTGTTTTACAAATTAACACCAGTGGCGTAAAACGTTCTCTTATCCTTTCAATCTCTTCGGCATATTCTGCATCGGTATATTCAATCTGCTCAAATTTTTTCTTATCTACATAATTACCCGGGTTCACCCTTACCTTCTCAACAATCGTAGCAGCAATTTCCGCAGCATTAGGTGTAAAGTGAATATCAGCCACTAATGGCGTATCATATCCTCTCCTTCTTAGTTCGTCTTTTATATTTTGTAAGTTCTCTGCTTCTTTTTTAGAAGGTGCTGTTATGCGTACCAGCTCTGCTCCGGCTTCAATACAACGTATCGATTGTTCCACCGTAGCCATGGTATCCATGGTGTCAGTAGTGGTCATGGTTTGAATGCGTATAGGGTGATTATTACCCAACAAAAGATTACCCACCTTAACTTCTCTTGTTTTAAGTCGCTTGTAGGATGTGAGTGATTCGGTATAAAATTGCATGGTGCAAAAATAACAATAAAATGGTGGGTTTGTTTGCATGATCTGACGTCCTCGTCTGATCATGGATTTGCGCAACAAGGTCAGACGGGGTGTCAGACCTTGTAACTACCAGTCTTTCTCCGGTTTATTGGGCGAAGCGGTATTAACTTTCTGTAATTTATCCTGCAGATTTTTTTCCTGCTGCAATAAAGCCTTTAATTTTTCCTCTGCATCCTTCTTTGTTATTTTAGGTTGCTGCTGCTGAGGCTGTTGTTGTTTTTTTTCATCCTCTTTCTTCTTCTGGTCTTCCTTTTTCTTTTGATCGTCTTTCGGTTTTTTCTGGTCTTTATTATCTTTCTGCTGTTGTTGTTTTATTTGTTGTAAAGCTTTTTGTAAGTTCTGCCTGGCATCATCATCCTGCGGATTTAATTTTAATGCTTCTTTGTAGGCCGTAACACATTCGGGCAATTTTTTATTGTTCTGTAACACTACTCCCTTATTATATAATGCTTTTGATTTTTCTGCTTTATCAGATAAATTAGTAGCAGCATTATCGTAAGCACTTACTGCTTCATCAGTTTTGCTGTTTTTATATAAGGCATTCCCTAAATTATATTGTGCTGTGGCATTAGCCGGAGTTTTTGTAGTTACTTTCTGGTATTGCTCTGTGGCTTTATCAAATTCATTTTTCTTGTACGCTTCATTACCTTTTTTTATAATTGCCTTTTCATCCTGGGCAGATGCAGCAACGGGTAATTGAAAAAAAGCAATAAGCAATAAAGCGGCCAATTTCACGGGCACTTTTTTTCTTTTTTCGCTATTAACTCTTTCAGATACCAACATTTCAATAACTAATAGCAACAGAGACAACAATAAAAAATATTGAAAAAAACTTTTGTAATTGACCAACGAATCTTCAGTAACTGTTCGTTGATCCATATTACTTAATTGTGCATCCAGTTTCGCCACTACATCATCTGTATTACTGTACAACTGATAAATGCCATTGCCTTTTTCGGCTATCGTTTTTAATTCCGCTTCATTCAGTTTTGTAATTACTGTATTTCCTTCATTATCTTTTTTAGTTTCATTAGTAGCTGCATCAATAATGGGTGCTCCTTCAGGCGAGCCAATACCAATTGTATTGATAATTACTCCTTCATTAGCCATTTGTGTTGCCACTTTTGCAGCTTCTTCATCATGATCTTCTCCATCACTGATCAAAATAACTGATTTGTATTTTTTTTCTTTGGTATTAAAAGAACTGTAACACATTTTTAATGCATCTGCAATCACAGTACCTTGTGTAGGTACAACATCCGGAGTAGCAGATGACAGGTACATTTTTGCAGCGCCATGATCGCCGGTGAGTGGCATTTGCAAATAGGCTTTTCCTGCAAAAACAACAATACCGATCCTGTCGTTGCTCAGTTTATCGATCAGTTTACCTAATGCCTGTTTTGCCCTGTCTAACCTTGTGGGTTTTACGTCCTGTGCCAGCATGCTTTTACTTACATCCAATGCAATCATCACATCAATGCCATTGCGGCTTACTTTTTCCGATCCCTTTGGAGAGCGCAGGTTAGCCAATGCAAATGCTCCTGATGCAAAGGCAGTGGTAATTAAAATAAATTTTATAGCAAAGCGTTGCGGAGAATAATTTTTGATCATCTCTTTCACCAACCGTTCGTCGCCAATTTTTTTAATGGTTTTCTTTTTCCAGCGCAGCACAAGAAAGTACAACAAGGCCAGGATGGGTATTGCTGCTAATGCCAGTAAATATTCGTTATGCTGAAATTTAAACATGAGGTATGCAAATTAGCAAATGTGTGTTTATGCAAATTGTTAAAAAGTAAAATCAATTATAAGCGGCACATTGGCATAATATACTTATTTCTTTCCCTCAAAAAAGCCCAATTGCTTCAATATCCCTGTAGTAATATTTTTTCGTATCGTCCGCATATCAACATTACCCGGGCCTGCTTTTACAAATGTTACAAAAAAGTACACATGCCTGTTTTCTTCAATCCAACCCACCTGCCAACCAATGTTATTTTTTTGTTCATCAAATCCCCAACCGGTTTTATAACTCAATTTGTATGCCGTATTATCTTCCTGTAACATTACTTCCTTTACCATTTCATGGGTACTTTTTCTAAATGGCAATAATTCAAAGTATAAACGCTTCATTAAACCCAGTTGTTCATCAGGTGAAATTTTCAACGTATTATTCAGCCAGAAAGAGTCTATGGGGCCACTTATGTTTTTATTGCCATAACCAACGCTATCAATCCACGCCTGCATGGTATCTCTTCCAATTCTTCTTGCCACTTCCTGGTAATAAGGTACGCAGCTTACCTTAAAAGCTTCCGTCATACCCATATCTTTATTCCAGTCCTTTGCCGTATCGCCTCCGGGAAAGATCCGCACCTTACCATCCCACTTTATCATCATGGTATCATTGGTAATTACACCGGTTTGCAAGCCAATTAATGAGTTTACAATTTTGAAGGTAGAAGCTGGTGTAAAACGTTGTGTATCCAGTGCCATATTATACACTGTTATTTTTCCGTCCACATTATTCAATAAAGTAAAACAACCGTCTACTTTATTATCATCAAAATATTTTTTCAGGCTGTTATCAACTTTTGCTTTGTTAACGGAGCAGGAAGTAATGAGTAATAAGCAACAGGCAATGGGCAATAAGCAGTTGACAATGGGCAATTGGCCACTGGAAATACGGAATGATCTGATCATCAAAAAACTCTTCATAATAAAAAAATGTAGGTGGCCCTTTTAAGGATTTGCGGTTTTGTTTAAATGTTTTGCAGTAGCATCAAGTGCATCATAAAACTCCTGGCCGAATTTGCGTACCAATGATTCTTTTAAAAAAACATATACCGGTACTTTTAATTTTTTACCAAGGCTGCAGGCAGCTTTACAATTATCTTCCCTGGGTTCGTAATTAACATATATATTTTCGCTGCGTTTACTTTCCTTTGTAATTACAGGAAATAAATGACAGCTGATAGGTTTTTTCCATTGTACTTTACCATCAAGATAAGCCTGCTCAATACCACATTTTACAACGCCTTGTTTATCCTTAATGCCATACACACATACTTTGCTGTTGATGGTAGGCGTAACCCATCCATATTCCCTGTCGTACACATAACGCCCCTGGCGTGCAATTTCGCTTTTGCTTTCTTCATTTAAATACGGCAGTACCGCATCAAATACTTCGTTGATCTTTTCCAGCTCTGCTTTTTCCAGCGGGGCACCGGCATCTCCGTCAACGCAGCAAGCGCCTTTACATTTACTGAGGTCGCAAACAAATTGTTCTTTCACAACCTGGTCGCTGACTAATATATTATCTATTGCAATCATGGCGGCAAAGGTAAAACAAAGAGGGTAATAAAATATAGATAAAACAGCCGGTATCCGGCAAAGCCTGGGAAGTTTAAACAAACGGTTTTTAGTTACTTTTTTTCATTTCCGGTTTGGTGCTGTTAAAAACAGGAGAAGGTAGTTTTTCGGAGGGATTATTTTTATCTGTCCATCTGAAAGTATTGATCATATGTTCAATATCTTTTTGCAGAAAATCCTGTACAGGCCTTAAAGAATCTGCATTTGGTGTAACATCAAAATACAAGGCCCCACGAAGAAAATTTTTAGTAGTGTCGCTTAGAAAAAACTGTTTGGCAGTTGCTGCGTTACCACCTACTTTAAAAAATATGCCGGTAACACCATTAGGTGTATGCATTACACTGTCTTTAATGGAATTGGTAATGGCCTGGTTTTTATTAGTAAGGTTATAGGCATCGCTTACCATATTGTCGAACCTGTTTATGCCTGTTGAATCTTTATATGATCCATTGGCCTGCTTTAGTTTGTATACGGCTTTACCGCCTATTATCTTATAACTTAAAAACACCCTGCCGCCAAATTGCGGAAAATCGATATTGATCCAGTAAGGGTTTTCGGGATTGCTGTCGAAGAAAGTACTGTCTTTAATGATGGCAGCATAATCCGGATATTCAAACGTATAAGGAAATCCTTCCTGCTGAAAAGTGACATATTTTCTTTCAGGAAAATCTACTTTGAAATACCCTTTTTTCTTTGAGGTGTAAGTAGAGTTGCAAGATAGAAGTAGCAAGTAACAAGTAACAAGTAACAGGTAAAAAGTATTTTTCAACTTGAATATTGAATATTGAATATTGAGCATTGAATATTTCCGTATTAATTTTTTTCTGATTGTCTGATAAGCAATTTCACTTTATCAATCCTGTTTTTATTGATCTCTAATGGTATAAACGTAAAATCACCGCTTACCACTTCTTCATTTACCTGGGGAAACTCACCTGCTATTTCCAAAACCAGGCCCGCCAGTGAATCACTATCGCCTCTTACATTTTCAAAAGTGTCAATAGGGAGGCTTAGTGCTTTACACACATCGTTTATCATTGTCTTGCCTTCAAAAATATAGGTAAAGTCGTCTATTTTTTTATTGCCGCTTTCTTCATCATCAAACTCGTCTTTTATATCGCCGATAATTTCTTCCATAATATCTTCCAGCGTTACAATACCGGAGGTACCACCAAATTCATCTACCACTACTGCAAAATGATTACGCCTGTTACGGAATTCCTGTAACAGGTCTTCAATCAATTTTTGTTCATGTACAAAAAATGGTTGGCGCATTAATTGATGCCAGTCATAATTATCGGGTTCGTTTAAATGTGGCAACAGATCTTTGGTATGCAACATGCCTACTACTTCATCCAGATTATTCTTATATACTGGTAAACGGGAATAATGAAGTTCTTCTACTTTTTTTATTGCCGCCACAAAATTACTGTTGATATCAATACCACTAACATCGAGCCTTGTACGCATTATTTGTTTAACGGTGGTGTCGCCAAACTTCCTGATGCCTTTTAAGATCTGTTTTTCTTCTACGGTTGCTTCATGTTCGGGTAACAGGTCAATTGCGTAGTCCAGGTGGCTGCTATCCATTGCCGCTGTATTATCTGATGAAAATTTTTTCTCTATACCATCACTCCATCTTACCATGCGTTTGGCAAAGCGGTAAAAAACACTGTTGAAAATTTCTACAATTAAAGAAGCCGTAGCTGCAAACCATATTTTATGATGAGTGGCCCAAACTTTTGGTAATACTTCTGCCACCAATACCAGTAAAATAGTAACTGCTACTACTTTAATCAGGAACGCAGAAAGAAAACTAAAATGTAATCCGCCGATCCAGCCATCAATTAAAATATTGAAGATTAAAATGATACCAATGTTTACAAAGCTGTTGGTGATAAGCATTGAAGCCAGTAATGTTTTAGGCTGCTCCAGTAAATTAACAATGCGCCGGTAAGCAGGCTGCTGCTTTGTTTTAAGAATATTAATGTCTTTAAATGTAAGTGAAAAAAAAGCCACTTCGGAACCTGCCAGTAAAAAGGAAATGATGAGTAATATAAACACCAAAAAAATAAGCACAGCGTTTGCTGCAAGTGTAATTGACAACAAGATCAAAGAAAACTGTGGAATGAAACCGATGACCGAATGATAATCCAAAATAAAATTTTTAGGTAAACAATTGCAAAGCAGTTACACTTAAACTTTACATATTTTAAAGGTAAAAGTTAATAATTAAAATGGCAATCTTTCTGAACCGCCATCATCAATCGGCGGAATATCCGGACCGCCCAAACCTTCTATGCCTTCTATGCCGGTAGCCGGGTGGCTGCCATCACTTCTTTTTTCCAGCATGATCAGGTTATCACCAACAATTTCTGTTGCAAATTTTTTATTGCCGTCTTTATCTTCCCAGCTTCTTGTTTTTAAGCGACCTTCTATGTATACCAAACTGCCTTTATGCAAATATTTTTGTGCAAGGTCTGCAAGCCCACGCCATAACACCACTGTATGCCATTCTGTTTGCGAAATTAATTTACCGCTTCTGTCTTTAAAGGTTTCTGTTGTTGCCAATGAAAATTTTGCCACTCCGATATTACCTTCTAAAAATTGTATGTCGGGATCCTTTCCTAAATTTCCAATTAACATCACCCTGTTTACGCCTCTCATAAAATTTCATTTTAAAGAATATGTATTGTAGTTGCCTGTCTATAACAAATTTAAAGATACATTTTTATCTTTCAAATAGGATGTTATGAATTTAGGAAAAGGCAGCGTTAACAGTTCTTTTTGGGTAACAGGTTCGTAGCCTTCTATTTGTGCTGTCTTTTTTAATTGCAGCGTAATAAACTGTCCGTGAATGGTTTGATGGGTAAGCTTTTGGCTATATAGCCGGGAGATGGTTGCCACTGTAAACCCATTCTTTCCCAACAGTTTTTTAAATGCAGGTAGTTTTTGCAATTGCGCCACTTCTGTTGCCTCCGCAGATTCAATCAACACAAATTCATACAGATTTTCCCATATGTCTTTTACCCCACGTTTACGTACAAACACTTTGCCTTCGTGCTCAATAATAAAATAAAATAACCACCTTGTTTTTTGAGTTATCTTTTTTTCTTTTACCGGAAGTACTTCTACCAATCCTTTCAAATACGCACCGCAGCTGCTTTGCAGCGGGCATTGCTTACACAAAGGTTGTTTGGGCTTACATACCACAGCACCAAAATCCATCAATGCCTGGTTATAAATACCGGGTTGCTTTTTATCAAGTAATTCATTGGCCAGTGTTGTAAACAGCTTTTTTCCTTCGGTACTATCAATAGCAATACTGTTGGCAAAAAAACGTGATAATACCCTGAACACATTACCATCTACCACTGCATAAGGCAAATTATATGCAAAGGAAGCAATGGCTGCAGCAGTATAAGGCCCCACTCCTTTTAAATTTAAAATAGCTTCATAATTACCAGGAAATTTTCCTCCATATTCTTTTGTGATCAGTTTTGCTGTGGCAATTAAATTTTTACAACGGGTATAATAGCCAAGGCCTTCCCAAAGTTTAAACACTTTTGTTTCCGGTGCTTTGGCCAGTTTATCAATAGTAGGGAAAGCAACAATAAAACGATTGTAATAATCCCAACCCTGTTCAACTCTTGTTTGCTGCAAAATAATTTCGCTCAACCATATTTTATAGGGATCTTTTTCCCCTTTCCAGGGCATAGGTCGGTCATTAGTTTTATTGTTCCACTGCAAAAGCTGTTTGGTAAAGAATTTGTAAGTATCATCCATAGTTTCAGGTTCTTTTTATAAAGGTTTTGTCACAATATATTTATACATATCAAATAAAGCACATACCATTAATAATCAAGGGTTTATTTCCTTTTTCAACAAAAGATACTTATATTTGTTTACAACAAAGTACTTGATAATCACCAACTTATTTGGTTTTTTAAACCTTATTTTGTATTTTACTGATAGAAACATAAAACACCTATTATGAGAAAAGCAGATTTAATCAATCAAATTTCCGAAAAAACCGGCATTCCTAAAGTGGATGTTCTGGTAACACTTGAAACTATGTTTAAAGAAGTGAAGAAGTCGCTATCAGAAGGTGAGAATATTTATATCAGGGGCTTCGGTAGTTTCATCACTAAAAAAAGGGCTGCTAAAATTGGCCGTAATATTAAAAAGAATATTGCTGTGGAAATACCAGAGCACTTTATACCTGCCTTTAAACCTGCCAAAGAATTCATGCAGGAAATAAAATCTTCTAAAAATATTAAAGAGACTAACGAAACTCATGATGACGAAAGCGAAGACTAATGTACCTTTGCGTTCTAAATTTTTAAGGTGAAGAAACAATTATTACTAGCTGCCGCAGGCCTCATACTGGTAGCTTCTCTTTTTTATTTTGGGCGAACAGTTGAAAAAAAAACCAATAAGCCTGTTGCCGCCATGCCCCAAAATGCTGCGCCGGCATTTAATATCACCCAATATATCAGCCAGGAAAAACAAAAACTTACTCCTTCACAAATACTCACTTTGGGTAAATTAGAAAATAGTGTTACCCGTGGAGATGTTCTAAACCAACAGATTGAGGCTAATAAACAGCTTTCTGAGTTTTGGAAAGACAGCGCACACGTATTTGAACCCTATATTTATTACCTGTCACAGTCTGTTAAGTTGGAGAATTCAGAAAAAAACCTCACCTTTGCTGCCCAATTAATTTTGGAAGGCTTAAGAGGAGAGCAGGATCCGGCTAAATTAAGCTGGCAGGCCGAACAAGCCATTGAGTTATTTGAGCAGGCTATTAAATTAAATCCCGAAAGCGACGATTTAAAGATTGGACTAGGCAGTTGCTATATTTATGGCAAAGGCAGAGCAGGTGGACCCGAGGAGACAATGAAAGGTATACAGCAATTATTAACTGTTATCAGAAAAGACTCCACCAACATGAAAGCGCAATTGGTTTTAGGGGTGGGTGGTTTTGTATCGGGGCAATATGATAAAGCAATTGACCGTTTAACAAAAGTGATAAAAGCGCAACCTGGTAATGTGGAAGCGATAGAATTTTTAGCTCTTTCATATGCCAATAAGGGTGATAAGCCTGAGGCAATAAAATGGTACCAGTCGATGAAGGGAATGGTGAAAGATCCTGAATTTAACCAGGAGATTGACAGGCGAATAAAGCAATTGCAATAAAACAAAGAGAACACAACGAATTAAACATATTATTTTAAACACAAAAAAGACTAGTTATGCCTTGTGGTAAAAAGAGAAAACGTCATAAAATTGCAACACACAAGCGTAAAAAACGTTTAAGAAAGAACCGCCATAAGAAAAAATAATTTTTTTTCTTACTGGTGCCGGGAATCTTCTTCCCGGCATATTTATCTGTATGCACTACAGGATAGCCGTTAGATATATAGCGGCATCAGTGCATGCAGTTATGTTTCCTTTCCATGATGTAATGGTCTTAAAAAAATTTACGCTTGACCAAGGAACTGATTATTAATGCTGCACCGCAGGGGGTTGAGATTGCCTTGCTGGAAGATAAAAAGCTGGTGGAGCTGCACAGTGAAAAAACTGATGCAACCTTTGGCGTGGGAGACTTATACCTTGGAAAAGTTAAAAAACTTATCCCCGGTTTAAATGCTGCCTTTGTAGATGTGGGTTTTGAAAAAGACGCTTTTTTACATTATACCGACCTTAGCCCTTACGTTCGCTCTATTTTAAAATTTACTACCGAAGCCATCAATGACAAAACTGAAGGCGGTTTTGATTTTGCAAAATTTAAAGTAGAACCTGAAATTGTAAAGACCGGAAAGATCACCGAGATCCTCAGTGGCCGCCCTAATATTTTAGTACAGATATTAAAAGAACCTATTGCAGCTAAAGGCCCCCGCCTTAGTTGCGAACTATCGTTACCCGGCCGTTTTGTGGTGGTTACTCCTTTTAATGATATTGTTGCTGTTTCCCGTAAAATTCATTCCTCAGACGAAAGAAAACGTTTACAGAAAATTATAGAAGCTATTAAGCCTAAGAATTTAGGTGTAATTGTGCGTACTGCTGCCGAAGGCAAACATACTGCAGAATTACACGAAGATCTGTTGAGTTTGATCGCTACCTGGAAAACTATCCAGACTAATTTAAAAGCTGCTGCACCTCCAACTAGAATCTTAAATGAGCTGGGTAAAACCACCAGCATCCTGAGGGATTTGCTGAACGAAGACTTTAATAAGATCGTAGTAAACGATAAAAATATATTCAGCGATACCAAGACTTACATTCAACGTATTGCACCTGATAAAGCAGATATTGTTTCTTACTATAATAACGGCTCTCCTATATTCGATAGTTTTGGTATTACCAAGCAGGTAAAAGCTGCCTTTGGTAAAACGGTAAACCTGCCAAGCGGTGCTTATTTAATTGTTGAACACACCGAAGCATTACATGTAATTGATGTGAACAGCGGTTATAAAAGTGTAAGCAATAACCAGGAGCAGAATGCTTTGGAAACTAACCTTGAAGCTGCTGAAGAAATCGCAAGGCAACTGCGCCTGAGAGATTTGGGCGGCATTATTGTTGTTGACTTCATTGATATGAAGCTGATGGAAAACAAGAAAAAGCTGGCCGATGCTATGGAGCAGTTAATGCGTACCGACAGGGCCAAGCATGCTGTTTTACCTATCAGCAAATTTGGTTTGATGCAGATCACCCGCCAGCGCATGAAGCCGGAGATGACCATTAACACCACAGAAATTTGCCCGAGCTGCGATGGCACCGGAAAAATTTCTTCTACATTGATATTGGAAGATGAGATAGAAAAGAACCTGAACTACCTGATCATGCAAAAGCATAAGGGCTTAACGGTAGAAGTGCATCCTATTCTCTACGCTTATCTTACCAAAGGAATCTTTAGTTCCAAACTGGGTAAATGGAAACGCAAATTCAAACAAAAAATAAAACTCAAGGAAAATACTAATTACCACCTTACCGAGTTCCACTTTTTTGATGATAGCGATGAGGAGATCAAACTATAAGTTTTATATCCTAACACTCTTCCCGAAAATCGTATTCATTTCTGCTGCCGAAATATTTTTAAAATCAAGTTTTAAAGATTGATTTTTAGCAATTACAAAATCTTCTTTACATTGATATAGCCGGCCATTATTTTTTGTAAATGCAACCACTGTTACTGCCTGCCCCACAGGTAAGTTGGATAAAACATATTGCTGTTTGCTATTACTATTTAATTTTCCATTCATCAATCCATTAAATGATTTGTAGATAATAAAATATTCTATTTGCGGATTGGTAAATGTGATAGGCAGATCAAGTTGCACCTCTGTTTTTTGCTGTTCATCATTAAACCGATCGCAATTTATCCAGCCTAATTTTGTTACTGATGATGGCGCATAATATTTTTCCAACCTGCCGGCAAGTGAATTTTCTCTGTTTTGCTTTTCCCATTCGTTGTAATATTTATTATTGGCAGCAGTTCTCATCTCTGCTACTTTTTGTTCCTTAGCCAAAGAGTCTTTTTCTGCTTCAAGCTCTTTGCATGAAATTACCCGGTACAGTTTGTACCTTTCAAATCTTTTGGAGTAATAATTTCTAAAGCAACCATTATAATATCCTTCATCAAAAGTGAGGTAAATTGAATCTATATTTTTATCTACCCCTCTTTTTTGAAGAATACTCACCATTTCTTTAATTGGCATTTCCCTGTTAGCAAAAATCACTTTGCTATCTGTAGATTCATACAAAGTGTATTTACTTTTATAAGGCCGGTACTTTGCTGTATCCGGGTAAGGTGGCTTATAGCTGCTATAATCCACCTCCTCCGTATTAAAGATCAAAGGTTGTGCTGCTCTTGTCCAATTCATATTTCCCGAGCTATCCCTGTTACCATAAAATAATTCCATTTCTGCATCTTTTAGTTTGGGGAAATTTACCTGCAGGTTATTACCTTTTTTAAGTTGCAATTTTTGCCCCTCACTTTCCATACCAATAAAATAACTGCCACCGGAAGCTAATAAACGTCCGTTGCTTACAGTAGCAGCATTGCTTTTAAACAAGTCTTCGCTGGTGGTTAATTCAATTATGCTCACTTCTATTTTTCCATCAACAGCACTGCCATCTGCTTTTTCTAATACTGCAGGGTTCACTGTTACTTTCAGCCCCTTGTTTGCTTTTAACACTGTAGTTTGATGTGGTGCTACAGTAAATTTTTGTGTAGCATTGGCGATAAAGTCATTGCTATAATCAACAACACTAATTGTGCTTTCCGGCTGTAAAGATGTAGTATCAACAACAGATGCAGCTATTGCGCTATCCTTGTTTTTTTCTTTTTTAGTGTTGCAGGAAAATAAAATAATTGTGCATAGCACAAGCATGGCATAAGCCCGTTGAGTTGGCATGGTTAAGTTGTTTAAATTATTAAGGATGTGGGGAGGGAACCTACACACAACGACCGCTGTAAAACTTATCTTATGTAAGGAGTGCTAAGAATTTGTTAAACGAAAAATAGTGGAGATGACTGCTGACTGATTTCTTATCTTTTGTTAACGTGTTCCTGTTTTACCAATTATAGCTTTGTGTAAAATTAAAAACAATGAAAACAATATTAAAGTTAGAAGAAGCTGCGATGACTGCACTGGGCATTTATTTACTTACCATTTACAACCTGCATTTATCTTTCTGGATATGGGCTATTCTTTTCTTTTCGCCTGATATTGGTATGCTGGGCTACCTGGTAAATACAAAGATTGGTGCTGCGGTGTATAATCTCTTTCACCACAAAGGCATTGCTATTGCATTAGCAGCCACAGGTTTTTATTTGCACAATGATGTATTGACTGCAATTGGAATTTTATTATTTGCACATGCTTCGTTCGACAGGATAATGGGCTACGGATTAAAGTATGAGGATAGTTTTAAAAATACACACCTGGGAAGTCTGGAGAAGAACTAATAAGTTATTTATTTTTTAAAAGCCTGTTGCGGATACGGCTCATACTTACCGGCGTAATACCTAAATAGTTGGCAATAAAATGTTGCGGTATTCTTTCAATGATCTTCTTTTTGTTGCTGTTCAGCAGATCCACGTAACGTTCTTCGGGGCTTTGCAGCAGCAGGCTTACCATTCTTTCTTCAAGGCCAATGGCAAGATATTCGGCCAGCAGCCGGCCAAATTTTTGCCATGCCATGTTTTGCTCAAACAGCTCCTGCATTGCTTTGTACGAAAAAGAAATATAGCTGGCATTGCTCAATGCCTCAATGCTTACCAGTGATGGCTTACCGGTAATACAACTCAGGTAAGCACTCATCAAATGATTTTCAAAAAAGAAGTAGGTGGTTTTTTCTTCTCCGTCTTTGGTATAGTATTGGCGAAACATGCCTTCAATTACAAAAGCCACTTCACGGCCCTGCTTTCCCTCTGCAATAAATAATTCATTCTTCCGAATGGCTTTTATTTCAAGATGAGGTAACAATAATTCCCAATCGGCATCTGTTAGTTTGCAGAATTTTTCGATGTGGAATCTTAATAGTGAAGATGAATTATCGTTGGTATTCATATTATAGCTTACTAAACATAAAAATAAATTTAGCTAACCTTAAGCATCATTTATAGAATAGTCAAAAAGTGTTTGAGTCATTTCTTGTTGGGTTGGCTTATATCCTATGTTATTAAGCCAACCAGAGATAAATTCTTTTGCAATAAATACTTCTATCAAATACACATACCGAATATCATTTCTAACAATTTCAAAACTTTCTTCATCGGGCATCTCAAATAAAGCAATTTCTGAGTTTATGTTGAGTTCCTCTACCTGAAAAATAATCAGGTTTTCGTCAACTTCATTCCTGCTTTCAATAAAGTCTTCAAGGGTCATACTTACATTTTAAGTTTACATGGATAAATATACAAACTACTCCTAATAATTTCCTCATTGGCGATCTGTAACTGCAACCATAAATTTACCAATAAAAAAAGCGATAGCCTTTTACAACTATCGCTTCAACTATTTTTATTTTAAACTATTAGTGCTGATGATTATGCATCATACCATTCAACTCCTCACCTGTTACTTCTTTTTCTTTTGGCTTAACCTGCGTTTCGATAAAGCTGAATAATTTATCAGTGATCAAACGGCGGTAGCTGCTGTCCACTTGTTTTTCATCTTTCATCATACGGTCGATATAGCTTTCGATCCAGCTGGTATCTTCGCCTAAATTCATGGTACCAAAGTAACGCATAATCTCGTTCTTCATGCTATCTCTTAATTCTTCGTTGGTAACCTGTAATTTATTATCCTGTATCAGTTTATCGCTGATCAATGTCCATTTTAATTGATTGCTGAAACCCGGGAATTCTGCTTCAGCTTCTTCAGCAGTTTTAGGTTTTTCGCCACCGGTTTGCAACCAGCGTTTTAAAAACTCTTCCGGAAATTCCATTTTAGTTTCATCAATCAGGTAATGATACAACTGATCCTGTAGTTGATTGCGGCTTTGAGATTCCCAGTATTGCTGAATTTCTTCTTTAATAGATGCTTTTAATTCGTCTACAGAGGTGATATCTTTTGCAGGATAAATTTCTTTAAAGAAAGTTTCATCTAATGCTCTTTTTTCAACCAGGCCAATTTTTACAATGTCTAAATTGAAATATTTTTTAGCAGCATCCTTATCAGCTGCATCAAATCCAAGATCCTGCAATATCATGGCTAATTTATCTTCATCAAAAGCTTTGCTTAATTGCACAGTAACCACATCGCCAACCTTTTTACCCATGAATTTTTTTTGCGTTGCTGCAGTTAAATATTTCAGGATAACAGAGTTTTCCTTTGAAGCACCACCTTCAACCGCAACACCTTCTTTATCGCTTTCGGTAAATAAAACATTCAGTACATTCTCTTCGTTATCTACAGTTTCAGGTTCAGTCATTTTACCACCTTTTATCTGCATACGGGTGATCTCTTCATCCACCATAGCATCTGTAGCTACTACTTTATGCAGGGTAACTTTTGCTTTGCTCACATCTGCTAAAGTATAATCCGGTTTCAATCCCATTTCAAAACCAAATTCGTAATCAGATGGATTGTTGATATCCATTTGAGCTACGTCATTAGTTAATGGCAAAGGCTGGGCAAAAATTTCAGGCTTTTCAGTGCTCAGGTAATTGTACAACTCCTTTTCTACGGTCTTAATTACTTCATCAGTAAAAATAGAACTACCATACATTTTTTTGATCATGCCTGCAGGCACCATCCCCTTTCTGAAACCGGGTATATTGGCAGTTTTGCTGTATTCTTTCAGCTTTTTATCAAAGGCGGGAAAATAATCGTCTTTACTTACTTTAACAGTTAATTTGTCGTGTAACAAACCAATGTTTTCTCTTACTACTGTAGCCATTTCTTAATGTTGATTAGTTAATTTGTTTATTGGTTAAGTAGTTGTAGCATTCAAACCTGAATACCAATTAACTAATTAACCAATTAACTTGAAAAAGTCCGGATGATAGGGGTCGAACCTACATGGATTGCTCCGCCAGATCCTAAGTCTGGTGCGTCTGCCAATTTCGCCACATCCGGTTAGGGGGTGCAAAAGTAAGGGATTTCTGTAAAATATGGAAGGGAAAATATGGATAAATGAAAGCCGGCCATTTCTTCATTTTCCGGGCATCGTTTTAAACCATTTGCCATTTTTATCCTTTGCTAGAAAAATAAGGCTATTACTCCCGTTTCCGCAAGCCTGTCTCGCTAATGATAGCTGGTAAATTGCTTTGCTATGCTGCTGGTTAAAGTAAACAGGTGATAGGTAAATTATCCCTGCATACCCGGGATAATTTTTATAAAAATGAATCCATCCCTCGTTTGAATGATTGCTTAATATTTTACTTTTTTCTTCCATATTAATAAGCCGGATATTTTTATACGGGTTAAAAATATCCTTGAGACTACTATTCATGCTATCTAAATTATCTGTAGTTACAACACTATTATCTTCAAACAAAAATTTCTTGAACAGCTTTGTGCATCGCCTTGTACTCATTGAAAATTCATTATCGGTAACAGTATCGGCAACAAATACCTTTTTCCATGAGAGCTGATCTAAACGAAATTTAATTCCAATTGAATATATTTCACCAAGGTTTTCGTTTTGAGCAAAAGAAATTTGCACAATCATAATGGCGATTAATAATAAACAAATCCGGAACATATTGCAGTTATTTGTTGTTAATTACTAAGTTACTTTACTTCCTTTCAAACAGCCTGTTAAAATGTAATCATTTTCAACTAAATTCGTAATAATGGAAGTTAAGGAAACCATACCCAAATACAACCTCAGCGAAGAGGAAGAAAAGAAAGAAATACTGCGGCAGTACCGCGGCTTGCTACGTGTTTTAAAGCCCAAATTAAAACCCGGTGATAAGGAATTAGTAAGAGTAGCTTTTGAAATGGCTGCGGAAGCTCATAAGACCATGCGGCGCAAAAGCGGCGAACCTTATATCCTGCATCCGCTGGCGGTGGCCAAAATCTGTGTAGAAGAAATTGGCCTGGGGGTACGTAGTACCATCTGTGCTTTATTGCACGATACGGTGGAAGATACCGATGTTACCCTTGAAGATATTAAAAGGGAATTTGGGATAGAAATTGCCAAAATTGTCGATGGCCTCACCAAGATCAGTACGGTGATGGACACCAATACCACACAGCAGGCAGAAAATTTTAAAAAGATCCTGCTTACCCTTACTGATGACCCCCGGGTGATACTGATAAAGTTGAGTGACCGCCTGCATAACATGCGCACGATGGATAGTATGAAGCGGGAGAAGCAATTAAAGATCAGCAGCGAAACGGTGTATGTATATGCCCCCCTGGCGCACCGTATGGGTTTGTACAATATCAAGACTGAAATGGAAGACCTGGCCATGAAATACATGGAGCCGGATACTTACAAATACATTGCTCAAAAATTAAGTGATACCAAAAGAGAGCGAACAAAATACATCAATGATTTTATCAGGCCGCTGAAAGAAAAATTAGAAAAAGCCGGTTTTGAATTTGAGATCTATGGCCGTCCGAAGAGCATACATTCTATCTGGACAAAAATGAAAAAAAAAGGAGTGAGTTTTGAAGAAGTGTATGACCTGTTTGCCATTCGCATTTTAGTAAATGCTTCTTTAGAAAAAGAAAAAGAAGAATGCTGGAAAGTGTATAGCATTATCACTGATTCTTACAACCCTTCGCCGGAAAGATTAAGAGACTGGTTAAGTAACCCCAAGAGTAATGGCTACGAAGCCTTGCACACTACTGTGATGGGACCGCAAGGTAAATGGGTGGAAGTGCAGATACGTACCAAGCGTATGAATGAGATTGCAGAAAAAGGTTTGGCTGCTCACTGGAAATACAAAGAAGGCAAAGATGATGAAAGCCGTTTTGATAAATGGTTTCACCAGATAAGGGAAGCGCTGGGTAACCAGGATACCAATTCATTGGATTTTTTACAGGATTTTAAAACTTCTTTTCTTGCAGAAGAAATTTATGTATATACTCCTAAAGGAGAAATAAGAATGCTGCCCATTGGTGCAACAGCCCTGGATTTTGCTTTTAGTGTACACACTGCTGTTGGTAGCCGCTGTATTGGCGCCAAAGTAAATCACAAGTTAGTACCCATTGGTACCAAGCTGCGTAGTGGCGACCAGATTGAAATTATTACGAGCGCCAAACAAAAGCCCAGCCAGGAATGGCTGAGCCTGGTAGTAACCACCAAGGCAAAAACAAAAATAAAAGACACTTTAAAAGAAGAGAAAAGAAAAGTTGCAGAAGACGGGAAACATATTCTGCAAAAAAAACTGGAAGCTATTGGCGGCATGATGACGCAGCATAATATGGAAGAACTGGCTTCGTTTTACAAGCTCAATTCTTCGCTGGATCTGTTGTATGAAATTGCCATTAAAAAAATTGATCTTAAAGAGCTGAAAGATTTTACAGCATCCGGTGACCGGTTGTTTTTACCTAAACCGGTTAAACATGAACATGAAGAAAAACATGATACCGATACGCATGCAAAACATCCTGGTAAAAAAGATAAAGATGCAGAGTTGATTATTTTTGGTGAAAGCAGTGATAAGATACAATACACTTTAGCCAATTGTTGCAAACCCATTCCCGGTGATGATGTATTTGGTTTTGTAACTACAGGAGAAGGATTAAAGATACATCGTACCAATTGCCCGAATGCTACAAGATTACTCTCCAATTATGGCCACCGTGTAGTAAAAACCAAATGGGCAAAGAATAAAGAAATTTCATTCCTCACCGGTTTAAAAATTATCGGGCTGGATGATGTAGGTGTAATACATAAGATCACCAATCTTATTAGTGGTGAATTAAAATTCAATATTTCTGCCATGACCATTGAAGCAGCCGATGGGATCTTCCGTGGTAATATCAAAATATTTGTACACGATAAAGACGAACTGGATGAGCTGGTGGAAAGGCTGACTGCTTTACCCGGAATTGAGCGGGTAGACAGGTATGACACAGAATAGCCGTCTATTTAACATTAGCTTTACTTACCTGTACAACCTTTGCATTTAAAAACACATCATATTTGTACATCAAAATTTAAAATAAAAAATTATGCAAGAGTTAATCAATCGCCTGACTGAAAAAGCAGGCATAAGTGCAGAGCAGGCTACTAAAAGTCTTGAAACTATAAAAGATTTTGTAAAAGAAAAATTTCCAATGCTGGGTGGAGCAGTAGACAATATGTTTGCGGCAACGCCTGAAACTGTTGCTGCAGCAGCAACGCCAAAAACAGAAGAAAAGCCGGCGGAAAGTGTAATGGATAAGATCAGTGATGTAATTCCCGGGCAGGCAGGAGAAAAAGTAGAAGAGTTTGCAAAAAATGCAGCCCACAAAGCTGAAGAAGTTTTTGATAGTGTAAAAGACAAACTCAGTGGTATGTTTGGTGGCGATAAAAAATAATTGACCAGTTGAAAATTAAAAAACCTCCGGATCATTTCCGGAGGTTTTTTTGTGCTAATTATTTTCTCAGCAATTTAAATGCATGCGTCCATTCGTTATTTTTAAATCCGGGAATACACCACAATACACAAAGTGATTCTATGGCTCCGGCAGCTTCTGCTTTACCCATATCTTCTGTTTCCCAACCAAAACTGGTTAAAATGTCCGTTACTGTTTTTTTAGCAGCGTCGTCATTACCACAAATAAACATTGATGGTTTAATGCTGCCATAATCAGGTTTGTACATTACTGCATTACCAACGCTGTTAAATGCCTTTACCAGTTTAGCTTCGGGTAATAGCTTTTGGGTTTGTTGCAGCAAAGAGTCATTTTGGTTGGTAGAAAATTGTAGTACTCCATTTACAGGCGGTGCCGCTGCAATAGGATTCGTTGCATCGATAACTATTTTTCCGGCAAAATTTTCTTTACCTGCCAGCTCAATCGCATTGGCGGTTACAGATCCGCTTGTTGCCAGCACAATGATCTCTGCAAATGCAGCAGCATCTGCAAAACTGCCTGTTTGTGCTTTTGCATTTTCAGTTTTCCATTGTACTACTTCTGCTTTTGCAGTATCCCTTGTTCCTAATACAACTTCATGGCCTTCTTTTAAAAATGCACTGCCTAAAACACGGCCAACAATACCGCTGCCGATGATTCCGATTTTCATGTGTTTAATTTTAGGTTAAGAAATGATATTTATTATTATGCATTAAATGCTCCGGCAAACTCCTTTACAAAATCTTCCAGTTTAACCTTGCCCAATACCGGGTGGTTCTTCCAGTAATCTTCCTGCATTTTACCTTCTCTTAATGCACGGCCCATTGTAGTGTAGCCTTCTGCCATGGTTTCTGTAAGCCCTGCCTGTTTCATGCCATCCAATGATTGCTCATCAGAAAAAACTACCCAGGGAATACCTGGTTTATCAACCGCATTGCCTAAAGCTGTTGCAATTTCAGCACCTGTTTTTTCATCGCTGGCGATATAACGAACTGAAAAACCTGAAAAGTTTAATGACAGTAATTCTTCTGCCGCCGCTGCTGCAATATCACTCGTATGCACCAATATAATTTTTTCATCACCGCCACCAAAATTACTACCCACAATATTCATTCCTTTTATTAACGGAATCATTGCAAAAAGGTTGTACATAAAATAGGAAGGCCTTAAAAACTTAACGTTGATACCACTATGCTTTTGCAGCAGGTCTTCAAAATCAGCCAGTCCATCAACAGGGCCTGCGCCATTGCGCATATGTGCGCCAATGCTACTTAACACTACCACATTTTTAATACCGTTACTCACAATGGCATCAGTATAATTTCTTGCAACTGTGTTTTGATAATGCCTGAAGTTATCCGTTACAAAATTAGGAGGTATCATGGCATACACCGCATCTGCACCTGCAAAAGTAGTTTTTACAAAGGCGGCGTCTTCTACAGAACCAACTGCAGCTTTAGCGCCTTTGTTTACCAATGATTGCAGTTTTTCTGCACTGCGGCCTACAATTGTTACATCGTGTCCGGCACTTAATAATTGTTCAGCTAAAGGAGTAGAGATGTGTCCTGCCCCACCGGTAATTACATACTTCATAAAAATTGATTTTTGATTATAAATAATACTTGTATATACAAATATTGGGTGAAAAAAATTTTATCCTAGTTTATCTGTTAGTTTATTAATGTTTTGTACCATACGCATACTTTCCTCTACACCCAGTATTTCGGTATAGGTTTTTGTAAACTCCCCCATGCACATTTTCATCTTGGGCAATAGTTCTTTTCCCTTTGGAGTGGGGTACACGTTGGTGGTTTTTCCTTCGGTAGTGCGTATTACCAGTTTCTTTTCTTCCAGTTTTTCTATCAGCCTTGTTATAGTGCTTGGTGTCAATTGCATTTCATCTGCAATACAGCCCGGTTGCATACCCGGATTTTCCAGCACCATCGTTAATAAATAACCATGACTTGGCGCCAGGTCAACTTTCTTCCAGTTTTCCACTGCAAGTTTTTCTACTTTACGTGCCAATGCATTGGTAGAAAAATAAAGGCATTTATTAAAACGGCTATTAGATGATTTCATTTACAGTACAAAGATAAAGTATTTTTATTTGTACATACAAATAAAATATGGATTTATTTTCAGCCCTTCTGTTAATTTCTTAATTTTACGATATGGCGAATCCCAATTTAAATAACGAGGCAGCATTTGCAGATAAGGAATTTGAGAATACGATAAGGCCTTCGGCAATAAACGATTTTAGTGGACAGGGGCAGATCATCGAAAACATTACCATTTTCATTAAAGCAGCCAAACTTCGTGGCGAAGCGCTGGATCATATTTTATTTCATGGACCGCCGGGATTGGGTAAAACCACCTTATCGAGAATTGTAGCCAACGAATTAGGTGTAAGCATTAAAGAAACCAGCGGCCCGGTTATTGAAAAGCCCGGCGACCTTGCCGGCTTGCTCACCAATTTAGAGCCCAACGATGTTTTATTTATAGATGAAATACATCGCCTGAGTACCGTGGTGGAAGAATATTTATATGCCGCCATGGAAGATTACCGCATTGATATTATGATTGACAGCGGCCCAAATGCAAGAAGTGTGCAACTCAATTTAAATCCGTTTACATTAATTGGTGCTACAACAAGAAGTGGTTTATTAACTGCTCCATTGCTTTCCCGTTTTGGTATTAAATCAAGATTGGAATATTATGATGCGACAACTTTAAAAAATATTATTCTTCGGTCTTCAAAAATATTAGGTACTAAAATTACCAGCGATGCGGCTGCAGAGATATCAGGCAGAAGCCGTGGTACGCCACGTATTGCCAATGGTTTATTAAGAAGGGTAAGAGATTTTGCACAGGTAATCGGTAATGGTGTAATTGACCTTGGTATTACACAACATGCTTTAAAAGCATTGAATGTAGATGCTTATGGTTTGGATGAAATGGACAACCGCATCCTGTCCACAATTATAGAAAAATTTAAAGGCGGCCCTGTAGGCATTACCACAATTGCCACAGCTGTTGGCGAAGAGCCGGGTACCATTGAAGAAGTTTATGAGCCATTTTTAATTCAGGAAGGATTTTTGCAACGTACTGCAAGAGGAAGGGAAGCAACAGAAAAAGCTTATAAGCATTTAGGAAAAACACAGCCGAATTCTCCCAACACCTTATTTTCATAAAAAGAGCCGTTCGATATACGAACGGCTCTTTACTTATTTTAACTCTTTAGGAATGGAAATTTGTTATTCAGAAACCACTAATCTGAAACCATTACCATGAATATTTACTATTTCGATGGAGGAATCTTCTTTTAAATATTTACGCAGTTTTGCAATGTACACATCCATACTGCGGCCATTGAAATAAGTATCACTACCCCAGATCTTCTTCAACGCTACTTCACGGCTCAGCAAATCATTTTTATATTCGCTCAGCATTTTCAGTAATTCGTTTTCTTTTGGAGAAAGCACCTGAACCTTTCCATTGATGGTAAGTTCACGCAAGCGTGGGTTAAAGTGGTAACTACCCAGATCGAATTCAGCATTTACTTCTTCCTTATGCATTTCTTCATTGCGTTTTAAAATAGCTTTTATTTTATGCAGCAACACTTCACTGTCGAAAGGTTTGGTGATATAATCATCCGCACCTAATTTATAACCCTGGATGATATCATCCTTCATCGTCTTTGCACTTAAAAAGAACAAAGGCACATCAGGATTTACATCTCTGATCTCTTCACCCAATGTAAAGCCGTCCATATTGGGCATCATTACATCCAAAAGACAGATATCGTATTTTTCACGCTGAAAGGCAGCTAATCCCAGGCGACCGTCTCTCTCCAGTGTTACATCATAATCATTCAATTCTAAATAGTTCTTCAAAACCATGCCAAGATTGGTATCATCTTCACAAAGTAATATTTTGGGTTTTACTGCTTCCATGTTTTATTAGTTTATTAGCAAATAAAATTAATTCAAATTTAGTATAGCGAATATAGTGCCTAATTTTTTGTTAAAGGTAGACTTTGTTTACCAGAGCTACACAGGGTAAATTGATTATTTTGCCTGCGGCAAAATGAGGTTTGCCACAGATTGCACAGATTTGCACGGATAAAAGGCAGTTATTTTATTGCAAGAATTTTTTGTCAGTTAAAGTTCTCAGAAAGGCCACTAAATCCTTTTTCTCTTTATCGGTAAGTCCTAATGGTTTTTTTAATGCGTCGTCGATATTGATTGGATCACCAACTACTTTTCGGGGATCGTTGTAATAGTCTACCACTTCTTCCAGGGTTTTAAACATACCGTTATGCATATATGGTGCAGTTACGCCTATATTACGCAGGCCGGGAGTTTTAAATTTTCCTTTGTCGGTTTCTTTTTTAGTGATGTTGTATAAGCCGGCATCGTTCAACTCTTTTTCATTATAAAGGCCAATGTTTTTAAAATCATCTGTTGTAAAATCTTCCATGCTATGGCAATCAAAACATTTTGCTCTGTCGCCAACAAATAATTCCCTGCCCCGCTCTTCGGCTGCGGTTAATTTTTTCAGGTTATTACTCCAGTCGTCAAATTTGCTGTCTACTGTTTCTAAAGTTTGTTCGTAAGCAGCAAAGGCAGCAGCTAAATTTTTTGCTGTAGGTTTTTGCTTAAATATTTTCATAAATAAATTTTTGTACTCAAAAGATTGATTTAATCTTTTTATTGCTTCATCAACAGGCAAACCCATCTCATCAGGGTTTTGTATCGGCATCAGCGATTGCTCTTCTAACGACACTGCCCTGCCATCCCAAAAAAAGTAAGGCCTGTTCTTCATATTCAAAACAGATGGTGTATTGCGTCTGGTTAGTTTGCCATTGATGCCAACACTAAATGCAACGGTATCTGCAAATGCATAAGCCGGCTTGTGGCAACTGGCACAGCTTACAGAAGAATCTTTGGATAATAATTTTTCGGAGAAGAGTTTTTTGCCCAAAGCAGCTTTGGTTTTTATTTCGGCATTTTTTTCTTCAAAAGAACTTGTAATAATAATTAAGCTTATGACACCTGATACAGTTAGAAAAATTGATTTTTTCATCTTACAAATTTAACCCGAATCAATTAAAAAATCATTTCAAAGATTTCAATAACAGGTCGTAACTTTCCAAAAATTATAACCAATGCCCAGTAAAGAAGCTTTTATACAAGCCATAAAAGATGGCTACACTTTTAAAGGAGAATCTGTAAAAATAGGTGCTGCCGTTTTAGACGGTGAAGTGGTGGCAGAAGCAGCTATTAATCTCCCCTTAAAAACAATGAACCGCCATGGTTTAATTGCCGGCGCTACAGGTACCGGTAAAACAAAGACCCTGCAAATGATCAGTGAGTTTTTAAGTGATAACAGTGTACCGGTTTTACTAATGGATATTAAAGGTGACCTGAGTGGCATTGCTGCAGAAGGCGCTACTAATGATAAAGTAAAAGACCGTTATGCCAAATTAAATATGGAGTATAAGCCTGCTTTGTTTGCAACTGAGCTTATGACCTTAACCGGCCAAAAAGGCGTTCACTTAAGGGCAACCGTAAGCGAATTTGGCCCTGTGCTGCTGACAAAGATCTTGGGCCTGAATGATACACAAGGTGGTGTGGTGGCAATGATATTTAAATACTGCGATGACACTAAATTGCCTTTGCTGGACCTGAAAGATTTTATTAAAGTATTGCAATACATCGGTGATGAAGGAAAGGCTGAAATAGAAAAGACTTACGGTAAAATTTCAACTACCAGTACCGGCACTATTTTACGTAAAGTAATTGAACTACAACAACAGGGTGCTGACATTTTCTTTGGCGAAAAAAGTTTTGAGGTAGATGACCTCATGCGCATGAGCGACGATGGCAGAGGCATGATCAACGTATTGCGTGTGACAGACCTGCAGGATAAACCTAAATTATTTTCCACCTTTATGTTGCAGATGCTGGCAGAATTATATGCCAGTTGCCCGGAAGAAGGCGACCTGGATAAACCCAAGCTGGTAATGTTTATTGATGAAGCCCATTTAATTTTTAATGAAGCCAGCGAAGCATTATTGCAACAGATTGAAACAATTGTAAAACTCATCCGCTCCAAAGGCATTGGTATTTTCTTTTGCACACAAAACCCCATGGACGTACCTGCAAGTGTATTGGCGCAATTGGGTTTAAAAGTACAACATGCATTAAGGGCATTTACTGCTGCCGACAGAAAAGTAATTAAACAAACAGCAGAAAATTATCCTGAAACAGAATTTTATAAAACAGAAGACCTGATCACTCAATTAGGTATTGGGGAAGCTTTGGTAACTATGCTGAATGAAAAAGGTATTCCTACTCCATTAGCCCACGTGATGCTTTGTGCGCCACGCAGCCGTATGGATATTTTAACTGATGCTGAGATTGATACATTGACAGGCAAATCAAAACTGGTAGCCAAATACAACCAGGCTATCGACAGCCAGAGCGCTTACGAAATATTAACTGCCAAACTGCAGGAAGCTGCCGATAAAAACCAGGACCAGGGTAATGATGCTGATACTAAATCTAAAAAAGGAGAAGAATCAACTTTTGAAAAAGTGGCTAATAACACGATCGTAAAAAGTATGGTACGTACTGCCGGTAATACAATAGTGCGTTCATTACTGGGGGCATTGGGTTTGGGAGGCAGAAGCAAGTCATCTAAAAGCAAGAGCTGGTTTTAAACATAAATATTTAATCACTGCTACCTATATGGAAGAAAAATTACAGGAGTTAAATAACGCTTGTTCTTATATAATCCAGCAATACGCTTCAATAAATATTTCTCTGGACTTTAGCGTGGAGAGTGTAAAAGAATTGGACAGGCTTTTTGACGACGAATTTAAAGATGGGGAATTAGTAAACCCGGATAGCAGTTTTGCTAAAAGGCATGGTTTTATTATGACCGGAGTTGCTGCATATTTATCTGAAGTTTTTATACAACACTCAGTTAATTCAAAAATTGAGATTGACCCAAATGACGAAAGCTGGTATGTAAACTTTAAGGTGGTAGCTGCAAATGGATGGTCTGTAGAACCTGGACAAAGAGTGATAAAAAGGAGGCTTGAAGGAAGAGAGTCTGATTTTTATCATTATGTTATTATCATGCTGCAATATTTTACTCAGTCAGAAAATGACAAATTAAAAACCGTTAGTAATTCTGAAAATATTGACCTTAATAAAATCCGGCAAAACATACCCAGGAAGGCATGGTGGAAATTTTGGCAGCGGTAATTACCAAACATAAAAAATACAATTGACACCTTAAAACAACAGGGTAGTTGTATTTTTGTAAAATGATAAAATTCCAATCTGTTTTTAAACATCGTTTTGGCCCTGTGGCAATAGTAGCTGTTTTAGTTTGCGCCATTAGTTTTATCACAAGGATCATACTCTTAATAAAAAGCTGGCCTTCGCTTGAATTAAATCCGCTTAGCTTTCTTGGTATTTTTTTGATTGGTTTCTTTTACGACCTGGTGGTGAGTTCTTTCTTTGCCATACCGGTGGCATTGTATTGCTGGTTGATGAAGGATTCAATTTATCAAAAGAAATGGCATCGCATTTTTCTTTTCATTTTATTTTTCCTCATCAGTTTTATTTTATTACTGAATGCCGGTGCAGAAATTACTTTCTGGGATGAGTTTAGTGTGCGGTATAATTTTATTGCCGTTGATTATCTTATTTACACAACTGAAGTTCTCGGTAATATCTGGGAATCTTACAATATACCACTTATTGGCGTTGGTGTTGTATTAGCTACTATTGCAGTAGTGTTTTTAGTAAGAAAAAAAATTATTGCATCGCAGCAGGTAAGTATGCGCTTCGCAAAACGCAGTACCTTCTTCGGAATATTTTTATTAGTTACAGCTGCCGGATATTTTTTTGTGAACAATCGTTTTAAAAATATTACCAACAATAATTATGTAAATGAATTGGGCGGCAATGGGATTTACGAATTTGGTACCGCATATTGGAATAATGAAATTGATTACAATCGTTTTTATGCTACAAAAAATGATACGGCCAATTTTAAAATTTTGAAAGATATGTTGCAGGCACCCAATGCCACATTTACTAATAACCCTTTAAGCATTGAAAGAGTAATTAAGAATGACAGTGCCGAAAATAAATGGAATGTGGTATTGATAAGTGTAGAAAGTTTAAGCGGCGATTATTTAAAACATTTCGGCAATAAAGAAAATATCACGCCGTTTTTAGATTCGCTTATTCCACACAGTTTATTCTTCGAAAATTTTTATGCCAGTGGTACCAGAACTGTAAGAGGCCTGGAAGCGTTATCATTGGCTATTCCACCAACACCAGGTCAATCGATTGTAAGACGACCCGATAATGGCGATATGTTTACAATGGGCAATGTTTTAAAAACAAAAGGCTACGATGTTAATTATATCTACGGCGGCAATGCCTTCTTTGATAATATGGGCAAATATTTTGGCGGCAATGGTTATACCGTTTTAGATAAAAGAGACATCCCGGAAAAAATGGTGCACTACACAACAGCATGGGGTATTGATGACGAAGGTGCGTTTGATTACACTTTAACGCAGTGTGATAAAAGTTTTGCTGCAAACAAACTCTTCTTTAATCATATTATGACGGTGAGTAACCACCGGCCTTATACTTTCCCGGATGGGAGGATTGACATTCCTTCAGCTTCACAATCTATTGCCGGAGGCGTTAAGTATACCGATTATGCTATAAACAAGTTTTTAAAAGATGCTCAGCAAAAGGCCTGGTTTAAAAATACCGTGTTTGTGATAGTTGCCGACCATTGCAGTAAAAGTGCCGGTAAAACCGATCTGCCGGTTAACCGTTACCATATCCCCTGCTTCATTTATGCCCCGGATCTTATCAAACCCAATCTTGAGCAACGCCTTACCAGCCAGATCGACCTGGCCCCAACAATATTGGGCATGCTGAACCTGAACTATACCAGCCGCTTTTTAGGTTATGACATTTTTAAAACGCCTGCAGGCAGAGAAAGGGCATTTATAAGCACTTACCAGGATATGGGCTATATCAAAGATGGCAAGTTGGTGATACTATCTCCTCAAAAGAAAATCGAAACCTTCACCCCTAACTTCACTTCCGGCGCAGCAGCCAAAATTGCACCCGATCAGGCACTTATTAATGAGGCAATTGCCTGGTACCAGGGGGCTAATTACTTATATAAAAATGGTGGTTATAAAATGATAAAATAGCTATATTTATCTTTATAACTAGTTGATTTACAGCAATAAAATAGATGTAACTGTGTACTTTAAACATTATTGTGCAAGGGCTTGCACAATAAAATATTTCAAAAATATTTCATAAAAATGTTGTCAAATGGTAAATTCCGCATTATCTTCGTTTCGGTTTTTCATAGGATATTGGATTTTAAAGCGGGACTAGATTTCTATCTTGGTCCCTTTTTTTATTTTTTACCCTCCCGTTTGTTTGTTTAATGTTGAAACATTAGTAATTAACACTAAAACAGAATCTTAGATAAAAACATCCCCCGCTTTATTAGAAGCTATTTTATTTTCTGCCAGCAAATAATTGATCACTTTCCATAATTTCTCTTTTTTAACATTTTTTAAATGCTGTTGAATGTCTTTTACAGGTAATGGTGTGTCTTTTATCAACTGCAATACACTGGTGGCTATTTGTTCAAACTCTTCTTTTGATATAGTAAGGGCTTTTTCATTGATACAATTGTCACAAATGCCACACGACTTTGTCGTGGCTGCATTAAAATAGGCTGCAATTAATTTACTCCTGCAACTGGTAGTGCTATTTACATAATAGAGCATTGCAGCAACTCTTTGTTCAAAATTTTTCTTTCGCTGCAAGTGTGCGGTGATGTTAACTGCATAACTGTCTGCATACATCCTGTTTTTAAGTAACGTAATTTGTGGCTTCTCGTTTTGTGGCGAATACATGATGATACCGTAATCATTTAACTGCTTCAATTCTTTTTTTACAGCATCAGCATCTTTCCGTAAAAACTTTGCCAGCTGTATTTCATGAACTATTGCCGGGAAATCAAAAATACCTTCGTATGACCGTAATAAGCCTTTGATCATTGGTTCCAGTTCAGGATGTATTTTCTCAAACTCCGTGAGGTCGTTCCTGTTAGCAATTACCAATGCTGCAGAGGGTTTAAAAATAATTTCATTAAAACTTATCACATCATCCTGTTCCAATGCTTTAATGGCGTAAGTAGTGTTGAGTATATTTAATTTAAAAGCCGCCGTAAATGCTCCTAAGTCCAGGTCGTAATTCATTCCTTCGCCGCTGCCTGCTGCTACCTGTAAATGATTCATTAAAGCAGTATATGTATTCTTTATTTCTTCTGCACCCGGAAAACGGATACCACTTTGTTGTTGCAGATTTTCCAGTTCTTTGTTACTGTACAGCAATACTGCGTAAGCCCTTCTGCCATCCCTTCCTGCTCTTCCGGCTTCCTGGTAGTAGTTCTCCAGGCAATCGGGCACATCGTAATGCACTACCACTCTTACGTCGGGCTTATCAATGCCCATTCCAAAAGCATTGGTGCAAACAATCACTCTTGTTTTATTTTGTATCCAGCTTTCCTGTTTTTTATTTCTTTCTTCGTTGTTCAACCCGGCATGATAAAAATCTGCATTGATGCTGTTCATCCTCAGCAGGTCTGCAATTTCTTTGGTCTGCTTCCTGCTTTTGCAATATACAATGGCAGTGCCCGGCACATTCTTTACTATCTCCAGTAATTTATTTTGTTTAGAAGCGATATTGAAAACGCTGTAAGAAAGATTAGGCCTTTCAAATGATTGCTGAAAACGTTGCTGCGTTTTACTGAATAATAATTTTTCGCAGATATCATCCTGCACCACTTTTGTTGCAGATGCTGTTAATGCCAATACAGGCACATTTGGCAACAACTCCCGCAGGTTGGCAATACGCAGGTAAGGCGGACGAAAATCGTATCCCCATTGCGATACGCAATGGGCTTCATCTACAGCCAGCAGACTGATATTCATTACAGGCAGGTATTCTAAAAATAAATTGGTCTCTAATCTTTCGGGAGAAACGTATAAAAATTTATAATTACCATAAGCTGCATTCTGCAATGTTTTTTTTACTTCTAAAAAACTCATGCCACTATATACCGCCAATGCATCAATACCTTTTCGTTTTAAATTTTCCACCTGGTCTTTCATCAATGCAATAAGCGGACTAACCACCAGGCATATCCCATCTTTAGCTAATGCAGGTACCTGGAAGCAAATGGATTTACCACCTCCTGTTGGCAGCAATGCCAATACATCTTTTCCATGCAGTACTGCGTTGATAATATCTTCCTGCAGCGGACGAAAAGCATCATAACCCCAATATTGTTTGAGTATTTCCCGGCCTGTCAAATCAAATTATTTTAACCTGAAATTAAATTACTTTCCTGTAATTGAGGCGTATTGAATTTATAGCCAGCACTACATCGCTGAAACCCATTGCCAGTGCGGCAACACCAGGATGTAAAAATCCCATAGCCGCAACTGGAATAGCCACTATGTTATAAATAAATGCCCAGAAGAGATTGCCCTTAATGGTGGAGAAAGTATGTTTACCCAGCCCCAATGCTAATGGCAGATATTTGATACCGTTATTGGTTAATACCACCTGCGCTGTTTGCATAGCTAATTGCGATGCATCAGCAATTGAAATACCAATAGTTGCTTTTGCTAAAGCCGGTGCATCATTAATACCATCGCCAATCATGGCTACAGGTGATGCTGCATTTAATTTTTCAATGATTGCCAATTTATCAGCAGGCGTTTTTTCTGCATACACTTCATCAATGCCAACAGCAGTTGCCAATTTATTAGATCTTTCTATACTATCTCCACTTAATAAAATAGTTTTTATATTTTTTGAATGCAGGTATTGAATCACTTCAACGGCTTCTTCTCTTATTTCATCATCCATATCAAACCAACCAAGCAGGGTGTTGTTTTTGGTGAGATAGGCAGCGTGAGGGTCGTGAGTGGTTCCATGGCCCGCTACCTGTTGTCCACCATCCAGTCTACCTAATTGAAATACATTGCCATCTTTATCTTCTGCTTTTATTCCAATGCCTTTTACTTCTTCAATCTTTTTCCAGTTAATGGGATTATTAATTTTCCATTCGTTGGTTATTGCTTTGGCAATAGGATGATTGGAGAATTTTTCCATGGAGAAAACCAGTCTTTTAAATTCTTCTTCACTCACATTGATACACTCAAGTTTTGAAATGGTTAATTGCCCTTTAGTAAGCGTACCTGTTTTGTCAAAAACAACGGTGGTAATATTTTTAAATAATTCCAGGCTTTTGGCATTGCGGAAAAGGATACCTTTTTTTGTAGCCCTGCCTAATCCTACTGCAATAGCTGCCGGTGTTGCCAGGCCCATTGCACAAGGGCAACTGATCACCAGCACCGCAATACTCCGCATTAAAGATTGTGTGCCTGAAATATCAAAAGCAAAATAATTTAATAAAAAAGTAAGGGCAGCAATGCCCAATACCACGGGTACAAATATGGCACTTATCTTATCGGCCAATTGTTGTATCGGTGGCTTTTCTCCCTGTGCCTGTTTTACTAAATTTAAAATATTGCTGAGTACGGTATCTTTTCCAACGGCTGTTACCTGTGCTTTTACAGTGCCGTCAGTAAATAAACTACCGCCAATTAAAGTATCTTTTTTTTGTTTGTGAATAGGTTTGCTTTCTCCCGTTAACAATGCTTCACTTACATAAGCTTCTCCCCATAAAATTTTACAATCGGTTGGGACCTGTTCACCGGATTTTATGAGGATTAAATCGCCGTTATGCAGTTGTGTATTTTCAACAGGAAAAATTAATTCTTTATGTTCTTCGTCAAACGCAATCATATTAGCCATTACTTTTTGATTGCCGGCTAATTTGTTCAATTCTTTTTGTGTGGTGGAAACGGCTTTATGCTCAACCCATTCACCTAAAAAAACCAGGGTGATAATTGTAGCTGTCGTTTCATAAAAAACATAATCCATTCCGTAATTGCCGATGGTGCCAATTAAACTGTATACAAATGCTGCTAAAGCACCAATTGCAATCAATACATTCATATTGGGAATTCCCCTGAGTAAACTCTTAACAGCACTTACACCAAAATAACTCATGCCCACAATAAAAACAGGTAAGCAAATAGCCATTTGTATCCATGGGTTCATTAAAAAATGAATATGCCATGGTAACATGTGCAGCATCAGCACCAGGGTAAAAGGCAGGCAGAAAATAAAACGTTGTAAATGATTGGTAAAAAAAGTTGTTCGTTTTTTGTTGTTCGTTGCTAGTTCTTCGCTTTTAACTGTATATCCCAAATCTGCAATTCCTTTAGAAAGCTCTTCTTTAGATTTATTGCCATTCAGTTCAAAGTTTACATCGCCGCCGATAAAATTCACTTTCACCTCTTTCATACCTTCCTTTTGAAGATATTTTGTGATCGTTAAGGCACAATTAGTGCAATCCATCCCATCTACTTTCCATTCAACTTTTTCCATAGGGCAAAATTATTTATTGCAATTGTTACCCAATTACTAATGAAGGAAAATATCTTTGCAACATGGAGGTAATTTTTAAGCTGGAAGACATAAAGAATGCTGCTAAAACTTTTTTAGCCGGCACTGGTTCAAACAAAGTAATTGCTTTTCACGGCGAAATGGGTGCCGGCAAAACCACCTTTATACATGCCTTGTGCGAAGCCATGGGTGTAAAGGGTACTATTTCCAGTCCTACTTTTTCAATTATCAATCAATATACGGCTGCACCGGGCAATACAATCTATCATATGGACCTGTACAGGCTGAGAAATGAGAACGAAGCCATTAATGCCGGAGTGGAAGACTGTCTCTATTCAGGCGATACCTGCCTGGTAGAATGGCCTGAAAAAGCACCTGGTATTTTTCCCGACAATACTTTGCATGTGACTATTACAATGCTGGATACTAACACCCGAAAACTCAATGTGCCTAACCTCTAATGGGAGATTAGCAGTTTTATAAATTAACACTCCTTCTTTAGCAAGAGGTTGCAAAAAAAAATGTAATTTGAGATGCACTAGCAGTATCAATTATTAATTAAACAATTATCAATTAAAACACCGTGGCTACGTCAAAACCCTTTGTATCGCCTTCTTTTACCTACGAAACATTAGAAGAGACCCTGGACATTAAACCAAAAGGTGCAGAGTTGTTTATAGGAATACCCAAGGAAACTTCCTTTAGCGAAAACCGTATTGCACTTACACCCGAAGCAGTTGGTGTAATGGTGGCGAATGGTCACAGAGTGGTGGTGGAAACAAAAGCCGGCCACGGAGCCAGTTATACCGATAAAGATTATAGTGAAGCAGGTGCTAAGATTGCCTACGATAAAAAAGAAGTATATGAGTGTGATATTTTAGTAAAGAGTGCGCCGGTAAGTGAAAGTGAATGCGAACTATTGAAGTACGGGCAATACATCATCTCTCCTATTCACCTTGCAGTAATGCAAAGAGAAATATTGCAGAAGATGATGGATAAAAAAATCACCGCCTTAAGTTTTGAGAATTTAAAAGATGACAGCGGCCACAATCCTATAGTACGCAGCATGAGCGAAATTGCAGGCAGCGCTGTAATGCTGATTGCAGGGCAATATTTAAGTAATGCCAATAATGGTAAAGGTGTATTGGTGGGAGGCATCAGTGGTATCCCGCCAACAAAAGTAATTATCATTGGTGCCGGTATTGTAGGAGAATATGCTGCAAGAACGGCATTAGCCATGGGGGCCAGCGTAAAAATATTTGATAACAGTATCTATCGTTTAAAGCGTTTGCAAAATAATATTGGTGGTCGTTTATGGACTTCCGTTATTGAACCTAAAATTTTAGCCAAACAATTAAAAACCTGCGATGTAGCCGTTGGTGCATTAAGCAGCACCGGTGGCAGAACACCGATTGTTGTAATGGAAGAAACAGTAAGCAATATGCGCCCCGGCAGTGTAATTGTTGATGTAAGCATCGATCGTGGTGGTTGTTTTGAAACCAGCAGGGTAACAACGCATGAACACCCGGTATTTAAGCAATATGATGTGATCCATTATTGCGTGCCCAATATCCCCAGCGGTTTTGCACGTACAGCATCGCAGGCTATCAGTAATGTATTAATGCCTTTGTTATTAGAAACCGGCGAAGATGGTGGTATTGATAATGTGATCTGGTATAAAATAAATATCCGCAGTGGGATTTATTTGTTTAAGGGCAGTCTTACTAATTTTTACCTGAGTGAACGTTTTGATTTGAAGTATACGGATCTGAATTTGCTGATAGCAAGCAGGAGGTAGTGCTTTACAAAAAAAATGTAATTTTATTCTTGAAATTTAAGCAGTATGAGTTCCGCAATCCCAAAAGGTGATAGAAAATATACTTTTGCCGAATACATGGCAATGGAAGAAACCAGTGTGGAAAAACATGATTTTTACCATGGGGAGATTTTTGCAATGGCAGGTAGCAGCAAAAGCCATAATAATATTATTTTAAACATTGCAATTGCTTTAAGAACAACCAAAAAAGTCGGTTGCGATGTTTTTATTGATGGAATGAAATTAGAAATTGAGAAGAATGAATTTTACGTTTATCCTGATTTAATTTATACCTGTAATGATAATATAAAGGGAAGTGATTTATATGTTAAAAATCCCTCTATAATTTTTGAAGTACTTTCCGACTCAACAGCGTTATATGATAAAGAAGTAAAACTCAAATATTATAAAAGAATAGAAAGCCTTAATTATTACGTATTGGTTGCGCAAAAAGAAATTATGGTAGAAGTGTACAGCCGCATTAATGATAGCCAGATTTGGCAGTACCAGACTTTTGAAAACTTAAATGAGACTATTGAATTTGAAAGACTGGGGTTTGTGTTACCGGTAAGCGTAATTTATGAGAACATTGGATTTGAAGAAACGGAAAAAAGTTAATTGAAACATTTGTTTTAACTCTACTTTTTTATTTATAATCCCCAATCCTTATCACTTCATCACAAAACTCATACTCCTGTTTATCATTACTGCTTACAATTACTAATTTCCCTTTAGTATAATTGCTGATCAAATGATGATACAAGGCGGTACCATCAGCATCTAAATTAGTAGTAGGTTCATCCAATAATAAAATGGGGGTATTGCTGAAGAATGCCAGCGCCAGTTTTAACCTTTGCTTCATACCACTGCTGTAATAGCGTATTTGTTTGTTGGCAGCGTTTAGTAAACCTACGGTTTGTAATATTTCATTGATTGAAACAGAATCAATCAATGGCTTGAATTGTATATGAAAATCCAGCATTTCTTTAGCCGTCATTTCTTCAATCAATTCTAAGTAAGGTGCAGCGATAGAAATGTTAGTATACAATTGTTCGGCAGCTACTGTTTGCTGTTGATCATTTTTAACTGTAACACTGCCTTCGTTATGTGTAAGAGAACCGGATATTACCTGTAATAAAGTTGATTTGCCCGAACCATTGGAGCCGGTAATAGCATATGCTCTTCCTGACTGAAACTGGTAACTGCAGTGGCGGAATATCCACTCCCGGTTAAATCTTTTGCCAACGTTGTTAAGGGTGATATTCATATTACCTCATCCCAACCTCCCGATGCATCGGGAGAACTCGAAGGGGGAGTTCAAATTTTTAGGTGCTTTAATTTTATTGCCAGCTTGTGCCAAAAAATATTCAGTGTTCAATTTTCAACACTCAATTTTCAATGGAAATGCATACCATTAAATGTCTGAGCTATTGTAGAAAACCCATCAACTGCTCAAAGTTCTTACTCTTTTTTTGATTGAATATTGAGCATTGAACATTGTTTATTGAACATTTTGCCCCTATTAAAAAGTAACTAACCTGGTGATGCATTTTATTCATCGTCCGAGCTTCCTTTCGTAAACCTTTTAATAATTCCTCTTCCACTTTCACGAATGAACGTTACTATCTCGTCTCTTTCATCTGTTGCCGGAAATTCTTCTTCAATATAATTTAATGCCTGGGAAGTATTCATGCCCTTGTTGTAAATAATGCGGTAGATATCGAGTATCTGGTTAATACGATCCAATGAAAAACCACGGCGTTTTAATCCTACGGAATTTACTCCGGCATAACTCAATGGTGTACGTCCTGCTTTTATATAAGGCGGCACATCTTTGCTTACTAAACTTCCTCCGGCTATAAATGCATGCTGGCCAATTTGTACAAACTGGTGTACTGCACACATACCTGCAAGAATAGCGTTATCACCCATCACCACGTGCCCGGCCATTTGCGTATTGTTGCTCATGATACAGTTATTACCCACAATACAATCGTGTGCAATATGGCTGTACGCCATAATGAGGCAGTTGTTACCAACCTTTGTTGTCCAACGGTCTTTACTGCCACGGTTAACCGTTACAAATTCACGTATGGTAGTATTGTCGCCAATTTCAACAGTGGTTTGTTCGCCTTCATATTTTAAATCCTGCGGAATAGCTGCTATCACTGCACCGGGAAAGATGCGGCAGTTCTTGCCAATTCTTGCCCCTTCCATAATGGTCACATTACTGCCTATCCAGGTCCCTTCTCCTATTTCCACATTAGGGTGAATCACACTAAAGGGATCGATCTTTACATTAGTAGCAAGCTTTGCGCTGGGGTGTATGTATGTATGTGGGTGAATCATTTTTGATTTATGATATATGATTTATGATTTGTGATTGGCAAACGAATTTACTGATTTACTAATTAACTCCCGAAATGACCGGGACGTTCCGAAGTTAACCAATGAACCAGTTAACTTCTCTTTACTAACTGAGCAGTTAAATCTGCTTCGGTACACAATTTATTACCTACGTATACGCTACCTCTCATAATACAAATACCACGGCGTATAGGTTCAATCAATTCCATTTTCAGTATCATGGTATCACCGGGTACCACTTTTTGTTTGAACTTACAATTCTCAATTTTTAAGAAGTAAGTATCATACTGTCCCTCGGGCATGGCATTGATACAAAGCAAACCACCTGTTTGTGCCAGTGCTTCAATTTGCAATACGCCTGGCATTACCGGATTTCCGGGAAAATGGCCCTGGAAGAAAAACTCGTTGAAGGTTACGTTTTTGATACCTACAATTTGTTTATCACTCAACTCAATGATCTTATCTACAAACAAAAACGGAAAGCGGTGTGGCAATGTTTTTTCAATCTGCTGCTGTGTATACACCGGCTGCTGATTGGGATTATAGATCGGAATATCCTTGGTGTGTTTATTCTTTTTGATGTATTGTTTTATTTTTCTGGCAAACTCCACATTACTGCTATGGCCCGGCCTGTTGGCAATGATATGCGCTTTAATCGGATAACCGATCAATGCAAGATCACCAATTACATCCAATAGTTTATGACGTGCCGGTTCGTTAGGGAAACGCAGTTCTAAATTATTTAAATAACCTTCGCTTTTCACTTCTACCTTAGTACGGCCAAACGCTTTTGCAAGGCGGCTCATTTCTTCATCGGTAACAGGTTTATCTACCACCACAATAGCATTATTGATGTCGCCACCTTTTACAAGATTATTATCCAGCAACATTTCTAATTCATGTAAAAAGCAAAAAGTGCGGCAAGGTGCAATTTCAACTTTAAATTCTTTTATAGATTTTAAGCTGGCATGTTGCGTGCCTAACACAGGGCTGTTAAAATCGATCAGCGTTGTAATTTGATAATTTGTTGCCGGAAGCGCCGTCATATCTACCCTCTTCACATCATCGTAATGGGTAATATTGGTATCGATAGTGTACCAGGCTTTGGCAGCATCCTGTTCCAAAACACCGGTTTCTTCAATAATTTCCACAAAAGGTTCGCTACTACCATCAATGATCGGAATTTCCGGGCCATTGATCTCGATCAGGCAATTATCTACGCCCATACCCACTAAAGCAGCCAGAATATGTTCTACAGTACTCACTTTAGTATCACCTTGTTCTAAAGTTGTTCCTCTTGAAGTATCGGTTACCAGGTCGCAATCGGCTTTAATTACCGGCATTCCTGGTAAGTCGATACGTTGAAACTGAAAACCAAAGCCGGGATTGGCGGGCTTTAACGTCATATCCACATTTACACCTGTGTGCAGGCCCGTACCTGAAATACTTACCGATGCAGCAAGCGTATGTTGTTTATCAGGATTGAAATTGTTATCCATCAGAGTTGAAAATTTTGGGTGCAAAGATAAGAATAGTTGATGGTTGATAGTTCATAGTTTATAGTCAGGACTTCAGAGTGGGGCCCCACTTATTCCGGAAAAGTATGCTGCAATTAAGTTCAACCTTTAACTATAAACTTTTAACTATAAACCTCCCTAAAACTGGAACTGGAAGCTACCAAAAATACCAAAACGGGAGGTTTTATTAACAGGCAAAGGCCTTGGTAATACACGCCACACAAAATCCAGGCGAAGTACCTTAAGGATATTATCGATACCGGTGCCTACTTCCAGGTAAGAAGTGCCGTTTAACGTTTTAAACGTACCTGCTTTATTATTAATGGCTGCATTTTCATCGTTCAACGATCCCCAAACCGCTTTAGCATTCCAGAACTGGCGCAATTTTAATTTACGGGTAAATGGAATAAAGCGGAATAAACCCGAGCCTACATTATGCTCAATATTAGCGCCGGCGTATTGATCGCTCAAATATTCAAAACGGTTCATCAGGTTAAAACTTCCGGGATTGTAATAATAAATATCATTGCCGGGATGATTTTCTAAAAGTGTAAAAGGCAACGTGCCATTCACTTTTCCGGCATACAATTTATATGAGAAGGAACCGTAGGGAGATATTTTCATGTAATCCTTTATTGTTAATCCTATCCTGGTATAATTGTAAGCGCTGTTTAAAACACCTGAAAACCCTTTCGTTAACATGAGTTCAGCAATAGGATATTTTGTACCTAATGAGTAACGGAAATAATCACCTTCTACAAATTGCTCCAGGTAAGCAAAACGCAATTTCAATGCTACTTCAAAACTGGATAATGGCAGGCCTTCATTTACAACAAAGCTTTCTTTAAAAGGCAAATTTTTCAGCGGTGTGTATTGCCGGTGAGAAATAAACCATTCAGTAGAAAATCCTTTGCCCAGTTCATTAAATATTTCAAACCTCACATCCTGCAACTGGATAAATTTTCTTGTGGTATTGGGTTTGCGGATAGCTAAAGAAAAAATATTATCCTGGCCTACGTCACCAATCTGGTTGATACCATTATCAATATCATTATAATAAGAAAGGTGTAAACGAAAACGTTTAGGATCTCTTTTTACAATCCAGAAAGCTTCTGCCTGCCCTTTAAATTTTTTATCTTTAAAGCCATATGCTAAATAAGTATGCAGGTAGATATGTTTATTGAAGCCTGTGGTAGTGCCCAGGTCAAAACGGGTGCGAATGCCTTCCCAACTATTACTGCTTATCCAATTGAACCAGGGGCCGATCTCGTAATTGGTTAATTGTTTATACCCGGTGCCGATAAATTTCAACGTGTTTTGCAAACGCTGAAATTTGGGCATTTGCAGGAGTTTATCTACAGTAGCATAGATCGCTTTTTCATTGGTGGATAAAGTATCATGCCGCAACACATTCCATACCGAATCTGTTTTTAAATTACTACCCGGAGAAGTTTTTACTACTTCTTCAATCGGTTGTTGCTTAAATAAATCAGTGATAGAATCGCTGTTAATAATAATGTTGCGGTAGGATGTTGTTTTTCTCCCGATAAAAGTGAGCGATTGTTTACCGAGTATTTTAAAATCGGCAAAAAATTTATCCCTGTTTAAAAAATACACACTATCGTTGATGGGAATAAATTCCTGGAATACACTGATGCGGTCGATATAATTGATATTAGCATCTTTACCAAGGTATAAACTTATTTTCTGTATCTGGTAGGTTTGTGATATAACCCAGGCATCACCTTCAAAAGTATTTTGCCCTGCATGTTTGGGTGAAAAAACAAAGTGAAATACTTTTTTTCCCCCGATCAGCTGCGTATCAGGCACAGAAAAGTTATAGTATATATCTGCATTTTCATTGAACGGGCCAATAAAATCCTTATCCATCACATTCACATAATTGCCATACACATTTACATTCTGGTTCATTACTCCCATCAGCTTACTGATGCTTTCATTGGTAAAGCCCTTGGTATTACTGGCTTTAATGTTCTCAAAATATTTTTTGGTATTTTTTTGAAAAGCGTAATCACTCACACTTTCTAAAAGGTAGGCAGGCAAAAAAGGTTCTTTTTCGGAAGTGCTATCTATATTATCGAAAATAAAAGAGAAAGGTTTCAGCAGAAAATTTTTCTTTGCTTTGTCCGCCTTAAAATTTTTAATATCAATCTCTAATTTATTATAAGCCTCGTAACCAAAATTGGGCAAATTGTAGCGATTGTACTGTTTCTTTTTGCTCATGATCTTCTTCCACAAATACAACCCCTTATTAATTTTTGACTTTACTGTTACTCCATTGGTTGCTGCACCACGTTGCAACTGTATCACGATTGTTTTGTTATTTACAGAGTCGTTAACAGGCACTTTATAAGTTTCGTACCCAACATAGGTTACCACCAAGGTGTCTTTTGAAAATTTGCTGATGTAAAAAGAAAAATTACCGGCACTATCAGAAGTCTTTCCCACACCCGACCTTGCAAAATATATTGATGCATAACTTACCGGTTCTTTAGTATGAGCATCCTGTATAACACCTTTAAAGCTGAGGCTTTGTGCATTAAGTTGTGCTGTAAAAAAGATAAATGCTGCTAAAAAAAAATAACGTAAAAAATTCAATGTAATATTTAGTTGATACTGATTAATAAAATAACCCGGGTATCTACCTGAATAACTAACCGGGTTTTAATTTGTAATACGTATGTTTTACAAATTAATAGATTACAAAAGCAGCAAAATCGTTGGCAAAAAAATAAAAAGCTTTATAGAATTTCTTTTTTTTCTCTTAAAGCAGCTATTTGTTTTTCTAATTCCTGTATACGTTTTTCCATATCGGGCAATTTACGGCTGGCAGCCTGGCTACGTAAGGCAGCGGTATAATCGTGTGCCGGCGAACCGGTAACAGCCTTACCAGCTTCAAGCGATTTACTTACACCACTTTGTGCATTAATTTTTGCACCATCGCCAATATTGATATGTCCAACTATTCCAGCCTGCCCGCCTATCATTACATTATTCCCGATTTTTGTACTACCACTTACGCCACTCTGCGCTGCAATTACAGTATTATTACCCACTTCCACATTATGAGCTATTTGTAACAGGTTATCCAGCTTGGCACCGGATTTAATTAAAGTGCTGCCGATAGTGGCCCTGTCAATAGTAGCATTAGCCCCAATTTCCACACCATCTTCTATAATTACGTTGCCTATCTGTGGTACTTTTTTAAAAGTGCCATCTGCCTGGGGAGCAAATCCAAAGCCATCACTTCCAATAACCGTGCCTGCATGTATCACTACGTTTTTGCCAATCACACAATCGTGGTAAATTTTTACCCCCGGATGAATAATGGTGTTTTCGCCAACAATAACATTATTACCCAGGAAAACATTCGGGTAAATTTTGGCACCGTCAGCTACAATAACATTTTGCCCTAAATAAGCAAAAGCACCTATAAAAACATTCTCGCCTGTTTTTGCTGTTGCATCAATATACACCGGTTGCTGAATACCACTTAGCTGTTGCCTTTGTATTTGTTGGTATTTGTCTAGTAAAACCGCAAAAGAAGTATAGGCATCAGGTACTTTAATTAATGTTGCAGTAACAGGTTGTTTTAATTCCTGAGTTTCATTGATGATGATAATAGATGCCTTGGTGCTGTACAAAAATTCTTCGTATTTGGGATTGGCTAAAAAAGCCAGTTGCCCTTCTTTGGCTTCTTCTATTTTACCAAAAGAAGCTACAGCGATATCGCCATTGCCTTCTACTTTTCCGCCAATTATCATGGCTATTTGTGTTGCAGAGAATTGCATAAATGAGTTTTGAGCTGCAAGCCACAAGCTTCAAGTAGCGGTATTATTCTTGCAGCTTGAGGCTGATAACTTGTAGCTATCTTAAGTAACAAATGTAATATTTTTTAACCTTACCCCTCATATTTTGATTGATGAGGGCATTATCCACTTCTGATATGTCTTTAACAGCACCATCCTTAAACAAAATGTAAATATGTTCGTTATCGAAATTATAAGTACTGCTTGCAGCTTCGCCTGTAAAAACCAACCAGCCTGCCTCTTCTTCCGTTAAGTTATATTTAGTTTGTGCAGCTGCCGACTTTTCGTTCAGCAAATTTTTATCTACCGGGTCTCCAAAATATTTTGTTTTTAAAAGCTGGCGGTTAATAATGCCTTTGCATAATATCGACAGTACTTTATCTTCATGCACACTCCAGGCTTTTATGGCGGCATGCAGGTCATAATCGTCTAATCCGCAAAATTCCTCAATGGTAATCTTTGTATCAGGTGCATTAATCAGTTTATGCAATGGGCCCGGAGTAGCAACATTTATCTGCTTAGCCCTTTTAACAATGCGCTGCAGCATTTGTTCGGCACAATTCACTGTTTTATGCAGGTACACCTGCCAGTACATAAGGCGGCGTGCCACTAAAAATTTTTCAATAGAATAAATGCCTTTCTCTTCCACCATTAATTCGCCATTATGTACCGTAAGCATTTTTAAGATACGGTCGTATGCAATCACACCTTCATTTACACCACTAAAAAAACTATCTCTTGTTAAATAATCCATCCTGTCCACATCCAGCTGGCCACTGATGAGCTGGTGTAAGAATTTTTTAGGATGAGTGCCCTTAAATATATCTATTGCCAATTGCAGTTTACCATCCAGCTGAAGGTTCAGCTCTTGCATGATCAGCAATGAAATTTCTTCGTGGTGCATACCTTCTACCAGTACATGTTCCAATGCATGGCTGAAAGGCCCATGCCCCACATCATGCAAAAGAATTGCAATTTTTGCTGCCTGTTCTTCTGCCCCATTTATTTCAACACCTTTGCTCTTTAATTCATTTAAAGCGTTGCTCATTAAATGATAAGCGCCTAAAGAATGATGTAATCTTGTATGTACGGCTCCGGGATAAACCAGGTACGCCATTGCCATTTGGTTGATACGGCGCAGGCGCTGGTAATAAGGATGGGCAATGATTTGGTAGATCAGCTCGTCATCAATGGTAATAAAACCATACACGGGATCGTTTATTATTTTGCGAAAAGACATTTTTTAGTTGACAGATGTTAGATGAAAATAATCAGTATTGTTTCTATTCAACATTGCTATTTGTTAAAAGATGTACAAAGCTAAATAAAGCACTCCATCATTGATATAAAAAATTAAATTTGCTTAAACCAGTTCATGGCTTATAGTTCATGGTTCATAGTAAAGCTAAATGCAGCATTATCAACTTTCAACTATCAGCTATCAACTATCAACTATTTATATGAGCATAGCAAAAATTCTTTGGGTAGATGATGAGATCGACAGCCTGACTTCTCAGATCATGTTTTTAGAAAATAAAGGTTACGAGGTGCAAACCAAAACCAATGGCTTTGATGCTATTGAATTTGTAAAAGACAATATTGTAGATGTAGTGTTGATGGATGAAAGTATGCCGGGGTTAACCGGCTTGCAAACATTGCAGCAGATAAAAGAAGTGAACAGCAATTTACCCGTTGTACTCATTACTAAAAATGAAGCAGAGAATTTGATGGATGAAGCCATTGGTTCGCAAATAAGTGATTATTTAATTAAGCCGGTAAATCCCAACCAGGTATGGCTGAGTTTGAAAAAACTTATTGACAACAAAAGACTGGTAGCCGAAAAAACCACTTCTGCCTATCAGCAGGAGTTTCGCAGTTTGTTTATGGCATTAAGTGATAATCCTGATTACAATGCCTGGATGGATATTTATAAAAAATTAGTTTTCTGGGAGCTGGAAATGAAGAAAAGTGATAGTCCTGAAATGCAGGAAATATTTCAATCGCAAAAGGCAGAGGCTAATAATGATTTTTTTAAGTTTATTTCTAAAAATTATGCCTCCTGGGTAGGACCTAAAAGTACTGCCGCTCCAATCATGAGTAATACTTTAATGAAGTTTAAAGTGTTTCCGCATCTGGAAAAAGGCACTCCTTTATTTTTTGTACTGATAGATAATTTACGTTTCGACCAATGGAAAACCATTCAGCCGATTTTTGCAGAAAGCTTCCGCATTCATGAAGAAGAAACTTTTTATTCGATTTTACCCACAGCTACTCAATATGCCCGTAATGCCATCTTTGCAGGTTTGCTTCCGGTAGATATAGAAAAACAATTTCCGGTACAGTGGAAAAACGATGACGAAGAGGGAGGAAAAAATATGTTTGAAGAAGATTTCTTTAAAGCACAATTAAAAAGACTAGGAAAAAGTGATCTTAAATATTCCTACACCAAGATCACCAATAACCACGACGGGCAAAAATTAGTAGACAATATTCATAATATGCTGCAAAACGATATTAATATCATTGTGTACAATTTTGTAGATATGCTGAGCCATGCCCGTACTGAAATGGAAGTGTTGAAAGAATTAGCAGGTGATGAAACAAGTTACAGAAGTATTACTGAAAGCTGGTTTACGCATTCGCCTTTGCATGCAGCACTTAAAAAAATTGCCGATAAAAAATTAACGATGATCGTAGCTACAGATCATGGCAGTGTAAGAGTAAAAACGCCAGCTAAAGTAATTGGCGATAAACAAACCACGGCCAACCTGCGCTATAAACATGGCCGTAACCTCAACTATGAAACAAAAGATGTATTGGCATACAGGGACCCGAGAGAAGCTGGCCTTCCGGTTCCCAATGTAAACTCCAGTTTCATTTTTGCTAAAGGCGATCTTTTTTTATGTTACCCTAACAATTACAATCACTTTGTAAATTATTATAAGAATACTTTTCAGCATGGCGGAGTAAGCCTGGAAGAAATGATTGTGCCGGTGATAAGGATGACGAATAAATAATACAGCCCGAAACCCTTAAAGAGGCTTACAAAGAGTTTTTTAATCAGATAGCCTGCTGAGAGTATCAGGTAGTCTGTAAATTTTTATCAACGTTTGTTGATAAGTAAAGCCACGTTAAGCTCATTACTGCTTTATTTTTGTAGTGTTTAAAATTCACGATTCACAACTGACGATTCACGGGAATGAAATACACATCAAACATATTAGATAAAATAGAGAGAATTGCAGAGGAAGCCGGTTATGTAATCCGTTACGAAAGAGGAAACTTCCAGAGTGGCTATTGTATTTTACAGGCTAAAAAAGTTATCGTACTCAATAAATTCTTTCAAACAGAAGGCAGGATAAATACCCTTGTTGATCTGATGCCTCAATTAGAGATCAATTTTGATGCACTCACACACGAAAGCCAGAAGATGTATGAAGAAGTAATGGCTGCTGAGGCAAGCAAATAATCAGCTGCAAGCCACAAGCTACAAGGGGCTACTTACTATTTCAATAAGATTTATTATTTGATAATTGTTCAGAATTAAGGGATAATCCCTTGAAACTTGTAGCTTAAAGCTTTTGCCCTGTTCCAAATCCCTATTTTTGCAAAGTGCATTGTCCCCCTTTACAAATAACATTTCTTGGTACCGGCACCAGTAGCGGTGTCCCCATGGTAGCTTGCAGTTGTTATGTCTGTACCTCTCCCGATAAAAAAGATAAACGTTTACGCAGTAGTATTTTAGTACAAAGTGATACCACAACCATTGTTGTAGACACTACTCCCGATTTCAGGTACCAGATGCTGAGGGCTGAAGTAAAAACGTTAGATGCTATACTGTTTACGCATCCACACAAAGATCATGTTGCCGGGCTGGATGATGTAAGGCCTTTTAATTATTTTCAGAAAAAAGCCATGCAGGTTTTTGCCAATTCACTTACAGAAGAAGCTATTAAAAGAGAATTTGCCTACGCATTCTCTGATAAAAAATATCCCGGCATACCGGAGATCAGTTTAAATACCATTAATGGCGAGCCTTTCTACATTGGCGATATTCCAGTAATTCCAATTTCAGTATGGCATCATAAAATGCCGGTACTGGGTTTCAGATTTGGTAAGTTTACTTACATTACCGATGCTAACAGGATTGAGGAGAATGAAAAAGAAAAAATAAAGGGCAGTGATGTCATAGTATTGAATGCATTGCGTAAAGAAAAACATATTTCTCATTATACTTTAGATGAAGCCATTGCCGAAGTGCAGGAGCTTAAAATACCCAAAGCTTATTTTACTCACATCAGCCACCAGTTAGGCAGGCACGAAGAAGTGAGTGCCGATTTACCAGCTGGTATTGCATTAGCCTGGGATGGCATGCAACTTTCTTTCGAATAATTTCCACTTAATAGTATTACCGGTACAAACTTTTGTGTCATTAATACTATTAGCTTATGTGGAAACAACTTTTATCTTCTTACTTCTCGTTTACTAAAAAAGAACGCACCGGCATTTTTATACTGCTGTTTTTAATTATTGTTTTTACGTTATTACCGTTCTTATATCCATTATTTATTAAATCAAAAACTGTTGATTCTACCGTTTTTGAAAAAGAAATTGCAACGCTTAAAATAAAACAACAGGACACCGCTAATCAATATGTAAAAAAGAATTTTGATGAAGATAACTATCCCAATTATTATCAGCCTGCTGAAAATAATTATAACACAAAAAATAAAGGCGAGCTTTTTTATTTTGACCCCAATACAGCCACCACTGCTGATTGGCAAAGATTGGGTGTAAAAGATAAAACGATTGCTATTATTCAGAATTATGTAAACAAGGGCGGGCATTTTTATAAGCCTGAAGATATCAGTAAGATATGGGGCCTGCATCCTGATGAAGTGCAACGCATGATTCCCTATATTCAGATTGCGCCAAAAGAAAATACTTATCCTCAAAAAACTTATGAAGCAAAAACCTATGATAAGCCTAAAAACTCACCTTCAATTATTGATGTCAACAATGCTGACACCTCCGCCTTTATTGCATTGCCAGGTATCGGCAGTAAACTGGCACAGCGTATTATCAACTTCAGGGATAAGCTGGGTGGTTTTTATAAACCAGAACAGGTAGGTGAAACTTTTGGTTTGCCCGATAGCACTTTCCAAAAAATAAAAGCAAGATTATCAATTAGTAATTCAGGCATTAAGCAACTTAATATTAACACCGCTACAGTTGATGAATTGAAAGCACATCCCTACATCCGGTACAATATTGCCAATGCTATTGTACAGTACAGAGCACAGCATGGTAATTTCTCTTCAGTAGCAGATATTAAAAACATAATGCTGGTTACGGAAGAGGTTTATAGTAAAGCTGCCCCTTATCTTACTGTTCAATAAAAAGGCTAACACCCGTTAGTATTTTAAATTCCTTAAGTTTGTATTTCAAAGATTGTAGTACTATGAATTTTAAGCAAAGCGAATTAACCCAACAGGTGGCACAAACGGCAAAAGATTTTGCCCTGCAATACATTAAACCACATTTAATGGAATGGGATGAAAGCCAGGAATTTCCGCTGCACATTTTTAAAGAAATGGGTAAGCTGGGATTGATGGGTGTATTTGTACCGGAAGAGTATGGCGGCAGCGGTATGGGTTATTTTGAATACAATGTGGCCATCCAGGAAATTGCCAAGGTATGCGGTTCAATTGGCTTATCATTAGCTGCACATAATTCATTGTGCACCGGCCATATTTTAGCATTTGGTAACGATGAACAAAAGAAAAAATATCTACCCCAATTAGCCACTGCAGAATATTTAGGTGCCTGGGGTTTAACTGAAGCCAACACAGGCAGTGATGCCGGCAATATGAAAACCACTGCTGTAAAAGATGGTGACGACTGGGTATTGAATGGCACTAAATGCTGGATCACTCATGGTAAAAGTGGTGATGTGGCTGTTGTAGTTTGCCGTACCGGAGAACCGAGAGCAAAAGATAATTCCACAGCATTTGTGGTGGAACGGGGTACACCTGGTTTCAGTGCCGGCAAAAAAGAAAATAAATTAGGCATGCGTGCAAGCGAAACTGCCGAAATGATATTTGATAATTGCCGCATACCGGATGCAAACCGTTTGGGAAATGTTGGAGCAGGATTTAAACAAAGCATGAAAGTATTAGATGGTGGAAGAATTTCTATTGCTGCATTAAGCTTAGGTATTGCCAAAGGTGCTTACGAAGCTTCGTTACAATATGCACAGGAACGCCACCAATTCGATCAGCCTATTGCAAACTTCCAGGGTATCAGTTTTAAATTAGCAGATATGGCTACAGAAATTGCTGCTGCCGAATTATTAATTAACCAGGCCTGCTATTTAAAAATGAATGGCCTGCCAATGACAAAAGAAGCAGCCATGGCAAAATATTATGCCAGTGAAGTAGCGGTAAAAGTGAGTACGGATGCAGTGCAGATATTTGGCGGTTACGGTTACACTAAAGATTTTCCGGTAGAGAAATTTTACAGGGATAGTAAACTGTGTACCATTGGCGAAGGAACAAGTGAAATACAAAAGTTAGTCATCAGCAGGGAAGTGTTGAGATAATTAATTTTATTTTAGCTGTATAATGTTTAAGGTAGTAAAACCTTTTTGTGTACTCATGGTTCTGCTGAACATTTCGTGCCAGCATTCTACTTCATTTAAAAAAGAAAAGCAACAATCCATTACAATTGATGTGCAGCCATTTACTGATATGGCTACAGCAGAAACAGAATATGTTTTTAATGAAATCAAAAATGTTTATCCGAATGTTACTTTAAAAAATCCGGTTCCTCTTCCACAATTGGCTTTTTTTCCCTTACGCAACAGGTACAGAGCCGATTCACTGATTAAGTTTCTTAACGCACTTGTTACAAATGAACATGTAATAATTGGTTTAACCAGTAAGGACATCAGCACCACAAAAGACTCTGTTGCAGACTGGGGTGTGATGGGCCTGGGATTTTGCCCCGGCAAAGCCTGTATTGCATCTACTTTTCGTTTATCTAAAACTGAAAAATTGATGCAACTGTTTAAGGTAGCCATTCATGAATTAGGACATACACAAGGTTTACCTCATTGTGAAGTGAAATCCTGTTTTATGAGAGATGCAGAAGGACGTAATCCTACCAATGATGAAAAAGATTTTTGCGTTAATTGCAAAAATTTTCTGAAGCAAAAAGGATGGGTATTTAAATAGATCGTCAATCGATATTTTCAATGATCCCTGCAATACCCTGTCCGCCACCAACACAAGCTGTAACTATACCATATTTTTTATTCAACCGCTTCATATCATTCACCAATTGAATAGTAAGCTTACAACCGGTACAACCCAACGGATGGCCCAATGCAATGGCACCACCATTGATATTTACTTCATCAGGGTTCAATTCTAATGTTCTTATCACTGCAAGTGCTTGTGATGCAAAAGCTTCATTCAATTCAAATAAATCAATGTCTGCCAAACTCATGCCTGCCTGTTTTAAAACTTTTGGCACGGCTTCAATTGGCCCCACACCCATTATACGTGGATGAACACCGGCACTGGCACAATTCACCAAACGTGCTATTGGTTTTAATCCCAGTTCATTGATCATCCTTTCACTCATTACAATTACAAAAGCTGCACCATCGCTGGTTTGAGAACTGTTGCCTGCCGTAACACAACCACCGGCAGCAAATGCAGGTTTCAATTTTGCCAAACCTTCAATTGATGTATCCGCTCTTACACCTTCGTCGGTATCCACTACTTTACTTCTTTTTTGTTTCTTGCCTTTTTCATCCAAATAAACTTCTTCAACGTTTATTGGGAGAATACCGGATTTAAAAAATCCTGATGTAATGGCGTTACCTGCTTTTAAATGGCTGTTATAACTGAATGCATCCTGGTCTTCTCTAGAAACATTATATTCTTTTGCTACTGCTTCAGCAGTTAAACCCATACTCAGGTAAAAATCGGGTTCATCCTTTACAATTGAATAAGAAGGCACCGTTTTCCATCCTGCAGTTGGCACCATGCTCATGCTTTCGGTACCCCCGGCAATAATACATTCTGCCATACCGGTTCTTATTTTAGCAGTTGCCATAGCAATACTTTCCAGGCCACTGGCGCAATAACGGTTGATGGTAATACCCGGCGCATGAATGCCTACTGCTTTTGCAGAGATCATCCTGGCTACCTGTAAGCCTTGCTCTGCTTCCGGCACAGCATTGCCCACAATCACATCATCCACACATTTTACGTCCAGTTGCGGCACGCTTGCCAGTAATCCTTTAATCACATCAATGGCCAGGTCATCAGGACGGGTAAACCTGAATCCACCTTTTTTACTTTTAGTGATAGCAGTTCTGTATCCTGCTACAATATATGCTTCTTGCATGTTGAAATAGTTATGTTTAATTGTTGAGGGTCAATTGCTCAGTTGTATTCGCAACGAAAAAAAGCAATCAATCCAAATTAGTTGTTTATGCAACTTTATATACCAAAGGTATAATTTCTGATTGAAAACAAAAAACTGAAAAGTCCTACTTATTTTTGCGCCCACATGTACAAATTACTACGTTCGTTTTTATTCATTTTTGACCCTGAGCGGGTGCATTATTTTTCAATGAATGGCTTGAGGCTGCTTTGCAGGATACCGGGAGTTAAGAAGCTTTTAGCCGCTAGCTTCAAGCCGCAAGGGGGGCATCAGGCTTTGTTAACGGGCATTCAATTCTCAAATCCGGTGGGATTAGGTGCCGGTTTTGATAAAAATGCCAAATACCTTAACGAACTGGAAGCATTGGGTTTTGGTTTTGTGGAAATTGGCACCGTAACCCCCAAACCGCAGGCCGGCAATGATAAGCCCCGTTTGTTCCGCTTACCAAAAGATAAGGCACTGATCAATCGCATGGGTTTTAATAACGACGGGGTTACAGCAGTTGTAGAAAGATTAAAAGCCTGGCACAAAAAACAATCTGCAATCGGCAATCTAAAATCTACAATCGTCATCGGTGGTAATATCGGCAAAAACAAAATCACTCCCAATGAAGATGCCTGGAAGGATTATGAAATTTGTTTTACTGCTTTGTATGATTATGTAGATTATTTTGTGGTGAATGTGAGCAGCCCTAATACACCGGGCTTAAGAGAATTGCAGGAAAAAGATGCTTTGAAAAAAATCCTTAGCAATCTTCAGCAACTAAACTCTAAACACCTAAACCCTAAACCGATATTACTAAAAATAGCCCCCGATTTAACCAACGAACAATTAGACGATGTAGTTGATCTTGCTCTAGAAATAAAGTTAGACGGCCTTGTTGCAACCAACACTACCATCAGCCGTGAGCAACTCACGACTCACCACTCACTACTCACAAAAATTGGTGCTGGTGGTTTAAGCGGATTACCCGTGCAAAAAAGAAGTACCGAAGTGGTACAGTACATTCATCAAAAAACTAACGGGCAAATTCCTATCATTGCAAGCGGTGGTATATTTACAGCTGTTGATGCAAGAGAGAAAATGGAAGCAGGAGCTTCCCTTGTACAGGTGTGGACAGGTTTCATCTACGAGGGTCCGGCTATTGTAAAAAATATTTGTAAAGGATTATAAACATTAAGTAATGGAAGAATTAAATCAATTATTTACCACATCAGGATTAACAGGTTTACTGGCATTAACCCTGATGGAAATAATGCTGGGTATTGACAATGTAATTTTTGTGTCGATTATTTTAGGCAAGTTAAAAACTGAAAAAGAAAAGAAAACCGCAAGTACTGCATGGATGATTGTAGGTATGGTAATGCGTATTGCTTTATTATATGTTCTAGGCAATTTACTCAATGGCGAGAAAGAATTGTTTAAGTTATGGGAACATGGCGTGAGCCTGCAGGACATTATTATGGTAGGTGGCGGTTTATTTTTATTGGTGAATACCACTTTAGAAATTCACAATAAATTAGAAGGAGAAGACCCCAATGAAGTAATTGAACACAAAAAAACCGGCGTAAGTTTGGCGGCAATCATCCGCCAGATAGTGTTGGTGGATTTTATTTTTAGTGTAGATGGCATTATTACTTCTGTTGGTATGAGTAAGTTGCAGGTGGTGCGTTTTGCAGCAGTAATAATTTCCATGCTGGTAATGTTTGTATTTGCAAGAAGAATAAGCAAGTTCATTAACCAGCATCCTACTTTTAAAATGCTGGCACTTTCATTTTTAATATTAATTGCATTTACATTAATTGTAGATGGTGTGCATGTAGAGAAATTTGAAATACCGCACGGCTATGTATATTTTGCCATGGCATTTTCCTTAGGCGTGGAAGTATTAAATCTTCAATTACGCAAACGAAGTAAAAAACCGGTTGAATTGAGAACACCTACTATAGATAAAGAAGAAGATAATAATTTATAAGAAAAAGGGCTTCCGTTTTTGGAAGCCCTTTTCTTATATTATACAGAATTAACGCTTTACTCTTTGATCAGTTTTATCACTTCAGCTTCAGTTTTTATAAAATAAATACCTGAAGGCCAGTTGGCAACATTAATTATTTGGCTGCCATTAAGCAATTGTATTTTATTAATTACCTGTCCGGCTGTGTTTATAATTACAGCATCCTGTTTTTTGCTACTGCTGATTGCAATAGCAACTTTTGCAGGATTAGGAAAAACAGTTACACCAATAGTTGAACCGTTGCTTAGCCTGATAATATTGCTATACACAAAGCGGCCATTGTTATCAATTATCTTAAGCCTGTAGTATTGTACCGCATCATTTACAAAAGCCGTATTATCACTCAACTTATAATTACCACCAGTACTTATATTTAAAGGCTGTACTGTACCAATAGCTGCAAAAGCTACTTTACCATTACTTCTTTCTATTACAAATTGTGCTGTGTTGATTTCATTATTAGTTGTCCAGTTTAGTTGCACTGTACCATTTTGTTTTGCCCCCGTAAATGAAATAAGATTTAATGGTAAAGGAGCACCCAGTTTTCCTAAAATATATTCTGTACTCTCGCCTGTAACCGTAATAGTATTGGCTGCTTCATTAGGTATATCTGTAAGCATACTCCAGGTTGTTGCAGCATTATCTGTTCTTTTATTTAAACGTAATTGATTTTCGTTACCAATATTTACCCCCGGGTTACCTGTATAATTATAAACGGCAGTGTATTGTGGTGACGTACCACCAACTTGAAACACACCAAAGTATTTATCATTGCTACCAACCCCGGTTGCACCGGTTAGTGTATTGGGTTGTTCATCTACACGATACACCTGAATACCGTCAGGATTGCCTGATGATGATGTTACGGTAAAACTTTCACCGGTTGCATGGCTGATAGTTGTTGTTTTAATAGCATTTACATAATCATGACTACTTGCATTACCAATGGCTGCACCGCTTGTAACCCTTGCCGGGTTATTTGCCATTGCTCCGTTATTGGCATTAGTACTACCATCAAAAACAGTAGTACCTGTGCTTTCGTCAAAATTATAATATGCCACCAGGTTACTGTATAAAGCATCGGCACTGGTTATTTTGTGGCACATACGGTCACGTATTTCAGCTTGTGTCATTCCTACATTCCAAATTCTTATTTCATCAATACTGCCTGTTATATTATTAGGGGTTACGGCAATGGGGCCACGTGTACCAATATTCAGGCTTTGTGTGTTGTTTATATTGGTTAGGTCTGCCAAATCGGTTACTGTGCCCTGTAAAACACCATCAATATATAAACTTAAGGTGGTGCCATTTTTTACAGCAGCTACATGATGCCATTTATTATCATCCACAATTGTAACACCATCCACACCGGCGCTGCTAACACCATTATACCTTGCAAAGCCAACTGAATGTGTTGCTTTATAAAACCTTATTACAAACGGATAACCTATTGAACCACTGCTGCCTCCCCATTTTTCAATAATAGAATTATCAGGATTGATTGCGTTGTTTTGTGTTGGAGCAATTTTTATCCAGGTATCAACAGTAAGGTTTCCGGGGAAATTTAATACAGTATTATGGGTTACTTCTATACCATCATCAAATCCGTCAAAACTAATGGCATTACCACTGCCGGGTTTTTGTATCTGGCTGCTTGTTGCATATTCTTGCTGTATCTGTACCGCTGTTAATGCCACATTGTAAATTTTTACTTCATCAATTTTTCCATTCCAATAATGTGCGGGGTCAAAATCCTGCCCGCCAATTTGAAAGGCTGTTGTTGGTGCAAATGGTGTACTACTGTTTGTATTAGGTGCCAGCACTGCATTCATATAAAATTTTGTAACCCCATTTTCTCTTACTAATGCCACATGGTACCAGGTATTTACAGTGCTGAAAAAAGAACCGCTGTGCAACCATGTTACCAGGTTGTACAAACCACCCAATTCGTTACCGCTGCCACTGCCGCTATTATTTCCCATACCCATATTATATCCATTATTACCAGGGCCAAGGCTAATAATCATTTTATTAAATTGATTTGCAGGATCAAACAATGCAGGATTAACCCATGCTATGAGGGTAAAATTATCAGTATTGTTCATAGGTAAAGCAGTAAAGCTTATAGCATCATTCACACCATCAAAACTATAAGCACTATTGGCATTACCAAATCTGTCTGTGGTAAGAGAGGCTCCATTTACAGTACCATTTAATGTACCAATAGCATCATTAGCATTGCCGCTAAACGGATAATAAGCTACTGGTGTTTGAGCCATTATACTTAATGACAACAAAAGGGTACTCCCCAATAGTAAAAACTTTTTCATAACAATAAATATTTAGTAAAGTTGATATTGTAAAAATGAAAAAATGCGTTACCACATACAATACCTGAATGGCAGTATTTAAACGCTTAAAAAATACCTGAATTCAGGTAGTAACAAAATGCAGATTATAGACTTAATTTTATAAAAATTTATGCATTGAGAAAAGCAGGTGGTAATATATTGTTTTTGATATGCTTATTATGCCAGTTTAACTCGTTTGGGCAAGACAAGAAAATACAAGACAGCCTCTTTGCTATTGCCCATAAACAAATCCCCGATACCAGTTCGGTAAAAGCATTGCAAGCAATTCAGCGTAATTTTTTTAATGCAGGCTTGTTCGATTCTACCTATAAGTATGCACAGCAGGCAATAGCATTAGCGAAAAAAATAAATGATACTAAAGGGCTTGCTAAAGCTCAATACAGTATGGGGCTTGCCTGTACCAATCTTTTTAAATACGACAGTGCAAAACATTATATTTCACTGGCAGAAACCGCAGCATTGCAATCGAAAGATTCTTTTTTGTTAGCCAATTGCTATAATACCTTATCAATGCTGTACCGGTACCAGGCTGAATATAATAGTTCGATGACGTATGCATTTCAAAGTGCCGCTATAGCGGAGAGATCAACCGACTCGGCATTGATTAAAGTACTTCCTAAGATCTATTATAATATTTATGGTGCACTTGTAGGAGAAAATCAATTTGAAAAAGCCGTTACCTATGCAAAAAAAGCTTTACTGTTTACCAACTATCCTGACGAGCAACGGTATAAAATTTTATTACATTCAGCCATTGCAGATGCTTATGTAACGCTTAAGCAAACAGCTAATGCAAAACCCTATTTAGACAGCGCTGTTTTTCTTTGCAAAAACTTTGACAATATTGTTGTGAAAATGCTTACTGCCAGTTCGGAAGGATTTTACTATGACCAAACAGGCAATTATGATAAAGCCCTGGCTGCTTATCTTTTATCGTATCAATATGCCGATAGCAATAACAACAGTTATTTAAAAGCAGAAGCAGGAGACAATCTTGCTGTTATTTATTTAAAAATAAAAAATTATACTGAAGCAAACCGTTTTGCAACAGAGGCCAATACCATCGCTTTAGCAGTAAACCATATTAAAGTGGCAGCCAGCACATTTAATACTTTAAAAAAAACTGCTGAAGCCAAAGGAGATTATAAAAAAGCGTTGGAATATGCTGAGCAATATAAAATTTATGCAGACAGTGCCACCAATGAAGCCACGCAAAAAACAACCTTGTCTTTAGAAAGCAAATACCAGTCGCAGAAAAAGGAAAAAGAAATTGCAGAATTAAAAATTGCCAATGCTGAAAAAGAATTAGCTGCAGTTAAACGCAACAGGTTTTTATTAATTGGTGGTTTAAGTGCTGCTGCAATGATGCTGATACTTGGTTTGATGTACCGCAACAGTAACAACAAAAAAATACTGGCATTAAAAGAACAGGATATTCAAAAAGAACAAATAAAATTTTTAGAAGGGCAGCAACAGGTAATCTCTTTACAAAGTATGGTTAATGGCCAGGAGGCGGAACGCACACGCATTGCAAAAGATCTGCATGATGGGCTGGGAGGTTTATTCAGTACGATGAAAATGTACTTTAGCACGTTGGAGCATGAGCAGCAGAAATTAAAAGAAAGCGCATTGTTTAATAAAAGTTACGAGTTGATTGATACCGCCAGCGAAGAAGTACGCCGCATCGCACATAACATGATGCCCGAAGTGCTGGCAAAATTAGGATTGGTACCTGCTATACAGGATATGTGCAGTAATATCAGCTCGGGCAAATTGATGCAGGTAAAATTACAATCCTATGGCATGGAAGAGCGCCTGAATGCTTCCATAGAAATTATGCTGTACCGTATTGTACAGGAACTGCTAAGCAACATCATCAAACATGCACAGGCAACAGAAGCAATTGTACAATTTAACCGTGATGGCAGAAGACTGATGGTAACAGTAGAAGATAACGGTATTGGATTTAACCAGCATCAAATTGATGATAAAAACCATAGTGGCCTGGAAATTATTAAAAGCAGGGTTAATTATTTACAAGGCACTATTGCAATTGATAGCAGGGAGAAAGTTGGAACGACTGTGGTGATGGAATTTAATGTTTAGGGTTTAGGAGTTTAGGGTTTAGAAAAGCGTATTACTAATTAAAATGATAAACATACTTATTATAGACGATCATCCGCTGGTAACAGATGGCATACAAATGATGCTGAAAGATGCCAGCTATTTATCCATTGTTGGTAAAGCAAAGAATGGTGTTGAGGCGTTAGCATTTTTAGAAACGAACGAACCGGAAATAATTCTGCTTGACATTAGCCTTCCCGATATTGACGGACTGCAGCTATGTGATAAGATAAGAACAAAAAATAAATACAGTAAAATACTGGGCCTTACTTCTGCCAATGATGCTTCTATAATTACGCAATTATTACACCGTGGTGCCAATGGCTATTTATTAAAAAATATGGAACGCAGTGAATTACTGGAAGCCATTGATAAAGTAATGGATGGCAAAATATTTTTAAGCAAAGCTGCTAATGAAAGAGTACTGGAGCAATTCTCTTCTGTGTCCACTGCATTAAACGGATTACCTGCATTAACCCGTAGAGAAAAAGAATTGCTACAATTATTAGAAGAAGGTTTAAACGGTCCGCAAATTGCAGAAAAATTATTCATCAGCCATTACACCGTGGAAACACACCGCAAAAATTTAATGCAAAAATTAAATGTAAATTCTACGCAGCAGTTATTAAAATTGGCAAGAGAGAAAAAACTGGTTTAAGTAGTACTGATACAAAGTAATGTTGCAGCAACAATACCTGCTGTTTCTGTACGTAATCTTGTTTCTCCCAACGCCACCGGAGTAAAATTATTTTTAAGTGCTACCTCAATTTCAGTAGTTGTAAAATCTCCCTCAGGTCCAATTAAAATTAGTTTAGCCCTTCGGCTTCGCTCAGGATAAGTAGAGGGGTTTAGCCCTTCGGCTTCGCTCAGGATAAGTTTAGAGGTAAGCGATACTTTATTATTCTCATCTTCGCAATGCGCAATAAATTTTTGTTCTTGTTTTGCTTGATTGACCAGTGTTACAAATTTTACCGGCTCATGCAAAACAGGCAGCCAGGCTTGCTGGCTTTGCAACATGGCACTTACCAAAATACTTTTCATCCTGTCAAATTTAAAAGCAGTCTTTTCTGTCCTTTCACAAATCAACGGAATGATTTCAGTAACACCTATCTCAGTTGCTTTTTCTAAAAACCACTCCAGGCGGGTGTTGTTTTTAACTAAAGAAATAGCAATGGTGATCTTCGGTTTCGGATTTTTAATTTCGGATTTGTTTATAATTGTTACTACACACTTTTTCCGGTTATCATCCTTTATTTCGGCAGTAAATAAATTGCCTTTGCCATTGGTGAGCTGCAGTTTTTCGCCGGTTTTCATACGCAACACTTGCACTATATGTTTGCTGGTATCTTCATCCAGCACCACTTGTGTTGTTGTAAGATCAATATCTTCTTTATAAAAAAACGGCAATGCCATAATGCAATTTTTGATTTCGGATTTAAGATTTTAGATTTTTTTATAATTGTACTCCTTTTCTGATTACCACTTCATTAAAAACGGTAATTCAAACTTAGTCAAATTAAAAATGGAGAATTGTATTTCTCCATTATTAATTATTCATTATAAATTTATCCATTATTAAAAAGGTGCTTCATCATCAAACTCTCCGTCATTCATCTTGCTGCCTTTCTGTATGTACAGTTTAGCACCATCACCGCCATTATCCAGGCCCGATACAGGTTTCCAGCTACCACCGCCACCCGAAGGCGCAGATCCACCGCCAAAACCATCGCTGCCGGTTTCATCTTCCACAAATTTTTGAATGTGTAACATGGCCCTTAATTTAACTGTATCCAAACTACCGTTACGATGCTTGGCTATCTTTACATAAGTTTCGCCTTTGTTACTTTCGCCCATTTCGTTGCTGGTAATATCATAATACTCCGGACGGTAGAGGAACATTACCATATCCGCATCTTGCTCAATCGCACCCGATTCCCTTAAATCACTCAACTGCGGAATTTTGTTTCCTTCTTTTCTTTTTTCCACTTCACGACTTAACTGAGACAAGGCAATGATCGGCACTTGTAATTCTTTTGCCAATCCTTTTAAATCTCTTGATATTTTACTGATCTCCTGTTCCCTGTTACCATTTTTATTATCGCCTGCCCCACTCATCAATTGCAGGTAATCTATAATGATCAGTCCAATATTGTGTTTGTTTTTTAAACGACGGCATTTCGCTCTCAGCTCAAAAATATTCAGCGCTGCGGTATCATCAATAAATATTGGTGCTTTAGATAAAGTCTCAATCCCTTTTTTATACAGCTGCTTCATTTCATGCTCTTCCAGTTTTCCTCTCGATATTTTCTCCAGCCATATTTCACTCTCGGCACTTAATATACGTTGCACCAGCTGGCTGCTACTCATCTCCAGGCTAAAAAATGCAATGGGAATTGCTTTTTTAGGATCAGCGGGCACAGCCGCACTCCTGGCAAGGTTTAATGCAAAGGCCGTTTTACCCACAGATGGCCTTGCTGCCAAAATGATCAAATCCGTTTTTTGCCAGCCATAAGTTAATTTATCCAGCGAAGGAAACCCTGTAGGTACACCGGTAATATCCTCATCACGGTTACGCATATCTTCAATACGCTGAATGGTTTTTACCAAAACAGCATCGATGGTATCAAAATTCTTACGTAAGTGATTATTGGTAATTTCAAATAATTTGCCTTCTGCTTCATCCAGCATATCAAACACATCGGTACTGTCTTCATAGGCATCGCCTAAAATTTCACCACTGATGCGTATCAATTCCCTCTGGATAAACTTTTGCAATACGATCCTGCTATGAGCATCAATATTGGCAGAGGATACTACCGAATTAGTGAGTTTGGTTACATAATAAGGCCCGCCCACAGCATCCAGTTCTTCCCTGAATTTTAGCTCTTCTACCACGGTTAACAAATCTATGGGTAAACTTTTTATAGCCAGCCCTTGCATTGCCCTGTAAATTTTCTGGTTGGCATCTACATAAAAACATTCTGGTTTTAGTATCTCCACAACGGTATCAAATGCACTTTTTTCCAGCATAATGGCCCCTAATACAGCCTCTTCCAGTTCTTTGGCTTGTGGTGGCACTTTGCCATACATCATAGAGCTTACATCGGGTATTGCTTTACGGCGTAGTTTTTTATCTTTATTATAGTTAGTAAGTTCCATATTCGCTTGCTTGTTGGAGTTATTTATTTTTTGCAGGGCGGCTAAGATAAATTCAAATACACATTAAACACGTGCTCATTTTTATGCACATACTCCATTTTCACCCTTTTAAATAGTTTTCCCACACTCCATTAACAGCAAATTTAGCTTATCCACGGCTTATCCCCATCAAATTAACAATCTAAAAATCAATAAACTTGCCAACCATCTCTGTTTTATTAACAATTTGGTAATCTCCAAATTTCTTTTTCTGCACCATTATATTTTTTTGTGTTTTGTTATTTTCAAGCGCATTGGTTAGATTATGATTATGTGTACTTCTATTCAATCGATTATCTTTGTAAACAATACATAAGAAAACATACAGATAAATGACGATTAGTTACAACTGGCTGAGTGAATATCTGCCTGAGAAAATTGAACCGGAGAAATTAAGTAAGATTCTTACTTCTATTGGCCTGGAAGTGGAAACCATGGAGCCATTTGAAGAAGTTAAAGGCGGATTAAAAGGCCTGGTGATTGGCGAAGTGCTGGAATGCGAAAAACATCCTGATGCTGATAAATTATCGCTTACCAAAGTAAATATTGGCAGCGGCGACCCTTTGCAGATTGTTTGTGGTGCACCCAATGTTGCTGCCGGGCAAAAAGTAATTGTAGCAACAATCGGTACCACCATATACCCGAGTACCGGCGAACCATTGACCATGAAGAAAGCAAAGATCCGTGGCAGCGAAAGCCATGGTATGATCTGCGCCGAAGATGAGATTGGATTGGGACAAAGCCATGCAGGTATTTTGATTTTACCTGCCGATGCTAAAGTAGGCACTCCTGCCGCTGAATATTTTAATACCTACAGCGATATTATTTTTGAAATTGGTTTAACACCCAACCGCATGGACGCTATGAGCCACCTAGGGGTTGCCAAAGATGTGTGTGCCTACCTGAGCCACCACAATAAAAAAGATACTACTGTAAAATCGCCTTTTAAAAATAATTTTAAGGTAGATCACCAGGGTTTGCAAATGGAAGTGTTGATTGAAAATGCCATAGCCTGCCAGCGTTACAGCGGTGTAAGCATACAAGGTGTTACCATTGCCGAAAGCCCTAAATGGTTGCAACAAAAACTAAAAAGTATTGGCTTAAGGCCCATCAATAATATTGTAGACATTACCAATTTTATCTTGCATGAAACCGGCCAGCCATTACATGCTTTTGATGCCGACCAGGTAATTGGTAAAAAAGTGATCATTAAAAATGTAGCCGAGGGAACAGCTTTTGTTACATTAGATGATAAAGAAAGAAAATTGTCTGCCGAAGACCTGATGATATGTAATGCAGAAGCCCCAATGTGTATTGGTGGTGTATTTGGTGGTTTACATAGTGGTGTAACTGCCGGCACCAAAAATATATTTTTAGAGAGTGCCTGGTTCAATCCGATCACTATTCGTAAAACATCCTTCAGGCATGGCCTGCGTACCGATGCTGCTACAAGATTTGAAAAAGGTGTTGACATCAGTAATACTGTAAATGTGTTGAAGAGAGCTGCCATAATGATAAAAGAAATTGCCGGCGGACAAATTGCAAGCGATATCATTGATGTATACCCAACGCCAAAACAAAAGACCGAAGTAGCCCTTAAATATCATTACCTTAAAAAATTAAGTGGTAAAAATTATCATGGCGATACTATAAAAAACATTTTAACCAGCCTTGGTTTTGAAATGATAAAAGAAGGCATGGATGAAATGTGGGTGAAAGTACCTTTCAGCAAACCAGATATTACTATTGCAGCAGACCTGGTAGAAGAAATTATGCGTATCGACGGTTTGGATAATGTGGAAATTCCGCAGATGATCACTATTGCACCTGCTGTGGAAACACTGGCGCATCAGACTGCTTACCAGGAAAAAGTAGCTACTTATTTGGTTGGTCTTGGCTTTAACGAGATATTCACCAACAGTATTACCAACAGCGCTTATTTTACTGAAACAACTTTACAAAGCACTGTAAAGATGATCAATAACCTGAGTGAAGAGCTGAATGTAATGCGGCCTTCTATGCTGGAAACAGGGCTGGAAACGATTGCTCATAACTTAAACCGTAAGAATAATAATATCCGCTTTTTTGAATTTGGTAAAACCTATTCTACAGATGGTGTGGGCAGCTATGCAGAAAACAATCATTTATGTTTATTTGCAACCGGTGCTAAAACCGAGGCAGGCTGGAACAACAAAGTGCAAAAAGCAGATTTTTATTTTGTAAAAGCTGTGGTGGAAAAAATTGCAGGGATAACAGGATTATCGATCAATGACTTTGCTGTTACTGCAAATGAAAAATTAAATAATGCCGTTGAAGTAAAAATTAAAAATGAACCGGTAGCAACTATTGGTGAAGTGAATAAGAAAACGGCCGAGCAATTCGATTGTAAACAACCTGTTTTTATTGCAGATATTAACTGGGATAAATTAATGCAGCTGAATAAAAAGAACAGTATCAGCTTTAAAGAAATTTCTAAATTCCCAGCGGTACAAAGAGACCTGGCCATTGTGGTGGATAAAAGCATTGCTTACCAGCAAATTGAAAAAACAACTTTTGCTGCTAAACTAAATAAACTTAAAAATGTAAGTTTGTTTGATGTTTTTGAAAGCGAAAAACTGGGCGCTAATAAAAAATCAATGGCCGTAAGTTTTACTTTTTTAGATGAAGAAAAAACAATGACCGATAGTGAGATTGATGCGATGATGAATAAGATCATAGGTGCGTATGAAAAGGAATTGAATGCAGAAATAAGGAAGTAATCCATGTGTCTTGACGGTTTCAAACCGTCTGATACCTGTGATATAAAGGGCCGGACTTAAAACCGTTCTGACCCTGAAAGAACGTATATGGCAGAATTAGAATCAAATATTAAACGCATTAACGATAAGCTTCAAAAACTATTGAGGCAGTATAACCAATTGCTTAAAGACAACGAAAGGCAAAGCAGGCTGATAAAAGAATTGCAGGAAACAAAAGATCAGAACACACAAACAATTGCCACGCTGCAGCAACAGGCAGATATACTAAAGGCATCTACCGGGCAGATGAATGCTTCAGATAAAAAAGCTTTTGAAAAGCATATTAACCAATACATCAAAGAAATTGACAAATGTATTGGCTTGCTGAGTGAGTAGCTTATACCCTTTTTACAAGTTTCACTAACTGATCGCCTTCAATATTACTCAATTCTAAAAAATATCTTCCGTAAGGCAGGTCATTCAACCCACGCCAGTTAAAATATTTTTGATTTTGAGGTTGGGTGGTTTCAAGCGTAGAACAAACTTCCCCTTTATCATTCTTTAAAACAAACTTTAAAGGATCGGAAATCACCCTGTTCCATTCAATAGTTAGTGAATCGGTAAAAAAGGCCTCTTTAATTTTGGCAAACATGGTTTAAACTGTTTAATTTTCCTGATTGGTAAAAGCTGCAGTCTTAAAGGGGTAACGATACCAATACAATACCTTAATTAAAAAAGTAATGCGGTGTTTTTGCGTTTTGCTTTAGGAAAATTGGTGGTTTCTTTGGTAAGAGCTACAAAATAATACATTAATTTTAATTATGCAAGAGTTAATACCCATAAATATTGTAATCGGCGACAGAACCTACCGGATAAAAACAAAGGCTGCCGATGAGGAAGCGGTACGCCGTACACTAAAAACCATCAATGATAAGATCATTGAGTTTAAAACCAATTTCTCTGGAAAAGATATGCAGGACTATATTGCCATGGTGCTTATCTGGTATGCCACAGAGTCTTCTGCAGGTAGTAATCCGGGCCTTGAAAAAGAAGTAACTACAGCCCTGCTAAAAATGGAAGAACAGCTGGATAAGGCCTTATAAAAACAGCCCGCCATTACATATACAGTAAAAAGTGCAAGCAAGCCGCAAATGCTGTCTTTAACTCCAAACTAATTTGTATCTTCGCCAACTAACTATCTCATTTATTTTTATGGGCTTAGAGAGGAATTATAAGATTGTGAACCGCTTTAAAACAAAAAATTTCAATGGAACCGACCATAATTTACATCATCATTGGTATAGCTGCCCTTATAATCGGACTTGTTCTGGGTAAGGTAGTTTTTGCCAAAAACACCAAAAAACAAGTAGAAGAAGCTGAGATTCAGGCTCAAAAGATTGTTGCAGACGGCCAGTTACAGGCTGAAAACCTTAAAAAAGAAAAGCTTTTAGAAGCTAAGGAAAAATTTGTGCAGCTTAAGGCAGAGCATGATAAAGAGGTATTGCAACGTAATCAAAAGATCATTGAAGGGGAAAGCCGTATCAAACAGAAAGAGCAATCCCTCAATCAAAAAGATCAGAACCTGGAAAAACAGATCAAGGAAAATGAAGGCATTAAGGAAACGCTTAACCGCCAGATTGAAGTGGTAAACCAGAAACGTACCGAACTGGAAAAGCACCAGGAAGAGCATATCCGCCGCCTGGAGAAAGTAGCCGGACTTACCGCAGAAGATGCCAAAGCGCAATTAATTGAAAGCCTTAAGCAAGAAGCGCAAACCAAAGCTATTGCCATTCAGCAGGAAATTATTGAAGATGCTAAATTAAAAGCCGGTAAAGAAGCCCGTAAAATTGTTATTCAAACCATACAGCGTACTGCTGCCGAAGTGGCCATTGAAAACTCCATCACTGTTTTCAATTTGGAAAGTGATGAAATTAAAGGTTCCATCATTGGCCGTGAGGGTAGAAATATCCGTGCCATTGAAGCCGCAACAGGTGTGGATCTGATTGTTGATGATACTCCTGAAGCAATCGTTTTGTCTTCGTTTGATCCTTTACGCAGAGAAATTGCCCGTTTATCTTTACAACGTTTAGTTGCCGATGGCCGTATTCACCCTGCCCGTATTGAGGAAGTGGTGGAAAAAACCAAAAAGCAGATCGATGACCAGGTAATGGAAATAGGCGAACGTACTGCAATGGAACTGGGCGTACATGGCTTGCATAAAGAACTGATAAGAATGGTAGGCCGCATGCGTTTCCGTTCTTCTTATGGCCAAAATCTATTGATGCATAGCAGGGAAACAGCTAATTTATGTGCTATTATGGCATCTGAATTAGGTATGAACCCTAAGCTGGCTAAACGTGCCGGTTTGTTACACGATATTGGTAAAGTACCCGACGAAGAAACTGAATTAAGCCATGCCTTGTTAGGTGCTAAACTGGCTGAAAAATATGGTGAAAATCCGGCTGTGGTTAATGCTATCGGTGCTCACCACGATGAAATGGAAATGCAATATGTTATCTCTCCTATCATACAGGCTTGTGATGCAATAAGTGGTGCAAGGCCGGGTGCAAGGCGTGAGATCATGCAGCAGTACATTCAGCGTATTAAAGACCTGGAAAATATGGCGATGGGCTATACCGGTGTTGAAAAAGCTTATGCTATACAAGCTGGTCGTGAACTGAGGGTAATTGTAGAGGCGGATAAAGTAACCGATGGCGATAGTGATAAATTAAGTTTTGAAATAGCCCAGAAAATACAAACTGAAATGACTTTCCCGGGACAGATCAAAGTAACTGTTATCAGGGAAAAAAGATCGGTGAATGTGGCGAGGTAATGCATAGTAGAAAGTTAACGGCTTTACAATCAAATCATAACAAAAAATCCGGCACTAAGCTAGCCGGATTTTTTGTTGGCTGATAAATAAAATAGGCGTGAATAAAAAAACTTTCAACTTTCAACCATCAACTTTCAACTTTTTCCCCTACCTTTGCCGTCCGTAAAAAATAAGAATTATGAACGCAGTAGCATTTGTTCATGAGCAGTTGACAACCATACCAACGCTCCCGAAGTTTAAAGCAGGTGATAACATCACTGTTAATTATAAAATTGTGGAAGGTACCAAAGAGCGTATCCAGAGCTTTAAAGGCGATGTGATTAAACGTCAGGGTACCGGAGCAACCGCTTCTTTTACAGTACGTAAAATGAGCGATGGTGTAGGTGTTGAACGTTTGTTCCCTATCTACTCTCCAAATATCGAAAGTATTGTGTTAAACAAAGTAGGTAAAGTTAACCGTGCTAAATTGTACTACCTGCGTGACAGAAGCGGTAAAAGTGCCCGTATACAGGAAAAAAGAAGAGCTGTTGCTAAATAAGGCAGCCTGATAAATATTTAAAAAAGCAAAAATCTTAGTTGATTTTTGCTTTTTTTATGAGGATTGGCGTAGTTTGGTATGATTCTTGTTAATTAAAATACAAATTACAATACCTCTGATCTAACTATTTACCCCTGAAGTTTTACTGACTTTATTTTTAAACCGTAAATCCCTTTTACCATGAGAAGTATTGTATTATCTCTAGTCGCAATCATTGCAATTTCTTTATTTGTTTCCTGCTCAAGAAGTATTACTGTAGAACAAGCTGCCAACGGCAAAGCCAGGTGCGGTAAAAACTACCTTCGTTAATTTTTTTTCAGCTTTAAAATCCTGTTAACCTACGGTTAATAATCTTCAGGTATTTACTACAATAAGTAAATATTTGGTTTATCTTTGCTGTCTAAATTTTTATTATGATAGTATCACTTATGAATGCCATCTTTTTATTCTCCCTTCCAGGCGGAGGAGAATGGATATTGATAATTGTTGTTGTATTGCTGATGTTTGGCGGAAAAAAGATCCCGGAATTAATGAGGGGTATTGGTAAAGGCATGCGTGAATTTAACGATGCAAAAGCCAATGTAAAAAGCGAAATAGAAGAAGGAATGAAAGAAAAAGATAAAGACGAAGAGATCAGGCAGCTAAGGCAACAATTAGAACAGCAGAAAGCATCTCAATAATGCTTTAGCATAATTGCTGTTTATTATTTAAAATATTTTCGGCTGAAGTGTTTAATGCAATCAGATGTATTAATCACTTCAGCCGATTGCATAATACTTATCGGACAATACCAGTTCAATGCCAGATTTCAAAAATATAAAAGACTATCATACTGCACTTTTGCAAAGTAAGACTAATTGCACCGATGTTGTAAATGATTATATCGGGAAAATAGAATCTAATAAACAGCTGAATGCATTTGTGGAAGTATTTGCCGAAGAAGCTTTGGTTAAGGCAAAAGAGCTGGATGCTAAAAGAAAAACCGGTGCCGCTTTAAAAAAATTACATGGTGTTGTTGTGGCTATTAAAGATGTTATCTGCTACAAAGATCATAAAGTTACCGCTGCCTCAAAAATATTAGAAGGCTTCACCAGCATCTATTCTGCAACGGCAGTACAGCGCTTATTAGATGAAGATGCTATTATCATTGGCAGTTGCAACTGCGATGAATTTGCAATGGGGAGTACTAATGAAAATTCGGTGTATGGCAATGTATTAAATGCTGCAGACGAGACTAAAGTTCCCGGAGGTTCTTCGGGAGGGAGTGCAGTAGCAGTACAGGCTGGCTTATGCATGGCAAGCTTAGGAAGTGACACTGGTGGTTCTGTAAGGCAACCTGCCGACTTTTGTGGCATCGTGGGTATTAAGCCCACTTATGGCCGTATTTCAAGGTATGGCTTGATAGCTTATGCTTCTTCCTTTGATCAGATAGGTATTTTCAGCAACACCGTTGATGATGCCGCTTTATTGTTAGAAGTAATGAGTGGTGCTGATGACTATGATAGTACTGCATTAACACAGCGTAATTGGCAATGGGTAATAAACAATGAACAGGCAGATAAGAAATACAGAATTGCTTATTTTAAAGAAGCATTACACCACCCTTCTCTTGATAAAGAAATTAAAGAAAATATTTTATCGCTTATTGATAAATTGAAATCAGATGGCCACCAGGTAACTGAAATTGATTTTGACCTGTTAGATTTTGTGGTACCAGCTTACTATGTATTAACCACTGCAGAAGCCAGCAGTAACCTTAGCCGTTTTGACGGCGTACGTTATGGCTACCGCAGCAATAGCAGTATAAAAGATTTAACAGACTTTTATAAACACACCAGGAGTGAAGGATTTGGCAAAGAAGTGCAACGGCGTATAATGCTGGGTACTTTTGTATTAAGCGCTGGTTATTACGATGCTTACTTTAGCAAAGCCCAACAGGTACGCAGGCTTTTAACAGATAAAACCAAAGCTATTTTTGCTGAGTATGATGCTGTTATACTGCCTACAAGCCCCACTACAGCTTTTACATTTGGAGAAAAAACCGAGGATCCTATTGCGATGTACCTGGCAGATATCTATACCGTTTTTGCTAATTTAACCGGGTTGCCTGGTATTTCTATACCGCTGTTTAAACACAGTAATAGCATGCCTTTTGGCCTGCAGATTATGACAGCAAAAACAGATGAACTAACTTTGCTGCAATTGTCGGAGCATTTGATGCAACATTATAAAATGTATCCGCATCTTAATAACTAATGAAAAGAATAATTATACTACTCGTTACTGTTTGTTTGCTTTTACCAAAAGCTAAGGCGGGTAGCGCCAATTATAATTTTCTGGAACAGGAACAACTTCCTGTAAGTGATACCACTGTTGAAGATGAAAAGAAAGAAGATGCACTGATTGAAGAAGTTGTAAAAACAAAAACGATACCTGGAAAAGATAAAGCGGAATACTTCAGCCAGGTTACCAGGTATGGTTTTAAAAATTTATTTTCTAAGTACAGTTATAATCCATCCTTGTCTTACTCTTCGCAGGTAAACCCAAGTGCTACAGGTTTTATACAGGATTACATGAAATCTCATGGCAATTACCTCACTAAAATGAAAGGTTGGGGCCAGCCTTATTTTAATTTGATTGAAGGCATATTAATGCAATATGGTTTGCCCAGGGAGCTGAAATATATTGCTGTAATAGAATCTAACCTTAGTACCGGTGCTACTAGTTATAAAGGGGCAGGCGGCCCATGGCAGTTTATGCCTTATACCGCCAGGGATTACGGTCTTGTAGTTAATGGTTATTATGATGAGCGCAGGGATTATTTTAAAAGCACTCACGCTGCTTCCAGATATTTACTGAGTCTTTACAAACAGTTGCATGATTGGCTGTTAGTAATGGCTGCTTATAATGGCGGACCAGGAAGAGTATACAGCGCTATCAAAAAAAGTGGCAGCAGAAATTTCTGGCAACTGCAATATTATTTACCGGAAGAATCCAGGACTTATGTGAAGCGTTTTATAGCCACCCATTATATCATGGAAGGCGGAGGTGGTATTACTACCATGACCAATCAAAATCCGGGGATGCAAATTGATGCAGGTGGTGGTGCAAATCCATTTGATACTAAGCCACAACTTACTCCTGAAGAATTAAAAACTACTGCTACACAAACCATATCAGGTAAATACAACTCACTGATCATTGCCAAGAATTTAACAATGGATATTATTCAGTTCAATCATTTTAATCCTGATTTTGATAACATGATGGCTAATAATGGCAATTACGACCTGCGCTTACCGCAGGATAAGATGCAGGTATTTCTTGTAAATAAGTATACTATTTTAAATGAGTGTGTACAGGTTTTATTAGCTGATGATAATATTTCCAGCAACCAGACTTTTTATCCCGAGGTAAAAACAACAAAACCTGCCAAAAAGAAAAAAGCGAAGTAATTACTCCAGTACTTTCATCATTGCTACAGCCTTCAATAAGCTTTCTTCATATTCCTTTTCTGCATCGCTGTAAAAAGTAATGCCGCCGCCTGCCTGGAAAGAAAGGTAACGGTTAGACGCATTATAAAACATGCTTCTTATCACTACATTAAAATCAAAATCCCCTTCCGGATTTATATAACCGATAGATCCGGAAAACAGCCCTCTCCTCGTCTGTTCGTATTGCTCAATTAATTCCATCACACTTTTTTTGGGGGCACCTGTCATTGACCCCATGGGGAAAGTTGCTTTGATGATATCAATCCAGCTGATATTATCTTTTATTTCACCGCTAATTGTACTTATCATTTGGTGTACCTGTGGAAAACTATACACTCCAAAAAGTTCTTCTACCTTTACGGTACCTTGTTTGCATACTTTGCTCAGATCATTTCTTACCAGGTCAACCACCATCACATTTTCGCTTTTCTCTTTTTCATTTTGTGACAGATAATTTTTGTTTTGTAAATCATGCTCTTTACTCAACAAGTCTCTTTTGCTGGTTCCTTTAATTGGTTGAGAAATTATTTTGTTCCCTTCTTTCTTTACATATCTTTCGGGGCTTGCGCAGATGCAAAACCGTTCGTTTATTTTATACAATGCTGCAAAAGGGTTGGGCGAAAGTTGTATCAGTTTATGATAAACGTATAATGGATCAATTACCGCATCGGCGGCAAAAAATTCCTGGCAAAAATTAATCTCGTAACAATCGCCACGTAAAATATGCTGCCGTAATTTTTGTATGATGCTGATGTAATCTTCTTTTGCAATTCTATTGGTAACAGCAATAGCAGCGGGAGTATTTTGTGTAATAGTTGATGGCTCCTGCTGTATGGCTTCAATTATTTCTGTTGCATTGCCATCGGTAAATATAGTTACCTGTGTTTCTGACAACTGCAGTACAATTTCAGGAACAAAAAAATGCATATCCTCAAACCCAATCCCATCATAGTTTCGGGAATGTAATTTTTCGGTTTCATTTTTAAGATCGTATCCTAAATGCCCAAACAGCCAGCCTTTGTTTTCATTATAAAAATGCTGTAAACTTTCAAACGCATTCCCGGCATGGGCAGTAATATTTTTTTTGCTTCCTGCAGCAAGCAGGCATTCAAAAGCCGGGGTAGTAAAATTATAATGCTGGTTATCCAGTAAACAAAAAATGTTGAACCGGTTAGCCCAGTTCAACATTTGTATTCTGAATTCGGTAAAATTATTTAACGAAAAAGTTTGGGAATTTTTATTCACTACTTTTTTTAAACAGCTCTAGAAATCATCATCATCATCAAAGCCTCCGCCACCTAAGTCATCAAGACCCAGATCTTTAAAATCATCATCCAGTTTAAAATCATCATCATCGCCCTTGCCGGTTTTTTTAGCACCGCCTGCAGGTTTCTTTGATTTTGATTTAGGAACATCAAATTCATCAAAGTCAGGATCCCAGTTATCATCTTCTTCGGGTTTCTCCCAATCGTCTTCTACTTCCACATCATCATCGTCATCATCATCATCGCTTGATTTCTTTTTTGATGCACCTTTGCCTTTAGCAGGTTTTACATCTTCTTCCTCATCAAAATCATCATCATCATCGTCATCATCATCTTTTTTCTTTGGAGAAGATTTTTTTGCGGATGTAATTTCGGGAACTGCAGTTTTCTTTGCAGGCGCCTTTTTGTCTTTTTCGGATTTTATTGCCATAAATTAAACAGGTTGTTACTGTAAAATTTGTACGAGTTTTTTAAATAGCCAAAAATATTGGCTACTTTTTTAAATATTTTTTTTAAGCTATTATAATTTGCTCTTTACCCGGACCATTACTAATGTATTTTACCGGTACTTTTAAAAACGTATTAAGGTAGTCAATATAGTTTTTCATTTGCTGTGGAAGTTCACTAAAATCATGCATTGCAGTGATATCAGTTTTCCATCCTTCAAAACTTTTATATACCGGTTCAATATTTACTTTATTCATTTGAAAAGGTATATAATTCTTCTCTTCTCCATTAACCAGATAACTGTTACAAACTTTCAATTCATCTAAGTTATCTAAAATATCTGCCTTTGTCATTATTATTTGTGTAACCCCATTGATCATGCAGGCAAATTGCAATGCCACCAGGTCAATCCAGCCACAACGCCTTGGCCTTCCTGTGGTAGCTCCAAACTCACTACCCGTCTTACGTATCAGTTCGCCTGTTTCGTCGTTTAATTCGGTTGGAAACGGCCCGCTGCCCACTCTTGTGCAATATGCTTTAGATACTCCGAATACTTCTTTGATCTTTTGCGGTGCAACACCCAATCCAGTACAGACACCAGCGGATATGGTACTGCTGCTTGTTACAAAAGGAAATGTTCCAAAGTCAACATCCAGCATACTTCCCTGTGCCCCTTCCGCTAAAACTCTTTGTCCTTTCTGAATTTTATCGTTAATGAAATATTCACCGTTTACAATTTTAAACTCCTTTAAAAATTCAATCGCTTCAAAAAATTCTTCTTCCCACGCACTGATATCTTCCTGAAAATTAAAGCTCTCCAATATTTTCTGGTGCTTTAAACGTAGTTTAATATATTCTGTTGTAAAACTCTTATCTAATAAATTGCCTACTCTTAATCCATTGCGGCCTGTTTTATCCATATAAGCAGGTCCAATGCCCTTTAATGTACTGCCTATCTTTTCATTGCCTTTACTTAACTCACTGGCTTTATCAATAGCACGGTGGGTAGGTAGAATTAAATGCGCCCTTTCGCTGATATACATGTTCTTTTTGTAATCTACTCCAAAAGCAGCCACATTTTCGCATTCTCTTTTAAGTGTAACGGCATCTAATACAACGCCATTACCAATTAAATTGGTTTTTTCTTCGTGAAAGATACCACTTGGTATCTGGTGCAGCACAATTTTTTTACCATCTACATACAAAGTGTGCCCTGCATTAGGCCCACCCTGGAACCTGGCTACCACATCATAATTTTTAGCAAAATAATCCACTATTTTTCCCTTTCCTTCGTCGCCCCATTGCAGGCCTAATATTACGTCAACCATTTCCGATTTATGATTTTAAATTTATGATTTTAGATTTGTCTCAGACCAGTCACAAAGCGTAAAAATAAATTGAAAATTAACAACCACCTAAAATGAATTGGGTTTGTTTGAAAGTTGGGGAGAAAGAATGGTTTATTAGTTAACTAGTTATTTGGTTAATTAGTTAGTTCAATGGATTAAAAAGCCTGGGTCTATTACTCAGGCTTTCAGTTATTAATTACTGATTATTAATTATTCATTATTTAGGCTACCTTCAACATACTCAGCTTGCTGGTACTGAATTTACGCTGGGCATATTCCAGAGAAACTTCAAAGGTTTTTACTTTTTGAGAAGGGAGTTCATACATGGCATCGGTTAAAATGCTTTCGCAAATGCTGCGTAAGCCACGGGCTCCTAATTTATATTCCAGGGCTTTTTCAACCATAAAATCGTATACCGCAGGCTCAAATTTTAATTCAATACCTTCTATATCAAATAAGCGGGTAAATTGTTTTACTAAAGCGTTTTTAGGCTCCGTTAATATGCTGCGTAAGGTTGCAGCATCTAATGGGTTTAAATAAGTTACTACTGGTAAACGGCCCAACAATTCGGGTATTAATCCAAAATGTTTCAGATCAACTGCATTTACAAAATGCAAGAGGTTATCGTGCTGGTATTCCTGTAATTCTTTATTTACATTAAACCCGATAGCATTGGTGTTAACACGGCGTGCAATAATTTTATCTACACCGTCAAAAGCACCACCGCAGATAAATAAAATATTCTGTGTATTTACTTTGATCAGTTTTTGTTCCGGATGTTTACGTCCGCCCTGTGGTGGTACCAATACCTCTGTTCCTTCCAGTAATTTTAATAAGCCTTGTTGTACACCTTCGCCGCTAACATCCCTGGTAATAGAAGGGTTATCACTTTTACGGGCAATTTTATCAATCTCATCAATAAATACAATTCCTTTTTCAGCTGCAGTTACGTCGTAATTACAAGCCTGTAATAAACGACTCAGCATACTTTCCACATCTTCGCCCACATAACCAGCTTCTGTAAAAACTGTAGCATCAACAATTGCAAAAGGCACATTCAACATACGGGCAATTGATTTTGCCAGTAATGTTTTTCCTGTACCGGTTTCACCCACCATAATGATGTTACTTTTTTCAATCTCTACATCATTATCAATTTTTTGATTTAATCTTTTGTAATGATTATAAACTGCAACTGCTAAAATTTTTTTTGCATCATCCTGTCCTATTACATATTCATCCAGGAAATTTTTTATTTCGATTGGTTTTTTTACAATCAGTTTATGAGTAGGTGTGTGCGATAATTTGCTTTCGGCATTGCTTCCTAATTCCTGTTCAATGATTTCTTCCGCATGCTCCACACAATTTTCGCAAATATGGCCATCCTGGCCGGCAATTAATATCTTAACCTCATCACGGCTGCGGCCGCAAAAAGAACAATGTAGAGTTTGTTGTTTTGCCATTATTGCTATGTGTTATTAGCTTTTGCTAATGTTATTGAAATACAAAGATACAAAAGCATTAATTAGAACGCTAATGTGAGGACAATATTATGCTGAAAAATGTTGCTTGAGTTTTGCCACGGACCTGCCTACCGGCAGGCAGGTTACACAGATTAACAAGGATGGTACAGCTGCTTTTGGTTAGGGATCAGCAAATTGAATTCAATATTAACTCAGAAAGCAAAAAAATACTGCACTTTAAAATCCCTGCACTTGTTTCAGGTGCTTTTGCAGCATTTGCTTTAATTGCCTTTTCACTATAGATCCCATGGTTTTGCATTTGGAGAAATAGTTATTCTGAAAATGCTCATTCAATTCATCTCTTAAAATTTTTACTTTATAATTTTCTGATAACTCGTCCTTTATCATAATATTCAGCAATTCCATTAACTGCTTACGGCCGGCAATTACCCGGTATGCCATGGTGGTTCTTTCCTCGGTTTGGTATTGCTCAATCACATCTGGGCTAAGGCTTTTTAATACCAGTTCCACATATTCAAAATTCTCTTTGTAAAACTGCGGCAGGTAAAGGTTCTTCTTACCTTCGTAACACTGCTGGTCAAAATCAATAGCCCTAAGGCGATATTGATAATCTTCAATATCGGGAGTAATATCTACCACAAAATTATAGCTACGCATGTCTCCCAGTAATCTTGCAAAGCAGCGTTCGTTGAACTTTACAAATTCTTTTGCAATGCGTATCTTATTAGTTTCAGGTAAGTGCATATAATCCTGCAAAAAAATATCTCCGGGTATGCCGGGTATATGTTCTTCTACCAAAGTATTTTTATGATGCAGGAAAGTAATGCGGTTGGGAGAAAGCAAATGCTCCAGTTCCAAACCATAGATACGGGATGCATCTGCAGCTTTTACATAATAATGATCGTAGTTATCATTTACTTTATTTTTAATCCTTATCCTGAATGGTACGCTGTTACCAAATTCACAAAAGTCAATACGTTCCACATCCAGGTGTTTAATAAAGCTCAGGTTGCCTTCTGTTTTAAGAATGGCATAAGTTTTTATCAATCCTTCTTTTAAAAACTCCATTTCCTTCAGATCATACACTGCATTTTCCCAATGAGTGAATTTTCCGTTTTTATCTTTTAGTGAAGTGGCGTAACGATAGTTCAACAGATCTTTATAAACAATCGGCAATTTAATATCTCTGCCATAATTGCGCAGGTAGCCCTGCAAACCTTCACTTACAGGAAAAATATCCTTCTTCATTAAAGGACGATCAGTTACCTGGCTCAGTTTTGCATTTATAATTTCGTTGAACTGCATAATGTAAAAATACAATTTAGAGTTTACTGTTTGCGCTTTACCACTTATTCATTTACCTAAACGCAAACTGCTCCATAAATTATGGAGCAGTTGTGCTGAAAATATTACCAGGTTATTATAATTTATCCATAACGCCATCTACAATGCCATAAGCAATAGATTCTTTGGCATCCATCCAGTAATCCCTGTCAAAGTCTTTCATTACTTTTTCAACTGTTTGTCCGCAATTCTTTGCTAATATTTCGGCTCCCATCAGCTTGGTCTTTCTAATCTGCTCTGCCATAATTTCCAGGTCTGCACTAGTACCCTGTCCACCGCCGCTCGGCTGGTGTATCATTACTTCTCCATGAGGAAAAATAAAACGACGTCCTTTTGTGCCCCCACTCAGTAATATACTACCCATGCTTGCCGCCATACCCATACATACGGTACTTACCGGCGAGCTGATCATTTGCATGGTATCATAAATTACCATTCCGCTTACCACCATGCCGCCCGGGCTGTTGATATAAAAGGTGATCTCTTTTCCCGGATCAATAGCTTCAAGATAGAGCAATCTTGCAGTAATATCTTTAGCACTTTTATCATCTACCACACCCCATAAAAATATCTTACGTTGTTCAATAAATTTTTTATCAAACTGCCAGCCACTCATCATTTTCTCCATCGGGTTTTCCGGCAATTCTTTTGGTGTTTCTTCTTCGTCTTCGTTTCTTATTGTTCTGTTGTATAAATTCATTTTTAATAAGTTTAGATGTTTAGTGTTTAGAGGTTAGTTAATAAAACCCTGGTTCTGTACTTACAACATTGTACGCAGCATTATTTATCCTTTTTCTGCTTTCTTGGATTCATTACCAGTACTTCATCTACCATACCGTACTCTTTGGCCTCGGCACTCGTCATCCAGTAATCCCTGTTACTGTCCAGCGCAACTTTTTCAACCGGCTGACCGGTATGGAAGGCAGTTATTTCGTACAATTCCTGTTTAATTTTTTTTACTTCGTTTACAGTAATTTCAATATCTGTTGCCTGCCCGCCTGCGCCGGCACTAGGCTGATGCATCATAATACGGCTATGCTTAAGTGCAGTACGTTTTCCTTTTGCTCCTGCGCATAACAATACTTGTCCCATACTGGCCGCCATACCTGTGCATATTGTAGCTATATCCGGCGTAATAAACTGCATGGTATCATACATACCAAGGCCTGCATATACACTACCGCCGGGGCTGTTGATGTACATCTGTATATCACGTGTTCTGTCAGTGCTTTCCAAAAAAAGCAGCTGTGCCGTTACAATGTTTGCCACTTCGTCACTAATAGGGTATCCCAGGAAAATTATCCTATCCATCATCAACCTGCTGTATACATCCATTACAGCCACGTTCATCGGGCGCTCTTCAATAATATTAGGAGTAAGGTTGGTTACATTATGTTTGATATAGCCATCCAATGCATTACTGCTTATTCCTTTATGCTTTACAGCAAATTTTTCAAACTCTTTTCCAAAATTCATATGCTTTAGATTAATTGTTGTTACAAATATAGTTGATAGTTATTAGTGATTATATACAAACTCCCTTTTTAATCCCTGCTTCGTGACTGATAAATTAATATATACTGCACCAGCATGGCAATAGAAGCTAAGGCTGCAACCACATAGGTGAGTGCTGCCCACTTCAATGCGTCTTTAGCTTTATCATGTTCGCCTGCTGTGGTAATGTTGGAGGCTTCAAGCCATTTGAGTGCCCTGGCAGAGGCATCAAATTCCACAGGTAATGTAATCAGTGAAAACAAAGTACTTACTGCAAACAGGATAATGCCAATTAATAAAACAGTAGTATTACCACCTCCAAAACCAAACATTCCAAGCCCTGCAATTATTACCCACTGCGACAAAGTACTGCTGATCTGCACTGCAGGTACCAGCCTGCTCCTCAACATAAGCATAGAATAAGCTGTTGCATGCTGCACTGCATGGCCACATTCATGTGCTGCTACCGATGCGGCGGCTACGTTTCTACCTTCAAATACGTCGGGGCTAAGGTTAACCGTTTTATTAAGTGGGTTATAGTGATCTGATAAAAAACCATCCACAGAAACCACCTGTACATCATATATCCCATTTTGCTTAAGCATTTTTTCTGCAATCTCTTTTCCACTCATTCCTGTGCTGGTAGGTACTTTTGCATATTCAGCAAATTTACTTTTAAGCTTGTACTGAACCGCCATACCAATTACCATAAATACAACAGAAATAAATATTATTCCCAGTGTCATTTTTATAGATTTTATCTTTTAGCTAGTCAAAAAGTATTCCCATTTAAATAACTGCCAAAATTGCAAAAACGGAATAAAAAAAAGTCCCCCCCAACAAAGTTGGGGAGGACTTAAAATTATTAACTAAGATGTGTTGACTATCTTAAAACTTCCGTTCTGCCCATTGCTAAACGGTTTCCTACCACATCTACTACTTCAATCCAATAAACACCAGTACCATGATTCCTCAAATCAACATCCATCCTTGCATAAGGAGCAGAGATAGAATAAGACTGTGTAAGAACCCTTTTACCTCTTGCATCGTAAACATTGATGCCACGTGGTAAATTGGTGTTATTGATAATGCTGTAGTACCTCACCTGGAACAATCCTCCGTTTGGTGTAGGATAGATGAATACCCTTCCACTTGCAGAGTCGGTAATTGATACCTGGTTTGATAAATTGGTACATCCGTTGATATCGGTAACTCTTAAAGTATAGTCACCCAATGCGTCAACTGTAACCAGGTAAGAACTAGCTGATGCGCCCGGTACCTGAACACCATTCCTCAACCAGGTGTACGTAGCTGCTGCCGGCGTAACTGTAGAGAATAATGTTGTGGTTAAACCAGGGAACAGTTTCTTATAAGGAGAAGCTGATAGTACCACTGTTGGTAATGGGTTAACTATTAATCTTGCCCTTACAGATGACAGCGGCGCACATGGTGTTGTGCTAACTGAATCTTTGTACAGGTATCCGCTCATAGAAACCGGCGGAGCTGTGATAGTTAATGTAGTGGTTTTAGCACCTGCATAAACACCACCGTTAGCAACATCGGTCCATGTATTACCATTGTCGGTACTTACTCTCCAGTTATGTGTAATTGAAGAGCCTGTAGCAACTGCTGTAAAGCTGGCCACTTTGTCGGTACAAACTGCTGCATCAACAGGTTGAGTTGTGAACGCCACAGGTTGGTTAACCGTAACAACCACTGTTCTTGATGGAGATGTACAAGCAGTAACATTTGGTACAACACTTATACTACCAATGAAGTAGTAAGGGTTAAATGTTGGAGCACCCGGAACTGCCGGACCGGTATAACCAATGTTAGACCCGGTAATAATATCGCAACCACCTGCAGACCCGATAAGTTGGGTGCCGGTATTACTGAATACCAGGTTACCTGTTCCTGAAGGAAGTGCTGCACTCACCAATATACCGTAGGTAGTATTGGCTGGTATCACTAAAGTAAGACCTGATAAGAATGGCTGAACGTTAGGGAAGCCTATTGAAGTAATAGTACCCGTACCAAACTGATTCCATCCATTAGCAGTAGTAATTGCGCCAGGCAAACCATTCACTGCTGTTGTTTTATAGTAAGCAGCTACGTTGGTGGCACCTGTAACATTACACATACTGGAAATATCAGTTAATGTAACAGCATAATTGTTATTGTTTCTTACATTAAATGTAAGTGTAGTAAAGAATGTAGTGGCCGTGTTGGTCATTGTAGGCACACTTGGAACCGGAGGCAAACTCTTTACAGTAGCCTGGTAAGTATAAACGCCGGATGGTGTTGGTTTTGTCCAAACTGAATCAACAGCTGTACCAGCAACATAAGGAGTAGATGCAGAAGCATCAGAGAATAATCCTGCAGCCGGAGTCCATACGGCAGGTGTAGCAGGTACACCAACGATATAGTCAATATCCAGAGACCAGTTATTTAATACCCCTGCATCCGGAGCACCTGCATCATATACAGCAAGCGTCCAGGTACCGTTAGGTACAGAATATAAGCCACTGAATGTAGCAACATCTGGTATAAAGCCAACAGGACCACCAGGGAAGGTGAAGCCAAATGCGGCAAAAGTTGCACCCACTGCATCTGGTTTAAATGTAGCAGTAAACGGAGCAGCACCTGCACTTAATAAAGTAGTGCCGGCAGAACTGATAACGGTGTTAGTGAAATTAGCACCCGGGTTATTAGTTTTATTAAGCATTGCATCCAGGTTGAATATTCTGCCATTAGGAGCTTTTAACACCATCACCAGATCACCAACATAAGCATGCGTAATGTTGAATTTAGCCCTGATGTTGGCAATGGTAGCACCTGCCGGAATACCTGCAACTGTAATAGTTGAAGTAGTAGCCGGGTATGTTGTTGGTACTGGCGGAATTGCCGGACCGTCAGGAATAACAATATTAACTGTACCTGAAGTAAATGTACCTGTAAATGATTGAGAAGAAGAACTTTTCAGTTTTACAGCCGGATCGCCTAAGCACATCAGTACAGAAGCGGGAGTAACTGTAGGAGCTGGTGGAGTATAATTTACCAGGGCCACTGCAGTTCCAACACAACCGGTAGTTGCGTTAGTACCAGATACAGTATAAGCAGTAAATGCAGTTGGAGCCGCATAAACTATTGGTGTTGATGTACCGGTATAAGCTGTTACGGCTGTAGCATCTGTATATAAGCCGGCTATAGGAGCCCATGTGTACGTGGTTGCGCCACTTGCTGTTAACAATGTACCGTTAGTACCTGCCACACCACCACAAGTTGAAGCTGGTGTAACTGTTACCACAGGTAATGCTACAACAGTTAAAATGGCACCATTAGAGTTGGCATTAGGAGGACAAGTTCCACTAATTACACAACGGTAACGGTTATTGTTCATTGCACCGGTTGTGGGGCTGATAGTTAATGTAGTTGTTGTAACACCGGAATAAGGTGCTGCATTAACTAAATTGGTGTATGTAACACCGCCGTTGGTACTTTCCTGCCATTGGTAGGCAATACCTGCGCCGGTTGCACCAACTGTAAATGTTACCGGTAAACCAGAACAAACTGTAGTATTAACCGGTTGTGCGGTAACTTTTGGAAGTTGGTTAACATTAATTGTGATCGATGCTTGTCTTACACATCCTGCACCATTATCATGGAACACAGTATAAGTAGTAGTAGCGGCTGGTGAAGCTGCAACAGGGTTAGTTGTTGTAGAGTTCAGGCCCGCTGCCGGAGTCCAAAGGAATGTACCTGTTGTAATAGGAGCTACTGAAACACCTGTGAAGTTAACGTTTCCGATAAAACCTCTTGGTGTATTACCCAATACAGCCGGTGAAATATCGCCTGCATAACCAATATTGGTACCTGTAATTAAGTCGCAGCCACCAGCAGATATAGTATATACACCTGCAGCAACTGTACTGTATCTTAAATTACCCACATTGGCAGCAGTTTTAGATTCTACGCCAAGACCATAGGTTGCACCTGCCGGTATAACTAAGGTAGCACCGGTTAAGAAAACCTGTGGAGTTGTTGTGGTAGTATTTGCTACCGCAGTGTAGGCTCCTGTTGCAGCCACATTCCATCCGTTAGCAGCAGATATTGCACCTGGAGCACCCGAAATTGGAGTTGTTTTGTAGTAAAGCGTAGCTGTACTTGCACCACTGGCTGAGGCAATACTTTCAATTCCTGTAATAGTAACAGGGAATGGATTGTTATTTTTAAAGTTAAAAATAACCATACCAAAAGCATTGTTGTTGGCAAATGTTGTGGTGATTGTATAAGGTACTGCAGGGCCACCTGGCTCACTTGCTGTTAACCTTACCGGATCGCCTGCACAAATTGTTGTACCCGGGTCAGCGGCAATTGACAATGGAAGCGATGCATTAAATGTTACTGTGGCAACTGTTGAATTAACTGCTACACAACCAGGTACCTGAACTACTGCCCTGAAGTAAGTAGTTTGAGTAAGGTTGGTAAATGTTAATGTAGTTGTGGTATTTGCTATTGCAGTATAAGGACCTGCCAATACTGTTGCAGATTCCCAACGGATAACAGCACCTGTGTGACCAGATAAAGTTATTGTACCGGAGTTAGTAGTTCCGCAAACAGAAGTGCTTGAAGGACTAACTGATCCACCAACAGATGCGGCGGCAACACTTAATGTTGCAGACAAACTTGTGGCCGTAGGGTTACAAGAACCTGTAACTACGCAACGGAAAAGGTTACCATTTTGTGCCAGCAAAGCTGTAAATGAATAAGTACTTGCTGTAGCACCAGGAACATCTGTCCATGTACCACCACCGTTAGTGCTTACCTGCCATTGGTAGGTAACACCGCCTGTAGCTGTTGCAACACAACTAAAGCTTGCAGTTGAATTAGCACAAACCGTAGTACTTACTGGTTGTGAATTAATATTTGGAGAACATAAAATAAGCGGAGTGATCAATGTAACGGTATCTTTAAATGAAACCCTTACATTTGATGCATTAAATAAGCTGGTGCGCATGTTAACTGCTGCAACAGCGTCTAAAACGATATCATCTACCCACCATCCTGTAGGAGATCCTGTACCTGCAGTATTATCATCAGATGCAAACCTGAACCTGATTTTTACTGATTGACCTGCATATGCGGCCAGGCCGATAACAGTTGTAACCGGTAAACCAGCGCCAACACTAGCGCCTGTAAATGCAGCTCTGCCAGATAAGTTGTTACCAACACCTGCACCCAGGCCGCCATTATAACCGCCACTGGTCATGTTAGGACCTAAATCAGTCCATGTAGCACCGCCGTTTGTGCTTATTTCCACTACACCGCCATCCCATCCGGCTTCTGTGTTATATCTATGTTTAAAAGTTAATCTTGGATAAGAGTTAGCCGGTAAAGCGATAGCTGAAGTGGTTTCTAATTTCTGATCAGCTGCAGTTACCAGGTTTTCAACAAAGAATGAATTTGGAGCACTGCTGCTTTGTGTAGAAACTACAGACCAAACGTTACCTGGTGTTGCCGTTGTAGTCCATGTTGAAGGAATTGTTGCACCGGCAACAGTTTCATTCAATAATGTTACAGGAGGGAAATAACTACCCACATTTGCTGTAACTGTAAATGGATAACTGGTTGTACCAGCTGCCTGACTAACGTTAAAGCTAACCACCCTGTTTGCTGCATTATAAGTACCACCACTTACATAAGTAACGTTAGTTGGTAATGTATCGGTAGCTGTATAATTGGCTATAGGAGAACAGGTAGTTATTTTATTTGCATAAATGATATTCTGACCTTCAGAAACTGAAACAGTACCATTTTGAGTAGCTGCTAAAGTAATCGGAGGAGTAAAATCAGGAATCTGATCAGTTACGCTATTAGTAGATCCCTCAGAAGCAAATGCTCCCATACCTCTTCTTCTGAATGCTTCCCAGATGGCGCAGTTATACTGACCACCATAAAGGTTCTGGTCTGCCTGTAATATTGCATTTCTGCCACTGATAAATCCAGGGCTACATTGCTGTAACCTTAAACCTTCAGTTACCAGTTTCAATGCTATATTATTACCACCGCCGCCGGCAAGATCGTATAAGTTGGCATTAATACTACCATTCTGGTTAATGATATTCCATGTCATATCCCAAAGAGTAGCACACCATATTTCACCCCTGTCGTGCGGAGCAGCAGGAATTGAAGCAGCGTATACTTTATTATTAACTGTAAAATCAGTACAATATTTTTGAGAACGTATACCTAAGCCGGTAATTGGCTGGTTTAATGCATAAGTACCGATACCTCTTGGTGAGTTGAAACCGGTGTTAAGGGTTGCAGTTGACCAGTCCTGTGTAAACATTAAACAGTAGTAATCACTCCATCCTTCACCCATTTGTTCAGCATTACCCAAACAAGTAGCGATACCACCACCGGTAAAACGGTTACTGATACCATGGCCATGTTCGTGAGTGATGATACCATTATCAACGTCACCATCTCTTTGCGGACTGGAAAGTGTCCACAGGTACATTTGCATTCTTCCGCTACCACCATCTGCAGGGGTACTGAAGTTTGCGTTGTTGGTACCACTACCATCCTGTGCTTCTGCATTTACGTGGTCATTACCAACACCACCCCTTCCCTGGTTATCATCCTGGAAGTTAGCACTAGCCTCGTTAAAACCATATATATACATAACATCATGAATAATGTTATTCCAATAGAACAGGTTAGTAATATTAAATTGCTGGTTTTGTACCGGTGTTGTCTGTGTAGGAGCAACGGTAAAGTTGGGTACAAAATCAAAAGTAAGAGGATCTGGTGTAGTAGTAGAGCTTGCTGAAGTTGCTACTGAACCGGTATTAGCGTTAGCCTGATCCTGGTAAGCCCAAACGTTATTACCACGGGTATAGGTGTAGTTAGTAGAAGCAGCACCAGTATGCCATTTTAAAGTGGTTGGATTACCCGGAGCAGCAGTCCATGGATCTGTTCTTGTTGCCGGTGTACCACCTGGATGTATCGGACTTTCGGCAGGGAAAGGAATAACCCTGTATGTGGCCGAGTTAACAATAGTAGGGCTGTTTGGAGATTCTTCTGTTAAAGAATTGATCTTTTTAAAATCAAAAGCATTATTACCTGATATATTCCTTGTTACATCTTTAGTAAACTCAGGATAGTTGATCCCTGTTTCCTGTGGCAATTCCGGACGACCCCAGTTATCATATACGGTAAGGTTATCCATGCCAATAATACTATTGTCACTTGCATCAACTTTTACTAACCAGTAATCTGAAGTGGTTTTAGGTATAATATATACCTGCCAGGCCAGCTTCATCTTTTTTAATGCGGTGATATTATTTCTTGTTTCCTCTACCGGTGCCCACAATAACTGAGCAGTAATATTTTCACGGGATATTCCCATATTACTAAACTCTATTTTGTTACCGTTATCTTTTCTGCCCAATGGAACTGCCATTTGGGTTGGCACTAATTTCCTGTCTGACAAAGCAGACTGCACAGCTCCTTCTGCAGAAACTGCGGGAATGCCTGATGCAACGTTGGCAAATTTCTCCATGCTGTGGTTAAAAGTACCGGCATTGGAAATAAGCTTGTTGTTTTTAAACGCTAAAACCAGCATCTGGTTGTATACCGGGATGCCTTTGTACGTTTGCTGCAGGTATACCATTCTGATGCCGGAGGCATTATCCTGGTAGGTGTTTGACACCTTTACATTGCTAAGATCGGCATCGGACAAACCAAGCGAGGCTTTGTTTGCGCTAACCAATTGCAATGCAACATTGTCATCTGCAGTGTTTAATTGTGCATTTGAAAAAAATACACTAAACAGCAACGGAATAAGAAAGAGGAAAATTTTTCTCATAAATGTTTGTGTTAGTTTGAAATTAGTGATCGTTTTAGTTAATAGTTTAAAATCTTCAGGTTGAAACAGTTTTAGTTTTTGCCGGGAAAAAGGCAGGATTCTACTTAAAATTTGCGTTAAACAAATGTTATCAAACAAAAATAGAAATGGAAAATTACATCATTTTGTATATTGAACCAATAATTTTTTGCTGTTTGAAAAGAAACATTTCATCCTGCCGGCGCAAAACCTTACTGCTACTGCGTATTAAAAAAATCAAGCGGATTTCCGGCGTCTTTGTGATATGCCGGCATTGATTTTTGCAGGTTAATATTATTTATACCGGGGTTTTGTTTAACTTACATAACACCGGTTACAATGATTGATCATGTTACCAGTTGCCGGCAGTGTATCATTATACTTTTTATAGAACAGGATTGCCTGCAACAGCAAGTTCTACCGGCTTCACCACGGCGTTGCTACGGAGTAACCACGACTTTGCTACGGAGTAACCATGGCGTTGCCCCGGCCTTGCCAGGCCTGTGCCTTGCTCCTGAATACCTGTACAGGTTAATAGTATTATACCCGAATTATATTGGCTTACCTGTTATTCCTGTTTTTTTCCGCTTTTAATGAAAACCCGTATTTGATCCGGGCATTTTTTATTACAGCATTTTTTTTGACATTCCCGCTATCACACCATACCTTTGCAGCCTGAAAAAATAAGCTCTTATAATAAATCATTAATTGATATTTTATGGTAGAAATTAAACCGGATGAAATTTCGGCGATTCTTCGCCAGCAGTTAAGCAACTTCAATGCTTCTGCAAGCCTGGAAGAAGTAGGAACCGTATTACAGGTGGGTGATGGTATTGCCCGTGTGTACGGCCTTAACAATGTACGCAGTGGTGAGCTGGTAGAATTTGACAATGGCGTAAAAGCAATTGCGCTTAACCTTGAGGAAGATAATGTGGGTGTGGTATTGATGGGTGACAGCAGCGAAATTAAAGAAGGTGATAAAGTAAAACGTACCGGCCAGATCGCTTCTATTAAAGTAGGAGAAGGTATGAGCGGCCGTGTTATTAATACATTGGGTGAACCTATAGATGGTAAAGGCCCTATTAAAGGTGAATTGTATGAAATGCCGCTGGAACGTAAGGCTCCGGGGGTAATTTTCCGTGAACCGGTGAAAGAACCTTTACAAACCGGTATCAAAGCTATTGATGCGATGATCCCTATTGGCCGTGGACAACGTGAGTTAATCATCGGTGACCGTCAGACCGGTAAAACTGCTATTGCAGTGGATACCATCATCAATCAAAAAGAATTTTACGCAGCAGGTAAGCCTGTTTACTGTATATATGTAGCTATCGGACAAAAAGCTTCTACCATTGCCGGTATTATGAAGACTTTGGAAGAAAACGGGGCTATGGCTTATACTACTATTGTTGCAGCTTCTGCTTCTGACCCTGCTCCGTTACAGTTCTACGCTCCATTTGCGGGTGCTGCCATCGGGGAATTTTTCCGTGATACCGGCAGGCCAGCCCTGATCATCTATGATGATCTTTCTAAACAGGCTGTGGCTTACCGTGAGGTGTCTTTATTATTAAGAAGGCCACCGGGACGTGAAGCTTATCCTGGTGATGTATTCTACCTGCATAGCCGTTTATTAGAAAGAGCTGCAAAAGTTATTGCTAAAGATGATATCGCACAGCAGATGAATGACCTTCCTGCATCAATCAAACACCTGGTAAAAGGCGGAGGTTCTTTAACTGCCTTACCTATTATTGAAACACAGGCTGGTGACGTTTCTGCATATATTCCTACTAACGTAATTTCAATTACCGACGGACAGATATTCCTGGAAGGTAACCTGTTCAACGCAGGTATCCGTCCGGCTATCAACGTAGGTATCTCGGTTAGCCGTGTGGGTGGTAATGCACAGATCAAATCGATGAAAAAAGTGGCTGGTACACTTAAACTGGACCAGGCTCTTTACCGTGAGCTGGAAGCCTTCTCTAAATTTGGTGGTGACCTTGATGCTGCTACAAAGAACGTAATTGATAAAGGTGCAAGAAATGTGGAAGTATTAAAACAAGCACAGTACAGCCCTTACAGTGTAGAAAAACAAGTAGCAATCATTTATTTAGGTACACAGGGATTATTGAAAAATGTTGCTGTAAAAAATGTAAAGGCTTTTGAAGAACATTTCTTAATGGAAATGGAAAACAAATACCCTGAAATTTTAGCCGACTTTAAAAAAGGTAATTTACCTGAAGATGGACTGAAGAAAGTGGCTGAACTGGCCAATGGTTTATCAGCGCAATACAAATAACAAGATAGATCTCTTATAACAAAAGGTTCAGAAGTAAAATTCTGAACCTTTTTTTTGTTACGCTGCCAACATCCCATTACAGGTGGCAGTTGCGGTTTTACGGCCAAAAAACTTTATTACTTTATTCAGAACCAATGTTGCGTTCTATCTGAGTGTCTTCACTTTTACTTAAACAGCAAAATAAAAGAGACCGGCTTAACAGGAATCAATTCCCGTTAAGCCGGCCTCTTATAAAACCGCTATTGCCTTATTGTTTTATAATAACTCTGTTAAATTGTTGTTTACTGTTTTCAATTGACAGAATATAGGTACCGGCACTAAATAAAGGCGGTACAGATAATTGAAGTAATGGTGTAATGCCCGGCATCCTTACATCAGAGTAAATCAGCCTGCCACCCAAGTCAAATAACTTTATAGCTACCGACCCTGACAGGGGTTTGCTGAACATCATATTAATTGAATTATTGAACGGGTTGGTTACACTTATCAATTCCAGGTTATCCCTGTCGGTTAGTTTCAGCAGCACAATATCGGAATACACTTCTTTTTGATTAAAATCAATTTGTTTTAACCTGTAATATTGAATGTTGCTGAGCCTGGTTTTATCCAGGTATTGATACTGCCGTAAGGTTGATGAAGTACCGGCGCCGGGAACAAAAGCTATTTTTGTAAAGTTGATACCGTCATAACTTTTCTCCAGGTCAAACCCTTTGTTATTATTTTCACTACTGGTCGTCCAATCCAGTACACCATAGTTATCTTTTACATACCCGGTAAATGACAACAGGGTTATTGGTAAAGGTGCACCGGGTTTACCTACTGCAAATCCTGAAAACCCATTAGTGAAAGTAGCTTTAACGGTATAATCCGAACCAAATGTGGCCTGTGTTACCACGCCGTTTACTGTAACAGTACTTACCTGCTGGTTAGCAGGGGTTATACCACTGATGGGGCCTACCGCCTTCACCATAGAAACACCTGTCCATGACTGGCCCGTTGCTGCTTCGTAACCCGCTTTTTCTGCAGCAGAGTAATACAAGGTGATATCATAATTGCCGGTTGGGTTTGCATTTGTTGGAGTTACCTTAAAAGATTTATTCGTAAGGTAATTTGCAGGCGTATTATTCCAGAAAGCCGTGGCGGCTGTACCTGCCCTGTCGATATCAATAGTTGTACAACCATAATCGAATGCCGTATTGTTTTTTATCCTTGCCATGATATTGCCCGATGCATCATAGAATGGTACATCATCATTAGGGCCAAGGTAGGCAACTTTAGAGGTGATGGTGGTGGAAACAGGTGTGCCTGTAACGGTTTGCGTTAATTTAATTGTTGGTTTTAAATCATTAAAATAAAGACTTACCGAACCGAAGGATCCTGAACAATTAATACCATCCTGCCAAAACATATTACCCAGTGCCGGGCATGAACCGCAATCTGAGTAGCCATAGGTTTGATCAGAAGTCTGGGTGCCATCCGCAGTGCCATTATCATAACAAAGTTCTACTGCAATATTATCTGTTCCGTTCCATGCAAAAGGAACATCGAAAGTAAAGTTGTTATAGCCTAATACGGTAGAGTACGTAAATGGATTTTTTACGATAGCTGTACTTTGAACAAAGGCCGATCCATTTACTAAATTAGCCGTAGTGGTGCCTCCCATTTTTATGGTTAAATTAGTAAATGCCCTGGTACTGTTTTTAACACCAATATAAAACTGAATGGCAGTAATATTACCGGCAACCAGGCCTAAAGAAGTTAATTCAGATGCCTTATAAAGCATTTGTACCCGCTTACTCTGCAAAGCGCTGTTAAACAGTGCTGAGCCAAGATTACTGCTTAAAGTACCCACTGTTTGTGTGTTTGATGAAGAGGTAAGTGGTGCTGCGTCATTATCATTAATGGTAAAAGCAAGTGTTTGGTTAGCAACACCGGCCTGGGCATTTCCCCCGGTAACTGTATAGTTTAACGTAAATGACTCGGCACTTTCCACTGCATCATCGTCATACACTCTTATGGTAAAGGGTTGTGCAGTTCCAGATCCGCCGGCAAAATTGAGGGTCATGCTGGGGGCTGCAAAATTTCCGTTGGTAGTAACTGCATAGTCAACACCATTGGTAGCAGTAGCGCCGCCTGCCACTGCCAGGGTTACTGTTCCTGCAGCAGAAGGTGAATTGGCAATAACCATGTAGTAAGTATAATCTGTGTACCCACGGCAACCACTTTTAAATGTAGTGTATTCGGTTGCAGATGCTGCAGCTGTTTGAAATGACAAATCCGGAGTAGCAACAGTTGGAATGGTTGCTGTCCACAATCCACGTCCATGTGTTGCTGCAGCAATGGTACGGTCAGCGCTTCTGTATTTTATCATATCTGTTCTTACGGAAGGGAAAGTTGGATTGGCATTCCATACTGTACTTGCGCCATTAACCAGGTCGGTTTGCCATACACCGGTTTCGGTTGCAATGAATGCTTTTGTATTGCTGCCGGGATAAAACATACACCAGCGTACAGGCATATCCGGCAGATTGCCGTCAATTGCTGTCCATGTTGCCCCACCATCCGAAGAAACCCATATATTATTGATACCATAATTAGATTCGCAGCACATCAGGTTTAAATCGCTGGTTCCAAAATTGATGCAGGAAACAGTGCCTCCCGGAAGCCCGGTTGATCTATCGGTACCTGCTGAAGCGGATACAAATGTATTTGCACCATCTACCTGCATTACTTTACCACTATTGGTACCAAAGTACACCCGGTTAGCGGTGTAAGGTGATACACTTACTGCGGTAACGCTTCCTGCCATATTGGAAACATTTATAACAGCGGATGTACTGCCGGTTTGTGGATCTGTCCAGCGCCTGTAACTTGATGCTGCATCTCCACAATACATAATGTTAGCTGTATTATCATAATCGAATGGATTTATAAATTGCCCTGTTGATGCGCTGAGGTTTACAGATGCCCAGGTAGCACCACCATCGGTACTTCTCTGGTATTGGTTATACACATAAGAACCAAACTGGTATTGGGGCTGATCCTGGTCAATAGCGGTGTAACCACCATCTCCACCCGTTACTTCAACAGTGCTGCTTAATCCCGCATTGCTGAACTGGTGCACACCATTATCCTGTGCACCGGCCAGGAAATAATTGGTGGTTGAAGGATGTATAGCACAGGAAAAAAACTGTTTAATTCTTAATCCCTTGTTCCGGTCACTCATAGATACTCCCTTATCGGATGAGAAAAAAGCACCTCCATCACAACCAAACATTAATTTATTACCTCCGTCCCACCATTGAATATCGTGCTGGTCGGCATGTACATAAAAACCCCCGGTAGAGGTAACCCAGCTGGAAATTTTTGTCCAGCTTGTTCCGCCGTTGGTGGTTTTCCAAGTATCCAATCCCCCAACTATACATGTTGTACCGCCTGAAGAAGGGTCGATAGCAGCACTCAGCGCATACCAACCTTGCTGGCTGGCCCATCCTACAGCAGGTTGCCCCCCGGTGGCAGCCCAATTGGCTCCACCGTCGGTAGATTTGTATATGGTAGGAACCTGGTTACCGGCATCAGCAACGAGTGAATAAAGCGTATTGCCGCTTACGCAAATCTCAGCCCTGTTATTAAAAGATGGAAAAGCAACTGCGGGAGCCGTCCACGTGCCGGCGGCAACGGTTACAGGAATATCAGTATAGCGATACGCCTGGGTACTGAAAATGCCTGCCACTACATGAAGCCTGCCTGCTGCACTGGTTGAGCTGATCTCAAGATCGCATATATCCGATACAAGGCCGGCTGGTGTGATATTTGTCCATACTGCACCGCCACTCGCTACTGTTGACCGTAACAATCCTGAGCCTCTTGTAGCCAGGTAAATATTGCCAAGGTAATCGCATAATATCCGTGTACAACTTGTGTAGGTGCTGGTACTGGCTAAATACGACCAGGTTGCACCACCATCGGTACTTTTAAAGACCCCATTTCCTCTCACCGCATCGATGTTAAAGTAAGACTCCCCGGTACAGAAGTACATAATGTTTTGAAAACCGGGCCTGGGATCCTGGCAAATGTCGGAAATGGCAAGATTACTGAGGTTATCATTAATTAATACCCATGTGGCCGGGGATGCGGTAATGTCGGATGTTCTCCAAAGCCCGCCATCAACACCACCTACCCAAACTGTTTTATGTGTGGCATCGGTAGAATCCACCATCATTGCCCTGATTCTTCCGGCAGTGCTGGCACCCGTTGGCCTGGCATTTCCAAAAGGGCCGGGTAAATCACTATTTGGCCCTCTTTCAATCCAGGATAAGCCTCCAATAAGTGATTGGCTATTTAATTGTTTAAGATCGTTTGTGGTTTCAATCGCTGCCAATAATCTTTCCCGGGGCACTTTTCCGGTAGCAGGGTCTTTTGTTTTTTCAAATTCCTGCCTGGCCGCAAGTTCAGGACCATCGTACATTTCGTTTTCCTCTTTCTGGTTTTGATCGTGTAAATAATTACAACTTCCGGTAAAAAGCAGCAGCATTACGCCAAGGCAAATAATTTTAAGCCCGTTAGTTACATAGTAATAGCGGTTGTGGGATTGAACAGCAAGTTCCATAGCAGGTTTAATGTTTTGAAGGTTAGTATGGCGGTAAAAATAGTTTTTCGATATGCCTAATCCAAATTAATGTTATCAACATAAACTGATATCTTATCCTGTATATTGTTGCAGAGGGCAGAATAATTTTAAGAAATTGATTTTCAGCTATAAAGAGCATAAAATCCAGCTTGTAACGGGGTAGCCAGCAGTTAATAACGGACGGCCTGAGTACGGCGTAATATTTTCTGCAAAGCCTTGCATTTTGCAGTTACAACTAATGATACCTGAATCAAATAAAAAACTCCCGTACCGGGAGTTTTACAATTATAATTATGCTCTTAAAAATTAAACGCCTCTTCTTAGCTTAGGCCTTAGCGGAATACCATTTTGCTGATTACGCATGCGCTCCACCAGCTTCTTCCTAAATTCTCCGTTAAGTTTAAAAAGCCTGTCTACTCTTTTTGGATCAGCCAATATTTTAGTGAATCTGGGTTCGTATTTCTTTTTAATATTAAGAATTAATTCTTCCCGCTTTAATTCTGATAAATCCATCCCAACGGCTTTGATCTCTTTGTCAAACTCGTTGTGTACAGGCCAGAAAGCCTGGGCTTCAGATTCGGAAAGTTGCAACTTGTTTGTTATAAAAGCTACATAGAGTGCCTGAAGTTTTTCCTGCTTTTTTGCTGCATCCGGATCTTCTGGCGTTTGTGCATTAACGGTATTTATGCCCATAAATGCCACCATTAAAAAAAACAATATCTTTTTCATCTTTGTAAATTTAATTCGTCTGGGTATTATTATCTAACTGGTTAAACAAATCATCAATTTCATTGCTTTCTGTTTTATCAGTATTTTTTGTTTCTTCAGTATCTACTTTATCCTGCATCTGGCTAACCGCAACAGCTGCTTCTACATCCACTCCATCTTTAGCCAAAAAACTGGCGATATCGTCATTACTTACTTTTGCAAATTCTTCTTCAAATGTATTTTGCTTTGCAATTTCCAGCCCTTTAAGGTTAGCAGCAGTTAAAGGCGCAACTTCACCAGGTCCGCCATTATTGTTTGTAAATTTATATACCCCCAATGCCATTACACCTGTAAACACTGCAGCAATTGCATATTTTAAAATAGTGCTGGTACTGCGCCTTTGCATAGTAACCACTTTAGCCTGCTGCGGTTGTACTTTAGTAAGAATTTCTGCTGATAATGATTCAAAATAACCTTGCGGTACAGTAAATACATTTTTAGTTTGCAGCCCCTGCAACATTGGTGATAATGCATTCAATTCTATAACTACATCATCGGCTGCATTTATTGTATGTAAAACGTTACCGGCTAATGATTCAAAATAACCTTGTGGCACTGTAAATACATTTCTCTTGTCAATACCAGCTAACAGCGGTGATAATTCATTTAATTCTGTTGCTGCGCTATCGTTTGCTTTTATCTTGTTCAGAATACTTCCGGCCAGTGATTCAAAATAGCCTTCTGGTACCTGCATAGAAGAAGTTGCTTTAATTGAAGCCAAAATATCCCCTTCTTCTTCCTTTACACTCATTAAAACAGTAGCGCCAAGGCTTTCAAAATAACCTGCAGGAACAGTAAACACATTTACTTTTTCCATCCCTGCAATTACCGGGCTAAGTGCATTTAATTCATTCCATATGTCTTTGCTGTTTTCCATTCCTGTTTGAGACGCTGTTTGTTATGAAAAGTTTAATTATTCAGTATAAATTCCTCAATCTTTTTTACTGCATGGTGATAGCTTGCTTTAAGGGCCCCCTCGCTGGTTTCCAAAACCCGGCTCATTTCTTCGTAAGGCATCTCATCATAATACCGCAAACTAAACACAACTTTTTGTTTTTCAGGCAACTGCTGAATAGCTACCTGTAGTTTCCATTCCAGTTTATTAGCATCAAAATGCTCGCTGGCTTTCAGTTTGTTGCTCAGGCCATTTTCCACATCGCCCAAAGAAACCGAACTTCTTTTTTTCTGTTGTTCGATAAAAGTGAGCGACTCATTGGTAGCAATCCGGTACAACCAGGTGTACAGCTGGCTATCTTCCCTGAAATTTTCCAGTCCTTTCCATACTTTGATGAACATGTTTTGCAGTACATCGTTGGCATCTTCATGCTCTACCACCATACGGCGGATATGCCAGTATAGTTTTTCCTGGTACTTTTTAATGATGGCGGTAAACGCCCTTTCCTTTGTTGCCGGTTCAGCAAACTGAAGCAGCAGTTCTTTGTCATCTAAATGTGTAGCCATATAAGGTTTGAGGCAGTAAAAATAAAAAAACCAATCGGTAAGATTGGTTTTTACTATAAAAGTTTAATCAGGTGGAAGGCTTCTGACGGTTTTGAACCGTCCTGACGCCTGTTTAAAGGTGTCTGACGGCTTGAAGCCGTCCTGACACCTATTTACGTGCCATTACTTTTTCTGCAGCAGCTACAATATCCGGTGTATCTAACCCGTATTTTGTAAGCAGTTCAGTTGGCTTTCCGCTTTCGCCAAAAGTATCGTTGGTACCAACATACTCAATGGGTATGGGGAAATGTTTGGCAGCTACCTGTGCAATGCTATCACCTAATCCGCCAATAATATTATGTTCTTCGGCAGTAACTGCACATTTGGTTTTTTTAATAGAAGTTAACACCGCTTCTGTATCCAATGGTTTAATGGTATGGATGTTGATCACTTCCACACTAATGCCTTTTTCTTCCAGTATTTTTCCTGCCTCAATAGCTTTCCAAACCAGGTGGCCACAGGCAAAAATGGTTACATCTGTACCTTCAGATAATTGCTGTGCTTTACCAATTACAAAATCTTCTTCTTTAGTAAAAATGGGCCATACAGGGCGGCCAAAACGCAGGTAAACCGGTCCTTCATAATCTGCAATAGCTTTTGTAGCTGCTTTAGTCTGGTTATAATCAGCAGGCACTATCACCGTCATACCCGGCAACATTTTCATCAGGCCAATATCTTCTAAAATCTGGTGTGTAGCACCGTCTTCGCCCAACGTAAGGCCGGCGTGAGAGGCACAGATCTTTACGTTCTTTCCACTATAAGCAACACTCTGGCGTATCTGATCGTATACCCTTCCGGTAGAGAAGTTGGCGAAGGTAGTAGTATAAGGAATTTTACCACCGATAGTTAAACCAGCAGCAATACCAATCATGTTTGCTTCAGCAATACCGCATTGCACAAAACGTTCAGGAAATTCTTTAATAAATCCGTTCAATTTCATTGAACCCAAAAGATCGGCTGTTAATGCAATGATGTTGGGATTCTTTCTTGCAGCTTCCAGAATACCATCTCCAAAACCGCTACGGGTATCTTTGTTACCTGTTACCTCTATTTTACTGAGCATATTAATAAACCTTTTTAATATTTTATAAGAATGAAGTGCAAAGTAAAAGAAAGATTTGATTGAAAATATGGGCAACTTAAAAAGTTGCCCACATTGTTTTAGCTAATTACTGCACAAGGAATTATTTAGTCAGAAATTTCTGATGCGGTATAGTATTTCAGGTTGTTCTTTTTTACAAATTCAAATATTTGAATAAGCCTATGTAAGGAAGTGCTGAATTTACTGGGGGTGTTAATGTCGTGAGATACAAAAACCACACAAGCGTTATTATTTTTGGCAGACTGCAATACATTAATGATATCGGGATCGCTGCGTTTGCTGCTTTTATCGATACCCAGGCCATAAAGCAGGTCGTTATGTTGAGTGGGTACTACGCTTTTGGAAAAGTCCTGTGTACCATTAAGCGCCCTTACGCTTTTAAAATACCGCATCAGCATTTTATCGAATACTGCATTATGAGCGCCATAGGGATAGGCAAATGTGGTGGGATAAAAGCCATCCTGGTTCATGAGCTTTAATCCTGCTTCTACTTCGCAACGCATGAGGTCGTCGATGGTATGCCTGCTTTTATATACATAATCTTCCATATTATAATGATTTGTAGTATGGAAGGCAATTTCGTGTCCGTGGCTTCTTATGATGCCCAATTTTCTTTTCTGATCTGCTGTAAAGCGATTGTATTTGCAGATGTAGAAGGTAGCTTTTACGCCCAGGCTGTCCATCATTGGTAAGTATTCAAACCAATTGTCTACCCTGTCGTCGTCAAAAGTGATTACAACACCTGGTTCCTGCATATGCCCTTCTTTCTCAAATTTTTTACACCCCGAGAAGAACGCAATAATGATCACAAAGGCACTTAATGCCAAAACAAGTTTTTTTGCCATAAATAGTATTTTACCGGGCGACTTTAAAAAGGATAGTGGTTCCTGGGGTTGAGGACTTTGGGGAGGTGGCGAAGATAATAGAAAATTAATTTAAACCAGCAATTTGGGTGGTAAAAAGATTTTCATCGTTTTTGAGCTTTAATTCCCATTTCCAGGCGGTGTCCATCATTACATCAATGCCTAAGCCGGGTACCCAACCCAAATCAGTTTTGGCTTTACTGTTATTGGCATAGATAGCTACCACATCACCGGGGCGGCGTGGGCCGAGTTTGTAGTTTAATTGTACGCCGCTTACTTTTTCGAAAGCTGCAATTACTTCCAGTACGGTATAGCCATTGCCGGTGCCCAGGTTGAAGACTTCGCAGTTAGAGGTATTTTTATTGCCTATAAGGTAATTTAAAGCCAGGGTATGTGCATGCGCAATATCACACACGTGTATATAATCCCTTACGCAACTGCCATCCCTGGTATCGTAATCGGTACCAAATACATTCATCAGGGGTATTTTACCAATAGCAGTTTGGGTTATTGCCGGAACGAGATTGGCAGGCTTGCCAATAGGTAATTCACCAATATTGATAGAAGGATGAGCTCCAACGGGATTAAAATACCGTAACAAAATAGCGTTTACCGAGTTACTTTTTATGGTATCCCTTATTATTTGTTCGCCCATTTGTTTGGTGGCTCCGTAAGGTGATTCGGCTGGTTTTTGCGGCGTGTCTTCTGTAACTATCATGCTATCAGGGTTGCCGTATACCGTACAGGATGAAGAAAAAACAAAATGCGGCACATTAAACTCTTCAGCGCATTTTAAAATATTGATGAGGGAATTCAGGTTATTGTCAAAATACATCAAAGGCTTTTCAACCGACTCTCCTACTGCTTTGTAAGCTGCAAAGTGAATGATCCCTTTGATACCGGGATTTTCCTGGAAAATGGCGTAGGTATCATCATAAATACAAAGGTCTACTTTATAATTTTTTATTCTTTTATTGATGATCTTTTCTACCCCGTTCAGTATGCCTTCGTTACTGCGGGAGTTGTTATCCGCACAAATAACATCAAAGCCATTTTGAACCAGATCAACTATGGTGTGAGAGCCTATAAAGCCGCAGCCACCGGTTACCAGTATTTTGTCCATGCTACAAAGAAAATAAAAAAATCACTCAATTGCGTGAGTGATTTTTTATAATTGAGTTATTTTAAAACTATTTGGTAAAAAAAGAAATGATGTAATACACAAGAGCAGCCAAAGCACCACTTACCGGAATGGTTAATATCCAGGCCCAGATAAGGTTTATTGTTACGCCCCAACGTACTGCACTCAACCTTTTTGTTGCACCCACGCCGATAATAGAACCAGTGATGGTATGTGTAGTACTTACGGGGGCTCCAAGGTTAGCAGCAGTAAATAATGTAATTGCACCTGCAGTTTCTGCCATTACACCTTCAAGAGGAGTAACTTTTGTAATTTTTGTACCCATTGTTTTTACAATCTTCCAGCCACCGCTCATAGTACCCAATGCAATTGCAGAGTAACAAACCAATGGCACCCAATTGGGCATTTCCTCAAACTTGTGAATATAGCCAGTAGCTACTAATGCCGCTGTGATGATACCCATTACTTTTTGAGCATCGGAACCACCATGCCCCAAACTGAATGCTGCTGAAGATACCAATTGTAATTTTTTGTACATATTCTGGGTACGATAAGCATTTTCACCTCTGAGATAATTAATAAAATAGGCTATTGAAAAAACTACACCTAAACCAATCAGCATCCATCTTTCGATTTCCCCCTTGGCACCTTTAAACGGTACAAAAACAGCACATACTCCTACCAGGATAACTATAACAGATAATTTTAACCAAAAGCTTCTTTGTACTGTAATCAGTGTAATAAAAATTGCGATAACCATACCAATCAATGGTGCCAGTACGATGAAGAAAACTGTTTTTAAGATCATGGCACTATCAATACTACCAAAACCTGCACTGGCAATTGCTGCACCGGCAAAACCTCCAATTAAAGTATGTGATGAAGAAGACGGGATACCATACCACCAGGTAAGCAGGTTCCAGAAAATAGCGGCTATCAACCCGGATAAAATTATTATCAAGCCCGTATTACCAACAATAACTTCGCTATGTACTGTTTTAGCAACGGTATTAGCAATAGCGTGCTCTTTAAAAATAAAAAATGCTAAAAAATTAAAAAATGCAGCCCATACCACAGCCTGGTAAGGGGTAAGTACTTTTGTAGAAACGATAGTAGCAATGGAGTTAGCTGCATCATGAAATCCATTGATAAAATCAAAAACTATTGCAAGAAAAATGATAACTATGAGTAAAGTTGACATAAATTAATTTTGGTTGTACTGCAAAATCTGCTTCTCACTATTAAGCATACTTAACAATAATAGATTCTATCACATTAGCAGCATCCTCACATTTATCAGTTACAATTTCCATTACCTGATAAATCTCCCTTTTTTTAATTACTTCTTTTGCGTCCATTTCTTCAGCAAATAATTTTTCAATACTCATATCAAAAATATCATCGCCCTGGTTTTCTATACTGTTAATGGCCACCAATGCATCAGTAATCTGGCGCATATTTTTCATATTGCGCAATTCTTTTACGGCGTTATGAACGGCCACACAACCTTGTGCAATAATATCGGCCATCTTCTGTATCCCCATATCATTAGGGTTTACCCTGTAAAAATTTATTTTTTTAGCAGAAGCCTGAATGTAATCAGCAATATCATCCAAGGCAGAAGCCAGGTAGTGAATATCTTCTCTATCAAACGGAGTAATAAAGTTCTTTCCTAATTCAGTGAATATCTGGTGTGTATAATCGTCATTTATATGCTCCATATCCTCCACTTCTTTAATAAGCTTTGCCCTTTCGTCAAAATCAGGTTCGTTAACCACTTCTTTTAACTTTTCACCCATTTTAACTAATACAACCACAACGTTTTCAAATAGTTGAAAAAACACCCTGTCTTTAGGTAAAAAAATCTTTAAAATTGAATTTATGCCAGCCATAGTTATATATTTTGCGGCAAAGGTTACTTATTAGCGTAAAAAAATAAAACTCTTTTAAATTGGTAATAATTTGTTAACATAGAGGTAACATTAAATTATTATTCCTTTGGGGCAAATTTTGTTTATGCTTAAGAAAAAACTGCTTTTAACAGTAGTAGTTGCATCGTTTTGCCAACTCCTTCATGCTCAATTTTTGATGGATATGGTGGATACTACAAAAGACATAGGAAAAGGCATGCTTTCGATATATAAAAAATTTGATAACGTTAGAATTGGAGGGTATATACAGCCTGAATTTCAGCTGGCACAAACAAAAGGGGAAAAAAGTTTTGATGGTGGCGATTTTGCCACCAATGCAAGCAATCGTTTTATGCTAAGGCGTGGCAGGATACGTTTTGAGTATGTGCACTTTGCCGAACAAAAGGGTCCCTCAATTCAGTTTGTATTTCAGTTTGATGGTACCGAAAGAGGTGTTTTTATCAGGGATTTCTGGGGAAGGGTATTTGAAAATAAATATAAAGTATTTGCATTTACCGGTGGTATGTTTGCCAGGCCATTCAGTTACGAGCTCAACCTATCCAGCAGTGACAGGGAAAGCCCTGAAAGGGGAAGGATGAGCCAGCTTTTAATGAAAACGGAAAGAGATCTTGGCGCTATGGTAAGCTTTGAGCCAAGAGTAAAAAACCACCCCCTTTATTATTTAAAAATTGATGCAGGGCTTTTTAATGGCCAAGGCCTTGCAGCTACAGCAGATTTTGACAGCCATAAAGATTTTATCTGCCGAATGGCATTAAAGCCTCTGCCTGTTTCAAACAAACTACAATTAAGTGCTGCAGTATCTTACTTAAACGGAGGCATGCTTCAGAATACACAATACCTGTACAGAACCGGCAGTAATAATTTTGGTAAAACTTTTATTGCTGATTCTTCCGTTAATAATACAGGGAAAATTGCACCAAGAAAATATTATGGTGCAGATATGCAACTGAAATTTAAAACAAAAGCCGGCTATACAGAGCTGAGGGCTGAGTTAATGTTTGGTCAACAAACCGGTACCTCTGTAACATCAGAAACACCGGCAGCTTTACTGGCAGGCAATGATGGTTATTACATCAGAAAATTTAATGGTACCTATTTTTATCTTCTGCATAACATCTTTTCCAGGCATCATCAAATTGGAATTAAATACGACTGGTATGATCCTAACGCAGAAGTAAAAGGAAATGATATTGGGAAAACAGGCACTAATTTAAATTCGGCAAATATAAAATACAGTACCCTTGGATTTGGGTATATCCATTATATCAATGATAATGTAAAATTGCTTTTGTGGTATGAAAAAGTAACCAATGAAAAAACATCACTGCCTGGTTTTACCTCCGATGTAAAAGATGATGTGTTTACCTGCAGGCTGCAATTCCGGTTTTAATAAAAATTGCTGCTGTAATATTTACTTAACAATTTATTGCAGATTAGGTAACACTGTATTTGTCTGCTGTTAACAGCAACTGCTGCATCTTTGCTTTGCATAAAGATACTGCACCACAATAGCATATTTTTATATGTTTTTAACTTTACCCGAGTTATAACTGCAGTTAGTTTTGGTATAATACATAGCGTCTTTCTCATGTTGCGTTTAGCAGAACCTTTGAAAGGTTCTGCTTTTTTATTTTACTGATCATTTGAAATTTTATCACCTCCTTTACAAAACAAATCTTTCCTGATCATTAGAAAATTGTTATCAATTTCATGTTTTCTTTTCTTAACATTTTGTTTGTTTTTCCTTAACGCACGGACAATTATTTGGTAACACTGCGCTGATACTTTTGGCGCTCAAAACTTAAATCATTGTTTATGAAGCCAACAAAGTACAATCTAACCAGAACCCTGCTGCTGGTTATTACATTACTGTATGCTCCCTTTTGTTTACTGGCACAACAAAATGTGCAGGTAAAGGGGAGAGTAACAGATGCCACCACCGATAAGCCTCTTGAAGGGGTAAGTATCACTTTAAAAAATTCCTCTTACGGTACCTCCACCGATAAGCAAGGTGATTTTAAAATTGGTGTATTGAAAGGAGAAAAACTGACTTTCTCTTTCAGCGGCTACCAGACACAGGTAGTAAATGCGACAGAGAATTTTATAACGATACGGCTTACACCTGTTGCCAAACAATTAGAAGATGTAGTGGTAACTGCTTTAGGTATTAAAAAAGAAAGCAAACGACTAGGCTATGCTGTACAGGAAATAAAAGGAGCTGACTTAGTAAAAGCCAGGGAACCCAACCCAATTAATGGATTAGTGGGTAAGGTGGCTGGCCTTGATGTAGCGATATCCAGGGAAATGCTTGCTGCTCCTGCAGTATCGTTGAGAGGGGGTAATATTTCTTTGTATGTGGTAGATGGTATGCCGATTACTTCGGATACCTGGAATATCAGCCCTGATGATATTGAATCTTACACTATTTTAAAAGGGCTGGCAGCTACTGCATTGTATGGCAGTCGTGCACAAAATGGTGCTATTTTAATTACTACTAAAAAAGGAAAAAAGAACACCAAGGGTTATACGATCGAAATCAACTCCAGTACACAGATAGATAAAGGATTTATTGCATTGCCTAAAACACAAGCTTTGTATGGCGGCGGAGATAATTCGCAATATTCTTTTGTTGATGGTAAAGGCGGTGGGTTAAATGATGGCGACTATGATGTATGGGGACCAAAATTTGAAGGCCAGCTGATTGCGCAATTTGACAGCCCGATTGACCCGGCTACGGGTTTAAGAAAACCTACGCCCTACATTCAAAGAGGAAAAGATAACCTGAAAAATTTTATACAGGCTGGTATATTAACTACCAATAACCTTAGCTTTTCTGCTGCTACTGACCGTGCCAATATCAGGATGTCGCTGAGCAACAGCTACCAGAGAGGTATTGTACCCAATACCAAGCTGAATATTTACAATTTTAATTTAAATACCAGTTACGAACTGAGCAGTAAAATAAAAATTGAGGGTGGTTTAAATTATAACCGCCAGGCAACACCCAATATTCCCGATGTACAATACGGACCTAATAGTGTGATCTACAATATGACCATCTGGACAGGTGCTGACTGGGATGTTAATGCTCCTGATATCAGAAATTACTGGCAGCCGGGTAAAGAAGGTATTCAATCGAACTTTGCTGAATACCAGCGTTACCATAACCCTTGGTTTATGAGTTATGAATGGTTACGTGGCCATTATAAAACAGATGTGTACGGAAATTTTGGCCTCACTTATAAAGCCAATAAAAATATAGAAGCACTCGTAAGAGGTAATATCAGTACTAACGATGTATTGAGAACTGAAAAACTGCCCTACTCTGCTCACCCTTATGGCAGAGAAGGTAACCGTGGTGATTACAGGGAAGACAGGCGTTCTTTAATTGATAACAATGTGGAAGGATTAGTTAAATACAATGGCAAAGTAAAAGATCAACTCACTATCAATGCTATTGCCGGTGTTAATGCAAGAAACTTTTCTTATAACTCCAGCTATACTACCACAGACTACCTGAACGTACCGAATTTGTATTCCTTTTCCAATTCTTTAAACCCCATTAAAGCCTATAGCTATACAGCAAGTATGCTGGTGTTGAGTGCTTATTATTCTGCAACATTGGATTACAAAAATTATCTTTCGTTAACTACAACGGGCAGGGTGGATAAACATTCCACATTAAGAACTAACAACAATAAATATTTCTACCCGTCAATTTCATTAGCTACTGCTGTATCAGATTATGTAAAATTACCCAATGCTATCAGCTTCTTAAAATTCAGGGCCAGTTATGCTTCTGCAAAATCTCCTGATGTTACACAATACATTGGCCCGGCAGCTTACCCGCTTGGATATGGTGCCCCATACGTTACTGTTTTTGGCGGACCTGCTTATAGTTTGTCTGATCCTGCCTACACTATTGGTACTGTATATAACAACCAAACAGGTGCTTATGCTCCGGGCAATAAATTAGACCCGGATGTAAAATCATCAGAGCTTACCAGTACAGAATATGGTATGGATATTAAATTCTTAAAAAACCGTTTGAGTTTCAATGCTACTTACTATTCGAATATTAAAGGGCCAAATATCAGGTCACTTCCAATATCGCAAACATCGGGCCTTACCGGTTTAACCACCAATGCTATTAAAACTAAATTATCGGGTGTTGAATTATCATTGAGCGGCACACCGATTCAAAAACAAAATGGTTTAAGATGGGATGTGTTGGTAAACTGGTCTACCTATAAAGAAGTGTACAAAGATTTGCCTGCCCAATTTGAAAGCTACCAGTTTCACCAGGGAGACAGGGTGGATAAACTATTTGCTTCTGTTGTGGCAAGAACACCCGATGGACAGGTAATTAATAACAGTGCAGGATACCCGGTTTATCTTCCTAAACAACAATATGTTGGAAATGGTGATGTAAAATGGAGCTGGGCGATAAACAATAAAATATCGTATAAAACTTTCAGCCTTTCTTTCCAGTTTGATGGAAAAGTAGGTGGTATTGTGCAGGATTATGTGAAAAGAAAATCAACTGAAGGAGGTAGTAATATAGAAACTGCCGAGGGTGCAGTTGGTGCTGCAAGAGAATACGAATTCCGTCATTATAAAGATGCAGGCTTTGCCGGTTCGTATATTGGTGAAGGTGTGCAGGTATCTAATGGTACTACCATTCAATATGATCCTGTAACCGGTGTTATCACCAACATGTCTGCTTTACAATTTGCAACCAATACTTCCAAAGCAAAATGGATACAAGATTATGTAAACAGCTTCTTCAATAATTTTGAACATACTTCAGTAGCTAAAACCTATGCTAAACTAAGAGAAGTAGTACTTACTTATTCTATACCAACCAGCGTATTAGGCAAAAAAAGTTTTATCAGCAAAATAGATGTATCGTTAGTAGGCAGAAACCTCTTGTATTTTTTCCCTTCCCGTTTTCATGATATTGATGTAGATCAATACAGCGGAAGAAATATATATGAAAGCAACAGCCGTGAACCTAATTTACAAACACCTACTACAAGAAGCTATGGTGTTAATCTTAATATCGTTTTTTAACTGATCAATTACTAAAACAAATACAATGAAAAAGTTATCATACATTATTCTTATAGCAGTTACAATTGCTGTAATTAATACAGGCTGCAAAAAAAAGTTTGACGAGTATGCCACCAACCCCAATAACCCACAAAGCGTGCCGGCTTATTTATTATTGAGACAAGTAGAAAATGACCTGCCGGTATTACCTGGTGGCGATGCCGATAAATTTTGCCAGTTCACACTTTCATCTTACACTTACTATGGCACTAACGAATACTGGACGGGTGCAGCAGGTTTAAATTACGGCACTTTAAGAAATGTTGTGGCCATGGAAAACGAAGCTGCAAAAGCATCCGGAGCCAATAATCCTTACAGTGCAATCGCCAAGTTTTTTAAAGCTTATTTCTTTACACAAATGAGTTTAAAGGTAGGCGACCTTCCTATGAGTGAGGCATTGAAAGGATTAGACAATCAAACACCAAAATACGATACACAAAAGGACATCTTTAAACAAAGCCTACAATTGCTGGAAGATGCCAATACACAAATGGCAGCATTAATTTCTGCGGCTAATAATTCTATACTGGGTGATTTTTTTTACAAAGAAAATACAGCTAATCCTAAAGATGGTTTACAAACATTAAGACAATGGCAGAAAGTAGTGAATACCTATAAGTTAAGATTGCTGATACATTTAAGTAAAAAAGAAACTGATGCTGATCTGAATATCAAACAAAAGTTCAGTGAAACTATAAGCAATCCTGCTAAATATCCGCTCATGAACGACATGAACGACAATTTAGAATATGTGTACAATGTTGCTTATAATAAATACCCCAACAATAAAGATAACTATGGTAACGACGCTTTACGTTTATGCGTTGCTGCTACCTGGTTAAATAATTTATCGGCATTAAATGACTTAAGGGCAATGAAAGTAGCCGACCCTGCAAGAGGGCTTGGTTTTTCTGATACTTCTTTTAAATCGTTTGTAGGAGCCAGTAACGGAGAAGATGTAGGTACAATGGGTGGAAAAGTGGTTGCAGGTTTATACTCTCCTATAGGGCGCAAAAGATATTATGATGGTTATACTGCCGAAAATACTTTTATTATCAGCTATCCTGAAATGTGTTTCAATATTGCTGAAGGTATTAACCGTGGCTGGGCAACCGGTAATGCAGAAGACTGGTATCAGAAAGGTATTAAAGCCATGTTTGGTTTTTACGGCATTGCTGATGGCAGCAATACAGTAAGTTTTTTAAAAACAGCGGCCCCGGGTGATTATATAAACTACAACATCAACTTTAGTTACACTGATTATTTTAGTCAGCCGGCTGTAAAGTATGCCGGTAATAATACTGCTGGTTTAAATCAAATATTACTGCAAAAATATTTAGCGTATGGCCGTAACTCGGGCTTTGAGGCTTATTATCAATGGCGAAGAACCGGGGTTCCGGCATTTTTAACCGGACCTGGTATTGGGAACAGTGGTGTTATTCCTTTGCGCTGGCAGTACCCGTCATCAGAATTATCTACCAATAAAGATAATTACACTAAGGCCGTTCAAAGCCAATACAGCGGCAATGACAATATCAATTCAAAAATGTGGATCATTCAATAGCCTTTACTTGTTTCGTTGCAATCACTCATCAATACAAAGTGCTGGAGTTTATTTAAACTCCAGCCACTATTTTAAAAACATCATTATGAAAATGGGTAAATATATTTCAATGCTATTGTTGTTGCTTACAATTACAATCAGCGTTACGGCACAATTAAAAACAGAAAATATTGTAATTGTGACATTAGATGGTATGCGCTGGCAGGAAGTTTTCAGTGGCGCAGATTCTGCCATTTTAAAAAACAAAAAATATACCAAGGACAGCAGTGGTACCAGCAAAGACTTCTGGATGGATGACGCATCAGAAAGAAGAAAAAAATTATTCCCTTTTTTATGGAGTACTGTTGCTGCCCAGGGGCAATTATATGGTAACCGTTGGGCAGGTAATAATGTAAACAATGCGAATCCCTACTGGTTCTCTTACCCGGGTTACAATGAAATATTTACCGGTTACCCTGATACTGCCGTAAACAGCAATGATAAAATATGGAATAAAAACACCAATGTACTGGAGTTTATTAATCAACAAAAAAAATACACAGGCAAAGTAGCTGCGTTTTCTACCTGGGATGTTTTTCCTTATATACTCAATACACAAAGAAGCGGCCTGTATGTAAATGCGGATGTGGATTCATTACATTTTTCATCGCCAACATTGCAGGTAATTAATGATATGCAGTTCTTAACTACCAGGCCCATTGGCGTAAGGCCTGATGTGTTTACTTATTTTGCTGCAAGAGAATACATGAAAGCGTATCAACCCAAAGCCTTATACATTGCTTTTGATGAAACGGATGATTTTGCACATGGTGGCGAATACGATCAATATTTAAAAAGCGCTCATGCTGAAGATGCGATGATTGCTGACCTGTGGAATTACATTCAATCATCCCCGCAATACAAAAACAAAACCACATTAATTATTACCTGCGATCATGGCCGTGGCGATAAACTAAAAGATAACTGGAGGCATCATGGCAGTAATATTGAAGATGCCGGGCAGATATGGATTGCTGCAATTGGCCCCGACACTAAATCACTAGGTGAAGTAAAAACAGCCAACACTTTATATCAAAAACAACTGGCGGCAACATTTGCAAAATTATTAGGATTCAATTTTACCGCAGCACATCCTATAGCAGATCCTATTGAAAGTATTTACAAAAACTAATACAATGGTTACCACTACTATTTTAGAAGCAGTAAATGAGATCATGTTCCTTTATGAACGTTACGGCACCGAAGATTATATTGGTGAACCGGTATCGCAGATTGAACATATGTGCCAGTGTGCACAGTTAGCAGAAGCAGCGGGTGCAGATGATGATGTGATACTGGCCGCATTTTTTCACGACATTGGCCACTTGTGTGAATTTGCTTATCCAGAAAAAAAAATCCAGCATATGGATAATGTAGGTGTGGTAGATCATGAAAATCTTGGTGCTGCCTATTTATTGAGTCTTGGTTTCTCTGAAAAAATTGCACGTTTGGTAAAAAGCCATGTGGCTGCAAAAAGATACCTCACTTACCATTATCCTGAATACTACAATCAATTATCTGAAGCCAGTAAAAAAACATTGGAATTCCAGGGCGGTATTATGACCGCAGATGAAGCAATAGCTTTTGAAGAAGATGATTTGTTTGACCAGTACATTGCTATCCGTCGCTGGGATGATCTTGCTAAAAAAACACAACAGTCTTTACCGGCATTATTTCATTACAAGCAAATGATGATTGAACATTTAGCAATACAAAACGATTAAAAATAAGCACATGATAAAGATGGTGGTATTTGATATGGCAGGCACAACTGTTGATGAAGATAATATTGTGTACAAAACATTGTTGAAAACCATTAACGATGCAGGTTATGATTTTTCTTTAGAGCAGGTTTTAGCAACGGGTGCAGGTAAAGAAAAATTAACCGCCATCAAAGATATCATTGCACTATCGGGCGCTATACCGCTAGAGCAATTAACCAATAAAATATACAGTGCATTTACTACTGAGCTTGCAGCAGCGTATGACAAGTTTGAACTGCAACCACAGCCGGGTGCAGAAACCCTGTTTAACGAGTTAAAGAAAAAAAATATTCTCGTGGTATTAAATACCGGGTATAATGAAATTACTGCCGGTTCAATTTTAGAAAAATTAGGCTGGAAAGTTGGTGTGCATATTGATGCCTTAATTACAGCAAGTGATGTTAGCAAGAACCGCCCTAAGCCTGATATGATATTACTGGCCATGCAGCAGTTTGATATTACAGATGGCAATGAAGTAATAAAAGTGGGCGACTCCATCATTGATATTGAAGAAGGAAAAAATGCTGGCTGCCATTTAAGTATCGGTATTACATCAGGTGCTCATAGTTATGAACAATTAGCATCGGCCAATCCTCATCATATCATCAATCATTTATCAGAGTTGTTGCCATTGCTCTAATCATACATTTATGCCAGCAACAATTTCATTACCCAATACCAACAGCAGCCGCAATTTGCTACACAAGTCGCCGGCAGTAATGGTACTTTGTATTTCATTGTATGCATTTGTAATTTATAGTTGCATGTATGGTTTCAGAAAACCTTATACGGTGGCTACCTACAGCAATATTTTTTTCCTGGGTATTTCTTATAAGGTTTGTTTAGTAATTGCACAGGTGCTGGGTTATATGTGCAGTAAGTTTTATGGTATCAGATTTATTTCGGGTATGAAGCCGGAACGAAGAGCTAACTACATTCTTTTATGCATTGGTATTGCCTGGGCATCGCTATTATTATTCGCCATTATTCCATCGCCTTATAATATTATCTGTATGTTTATAAACGGCCTTCCACTTGGCATGGTGTGGGGTTTGGTATTTGGTTTTATTGAAGGCAGAAGAACGACTGAACTTATTGGTGCAGTATTAGCCACCAGTTTTATTTTTGCGTCGGGCCTTGCAAAAACAGTTGGTAAATGGTTATTGCTGGATTTTAAATTTACAGAATGGTGGATGCCTTTTGCATCGGGAGCAATTTTTATTATTCCTCTATGCATCGGCGTAAAATTGTTGCAACAGGCTCCTGCACCCTCAGCTGATGATATTGCCCATCGCACTATCCGTAACCCGATGACGGCCGCCGAAAGAAAAGCATTTATCCTCAAATTTGGAATGGCATTGGTACCTGTTGTTTTTGCTTACGCCATATTTACAATTGTAAGAGATTTTTGCGAAGACTTTGCCAACGAATTATGGATAGAGACCGGCTATCAGAACAATGCCGGTATTTTTGCACAGACCAGTACCATTATTTCATTGATCGTTTTAGGAATTGTTGGTGGCTCCTTCCTGATAAAAAATAATTACAAAGCTTTCAGGGTTAGTCATTTTTTAGTAATGGCAGGGGTATTACTATCTGCAATAGCAACTTTTTGTTTTCATATTCATCTCATCACACCATTTATGTGGATGTTACTATCCACTACAGGCTTGTATTTAGCTTACCTCCCATTCAACTGTTTATATTTTGAAAGAATGCTGGCCACTTACAAAGTAAAGGGCAATATTGGTTTTGTAATGTACATCGCTGATGCTTTCGGGTACCTGGGAACGGTAGCTGTATTGTTGATAAAAGAATTCATTTCCATTAAATACAGCTGGATAAATTTTTTCTCTTTTCTATTTTACACAGCAGGGGCTATAGGCGTTGTTTTAATTATAGTCAGTTTAAGTACACACAGTAAATTATATAAAAGTATATGCAACAAAAATCTGCCATCGTAATTGGTGCCGGCATTGTAGGCCTGGCCACTGCAAGAGCGCTTAGTGAAAAAGGGTTTGCCGTAAAAGTATTTGACCGTAATGCACAGGCATCCGGTGCATCGGTAAGAAATTTTGGTATGGTATGGCCTATCGGGCAACCATCGGGTACTTTATATCATCGTGCTATGCGTAGCAGGCAAATATGGAAATCTGTTGCAGCAGAAGCCGGCATCTGGCACGAAGAAACCGGCAGCCTTCACCTTGCTTATAATGCAGAAGAATGGCAGGTTTTAAGAGAGTTGGAATTTGTTTTTAAAAAAGAAAAAAGAAATGTTACTCTTTTAGATAAAAATAAAATACTGGAAAAATACGAACATGTAAATGCAGAAAATTTGTTGGGCGGCTTGTACAGTGCCGATGAAATGCTGGTAGATCCCCGTGAAGCATTGGCAACTTTACCCGAATACCTGCAGGAAAAATACAGCGTGCAATTCAACTGGAACAAATGCGTAAGCTATGTTGCCGACCAAACTGTTTATGTTGGTAACGAAGAAGAGCATGAAGCGGATATTATTTTTGTATGCAGCGGTGCTGATTTTGAAACCTTGTACCCGGAAGAGTTTTCTAAATTACCATTGACCAAATGCAAACTGCAAATGCAACGCACTATTCCCATGCCTGAGAAATTCCGCATTAAGACGGCTATTTGCGGTGGTTTGTCTTTACTGCATTACAATAGTTTTAAAGCCGCTCCTTCCCTGCCCTTGCTACAAAAGAAAATGGCCACAGAAATGAAAGAGTATCTCGACCTGGGCATTCATGTGATGGCAGCACAAAATGGCAAAGGAGAAATTACCATTGGCGATTCTCATGAATATGGATTGCAGGTAGACCCATTTGACAGGGCTTATATCAATAAAATGATACTGGATTATTTAAAAACTTTTTTAAAGATCAATGGTAATGCTATTGCAGAAACCTGGCATGGTGTGTATCCTAAATTAACCAATGGCGATACCGAAATATTTTTTTCACCCGATCCCGGCGTATATATTCTTAATGGCGTTGGTGGTGCAGGTATGACATTATCTTTCGGCCTGGCCGAGGAGGTAGTAGAGCAACTCACCGTACATGCTTAAAAATATCCGGCCCGTTTTTATCCCCCCAATCAACCAATGAAACAAAGCGACTGTTTTGCAAAAAGCCTGAAATTATTTTCTGCTTTTTGCAAAACAAATAGTGCTGCAAAGCAGAGAAGAACTAATTTTACACATGGAAACTATACACTGAAAATAGTTATACCATGGACACGGAAATATTAGCAAGGATACAATTTGCTTTCACTATCGCTTTTCATTATATCTATCCCCCGTTAAGTATTGGCCTCGGTTTGATCTTAGTTATCATGGAGGGCATGTACCTTAAAACCGGCAATAAGCTGTATGAGCAGATGACCAGGTTCTGGATCAAGATCTTTGCGCTCATTTTTGGTATTGGGGTTGCTACCGGCATCATTATGGAATTTGAATTCGGTACCAACTGGGCTACCTATTCAAAATATGTTGGCGATATTTTTGGCAGCGCATTAGCAGCGGAGGGCATTTTTGCATTTGCATTAGAAAGCGGCTTCCTTGGCATTCTATTATTTGGCTGGAACAGGGTTGGCCCCAAAGTACATTTCTTCTCAACCATAATGGTTTTTTTAGGTTCATTATTTAGTGCGGTATGGATTGTTGTGGCTAACAGCTGGCAACAAACCCCTGCAGGTTTTCATATTGTTGGCGAAGGATTGCATGCAAGAGCAGAGATCACCGATTTCTGGGCCATGGTTTTTAATCCTTCAAGTGTAGACAGGTTGACCCATGCATGGATCGGTGCTTTTTTAGCCGGTGCATTTTTAGTGATCAGCGTTAATGCGTATTATATTTTAAAAAAGAAACACCTGGAGATTGCAAAACCTGCTTTTAAAATTGCATTGGTGGTGGCCACATTTTTTTCTTTAGCGCAATTATTCACCGGCAGTAAAAGTGCAGATGGTGTGGCAAAAAATCAACCGGCAAAACTGGCGGCCATGGAAGGGCATTACGATAGCAGTGCTGTAGCCGATATGTATTTGTTTGGCTGGGTGAATAATAAAACCCAAACTACAACCGGCGTTAAAATACCCGGCGGCCTCAGCTTTTTAATTCATAATGATTTTAAAACGCCTGTTACCGGATTAAATGCATTTAAGACCGAGGACAGGCCCACACAGGTGAATGCTATTTTCCAGGTGTACCATATAATGATCGCCATTGGCATTGGTTTAATACTGCTGACTTTGTACTCCTGCTGGCAATGGAAGAGAGGGAAATTATTTGATACAAAATGGTTGCTGATGGTGTTGGTATGGTCGGTATTGTTACCGCAGATCGGTAACCAGGTGGGGTGGTTTACTGCAGAAATGGGCCGCCAACCCTGGGTGGTGTATGGTTTATTAAGAACTTCTGATGCCTTATCCAAATCTGTTTCGGCCAACCAGGTTATTTTTTCATTGATCCTTTTTACTGTAGTGTATACCACACTGTTTGTTTTATTTATTTACCTGCTGAATAAAAAAATACAACACGGCCCTTATTACGAAGATGTAAAAGAACACATTGAGGAAGGCAGTAAAAGAGATAATCCATTACTGAGCAGGGAGGAAGATTAAATACAGGAACACGGATGACACGGATTAGACGGATTTAGAAGGATTTTATATAGATTATTTTAGTTCGGGAGTTTATGGAATTAAATAACTACTCTACAATTGGATTATCACAGATGATTCTGCTTTGCAGAATAAAAAATCCGTGTGCATTATTTTTGATTAATCATTTTTTATGGAAACATTTTTAGGATTGGATTATAATGTTTGGTGGTTCCTGGTTTTTGGTGCAGTGATTACCGGCTATGCAGTATTGGATGGCTTTGACCTGGGTGCCGGTGCTCTACATTTATTCTTAAAAAAAGAAACCAGCCGCAGGATTGCGCTCAACGCCATTGGCCCTGTGTGGGATGGCAATGAAGTATGGCTTGTAATTGGTGGTGGCGCATTATTTGCCGGTTTTCCTGTGGCATATGCTGCTATCTTCTCTGCCTTTTATGTACCCTTTATGATTTTTATGATCGGATTGATATGGCGTGCTGTTGCCATAGAATTCAGAAGTAAGGAACCGGGTGTAAAGTGGCGATTGATCTGGGATTTTATTTATTCTTTCGCCTGCATTGTAATTGCTTTATCACTAGGGCTGATGTTAGGCAATGTTGCATTGGGCTTACCACTTAATGCCGATCATGAATTTGCGGGTAACTGGTTATCCTTTTTTAACCCTTTCAGCATCATGGTGGCGGTAACCACACTTGCATTGTTTATGTTACATGGTGCTATTTATTTAGCTATGAAAACAGAGAACAGGCTGTACACCAAACTATCTTTATTAGCCAAGAGTTTCACCATTTTCTTTTTAGTAGCTTTTGGCATTACTACGCTGTATACTTTATTATACGTTCCTCATATGAGTGATACAATAAGAAGCAATCCCGGATATTTTATTTTACCATTAATTATGTTTTTATCTATTGCCAATATTCCGAGGCAGTTAAATAAAGGGAAATGGCGTTATGCATTTATCAGTTCATCCGTTACCATTGCTTCATTGCTGGCGATGGTAGCCCTGGAAGTTTTTCCTTATTTATTATTTGCCACTAACGATGTACATAACAGCATTACCATTGCCAATGGCGCTTCTTCGGTAAAAACAATGAAAACACTTTTACTGATAGCAGCCATCGGTACACCTTTAGTTGGCGTGTACACTGTTTTTGTTTTCTGGACCTTTAAAGGAAAAGTGAAGCTGGATGAAACGAGCTATTGATGCAAGCAAGCTGCAAGCTGCAAGTTACAAGCTGCAAGTTGCAAGCTACAAGGGATAAGCATTATAACTTATAGTGTTCAATAAAATTGAAAAAACTTTGAATTGGAGACTTACCCCCTTGCAGCTACTCCCCTTGAAGCTTTTCTCTTCCCCTTGCAGCTTTCTTTATTTATAATCTTCCCTCACCGGGTTAAACACATCAATCAATTTACAATCGGTAATAGCAGTAGCGCCGTGTTTTAAATTGGGTGCCACCGTTATAGCCATGCCGGCTTCTAAAATAAATTCTTCGCCCTCAATTATAAAAAGCATTTTTCCTTCTTCTACATAACTTACCTGCTCGTGTACATGAGAGTGTAGCGGTACGGTGTGGCCAGCCTTAGCATCTAACCAGCCAATACTTAAATTGTCGGCATGATAGTATTTTCCGGTAAAGCCGGGCACAATTTCTTTGGTTGTAATAGTATCAATAATAACAGACTGCATAGGTAAAAATGATTAAGAGTTGCAAGATAATGCTTTGGCATGGTAACAATTTGGTAACATTCGGTTAACAAGGGGTTAACTTATGTTAACTCTCTTTGCGGCATGAAAATTAAAGTTATGAGAAGCTTCATTGCAGTACTTGCATTCATCAGCCTGTCTTTTACCGCACTTGCACAAAAAGGGAAAATCGAAGGGAAGATCACTGATTCAAAATCAGGAAATCCTATATCCGGTATTTCGGTGGTAGTGAAAGAAACAGGAAAAGGTATTGCAACAGATATCGACGGCAGGTTTGTATTTAATGCAGAACCCGGAAAAAAATATACCCTTACCATCAGTTCTACCAATTATGAAAGCAAAGAAATCACTGATGTAGAAACCGGCAGTGATGGCATTGCTCATATTGATATAGCATTAACTGCAAAAACAAAAACCGGCGAAGAAGTGATAGTACGCTCCAGTTCGGCCAGGAAAGAAAGTACTAATGCCCTGATCAGTTTTCAAAAAAATACCAATACAGTTGCTTCAGTTATTTCTGCCGAAGCCATCAGGAGAAGCCCCGATAAAAATACCGGTGAAGTATTGAAACGTACACCAGGTGCCAGCTTACAGGATGGTAAATTTATTGTAGTTAGAGGATTGGCTGATCGTTACAACCAGGCCATGCTGAATGGTATTTTATTGACCAGTACAGAGCCCGACAGAAAAACTTTTTCTTTCGACCTTATTCCTGCATCAATGATTGATAATATTGTGATCAATAAAGCATTTGTACCGGAATATCCCGGCGAATGGGCAGGTGGTTTAATACAGGTAAATACAAAAGATATTCCTGCAAAAAATTTCTTTAATGTACAGATCGGAACAGGATTTAATTCCCAGACGGTTGGAAAAACTTTTTATAAAGACCAGGGTGGAAAAACGGATTGGTTAGGTTTTGATGATGGTACAAGAAACCTGCCTTCTTCCTACACAAGAAAAGCAGAATTTGATATTTTATCCCCGGCAGAAAAAACCGCTATCGGCAAGCAAATGCGTAATGCATGGAGCCCTACATCAATCAATGCGCCATTGAATGCTTCCTTCCAGGCTAATGGAGGTTTTACCACTAAAGTTGCCGGCAAAAAACTGGGTGGCATCTTCGGCATTACCTACAGCAAAACCAATAAGTACCTTAAATTATTAAACCGTTATAATGCTATTGATGCTATTACCAATGTGGTAAGTGTGGTTACCGATTATAATGATGATAAATACCAGCAGGATGTTAGTGTAGGCGCATTAGGGAGTGTGAGTTTATTGCTGAACCAGAAAAATAAAATCTCTGCCAAGGCCATTGTAAATGTAAATTCACCACAATCTGTATCTCTGCGTAATGGCGTAGATTATTCAAGAGGTGATCAATTAAAAGGTTCGGAATTTACTTTTAAAGAAAATACATTTTTTACAGGCCAGTTAGCCGGTGAGCACAGCATCAGTACACCACTTAAATTTAAATGGTACGGTGCATTTAATATTCTTGATGGTTATATTCCTGACCAGCGCAGGATACTGTATTCCAAAACATTGAATACACAAAATCCTTACAGCCTGGTATTATCCAACTCATTATCGCAACAAAGTGGCAGCAGGATCTACCAGAGTCTGAGTGATTATATTTATACAGCCGGTGGTGACCTGGCTTATAATTTCAAATGGTTGAAACAAAATCAAACCCTTAAAGGTGGTTACATGTTGCAGATAAAGGACCGTCTTTATGATGCGCAACTTTTTGCAAATTATTTACCAACAGATAATCCTGCTTTAAGAGCATTACCGGCAGACCAGGTATTTGCAGCAGCAAATTTTGGTAACGGTACCGATAATAAAATAGCATTTGATGCTATCAAGGGCAATACCTTCCGTTATCTTGCCAACACTATTTTAAATGCAGGTTTTATACAACTGGATAATCAACTGACCAAATCATTAAGAGTAGTATGGGGTGTAAGAGTAGAAAATTATGACCAGCTGGTAGGGAGCGTAAAGAAATGGGACCCACGCCATTCTTATTCAAAAGTAACCGATTTTTTACCCGGTGTAAATGCAACATTAAAACTGGATACCAAAAGCAACCTGAGGTTGTCTGGTTCGCAAACGATCATCCGCCCAGAGTTAAGAGAATTATCATCACTTAACTTATACGATTTTGAATTGAATGCTTCTGTATCCGGTAATCCTGAATTGAAAAGAACCAAGGTTACCAATTTTGATCTGCGTTACGAATTATATCCAAGGGCCGGTGAAGTATTTACTGCAGGTATTTTTTATAAAAACTTTGAAAACGCTATCGAACAATATTTCAATGGCTCTGGTGGTGGTGCCAGCAGCTTTACTTACCTGAATGCTAAAAAAGCAACTTCTTATGGTATTGAAGCTGAGTTGCGCAAAAAACTTGATTTTGCACATGCCTTAAAGAATTTCACTTTCCAGGCAAATGCTTCTTACATTAAAAGTAATGTAAAAGATGCTTCATTAAGCTTGGACAGATCTTTACAGGGACAATCGCCTTACCTCTTGAATTTTGGATTATTGTATGACCACGAAAAGTCTGGTTTCAATGCCACTGTTCTTTTCAACCAGATCGGTGAAAGAATTTACCTGGTGGGAGATATACAAGGCGGTGCACCGGATATTTACGAAGCACCTAGGCCGGTACTTGATCTGCAACTGGCTAAAAAAATAATTAAGAACAAAGGGGAATTAAGATTAAATATTGCTGACATCCTTAATCAAACCCAATATTTCTACCAGAATACCAGCAGCAAATTATCTTTTCAAAAAAGCAGCGATGCTTACAGGTTTACCAGGAAGAGTGGTACTAATTACAGCTTAACATTCAATTACTCATTATAAAAATTTTAAAAAATAAAAACAGCGCAATGAAAAAGTACATTTTATTATCAATAACAGCTATTTCAGCTTTAGCAATTACCAGCTGTCGTAAAATTGAGACAGACGGAGAAATACAGGTAGTTGTAGTAAATGGTGGCGGTGGTGGTACCCCAACAGGCCAAACCATTACATTACAAGGCCGCATTAATGCAGATACAGTGTTGCGTAAAGCAAATACTTATATTTTAAAAGGACTGGTGTATATGGTAGGCAATCACACCATGACGGTAGAAGCCGGTACTACAGTAAAAGGTTCATTCAGCGGATCTGATGTTGCAGCATTGATCATTACACGTGGTTCAAAATTAGTTGCAATAGGTACACCAACTGAACCTGTTGTATTTACTTCTGCATCTCCTAACCCGCAATCAGGCGATTGGGGAGGTATTGTACTTTGCGGTAAAGCCGGATACAATTTAAGTTACAATGGCATTAATGGTTTGTTCCAGGTAGAAGGTGGTATTGACAATGCCAACGGAGACGGACTTGCAGGCTCTGGTGATGCGGTAGCTCCAACAGTAGTTGATAACGATAATTCAGGTACACTACAATATGTTCGTATTGAATATGCAGGTTATGCTTATCAGCCAGATAAGGAAATCAACAGTCTTACATTAGCATGTGTTGGTAGCGGTACTACAATTGATCACGTACAAACTATTTATGCTAAAGATGATGCTTTTGAATGGTTTGGTGGCAGCGTAAATTGTAAATACCTTATTGCTTACAAAACTCAGGATGATGATTTTGATACAGACAATGGTTTTAGTGGTAAAGTACAGTTTGGTTTGATCATCCGTGATTCACTGATTGCAGACATTTCAAAATCAGAAGCATTTGAAAGTGATAATAATGCAACAGGAACTACAGGTACACCAAAGACAAAAGCTATCTTCAGTAATATCACTGCCATCGGGCCAAAAGCTACTTTAGCTAATACTGGTAACTCTTTATTCCTTGCAGGCGCACAGATCAGGAGAAACTCCGGTATCTCTATTTTTAATTCGATCATTGTAGGATGGCCATTAGGTATTTATATTGATGCTACTACAGGTACTTCAACAGCATTAAATATTGAAGACAGTACTTTACGTTTAAGAAATGTAACGTTAGCAGGTAATGCCGTGAACCTGAAATTTGCAGGTACCACAGGGGCAACTATTAATTCTGATGCTACACTTACTACATGGTTTACCAATTCGTTCTACAATAACGATGTACTTGCCAATGTTTCTGATGCCAAGCTGATTCAGCCTTATAATTATGCTGCACCAGATCCAACTCCATTTGCAGGTGCTAATGGTAACCTGAAAATAAATTCAGGTGGTGATTTCCTGGATGCTAAATTTACAGGCGATACTTTCTTTGATAAAACAGTTACTTTCCGTGGTGGTATAGCTCCTGCAGGTGTGCTTGCAAGCTGGTGGAAAGGATGGTCAAGATTCTAATTTACTTTTAATTAATTATAAAAAAGCATCCGGTAGTTACCGGATGCTTTTTTTAATTGCATATTTTTACCCCTTATGATGAAACATTATTTATCCCTGGTTATTTTAACCTTTTTTATTTTTAGCTGCGCTACAAAAAAAAACCATCCTACTAAACTTGACAAAGCCTGGCTGGATACTATTACCAAGAACAGTGATACCAGTTACACAAAGCCTTATTTCAGAACCGATTTTGTAACGGCAACCTATTACATTAATAACAAAGATTCTTCCACCTGCCAGTTAATGAAAGATTCTGCAGGCCTTATCCGCCAGGTTATTATTGTCACAAAAAATGTACGTACTTTTTTTGGCCAGTATTATGCCAATGGACAATTGACAGCATGGTTGCCACTTGATGAATTTGGGCAATACCATGGCGATGCCACGTATTATTATCAAAGCGGCGCCATTGAAAGTAATGGCTTTTACAATCACGGTTTTAAAAAAGGAGCATGGGAAAATTATGATGATAAAGGCAAGCTTGTATCTGTTGAAGATTATGGCCAGAACGGGCAACTTATCAAAACAACGAAAACTAATAATTAAAGTGTAATATTAAATACCTCATAAAAAACTCCCGTAACATCTGTTTAACTACCCCGAAACATTAGCTTAACATTAAAAGCTGCTCTTTGCAAAAAATTAGCAGCATGATCTCTAAAAAATTACTCCTCAGTTTATTTGCTTTTACGTTTCTTTTTATAAGTAAAAGCATAGCACAGGAAACCGCAGCCACATTAAGCGGTTTAGTTACCGATGATAAAGGAAACCCGGTTTCAGGCGCCACGGTATCTGTTTTACACGAACCTACAGGAGCTAAATCAGCTTCTCAAACTAATAAAAAAGGCCTTTTTGTACTACCTAACCTTAAGCCAGGCGGGCCCTACACTATTAAAGTTTCTTTTGTAGGATTTAGTGAACAAACCTTAGACAATATCAATTTAACCCTTGGCAATAATCCTGATTTGAATATTAGTTTAAAACAAAATTCACAAAGCCTTACCGAAGTAGTAGTAAGTGGTGGCAGAAAATCTGCATCCGGGGGTACAGGTATTGGAAGGGCACAAATGAATACCCTGCCTACTATCGGCAGAAGCCTTAGCGATTTTACCCGCCTTACACCACAATCAAATAATAACTCTTTTGCAGGAACCAACTTCCGCTACAATAATTTAACTATTGATGGTGCCATTAATAATGATGCATTTGGTTTTAGTAACTCTGCCGGTGGTACTAGCGGTGGTGGCCAATCAGGGGCTGCAGGTTCGGGCACACGTACCAACCCCTACAGTATTGATGTGATACAGGAGGTACAGGTACAGATAGCTCCATACGATGTTAAACTAGGCAACTTTACCGGCGGTAGTGTAAATGCCGTTACTAAAAGTGGTACCAACACGGTACACGGTTCAATATATGGCTATGGTCGTAACCAGAGTTTAATGGGCAAAAGTGTAGATGGATTAAAAACAAAAATAGGCGGCGATTTTTACGACTACCAATATGGCGCTACCCTTAGCGGCCCTATTGTAAAAAATAAAGCTTTCTTTATTGTAAACTACGAACATACTGACAGGCAGGAGCCTTCTTCTTATAACGTTGGCGACCCCGGAGCAGCGATGACTGCGGCTGAGGGTTTGCAAATAGTAAACCAGTTAAAAACAAAATACGGGTACGATCCCGGCAGTTATTTAGGTACTTACAAGATATTTACCAAGAGTGATAAATTATTTGGCCGCCTGGATTTTAAATTAGACAACAAAAATAATTTAACCCTCCGTGCTATTTATACAGAAGGAAAGGGCAATAATTTAGAAAGGTCTTCTACCAATTTTCAATTTGGTTCAACAGATTTTACACAGTATACTAAAAACATAAACCTTACTGCTGAATTAAAAACAAAATTCAGTTCTGTTTTAAACAACCAGCTTAATGTTAGTTATATCCATGTGCATGAATACAGGGATTTTCCAGGCTCTATTGCACCTTATATTGATATTGATAACGGCCGTATAACATTAGGTACCTGGAGAGAAGCCTCTATCTATAATTTAAAACAACAAACCATTGAGTTTAGTGATAACCTTACTTTAACCAGGGGTATTAATAAATTTACTTTTGGTACGCACAATGAGTTTTATGATCTTACTTATGGCTTCATCAATTCTTACAATGGCAGGTGGGAATACTCCAGAGGGTTATCAAGTTTTTTAGCGGATAACCCAAGCCGTATAAGAGGTGCATTCATTACCAATCCTAAACTGGCTTCTGACAGAAACAGTATTTATAATAATCCGCCCAATCCTTTTACAATTGCTTTAACCAGTGCCTATGCACAAGATGATATTTCTATCAGCAAAAAACTAAAAGTATCTCCGGGCATACGATTTGATTATTCATTTGCCGGCAGCCAGCCTTATCTTGATTCATCTTTAAATTCAACCAATACAAATGCAGTAACCGGCCAGCCAAACTATGTATCTGCAAACCCAACTTATTCTAATACAGCTTTTAAAGATTTAACCGGCAAATTACCAAACAGGGTAGCTGTTTCGCCACGTTTGGGTTTTACTTATGACGTAAATGGTAACCAAAAAGTTATACTTCGTGGAGGTACTGGTATTTTCACTGGTAAAGTTCCCTTTGCATGGTATGGCTATGCTTACACTTTAAATGGTGGTACTTATGGCAATATCGATTGGAATGGCCCGGCAGCCGGCCTAACAGTTCCCCTGGCCATTAACCCACAAGGGTTAAAAGATACCGTAACCAAATACGGCGGCGCTTCAAGAAGTGCCACACGTGAGATTGACGTGTTTGATAATAATTTTAAACTGCCCACAGTTTGGCGCAGCAATATTGCAGTGGATTATAAATTTGGCAACGGTTATAAATTTACCGGTGATGTATTGTTTACCAAAACCATACATGATGTTAAGTATGAGCAGATCAACCTTAAAGATTCTGTTGCGTACTATACTTCAGGCCCAACACAAACACCGGTTTATATTGGCGGAAAGTATAACAGTAATTACTCTAACGTATACTATCTTACCAATACCAGCGAAGGTTACCGCTATAACCTTACAGCGCAACTTTCTAAATTTACCAATAACATCAGTGTTGGCAAGCATAAATTAAATATGAACTGGAGTGCTGCTTATACTTATGGTATGAGTAAAGATATTACCAATGGTATCCGTAACTCATGGGAAAGCAGTTACAATGTAAACCCGGCTATTACACCAAGTAATTCTTCCTTAGCATATTCTAATTTTGATCTTCGCCATAGAATTGTAGGTACTTTAAGCGGCAACTTTTTATGGAATGAAAAAAATATCACTTCATTATCATTCTTTTATGCAGGAACTTCGGGTAGCCCATATAGTTTAGTATACCAGTCTGCTCCTTTTGGTTCGGGAACAAATGCGGCACTTCCGTACATACCTAAAAACCAGGCTGATGCAAACCTGATTGATAAGAAAGATGGTAATGGCAATGTAATTTATTCTGCCTTACAGCAATGGACAGACCTTAGCAATTTAATTGAGGGCGACACTTATCTTAAAACAAGGAAAGGGCAGTATGCAGAAAGAAATGGTTTACGCACACCATGGAATCAGGACCTGGATTTGAAACTGATGCATGAGTTTAAACTGAGCAAAACCAATAAATCACAATCACTGCAGATCAGCTTTGATGTTTTTAATGTGCTTAATTTATTGAACAACAGTTGGGGCCATGTAAACTTTGTAACCAATTTGAATAACTATACGGTTAACTTTTTACAATTTGTAAAAGACGCTTCGGGCAAGTCACCCGGTGCTCCTTCTACAGGCTACAACCCAACATTTAACTATGTAAAACCAACCGGTATCAACAACCATTATTATACCCTTGACCCTATTAACAGCCGCTGGCAGGGACAGATGGGTATCAAATATAATTTTTAATAACATTTAGATAATTTTTGAGTAATCATTTAGTAATACTACTGGCGCATCTTGCAGCCGGAAACGTATAGCAACCTAGTTTAGTTTAATTTCTTAAGCAATAAGCAAATATTCTCATGCTTGTAACCACCCGTTAGTCTTATCTGGGTGGTTTTTTCTTTTATTCTTAGCCAGGCCAATGTTACCAAATTGTTACTATGCACATTTAAATCACATTCTTTTCCACAGCTTTTAAATCACAGATTTTGAAATTATATTCACATCCTCTAAACACAAAAAACTATAGTTTATGAAATGGGTTAGCGTAAACAATGGTACTTCAGAAGAGAATTTTGAATTGTGGAATGATGACACGAAGCTTGCAAACATCTCCTTTAGTAAAAGTACACGTATTGCCAGGTTTGTAAGCAACCTTACCAAGCGGCTTTTCTTTTTTGAAAAAAGAGGTTGGTTTTCCCGTAAGGCCATTATTAAAAACGAGTACGGCATTAAAATGGGTAATGTAGAAGAATTAAAGGCCGGTGCCGGAAAAGGTTTTGTAGAAGTAGATGGAAGAAAATACTATTTTGTATACAATCAAAATAATAGTGGCGAACTTGAATTGTATGATGAATCGATGCAAAAAAGCCTGCTTCACTGTAGCTTTAATACGCTTACCACAGGATTTAATAAAACCAAATCATTGCTGGATTCTAAATTTCCCAGTTTACTGATGGTACTTTGCTGGTATGCTTTTCAGCCACATAGTGCCACTACTGCTGCAGATATTGCTGCATAGCAAGAGTTAATGTTGTAATAATACCCTCTTAATATTCTGTTTATACTACAGGTGTTTCTTTGTAAAACATCTGTAAATGAAAATTATTATCCTCTTAGCCATTTGTGTTTGTGTAAAGCCTGTTTTTGCACAGCAAGACAAATCACCCAATGTATTTATTATTACTACTGATGGCTTTCGCTCGCAGGAAATTTTTAATGGTGCCGATTCCATCATTCTCAGCAATCCCTTGTATGTAAAGGATACTGCTTTATTAAAACAATTATTCTGGGATAGCAATGTAGATGAAAGGCGAAGGATGCTGATGCCTTTTATATGGAAAACCTTAGCCAAACAAGGTTCCATTTATGGCAACCGGGATTTTGATAACAAAGTGTTGGTATCCAACCCCTATCGTTTTTCTTATGCCGGCTACAATGAAATTTTTACCGGCTATGCCGATCCTGCTGTAATTGCCAATCGTAAAAAATGGAACCGCAATGACAATGTATTGCAGTTTTTAAATGAACAGGAAATGTATAAAAATAAAGTGGCAGCTTTTGCCAGCTGGAATTTATTCGATTATATTTTTAATAAACCCGGAAGTGATTTTTACCTTAACAGCGGATACCGGAATATAGAGCATGATTCTCTTACTGCTACAGAAATACTTGCCAATGGCATACAGGAACAATCTGTTAATAATGCAGCGCCAACAAGAAATGATATGCTCACTTTTGTAACGGCAAAAGAATACATACAAACAAAACACCCGAAAGTAGTGTATATCAGTTTTGGTGAAACTGACGAATATGCCCATAGCGGCAAGTATGATGAGTACCTGCAAAGTGCCCATATGTTTGATGAATACCTTGCCCAGCTTTGGTACCTGGTTAATAAAGACCCCTTTTATAGAAACAATACCAGCTTTATCATCACCACAGATCATGGGCGTGGGCAAAAAAGCAATACCTGGGTAAGGCATGATATGTTTACCGCAGGCAGCAAAAATACCTGGCTGATGACGCTGGGCAGGCAATTTGAAAATAAAGGAGAAGTTAAAACAGATGATGCTATTTACTCGGAGCAAATTGCGCAAACCATTGCGCATTTACTGGGCTACGATTTTATTGCCAACCATCCTGTTGCGGATGCCATCAGTTTAAATGCATCAATTAAAAATCCTTAAGGGAAACTTGCTGCTATTGCAAACCTTGCAGTTCTTTTATTTGGCTTTTACTTTTTTTGAAGCTTTCTTAGCTGCTTTCTTTTTTACCGGTATTACTTTCTTCACTTTTTTTACCGGCGCTTTTTTTTCTGTAGCTTCTTTTATTCCTTCTACCAGTAATTTAGCAGCTTTCTTTATTCTTTTTTTATACTTCTTCTCTCCTAAAACCGCTACCAGCGATTGTAAAGAAGTATTGAGTTGTTCAGTAACAGTGTGCAGTATTGTTGCACCGGCGGCAACATTTTTTGTGATCGCTTTTTTTTCTTTTGACATCTTATATTGTTAAATGATAACGCAAATTTAATATAAGGGTTGGATTTCCAATGTTAAGTTTTGCCGCAAACCGATGTTAATCATCTCTTCACAGCAAGATCGTATCATTTTATAAAAGAATCACCTGTTATTTAATTACTTCTTCACTGTCCACATCTGCCTGATCGTCTTCAGGTTTGGTGTAATCATTTTTAAGTTGTTGCTCCAGGTCTTTTTCGTCCTTAATATTGCGCCTTACCAGGAATATGACTAAACCAATGAGTGCAATACCTACTACAGTAATTACGGGCCAGTTCATACATTTATAATTTTCAGCAAAGGTAGAACGAATTATTAGCGGTACATAGCAGCACTTAAAAGTAATGGTAAAATAATGCCGCCCTTAAGGTTAATAACACAGGCTTAATAGTAGCTTAATATTTAAGTAAAAACAGGCCGCTAATTTGCCAATCAAAATTCTGCTGATGCAAACTAATCCCTCTGTATTTCGCCAACACAAAATTTATTTTGCCGGACTATTATTAATCTTATTATCAGGAGCATTATTTTTACTATTCAATGGTAAGTCGGCAACATTTATTTCGCTTAATGCCTATCATCCTTTTATACTGAACGTATTTTTCATCAACTATACTTTTATAGGTGATGGTATATTTGCCCTCTGTTTAATTGCCGCCATATTATTTTATTATAAGAGAAAGCAACAAGGTTTGGCATTACTGTATTCCTTTTTAATTTCAGGGTTAATTGTACAGCTAATAAAGAACCTTGTTGATTCTCCCAGGCCCAGGTTGTTTTTTGAAGCCGGGCAGTATTTAAATTTCATTGATGGTGTTAGCCTGGCCAATAATTCCAGTTTTCCATCGGGCCATACTGCTACTGCATTTGCCATTGCCACCGTAATGGCATTAATGATGAAAGATAAAAGCTGGCAGTTGCTCATTTTAATTGCAGCAATACTGGTAGGTTATTCCCGGATTTATTTAGCACAACATTTTTTACTGGATGTAATGATCGGTGCTTTAATTGGCAGTGCTTCCGGAATACTGGCTGTTTATTTAGCAAAAAATATAAAGGGTATTAAAAGATCGATCAAAAAAATGCACCGCATCTCCCCCGGCACTCCTCCCTCACCTTCAGCAGTGCAACCTGTATGAAAACAATGGTTGATGCTCATCTTTTAAAATTCGGTATCGTAGGTATCGGTGGAATGGTAATTGATTTTGGTGTTACGTGGTTGTGTAAAGAAAAAATCAAACTGAATAAATACCTTTCTAATTCATTAGGATTTTGTTGTGCTGTTATTAATAATTTTTTATTGAACCGGTACTGGACTTTTGAAAGTACAGGCCATCCTTTTGCTTCGCAACTGGCAATATTTATTTTAGTATCGCTTACAGGTTTATTGATCAATAACGGAATGCTGTACTTTTTGTCGAAATATATCAAGACTAATTTTTACCTTATTAAACTTATTGTAACCGGCCTTGTTTTTTCCTGGAACTATTTTATCAATTTTCTTTTTACGTTTAATTAAGCCACTTGAATTATAAAAAGAAAACCTTGCTATTGATTGTCATTGCTACATTGGTTCGTTGCATTATTGCCGGTTGTATAGAGCTGGGCAACGATGAAGTGTATTACAGGATGTATGCACAATACCTGCAATGGAATTATTTTGATCATCCACCAATGGTGGGCTGGCTGGTACGTTTTACAACCATCAATCTTTTTTTTGATCATGAATTGTTCATTCGTTTTGGTGCCATTGCATCGGCAGCAATCACCACCTGGTTACTTTTTTTATGTGGCCAAAAATTAACGAATGCCTATGCAGGTTATTTAGCGGCAGCCATTTATACTGCTACAATTTATGGCAGCATTATTGCCGGCACATTTATTTTACCCGATTCGCCGCAAATGGTTTGCTGGGCAGCTGCTTTGTATTTACTGATTGACATTTCAAAATATACCACCGTAAACAGGATAAAAAAAAGAAAGGTATTATTGTTTGGCATTGTGTGCGGACTGGGGATGCTCTGCAAAATTCATACTTCATTTTTATGGCTGGGATTTTTATTGTACCTCATTTTTTACAACCGGCAATGGTTAAAAGAACCTGTACTTTATTGCTCGGGTATAATTACTTTATTATTTTTTTACCCGGTGATACAATGGAATATCGACAATCATTTTGTGACTTATCTTTATCATAGTAACAGGGTAAATGTATCAGAAGGGGATTTTAATATCAATTCGTTTTTAACTTTTGCAGGGGGCCAGGTATTTTATTATAACCCCATCATTTTCTTTTTTATCGTAGCAGCTGTTATTGCTGCATTTAAGGATGAGCTGCCTGTTTTATCTTCACAAAAAAAACTATTACTGTTCTGTAGTTTACCATTGATTATTATGGCTACAGTTATTTCATTATTCAAAGATGTGCTGCCACACTGGACGGGGCCGGCATACAGTGGCCTGATTTTATTAACGGCTTGCTATTTTTCCAAAGAAAAAGAAAGAAACAATTTTGAAAAGAAACTAATGCCCGGGCCTTTATTATTTGCCAATGCATTACTGGCAGTGGTAATAACAGGCGGTGTGTTATTAGTCAACTTTTTTCCGGGTACATTAGGTAAAAGAGATGCTGCCATTTTTGGAGAAGGCGATTTTACTTTGGATATGTATGGATGGAATACGATAAAAAAAAATGTCAAAAAGATAGTTGATACGGATATAAAAAATGGTGTGATGAAAAAGGATGCCGTTATTATCAGCAACAAATGGTTCCCTTTATCGCATGTTGATTTTTATGTTGCCATGCCTTTAGAAAAAGATGTTGTTGCTATTGGTGATACTAATGACATACATCAATATGCCTGGATAAATACCAAAAGAAAAATGATGCAACAGGGCGATGATGCTTACTGCATTGTACCTTCCAATTATGAGATTGATGTAAAAGCAGTTTATGGCAAATCCTTTAGTGTAATATTACCACCACAAATAATTGAACAAAAAAGAAATGGTACCCTTTGCCGCTATATTTATGTATGGCGTTTAAAAAATTTTATTACAAAATAAAGCCCCCTTCTTCTATAAAAGGGGGCTTGTTTACTAACCCAAACTTACAATACGGAGCTATACTTTATGTACCCTAAAAGTAACAGTAGCATTTCATACTGCTGTAAAGTGAGCGTTAAGCAATTATTATATCATTTTGCTGCCATTCTTTTCCCATACTTCCATTGAGGCTGTAACCGTATTTTTTAAAAACTGGCTGTACCACCTGCCTGAGTTTTTTACCACACGTTGTTGCGTTGTAAAATCAACGTACACCAAACCAAATCTTGGAAAATATCCTTCTGCCCATTCAAAATTGTCCATCAATGTCCAAACAAAATAGCCATTCACTTTTACACCTTCCTGCTTAGCCTTAAGCACCTGGGCAATATGATCCTGCAGGTATTTCACTCTTTCAAAATCATTTACCTTTCCTTCTTCATGAACATCAGGAAAAGCTGCGCCGTTTTCTGTTACAATAATTTCTTTTATGCCTTTGTAATTATTGTATCGCTTTAAAGCATGGTAAATACTTGGGGGATGAATTTCCCAATCCATTAATGTATGTGGTACATTTCTTTTACTGGCCTTAATAATTTTTGCATGCACAAAAGGAATGAGTGGTGCATGAGCTATTAACTCCCTGGTATAATTCTGCAGGCCGATAAAATCCATATCAAATGCCAGCTTTTGTTCATCATGCGGATACATGAAGCGTTCAATACGTTCGATGATCTTTACATCTTTAGTTGGATAACCAAGGCCGAGTAAAGGTTCGATAAACAAACGATTCAATAATGCATCGGCTTTAACAGCAGCCCTGATATCTTTTTCATTATCGGCCCGGTAGGGTTCAATATGAGAATAAGAAAAAGTGGTACCTACTTTACAATCATGCCGCAGCGATCGTATCATTCTTCCACCTTCTGCCTGGCATAATGCAGCGTGATGTGCAGCAGCTAAAAAACTACTCAATCCTTTTTTGCCCGGTGCATGCACCCCTAAAAAATACCCGGCACCGGTAAACACCATCGGTTCATTCAATACCATCCAATGCTTCACCCGGTCGCCAAAATTTTTTAAACAGCAATCCACAAAATAACTGAACCAGTGTATCACTTCACGGTTTGTCCAGCCGCCTTTTTGTTGCAGGTCGTGCGGAAGATCCCAATGATACAAAGTGATCCATGGTTCAATACCTAACTCTAAACAAAAATCAATTACACGATTATAAAAATCAATGCCCTTATGATTTATAGCACCAACACCATGTGGTAAAATGCGGCTCCAGGAAATAGAGAAGCGATAGTTAGGGATATTTAATTTGTAGATCAGCGCAATGTCATCTGCATAATGCGTATAAAAATCGCAGGCAGTATTGGCATTATCGTTGTTGAATATTTTATTCTTCTTTTCGGCAAACGTATCCCAGATAGATAAACCCTTTCCATCAATATTATGTGCCCCTTCTACCTGGTGAGCTGCAGTAGATACGCCCCATTTAAAACCTTCTCCAAAATCATTTTTAGTAAAGAGCATAACATTTATTCTGCAATTTGATTTAATATTTTTCCCAGGCTTTTATCTTTTAATTTTTTTACGGAGTGAATGGCATCACCTAATTCCACATTTTGTTTGGCTTTGCTATCGCCATATTTTTTAATGATCATGTTGATGATCCTTTCTGTGCTGTTGCTGTAATTCACTGCTATGAATTGTTTGCCTTCTACCCATGCTTTTATTTTATCCAGGTGTTTTTTCTTTAAACTTTTAATTACCGGAACCCCCATTGTTTTTAAAGCGGCCGCATTGCATTGTTGTTCATACTGTCCCTTCATGGGTATGGCCATCAGTTTCTTTTTTAAATACAGGGCTTCTGCAGGTGTTTCAAAACCGGCACCACATAAAATACCGGTACAGTTAATCAGGCTTTCAATAAAATCATCATTGTTAATGGGCCTGATGTGCACATTTTTTTCTTTGTATTCTTTTTTAGAATGTTTGCTGAACACCTGCCAGTTGGTATTTTTTATTTCGCCCAATACTTTAATGATTTTTTCATCGCTGTACGCTGGCAGATACACTGTGTAGTGATCTTTATTTTCAGGTTTTGCATTACGCACCTGGCTTCTTATTACCGGCGTAAAAATATTTTTATCGTAAGCACCAAAATGAAAACCATAAGCAGCAGTAACGGGTGCATAATTATGCAGCACCGCTTTACCTACTATATCTTTCTTTTTGGGTTTGGGAGATTTTTTATTGATCACGGCTGCCTGGTGGCTTAAGCCGATACATGCCGCATGTTTCATTTTGCATGCCCATGCACTTACAGGTTCAAAATCGTTGATCACTAAATCGTATTCTTCAACCGGCAGGCTTTTAATTTCTTTATACAGTTGTTTTAAATTACTCTTCTTGTAGGTAGCAATTACATCAATGCCACCATTCTTCCCAAAAATAAAACTGAGTCCTTTAAATTTATATTTTACCGGATAAGGCAATTCCACATCAGCCTGTATGCCACTCACTAAAATATCCAGCTCACCTTTTTGCTGCAGTATGGGAATGATATCTCTTGCCCTGCTTAAGTGCCCGTTGCCTGTGCCTTGTATTGCGTAAAGTATTTTCATTATTGTTTCAGCAGGTTAAATTCTTCCACCATATTATCAAATAACTGCGAATTATCTAATTCCTCTTCGTCATGTTCATTCATATGCATTATATCGGCTTCATCAAACTTATAAATTTTCCATTCGCCATCTATGTATTCCAATGCGGTTAAATTTTCAATCCAGTCGCCGCTGTTCAGGTACATTACTTTACCGTGTTCATTTGCTATCTCCCGCATTTCGGGCTGGTGTATATGTCCACACACTACATAATCGTAGTGATTACTAATGGCAATGTCTGCTGCCGTCTGCTCAAAACTATTAATGAACTTCACTGCACTTTTTACACTGTTCTTTATTTTTTTTGATAAAGAGAGTTTACCTTTCTTAAATATTTTTTCTGAAATAAAATTAGCTAAGCGATTAATTAAGATCAAAGTATCATAACCAACAGCACCGAGCTTTGCCAACCATTTACTATGCTGCATGGTTACATCAAAAACATCGCCGTGAAAGAACCAGGCTTTTTTATCATTGTCTAAATCAAGAATTACTTTATTTACGATCCGCAGCGATCCCATTTTAAACCCTACAAATTTCCTCAGCATTTCATCATGGTTACCGGTGATGTAGTAGATCTTAACCCCTTTGCTCATCCAGCCCATTAAATGCTTGATCACTTTCATGTGCGCTTTGGGCCAGTAGCGTTTGCTGAACTGCCAGATATCAATAATATCCCCATTCAGTATTACTGTTTTTGGTTTGATGCTTTTAAGATAATGCAGTAGCTCTTTAGCATGGCAACCGTAAGTGCCAAGGTGTACATCAGAAAGTACCAGTATATCCAGTTTACGCCGCTTTACTTTATCCATTAATGGATCTTATAAAATTTCAGCACAGGATATAACACTGTAAAAAAGATCAAACAGATTCTTACAGAAAGTGTCAGAAAAAAATAATTGATATTTTTCATAACGTAAGAAATTGGGTTTAGTAATACCAGCAAAGTGACGCTATTATTTTAACCAAATGTTTACGCTAATGTTATGTAAATGTTATGTAACGCTTTGTGGCAGCTACTTCGGGAGCTTAGTTTTCAACCGGAGGTTTGGTGAGATAATTTTCTTCTTCCTTAGGTTTGCTGATCTTCATCTTTCCAAACTTATACATAAAGCTGATACCAAAAGAACGGTAAGGAATTTTTAATACACTGCTTCCTGTAAAACCAGTGCCGATCTGAGTTGATTTTTGAGAGAGGTATTTACCAAAGGCATTCACTGCTGTAAAGCCTATACTTCCTTTGCTTTTTAAAACCTGCTTACGCAATGCAATTGTATACGATGAAAAAGCAGCCCTTCTGCCTTGCCAGCGCAAGCCGGAATTATAATTACCAAATGCTTCTGCAACAAGCCCCTTATTAAATTGATAATTAACATTCAAATTGCCCCGATATTCAAAACCGCTGACTACAATGGGAACGGAATAAATATTTTTTGTAGTGCGATCGTACAACTGCATATCAATCCTGATATTTAATTTTGGTATAGCGTTGAAGCTTCCTGCTATATTAACGCCACGCCTTTTTTCAGCTGCTATATTACCTCTCATAGTTACATTCACATCAGTATAAACCGAGTCTCCCACTTTATAGGCCGGATAAAAAGTAGTATATGATTTTATATCGGGGCTGTTATAAGTATATACCAATACTATGTTCAGGTTATTATCTTTACCAAATGATTGGTTGTAACCCAATTGAAAATTATTACCAATTTCCGGAATCATATAAGGATTGCCGGTACCGATATTATGTGGGTCACTTAAATTTACAAAGGGATTGATATCACGATATTCTGGCCTTTCCAGCCGATAGGCATAACTGAATTTTAAAGTTTGCTGATTTTTAAAAGTATGTGAAACAGTTAATGCCGGGCCAAAATTATTATAGTCAGGAATTTTTATACCCTGGTTTTTACTGTAAGCCGCTTTGTTAAAAGTATGCTCCAGCCTTGCCCCTGCAATAATATCTGTTGATTTTAATATTTTAAAACTCCCGGAAACATACCCTGCAATAACCTGCCTGTTAAATGCTGAAGTGTAAGATTGTTTAGCATCATACAAATATTTATACTGCGCCGGGTTAAATGTAAATACATCCGAATTGCTTACGAGTTTTTCAATTTCAGTTTTTGCACCCACTTCAAGCAGCAATTTTTTTGTTGCCATAGTAGTATAGTCCACGGAAATTGTATGTACATAATCTTTACCGGGATTTTTACTATCAGATCCGCCAAAAATTGAATCATTAAATACATACCTGCGTGATTGGTAATAAGCGCTGCTATTGTGAGATACGCTATAGTTATAGGCAACAGACAATTCCTGTTTTTCTTTTTTTAATTTTCTCCTGTAATCAACTCCTGCTTCATAAGTGTCGTTATCAAAACGATTATCTGCATTGCGGATACTATTTTCCATGAACAGGGTATTACCATCTTTATCTTTTTCTGTATTATACTGATCCGAAAATCCTGTACTGGTATTTCCAAAACGAAAGTTGCTGAAGGAAAAAGAGAGGTTGTCCCTTGCGGCTATATCCCAATCAATACCCAAACCCGAACGGTACCCAAATCTTGTAAAATCACTGTTACCCTCCTGTTTTAGATAGTAACTGTGCTTTGCTGAAGTATCAAATGAATTTCTATCGGATGATGTAAGGGTTGCTGTTTTTAATTGCGAGCTGCCACTGTAATACCCTGTAATTCCAATATTATTTTTTTTATAGTTCAGGTTAAGTGCCCCGTTTTCCAATCTTGTACCAGTAGTAGCATTTATAATTCCGCTGAAGCCTTTTAATTTACTTTTCTTAAGGATAATATTAATAATGCCGCCGGTACCTGATGCATCATACTTAGCACCCGGATTACTCATTACTTCAATACTTTGTATTTGAGAGGCAGGTATCGATTGCAAGGCATCTGCAATACTATTACCAAAAACGGTGGAAGGTTTTCCATTAATTAAAAAACGTACTGATGGATTGCCCAGCAATTCCACGTTACCATTAATATCAACTGTAACCTGTGGAATTTTTTTTAGTATATCAGTTGCCACGCCTCCCTGCGAAGTAATGTCTTTATCAACATTATAAATTATCCGGTCGGGTTTATTTTCAATGACACTTTTGTTAGCAATAATTACTACTCCTTTTAAACTCTTTGTAAGTGGGAACATTTTAATGGCTACCGTATATTCATTGTTTATCAAGGAGTCAGTGACAAAATAATTTTTAGAAAAAGCCTGGTAGCCTGTGCCAGATACAGAGAGATTATATTTTCCTGCTGGTAAATTTTTAAAAATAAAAAAGCCGGTGTTATCTGTAATAGTTGAAAAGCCTGGTGCAGATTGATTATTATTTTTACAATATACTGTTACTTTTTGCAAAGGCAAATCCGAAAGAGAATCTTTTACATATCCTGAAAAAGAAATTTTTGTTGTCGGGGAATTTAATTGGGCATTAGCGCTAAGGTTAAGAACCAAAAAAATTAAAAAAACTACAGTATACTTCATTACAGGCAGTAATTATTTTTCGCAAAGCTATCTGCTGATTCTGGAATCTTTCTGAAGTTACTGTTAGAATAGTGTTACCAACTTAGCTCAAAATAATGTTTTTCATTCTGGTAAAAATAATTTATATGGATAGCAGACACTTCACATATCTCCTTAACAATAGATAATCCCAGCCCGTTATTTTCGCCATTCGGTATACTTTTATAAAAGCGTTTAAAAACACGTTCCGGGTCAAGTGATTGGTTGGCACCGGTATTACTTATTTGCAGCATTGTATCCTTAAGCATGATATTTATTGTGCCACCAGGAATATTATGCCTGGTAGCATTACCAAAAAGATTATCGAGTAAAATATCCAGCAGTTCCTTATTAATATGCAATATAGTTTCCCTTACCTCGATGTTATAAGTTATCGCCCTGTTTTGCCACAACTCCTGGAATTGTATTATTTTATTTTTTATTTCCCCGCTTAATTCAACAGCCGCATTATTCTGAAACTGGCGATTATCAATTTTAGTAAGCAATAACAGAGATTGCTGCAGTTTTGATAACTTGTTTACAGATGAATATACAGACCTCAGCAATTCACTTTGCTTTTCGGAAAGGTTTTCCTGCTGCACCATCAGATCCAGTTTTGAATGAATAATAGCCAGCGGGGTTTGAATTTCATGGGATGCATTTTCACTGAATTCTTTAAGGTTTTTATAGTCTCTTACAGCATTTTCTGTAGCCATATTAAAATGGCTGTTCATCAGGTTAAATTCATTTATTGCAGTAGCAGGAAATTTAAGTTTATCCTTTGCATTAATATCAAATGATTTTATAGCAGTAAGTGACTGATAAAATGGTTGCCAGATTTTAGTTAATAAACTCCGGTTAATGAGAATGAATAACAATAAGGTAATAAAAATAGTGACGATCGCAATCTTTACTATCACTTTTGTCAGGTGCCTGGTTCCTTCCAATGGTTCACTGATAGTAACTTTATACATTTCTTTACCTACTTGTAATGGAAATACCAGCTTGCGTGAAAGATGTTCTTTATTTTGCTCAGGAATAAATTGTGTGGCAGACTGAAAACCGCTATCTTTTAAAGGCCCGTTAATTTTTTCAAAGATTGCTTTCTGGTCATCAAAAGAATTAATTACCGGTACTGCATGATATTCCGCTACATAATTTTCAATACGTCCTTTGGAACGTAACAAAATTTCATCCAGCTCATTTTGCAGTACCTCCTTAATAAGGTAATAACTGCTGATTGTAGAGACAATAAATAAAAACACCAGTACCGGAAACAGGAAACGGTTATACTTTGTAATAAGCTTCATTGGTAAACATTAAGCAATAGTAAACTTATAGCCCATGCCATAAACGGCTTTTATATAATCAGGACAGCCGGATTCCATCAATTTTTTACGCAGGTTTTTTATGTGCGAATAAATAATGTCGTAAGTATCGCTCATATTGGCATGGTTACCCCACAAGTGATCTATGATAGATTCTTTTGTAAGCACCCGGTTTTTATTGCTGGCAAAATACAGGAGCAGTTCGTATTCTTTTCTTGTAAGTTCTATAATACCATTTTCTGTCATCACATTTTTATCTGCAATGTTAATGATAAGTTTATCGAGTACCACAGTATTATTGCCATCAAAAGATTTGCGGCGTATAATGGCATTTACCCTGGCCGACAACTCTGCCAGGTGAAACGGTTTGGTAAGATAATCATCAGCGCCTAACTCAAGTCCTTCAATTTTATCATCCAGCGAATTTTTTGCGGATATAATTAAAACCCCCTCCGTTTTATTTATTTTTTTTAGCCTCCTCAATAATTCAAGACCGCTGCCACCGGGTAAATTAAGATCAAGAATAATACAGGAATATTCCCCTGAGCTGATCTTGGAATTAGCTGACGGAAAATCTAATGCAGTATCACAAGTAAACTTATTCTGTAAAAGATAAGTTGCAATACTATGAGATAGTTCAGGTTCATCCTCAACAATAAGCAGGTTCAAAATATCAACGATTTAGATGAATATGAGTGCATTTTTTCAATTGGTAATATTAAGCCCTGATTAGTGTACAACAGTTAACCGGTGATTAAGCTTACGTTATTTTATTGTTACGCAATTATTAATTCAGCTAGTCCTTTTTTTTATTAGTTCAATTGAATATTACAACGCTTTTCTGTTTAAAAAGAAGTCAGCATTTAAAAAATCATTATACCACAGCCAATTCTGAAAACATTCTGGAATTATTGTTATATCAGTATTATCAAAAGGTCACCAAATTGATAAATGTGATTTAGTGTGATTGTTTAGAGGCAGAATAAAAAAATATTTGCAGCCTAAAATTAATTGTACATGTTTCTACCAAAATCTTATGCTGCTTTTTTTGCAATGTGTTTTTTATTTCTGCTGGTAAGCCTGGGTGCTAAAAGCCAGGTTATTAAAGGAAAGGTACTGGATACCAATACCGGCGAGCCGTTAGTTGGTGCATCAGTAAAGTTAGACGGCACCAAATACATCACACTTGTAAAACTGGATGGCACATTCAGTTTCAGCAAAATTCCTGCAGGTACTTACAAAGTGATCATCACTCATGCAGGTTATAAAAGGCCAGCCGAAGAAGCAGTAATAACAGTTGCTGCCAACGAAATTAAAACGATAAGCATTTCCCTGGAACCCTCTTCCACCGAACTGGAATCGGTAACTATAAGTTCTGCCGGAGGAAGTGATAAAGGTGCAAGAAGGCTTGAAAAATCTGCCGACCCAATATTAAATGTTCTATCTGCAAAAACAATTCAATTGCTACCTGATATTACTGTTGCTAATGCTTTACAACGTGTAAGTGGTGTAACAATTGAAAAGAGCGGAAGTGGTGAAGCCCGTTACCCTATTATACGTGGCATGGAAAAAAGATACATTAACACTTTAGTAAATGGTATTAAGATACCCAGCCCGGATAATAAAAATCGATTTATCCCTTTGGATTTATTTCCATCAGAATTGCTGGAGCGATTAGAAGTAAGTAAAAGCCTAACGCCTTCAATGGAAGGTGATGCTATTGGTGGTACCATTAACCTAGTGATGAAAGATGCTCCACAGGATAAACTATTCCAGGTAAATGCTTCGTTAGGTTACAACGCTATTTTAAGCGACCAAACCTACCAGAAATTTGACAATGGTAGTATGAACAAACAATCGCCTGGTGAAAGAAACGGCAGTAATTATGTGGCGGTGCCCGGTGACTTTTCTGTAGGTCATCTTAATTATACCAGTAAAAGTTTTCCGGTTAATTCCACTTTTGGTATAACGTTCGGGAACAGGTTTGGTAAAGATAAAAAATTCGGCTTTATAGCATCAGGAAGTTACCAGAATATTTTTCGTGGTACCACATCTAATTTCTTCTTACCCAATTCACAACCGGGTTTAAATAATATTCCGCTTTTTTCGGATCTGCAGTTTCGCAAATATTCAGTACAAAGCCAGCGTATCGGGTTAAATGGCAAACTTGATTATGCAGTGAATAAAAACAACAAAATTACATTGGCCAATACTTTTGTAAGGCTGAATGATTTTCAGTCACGTACCATTTATGATACTGTTGCTTTAAACTCACTTGTAACTGCTTCGCAAAGAAGTACCTGGCAATATCAATCTATTTATAATTCTACTTTATCTGGTAATCATAAACTGAACGCTTCATTAAAATTAGACTGGAACCTGGTGTATTCAATTGCTAATAATCATATACCTGATCAATCAGAATTTTCTCATCAATATGCGATAGTTGCTACTTCACTTACAGCGGATAAAATTCAGGGTATGACACGTCGCTGGTCGCACAACAGCGATAAAGATTATGCAGGCTACCTGAATGTTACCAAAAACTTTGATTTGCTGAAAAGATCCTTCGAATTAAAAGCTGGTGGCTTATTACGTGAGAAAAACAGAAGTAATTATTACAACAGCTATAGCCTGGATCCAACACTTGGTGAGGTATATACCAATATCAACAATGCAGTGTTTATCTTTAATCCTACCAGTGCCGGTGTAGGTTCTAAGGATGGCAACGATTACACCTTTAAAGAAAAAATAAGTTCCGGTTATGTGCAGGGAAAATGGCAGCTCACAAAAAAACTAGAGGCTTTAGGTGGTGTAAGAGTTGAGCATACTGATCAGAGTTATGTTACAGAATTGGGTAAAGATGTTGATGCCAGCATAGGAAAAATCAATTATACAGATGTATTGCCCAGCATACAATTTAAGTATGCATTGAAAAAGAATCAGAATTTACGCTTTGCTTATTACAGAGCATTAGCAAGGCCGGGCTTTGCCGAATTAGTACCTGACGGACCACAAGGAGAATTTTTTAAAGAATTAGGAAATCCTGTTGGCCTGGAACATACACTTGCTGATAATTTAGACCTGCGTTATGAATTGTATATGCCCGGTGCAGGACAGGTGTTGTTAGGCGTTTTTTATAAAAACATCCAGGATCCGATTGAGATCAGCTTAGTAAAACCAGGCTTAGGCAATAACTTGCCTATTTCCAATTCGCTGGTATTAATACCGGTAAATATTGGTACTGCTACCAACTATGGTTTTGAAGCAGTGGTTACAAAATATTTCGGTGTGTTTGGTGTTTCTGCAAACTATACTTATACCAAATCAAGCATTACAAATAATAACCTGTTTTATTCTTCAAGAAATTCTTCAGGACAAATTGTTTCCTCATTGGTATCAGAAACAAGGCCTTTGCAAGGACAATCAAATCATGTAGGTAATTTATCATTGATCTATAAAAATCCAAAAATCGGTTTAGATATACAAGCTGCAATGGTGTATACCGGAGAAAGAATTTCATTCCTCAGTCCCTTTCTTGGTTTAAACTACTGGCAGTCTCCTACTACACAACTAGATTTTTCTTTTGAGAAAAGGATCGTAAAAAAATTAACTTTTTATGGCAAAATAAATAATCTTACGAATGCTCCTTACGAATTATCGCTGCATCAATCTTACAACGAATATTTAAAAACAAGTGGTGCCAGGGCATTGGCATTACAATCAGATCCTGACAAGAAGATTATTATCCAAAAAGATTTTTATAAAACTTCTTACTTATTTGGCCTTCGTTATAAACTCTAACTGACCATACCAAACAAAAAATAAAAAAATGAAAAAGAATATTTTATTGCTGTGCAGTCTTTCAATAGTACTATTAATGTCTGCATGTAAGAAAGTAGCAGATAATAAAGATCTCTCCGCAAGAGTAGTACAGGTTGCATCTCCCATCAGTGATGCTTCATGTTTATCTGGCGCTATTAAAGGCACCATGCTGGCAGGCAAAACCTATACTGTTTGCGGCGATATTTTTGTAAATGCAGGCGATACCCTTACCATACAGGAAGGTGTTAAATTGAATTTTGGTTTAAATACTGCAAGTGGCACTAATGCCCCATGCGGCCTTGGTGTTCAGGGGTCTCTATTTTGTTTAGGTTCAAAAGATTTTCCTATCTGGATCACTTATCCCGGTGTTACTAAAACTGACCAGTTAGGTGCCGACCCTAATACTGATCCTGCTTTAAAAGGTAAATGGACAGGAATCATCGGTGGCGCCAATGCAAAATTTATGGTACTTAAATGGACGCATGTTGAATTTGGTGGCGCTGCCATGAGTGCAGCCATGAAAACCTTTACAGGAGGTTCAAGCCCTTATCCTCTTTACTTTGCTAATCCCAACGGCATTTTCGTGCTGGAAGATTCCTGGGTGTATGGTAGTGTTGATGATCCATGGCGTATCAATGGCGGTAAAATATCTGCCATGAGAAATACTTTTGAAAAATGTGGCTATACCGGTGGCGAAGCGATGAACGCTAAAGCAGGTACTATCGGCGATTTTGCTTATAATTTAATTATAGGCATGGCAACCAATGGCCCTAAATTATCTAATATTAATGTTACGCTTGGTGCTCCGGGTTCTAATGTAAGGATGTATAATAACACTATCATTAACTGTGGGTACAGAAGGGCAGCTGCAGGCCGTGGCGGTTCTATTAATTTTGAAGAAGGTGCCGGCGGCATGGCTTACAATAATTTAATTGTGAATTGCAAATTTGGGTTGCGCATTGTAAACAATCCAATTGCAGATACTGCGAACATTCGTTATGGTTATAATTGGTATTATGCAGATTCTTTGTCTGTAGCCAGCCAGTTTATTCCTTCCCTGTCTGTAAGCACTGCTATCAGCCAGCCACAGGAAACTGATTTTCCAAAACCCTCAACTTATTTACCTGCCGGATGGAAAACTGGCGATGTATATACTGCACCAAGTTCTGTTTTAGGTATTAATAACCCCCAGTTTATCAACGGGCCCGTACCTATGCCTGCAGGATATAAACTTGCAGATATTGCTGTTGTAGGTAGTTACAACTTTGGATTAAAACCTACATCTCCGTGTATTGGTGCAGGATTTACCGGATTTTCTCCAAGGGCTGATGTTCCTGTTGACTACAGGTACGGCGCTTCTGAAATAACACCTCCGGGTAAAGATATTGGTTGTTTTCAAAGCACAGGCAGAGGCAATCAACACTAAAAATATTCTTCAACAATAAAAGGTATCACTGTGTTAATTTCTGGTGATACCTTTTTTCATAACTATTGAGAAAGTCAAAAAATACACAATGAAATTTTTATTCATTTCTTTTATTGCATTGCTTTCATTTTCTGCAACCGCACAAAACAATCCGGATTTTATTGTAACCCCTTATTTGCAAATTGGCAGTACACCAACACCACAATCTTTGCAGGTACTCTGGCATGCATCCAAAACGGATGCAGTATGGCTGGCAGAATATAAAACCACATCCGGTAAATGGATGAAGGCTGAAGCGCAAACCACTACACCAATCAGCACTGCCGGCATGGAGCCATTCATTATTTATACTGCATCATTTAAATCGTTGATACCGGGTAGTTCGTTTATGTACAGGATCTCAAAAAACAGTAAAGTAGTTTTTAGTGTCGAAGCAAAAGCGCCAAAATCTGCTACACAATCTTTTCGCTTTATAGCCAGTGGAGATATGGGGGCAGGTACAAAAGAAGCTAAACAAATTGCCAATGGTATTTATAAAGCCAATCCTGATTTTGTTGCCTTTGCCGGCGATCTTGTTTATGATTATGGTTTGATGTCTGAGTACAAAACAAAATTCTGGCCTATCTACAATGCTGATAAAGTAAATGAAACAGGTGTGCCTTTAATGCAGTCAATACCTTTTGTTGGTGCTGTTGGCAATCATGATGTAGATACAAAAGACCTGGATAAATATCCCGATGCATTGGCCTATTATCTTTTTTGGGATCAACCGTTGAACGGACCCGTTGGACAGGCAGGTGGTGCTTTTGTACCTGTATTAAAAGCAAGTGATGCCAACAGAAAAGCATTTACAGATGCTGCAGGTGATAAGTATCCACGAATGGCTAATTTCTCTTTTAATTATGGCAATGCACACTGGACGGTGATTGATGCAGATACTTATGTTGACTGGACAGATTCTACTTTAAGAGCATGGGTGGCTGATGATTTAGCTAATTCAAAAGATATTACCTGGCATTTTGTTTTATATCATCATCCAGGTTTTAGCTCTTCAAGAGAACATTTTGAACAACAACAAATGCGTTTACTGGCTCCTGTATTTGAAAAAGGAAATGTAGATATTGTTTTTAATGGCCATGTACATAATTACCAGCGCTCTTTTCCCTTGCATTTTAAACCTGACAATAAAGGAACATTAATGGTAGGTGGAAAAGATAATAAAACCGTAAGAGGCAGAGTAGTAAATGGCACCTGGACTTTAGATAAAACTTTTGATGGCAAAACCAATACTAAACCTAATGGTGTTATTTACATTGTATCGGGTGCCGGTGGGCAAACATTATACAACCCCGAGCAACAATCGCAACCTGATACCTGGCAAAAATTTACAGATAAGTTTATCTCTACCATTCATTCTTTTACCATGGTGGATATTAATGGCAAAAATTTAAAGCTGCGCCAGGTTGATGTTAATGGCAATGAAGTTGATGCAATTGACATCACTAAATAAGCAGCTATATTTCTTTACAGCTAAAAACAAACAATGAAAAAAATTATTATTGCTGCATTTACTTTTTTATCAATAACTGCAACAGCTCAACAAAAAGATTATACTTATTATAAAACCATTGCTGTAGGCGATCAATCCGGTTGGGATTATGTGGCGGCCGATGAATTAAACAGGAATATTTATTTCTCCCATGCAACAAAAACACTGGTGGCATCAATGGACAATGATTCTCTGGTTGGTGAAATACCAAAAACATTTGGTGTGCATGGCATTGCTATCGACAATGAATTAAATAAAGGTTTTATCAGCAATGGCAAAGCAAATAGTGTTACTGTTTTTAATTTAAAAACTTTTGCTGTGATTGACACTATAGCAGTAAATGGTATAAATCCGGATGCAATACTTTATGATGAATACAGCAAAAAGGTGTTTGCCTTTAATGGTAAAACCAATAACGTTACTGTAATAGATGCCGCCAGTTTAAAAATTGTAGCTTCTATTACATTACCCGGCAAACCTGAGTTTGGTGTTACCGATCTGAAGGGGAAAATCTATGTGAATATCGAAGACAAAAGCGAACTGGTACAAATTGACGCCGTAACATTAACCGTGTTAAAAACATGGACTGTTGCTCCCGGGGACGAACCCTCGGGCCTTGCCATTGACAGAGCCAACAATTTATTATTCAGTGTTTGTTCTAATAAAGAACTAATTGTTTTTGATATAAAAAAAGAAAAGGTGATTGATTCTATACCAATAGGCGGCCGTGTAGATGCAGTAGTTTTTGACCCGCAGTCAAAACTCATTTACAGTTCTAATGGCGAAGGAAATGTTACTATTATAAAACAACAAAGCATTTCTTCTTACAAAATTGTTCAAACACTTACAACACAAAAAGGTTGTAAAACGATGATGCTGGATAGTAAAACAAAAAAGATCTATTTGCCGGCGGCAAAGTATGAAGGCGATACAAAGAAAATATTACCAGGGAGTTTTGAAATATTGATTTTCAGGTAGTTTTTATGGACAGCGTTATGCAATGTTAACTTATCATTAGGTGAATGTTACCGCAAGTTTAAGAAAATGTAAAGTTTGTGAATTCTGAAGAGATTCTGAAGTTATTGGGCAAGTTTTGCAGCAATTATCAAAAACTGCTTATATGCGCACTAACAACAAACTTATTTTTAAGAGTTTTCTTTCTATTTTATTTGCAGCCATTGTTAATATGGCAAGTGCACAAACCATCAGGGGTAAAGTTACCGATGCTGTTACCGGCGAACCTTTGGTAGGTGCTACTGTAAGTCTGGAAGACACTAAATTTTCCGCCATCGTAAACCTTGATGGTACGTATGTTTTAAAAAATATTCCTGCCGGTAAATACGAGATCAAAGTAAAATATTCGGGTTATGAAAAAGCTAAACAAAAAGATGTAGAAGTAAAAGCCGGACAAGACACCAAAGGCATCAACTTTCAATTGAAAACAGAGTTGAAGGAATTAAGTGGTGTTGTAGTTAAATCAACAAAAAATGTGGAGAGCGATAAAGCAGCAAGGTCATTGGAAAAAAATGCTGATGTAGTAGTAAATAATCTTTCTCAAAAAGCCATTGAATTATCACCGGATGTTACGGTGGCCAATTCATTACAACGCATCAGTGGTATCAGCATCGAACGCAGCAGCAGTGGTGAAGGCCGCTATGCCATCATTCGTGGTATGGACCAGCGTTACAACAGCACATTGGTAAATGGTATTAAAATCCCCAGCCCCGATGATAAATTCCGTTATGTACCGATGGACCTTTTTCCGAGTGATCTGTTGGAAAGACTGGAAGTGATCAAAAGCCTTACACCTTCTATGGAAGCCGATGCTGTAGGCGGCACCATGAATTTAGTAATGAAGAATGCACCTGATAAATTTAAACTGAATATTTATGCAGCAGGTGGTTTTAATACTTTATTCAATCAAAGAGATTTTAAAACTTTCGATCATTCGGTAATTAATAAAAAAGATCCTGCAACATTAAACGGGCCTGATTATTTTGCCACCAGTAATGATTTTGCAAGAGCCAATCTTGATTTAAAAAAATTAGCTAATCCTATCAACGGGCAATTAGGTTTTACCATTGGCAATCGTTTTCTTAATAAAAAATTAGGTGTGGTATTGGGTGGAAGTTATCAAAACATGTACCGTGGCTCTGATAATATTTTTAACCGCCAGAATCCGCAATCACAAACTTTTGTACAAAACGGCACCCGTTATGATAACGTGGCTACATTTAATGATGGCTTTACCCGTGAGTATTCTACACAGCAACGCCGCTTAGGTTTTAATAATAAATGGGATTACACTATCAATGAGAACAATAAAATTTCCCTGTACAATCTCTACATTCACATGGATGAATTTCAATCCCGTTACAGTGTAGATTCTTCATTAACCACACAACGCACCGGGCCAGGCTCAGGTAATGTAGCTGTATACAACAGAAGCAGGTGGCAGATACAAAGTATTTATAACAGCACATTACAAGGTGAACATAATTTATCCGGCAAATTAAAATTCAACTGGAGTGCAGTGTATTCGTTAGCTAAACAAAATGTACCCGACCAGGCAGAGTATGAAGTAGACAATGAAGTAAAGAATGGTATTGTACAAAATCCTCCGGGCTATTCTGTTGCAGGTATGACGAGGATCTGGCGCAACAACAGTGATAAAGACCTTTCCGGGTATGCTAATTTTATTTATACCCCAACCCTTGCAAAAACAAAAGTTGAATTGAGCGCCGGTGGATTATACCGCCATAAAGAAAGAGACAATTATTATAATGAATATGAATTAAGCTCTAAAGGGTCGGGCGTACAAACCTTTACTGATATTTATAGTGCCGCATATGATTTTTCAAAAGCAGAAAAAGCGAAGGGAAATCCAATCAATCCCAATTGTTATAATAGCTCTGAAAATATTGCAGCAGGTTATGTGCAAGCTAAATTAATGGCTACAAAAAAACTTCAGGTATTAGGTGGTGTAAGAGTAGAGAATACTGACCAGCATTATACCACGGCTATCCCTCCGGGTTCTATTGATGATATTTACGGGCATATCTGGTATACTGATGTTTTACCCAGCCTGCATTTTAAATACCTTATCAACAATAAACAAAACCTGAGAGCTTCTTATTTTAAAAGCATCAGCCGTCCCGGCTTTTTTGAAATCACACCTTACCAGGTACACGGCGAATATTATGATGAAAAAGGTAATCCGGATTTAAACCATACACAGGCTGATAATTTTGATCTGCGTTATGAATATTTTCCAGAAGGTGCCGACCAGGTTTTAGCGGGCGTATTCTATAAAAAAATTAAAGATCCGATTGAGTTAGGTTTACCAGACAGGGTGAACCCACATGCAGCAGTTACTTTAATGCCGTATAATTTTGGTAATGCTACCAACTATGGTTTTGAATTTGTGTTAACCAAATTCATTGGCAAGTTTGGTGTAAATGCAAACTACACTTATACTAAATCAAAAATTACTACTAATAAGTTGTATCGCTATTACAACAATAACAGCGGACAGGATACCACTTCAAAACTTTCTCAAACCAGGCCAATGCAGGGGCAGTCGGATAATGTGGGCAACATTTCCTTATTGTATAAAAATGGTAAAATAGGATTGGATATACAATTAGCTTTTGTATACACCGGCGAAAGGCTTACACAGGTATCCCCTTATTACGGCTTAGATGTTTGGCAACAACCTTATAATCAATTAGACTTTTCATTTGAACAAAAGATCATTAAGCATTTTACATTTTATGGTAAGATCAATAACCTTACCAGTTCAAAAACAAAATCCATCATCAAACAAGCCTATTTGTATGACGGCACTCCCAGCCAGTTAGCAGGCCAGGATGATTTCAAACACATTTTTGTACAAAGTGATTTTTATAAGATCAGTTACCTGTTTGGCTTAAAGTATAAATTCTAAATAATACAGTTTACCATTTCAATACACTAAACTTATCATCATGAAAAAAATAATATTCAGTGCAGTAGCTCTTCTGCTTGCTGCATTTATCTTCAGCAGTTGTAAAAAACTTTCAGAAGACAAAAGAGACCTTTACGTATACGTACCCACGCCTGCAAAGCCTATCAGCGATGCAACGCCGTTGTGCGGTAACGTTACCGGCACAATGTTAAGTGGAAAAACTTACACTGTAAATTGCGATATCTATGTACAGCCTAACGACACTTTAATTATTCAGCCTGGCGTAAGAGTAAATTTTAATAATGGTGCAGGTATCATTGTTAAAGGTTCTTTCTTTTCATTAGGCACAAAAGATGAACCCATCTGGCTTACTGTTGCCGGACAAACTAAAACGGATCAACCTAAAGTAAATTTTAAAGCAGGTAATGATTCTGCTTTTAATGGCAAATGGAAAGGTGTACTGGGTGATGCTACCAGTCCCTACATGGTTTTTAAATGGACGCATTTAGAATATTGCGGCGCTACATTAAACGCAGGTGGTTCTACTGCTTATACTGTTTTAGGTTTAACCGCTACTGATCCTTCTTATGCTATTTATTTTTCTAACCCTACGGGTAATTTAGTTTTTGAAGATTCGTGGATATATGGCACTGTTGACGACGCCATACGTGTATCCGGTGCCGGTGGTAAGTTTGCTATTTTAAGAAGCACTTTTGAAAGATGCGGAAAAAATGGTGGTGATGTTTTAAATATAAAAAGTGGTGGTACAGGCGATATGGCCTACAATCTTTTTATCGGCGATGCTACCAATGGATTAAAAGCATCTGATAAAGGCAGCGGGCCGGGTATTACAAAATGTAATGTAAGAATGTATAACAATACCATTATCAACGGAGGATTCAGGCAAACCAAAACCGGCCGTGGCGGTTCAATCAATTTTGAAGAAGGCGCAAGAGGAATGGCTTTTAATAATCTTATTGTAAACTGCAGGTTTGGTTTACGCATATTGTCGAATGTGGCTGCAGATACAGCTTATTTATACAATGGCCATTATGGCTACAATTATTATTGGGCTGATAGTTTAAGTGTAGCCAGCGAAATTTATCCCACCACTTATATTACCAAACCACAATCCACCGACTTCCCTAACCCAACCAGTTTTTTACCTGCTACATTTAATTATTTAAGCAATACCGGCTATGCTGCAACTGCTGCCAATGCAGTACAGGTAGGCAATCCATTATTCTTCAATTATCCATTACCTGTTATTGGTGGTTATCGTTTGCAGGATATTAATGCCATTGGAAATTTTAAATTTACTTTGCAACCGGGTTCTCCCTGTATTGGCAAAGGTTACAAAGGCTTTCAACCTTTGCAGTTAATTCCTACAGATGAAAAATATGGTGTTACAGATTATACACAACCCGGTGCCGATATTGGTTGTTACCAGATTAACGGAAGCGGAAATCTGCATTATTAATCCGATTGAAATAATACCGGAATAGTGAAACGATGAAGAGAATAATTATATCCATTTGCCTTTACAGTTTTGTTCCATTAGTTTCTAATGGCCAAAATTGTAAAGAGCCTTTTTTAGGTTCAAAAACATTGTATCAAAGCCAGCAACAAAAATACAGTGCGCCGCCAAAGGGTTATGCTCCTGTATTCATCAATCATGTGGGCCGGCATGGCGCAAGGCACCTGACAAAAGATGTAAACAGTTCCTTTATCTATCAATTGCTTTTCCAGGCGGATAGTGCTAACGGATTAAGTGCAGCAGGAAAATTGCTGAAAGAAAAAATAGTTCGTTTAGAAAAAGCAGAGAAGAAAAATTTTAAATCTATTTCCTTTCGTGGAAAAACAGAACAGCAAGGCCTTGCAGACAGGATGTATGCTAATTACAGCAATGTGTTCAATAACACAAAACCGGTTTTGCATATATCTTATACCAAAGAAATAAGGACCCTGCAAACCAGCGATGCTTTTGTAACTGCATTAAAAACCAGAATAAACGAACCGGAAATTGCGAAGCAATTAAACGATACAACACTGCGGTTTTATGATATGTCGCCTGCATATGATGCTTATAAAGAAAATGGTAACTGGTTACAATACCTGCAACAATTAAAAGCAGCAGAAAAATACAACCAGCTGGCAACCAAAATAACAGCACAATTTTTCACCCCTTCTTACTTTAAAAATATAGCAGCAAAAGACCAGGATAAGTTTACCGCAGACCTGTATGGCTTCATTACCATTTTTTATTCTGTACAAAAAGAAATTGAAGATGCCGGATATACAATTGCCGATGTAGATATGCAATCCTTTTTAACCTGCACACAATTATTCACTTTAGGTAAAATTGATAATGCAGAAGATTTTTTTGTAAAAGGCCCCGGTGCAGATGTTAACGGCATACAGGTAAAAATTGCGTTGCCTTTGCTGGCCGATTTCATCATTACCACAGATGAGTATGTTAAAACAAAAACGGTAAATGCACAATTGCGTTTCAGCCATGCAGAAACCATTTCACCTTATGCAACTTTATTAGGATTAACTACTGCAGCAACAGCTACAAGAAGTGTAAGCTCCATCAATCGAATATGGAATGCTGATAAAGTAATCCCTTTAAGTTCCAACATACAATGGATACTGTATAAAAAACAAGGCAGTGAAAATTACCTGGTTAAATTTTTACTGAACGAAAAAGAAGTAGCGGTAAAAGGATTACTCACAAAAACATTTCCGTATTACAACTGGAATGACGTAAGATCGTTTTATATCAAAAAGATGGAAAACTTTAATGCCGGTATCAATACTGAATTTGTAAAATATTTAAACGAGATAAAATAAATAGCTGCATTAATTTTATCCGCATCTAAAAACGGTTTAAACTATCTCATGCCTTTTAATTTCAAGTACCCGATTAAGGCAGCGGGATGATCGGTTTGTAATCCTGCTAAGCCCAGTACCAGGGCTCTATCCCATCGTTCGGCATTTTCGTCCTTAGATTGAATATCGGCCCAGATAGGTATATTTTTTTCTTTAGCGGCCAACACGGTTGCTATATTGTATTCATCAAAATTACCATCCAGTATATCAATCTGCAGGGAATCTAATAATGCATACATTTCGTGCTTTGTTTTTATTTGGGATGGCAAACTTATCATTAATGGCATTGCAGGGGCTATGTTTCTCCATTCTGCAAACTGATGCACTTCGTTTATATACACTATAACATTTCTTTCCATTCCTGCATTTACAATTTCATGGTATGCACTTTTTACAGAAGCATTTTTAAAATCCAGGTAGATATTGATCTTTCCTTTACATAACTGCAGTACTTCTTTAAAAGTAGGTATGGTATATTTTCCCCATTCAGGATGCTGTGGGTCATGAACTGGTATCTTTCTTAGTGAATCAAACATATAGTCACTCACATTTCCTTTAGCTTCAGTCATATAATTAATAGTAGAATTATGCATAATTACCAGCTGGCTATCTTTGGTAGTACGTAAGTCAATCTCTACAAAATCTGCGCCGGCATCAATAGCATTTTGATAAGCTGTCAATGTATTTTCCGCTGCATTTGTATGGTCTCCTCTATGTGCTATTACAATAAACCTGTTTTTGCAAACTGGGAGTGTAATGTTTTGTGCAAGGATGCAAAATGAAATATTAAAAAAGAATACCAGTAGAATAACAGCCTTATTTTTCTGTAGCATAATAAAATATAATCAGTGTAAAAATTACACTCAAAGTATCCATCACATGTTATAAAATCATGTTGAAATTTTTATGTAATTATTACCATTGTAACAAAAAATAATTAACAATTTTCAATGCTAACTTTCATCATTTGCATAAGCATAGGTTTGCATTTCCAAAATTTCGTTGATATATGTTTTCCAAAACAAATACCAGTAAACTGTTTATCTTTCTGCAAGTAATATTTTTTTTATTTATTACAGCTGCGTTTGCCCAAAAAAACACCCCAAACCCCAGGTATCAATTATTGCAGGGCAATGATTTCGTGCAATCAAAAAATTATTACCTGCTCACTCTTTTTCAGCAATTGCCTGATGTAAAAAAATTACTCGGCAATGATGATATACTGTCTTCAATTGCAAAGGCCAAAACTGATTCCTTATCATCGTCACTTATTAATTGTGGCAGGGATGGCAGTTGCTTTATCGACAGAATGAAATTTACTGATGCTGAAATAAAAGCAATTAGTGAAAGACTGGCCATTTTATACGAACCACAGAATGCATTAGGTAAACTGGTGCAAAATCATTTAATTCCTTCGGGCACTTACGTGCTATTTCAAAACCTCCCTGGCAAAGAAATGCTGGCAAAAGCATGGGAACAGGATGCCAACGGTATTAATTTTTGCATTGGGGTATATGCAGGAGGTAATAAGCCTAACTATCCATTAATTGATTCTATAAGCTTTAATACAAAAGATCCCCGCAATAACAACACTTACTTGTATAACTATGTGAGTTTGTTATATAACACCTCCTCTTTAGTTGCATTAGAAAGCAAGGAAAATAATTTATTTTTTTATCCATCGCTTACCTGCGCACTGCGCTTTTTGGAAATGAATGAGAGGGAACAGGCCGCTGATTTTGAGCCGATGGAAAAAGGCGAAAATAAATTAGCTGTTGATAGAATAAAGAATATAAAATGGAATGATTATAAATACTCACTGATAATGATTCCGGGTGCCGGCCCTGAAGATGCCCAGGTTGCATTAAGTGCCGAAGGTATGCTACGATGCAGGCTTGCTGCTATTCAATATAAAAAAGGATTAGCTCCATTTATTGTAACATCTGGTGGCAAAGTACATCCTTACAAAACTAAATTTTGCGAAGCTACCGAGATGAAAAAGTATTTGATAGAAAAACTGGGCATTCCAGCCAATGCAATTTTGATTGATCCGCATGCCCGGCATACCACCACCAATATGCGTAACACTGTAAGAATGATATACCACTATGGAATGCCTTTTGACAAACCCGCTATTACCTGCACTACAAAAGGGCAAAGCAATATGATCAGCAATACTCTAATTGCCCGTTGTTTAAAAGAATTAAACGAAGCGCCTTATAAAAATGGTATCCGCTTAAGTGAAACAGAGGTAGAATTTTTTCCAATGATTGAAGCACTGCATATTAACCCAATGGAACCAATAGACCCCTGATATAAAAATGGTTGATCTAAATAAACTGGTAAAGTAATGTTAGTCTTCCTCTTAATAATAGCGATTAAAAAAATAAAACTACAATCAACACTTATGAAAATAACAGAGTTGGGAATTATTTTGACCATAATACTATTAACCATTTTATTGCCTTCATTTACGAATGAACCGGGGATGACAATTTCTCAATCTTACAATATTGATTCGTTGGGTGCCTGCCAGGGAGTTTCTAATCAAAATGGTAAAATATTCATGTATGGCGACAGGGAGGTTGGTATGATAAGAGAATATAAAATGGAAGGCGATAGTTTGCTGTACAATAATAAAGAAATGAAACTAACGCTTAACGATACTGATGTCATTAACCACCCTACCGGTATTGCTTACCACGATAACAACCCGGTTTTTCTCGGTAATAGTATTCGTTTAAACAAAGAAGGTACTTTATGGAGAGCAGTTATTTATTGTATTGATTGGCAAGGTTTACAACGTACAGGCACATTAGATGGCAATCTGTTAAATACTATTGATGATGATACCTGCATACAGGGTACAAGGCCAGAATATGTACAATATAAAAAGAAATGGTATGTTGCTACAGCTGATTATGGTGATAAAGCAAATGAAGTTCGGCTCTATGACCCTTCTCTCTTAAAAAAAGCAAAAAAGACTTCTGAAAAAGGGGTCTTGTATAAAAAATTTACCTGTACTCCCTGGGTACAAAACCTGTACTGGATGGCAGACAAAGGAATTCTTGTACTTATTCAAAATCAAATAGAAGGTAGAAAATGGCGGTTCACTTATGTGGACCTGGAAAAATCTATTGCTGAAGGAAAACAGTCTGTTATTAAGGTAATTGACATAGACAGGAGTGATGAACTCGAGGGCTTCACATTTTTGAATAACAAATATACTTCAGGCATTGCGGTAACTTCTTCAAGAAAAAACAATGTGAATATGATAAACATAAATTGGTGAGTAATGATCAATGAGCATTTTATCTGCCTGGTTTAAATCAGGTATAAAGATTTATTATTCACATCTAAAAAAATATTGCTTTGGCTTGCTTGCTGATGAAAATAATTTTTACCAAAATCATTTTTAATACATAAAATCAAAACTAGTATGCAAGAAAAAATGTTACACTTAATTTTCTTTAAAAATTTAAGGAAGTTAGGGCAAATACTAAGCCTGGTATTTGCAATTGGCCTCTTTACCATTTTGCCCGGTAATATAAAAGCAGGCAATGAAAACAAAACGCAAACGATTACAATCAGCGGTATCATTACAGATGAAAATAATAAACCCATTCCGGGGGTAAACGTATCTGTAAAAAACAGTAAAGCAGTAGTGTTAACTGATGCAGATGGTAAGTTTACAATAGAAGTAAATGAAGGAGCTGCACTGATTATTTCTTCAGCAGGTTATGTGCAACAGGAAGTAAAAGCCGGCAGGTCTTTTATCAACATTAAATTAAAGGAAGACATTAAACTGCTGGATGAAGTTTCAATCGGCTACCAGCGGTTACGCAAAAGCGATGTTACTGGTTCTCTATCGAGTGTTAAGGCAAAAGAATTAAATCTTTCTGCACCAACTTTAAGCCAGGCATTGGTAGGTAAAGTAGCCGGTGTTCAGGTAGCGCAGGTTAGTGGTGCACCATATTCAGGTGCCAAAATACGTGTACGTGGCATTGGCTCTATCAATGCCAGTTCAGAACCTTTGTATGTAATAGATGGCTATGCTGTGGGAGGTAATATAAGCCAGGGACAGGGTAATGGTGGTAATGCCACTGGCGGTTACAACCCTGCCACATCTGGCAACGATATTTTTATTAATCCGGATGATATTGAATCTATTGAAATTTTAAAGGATGCTGCATCTGCTGCCATTTATGGTTCCAGGGCATCAGCCGGAGTAGTTCTAATTACAACTAAACGTGGTAAACAAGGTAAAGGAAAACTAACTTATGATTACCAGTTAAGCAGTCAGCAACTGGCTAATAAAGTAAAATTATTAGACGCTACACAATTTACTGACCTTTTTGTAAATGGCAGAAATGCGAATTATAAAGACATCCTTATTTCTAAAGGTATTGTTTGGAATGATGCATTTTATTCTGATGACAACGCCACACGTAATTTAAAAGCAGGGCAAACTGCAACTGCCAGTTCGGTAAGTATTATTAAAGACCTTTATGATTTTGCATCTCAAAAAATAATTGCCCCTAAGTATAATACCGACTGGCAGGATGTATTGTATGATAATGCTTTGGTACAAAGACATAATCTTTCATTCTCCGGCGGCACTGCAGGTACAAAGTATCTTATTAGTGGCGGGTATTTAGATCAGCCCGGTATTTTAAACAGTACCTATCAAAAAAGAATAAACCTGAGAGCAAATATTGATGCCGATCTTTCTAAAAAATTAAAAGCATCGTCAAGTATTTTTGTTACCAATACTAATAACCGGGAAGTGCAGGAAGGCCGCTTTAACCAGGGTCCTATTTTAGGTGCGTTAGTTTATATGCCCATTTTTCCTGCTTACAATCCCGATGGTAGTTTAGCATTGGCCAATGTAGGTGCCGGTGCACAAACAGATGGTTTTGCATACGCTTTCCAGGGTATAGAAAATCCTTTAGCTTTAGCACAGCGGGTAAAAATTACCAGGAAAGGAACAAGGGCTACCTATAACGTGAATGCCACGTATGAAATCGTAAAAAACTTTTCGGCTAAAGTAAATTTAGGAGGCGAAACGTATACTGAAAAATATGAGTATTATTATCCAACAAATTTAAGCAATGGTATTAATCCTGCCGGCTCGTCACAATCTGTTCTTGCAGCAAATGCCTCTGCACAGTTTATGACTATCCAGGATATATTGGGAGAGTTTACTTTAAATTATAAAAAACAATTTGGCAAACATAGTATTGATGCTTTAGCTGGTTCAACTTCCCAGGAAACCAATACTGATGTTGTTGCAGTAGCAGTAAAAAATTTTACTAACGACCTGGTTCCTGAAATTACTTCTGGCGGTTCTACAGCAGGAGATTTTTCAAGATTATCCAATTCAGGCAAATCAACCACCACTTTAATGTCTTATTTAGCAAGAGTTGTTTATAGTTACGACAGAAGATATTTTTTAACCGGGTCGTTCCGTTCAGATGCTTCCTCTCGTTTTGGCCCGCAAAACCGTTGGGGTCAGTTTGGGTCAGTTTCTGCAGGGTGGAATCTTTCTAATGAATCTTTTTATAAAGACTGGTTAGGTAAAAATTCTTCTCTTAAACTAAGGGCGAGCTGGGGCTTAACAGGTAATAATAATATTGGTAATTACAGATACGAGCAAGACCTAACCGGTTCTGGAGGACAGGTAATTGGCGGTACTGTTTACAATGCTACATGGGCAGGTGGTATTACAGATGCTAACCTGGGTTGGGAATCAACTGCACAATATAATTTTGGTATAGATGCCACAGTATTGAATAACCGCTTATCGGTAATTTTTAACTATTACAGTAGTAAATCTTATAACCTGTTATACAATCAAAGTATTTCTTCCTTATCCGGCGCAACATCTATATTAACAAACCTGCATAATTCAAACATTCAAAACAAAGGTTTTGATTTACAACTAGACGCTAAGATTATACAGAGTAAAGATTTTAATGTAAACTTCAGCGGTAATATTACAGCCAATAAAAATAAAGTGGTTAGTCTTGGTGGCGCCAGTGAAATACAAATTAATGGTGCAGAAAGAAGTTATATCACCCACGTTACAAGAGAAGGTGATCCTGTTGGTTCATTTTACGGTCTCAGGGTTGCAGGCATGGTGAGAGAAAAAGATATGACTAATGTAAATGCTGATCTGGCTGTATACAAATTAAACGGAAACAAATTTCCGGCCGGTTATAAATTACAAGGCTTCCCCATATCAACGTATTCAACCACTCCATTAAACCCGGGTGATTTATATTTTGTTGACAAAAACGGAGATGGACTTATTACTGATGCGGATAAAGATATCATTGGTACACCGTACCCAAAATTCACTTATGGTTTTGGTGTTAATGTAAACTATAAAATGTTTGATCTTAGCGCTTCATTCAATGGTTCACAAGGTAACCAGGTTATAGACGGACAGGATTATTACATCCGTAATATGGAAGGTTCGGGCAACCAATATGCTGTTGTAAATGATCGTTACCGCAGCGAAGCGCAACCAGGTAACGGTCACGAATACAGGGCTACACGTGGTGGTTCTCAAAGTAACAGCACACGATTGTCTGATTACTATCTACAGGATGGATCCTTCTTCAGGTGTACTAATATTACTTTTGGTGTTGATCTTTCTGCTATGGCATTTACAAAAAAATTAGGCATCAGTGGTTTAAGATGGTATACTGCTATTGACAATGCCTTTACGGTTACCAAATATTTAGGTTATAATCCTGAAGTTGATTTTAACAACGGGTCAAATCTTACCCCTGGTGTGGATTATGGTAAATATCCTTTGGCCCGTTCTTTTAGCGCAGGAGTAAAAGTTCAATTTTAAAAATTATCAACTCACAAAAATAAATTTATGTATAAAATATTTTCTCTTATTTTCAGTGTAGTGCTGATAATAAGTCTCACCAGTTGCAGTAAATCTAATTTAGAACAATTCAATCCCAATGCAGTATCTGTTGATAATGGTTATCAGACAGAAGCTGATATCACCACAGGAGTTTATGGCGTATACCAAGCTCTAAGGAGTTCCAATTGTGTTGGTGAAGGCGCACAACTATGGACCGATGATCGTGCCGATGATGTAAATACAACCGACAATCAATCCAATAATGGAGAGCCTTTTCAATTTACAGCATTTTCAATAGTACCCAGTAACAGTTATCTGCAAAGTCACTGGACTGCTTTATATACGCCCATTTCCAGGGCAAACCTGATCCTGTCAATAATACCTAAAATTACTTTTGCCAATGAAACCACTAAGACACAATACATAGCTGAATTGAAATTTATAAGAGCTTATATGTATTTTAATTTAGTAAGAGAATTTGGTGACGTGCCTTTGGTTACCGAAAGGCTAACAACAACAGAACAGGCAGCCGCACTCACCTTCAGGGTAAAAAAAGATGATGTGTATGCGCAAATTGTTAGCGACTTAAAAGATGTTGCAAATAGTAACCTGCCTGTAATACAACCGGCAGCCAGTAAAGGGAGAGTATCATTACAGGCAGCAAACGCATTGTTGGGCCAGGTATATTTAACAATGGCAACAAATTTAGATGCATCGAAAGCTGCTGAAAATTTAAACAATGCTAAAACTTATTTGCTGGCTTGTTTCAATCAAAAAACATTTACCAATCTTTCTGATATCCCTTTTGCAGATGTATTTGATGTAAATAAAAAATCTACTAATGCAGAGATAATATTTCAGATAGTGTATAAACAGGGTGATGCCACTTACTCCTCATCATTGGCAAGAACCAACCAGGCAAAAGGAGAAACTATTAATTCTTTATTTGTTTCGCAGGGAGCTGGTGGCCTTTTTACCAAAGACCTGCTGAATGAATTTGAAACTGGTGACCCTCGCACCGCATTTTCGGTTAAATACGCAACCGCTACATCTTCTTATTTTATCACAAAATTCAGAGATGCCAGTGCTGCTGCAAGCACTTTGGGCTATGGTGGCAACGACTGGATATTGATCCGCTATGCAGATGTTATTTTAAATCTTGCAGAAGTGTATATGTATTTAAATGATAACACTAACGCCATCAAATACCTCGATATGGTTCGTGCAAGAGCTGGTATGCCCAACTATGCAACCATGCTTGGTAATGCTGCTTATACTTCAAGATATCCCACTTTAAAACTGGCGATTTTGCACGAGAGAAGAATTGAGCTTGCCTTTGAACATCATCGCTGGCACGATTTAACCCGTTTCTTTAATGCAACAGAACTGGTGGCATATTTTAATGCAAAGTCGCAGGCAAATTTTGATAATTCACCTTTAACCAATTGCACCACCAAAGATTTTTATTTCCCTATCCCTTACAATGAATATAAATTAGATCCGGCTAAAATGTATCAAAACCCCGGATATTAAATAAGTTGGCAACAATAAAAAAGGTTGTTCCTGATAATCCGGAACAACCTTTTTTAATAATTTAGTTTGACTTGAAAATAACGCAGATCAATTAATCTTTTCTCTTCTGCAATGTAAAACCAAATGTTGTACCCACATCAATTTTACTGCGTACATGAATCGTTTGTCCGTGTGCTTCAATAATATGTTTGCAAATAGAAAGTCCCAAACCACTGCCGCCTACTTTGCGGCTTCTTGCCAGGTCTGTTCTGTAAAAGCGTTCGAATATTCTGTGTAAATGATCTTCAGCTATACCCGAGCCATCATCGCTGATCTCTATTAAAACCGTCATGCCATCAATCTTATAAAAACTACTTTCCACAGTACCATTTTGCTTACCGTATTTAATGGCGTTATCTACCAGGTTAATAAATACCTGTCGTATCTTTTCTTTATCTGCATATACCGTTAAAGGTTGTTCGCAACCTTTTTTAATAATGCAGTTAATTTCTTTTTCCTCAGCTTTTATAGCCAATGTTTCATACACTTCTTTCAACAGGTCCTGTATGATGAAATTCTGTTGGTACAATAATTGTTCCCCGCTTTCCAATCTTGAAATTTCATCCAGGTCATCTACTAAGTTTACCAGCCTGTCTACATTGCGGGAAGTACTGGTTAAAAACTTCTTATTCACTTCAGGATTTTCCAAAGCGCCATTTAACAGGGTATCTACATACCCTTGTATAGCAAAAATCGGCGTCTTTAATTCATGACTCAGGTTTTGTAAAAATTCTTTGCGGTAGGTTTCGTTTCGCTGCAGTACTTCTATTTCTTCTTTTCGTTGTATGGCCCATTTTTCCACATCTTCTCTTACTTCATCAATACCTTTTTGTGGTAAAATATTTTTGTAATAAAACTCTTCTCTTTTGCTGGCCTTGGTTTGGTAGATGAGTTTATAAATGAGTTTTATTTTCCTGTAGATAAATGTTTTCAGCGTGTAATGTATCAAAGCAAAACTACCCAGGAAAATTACCACTAAAGCAATCAATGCAATCCACCATACGGGCTTAAAAACAAAAATGCCTAAAGCAATCGGCACCGATAATGCTACTGCAGTTAATGCGGATAATTGCTGCGGTGAAAAATTTTTTTGAGAAAGCATAATAAGCTGCAAGTTACAAGCTGCAAGGGAGAGTTAAAAATAAGCTCCGGGATAAAGCATAATAAGCTGCAAGCCACAAGCTGCAAGGGAGTGCTAAAAAATTTGAGCTTACTGCTACTTCTGTAAAGTTTATCCCCTTGAGGCTATTCCCCTTGAAGCTTTCCTTCTCCCCTCGAGGCTTTCTTCTATATTTCAAACTTATACCCCACACCTTTTACAGTGCTGATACAATCCAGGTTTAGTTTCTGGCGGATTTTACGGATATGTACATCAATAGTACGGTCGCCAACAATTACCTCGGTGCCCCAGATGGTATTTAAAATTTCGTTACGCAGAAAAACTTTACCGGGTTTTCCGGCCAGTAAGGCCAGTAATTCAAATTCCTTCCTTGCTAACACAATATCGCTGCCTTTAAAGTTGATCATGTATTTTTCACGGTCAATTTCAAGATCTCCCACTTTTAACACTTTGGGCTCATCTTTACTAAACCTTCTGAATAATGCATTCACTTTACTCACCAACACTTTAGGACTGATAGGCTTGGTCAGGTAATCGTCGGCCCCGCTTTCCAGGCCCTTTACTTCGGTGCCTTCATCACTTAATGCGGTTAAAAAAATGATCAGGGTATTTTTAAAAGCCGGTTGCTGACGTAATAAATTACATACTTCCATACCGGTTTTTCCGGGCATCATAATGTCTAAAATGATGAGGTCGGGCAGGTTTCTCTTAGCTTTTTCCAAAGCTTCGTTGCCATTCTTTGCCGTTATCACTTCAAAGCCTTCGGCCTGTAAGTTGTATTGGATGATTTCCAATATATCCGGTTCATCATCGGCAATTAATATTTTTTTAACAGTGCTCATACGTAAAATGCTGTGCAAAAGTACTCCTTAACAAGTATCAATAAATCAGTAGTACGCCTTTGGAATATTATCAAATTGTTAAGGCAAAATCCGTTGATATACAACCCTAAATAAATTTTCAGCATCTTTGCAGTATAAGTTATGATGAAGTACACTATTTTAATCCTGTTGCTGTTTGCCGGCAAAGCAAATGCGTCTGCAACTTTCGACACTATCAAGCCGCCCATTCAAAGGCAACGCTTTCACGATAAAATAAATGAAGAGCAAAAGCTATTGGATAAATCCGATGGAAAACTGGATGGTATTTTTAAAGTATCTTCCAATGAAGAGATCAATCTTGCCGTAACAGATGCCATGTTAAGAAAGGTGAATGCCCTGCAGGATAGTGTGGAGGTCAACAATAAAATAAAAGCCAATAACGAAAAAGTAAGGTACCTCACTTATATTGAAACTTTGCTGAGGACCTTCCGGGTAAACTGGCGATCAAATAAAATAAAGCCCGTTTTTGCACCCATGCTGGTGGATAATTTTGAAAAGATAATGCGTGCTACTATTGATAGCGTAAGCATGGTACCTTATATTGATGCTGTACCCTGGGAAGTATGCAATATCACTGCAGATATTTTTGTAACCAACCCGGGTTACCTGCAAAGTAAAAATATTGTGTACCTGAAATTTTGTGCCCTCAATCCTGATAAAATATTACAAACCATTGCGCCTTATACAAAAGAAAGCTTTGCTGATAGCCTGGTAACTGCCACTTGCAAAAACGATCCTGCACAGGTGTACAAATACGCACAGGATGTTAATTCTCTTGCAGGAAAATTAATTCATAAAAGCAACAGCCCGGCGGTTAAAACGCTGGCCAGCTTAAGCCTGTTGCCTTCGCCGCTTTTATACTTTCCGTTTTTAGATGATATTATATCCGGTAAAAAACAAACTGACAGCCTTAAAAAAATAATTGGTGACGGCGAAACAGGATATGATAGTGTGGCCTATTACAAATTACTGGTGCAAACAGAAATTGAATACAGCAAAAGAATGAACCATGGCGATACCGCCATTGCATTTTTAGGCCCCAACGGTTTAAGGGATATGTTGAAGCGAAAAGCCAACCAGCATTTTATTAATCCTATTAATGAGTTGCATGAAAAACCTGAAAATATAAGGATGAAAGCTATTGATCCTTTATCACCGGTGGATATTTATTACATGATTGTGATGGGTGATACCAGTATTTATACCAGCAGCTATAAACATAGTTTTAACCGCATGTTGCAACGCATGGGTAAAAAGCCGGCTACTGATTCTTTGTTGCTAACTGTAAACTTCGATTATTTTAAAAAGTTTATTAAGATGGCTGCTAATTTTAATAAGCTGGATACTTTTTTAAACCTGATGCCTGCCTCCAGTTCTGAGGCTTTAATGAAAGGTTTTGTTGGCAGACTGGAAGCAACCGCTACACTGGAGGATGCCGTGGATGTGGCAGACAGCTACAGCAGTATCAACAATAAAAACCTGCTGAACAATATGCTGAGTTATGTAAATGAAAATGAGCAGCGTTGCGCCGGTAGTAATAACAACAGGGGAAAAGTAATTTATAATTTATTAAAAACTATTTTTCTATCGGCAGATAGTACCAATAAAATTGACCTGACTACTGCAATAGGTATACCACCGATCTACTCTATCGACAATAAAGCGCTAAAGGATGATAGCGGCCGTATTGTGCAACAGGTATTTTTTTATGGCGATGAAGATGGCAGGAATTTTTTTCCGCCTTATATCAGTTCTTTCAGTGCTAAAGAATGGAAAAAAAATGACACCAATAAAGAATGGGTGGAATTTAAATCAATTAAAGAACCAAAGAACTGGGTGTATGTAAACCGCCCTTTAAACAATGATAAAAATTTAGATGATACAGCGCAGATACATTTGAACAATTATCTCCGTAAAAGTGATCTTACGCCTTCTATTATAACACACCGTGGCCATAGTTACTGGCTGCCCCGTACCATGAGCCGTATGGCTGGCGATGCAAAAATTGTTATACTCGGCAGTTGTGGCGGTTATAAAAATTTAAGCCAGCTGATAGAAATTAATCCTGATGCACATATCATTTCCACCAAGGAAATCGGCACCGGAAATATCAACCAGATCATTACGAATAAAATAAACCAGGTACTCCTTTCCGGGAAACCTATTATCTGGAAAAATATCTGGGACGATCTGTCTTTGTATTTTGCAAAACAACCTAAAGACGTAAAAGAAGCATGGGACGATTATATACCGCCCTATAAAAACCTGGGGGCCATCTTTATAAAAGCCTATAATAAAAAGGTGGAAACAGAATAGTTGTTTTCTGTTTTGTGTTTACAGTAATTAGATGCCTAATCGTTTTATTTCCGAAGTATAGCATGGAACAAAGGCTTACCGCCTGTACCAATTTTATCCTTTAACGGAAAACTCTAAACCAAAAACCGTTTAACTTTGCGCCATGAGTGATACGGGTGCTAAAAAAAAGGTATTCAACTTTTCATTACTTCGCAGGATATTTTATTTTGCCAGGCCATACAAAAATAAATTTTATGGTTCGTTGATACTGTCAGTAGTATTGGCTGTAATGGCACCTCTGAGGCCCTTTCTTATTCAGCTTACTATTAATGATGGTATCAAAGGAAAAGAAACTGCTCATTTTATCAACGGCCCCGGTGGTTTTATCCTGGAGATCACTATAATACAACTGGTGCTGCTGATAATAGAAACCGTCTGCAGGTTCTATTTTACTTTCAGTACAGCATCATTGGGCCAAAGTGTGGTTAAAGACCTTAGGGTAACCACCTACCAGAAAATCCTTCATTTAAATCTTGGCCATTTTGATAAAACGCCGATTGGTACATTAACCACCCGAACCATTAATGATATCGAATCTATTAATGATGTTTTCAGCGATGGTTTAATTCCGATTATTGCAGATCTGTTATCGATCATTTCTGTTTTGAGTTATATGTTATATGTAAGCCCGATATTAACTTTAATTTGCCTGGCACCTTTTCCTATACTAATGATCGCCACTTACTTTTTTAAAGAAAGTGTAAATAAATCTTTTATCAGGGTGAGAAATGCAGTGGCTAATTTAAATGCATTTGTGCAGGAGCATATTACCGGCATGAGTGTGGTGCAGGCCTTTGCTGCGGAAAAAAGAGAGTATGATAAATTTAATGCCATTAATAAAGAACACCGCAATGCCAATATCAAAGCCATTTTTGCCTACTCTGTGTTTTTTCCTATTGTGGAATTGGTGATGGCTTTATCCATTGGTTTACTGGTATGGTGGGCCGCCAAAGATGCTGATGTAAAAAATATCAGCGATCTTAAAAGAGAAGAAATTGCCGGTATCATCACTTCGTTTATTATTTGCCTCAATTTATTATTCCGTCCGCTACGTGTAATTGCCGATAAATTCAATGTGCTGCAAATGGGCATGATTGCCAGTGAAAGAGTTTTTAAGGTACTGGATAATGATGACAGTGCGGTTAACGATGGTACCCATACACCTGAAACAATACAAGGCAAAGTGGCTTTTGATAAAGTGTGGTTTGCTTATATTGATGAACAATATGTTTTAAAAAATATTTCTTTTGAAATTGATCCCGGCGAAACTTTAGCCATTGTTGGCCACACGGGAAGTGGCAAGACTTCCATCATCAGCTTATTAAACCGGTTGTACCATATTCAAAAAGGCAGCATTACCATCGATGATAAAAATATTGAAGACTATAGCCTGGATACTTTAAGAAGCCGCATTGGTGTGGTGTTGCAGGATGTGTTTTTATTCAGCGGTTCAGTTATTGACAATGTAACCCTCCGTAATCCATCTATAAAAAAGGAAGACGTGATCCAGGCGGCAAAACTCATCGGTATTCATGATTTTATTATGCAATTGCCGGGCAATTACGATTATAATGTAATGGAAAGAGGTGCCACACTTTCACTGGGCCAGCGCCAGTTATTATCTTTTGTAAGGGCCTTATTATATAATCCTTCTATATTAATATTAGATGAAGCCACCTCTTCGGTTGATACCGAAAGTGAGAACCTGATACAGCACGCCATCGACACTTTAATTACCGGCCGTACCTCTATTGTAATTGCCCACAGGCTAAGCACTATACGCAAAGCCAGCAAAATTATGGTGCTGGATAAAGGAGAAATAAAGGAGATCGGTACTCACGAGGAACTTTTGGCCCGGCAGGGTTTCTATTACCAGCTCCATAAAATGCAGTTTGAGCAGAAGGTAAAAATGGTGTAAAAATACTTTTTCTTCCATCTAATTTCCTATTTCCATCTTCCGGCGTTATCTTTGCGGCAAAATTAGGGATTTGTATGCTTGAAAAGTGTTTAAAATCATTACTGGTACTGGCTTTCAGCCTTTTTTTGACTGTTTTTGCAAACCATGCTTTTGCGCAGGGTGATGGCCAAAAACCACATGCTCAAAAAGAAGAAGGCAAATTGAATATGAAAGAAGTAATTTTCGGTCATATCATGGATGCTCATGAATTTCACTTTTTCTCTATTCATCACACCGATGGAACGGAAACTGCAATATCTATTCCCCTGCCGGTAATGTTGTACTCTCCTCAAAAAGGTTTCTCTTTCTTTATGGCTTCTAAATTTGAAGAAGGCAAAGAAGAAGTAGACGGCTATAAACTAGTAGGTAATAAAATTGTTCCGGTAGAAGATGGCGTAAAAGTGTACGATTTTTCTTTTACCCGTAACGTGGTGCAAATGTTATTGGCGCTTACATTACTGGTTTGGATCATGGTTAGTATTGCTAAAAAATATAAAAGCGGCCAGGGTGTAACTTCTGCTCCAAAAGGTATGCAGGCTTTGCTTGAACCGGTTGTTGCTTTTGTAAGAGATGAGGTAGCAGTACCCAATCTTGGTTATAAGGCTAATAAATACCTCCCTTACCTGTTAACTATTTTCTTTTTTATATTGATCAATAATATTATCGGCCTTATACCAGGTACCGCTAATGTTACCGGTAATATTGCTTTTACCGTTGTTTTAGGTGTTATATCTTTTATAGTAACCTTAGCCAGCAGCAATAAGCATTACTGGGCACATATTTTCAACCCTCCGGGAGTGCCATTGGGAGTTAAATTTATTTTAGTACCGGTGGAGTTTTTGAGTATGTTCTTAAAACCTTTCTCATTGATCATACGTCTGTTTGCAAATATGGTGGCAGGCCACATTATCATTATCTGTTTAATTTCCCTGATATTTATTTTTGGAGAAAAGATGGGTGCCGGTGCAGGCTGGGGAGCTTCTCCATTGTCTATAGCATTCACTATTTTTATTTATTTTATTGAAGTATTGGTGGCGTTTTTACAGGCGTTCATCTTTACTGTACTTACTGCAGTTTTAATTGGCGGTGCTATCGAAGGCGATCACAGTCATGATAGTCATGACAGCCACGATAAAAAACATGATCAGCTGTATGATGATGCAGTAATCATTTAACCTGGAATTATTAATTAACATAAACCAAGTAACATGAACTTAGGAACAATTTTACTGGAAGGCATTGCAAACGCAGGTGGCGCCGTAGGTGCTGGTCTTGCTGCAATGGGTGCAGGTATCGGTATCGGCCAGATTGGTAAAGGTGCTGTTGAGGGTATTGCCCGTCAGCCAGAAGCTACCAACGATATCCGTGCAAACATGATCTTAGCTGCGGCTCTTGTAGAAGGTGCTGCTCTTTTCGCTATCATCGTGGGCTTCCTTGCAATGGTTTTATAATCGTTGCCAACTCATTACTGCATCTGATGCACAGGGCAAAGGATGCAGTATTTTAATGCTTTTAAAAATGTTACGGGTTACGGGTTTATTTAGTTTTTATTGTTTGCGAAGCAAAACGTCGCTAACAATAAATAAATAACTCGAAACTTTTTCAACCCGTAACCAATTATAAATTCTTAATCACAGAACTGAAATAGTATGGAACTTTTAACACCGGGACTCGGTTTGCTTGTTTGGACGCTTTTAGCTTTCCTTATTGTGTTTTTCATTCTTAAAAAATATGCATGGCCTGCAATTGTAAAAGGTTTGCACGACAGGGAAACTTCTATCACCGAAGCTTTGGCTACTGCTGAAAAAGTAAAGCTGGAAATGGCCCAACTTAAAAATGACAACGAAACTTTACTGGCTAAAGCCCGTGAAGAAAGAGCTGCTCTTTTAAAAGAAGCTAAAGAAACCAAAGACAAAATTGTAAACGACGCTAAGGACGAAGCTAAAGTTGCTGCTGCAAAAATTATTGCTGATGCACATGCTTCTATACAACAACAGAAAATGGCTGCTTTAACTGATTTGAAAAATCAGATCGGTAACCTGGTAATTGAAACCAGCGAAAAGGTGTTACGTAAAGAATTAAGCAATAAAGCTGAGCAGGAAGTGTATATCAAAACTTTAGCTTCAGAAGTAAAATTGAATTAATAAACCAGCTTCAAGCAACAAGCCACAAGGGATGACTCACTTCTTGTAGCTTCTCCCCTTGGAGCTTGTAACTCACAAATATGAATAATCCACGTTTAGCAGGCAGGTACGCAAAAAGTTTATTGGACTTAGCTACTGAGCAAAATCAGATAGCAGCGGTATATGCTGATATGAAATGGCTGGACAGCGTTTGCAAAAGCAATCCTGACTTTGTTGCTGTTTTAAGCAGTCCTATTATTAAAGCAGATAAAAAACAGGTTATTTTGAAAGCCGTAACTGATGGAAGGGTAGCTACTTTAACCGGTGCCTTTATCGACTTACTGGTAAGAAAAACCAGGGAAAGCAACCTGCACGAAATTGTAAATGCTTTTATCGACCAGTACAATACGTTGAACAATATTCAAAAAGTAAAGATCACCACGGCTTCTCCGCTTACAGATACTTTAAGAGAAGAGATCATGACGAATGTAAAAGCAGCAATGCCTTCTAAAACTTTTGAAATTGAAACTGCTGTTAAAGATGAATTGATTGGTGGTTTTATTGTAGAAACTGGTGGCCAATTGGTTGATGCCAGTATTTTACGAGATTTAAAAGATATTCAGAAACAATTTATGGACAATGAATTTATTCATAAGATCCGTTAATACATTTTTAGAAAATAGCTGAAAGCCGTTACTGATGTAGCGGCTTTTTTTATGCCAGGAGTTCAGTTTTTTACGCAGCTAAAAACAGCGGCCTGACCCTGCTTTTTAAGGGTTCAGGTCGCTTCAGCGCCCCGACCCTTTAACAACTGTTACTGTTGTATAGTATTCAGTTGCTCTAATTTTATCCTTAGCTTTTCCATGGTTACTTTTTCAAAACTTAAGTCAGCAAGATTTAACTGGCTGGTATTGGCATCTGATAAAGCGATAAATGTATTGCCCCCGTTTTTCTTAACCGCCACAATAGTAATTTTTTCATTTAAAGGAATGCCATTAAATGTGCAGGTTTTACCCAAGGGATATCCTTCCAGGATTGATTTAAAGGAATGAAAAACCATCTTCACTTCAATATCATTATAATCGCCGCAATCAATATTAAAATCCGTTTTAGGGCCTTTTTTATTATAAAACCTATCGCAGTTTATCCACCCCAGTTTTGAAGTGCTGAATATATACCTCCTGATATCTGATACTTTAACCTCATTAAGCAATGTATCGTTCTGCGTTATTTCAAAACTTTTCTGAAATTGTATATCATCTGTCTCGCCCTCTCCATTAATGAAAGTTACGGGAATTTGAAAACGACTTTTAACAGGCATACTATTGCTTATAGCTGGTTGCCATAAAGGCATTTTTGCAAATACTTTATCAAGAACAGTTTTAACTATTTTGCTATTGTTATTTCTTACAGCTGTAATTCTTGCTTTGCCATTGGTTGCTATTTCCACTTCAACCAATGCTCTTTCATTGGTACCTGTTGCATTCAGGCTGTCGAAAAATGAATAGGTGTTGTTCAAAATATTTTCGAACCGGGCCTGAAAAAAACCATAGTCAAATTCTTTGTTCACCAGAATGTCCTGGCTGGCAAATGGTATCCAATTAACTTTTCTATTTTCCCAAACACCCGTAAACAAAAGCATACTATCTTTTTGTTGCGCATAGGGAAATAAAATTTGTATTGGCATATTTTCTTTTAAATGACATTTTTGTTGGTTACAAAAAGCCTGGATAAATACCATGCCTCCTGTTTCAATAATACTGTTGCTGGAATGTGTAGAAAGATTAGCCAGGATGATATCTGATAATTTATAAAACTCTTTTACCTGAAGTGAAACACTATCTTTTACAGGCAAGCCGGTTGAATCAAATAAAAATGCGTTTGTTTTTATATTAAGTGTAGTGCCTTCGTTACAATAAACAGTAGTATCACTATTGATGTTAATTGTAAATTTTTGAAACCCTTTTTCTATAGTTGCAAAATCTTCTTGTATAGAAGAATAATTCTGTAGTAGTTGAATTGCCTTTACCGATGCGGCAACAACAGTTTTTTTTGCAACCGCCGGCACATTAATAACGAACTCCTCTTTCATTATTACTGTATTACCAGTATCTGATAATACCTTACTGCTATCTGCATTTACAATTGCTGTTGCTATTATTGGGGGTTGCTTTACAATATCAGTACAGGAAAATAACAGGCATAAAAATATAGTTGCCGTCAGCCGCATCATAAGCATATAATTTTATACTGAGATGCAGCCTGTAATCAATTTCCACATTACAAGCAGGATCGGGACGTTCAGTTTTTAGCTACGTTAAAAACAGCGGCCTGCACCCTCCCCTTTAAGGGTCAGGTCGCTATAGCACTACAACTACAAAAGCTGTTACTGCTAAAACAGTTTTTTATTGCAATTAAGAAAATGTGCAGTACTACTAAATTATGTTACATGAAATCACTTAAATAACTCATAATAAGCATACCCGGAAGATGGAGTGATTACTTTTATATTATTGGTATAACATACTGCAATGATCTCATGCAGCCAACCAGCGTATTTATCTTTAAGTGTTTTGTCTTTATTAAAATAAGTAGAGAGCAGTTTTTCTGTAGTTATTTTCTTTAATACATCATACCGCTTCATATTCACTTTCATTCCCTTTATTGGATGCGATTGGGGAAATCTTTCAAGTTGTTCCTGCTTCTGTTGTCTAAAAGTTTGATAGGCGTTAAATAAAAAAAACTGCCGGTCTACTTTTGTAAAGTTATCTGTATATGCTTCGTAAATATTCATAGGATGTATCAGTTCGTAGTTATGGTTCAATTTACCAGCGGAATCTATCCTTAAAAATATCCATCGTCCATCCATTTCATATTCTTCTAAAATATTCATGATAAATCGCTGATGTAGAGTCCTGTCCTGAAAAGTTAAGCTAGCAGAGGTTTGCGCTTTTGTAGTTAAAGAAAAACACAGAAAAGTTGCGATAACTATTAGGCTATTTTTTTTCATTACTTTAAATCCTGTTACCTTAAAACACCACCACCGGCGTTTTAATATCATGATAAAATAAGAAGGTCCATTTTTCTTCCTGCCCCTGTTGCCACCATTGCTGGCGCAGTTCCATACATTTTTTGCCATCATAATCGTACTTGGCAATAAAGCGGCTTTTCATTTGCTGCAGTTGTGGTGCCACATCACCTCCAAAAAATATTTTTTGTCCGTCCTCTTCAATCCAGAACACCTGGTGAAAAGGTGAATGAGCACCGGTTACTTCGTACCGTATATATTCATCAATAACCCCATCGCCTGTTGTAAAAATCACTTTATCGCTTTCACCTAAAATTTCAAATTCTGCAGGGGTATAAGATGGTTTACCCTTTGCCATGGCCGAATCAAACTCATCCCTATTTACATAATATAAAGCATTAGGAAAACTGATAAATTTCTGTTGCAATATTTTATCTTCTTTACTCACACCACCACTATGGTCTTTATGCAAATGGCTCATCAATACTTTGGTAACATCCATCGGGTTAATGCCATTATCCATCAGGTTCTGGTGTATTTGCAGGCTGCAGTCTTTATTGGTAAAACCAAGGCCGGTATCAATTACCAGGACGTCTTTTTTAGTAATGATAGCAAAAGGCTGAATCTCTACCAATAAACTGCCTACCGGCCTTTGCTGCAGGTCGTCACTCTCTTTGTTAAAGGGAATAAATTGTTTGGTGTTGTCTATTGTAAAAGCGCCTTCGCTTAATGGAATTATTTTCATGCCCCTGGCCTCATAAATTTAGACTCTGATCATTTACAGAGTATTGTGATAAAAAAGAGTTGACTACAAAAGTAATTGAAATGGTTTTAAAATTAAGGAGCAAAGCCATGAGTCATCAGGCACATCAAAATCCTTTTAATCTAACCGGAGTAATGGCCTGGGCCGAAATAAAATTTCAGCATACCAAAACGGGTTTATGTTTTAGGCCGAAATAAAATTTCAGCGTACTTAAAAAGCTATCTCAAAATCATGTGCCTGTCGGCATCTAATTTTACAGAGATGAATAATAAAATAGTAAAAGTGATTAAAGAGGAACCTCCATAGCTTAATAATGGTAAGGTAATACCCGGTGATGGTGCAAGACCTAATGTCATACAAACATTTAAAGCCACATGAAAAAAGAGTATGCCCACCACACAGTACATATACACCCTGCTGAAAGTGCTTCGCTGCCGTTCAGCTAAAAAAACCAGCCGTATCATCAATCCAAAATACAGTATCATTAACACCATACAACCCCAGAAACCAAAATTTTCCCCTACGGATGAAAAAATGAAATCTGTATTTTGTGCCGGCACAAATTCACCACGGGTTTGTGTACCCTGTAAAAAGCCTTTGCCCCAAAAGCCACCGCTACCAATGGCAATTTTAGATTGCTTCACATTGTAACTCTCTACTTTTTCACCGGGTTTCTTTTTTGTAGTTCCTAATTTGGCAAACTCTTTCTGAATTTCTGCTACTCTTGCAGAGTCTTTAAATTTATAATCATCGATACCAAAGGTGGCGAAAATGCGTACTACCTGGTGGGGTTTTAATACACTGTTGAACAAAGCCGGCACCACAAACAATTTAACACCAATACACAATCCCCATACCGCTATAATTAAAAACAACTTGATAATATCACGCTTTATTTTTCGCCAGTAAATAAAAACAAATAACAAAGCAACTATTGTTATGGCAATAAAAAATGTATTTGAAGAGATTACTATACTTGCAATAACAAGAATGGCAAAAGAAAAAAGTATGATAAGGTAAAGTGTAGGCAAGCCTTCCCTGTAAAAAGCAATGGCGAAAGAAAAATAAACAATGGCTGCACCGGGTTCTTTTTGCAGTACCGACAAAATAGCCGGAGAAAAAGCGATGGCTGCAGCAATTAACTGGGTTTCAATTTTATGAAAATTCGTTTCGGGCATGGACAAATATTTTGCCAGTGCCAGTGAGGTAAATATTTTACATAATTCCACCGGCTGTATATTCATAAAGCTGCCTATTGCTATCCAGCTTTTAGAACCACCCACTTCTTTACCTACAGCAAAAGTGGCCAGTATCAATAATATTCCAAAGGCATAAGCCAGGTTAGAGGTAGCGGTAAAAAATTTGCTGTCGGTAAGTAAAATAAATACGGCTACTACCACACTTACACCAAAAAAAAGTAATTGTTTACTGTATTCTTTTTTTAACCCCAGGAAAGTCTGCACTACGTTATCGCCGCTTTTATATTCAACAGAAAAAATACAGGTGAGGCCAATAAGCACCAGCAGCAGGTATAACATTACTGTTACCCAATCTATTCCTTTTGATATGGAGGGATTTTTTTTATACATGTTCATTAGTCGTGAGACGTGAATGGAGAGACGTGAATGGTGCACTCACGACTGACGATTGACAACTCACGGTTTTGTCGAATCCTTCAATTCCGGTTTCTTTTTTTGATCGGGCAAAATTGCTTCTGTCTTAATTCTTAATTTATTGTCGTTACTGTCTTTTTTAGGCTGGCCGTTTTTTAATTCTTCTTTATCTTTCTTTATATTGTCTAGTGCATCTTCCTCATCGCTTTCATCCATACCTATAGTGTCTTTAATTACTTTGATATATCCTTTGGCAATCAGGTATGCAGAATCTTTAGAATGCCTTAATGAATCCTGCCTTTTCATTTCCACATAAATTCTGGATGGAATTAAATTTAAATCAGACAGTTGATCAATTCTTGCCAACCTGGCCTTATCGGTAATAGAGTCTTTTAAATATTTTTCAATCATTAAACCTACAATGGGCGCAGCATAAGTACCGCCAAAGCGGCCGCTGTTTTCCACCACACACATAATAGCAATCTTAGGATTTTCCCTTGGTGCAAATCCTGCAAAGAAAGCATGGTTAGGTTGTTTAACTCCCCTGAAATAATTCTCCACCGTACCTGTTTTACCACACACAGTAATACCTGCTATTTTAGCTGCAGCACCGGTACCCCTGTCTACCACGCCCTGCATACCGTCATGTACTGCTTCAAATATACTATCGGGAATATCGATCGTACTATGTTGTTTTTTAAACGATGAAAGCATGTCAAATTTATCACCCCCTTCAATAGAATCTACCAGGTGTGGAATTTTATACCACCCTTTATTGGCTATATAAGCCATTTCATTAGCTACTTGTATTGGTGTAACATCTACTTCACCCTGCCCGATACTTACCGAACGGAATGTACAGTAATTCCATTTGCCTTTTCCGTAAGCATCATTATAAAATTTAGGGCTGGGAATCAACCCTCTTTTTTCTGAAGGCACATCCACACCCAGCCTGTGACCAAGTCCGAATGCCTGCATATACCTGTTCCATACACCTAAGCTGCTATCAATATCCGGATACTTTGGATTATTAATTACCTTTTGCATTACTGTGGCAAAATAGGTATTATCCGAAATGGTTATAGCGCTACGCAGATCAAATGTACCCCTGTCTAAACATTTCATGGGTTTTCCCGAACCGCAACCATAAAAAGCACCTGAACAGGAAACCCTGAATTTAGTGTCAATCACTCCTTCGTGTAAGCCTACCAGTGCCTGCAAGGTTTTAAAAGTAGAACCCGGAGAATAAGTAGCTCCTACGGTTCTGTTCAGCAAAGGCAATGCAGGGTCTAATAATAATTCTGCTATGTGTTTTTTTCTTTCGGCACCGGTTAATAATTTGGGTTTAAAAGTAGGGCTGCTCACCATGCATAAAATACCCCCGGTTTTAGGATCAATAGCAACAATAGACCCCAGTTTGTTAGCCATTAATTTTTCTCCCAGCATCTGCAGTTCTATATCCAGTGAACTATGCATGTTCTGCCCCGCAATGGCTACGGTATCAAGACTTCCGTTTTCCAATCTTTCAGTAAGCTTGCCTACCTTATCTCTTTTCCAGAATTCTATGCCCCGCTGTCCCAGCAATACATTTTCATAAGTACGTTCCAGCCCTGTTTTGCCAATATAATCTCCCATTACATAACCGGTGTACTTTGGATTCTTCAATACGTTGGAATCCACTTCACTTAAATAACCCAGTATATTACCTGCAGCATCGTAAGGATAATCCCTTACCGACCTTTCCTGTAAATAATAAGCCTTTGAAAACTTGTACATATTTTCGGTAAGCTTGGCCATTTTTTCGTTACTAAGCAAAGCTTCAAATATAGAAGGCCGCTGGCTTTTAAATTTAAAAACAATATTCTCAATTCTTTTTCTGAACTCTGTGGTATCTATACCTAATATCTTACATAAGGTTGCGGTATCTGTATCTTTTAGCTTACTGGGGGTAACCATTAAATCGAAGATGGTGGTATTCTGTAAAATAGATCTTCCCTTACGGTCGTACACTATCCCCCTGTCGGGGTACACTACTTTTCTGAAAATGCCCTGGTCGTCTGCTGCATATTTATATTTAGATGAGAATAATTGCAGGTTCATCAACTGCAGCATAATAATAGCAAATACTCCAACACACATGAGTATGATTACATTTTTGCGGGACTGATTGAAGACAGACAATTTAGATGGGTGATTTTAGATTTTTGATTTTTGATTTGCCTTTATTGACGATTCACTTTTCACGACTCACTACACAGTATTGGTTCTGAATTTTTGTTTTCTTACAAATAGCAATTCTGTAATAATGATCAGCAATAAACTGATAGCGGATGATAATAAAGTTTTTCCTAAAAAATACCAGATATCACCAAACTGCCATGCTTCTAATAGAAACAACCAACCGTGATGAATTATTGTAAGCACCGCCACATAAATAAAATAAGGCAGCATGCCCCCCATGCTTTTAATAGACGGTTCCTCGTAGTTGCCATCTGCACCTTCCTGCGGAATTAAAAGGTTGACTAAAAAAGGCCTGATATAAGCGATTAACACACAGGCTGCGGCGTGAAAACCAGGGTTGTGTTGAAAACTATCGAGTGTAAAGCCAAATAAAAATGCAATGAACAACTGCCAGCTGCGGTTCATATTAAAAGGCAGCCACAAAATAAACAGGTAATAAAGATAAGGCGTTGCCATCCTGTGCAAAGGATGCACTTTATCCAACACAAAATGCTGCACCAGTATAAAGAGTATAAACCTGATAATATTTTTTAAAAATGTGCTCATTTACTTTTCTAAAAGCATTTATTTAATTGTTTGCGGATGCTTTGCTTTTTCCAAAAGTTCGTCAATAGCTTCCTGCTGTTTATTATCAATAGCAAATACATATTGCAGGCTGTAAAAATCTGCTGCTGTTTTTAATTTTATTGCATAATTGTTGCTGCTTTTTTCCGGTAGTACTTCGGTAACATAACCAATGATCATCCCTCTTGGAAAATATGTACTGTTGCCACTAGTAATAATCGTATCGCCTTTTGCCACTTTTGCACTTTTAGGAATACGGTTGATGGAAACGATATTGGGTACCGCCCCGTCCCATGATATGGTGCCTGTTTCCCCGCTTTTCAAAAGCTTACCGTCAATATGGCTATCCTTGTGCAGCAGGCTCATGGCAACTGCATAATCATCAGTTACTGCAGTGATAACCCCCACAGTAGCGTTATTAATATCTACCAGGCCCATGCCTTCCTTCAACTGCTGGGCTTTTCCTCTTGCAACAACAATAAAATTGCTTTGTGTATTCACTGCATTTTCTATTACAGCGGCTCGCAGGTAGGCGTATCGCCTGTATTGGGTAAGCGAATCTATTTTAATAGTATCTAAAACTGTTTTACTTGTGGTGTCTGGTAATTGAAAATCGGCCTTTAGTTTATTGTATAGTTGTTCATTGGCTTTCCATAAAGAGTCATTCGTTTTTTTTAGATGAAAATAGTCTTCCACCTTATTATATTGTTCGTTTATTTTACCCGTAAGCTGGTTGGCTGTACCCGAGAATACAGCATTATGATAGGTATTGTAGTGTACAATTAAATAGATACAGAATCCCTGCAATAACAGGAAAAAAAGCAAATTGAAATAACGGCGAACGAAAAGAAAAATATTACGCACCGGGGGGAAATTACAAAATTTTAAAAGTCAGCCGCAAGGGGAGAGCTTCAAAGGAGAATATTAGCTTGTAACCTTTGTAAAAAGTATTTACACTAAAGTTTATCCTTTGAAGCTTGCAACTTGAAGCTTTTAGTTATCTCATCACAAAAGGATACCTGTCGTAATGTTTTAAGGCTATACCAGTACCACGTACCACACTTTTCAGCGGATCATCAGCAACATGTACCGGCAGTTTAATTTTTGCCTGTAGTCTTTTATCTAATCCTCTTAACAAAGCACCACCACCTGTAATGTATAAACCACGGCGGTAAATATCTGATGCCAGTTCGGGAGGTGTTGTTTCCAATGCTTTTAAAATGGCTTCTTCAATTTTGAAGATGCTTTTATCCAATGCTTCTGCCACTTCCTGGTAACTTACCATTACCTGCTTAGGAATACCGGTAACCAGATCTCTTCCATTTACAGGAATATCATCCGGAGGATTGTCCAGGTCTTTCATAGCGGCGCCAACCTGAATTTTGATTTGCTCTGCAGTGCGTTCACCAATTAATAAACTATGGTAGCGGCGTAAAGCTTCCATAATATCTGCAGTAAATTCGTCACCGGCAATACGTATACTTTGGTCGCATACAATACCTGCCAAAGCAATTACCGTAATACCGGTAGTACCACCACCAATATCGATAATCATATTTCCTACGGGTTCTTCCACATCTATACCAATACCCAAGGCAGCTGCCATAGGTTCATGTATCAGGTAAACTTCTTTTGCACCGGCCTGCTCTGCACTATCACGTACAGCTCTTTTCTCCACCTCTGTAATACTGCTGGGTATACAGATCATCATGCGCCAGCTGGGGGCAAACAAAGGTTTTTTAGGATAGATCATTTTGATCATCTCTCGTATCATCAACTCCGCCGCATTAAAATCTGCTATCACACCATCCTTAAGCGGACGAACGGTACGGATGCTTTCATGGGTTTTTTCATGCATCATCAATGCCTTTTTACCCACGGCTAAAATGTTTTTAGGATTGTTTCGGTCCAGTGCTACAATAGAAGGCTCATTTACCACAACTTCGTCATTGTGGATTATGAGGGTATTGGCAGTACCCAGGTCAATCGCAATTTCCTGTGTAAAAAAATTAAAGAGGCCCATATTTGATTAAGTGAAAACGTATGTAATTAATGCCAGCAAAGTTGAAGTAAATTATTTGAATTAACAACGGCAAATATTTTATTTTTCAAAGATTTATCAAAAACCTGCATTCGTTTCTTTAAGGCAAAATTCAAGCCAGAAAAGCGTTTGCTAAACAATTTAGCTTTTGGATATTTTGCCGGCACCCTCTTTTCGTTTACACAATAACGTTACCCCCGATTTTTAAGGAAATTCGTAGCCGATATCACTGCGGTAATACATGCCCTCAAAATATAACTGCTCCATCATGTAATTGGATTGTTCCGCAGCTTCGGAAATGGTATCCCCAAAGGAAGTTACCACCAGTACCCTGCCGCCATTGGTTACCACTTCTCCGCTCTGCTGTTTAGTACCCGACTGAAACACCAGGCTGTTCTCCAATACATCATCTTCCAGCCCCTGTATGGTTATGTCTGTTTTATAATCACCGGGATAGCCGCCACTTACAGCAACTACAGCTGCTGCAAACCGTGGATCTGTATCAATAGTAATTTCGTGCAATTTTTGCTGTGCGGTTGCCTGCAGCAATTCCACCAGGTCGTTTTTAATACGTGGTATCACCACTTCAGTTTCCGGGTCGCCCATGCGGCAATTGTATTCAATTACTTTAGGTTCGCCATCATCATTCATCAATCCAAAAAATATAAAGCCTTTATACTCCAGCTTGTCTTTTTTCAAACCTGCAATTGTAGGTTCAATAATCTTTTCTTTTACCTTTTGCAAAAAGGGTGCATCAGCAAAAGGTAGCGGACTTACAGCCCCCATACCCCCTGTATTCAAGCCCGTATCACCTTCTCCTACTCGTTTGTAATCCTTTGCTTCTGGTAACAACAAGTAGTTTTCGCCATCAGTCAACACAAAAACACTTAACTCAATTCCTTTTAAAAATTCTTCCACCACAACTTTTTTACCGGCATCACCAAATTTAGACCGATGCAACATCAGTTCAAACTCGGACAATGCCTCTAAGGTATGCTGGCAAATTAAAACCCCTTTACCGGCAGCAAGGCCATCTGCTTTTAGTACTATCGGTAACGAATGGGCTTTAATGTATTCAACTCCATCCGTATAATTATCTATCGTAAACTCTCCGTATGCTGCCGTAGGTATATTATGCCTTTGCATAAAAGCTTTGGCAAAAGCCTTACTGCCTTCTAATTGTGACGCTTCTTTGGAAGGGCCGATTACGGTAATGTGTTGTGTGGCCGGATTGTTTTTGAAGTAATCAAACACCCCCTTTACCAATGGTTCTTCTGGTCCCACTAATATCAGGTCCACCTTGTTTGAAATACAGGCTGCCGACAACAACTCAAAATCTGTTACTGCAACCGGCAGGTTTATGCCGCACGAAGCCGTGCCGGCATTGCCGGGTGCAATAAATAATTTATCGCATAACTTACTTTGTGTCAATTTCCAGGCAAATGCATGCTCTCTGCCTCCGGAGCCGATTAAAAGAATGTTCATGAATTGAATTCGATTAGTATGGGGTTAAAGTTTCAGTTTGCGAATTTAAAAATATGCCTGCTCATTTCAAGATTAATTTTATAAACGGGGCTGCGTATAGCATTTTATCTTAACACATCATTTTAAAATTGGGGTATTAAATTGGTTGTTCTAAAAAGAAAATCACTATTTTGAGCCACTAAACTAACTAAACAAGCATTTAAAATCTCAATTATGAATGAACAGGTAAAAACAGGTAAGCATCCTAAAGGGCTTTATATTTTATTTTTCACCGAAATGTGGGAGCGTTTTGGGTATTACTTGATGGTAGGTATCTTGTTTTTATTTTTAACCAACAGTACCGGAAAGGGACTTCCTAAAGCAATGGGATCTGATGTGGTGGGTACTTTTATTGCATTGGTATATTTAACTCCTTTTATTGGGGGCCTGTTGGCAGATCGTTACCTGGGTTATATTAAATCTATTTTCATTGGCGGTACTTTAATGGCTATCGGTTATCTCACCATTGCATTACCCGGAGATTATACGGCGTACATTTCAATGGGATTTATTATTGTCGGTAACGGTTTCTTCAAACCCAATATTTCTACCTTATTGGGAAATATGTACAACAGGGAAGACCTAAAACCATTAAAGGACAATGCGTACAACATTTTCTACATGGGGATTAATATTGGTGCATTTTTCTGCAATTTTATCGCCGCTATTCTTCGCAATAGAATTGGCTGGCAGGCTGCGTTTTCCGCGGCAGGCGTTGGTCTGATCATAGGGTTAATTGTTTTGGCTTTTAGTTTAAAGCACATCAAAACTTATGATGTAAAAAGACCAATGCAGGAAGGTGACATGCCTACATCGAAAATATTGGGAACTGTGTTTCTACCAATGATCATTTTTGCGGTGATTGGATGGTTTATGCCAGGTAATATTTTTGGTAGTGATTCTGCAGATGCTTTCATCTTTGCCTGTATGCCGGTAATTGTATTCTTTATCAGTCTATGGAGAAAGGAAAAAGGAGATGATAAAAAAGGAATCGGTGCGTTATTGTTTGTATTCGCTGTTTCAGTGATCTTCTGGACTATCTATAATCAAAATTCAACCGGTTTAACTATCTGGGCAGAGTCGCATACAGATCGCTCCATTCCGCAATTCATGGAAAAACCGGCTGATGCAGTGTACACTTTACAAAATTTGTCAGATACCAACCGCATGGGTGACAAGTTAGATGAACATATGGTAGTAGTAACTGATAAAGATTCAATTGTAAAAAAGGATACCATCTTCACGACTTCAATGAAAAAGGATAAACTTATCATTGATACAGCTGTATACGGTATTACAAAAAATGGAAATAGGGTAGATACAGGATCAAAAGCAGTTCAGGTAATGGGACCTGATCCTTATTTTGCAAATATGCCAAAAGATAAATGGCCATCAAGCGGCGTTGCCAAAGTGGGTAATACAGAATTATTCCAATCCATCAATCCTTTCTTTATTGTTGCATTCACTCCATTATTGATACTATTTTTTGCATGGCGATCCCGACGAGGAAAACCGGTAAGCACAGCCAGCAAATTTGCCTGGGCGTTGATCATATCCGGCGTAAGCGCCCTGGTGATGGTATTTGCAGTAATGTCGGTGCCAAGTATCTATCAATATAAAACAAGTTCTTTCTGGCTCTTTCTTACCTATGGTGTATTTACTGTGAGTGAAATATGTTTGAGCCCGATAGGATTATCATTTGTATCTAAACTGGCTCCACCACGACTTACTGCATTAATGATGGGAGGTTGGTTCATTTCCACTTCGTTGGGTGGTAAAGTTGCAGGTATCATGGCCAGCTCCTGGGATAGCATGCATGATAAAAGAATTTTCTTTGGCATTATTGCTTTAGCAGCTATTCTTGGTGGCCTTTTAATTTTCAGCAGGGTAAAATCATTGGATAAAATTGTAAGAGATAAAACAGGTTCTGCATAAAATATTTTCTTCAATACAAGGCGATACTATCCGTATCGCCTTTTTTATTTAACTTACTTTTCAAACTATAACTGATTATGTCTGAGAAAAAACTATTTCAACCTTTTGTATCTGCGCAAACCATCATGAAGGAATTGACGGCAAAGTCAATTCTATTAGGGTGTTTTTTTGGTGTAGTGTTTGGCGCCGCTAATGTTTACCTGGCTTTAAAAGCAGGGCTTACCGTATCTGCATCTATCCCTATCGCTGTAATTGCAATTACACTTGGGCGTAAATTTTTCAAAACTACTATTTTAGAAAACAATATTATACAAACAACAGGTAGCGCCGGAGAAAGTATTGCTTCAGGTGTGGCATTTACCTTACCTGGTTTTTTATTCCTTTCTTCACCCGACAGTGCTTCCTACTTTAATTATCTTACTATATTAATTTTAGCTATTGTTGGCGGCATGCTGGGTACTTTATTAATGATCCCTTTAAGAAAAGCATTAATAGTTAATGAACATGACACGCTACCTTATCCCGAAGGCACTGCTTGTGGCGATGTTTTAAAGGCGGGTGAAAAAGGGGGCGATTTCGCCAAAACAGCTTTTTGGGGACTAGGGGTAGCTTTTGGCTATGCTATACTGCAAAAAATATTACATATTGTAGCTGAAACACCTTTTTATATTACCAAACAAGCAAATAAATTTTTCCCTTCCGCCAAAATAAGCGGTGAAATTACGCCTGAATATATGGGTGTGGGTTATATTATAGGTCCACGTATTGCAGGTGTGTTAGTAGCGGGCGGTGTATTAAGCTGGCTGGTGTTTATCCCACTGTTATCATTTTTAGTACCTGCTGATATTGTTGCAGCACAACTGGTAAAACTAGGTTACCTCAAAGACATTGCGACTGATGGTGGTAAAGGCGGATGGAATGCAGCCACACATACTTTTAATGATTACTCTGCTGCTGTTTATTATGCATTTATCAGGCTTATTGGCGCAGGTGCTGTTACGGCCGGTGGTGTAATTACTTTAATAAAAACCATACCTACCATTATTAAATCGGTTAAAGGTAGTTTTGGTTCTATTAAAAGTGCAGGAGTACAAAGAGGTGAAGTATTGAGGACAGAAAAAGATTTAAGCCTTAAAGTAGTTGGCTTTGGTAGCCTGGCCCTTGTTTTATTAATATCAGTTTTGCCACAAATACCAGGAGATAATATTTTGCAAAAAGGGTTGATTGGTATACTCGTTATTGTTTTTGGAGCTTTGTTTGTTACAGTTTCTTCAAGAATTGTGGGGCTTATTGGTTCTTCGAATAACCCTATCAGTGGTATGACCATTGCAACAGTGATGGGTACCAGTTTGATATTTTTAGCAGTCGGTTGGTCTGGCCAAGCTTACGAACCATTGGTATTAGTTGTGGGCGGAATGATTTGTATTGCAGCCGCAAACGCCGGTGCTACATCGCAGGATTTAAAGAGTGGCTATATCGTTGGCGCAACACCACGTAATCAGCAGATTGCTTTATTTGTTGGTGCTATTGTTTCTTCAATAGTGATAGGTATTACTATTAAATATTTAGATGGCCCCAATCACTTAATTGGTACCGATAAATTTCCTGCCCCTCAGGCAACATTAATGGCCACATTGATTAAAGGAATAGAATCACAGAAATTAGATTGGCAATATGTTTTTGTAGGTGTTTTTTTAGCAGTGGTAATGGAACTTTGCAAAATTAAATCATTGAGTTTTGCTATTGGCGTTTATCTACCTTTATCCACCACATTGCCTATTGCCATTGGCGGTGCCATTAAAGGTTTGGTAGAACATAAAAAGAAAAAAGACCAGGTTGTTACCACTCCGGAAGAAGAAGAATTGGGTAAGGGAAGTTTGTTTGCAACCGGCCTGGTTGCAGGTGGGGCTATTGCTGGTGTAATTGTAGCCTTTGTTTCGGGTAGCGAATGGGGCAATAAATTTTTAAATAATGTAACTATGGAGGAATCCCTGAAAGTATGGTTAAGTACAAATGGTTATTACCTCCTGGGTGTTTTATTCTTTGCAATAATGGGATGGATGTTGTACAAAACAGCGTTGAAGAAGAATGAAGATATTTAAAAACATTTCCTGTATAAACAAAAAGGCTGTTCAATTTGAACAGCCTTTTTTAATAGGGATTTAATATATCAGATAAAATCGAGGTAATCAAATTTTTTGCCGAGTATCATTTTATCATCTGCACCTAACCATTTATTTAATACTGTTGCATACACATTTTTAAAATCAATCTTGTGCTTTAAATCGCCTTCGTTTAAATCTGCCAGGTCGGGCATTGCATTTAAAACACCTTTTTGTTTTAAGCCGCCACTGATAAAAAACATATTGTTAGCGGTACCATGATCGGTGCCTCCGCTGGCATTCTGCCCTACCCTGCGGCCAAACTCACTAAAGGTCATCATCAGTACATCGTTAAAACGATTGTTCTTTTTAAGATCATTGGTAAATGCTTTTACGGCGTCATTCAATTCAGTAAATAATCTTTTTTGTTGCCCCTCCTGGTTTACATGCGTATCAAAACTACCCAGGCTTACATAATATACTTTGGTGTTGATGTCAGAAAAAATAAGAGAGGCAATAGTCTTCAGGTCTTTTCCTAATTCAGTACCCGGATACACTTCTGTTGTTGGATGCGATTTGCTTTGCTGATAAATATAATCGGCACTGCTGATGGTTTCACTCATCGTTTTATATAAATAATCAATAGTCTCTTCTCCTGTTTGATGATTGGCACTTACATCTTTAAAATATTTTCCGTTACTGGTATTGTATAATTTTTGCGGATCCTGGAAGGCAAGGCCTTTGCTGTTTTCTCCTTTTAATGCCAGGCTGAGTACATCATCCAGTTCCATTGCCTGGGTGGGTTTATCGCAGCCTTTGCATTGAGCATCTAAATAGCGGCCAATCCATCCTGTATTTACATATTCATTACTGGCGCTTGCACTATGCCATATATCCATACTTCTGAAATGGCTTCTGTCCGGGTTAGGGTAACCCACACTATTCAATATGCCTAAACTACCATCATCATACAATCCTTTAAAACATTCCAGTGCAGGATTCAATCCTACTTCATCTGTTATAATTAATGATTTATCTTTTTCAATACCCAGCTTTGGCCTTTCTTTATAATAAATATCATTGCGAACAGGAATTACTGTATTCAATCCGTCGTTACCACCGCTGAATTGAATTACCACTACCACTTTATTTCCTGCAGGTACCATCATCGGTTTTTCAAATGCCTTTAAAAATTTAGGCAGCATAAAAGAAGCGGTGGCTAAAGAACCAACCTGGAGAAATTCTTTTCTTTTTATCAGCATAATGAAAAGTTTCAAGCTACAAGACTCAAGCTTCAAGGGAGAGTCATTAGCGATTAAAAAATAATTTTATTTCGAAAGCTGCTGCTTGAAGCTTGTAGCTAAAAGCTTGCGGCTTTTTTCAACACAGTTGGTATTCCGGTGTACACATCAGGTTTACAATAGCACTCTTAATAAAATTCTCCCTGCTTTCACTGTTTAGATATTTATCCAATAATGTATCAGGAATATGACCTTTCGTTTGCAAAACGGTCTCTGTAATTTTAGGTAGTAATTTTTCCCTGGGTACCACTTCAAAAATTTTATTTACCAATGTCCAGTCTGTTTTTGCAGTGCCGCCTTTTACGGCATCTCTTAATTTTTTGGCACCTGCCTGCATCATACCCATTTGTACATCGTCGTCAACCTTAGGTTGTATATCCATCACTTCATTAGCGGTTAATATCTGAGGAATGCGTAGGCGCAGCATCAGGCTGCTGCTGTCGATCCAGTTTTTGCCTCCCGGCCATCCGGCAACATTTGGTGGATAAAATAAAATTTGCCCAAGTGCTCTTTGAAATAATAATTGTGCCTGGTCATTCTCCATATCCATCGGCAGCAAACGCCTTATGCCTGCAATTAATTCTACCGGCGATTTTATTTTGGTACCAATATTCTTTTCTTCATAAAACCATTCGCTGGTAAAAATATCTTCCATCAACTTTTTTATATCATAGCCGTTTTGATAAAACCTGTTGCTCAGCCATTCTACTTTGGTATCATCTGCCTGGTCGTTTACAAAGTAGCGGTATATTTTTTTGGTGATGAACTTTGCTGTTTGTTTTTGTTCTAATAAAATATCCAGTACATCATCGCCATCAAAATTGCCTGTTTTACCCAGCACTGTTTTGCTATCTTCATCATGCTGGTTTTTTCTGAATTCAAATTCGCCTTTTAAATTAAAGCCCCAGCCGGTAAAGGCCCTTGCTCCTTCTTTAATATCATTCTCGGTATAATTGCCACGCCCCATGGTAAATAATTCCATTACTTCACGGGCAAAATTTTCGTTAGGTTTTTTTTTGCGGTTTTGCTGGTTGTTTAAAAACTGCAGCATCGAAGGGCTTTTGCTCACTTCTCTCAACAGATCTTTAAAATTACCCAGAGCATTTTCCCTGATCGTTTGCAACAACTCCTGTTGAAAATAACTATTGATAACCCGGCAGGCAAAATGGCCATGCCAGAACAAACTCATTTTTTCTCTCAGCTGTGCTTCATTATTGATCATTTCTTCCAGCCAGCGGATGTTTAAGTTCTTAAGGTCTTCTCTTGATTGTTCCCTGATTTGCTTTTGCTGATCTTTGGTCAGTTCTGGCTTTTGCATCTGGGCAACATCCTGTATGCCCTTAAACAAACCATCAACAAGGTTTTGCGCTACTTCAATCTTCTCGGGCTTTTTGTTAGAAGTTTTTAATAACAATGCCCATAATTCTTTTTGAGATACTTTATCGAGGTTGGCAGCATTTTCGGCCATGGGGCCAAAGCCGGCCCGCCATAGTAAATGCTGATTTTTTAAACGATTACTAACTGCCATAAAATGATTGTAAGTTTAAACTACTGCAAGAATAACGCCAGTAAGACTAAGGTAATTATGGAAGGTTTAATTTTTAACTAATTAATTACAAACGGTCTTAACAACCGGATAATATACCGGCTGTTTTTATTAACTTGGTTGCAGATAGCTCTTCTATGCATTTAAAAGCTTTTAAATATTTATCGCCTGCTATTGTATACGCACTTGCCTGGTTATCTTTTACACAAAACGGATGGCTGACCTGGTGCCCCTTATTGTATGCCTGGATATTATTACCCATAACCGAATTATTTATAAGGCCGGATGAAAAAAATATGAGTGCTGCAGAAGAAGAGCTGGCAAAAAAAGATGCTGTTTACGATTATATGCTTTACCTGGTAGTGGTGCTGCAATTTATTTCGCTGTATAAATTTTTATCTGTTATTACTGCACCTGATTTGCGTTGGTTGGAAATTGGCGGAAGGATTTGGACAATGGGCTTGTTATGCGGCACATTTGGAATTAATGTGGGGCACGAACTGGGCCACAGAGTAAATAAATTTGAACAGGCATTGGCAAAAATTTTACTGATGACATCATTGTACATGCACTTTTTTATTGAACATAATAAAGGCCATCATAAGAATGTAGCCACACCGCAAGACCCGGCGAGTGCCCGTTTAAACGAACCCATCTATACTTTTTATTTAAGAACAGTAATCTTTTCTTATTTATCTGCCTGGAAAATTGCTAATAAAGAGATGAGAAAAAAAGGCCTGTCCATTTTAAATCTTAAAAACGAAATGCTACAGGTACATTTTATTCAGCTGGCTTTTGTAGCCCTGATATTTTTTGCATTTGGAGGGTGGGCTACCTTTTGTTTTTTAAATGCCGCCGCTATTGGCATTGCACTTTTAGAAACTGTAAATTATATTGAACATTACGGGCTGCAACGTAAAGAAACTACAGCAGGGAAATATGAGCGAACCATGGCCTGGCATAGCTGGAACAGCAATCATGTATTGGGAAGATTAATGTTGTTTGAATTGAGCCGCCATAGCGACCATCATTACATAGCCAGTAAAAAATACCAGGTACTGCAACATCATGATGATGCTCCGCAATTACCTACGGGGTACCCGGGCAGCATGATTCTTGCCCTGGTACCACCTGTATGGTTTTATGTTATGAACCGGAAAATAAAAGAATTGAAAAATACTACAGTGTAGATTATTTTTTTGCATTAGCTTTTACATAAGCCAGTACGTTTTCTTTTTCAGTATCATCTAAACGTGCTTTTGGAGCCATTACCTGCATTACACTTATCCAGCGCTCAACAGTATAGTCTGTAGTAACTTTTAAACCATGGCATTTGCCACATTTAGCATTGTAGGTTGCCTGGCCAAGCATTTCCGGTGATTTAGCCGCTCCTTCTGCGGGAGATCTTGTGCCGGCAGGTGTGGCAGGCACTGATGCTACTGGTGCTGTACCAGCCACGCCTGTTTCTGATTTTGCCGAAGTAGAGGGTGCGCTAACTACGCTTCCTGAATTTGAAGAAGTACCGCCTGTTGAAGCAGTTGGTGTTGATTTTTTAGCACAACCCCAAACTAAAGCCGTTAATGCAATAACTGTAAATGTTCTTTTCATCTGTCTGTTTTTATACGTTTTAAGGAATTATAAATATAGGCAGTTTCGTATAAATGAATGTCAAAACAGCGCCGCTATTTTGTTAACGGATTGTTGCTGCGCCAAAATAATTATGCAATACTGCAGGTAAATTAATTCCTGCTTCAGTTTGATTATTTTCTAAAAGTGCTGCCATTATGCGTGGCAAGGCCAAAGATGAACCGTTTAAAGTATGTACCAGTTGTGTTTTATTACTCTCATCTTTATACCTGATCTTCATCCTGTTGGCCTGGAAGGTTTCAAAATTGGTAACAGAACTCACTTCCAGCCATTTTTGCTGCGCTGCACTGTATACTTCAAAATCATAAGTAAGAGAGCCGGTAAAGCTCATATCTCCGCCGCATAATCTTAAAATACGGTAAGGCAATTCTAAGGACTGTAATAATTTTTCAATATGCAATACCATTTCCTCATGTACTGTATAACTGGTATCGGGTTGTACCAGTTGTATTATTTCCACCTTATCAAACTGGTGTACCCTGTTTAATCCTCTTACATCACTTCCAAAACTTCCGGCTTCCCTTCTAAAACAAGGAGTATATGCCGTCATTTTTATTGGCAATTCAGTTTCTTTTACAATTTCATCTCTGTAAATATTGGTTACCGGTACTTCGGCTGTGGGTATCATATAAAATCCATCTGCAGTTACGTGATACATCTGTCCTTCTTTATCGGGTAACTGGCCGGTACCGTAAGCGGTAGCTTCATTTACCATCAGTGGTGGTAAATATTCGGTGTAGCCTGCCGCTGTATTGTAATCTAAAAAATACTGGATTAATGCTCTTTGCAATTTTGCACCTTTGCCTTTGTATAATGGAAAGCCACTACCTGTAAGCTTGGCACCGGTTTCAAAATCTACCAGGTCGTATTGTTTTATTAACTCCCAGTGTGGTGTTGCGGTGGCAGCAAGCGTTGGTTTAGTACCAGCTTCTCTTACCACTTCATTCTCCTCGGGTGTTTTGCCTTTAGGAACAGAGGTATGTGGCAGGTTGGGCAATTTAATAATTTCCTCCTGCAATAATTTTTCTGCATCGGCCAATTGCTGTGCTAAATTTTGTAAAGAAGATTTATGTAAAGTAACTTCCTGTCTTTTACTTTCTGCCTTGTCTTTTTCTCCTTTGCCCATCAGCATACCAATTTCTTTGCTGGCAGCATTTAAGGAAGCCTGCAGGGTTTCGCTTTCTACTTTTAACCTGCGTACCTGTTCGTCTAATTCCACCACCTTATCAACAAGGGTAAGGTCGCCGAAATTTTTTACGCTTAATCTTTCCTTTACCAACTCTACATTCTGGCGAATAAAATTTACCTGTAACATCTTCTTTATAAATTTTTGGCAAAGATAAATAATGTGCCCGCAGAAATCGCAGAGATTCGCAGAAATACATTTTAGTGCTGCAGCTTGCAGAAGTGTACAAATACATTTCTTCTTTGCCTGCCCCTGCGATTTCTGCGGGCTAATATTATTTATCTTTGCGGCATGGAGCATGTGAAAGATGATTTACAGGTAAGATGGCTGAAGCTGCGGATCAAACTAAAAGAACGGTTTGGTATAAAGCCCGATATGGATGGTATATTGTTTTTAATTGGTATACAGGAACTGGGTACGGGTAAACAGGAATTTACCAAAGAACAAAAACAAGACCTGATGCATATTGCGGTATGTACCGTATTATCGGCCAGTGGCTATTACGCCTTATCGGGCCACGATGAAGACAACTGGCCACATTTTATACAACTGAAAGAATTGCCGGGCTTTATTATGACAGAACAGGAAAATTTTTTAAAAGACCACATACTATTGTATTTTCAAAACCAAAAATTTATCGACTGATCATTTTATGAAGACATTAAAACTTGTACTTGCTGTTTTAGCGGCATCATTTATCGTATCCTTTGCCGGTGCCCAGGTAAAAAAAGCACCCATAAAAAAGAAACCGGTTGTTGTAAAAAAAACTGTTGCGTTTAAACCACCCGTACTAAAAAAAATACCAGGCATCAGGGTTAAACTTATGACCGATTCCGGTGACATGATCATCAGGTTATATGATTCTACCCCATTACACAGGGATAATTTTGTGAAACTGGTAAACGAACATTTTTTTGATAGTTTGTTATTTCACCGTGTGATAAAGGATTTTATGATACAAGGTGGTGATCCCTTAAGCAAAAATGCACAACCCGGCGAAATGCTCGGCAGCGGCGGTGGCGATATGACCAGGATTCCGGGAGAATTCAGAACTACTTTATTTCATAAAAAGGGCGTGTTGGCTGCTGCAAGAGATGGCAATCCTGAAAAAGCCAGTAGTGCCTGCCAGTTTTACCTGGTGCAAGGGAGAAAATATAGCGACGACGAACTGAATATGATGGAAACGCAAATGGGAAGCAAGTTTTCTGCGGAAAAACGTTTGGCTTATAAAACTATTGGTGGTACTCCATTTTTAGATATGAATTATACCGTTTTTGGAGAAGTGGAGAAAGGTATTGAAGTGATTGATAAAATTGCCAGCGTACCTACCGCACCCGGCGACAGGCCTTTTACTGATATCAGGATGAGAATAGAACTTTTAAAATAAGGACTAAAAAAAGTTACGGGTTACGGGTTAATTTGTTTGCGATTGATAAAATCATATACAACAAAATTAACCCGTAACCCTTTTAACCCGTAACTTTTTTTAGTCCGTAACTTTCTATATTTTGCACCCGAATTAATTAATAAAAATTTCAACCCATAAAAAATGACTTTTCCTGCCAACCTGCGCTACACCAAAGACCACGAATGGATTTCATTAGAAGGTAATGTTGCCACTATTGGTATTACCGAATTTGCCCAGGGCGAACTGGGAGATATTGTTTATGTAGATATCAGCTCCAAAGGCAAGGCGCTTGCTGCAGAAGAAGTTTTTGGAACAGTAGAAGCGGTAAAAACTGTAAGTGATCTTTTCTTACCCGTAAGCGGTACCATAACAGAAGTAAACCCTGCGCTGGAAGCACAACCGGAATTGGTAAATACCGATCCTTATGGCGAAGGCTGGATGATAAAAATGACTGTGGATAATCCAGCGGCCGTGGAGGCATTGTTAAATGCTGAGGCATACACTGCATTGGTTTCTTAATAATTATAATGGCAACATCAAATAATTCTCCTTTTAAAGTAATCGGGATCAAAAAATTTATTCCAGGCATTGCCTGGTTTTTTGTTGTGCTCACACTGGTTTGCATCCCGGGCGAAGATTTGCCGGTGGCCGACAACTGGATGATTGAAATCAATTACGATAAGCTCATCCATGTAGGCATATTTGCGGTGCTGGCTTTTTTGTTCATGTACCCGATTGGAAAATCTGTTGCTTTTACTAAAAAAGAAAAATGGCATTATTTTATTAAAATTGCATTAGCTACTGTGGTTTGGGGATATACTACAGAGGTAATTCAGAAATTCTTTATCCCCGGCAGAAGTTACGACCTTACCGATTGGTTAGCAGACAGTATCGGCGGATTAGCGGCCATGATCTTTTGCTCACGCTATTTTTTAAAACCTCCTAAAACCGGCATATAAGCGCTGCTGCTTGTTTCAACGGTATTAACTCAGTATATTTGTATTATGCTAAATGTAGATGAAATGGAATACAACACGGGTCGTAACCATCTTATAATGAAAGAATATGGACGCCACATTCAAAAAATGGTGGAATACCTGCTTACCATCCAGGATAAGGAAGAACGTCAACGTAATGCCTATGCAGTAATTGAACTGATGGGTTTTTTAAATCCGCATTTAAAAAATGTGGAAGATTTTCGCCATAAATTATGGGATCATCTTTTTTTGATCAGCGATTTTACGCTGGATGTGGAAAGCCCTTACCCCATACCAACAAGAGAAACCTTAAAGGCTAAACCAGACGTACTGGCTTACCCGAAAAAATACCCTAAGTTCAATCATTTGGGTAAGAACATTGAAGTGATCATTGATAAAGCTTTGAAAGAAGAAAATCCTGAAAAGAAACAGGGCTTTGCGAATGCCATTGCTTATTACATGAAATTAACCTACAGCAACTGGCATAAAGAGCTGGTGCATGATGATAATATTCAAAGCGAATTAACGGCTATTACACATGGCGAATTGGAATTCAATACACGTCCGTTTGTAAAACACCGTACTGATAACCGCAGCGAAGATGATTATGGCACCAACCGTGGCGGTCAGCAATACCGCAAAAACTTTGGCAGCCGCAATAATAATGGCGGCGGCAGAGATAACAGGAACAACAGAGGTGGTGGTGATAACAGGAATAATAACCGAGGCGGTGGTGGAGATAACAGAAATAACAACAACCGTAATTTTAAGAAGAGGTATTAAAAATAATTGCTCGAATTAATCTAATTACACGAATTAAGAAATATTTACCTGATGCTTTTAAACGTCAGGTTTTTTTATTTACGTTTGCTTTAATTATAACTAATTCGGCAATTCGTTTTAATTAGTGCAATAAAAAAAACAACATGCAATCATTTGAAGTAAGAGGCGGTAAAAAACTCTTTGGAGAAATTACACCACAGGGTGCAAAAAACGAAGCGCTGCAAATTATTTCGGCGGTATTACTTACGGCTGAAAAAGTTACCATTAAAAATATCCCCGACATTATAGATGTAAACCTGCTGATAGATCTGTTGGGAGAAATGAATGTAAAGGTGGACAGAGTAAGCAGGGATACCTGCATCTTCCAGGCTGATAATGTGGATGTGGATTATTTACACAGCGAAGCCTTTCATAAAAAAAGCGGCAAGTTACGTGGATCTGTAATGCTTGCCGGGCCTATGTTATCAAGGTTTAAAAAAGCCTATATACCAAAACCCGGTGGCGATAAAATAGGCCGCAGAAGATTGGATACGCATATCATTGGTTTTGAAAAACTGGGTGCCCAATTCTCTTATCATGAAGACGGATTTTTTCATTTGGAAGCGAAGGAATTAAAAGGCACTTCATTACAATTAGATGAACCCAGCGTAACCGGTACTGCTAATATTTTAATGGCAGCTGTGTTAGCAAAAGGCACTACTACCATTTACAATGCAGCCTGCGAACCTTACCTGCAGCAACTTTGCCGCATGCTGAATGCTATGGGGGCAAAAATAAAAGGTGTGGGCAGTAATTTATTAACGATTGATGGCGTGGATGCTTTAGGTGGTACCACACACAGCATGTTACCCGATATGATTGAAGTAGGTAGCTTTATCGGCCTTGCTGCAATGACGCAGAGCGATATCACTATTAAAAATGCAGGCATTGAACATTTAGGCGTAATACCCGAAAAATTTCAGCAGCTGGGTATACAAATGAATTTTAAGGGTGATGATATTCATATTCCTTCGCAGGAAATGTACGAGATACAAAAGTATATGGATGGTGGTGTGCTTACAATCTACGATCATCCGTGGCCGGGCTTTACTCCCGATCTGTTAAGTATTGTTTTAGTAACTGCTATACAGGCAAAGGGCAGTGTACTCATTCACCAGAAAATGTTTGAGAGCCGTTTGTTCTTTGTAGATAAGCTGATTGATATGGGGGCACAGATCATTTTATGCGATCCTCACCGTGCCGTGGTAATTGGTTTGGAAAGAGAACAAAAATTACGTGGTATTACCATGAGCAGTCCGGATATACGTGCCGGTGTGGCCTTGCTGATTGCTGCATTGAGTGCACAAGGCAAAAGTACTATTCAGAATATTGAGCAGATTGACAGGGGCTACCAGAATATTGATGACCGTTTGATAAGATTGGGTGCAGATATTAAAAGAGTATAAAAAGTAAGTAAAGTATATAAGGTAAAACAAGTTTAAAAGTACAATGAAAAATTATTTATTATTAATAAGTTCTTGTTGCATTTTGCTGCTTGTTTCCTGCCAGAATAAAACAAAAGGTTACCTGGTAAAAAAATGGGATTGTGTGAACGTTGAAAACCTGGCGCCACTGGATAAGCATTTTATTACCAAAGAAGATTCTGCTGTTGCCATACAAATGGAAGCAGCGCTTAAAACTCTCAGCTGGACTTTTAATAATGATAATACTTATTTCTGTTCTACACTGGGCAATAAAATAACGGTGCAGGGCACTTTTGCCATTGCTGATGATGAAAAAACATTAACGCTTACTTCGCTTACAAAAAATACCATTAACACTTATACTATAACCTCAATTTCGGATATTGAAATGACCTTAACCAGCACTGCCACTACTGTGCCGCTGGTTTTACATTTCAGTCCTAATTGATCTATAAACCTTTTCTTTGCTTATGGGCTTGTACCAAAATAAAATCATCATCATTACTGCACCTTCAGGCGCCGGTAAAACTTCTATTACCCGTCACCTGATGCAACGTTTTCCGCAACTTGCTTTTTCTGTTTCCGCTGCTACCAGGCAGGCAAGAGGAACAGAAAAAAATGGCGTGGATTATCATTTTATGAGCGCTGATGATTTTAAACAAAAGATACAACACAACGAATTTGTAGAATGGGAAATGGTGTACGAAGGAAAATATTACGGCACTTTAAAATCGGAGCTGGAAAAAATATGGAATGATAATAAAATTCCTGTTTTAGATATTGATGTAAAAGGCGCTATTCATGTACAGCAGCAATTTCCTGAAACTACTTTAAGTTTATTTATCGAACCGCCTTCGGTAGATGAATTAAAAAAACGTTTGGAAAGCCGTGGCACCGAAACTGCCGAGTCGCTGGCGGCAAGGGTAAACAAAGCTTCTTACGAATTGTCTTTTAAAGATCATTTTAATAAGATCGTTGTAAATGATGATCTGCAAAAAGCTTGCATTGAAGCTGAAATGATCATATTCGGTTTTATCAATAAGCGTTAAAACGCCCCCGACGGGCATTTGTTTTTTCTTCCTTATTTTTATACTATGGACTGGACGGCACTCATAGCAATTATAGGCGCTTTAATACTCATCGGCTTTTTCTCGGGTATTGAAATAGCATTTGTATCTGCTAATAAGTTATCTATTGAATTAAACAGGAAGCAGGGCACTGCCAGTGGCAAGATCTGGGGCGCCTACTCCGATAAACCCACCCGTTTTATTGGCACCACATTGGTTGGCGTTAATGTAGTTTTAGTTATTTATGGTTTATTAATTGGCGGCATGCTGGCACCGGTATGGGACTGGATCGCCTCAAAACTGTCGCCTTCTTTATCTGAATATGTAAAGTATATTAAGCTATTTGTAGAAACAGTACTCTCTACATTGATATTGCTTTTTGTAGAGTTTATGTTCAAGGCTTTTTTCAGGGCAAGAAATAATGAGATCTTAAGTAATGGAATCATCAGCTATATAGCCAGCTTTTTTTACTGGTTGCTTTCTTCCACTGCAGCTTTTTTTGTAAACATTGCCGAATGGACCTTGAAGCATTTGTTTGATGTAAAACTGAATGAGAAAAAAGAAGTGTTCAGTAAAATTGACCTGGAACATTTTTTACAGCAAAGTAAAGGCCACGAAGAAGAAGATAATAACGAGATCAATAAAGAACTTTTTGAAAATGCCTTATCACTCAGTGAAGTAAAATTAAGAGAATGCCTTATTCCACGCAGGGAAATTGAAGGCGTTGAAAGCACTACTTCTATTGAAGCCGTAAAAGATAAATTCATTAATACACAGCTGAGTAAACTGGTAGTATACGAAAACAATATTGATAGTATTATTGGTTACATTCATCAATTAGACCTTTTTAAAAATCCGGCTACAGTAAAAGAAGTATTACTGCCCATACCTACTGTGCCTGAAAGTATGAGCGCCACCGACCTGATGAACAAATTCAGTAAAGAAAGAAAAAGTATTGCCTGGGTAATTGATGAATTTGGCGGCACTGCAGGCATTGTAACAATGGAAGATATTTTAGAAGAGATTTTTGGTGATATTAAAGATGAATACGACACGGAAGAGTTTGTAGAAAAACAATTATCGGCTAATGAATTTATTTTCAGTGGCAGGTTAGAACTGGATTATATCACCGAAAAATACCACCTTGAATTTCCTGAAGAAGAAGGTGCGGAAACATTATCGGGTTATATTATTCAGAACAACGAATCGATACCCAAACAAAAAGACCGCATCATTTTTGGCCACTACGAATTTGATATTTTAAATGTAAGTGACACCAGGATTGAAACAGTAAAAGTGAAAATATTAAAATAGTTTTTCGTCAGTTCATTAAAATTCACTTTGTGAATTAATCTTGCCACTAATGACACGAATTTCCACGAATAATAATGCTTCATTAGTGAAAATTCGTGTCATTAGTGGCAAAAAACTACAACGTAGTTGATGCTTTTTATTTTTAGCCAACCGCCTGGTTAATTACATTATTTGTTGAAGCTTATCTATTCTCCATGGTTATTGCAGTTAATACCAGTTTTACAACATCGCATTTTTCGGATAGCAATTTCATTTTTGAATGTTTTTCAAGATTAGCACAGCAATTTCCACAGCACCGGTTTATATATATTGCTGATAAGGGCTTTGATGAAAAGCATCTCACATCAAAAAATATCAGTACAGTTATTATTGGCGCTACTGCAAAAAATCTATTACTACTTCAATACCAGCTGAATTATAAAATACCTGCTGTTTTACGCAGGCATAAAGCGGATGTATTTGTGAGTGCCGGTGGCTATTGTTCTTTACGCACCAAAGTACCACAATGTATAATTGTAAATGAGCTGTCTTTTTTGCATCACCCCGAATTATATACAAAAAGCTGGTGTCGTTTTTATAAAAACAATACGCTACAATTTCTCACTAAGGCAAAAGCTATCGTCACTACATCACAATTTTCAAAACAACAAATTACCGACACTTATACAATAGCTGGCGACAAAGTTGGTGTAGCATACTATGGCGTTAATGAAAATTTTAAACCGGTAAGCTGGCAGGAAAAAGAAGTTATCAAAGCAACCTATGCCGAAGGCCTGGAATATTTTTTATACTCGGGCCCTATTCATCCGCAGCAAAACCTGATCACACTTTTAAAAGCCTTTTCTTTTTTTAAGAAAAGGCAGAAAAGCAATATGCAGTTGATCATTGCATCAACGGCTGCAGTTACAGACAAAGAGTTAATTAAAAGCCTTGGTAGCTTTAAATACCGTAATGAAGCGAAGGTTATAGATCAGTTGCCTGCAGCAACAATAGCAAAGATCACAGCAGCAGCTTACGCATTGGTTTATCCATCAGTGTATGAAAGTTTTGCGGGTGCGGTAACAGAAGCTATGCAGACTGATGTGCCTGTAATTACAGGTAACTCAGCTGCCATAAAAGAAATTTGTGGTGATGCTGCGGTATACATCAACCCGAAAGACTTTAATGACGTTGCCGATAAAATGATGCTGCTTTTTAAAGATGAAAATAAGCGTAACGAATTAATAGCAAAGAGCAGTAAGCAGGTTGAACTTTATAACTGGGCCGCCACTGCTGCTACAATATGGCAATCGGTATTAAAATGCACAGAATAACTGATTTACCATTTCTACAAAACTCTCTCCTGTTCTTTTTCATAAACCAGTTAACTTTGCACCCGATCAAAAGCTCAGTTAATCATCAAATCAGTTATTACAATTTATGAATCAATCAAGTATAAAAATTGACATCTTACTGGACCCGAATAAAGTACCGGAACAAATCAGTTGGGTGGCCAGTGATAGTGCAGCAGATATGGCTCAAAAAGCAAAAGCAATGTCGGTAGCTTTTTGGGATGGCGCCGATAAAACAGCCCTTCGTATTGATCTGTGGACCAAAGACATGATGGTGGATGAAATGGCCGACTTTTATTACCAGATGCTGATGGGTATGGCAGATAGTTTTAAAAGAGCCACACAGCAACAGGAAATGAGTGACGACATGAAAAAATTTGCCAAATCATTCTTTGAAAAATTCAGGGCATCGCAGATAAAGGAGAATAAGTAAATAGCTGCAAGGGGAAAAGCCGCAAGGGACAAGAAAGAAAGTTTAACCGGCATGCTTATCCCTTGAAGCTTACAACTTGAAGCTTATTCATTCACTGGCAATTTATAAAAGGCCGCAAGGGGAAAAGCTATAAGGGAGAAAAAGAGAATTTAACCGGCATGCTTATCCCTTGAAGCTTGCAACTTGAAGCTTATTCATTCACTGGCAATTTATAAAAAGCCGCAGGGGGAAAAGCTACAAGGGAGAAAAAGAGAATTTAACCGGCATGCTTATCCCTTGAAGCTTGCAACTTAAACCTTATTCATTCACTGGCAATTTATAAAAAGCCGCAAGGGGAAAAGCTACAAGGGAAAAAAAGAGAATTTAACCGGTATGCTTATCCCTTGAAGCTTGCAACTTGAAGTTTATTCATTCACTAACAATTTTAAAAGATACCAACAATGGCATTAGAACAACAAATAATGGCTGAGATGAAAGAAGCCATGAAAGCAAAAGATGAAGCAACATTACGTGGCTTAAGGGCTATAAAAGCTGAAATTATAAAAGCCAAAACAGAACCCGGTGCAGGTGGTGAAATTGATGAAGCCACGGAACAAAAATTTTTACAAAAGATGATGAAGCAGCGCAGGGATAGCCTGGAAATTTTTGAAAAACAAGGCCGTGCCGATTTAGCTGTAAAGGAAAAAGAAGAAATGGCGATCATTGAGAAATTTTTACCTAAACAATTAAGTGAAGCCGAAATAAAAACGGCCATTGAAAAAATAATTGCAGAAACAGGTGCCGCTTCACCTGCAGATATGGGCAAAGTAATGGGGGTTGCCAGCAAGCAATTGGCCGGCCTTGCCGATGGAAAAACAATCAGTAGTATTGTAAAAGAATTGCTGGCGAAGTAATGATTTGTGATTTATGATATTGGATTTACTAAAGACAGTGTAATCAGAGAAAAATCATACATCTAAAATCTGCAATCCAAAATCTCTATATGGTTGATGTTGTTTTTGCTATACTGATGATACTGGCCTGCATAAAAGGCTATCAAAAGGGCTTGATCATTGCCTTGTTTTCAATCGTGGCTTTTATTATCGGCCTTGCAGCAGCATTAAAATTTTCAAGTGTGGTGGCAGGTTGGCTGGGAGAAAATGCAAAAGTTTCTGCTCAATGGTTACCCTTTTTATCTTTTGCCATTGTATTTCTTGCGGTGGTATTACTGGTAAACTGGGGCGGAAAGATCATTGAAAAAACTTTTCAGATGGCTTTGCTGGGTTGGGTAAACCGCCTGGGTGGAATAATTTTTTATGCCGTTTTATATATTATTATTTTCAGTGTTTTTTTATTTTATGCCGAAAATATTCATTTGATAAAGCCGGAAGCTATCCAGGCTTCGCAAACCTATAGTTTTGTACAACCCTGGGGACCGGTAGTAATCAATAATTTTGCAAAAGTGATTCCTGTTTTTAAAGACATGTTTGCTGACCTGGAAACATTTTTCGGCACCATCAGTAACAAAATGCAGCATTAATTTTAAAGCTTATCTTATTTAACGTATTTTGCAGTTCCTGATATAACCTAACAATCAGAAAACCATTTAACTAATCGATGAGTTACGAAATAAAACAAGACGGCAAGTTTAAATTTATTGAGGAAGGGGAAGGCGAGCCGCTGATGCTGTTACACGGTTTATTTGGTGCACTAAGTAACTTTGCCGACCTGATAGAACATTTTAGAAAAACCAATAAAGTAGTGGTGCCATTATTACCATTGCTGGAACTTGATCTGTTGCATACTTCTGTTGGTGGTTTACAAAAATTTGTAGCCCGTTTTATAGAACATCGCAACTATAATAATATTCATTTATTGGGCAATTCGCTTGGTGGCCATGTGGGCTTAGTATATGTTTTAAAACATCCCGAAAGAGTAAAATCATTGATACTAACCGGCAGTTCGGGCTTATTTGAAAACGGAATGGGCGATAGCTACCCCAAACGTGGCGATAAAGAATATATTCGTAAAAAAACACAACTTACTTTTTATAATCCCGACTTAGCAACAGAAGAACTGGTGGATGAAGTGTTTGAGATCACTAATAACCGCTTAAAAGTGATTAAAATTATTGCATTGGCCAAAAGTGCTATCCGTAATAATTTAGGCGAAGAATTAAGGGAAATAAAACAACCTACCTGCCTTATCTGGGGCAATAACGATACCATCACGCCGCCATTTGTAGGCAAAGAATTTAACCGCTTAATTCCAAACAGCGAATTACACTTTGTAGATAAATGCGGCCATGCCCCAATGATGGAAGTACCCGGAGAGTTCAATACCATACTGGATGGTTTTCTGAATAAATTAAAAACTCCCGCTGCAACAGTTTAACAAATTTTAGTGTCTGTATACTATTCATAACCGCCGTTCGTTATCTTTTATTAGTAAACCTGCGACAAACCACAAATACAGCAATGCTAACCGTAGAACTCATTAATAACAATATACCCCGCCTTAAACTGCAGGATACCGTAAGTAAAGCCTTACAGTTGATTAATGATTTTCGTGTTACTCATTTGCCTGTTGTTGCTGATGATAAATACCTGGGTTTAATAAGTGAAGAAGACCTGCTGGATGCTGAAGAAGAAAAAATGCCTATCGAACTAATGCAGGAAACATTTATTGATGCCGCAGTAAAAGACAATGAACATTTTTTGACCGCCGTTAATTTTTGTAACCAGCATGATTCATCGGTAGTACCGGTTATAAATGAAGAAAGAGAATTAGCCGGTGTTATTACCAATACCGATCTTTTAAAAGCGCTGGGCAATTTTGCAGGCACTAACGAAATTGGCGGCATTATTGTTTTAGAAATGGAACGCAGCCAGTTTGCTATTTCAGAGATCAGCCGTATTGTGGAAAGTAATGATGCTACCATATTGCATTTAAATACTACCGTTCACCCTGAAACCGGTATGTTAACAGTTTCAATTCATACCAATAAAAAAGAAATTGCTTCCATTGTAGCTACTTTTGAAAGGTATGATTATGATGTGATCTATTATTTTGGCAACGAAAATTTTGAAAACGAAATTCATACCAATTACCGCCACCTGATGAACTATCTTGATATTTAGTTGTTGATGCAGCCAGGTTCAATTTTTCCGATATCATTTATTTTTACTTGCCACATTTTTATTATGAAGTAACGAAGCAATGCTAAGCCGTAAAAAAATATTGTATTGTGCGTTACTGCTTTTCTCTTCTCTTATAGCAAAATCCCAAAATCAAAACACAGTAATTTTTAATAGTGCTGCAAAACCTATACAGGATTCTTCTGCCAAACTTTGTATAAAAGACATTATTGTAAAGGGCAATAAAAGAACTAAGGAATACATCATACTTCGTGAGATACAATTTCAAAAAGGTGATTCCATTGTTATAGCATCATTGAATAAGGAACTGGAACAGGCCAGGCAACAGGTATACAATACCACCTTATTTACAGAAGTAAAATTTGAATTAGCAGTACTTTCTGCTTACGATGTTGATGTAACCGTAACCGTAAGGGAACGCTGGTATATTTACCCGGTACCGCAGTTTAAACCGGTAGACAGAAATTTTAATGAATGGATCAAGACTTACAATGCCAGTTTAAAAAGAGTGAACTACGGTTTAAAATTTGTGCATTATAATTTAAGCGGCAGAAGAGATCAGTTACGGCTCTATTTCCTCACGGGCTTCAGCAGGGATTTTTCTTTCAGTTATAATGCACCTTACAGTAATTCCAAACTAACCGAAGGTTTTGTAGTGAGCGCCGGCTATTCTCAAAAAAAAGAAATTCCTTATAAAACAACTTACACCGACAGCCTTTTATTTTACACTTCCGATTCGTTACGAAGTAAATTTGTAGGCAGTACTTTTTATGTATCAGCAGGCTATGCTATACGAAGAGGTTTTTTCAACAAACATATTTTTAATGCCGGTTTCTCCCGCCTTACTGTAAGCGATAGCGTGCTGTTAGCAAAAAACAATCCTCATTATTTTAATACCGGCAAAGCAGCCGCCAATGTTTTTGAGATTGCTTATACGTTTCAGCATGTACATGTAAACAATGTGTTGTATGCCACAAAAGGGAAAACTGCATTTGCAGGTATATCAAAACGGGGTGTAGGATTTACGGGTGGTATTAATGCTTTAACAGTGGAAGCTGGTTTAAATAAATATTATGATTTAGGTAAAAAATGGTACAGTAGTATTCAGTTAAACGGCAAGGTGATATTACCCTTATACCAGCCATACATTAACCAGAGAGGCTTAGGTTATGGCGATAGTTATTTGCGTGGATTAGAATACCTTGTAATTGACGGCACTGCAACAGCACTGATAAAATCCACCCTGAAAAAGAAGGTGGCCGAGTTTAAAATAAAACTACCCTTTAAATTAAAATCTCTTTCAAGCATACCCTTTACCATTTTTACAAAAACCTATGCCGACCTTGGTTATGCATACAATAAAAAAGAATTTGCCTCTAATTTGAATAATACCTTGCTTTATACCGGTGGTTTTGGCATTGATATCCTTACTTTTTACGATGTAAACCTGCGCTTTGAATACAGTTTTAACCAATTAAACCAAAAGGGGCTATTTTTACATACGCAAAGCGGATTTTAGTACAGCTAAAATATTTTTTAGCTCAACAACATTTTATGAAAATAGCAATCTACAGCAGGGGCCTGGAGGAAAACCAGCATAAAGAAATCAATCTTTTATTGCATGAGCTGGAAAAGCATAATGTGGAGCCGGTATTTTTCCAGGATTTTTTTAATAGCTTTTATTCGGCAGTTAATCTTAAAACTAAATATTCCACTTTCAATTCTTCTGATGATTTAGACGACACTATTGATTCAATTATCAGCCTTGGTGGCGATGGTACTTTATTGGATACGGTAACATTAGTTCGTGATAAAGGCACACCGGTTTTAGGTGTCAATTACGGCAGGCTGGGTTTTTTAGCCAACCTTGGTAAAGGCGAATTGCAGGTAGCAGTAGATGCGTTGGTGAACCATACTTATGTGATTGATAAAAGAACCATGTTGCATTTAGATGCCAACGTGCCTTTATTTGGCGATGTGCCTTATGCACTCAATGAATTTACTTTATTGAAAAAAGATTCTTCCTCAATGATTAAAATTCATACTTACCTGAACGGAGAATTTTTAAATACCTATTGGGCAGATGGATTGATAGTGGCTACACCAACCGGCTCCACCGGTTATTCATTAAGTTGTAATGGCCCGGTGGTTTTTCCTGATAGTGGCAGTTTTGTAATTACACCTGTAGCGCCGCATAACCTTAATATCAGGCCTATTGTAGTGCCGGATAACAATATCATTTCTTTTGAAGTGGAAGGCCGTACAGATGGCTTCTTATGTACGCTGGACAGCCGCAGGGAATTTGTAACCAAAGAAATTCAACTGGCTGTAAGAAAAGAAGAATTCGGTATCAACCTTATCCGCCTGAATGAAAATAATTTTTTGCAAACACTACGGAATAAACTGAGCTGGGGTTTGGATGTGAGGAATTGATTTTATCTATTACTAATTGTAAAAACTCTTTCCTCGCTGTTAGGATATAGAAGTTCTATTCTTCTGTTGTTTGGTTTTTCATAAATGATTCTTAATACAGGGTTGGAAACAATACTGTTTGGTTTTTCAACTCTTAGCCGAAAATTACTATACCCTTCTGTAAAATCTTCATTCCACTTACAATCTTGTTTTTCTATAATTGCAAAGCTTAGGAAATCGTATTGCTGATTTCGTGTGCTATAAATATATACGCTATCAGAGCCTATTTTAAAAGTTAATAAAAAAGGAAGCTTGTCGCTTTTGCCACCCATACTATCTGTGTTAAATATAGACTCTTTAAAACATTGAGAGTATAATTTTAAACTTCCGCCTAAGCAAAAAAATATTAATGAAGCTAAAAAATATTTTTTCATGTGTAGTGATTTATAAATTTTTTAAACACTTTTTTTTGAACAATAGCAGTGATATAGCCAACTATAATAATAACAATAATAAACCTGGTATCAAAAGGGTCTGCAATATTAATTCCGGATCCGAAAAAAGTAATTGCAATTGCTACAATAAAGAAAGCTACAACTAATGCTATAATATCTGATAACCTTACTTGATTTTTTTTTAATAGGCTTTGAAAAATTATAAATGTAACGTATCCTAATACGCAATATCCAATAGCAAAAGAGCTAAAAATCTCTAATAATGTAAAGCTGCATTTCCATCTATCCTCTGCTTTAATATCTAAAGAGTTAGCTAATATCTGGTTTCCGATATAGTATAGAAAGGTGAAGGAAATAGTAGCAATAAACAAAGTCAGCATGTGTGCACTTATTTTTTTAGACTAAGCATAAACTATTTCATAGATTTTGAAAACTCAAAGCTATCATTTTGTTATTAAAAGAAGATTAGGTTTTAGCAACCTAATCTTCTTTTAATTGACTTGAATCGGAGTTATTAGTTATAAACCTAATTATATATGGAATAAAAAAAGTATCCCAACCTAAAAGCAGTATGCGAAATATGAATTTGATTTTTATTAAACCAATTATTCCTGTAGCAAAACTGCTAAAAAATATCACAACAAATAAGTAGATGCATAGACAAAAGAGGCCTAAAAAAACAGTTCTGATATTTTTATTTTTTGAAATTTTATAAAAAAAAATTAGATATAAGAAAAGGGTAATGATAACAACTATTATAGAAAAATAAATATCCTCCTTAAAATCTGGTTTTCGTACATAGCTATTTCGAAGTTCTTCAATTGTGGCATTGGAGTACTCAAGGTAACTGAAAACATATGCAGTAAGCCCATGTATTAAAACTATAAGAACAATTAAAAACACACTGAAAATAAAGGAATATTTTTTGTTTATGCTTAACATCCTAATTTTATTTTTAATTGTTCCCAGGTTTGAAATCCTTTTAAAAATTGATCAACTTCATTCCATTTAGGCCTGGCTTTTATTTCTGGCACAGAATAAAATGAAGCTTGTCCACCTTGACTAATTACAAATTGAATGAATTTCGTTTGCATATTCCGCCACAGTTTATCTGCAATTTCAAAACCTGTAGGATTTCCCGCCAACTTGTGATTTAACCAATCTCCTAATGCAAATATTTCATCACTTATTCTATCAACTCCCATTGTATAAAAAACATAATCATTTGGATGGAGCACATCAGTTGATTTATAGATTCCAAATTCCCGATTACCCGCCACTGGATGATTATAATCAATAGGGGTTTTTAGTGTTGAAAATTTGAAGCCATGAGATTGTTTTCCGTTTGTAATATTATGGAAATAATCGGATTCAACTACAGAACCATCATTTGGCCACATTGAAATATGTATTAACGCACCTAATGAGTTTTCAGCATATGCATAAAACTTTGCTGTATCATAAAAATAATAGGGCGGAGCCATTGTCCCGGAATTATCATATTCATATGCAGAAAATTTCACCTTAAGACTGCTATCAATAAAAGAGTTAATATTCTGTCTAAAATATTCTACTAAAAATTCAGGAGTGTAACCTGGCGGTAATTGTGTTATGCGTATAGGAAAAAAATCGCAGTTTACCACCGATCCATATGCACTATTTAAGTTAGTTAAATTATAATTATCCATAACACCGTTGGGCAAAAAAATTCTTAAAGAATCAAGTCTATTAGTAACAGTGCTACTTGGAGTAAACTGTGCCACTCTTTGCCACATACTACCGAAACCATTTACAGGATCAAGTGGCATTATATTAAGGCTATCACAAGGATCTAATGCAAAGGGTTCAAGACTCAAGTGAGCTTTTAATTCTGCAATTTTTGCATATAAATAGCCATTAGCATCCCTTATACTTACCGGCCAAGGGTTAGGTATAAGCGGACAATTAACCGGCACCACACTTTCAGTAATAGCTTCAACAAAGCCACAAGGAGTAGTACCGCCACCACCTGTGCCGCCCCCGCCACCTGATGGAAAATCAGGCCAGGAACCCACTCCGCTTCCTCCATCTTCCCAGTACTCACAATCAGTGGTGGAACTGGTGTGTGGTGTATTTATAAGGTAGCAATAGGTTCCGCAATTGTCACATAATCCATACCCGACAGTAGCTGCACAATATGTTTCAGTTCCACAATACCGTGATGTAGTATAAGTTGTAGTGGTAACGGTAACACATACAGAATATATGTAGTTACTACTTGTTGTACCCCCGCCATTAAAATTATTACTACTATTTCCAAATTCTACAACCCTTATGATATTATTTGTATCTGCATTACTATTACCTGCGAACAACTTTTTATCTCTCATTTCAAATTTAGTGTACCCAAATACCAGATTGTCCATCAGCATCATTCGCAAGGCAAAATTTTCTGCAGTAGTAACATTGCTTTGTGCAACAGATGAACTACCGGCATAAGGTAACGCCTGGTAATCCCTGTTCTTATATAAGTCAATACTTACTGTATCTGCAATTACAGCCTTTAAAAATCCGCCAACATATACAGAGTCTGCTTGTACCAAGGGCAGGATAACAATAGTATCGGCATTATTCTCCACATTGTTTTCTCCCAAATGGCCGGTGCTTACTTTAGGTTTGCCCACACTAATAATAGCTTTGTCCCAAATAACAAAGCCATTATTCTTTACAAATGATGTAATAAATTCTTTGTTGCTGTTTTGTTTACGCATTTGTACAGCTACTCTTTTTACTGCACTACTTGCATTGGCAGGCAAAGCAAAAAAATGTTCCGTTACATTTACAGGTTGCCCGTTTAAGGTAACTTGTTCTTCAGCTTTAGGTAAAATACTGTCTGTTTTTTTACAAGAGATTTGCATTGTTAGCATAATAAACGCAAAAAGAAAAAATGCGATTACAATAGTAGATTTAAGCAATTGTTTTGGTAAGGGCTTCATATTAAATGAAATTGATTGAAAATGTTTCCAAATTTGGTGTCGTCTCAAAGACTTATATGCACTTCAAATGGTTGCAAATAACAATAAAACAATTACTACATAATATAAATAATATCAACCATATACAAAAAATCTACTTTACTTTTAGATAGACAATTACTAATTTCAAGGTTTTAAATAAATGCTTAAGAAGTACTCGTGGAGATGCTGATTTTATTTTTTTCAGAGACTTCTCTTCGTCTCTTTAGGCATTAACTTTACAATCTACTATGCCCAACAAAACAAAAAAAATTCGCTACATCTTTTTTATCTACTGGTTTTTACTGGCTTATATTATTGCGGCATTAATATGGTGGTTTATTTCTTTAAACCGCCAGAACGAACAGATGACCAACTTTGAAATACAGCAGTTAAATACCAGTCAACCACAATACACACAACAGGTTAATAATATTCAACAAATACAAAAAAGAAAAACTGCACAATACATTGGAGAAGGGGTTACATTTTTTTTACTGATTGCAGCTGGTGCCGCTTTTGTCTTCCGTGCAGTGCAAAGGCAATTACAATTCAGTATGGAGCAACAGAATTTTATGATGGCATTGACGCATGAATTAAAAACACCTATTGCTGTAACCAAACTTAACCTGGAGACATTACAAAAAAGAAAACTGGAAGAATCGCAACAGCAAAGATTAATTCAAACCACGTTGCAGGAAGCCAACCGCATGAATTCCTTGTGCAATAATATGCTGCTGTCTTCGCAAATAGAAGCCAGTGGTTTCCGCATCAGCAACGAAGAAATTAATTTTAGCGACTTAGTGGCTACTTGCGTACAGGATTTTATTACCCGTTATCCCCAACGCAATATAACCACTGCCATTGCAAAAGAAATATTTGCAGATGGAGATCAGTTACTACTGCAAATGGCAGTAAATAACCTGGTGGAAAATGCTATTAAATATGCCCCTAAAGAAACTACTATCGCAGTGAGTGTAACAGAAGAAAAAAACAATATTACTTTGCAGGTAAAAGATGAAGGTAAAGGCATTGCGGATGAGGAGAAGAAAAAAGTATTTAATAAATTCTACCGTATAGGCAATGCAGCTACTAAAGGCGCCAAGGGTACCGGGTTGGGGCTTTACCTTACCCGGCGGATTTTACATCAGCATAATGGTAACATTTCTGTGACAGATAATTTTCCGACTGGAAGTATTTTTACAGTTAACTTACAGTCATCTGTTCAAAAAAATTAAACCTTGGATAAAAAATTTTCTATACTGTTGGTGGAAGATGAAGAGAACCTTCATGAAGCATTAAAGCTAAACCTGGAATTAGACGGTTATGAAGTAACCGGTGCTTACGATGGTGCAGAAGCGTTGAAAGTGGTGCAACAGGAATATTTTAACCTCATCATTCTTGATGTAATGTTGCCTGAGATAGATGGCTTTACTGTTTGCGAAACTGTACGTTTACAAAACCCTGATATTCCCATTTTAATATTAAGTGCTAAAAGCAGCAGTGCCGATAGAATTCTGGGCCTTAAAAAAGGTGCTGATGATTATTTAACCAAACCCTTTAACCTGGAAGAACTTTTAATAAGAGTAAGTAAACTCATTAAAAAAAGCGAACGCTTAAATTCAAAAGAACCATTACCGGAAGTATACCAGTTTGGCGAAAATAAAATTGACTTTAAAGCGCTGGAAGGTTTTTCAAAAACACAACAAAAAATTCCGCTTACCAAAAAAGAAGCGATGTTGTTAAAACTGCTTATCGAAAATAAAAACGAAGTAGTAACAAGAGAAAAAATTCTGCAGGCAGTTTGGGGATACAATGTTTACCCCACTACCAGAACCATTGATAATTTCATCCTCAACTTCCGCAAGTATTTTGAAGCTGATAGCCGCAACCCACGCTATTTCCATTCGGTAAGAGGGATTGGCTATAAATTTACCGAAGATTAATTTTTATAGGTGTCCAGCAGTTGTATAATAGCCGCAGTGCTATCATACAGTTCCTGCATCTTTTCTTTTTCAGGAAAGGGAGTATACAATTGCAGTTCAATATCGTTCATTAATTGTTGCAATTGTACAGTAGTGGCAACTGCAATATTTTTTTTATCCAGCTCCTCATTAATATTTTTTTTATTAATGGTTTCTACGGGCAATTGTAGTTTTTTAGAGAGATAACTCTTTAATGCAAAATTTAATTCAATATAAAAAGCAGTGCTGTCTGCCGTTAATAATTCATTCGCTTTTTCCAGCCAATTTTTTTCTTCTACAATTAAGCTTGCGGCTATCTTTTGTTCTTCTGCTTTCACAGCATCCGCTTTAGCTTTTTCTTCCGCCATTACAGCTTCTTTTTTAGTATCCCGTTTTACCCAGAATAATAATCCGCAGATGATCAATACTGCCACTGTACTTATCACCCATCTTCTGTTGCTGATGAATTTATTTAGAAAATTATCGCTGCCGGGTTTTGTATCTGTTACTATAGCAGTTGCTTTTTTTCCTGTGCCTTTGGCAACTGTAAACGAAATGGGTTTGGTAGAATCAGTTTTGTATTTTCCTTCCTTCGCATCAAAATAACTGAACTTAACTGCAGGCAAAGTATAGCTGCCCGGTGCTTCAACAGTAAAAGAATAATCAATGATCTTTCTGCCACTTACTGGTACGCTGGTTTTTAAAAAATCATCGGTTGCAGAAGGTTCAAAAGCCTCAAAACCTTTTGGCCACTGTATTTCAGGATTGTTCACCAATTGCAGGTTACCCTGCCCGCTGATAATGATCCTTAACTTTCCTGCATCATCAGTAGTAAAATTATTTTTCTCCAGCACGGCTTCAATAGAAAAGTTACCTACTGCCCCTTTAAATGCAGCCGGTACATTTGCCTCAGGCAATGGCTTTACCATAACAGAAGCAGGCTGGCTTTGCAATGTTACTTTATGGTTTTCCATTCCTTCTGCAGGTATGGTAGCCTCTTCAAATTCCCTGAACACATCACTCATTAAATTGTTCTGCCGGTTGGCATATTCTTCTTTTATAAAGGACACATTGTTTTCAATTTCAGCAGGCTCCAGGTCAAGCTTACCCGACTGCAACGGGTACAATTGCGCTTTACGGATCACGTACACGTTATATTCCCGCCCGTTTACTTTTTCTCTTTTATAAGTCATGTTATCAGGCCGCTGCAAATCAATAACAGAAAAGCCATTGAAGGATGGATTCTTCACCAGGTTACTTTCACTCTTTAACCGGGTGTATAATTTATAAGTAGCAATTACCGGTTCGCCGATATAACAAGAGGTTTTATCCAGCTCCAGTTTAATAAACATGTTTTTATTTACCTTATCTGCTGCGTTCTCCCCTTTCTTTAAAATATTATCCCGGAATGGCGCTTCTGGTGCTGCATCCGCAAAAGGATCCATGCCACCAAATGGCGAGCTGAAACTACTGCCACCCGAATTATTAGCCGCCAATGTATTACTTACCTGTATTGAAACAGCATTGCTCCTCAGTTCTTTGCCATCAGCTTTTGCAGTTGCTGCGCCAATAGTAAAATTGCCGGGGGATTTTGGTTGCAGCACATAGCTTAACGCAATAAATTGTTTTACATCACCATTAACCATGGTCATACCACTCTCCTGGTTGGGACCACTCACTACCGTAAAATTTTTAAAAGCAGGTGGTGTGATATGTTCCACTTCTCTTGCGTTTTCAACAGTAAATTTTATCTGTACCAATTCATTTTTACTGATTTGCGGTGCAGAAACGCCGGCAGAAAATTTTACCTGCGCCACAGCAACCCTGGCGGCAGAAAATAAAAGCAGTAAAGTTATTTTGTGTAAAAATGATCGCATAAATAAAGGATACAAATTTAGCTGATATTAAATGGTTGTTCTTTACAGAATAAGATGAATGGTTTTAAAAAACTGTTAATATAGCAGCTTCGCTGCTATATTTTGCCACGGATTGCACAGATTTTCACGGATTAAACACAATTGATTTTAGCCTTTGTAATTAACCTGGTTGAATTTATAAATCTCCTAATTGCGGCCGCATCACAATTTCTTCCACGCAGGCGCCGGCACTCAGCTGCGATGCAGCAAAGATAATTTTAGCTACATCAGCTGCTTCCATAATGCGGTGTTTGCTATTATCATAATCACCCCAGCTGTCGGTTAAAACAGCACCGGGGTACACTGCAGTAACTTTAATTCCGTACTCTTTCATCTCTTCCCTTAAATTTTTATTAAAGCCGTCCATAGCAAATTTGCTGATGCTGTAAGCGCCGCCATTTTTATAGGCCTGAAAAGAGGCTATGGAACAAATGTTGAAAATATGACCAGCTTTCCTTTTCATCATTGCTTGCAATAATGTACGGGTAAGGTGATAAGCACTGTATACATTTGTTTGCACCTGGCTTTCCAGTGTTCCTTCCGGTTCGTTGTAAACACTGCCCGGCTCAAACAAACCGGCATTATTAACCAGTACATCTATTTCAATATCCTGTGCCAATATCCATTGTCCAAATTCTTTTGCCTGCTTGCTTAAATCAAAAGCTTTGGCTTTAATAGTTATTGATGGAAAACGGGTTTGCAATTCTTCCATTGCTTTGTACAAAGCCACTTCGTTGCGGCTGCATAAAAAAAGATCATAGCCATTAGCGGCAAAAATAGTGGCAATAGCTTTGCCTATTCCTTTTGATGCACCGGTGATTATTACATTCATGTTTAAGTATTAAATATTTCGCTTTTCTTTGCAAATCTACAATCGTAAAGCTACAATCAGCAATGAAGTATAAACACCTTTTTTTTGACCTGGACCATACCCTTTGGGATTTTAATGCTAATGCAAAAGCTACGCTTACCGATTTGTATGCTTTTTTTGAATTGGATAAAAGGATAGCTGTACCATTTGATGATTTTTATGTAAAGTATTTATACCACAATGAAATTTTGTGGGATAAATATCACAATGGTTTAATTACGGCAGAAGATTTAAAGTGGAAAAGGATGTACCGTACTTTATTAGACTTTAAAATTGGCAATGAAGAATTATCCAAAGAACTAAGTGGAAAATTTTTAGAATTATTACCTACAAAAAAAATACTGTTCCCTCACACAACAGAGTTATTAGACTATCTGCTGGAGAAAAAATATGTGCTGCATTTAATTACCAATGGTTTTGAAAAAACCCAATGGAGTAAAATTAATAACAGCGGGCTGGCAAAATATTTCACACACATGATCACTTCAGAAGCCAGCAACAGCCTGAAGCCAAAGAAAGAAATTTTTGATTACGCAATGAATAAAGCCGGTGCCAGTTTACAAGAAAGCATTATGATCGGTGATAACTTAGACGCCGATATACAGGGTGCTATTAATGCCGGTATGGATTCTGTTTTTGTAAACCATATCAATGCTACAGCCCATGTGCAACCTACTTACACTATATATCATTTGAAAGAGCTGGAGTTGATATTTTAGTTTAAAGGTTCAGGAGTTTAGTCCTTCGGCTTCGCTCAGGATGAGTTTAAAGTATAAAAAAACCTCCCCGGTTTGGAGAGGTTTATAAATAATTTTAGCAGCAATTACATAGATGCTGTTTTCTTGTCTTTGCAGCAAGATTTACCAGCAGTAGCTGTAGATTTTGTGCAGCAGGTTTTTCCTTTAGCACATTTCTTTGATTTCTTTTTACCGTTATCTGCAAAAGCAACACCTGTTACTAATAAAGCAGCAGTAGCTAATAAGAATACTTTTTTCATAATTATGTATTTGATTAATCATTGTAAATGTAGGGCAGATCGGGCAAACAGCCAAGGTGAAACTGTTAAAAATTATAATGTGGCAATTACCGTTACGCCACCTTGTACCACCTGGTTCAGTTCCACATTTATTTTGGTGCCCACAGGTAACAGAAGGTCTACCCTGCTGCCAAATTTAATAAAGCCCATTTCTTCGGTTTGTTCTACTTTTTGGCCCACCTGCAGATAGTTTACAATACGCTTGGCTAAAGCGCCTGCAATTTGCTTTACCAGTATTTCAGTGCCCCCTTTTTTAATTACCACACTATGCCTTTCATTTTCTGTAGATGATTTGGGGTTCCAGGCTACTAAATATTTGCCTTTATGGTATTGATTATACACCACTTCGCCGCTGATGGGATTGCGGTTAACGTGTACGTTTGCAGGGCTCATAAACACCGATACCTGCAGACGTTTGGTGTTAAAATATTCCACATCAATAATTTCTTCAATCACTACTACTTTTCCATCTGCAGGAGATACTACCAGGTTTTCGCCAACAGTAAGTTTTCTTGCCGGTATACGAAAGAAAGAAATTAAAAACAGCAATAAAAAAAATGTAGCAAAGAATATGATCCAGCATAAAACCGGTAAAGAAGCGCTGAAAAAATACAGTGCTGCAAAATTGATAGCTCCGAAAATTAAAGTACCGATTGCAATGGATTTATATCCCTCTCTGTGAATGGTCATTGTGTTGAATTGAGCTGCAAAGATAAAGAGTTACGGGTTAAAAGAGTTGCGGGTTAATTGATTGTTTGCGAATGATAAAAAAATGGATCACGGGTTTGAAGGATTGCGGGTTATTTGATTGTTGGCGAACGAACGATATAACTCGTAACTCTTCAAACCCGTAACTCTTTTAACCCGTAACAAAAAAATGTACATACACCCATACTACCGGTGCTGCAAATAACAAACTATCAAACCTGTCTAAAAAACCGCCGTGACCGGGCATGATGGCACCGCTGTCTTTTACATTAGCCATGCGTTTGAGTTTGCTTTCAAACAGATCACCAATGGTGCCAAAGATGGCGCAGAGGGCAGCGATGATAGCGGCATCTTTCACAGGTAATAATTTACTAAAATAAGCTGCTGTAGCAATTACTATTACACAAAGTATTGCGCCGCCAATAGTGCCTTCCCATGTTTTTTTAGGAGATATTTTTGAGAATGGTGTTTTGCCGATTAAAGAGCCAACAATGTAGGCCATGGTATCATTTATCCAGATAGAGAAAAGAACCGCACATGCATACACCTTACCTACATCAAGTAAATTAAAGTCTTCATTCGTCAGAAAGTAATTATCTCTTAAATGTAGTAATAAAGCAAGTGGCAATGAAATGTAAATGAATCCTGCAAAGCACATTTGCTTTGCCTTTGTAGAAATTTTTTTGTTCTGGGTTACAAATACAACTAAACAAATCATCAGCAAAATCCAAAACAATAGTTTAAAGCTAATAAAAACCCCAATAATGGTTTTTCCTACATCAAACGAGTAATGCTGTATCCCTAAAACTATCATTAATGTAAAACCGCAAACAGCGAAGAACCATTTTATAACAATGTCTATTGACGTATTATATATTTTTTCAACCAATTTTAAATATTCCAGCCAGCATCCCAATTGCACTATACTAAACAGGATCAAAAAACCAGAAAAATTCCACAACAACCCTGTAAGCATTACTGCTACAAAAACAACTGCAGTTAAAGAACGGGTTTTAAGCGTAGCTATATTTAATGCCATAAAATTTATGCTTGATTTTCGTTTCCAATCTCTTCAATCTCATCAACTAATTGATTGCGGGAATTGATATAGCCCGGCAATAATATTTCCTCTCCGGGTATTGCAGTGTTTCTTTTCTTATTCATGGTATAAAGAAAATACCCAAATAAAATAAATGCTGCCAAAGCTCCGGCAGTAAGATAAACATTGAAATGATCTTCTATATTTTGTGCATCAATTTTTCCTGCAGATCTTGTAGAAATATATAACGCTGTTACAGAAAGGCCATTAAAAGCTGCATGCATGGTCATATTTAACCACAGGTTACCCGTTAAATAAAACACCCAGCCTAATACTACACCTAAAAAAAATCTTCCGATAAAATCAGAGTATTCAAAATGAATAACACTGAAAAGAAAGCCCGTTAATAAAATGGCCACAATGGGGGCTTTAAACCAGCGGGTAAACAAATTCTGTAAGGCCCCCCTGAAAAATAATTCTTCGGCAAAGCCTGGTAATATGGCCATTATAAATAAAGTGGTCAGGTATTCGCCAAAATTACGCATGGCACCAATGGCCAGTACATTTTTCATGTACTCATCTTTGGATTGCGCAATTTTATGCTGAATATATTCTCCCAGCGGAAGACTCATGGTCAATTCTCTGAATGCACCCACTAAAGGCAGTGCAGAAAACATAAATGCAATTACCAAAAGTAGCTGAGGCAGGTAAACATTGTTTTGTATGCCCAGATGCAACAATGCTTTTTTGTGGCAGATTTTTGCATACAGGAAAGCGGGTAGTATAAACATGAAGATGACGGCGATTAACTGCGTTATTCTCAGGATGTTGGCATTGGCCGGCACCAGCATTTTATCCATCGCAGCTTTTGTATCCGTTAAAAATGTTGGATCTTTTGACAGGAAGATTACTATCCCGATTGCCTGCCCAATGATCAATCCTACCCCCGTTAACGCCAGTAATATCGCCAGCTGCCCCCAGTAATTAAACCGCTTTGTTGCTACATGCGCCATACTTTGAAATTATAAGTTGTAAATTTGCAGCAAAAATACGGGGGATTTGCCACAGAGATACAGAAACACAGCACTGAAATACCTTAATTGAAGAATACCAATGATTAAAATAGGAGACCATATTAATTTACCTGACTTTCCACTATTACTTGCCCCAATGGAAGATGTAAGTGACCCGCCTTTTCGTGCGGTTTGTAAAGATCATGGGGCGGATTTAATGTATACCGAATTTATCAGTAGTGAAGGCCTGATACGTGATGCTATAAAAAGCCGTAAAAAATTAGACATTTTTGATTACGAAAAACCTGTAGGCATACAAATTTTTGGTGGTGATGAAGAAAGTTTATCCTTAGCTGCAAAAATTGTTGATGTTACCAATCCTGATTTATTAGACATCAACTTTGGATGCCCGGTAAAAAAAGTGGCATTGAAAGGTGCTGGTGCAGGCGTGTTAAAAGATGTTGACCTGATGGTGCGTTTAACTGATGCAGTTGTAAAGTCAACTACTTTACCGGTAACAGTAAAGACAAGATTGGGCTGGGACGATAACAACAGGAATATTGAGGAAGTAGCGGAACGTTTGCAGGATGTGGGTATAAAAGCACTGGCCATTCATGGGCGTACAAGAGCACAAATGTACAAGGGAGAAGCTGACTGGACCCTTATTGCTAAAGTGAAAAATAACCCAAGGATTAAAATTCCAATCTTTGGTAATGGCGATATTGATAGTCCTGAAAAAGCATTGGATTATAAAAACCGGTTTGGTGTGGATGGTATTATGATTGGTCGTGCCGCCATTGGTTATCCGTGGATATTTAATGAGATCAAACATTTTGTACAAACAGGCGAACATTTAGCACCTCCAACTATTGAAGACCGTGTGGCTGTTTGTAAAAAACACCTGCATAAATCTTTTGAATGGAAGGGGCCGAAAGTTGGCATTTTTGAAATGCGCCGGCATTACACCAATTATTTAAAGGGTATGCCAGGTATTAAAGATTATCGCTTTAAATTGGTTACACTGGATACTGTTGAAGAAATTGATGCGGTATTAGATGAGATCGCAATAAAATACCAGGGTTATGAGTTTGAGAAAACGCCTATTGAATTGATTAATTATCATGAGAAGTGCCCGGTGACCTAATTACCTATTTAGCATTTTTCACCAACCCAAATACCGAAACTACAAACCAGGTACCTTCTAAAATAACAAAGGGCCAGTAATTAATAAGCCAGGATGCGTAACAGGCCAAACCTGCACCAACAATATTTAGCAGAAAAAATATTTTGCTTTTACCATTGATCCAATTGAAAGTATTGCAGAAATACGCCAGCAATATCATACCCACACCAATTGTACCTATAATATCGTTGTAGCTCATAATTAGTGTTGCTCAATAAATGATTGCAATCCTGTAAGATAAACAGCACCTCTTTTTTCTGCAAAATAATCTGCCGTTAAAGCAAGTAAAGCCATGATGGCTAAAGTTACACCGAAACCTTTCCAGAATAATTTACTGGCATCGTTTTTAAAATAGAAAAATAAAATGATACCCAACAAGCACAATGTAATCTCAACATACCTGAATACCACAAAATTTTTCAGTACTACTATCATCCTCGGAATTTCCTGATGTTTTAATTCAGAAGGATTCATATCATAAGCATAAACATTTCTGATACGATCGCCATCGCTTCGTTTATATACTGTAAAACCAACAATACCCAATAACAAACCAATCAGCAATAAAGGGATTGCAGCCCCTTTATAAAAATTTGTTTTACAAACAAAAAAGAAAATGATGGCAGTAATTATTCCGGCAATTCCAATAGCAACAAACAAAAGACTTTCCTGTTTTTCGCCGTTAAAATATTTTTCAATATCCGATGTTGTAAACATATGTGGTTGTTTTACAAAAAGACGCCGTGCGTTCTACAGCGGTTGTCAAAGTTATTTTATTTATTCAATAGCTTTGGTAACAGCATCACTTAATGGCGACACAGAAGGGTCAAAATAATTCGTCAATATGCCTTTTTCATTTACTAAATATTTAGAAAAATTCCAGGTAGGTGCTTTATCATTCCAGCCGTTTTTTGCTGCTTCAGTCAACCATTGAAAAACGGGATTTTGTTGCGGCGATTTAATCACAATGCTTTTTTGCATTAAAGGAAATGTTACCCCAAAGTTTACTTTACAAAATTCAGCGATCTCTTTATCTGTTCCTTTTTCCTGTTCTTTAAAATCATTGGCAGGAAAACCTAACACTACCAATTTGTCTTTATAGGTTTCAGATAGTTTTTGCAGATCATCATATTGATTAGTGTAACCGCAATCGCTGGCAGTATTTACCAATAATACTTTCTTTCCTTTAAAGCTGCTGAAATCAATGGTATCACCATTAATTGAAATGGCTTGCTGCATATAAAAGGGAACCGGCGGCTCTTTAATGCCGGATAATTCCGTGGCATTTTTTCCTGTTAGTTTAGTAAACCACATCAATGCCGGGTAAACTGCTTTTAATACTTTTTGTCGGTACGTCATGTTTTTAGAATTGCGGTTTATAATTTCTACATAAGCAAAAAAAGCAATAATCAATATTGAAAGAACAATTGAGATTCTTTTAAGTTTAATATATCGCTTTTTAGTTTGCATTTTTTGATGTCATCCCCGAAGACGCAAAGCACACAAAGTAAATTATTCCAGTTCCCCATTAATTTTCCTGTGAATGCCCTCTCTGATAAGATTCACATTAAAGTTAACGAGTATTGCCAATTTTATTTCCGCAAGTTTCAAATAGGTTATAACTGTTTTATGATGTACTTTTTCTAAGTGTTCGACAGACTTTATTTCAATTAATAATTTTGATCCCATAATAATATCCGCCCTAAAACCTACATCTAACAGTTTATCTTCATAAAAAACCGGAATTTCCGGTTGGCGCAAATAAGTAATGCCTCTCTTTTCTAATTCATAAGCAAATGCAGATTCGTAAACACTTTCTAATAAACCCGATCCAAGGGTAGTGTGAATTTTATAACAAATATCCACAGCAATTGTTGCTAATTCGTTTTCTGTCATATTTTTTAAATTATCCCACTAGGGCACTGAGTTCACAAAGATTCCCCTTGTATTCTTTATGCTTTTGCAGGGAGGTTATAGAATATGTTAAAGACGAATTACAAGGTAATACAGGTTGCTTACTTAATTTTTATTATCAAAGTATATTTGATCCCCTATCTAGCTAAATTTACAAAGGCTGTCTTTCTGTTTTTGCATCTTTGTGGGAATTCATTACCTGATCACCCATTTAAACAGTTTCAATTTCCCTTTAAACGGCGGATATTTTATTGAAGGGTCAAACCAGGTGGGTGTTTTCATCACCGCTTTTTTATGACTGAAAGTATCAAAGGAATTTTTGCCATGGTAACTACCGGTACCACTAAAGCCTCTGCCACCAAATGGCAAATGATGATTGGTTAAATGCCAGCTGGCATTATTTACGCAACCGCCACCAAAAGCCACACTGCTAAGCCAGTCTTTTTCTTTTGCGTTGCTGGAAGTGAAAACATAAAACGCCAATGGGTTTTTATGTTGGGCAATTATTTTCACTGCTTCTTCTTTTGTATTGAAAGAAATGATGGGCAATATCGGGCCAAAAATTTCATCTTGCATAATTGGTGCATCCAGGCTTACTTTATCCATTACGGTAGGTTCAATAAATAATTTGTCTTTATCAGTTCTGCCACCGTGCAAAATATTCCCCTGCGGTAAATAATTTACCAGCCGGTTAAATTGTCTTTCATTAATGATCTTGCTATAGTTATAACTGTCTTCAGCTTTATCGCCAAAAAATTTTCCGATGGTGGTCTTTAATGCCGCAACCAATTCTTGTTTTTTACTTTCATGTACCAATACATAATCAGGTGCCACACACATTTGCCCTGCATTGCTGTATTTGGTCATGGCAATTCTTTTTGCAGCCACTTTTATATTGGCATCACTTTCTACAATGCAAGGGCTTTTACCACCGAGTTCCAATGTAACCGGCACTAATCTTTCTGCAGCCATTTTATAAATTATTTTTCCAACAGCAGTGCTGCCGGTATAAAATACATGGTCAAAACTAAAATTGTTCATCATTTCAGGAATAACAGTTGCTCCATCACCTTCGCTAAATAAAATATATTCAGAAGAAAAAGTTGCTGCAATCAATTGTTGCATTACGGCACCTGTTGCCGGTGCAAATTCAGACGCTTTTAATACACAACAATTGCCTGCGGCAATAGCGCCCACTAGTGGTGTAAACAATAATTGCAGCGGATAATTCCATGGGCCAATGATCAACACTACGCCTAATGGTTCTTTCATCACAAAACTGGTGGAAGGTACATTGAGTAAATTGGTAGCCACTAAATCATCAGCCATCCATACTTTAAAATTTTTAAGTGTGGCATTTATCTCACTTAGTAAAAAACCGGTTTCGGTAACCCAGCATTCTTCAGCACTTTTTTTAAGATCGGTGTATAACGCAGTATGGAATGCTTCTTCATATTTTAATAACGCAGTTCTTAATTTTTGTAATTGCTCTTTACGAAAAGCATACGATTTTGTAGCGCCGCTTTCAAAATAGCTTCGCATTGCCGAAAGTTGATTTATGTTTGCCATTACAACTAAATTTGCAGCAAGGTAATAAAAGCAGGGATATGACAGACGAACAATACATGCAGCAGGCACTTAAAGAAGCACAAAAAGCCTTTGATGCCGGGGAAGTACCGGTTGGTGCCATTGTGGTAATGCAGGACAAAATTATTGCCCGTGCCCATAACCAGGTGGAATTATTAAACGATAGTACGGCTCATGCAGAAATTCTTGCTCTTACTACAGCCTTTAATTTTTTAGGCAGCAAGTACTTACCGGAAGCAATTTTATATGTAACGCTTGAGCCCTGCCTGATGTGCAGCGGCGCTTTATACTGGAGTAAGATCGGCAAAATTGTTTATGGAGCTGATGATGAGAAGAACAGCTACAGAAGATCTACCGGGGAAAATAATCCCTTCCATCCAAAGACGGCGTTGGTGGGTGGCCTATTAAAGGAAGAATGTGCAGGCTTGATGAAGGCTTTCTTTAAGACAAAGAGATAGCCTATTGAACGATCATTTTTTTCTTAACCAAGCGGTCTTTTTGCTTTACAACAATAAAATAGATACCAGGCTGCAATGCAAACATGATCACCATATTTTCATTGCCATTAACCAGCAGGCGCTGATCATCCCTCACCAATTTGCCATTTACATCAACAATTTGCAACTTAATTATTCCCGCCTCAAAGCCATGTACTTCAAGCTCAGCCTTATTTTTAGCAGGATTGGGGAATAATTTAACCGACGCTTTTTCTATTATGGGCAAAGAATCTATGACTGATTTCTTTGCTGCTATTTTTAAACTATCAGGCACAATACTACCATCGGGGCTTTGAGCAAAGCCTTTACAAATTCCCAAAAACGTAACCAGTAGTATTACAATTTCTTTCATTTTATAATTGAATCGGAAACCAATAACGTAAATTTGTTGTCTATATTTCATAACACTATCATAAAAATTAAAATCTATGGCATTTACATTACCGGCTCTGCCTTACGCACACGAAGCATTAGAGCCACATATTGACACCACTACTATGCAGATACATCACGGTAAGCACCACCAGGCTTACGTGGATAATTTAAACAAAGCCATTGCAGGTACAGAGCATGAAAATAAAAGTTTGGAAGACCTGGTAAAACATGCTGGTTCTATTTCTCCAGCGGTTCGTAATAATGGTGGTGGGCACTGGAACCACAGCTTTTTCTGGGAAAGCCTTGCGCCTAACGCAGGTGGTACGCCTTCAGGAAAATTAGCTGATGCTATCACTGCTGCTTTCGGAAGCTTTGATACATTTAAAGAAAAATTTGCTGCAGCTGGTATGACAAGATTTGGAAGCGGCTGGGCATGGCTTATCGTTAAAGATGGTAAATTAGAAATCTCTTCTACCCCTAACCAGGATAATCCTTTAATGGAAATTGCTGATGTAAAAGGCACACCTATTTTGGGTTGTGATGTTTGGGAGCATGCTTACTACTTAAAATACCAGAACCGCCGTGCTGATTACTTAGCGGCATTCTGGACTGTGGTAAACTGGAGCAAAGTAGCTGAACGTTTTGGCGCATAAACCATCAACAATAATTTTATTAAAAGCTGTAACTAATGTTGCAGCTTTTTTAGTTTTATGATATCTTGTAGCAAACTATACTGATGTACAAATGGACCATTACGTTTATTGTTGCTCTTTTTTATAGTGTTTGTTTATTTGCTGATACGCCAGGCAAAGCAGAGATGTATGAGAGTAAAATAAGTTTCCAGGGAGTAACAAATATTGCCGGTTATACTTTTTATTGGGCGATGGAAAGGAGTAATACCGCTGATGTTGTAACAACAGATTCATCTTTTTATATGGCTGCAAGCCATGGGGCTCCTTATTCCTATTCGTTTTGGGCGATAAATAATATCACCAAAAAATCTACAGATACTATTCCATTTCATAATTACTATTCGCCTGATTATGTAATTATATTGAATGCCGTAAAGAATGATTCTATTTACTATACTCAGAAAGAATTGTCTAATGCCAACGATATCGTACATGAAGGAAATACTGATAGCATTGCCAATAAACAATTGATTGCTGATGCGAAATCTTTCAAGCGTAAACATTATATAAGAGTGGGCTTGTTTTGTGTTGCAGGTATTGCAGGCTTAGGTGGCCTTATATGGTTCTTTGTGACAAGAAGAAAAAAGAAAGCTGCATCAACTCAAGGCACTGGATCATAACCATGCCCACCCCAGGGATGACATTTGGAAATTCTTTTTATAGTTAACCACAATCCTTTTACCGGGCCATATTTTTTTAATGCTTCAATACCGTAATGCGAACAGGTTGGCGTGTACCGGCATTTGTTACCCAGCCATGGCGAAATGATCCATTGGTATAATTTTATCAGCACGATAAATGGAAAGCTAAGTATCAGTAACAGTTGCTTCATTACAAATTTTTATTAACCGCCTTATTGCTGCTGCTGTTTTTTCAACTACTACATCATATTCGGGCAGTTCATTACCGGTGTAAATTATAAATACTTTTAAATCTTTACCTTCTTTGTTTACACCATTTACTAAACCACTTTTCTGGAGGCGCCAGGCTTCTCTCATTAATCTTTTAATCCGGTTTCTGTCAACTGCTTTTTTAAAATATTTTTTGCTTACGCTGAAGGCGGTTTGTAGCACGGAAGCTCCGGCTTCCGTGTGCATAGTAGGGCTGGAAGCTGGAGCTTCCAGGTACAAGTACAACACCCGAAACGGAAATACAGAAAACGACTTACCTTCTTTGAACAATTGCTCAATGGCTTTGGCGCTTTTCAGCTTATCCCTTTTGCCTAAGGTGTATCGTTGTTGTTGTTCCAATTATTCAAAATTAAAAAGTCCTGCCGAAAAGCAGGACTGATTTATTTTAGCCGGATTCTTATACAGAAACCGTTATCTTATTTTTTATCACCACGTTCGCTGGAAACTGTAAGTTTATGGCGTCCTTTCTTTCTGCGGCTTGCTAAAACTTTACGTCCGTTGGCGCTTTCCATACGCTTACGGAAACCGTGTACTGATTTTCTACGGCGTTTATGGGGCTGATACGTTCTTTTTTTACCTGGCATTGTTTTAAATTTTTCCTTTAAAAAATAATTTTTACACTCTACAACAGGGCACCATCCCCAGTGTTTGTGAAAGGACGGCGAAGGTAGGGTAAAATTTTAGATTTTTGATTGCAGAATGTGGATTTTTTTAGCCTCAAAGCTGTAAGTGGCTTGATTTTACTGGCTTTCCGTAAAAATTGCTGGCATGATTATCAAAATCCTCAGTAGAATCAGTAGTAAAAAAAGAGAGTTGCCCGTTTTTACTGCACCTGGCTTCCATTTCGGGATGGCGAATCAAATACTCCTTCAGGCTGCCGGCTACAATTTTTCCCTGCGACAATACTTTAATACCCTGAGGAATAAACTGTTGTATCTTATTCATCAGCAAAGGATAGTGAGTGCAGGCCAGTAAAATCGTATCAATATCCGGTGATTGCTGTAATAATTTACCCATCTCTTTTTGTACAAAATAATCAGCCCCGGCAGATTGGTGTTCGTTATTTTCTATCAATGGCACCCACATGGGACAGGCTTGCTGGTATACTTTTATGTTGGGATAAAATTTAGCAATTTCTATAGGGTAAGAACCTGACTGCACAGTTCCGTTAGTGCCTAAAATGCCCACTGCATTCGTTTTGGAAAAACTCCCAATCACCTCAGTTGTCGGCCTGATTACACCTAATACCCTTTTAATGGTATCAATTTTGGGCAGGTCGTTTTGTTGTATTGTACGTAAAGCTTTTGCCGATGCAGTATTACATGCCAGTATCACTAGTGAGCAGCCCTGGCTGAAGAACCATTGTACACATTCCAGGGTGTATTGGTACACTGTTTCAAAGCTGCGGGTGCCATAGGGTGCACGGGCATTATCGCCCAGATACAGGTAATCATATTGCGGTAACTGATCCACTATTTCTTTTAAAACAGTTAATCCACCATAACCGCTGTCGAATACACCAATGGGGCCTTTATTCATTTATCAAAAATACAAAAGCCATCCCGGTAAACGGAATGGCCTTTGTAAATATTTTGTTGCAAATTAATTACCCGTTTTTGCAGGTGCTTTTGTTGCAGGCGGTGTAACCGGTGGAGTATCTTTAATACCCAGTTCTTTTTTTACCAATCCTAAAAGATCATCTGCAGGAGGCATAACCAGTAAAGAATTGAAATCTAACACATAAGCATAGCCGTTTTTCTTAGCTACGGTTTTGATTGTTTCAATTGCCTTTTGCTGAATAGGAGTAAATTTTCTTTGTGCTTCAGCTTTGGCTTTTTCCTGTGCATCATTATTGTAACCTTGTACTTTTTGTACCAGTTCAATCAATTCCTGTCTTTTTATTTCTTTCATGCTCGGAGTCATTTTAGCAGAATCTTCTCCGAATTTTTTAATTTTTTCGTTGGCTTCTTTTTCCAGGTCTTCCCCAGCTTTTACTAATGATTCCTGGAATTCCTGTAATTCTTTGTTGGCAACTGCTGTTTCGGGCATCGCACCAATTACTTCATCAAGGTTTATATAACCAATTTTTGTTTGTGCTGAGGCACTTAAAAATCCTAACGCCATTACACCAGCTACGATTAACTTTTTCATTGTTTTGTTTAATGTTTACTTTTTATAGTTTGTTTTTGTATGGTTTTAGCTGCTCTGCAGCCAAGTATTAACAGTTTATTTAACACCCAGGTTCCTCAGTACTTCGTCGCTCTTATCCAGTTTTGGGTCGGCAAAGATAACGGTAATTCCTTCACTTTTATCCAATATAAAATCATATTGCCTGTCTACAGCCAGTTTCTGCACAGCGTTGTACACCCTGTCCTGTATGGGTTTTATCAGTTCCTGCCTTTTTTTAAACAGATCTCCTTCAAAACCAAAGCGTTTCTTTTGCAGGTCTCTTAATTCCTTTTCTTTATTGTATAACTCATCTTCCCTTTTCTTCTTTAATTCATCACTCAACATTACCTGCTCAGCATCATAATCTTTGATCATCTTATCTACCAAAGTCTGTTTCTGGTCAATTTCCTGCTGCCATTGTTCACTGAACTGGTCCAGTTTTTTCTGGGCATCTTTATAATCGGTTAATTTTTCCAAAATGTATTTAGAATCAATAACTGCATAACGCTGCGCCTGGGATGCGGTAGCAATAAGCAATACGCAAAAGGCAATAAGCAAAAGTTTTTTCTTCATAATTTCAAATTTTTAATACTACGCTAAAAGTAAGTAAGAATTTGTAAATCTAAAATCGGCAATCCTAAATCTACAATCCTATTCCGGTTCCTGGCCCAGCATAAAGGTAAATTTACCAGCGCCTTTTAATCCACCAGATTGTGTGTACCTGTCAAAACCTACACCATAATCAAACCCTAGTAAACCAAACATTGGTAAGAAAAAGCGCATACCTACACCAGCAGAGCGACGCAATTTAAAAGGATTATAGCTTTTAAAATCATACCATCCATTAGCTGCTTCAAAGAAAGCCAATCCATAAATTGTACTGCTGGCACTGGTGCTGAATGGATAACGCAGCTCCATGGTGTACTTATTAAATATGGTAAAGTACTGGTTGGATGAAACGGTTTCGGGATTGATCTTTGGATCGGATGAATTGTACACCGGGTAACCACGATGGGCAATAATATCATACCCTAATAATGCGTAACTGTTGCTTAAGCCGGCATCTCCCAATTGAAAACGCTCAAATGGAGATATCTGTAATTTAGGATTGTACCTGCCTATAAAGCCGTATTTAGCAGCCGCTTTTAAGATAAACTGTTTGTTATGTTCGGCACCCCGGGCCCGGCCGATAGGCACATACCATTCGCCGTTAAAACGCCATTTATGAAATTCGGGTAAGGCGTAAGGATTGGATGCACTTGGTATAATACCTAATGCAGAGTAAGGCAAAGTAAATTGTCCGCTCAACATAAAGTTAGAACCACCGGTTGGAAATATCGGGTTAGGACCTGCCGAGTTACGCACTAATGCGATCTTTAAACTTACATTGGTAGAAGTACCATTGCTTAAACCTGCAAATATGTTAGCGTAATTCTTCAGTTTGTATTGCTGCACATTTAATGCATAGATCAGGTTAAAAAAGTCATCAGGCCATTTTAACTGCTTACCTAACGATACAGTGAAGCTGCTGGTTTTTACATAAGATGTATCACCTGCAGTTTTATCATAAGCACCTGTAGTAGGGTTATAAGCATTAGCGTATCGGGTGTTGGAATATCCTATTGTAAAGGAGTTCCGTTTTTTACCCCCTAACCAAGGTTCGGTAAAAGAGAAATTATAGGAACGGAATGCTTTACCGTTTGATTGAATCCTTGCACTCAGCTTCTGTCCATCGCCTGATGGTAACGGATCCCAGGTTGATTTTTTGCCAATATTTTTTATAGAGAAGTTATTGAAGGTTATACCTAACGTTCCCGTTAAGCCGATACCGCCGCCAAAGCCCGCCGAAAGCTCCAGCTGATCGGCAGATTTTTCTTCAATTTCCCAGTTAATATCTACCGTACCATTATCTGCATTAGGCACCACATTCGGATTGATCTTTTCTGCATTGATAAATCCAAGTTGCCCTAATTCCCTTTGTGTACGTATAATATCCGCACGGCTGAATTTTTCTCCCGGGATAGTTCTTAATTCACGACGGATAACATAATCTTTCGTTTTATCATTTCCTGAAATAGTGATGTTACCATAAGTGGCTTGCGGCCCTTCGGTCATCCTTACTTCAAAATCGATAGTATCATTATATACCGCTGTTTCAACAGGGTCTATCCTGTAAAAAAGATAACCATCATCCATATATAAACTTTGCACATCACCGCCTTCGGCAGATATTTGTTTACCCAGGCGTTTGTTCAGCAATTCCATATTATACACATCGCCTTTTTTAATACCCAGCACCACGTTTAATATAGAATCTGAATATTTGGTATTGCCTTTCCACACAATATCGCCAAAGTAATATTTGTTGCCTTCGTTTACTTTTACAAAAACGTTCAGGTTATGCTTTTCATCGTACACAGTGGTATCGCCAAGAATTACCACATCCCTGTAACCTTGTGAATTATAATAATCCAGTACATGTTCTTTATCTTCTGCAAATTTTTTGTCGCTGAATTTACCGGAGCTTAATTTTAAACGAACATAAGGATCCAGAACTTCTTTTGTTTTAGAAGGGGATAAAAATCCTGCGCTATTGATATATTCCTTAAAGGTTAATTTTTTCGTCGTGTCTCCGTAAGGGTTCTTTACTGAAATCGGATACAAAGTAAACCTTGGCATTTCTTTGGTACCCTTCATTTGTTTTTTCAGCTTTTGCTCAGCTATAGTTTCGTTGCCACTGAAGCTTACCTGGTTTATTTTTACCTTGCTGCCTTTATTAATAATGAAGGTTAACGAAACCGCATTATTTAAAGCCGGCATTATTTCCTCTTTCATCTGTACATCTACATTGCGGTAAGATTTTTCATAGTAAAATTTCTTGATGGCTTCCACTGCACTCAGCTTCATATTTTCTGTTACCACCCTCTCTTTTACCAGCTGCACTTTTGTTTCAAGATCGTCTCTTTCACTTTTTTTAGGACCAACAAATTTAAATTCCGCTAACCTTGGCCTTTCTGTTATTTCAAAATGAACATAAAGATTCCTGTCTTCCAGTTTGGTGAAAGAAATTTCAATATTAGAAATAAGGCTTTGCTTCCACAATTTGGCAATGGCTTTACTGAAAACATCGGTACCGGGTATCAGCACTTTATCTCCAACGGCAATACCTGATATAGAGATAATAAGATTTTCGTCAAAAGCTTTAGTGCCACCAACTGTTATTCCTGCAATAGTATATTCTTTTGGCGTTTTTGAAGTGAAGATTCCCAGTAATTCGGGGTCTGCAGATACGGGTGTTTCAACCTGGGCCGCAACAAACTGGCTGCTGAATAAGATGGTAACAATAAAAAGAATCCTTTTGTAAATCAGGCGCATCAATTTGGTATTTTATGAGCGGCAAATTAAGCCCATTAAGTTAAAACTATTTGTTAATCTTGGTCGGTTTTGGTTTAGAAGTTTAGAGTTAGTGGTTCAGCCCTTAACTTTCAACCTTTTAACTTTTTACCTGTTCGCTTGTTTTCCCAAACCTGCGTTCCCGGCTTTGATAATCCAGAATGGCTTCGTATAAGTTCTCTTTCCTGAAATCGGGCCACAAAGTATTGGTAAAATGCAACTCTGCATAAGCTAACTGGTATAATAAAAAGTTGCTGATCCTGTATTCCCCACTCGTTCTTATCATCAGCTCAGGATCGGGAAACTCGGCGGTGCACAGGTATTGCTGAATCACCTGCTGATTGATAGCTTCCGGCTGTAACTTATTGGCCTTCACATCTTCAGCTATATTTTTTATGGCAGTGTTTATTTCCCAGCGGCTGCTGTAGCTTAAGGCCATGATGAGGTTTAAGCCACTATTTTTACTGGTTTCCTGTATGGCTTCATCCAGTTCTTTACGAGCTGATTCCGGCAACATATTGATATCGCCGATTACATGAAGCCTGATATTATTTTTATTAAGTGTGGGTACTTCTTTTCGGATGGTTTCCACCAACAATTCCATAAGGCCGGTTACTTCGTAAGCAGGGCGGTCCCAGTTTTCGGTACTAAAAGCATATAAAGTAAGGTATTGAATACCCAGCTCTGCGGCACCTTCTACAATATTACGTACACTTTCCACGCCATGTAAATGGCCAAAAAGCCTGTCTTCGCCTTTTTCTTTTGCCCATCGTCCATTACCATCCATAATGATGGCAATATGCTTTGGCAGTTGTTGAATATTTATTTTATCCTTCTGGCTCATAAAACACGTAAAACTATTAGTCAGGCACAGGGCCTGACTTTGGGCTGCAAAAGTAATAAAATTTAGTTGTAATAAGCGTTTTAGGGCAAATCTTACGATTTAACCAGTTTGCCTTTATACACCTCCCCCTTAATCACCATACGGTATACATACAAGCCGGCGGAAACATGGCTGATATTAAACTGCCTGGTGTTTTTAAAACTCCCTACCTGGTTGCCCAATGTGTTGTAAATAGTGATTTCATCTGCAACAGCGGCCATTCCATTTTGCATGCAGTTAAAAACACCTGCAGAGGGGTTAGGGTATAACACCGGGGTAACAATAATAGCAGCCCTGGCAGCTCCGCTTGCACATGCTTCCTTATCACGCAGGTATTGTGCATCGCTGTTAAGGGTTCTGGTAAAACTACAACCCGTACCGTTAGTTAAAGTAATAACCGCATTGGGAGAAATATAATCCGGCAGATCAACAACAGACTGATTGCTGTATTTTAAAGTGCGGCCCATATCAGTTACTTCCCAGGTAAGGCCCGTTGCTTTAGCGGTAGTTGCGGTTGCTGTTAAACGTGTAAAACAATTGCCGTTTTGGTTTACAACAGTTGCAGTAAAAGTTGCACTGCTGCAAGCACTACGGTTGGCGTACCATAAGGTATTACTAATGTTGATGAACTGCAAAGTATATTGCGCCATCGTTGTTGCCTGCCAGAAAGTACCGCCGGCACCTTCTGGTATTTCTACATACAATAATGAAGAGTCTTTGGGGGTTACAAAATGTAACTGAACTGCATTACCGTTATTATCTTTTACGTTAAAGTTGTTACTTATGGCTTCTGCCGATGCATACTTACCCGCTGAAAAACTATTTACATTACAGTAAATGCGGCTAAGGCCATCGGGTACATAAAAATACCCTGGCAAACTGGCGGGGTCAGCTTTATAACTTTCTGTTTTATTACCCAGGAATAAACCATTTTTGTAAAAATAATTTCCGTTGGTGGTAATAGCCAGTTCTACAGCGGATTTGTATTTGGATACGATAGTTAAAAGATAATTGCCTGCTGCCGGCAGATCAATTTTAATGGAACCTGCAGCATTGTTATTATCGATGCTGAAATCTTTTACTATCTGCAAAGTTTTATCTGCCGATTCTACTAAAAAATTAATGTAGCCCTTGCCCGCCATATCAAAAGTGGGTGTATACTGAATAGTGAAATTGCCTGCTGCAGGAGCAATGATATTGAACGAAGTTTTATTGTAATAATTGATGCCGTTGGTATAGGTGATCTTTGTTTTGATTACAGCAAGTGGGGTAATGTTGGCTGTTTTAAACTGATCTTTTACATATGACGCTTTTTCCAGCTTAAATGCTTCTAGCTGGTTGCCATATTTACTTACATCCTGCAAAAAATCATTTTCAATTTCTGCTGCAGTTATCAGGGGCAAATTGCCTCCCTGGTAAGCGGTTCCGTTTACCACATTATATTGAGCGTAAAAATCGCTGGTAGTGGCATATTTGCTTACAATGGTTGCTATCAGGTAATAACTGTTTACCAGTTGCAGTTTATTTGTTTTAGCCAGGTAAATGCATAAGGCTGCGTCACGGCTGGCTTTTGTAATAGTTTTATCCTGGTCATCTCCACCCTGGTTAAAATACAATACCATATAATGCAGGTAGGCCTTTAATTCCCGTAATCTCTCTTTAACCACATCTGTTGCGGTTTGTGTTTGCTGTGCTGCAGTATTCAATAACTGCAGGTACAATTGAATGGAATATTTATCGGGAGCTGTTTCTTCTTCGCCCCATAATTTAAAAATATTGTACACGGTGGTATTGGCTGCACCAAACATATTGTCGCAAAATTCATGCAGGGTACTATCTACCTCCATATTATCTTTCAAATAATTATTGGCTGCTAACAATACAGGAAGACTGCCAAACTTTGCAGGTGATGCTTCCCACATTAATCCTTGTGATTTTTTTTCTTTTGCAATTTGCAATGTTGTTTTCAAATCGCTCCATTTAAAGGCAGGGGTTTCTCCGCTCCAGCCAGAAAGGTTGAGGTAATGGTATTCAGAAACATTAGCAGAACGGTTATACCAGCGGTTTCTTAATCCATTGGTACTGCTTTCCATCTGGTATACTGTTGGTATTATTTGTATGTCGATATTTTTATTGAGTACAATTGATGCGGCAGGTACATCGGCATGGCCGGAATAAGCATACAACTGAAAATGTTTATCAGGATATTTAGCCAGTATACTTTGTGCAGTAAAATTAGCTAATGCAAAATGCTGATCGCTTTCTTTAGGATAATCTGCTACTGTGCAAACTTCATTTTCTTTTGAATTACCAAATTTAGCTCCATCGGGTACTTCGATACCAATATTATCGTAATTGTATTTGAAGTTTCTGTAAATGTTAGTGTATAAAGTTGTGTTATTGTAAATGTTAGTTTTATACTGGGTATATTTTTGTTCAATGGCGTTGGCCCATAATTCTTTAGCTACCGGATTATAAATATCCGGTACCGATTGTGAATTGGCCTGCCTTGAACCATTATAATTAGCTACGTAACAAGGATTGTTTTGCAAAGTAGTTAGATAGTTGCCGCTCATTACATCATCTCTGTGCCCGGTAAAACGTGCACTTCCCAACATTCCGTTACGACGTTGGTATAAAGCCCAGTTATGCCCGTTTTCACCAAAGTAGGCATCCCAACCATAAGTTGCGTTATTATCCATTATCCAACGGTTATGCCCCCCGCTGATAAACCAGGTTTTGTATTTATAACTGCAGGTATAAGTAGTATCTGATTTTCTGTATGGTGATGAGAGTGAAGGTGTAATTTCCCAAACTGAACCCGGTTGATAAAACCTGAAGCCCAGCTGGTGCAGAAACTGGTAGATCCCAAAATGTAAACCATTGTCGCCAAAAGCTGAAAATCTTATATAATTAACTCCATCGCTTTCTACTTTACAAGCCTGGTTATCTGTAATGGCAGAATCATAAACAAAGATGACGCCTGTAGATGGAATTGTAGTGTATGCCTGGGTGATAAATTTACTTCCGTTTACAGCTTTCTGTAAAAGCATAGCAGCATCTTCTGCAGTTGCCTTAAGCAATTGAGAAGAGCGGGACGGATAATAAACAGTTTGTGCCTTTGCATTTAATGAAATGCATAAAGCAATAACTGCTGTAATAACGCAGTTGCGAATGAACGCCATAGTTAACTTGTTAGTGGTGAGATAAACTATGGTTTCATCACAGAAATGAAAGGATTTGTGCTTGTGTTATTCCAAGGATTGGTGCTTAATAGTTATTCTTTGGTTGGAAATCTGAAACTGATGAGGTAAACCATCAATTATTTGTTTGGGGGAGAATGTAAATATAGGCAAATTTTTGTAAGAACAAAACAAAGCCCCGAAAAATTCCGGGGCTTATACTATAAAAAGATAGTTTTAGTTTGAACTGGGGCACCGGTAGCTACTGATATTAAAGGAAATACCAATTTCAGCAAAAATATACTGGTCTCTCTGTTTGCTGAATCCACGTTGCCTTCCTTCTACACCCAAAATATTATTAGGATCCAGTTCATAAGAACGATCCTGCAATAAAGCGGCTGTTGATGGCTGGCCGTTTGGTAATGTGGCAAACCTGCTGGCACCTATATATGTAGTACTCACATCGTCAAGGTAATCTGTAGTGGTGAACCGATTAGACACTTCAAAAGAGAGGTTCATCTTTTCGGTAATATTATATTTCATACCTACGCCTAATGGAATACAAAAAGCCATAGTGCTGTACTGTTTTCTTCCTTTATAACCCAATACCTGTCCTTCAGTTCCTAACGGACGCAAAAATTCCTTTTTACCATCTAAATAGGCATAAGGATCGTAGCTGAAAACACCTACACCTAAGGTTACATAAGGTGTAAAAGAGTGTTCAGGATCGCCTGGGATAAATTTAAAGAAATTAAAATCGCCTTGTACAGCAAGCTCCCATATATTGGAATTGAAGCTGAGGTTTCTTGTTTTCTGGTAATCGTTTTTGCTATAAGTATCGCTATAACCAACCTGTGCAAAATGGGCGCCGATACGCATTCCTACATAATTACCAAATTGTTTGCGGAAAAATAAACCCAACGCAGGTTTTGGCCTGTTTATAGCAGCCCTTGTATTAATATCTCCAAAATAATGTGCGGCACCCAACGTTACACCAAAATCTCCCTGTTGTACATAGTCATATCGTTGTGCCCGGGTACTATTGACCATCACAAGTATAAACAGAATGGTAAGGACTGTTAGTTTCTTCATAATATGCAAAATAAAGAATTGTTTTGTTAAAACGAGCAGATCGGGTTACAGAGAGGGCAGGTTTTTTAGTTTTTAGCCCTTATTGTTTTTCAAGCCTTAAGCCAGCGCTCATTATACCCGGCAACGGATCTTCCCTCATTACCTGTGCAATAGAAAAATTATAGGTACCTGTATTTTTAAAACGCACTCCCCTGAAATACAATTGCCGCACCTCCCATATATCATTCATGCCTGAGCCTAACCATCCGGTAGCGTCGGTGCCTAATGTAAGGTCAAATTTCTGGTAATGCATGCTATCGCCTGGTGGCTGTATGCCTACATTAAGCCATATATTATTATACTTATAGGCATCGGTATGGCGTAATACTATATATGTATTGTAAGCAGCGGCCGTATCTGCAACAGCAAAACTACCTTTTACTACAAAACTGTTTTTCCACTCATTTTTAGGAATAGTGGTGTCTTTTTCAAAAGTAGCCAGTTGTGTGCAGGATGAAAAAAATACGCAAAGGAACATTAGTAAAAGGCTATAAGCAAAGGGAAGCCTGGTACAATATGATTTATTTTTTTTGAGCATACTCATACTGCAAAAATAATTGTTGCTGATAAATTACAGTGCATTTAAAACCTGTTCTTTAGCTTTTTCTAATTCGTCTTTCATCTTTACCACACATTTTTGTATAGCTGCATCATAGGCTTTACTTCCGGTAGTATTGATCTCTCTGCCTATTTCCTGCAAAATAAAAGATAGTTTTTTCCCTTTACCTTCTTCAGGTTCCTGTAATATCGATTTAAAATATTCGCAATGCTGGCGCAGGCGTATCTGCTCTTCGTGGATGTCTATTTTTTCCATGTAGTAGATCAGCTCCTGTTCCATCCTGTTGTTATCAATATTTTCTTTACCTACATTTTTTTCCAGCAACTGGTTAATCTCGTCCACGATTCTTTTTTTACGATTAGGTTCCAGTAACAGAATCGCTTCTTCCTGTTCTTTAATATTATCAATTCTTTTGATCAGGTCTTTTTCCAAACCATTGCCTTCTTCGGTACGATGTTGATTGAGATTATTTAATGCAGCAATTAAAACCTTATTGAATTCTACAAAATCATTTTCATTCAATACATCATTAGTTGGTGTTACCACTTCAGGCAAACGTAGTAAAGCACTCAGTACGGAGTTGGTATCAATTTTAAGTTCACCTGCCAGCTCTTCAATCTGCCTGTAATAGGCTTTAATTAAATCTGTATTAATATTAACCGGTTTTGTAGTTCCGTTTTGTTTGATATTAATAAAGCAGTCGATAGTACCACGTACAAGGTGTTCCTGTAAAGTATTTCTTATTTCAAACTCGTAAGGCCGTAGTAATGGCGGCAATTTCAATTGCAGTTCCAGTTGCTTTCCATTAAGGGCTTTTATCTCTACTAAAAAAGTTTTCTCGTTTACGGTTTGTTCTGCCCTTCCAAAACCCGTCATTGATTTAAGCATGCGATATTTTTATTTTTTGCAAGATAAGGATTAATTGCAGGTTGGGGGGGTGTTTTGTTACGGGTTAAAAAGTTACAGGTTACGAGTTACGGGTTAATTGATTGTTTGCGATTAATAAACATGATCAGCGGATAATCTCTTATCAAAACAACAATCGATAAACCCGTAACCCATTTAACCCGTAACGCTTTCTTCTTCAGGATAACCTTCCAATAAACTCAACCGCATTATTCTTTCTGAATTCTGCAAACGTTTAAATCCAAATCGTTCATATAAAGTATGGGCATCTTTTGTACCCAGCATCCATCCTCTGAAACCCTGCAACTCCGGATGCTCCATAATTTCTTTCATCAGCCATTTGCTGAGTCCGATACCACGATATTGTTCTACTATAAAAACATCTGCCAGGTAACCAAAGGTGGCTTTGTCTGTAATCACTCTTGCAAAACCAATTTGTTGATCGGCATCATTAACTTCTTTTTTGTAAACACCAAAACAAAAAGCGCCATCAATTGCTTTTGCAACAATTGCCATTGGAATATTTTTTGCCCAATAACTTTCTTTACTTAAATAATTATATACAACGTTGATATCAATTTTTGATTTATCGGTACTGATAATAAAATCATCTTGTAGCATGAGATGGGTTGCAATTTTATGTTGCTGTTGTAAAAGTAAAAAAGAGGAGTTGATAAAAATAATAAAGCCCGACATTTGATAGCCAGGCTTTGTTATATAGATGGGTTAGTAAGTACCGGGAACCAAATTCCCTACACAATATTAAAAAGAATTTTTGCTAACATAAAATTATTTCCAAAAAATTTTATTAACATTTTTTATATCGCTGTGGATAATAGCGCCGGTAATTGCATCATTTTAAAAAATAAAAGATGAGATTTTTAAAAAAATATTTTATTAAAGAAATATTTTAAAAAAAACAAACCGCTGAAAGTATTGATTTTACTATACTTTCAAAGGAATTGATTTATTTATTGGAAAATATAAGTGTACTTTTTTTTGCCACTGCATATTTCTAATGTAGTTTTTTAAAAGTCATTTTCAGCGTTTTGGGAAAGTAAAAAAAGTTGGAAAATATTTTTGCACAAAAGGCTGAAAAAGGCGGTTTGATGCATTTTTATAACAAAAGCGGGATAAATGCAAAGCGCATTACCTTTACAAAAATATTATAACTATGCAATTTCCTTCTCCGGTTTCGTTACAATGGATTGCCGAATTTATCGGTGCCACACTTTTGGGTAATGTTACCGCCAGCGCAACCGGCATCAATGAAATACACAACGTGGAAAACGGAGATCTTGTTTTTGTTGATCACCCTAAATACTACAGCAAGTGTATTAACAGTGCTGCAAGCTTTATCATCATCAATAAAGAAGCTGCTATACCAGAAGGTAAAGCTTTATTAATCGTTGAGAATCCCTTTGAAGCATATTGCAAAATTGCAACACACTTCCGGCCGTTTGAAGCTGCATCAAAAACAATTAACGACACTGCAGTAATTGGTGAAGGAAGTTTTATTTATCCAACTGCATTTATTGGCAATCATGTAAGCATCGGAAAAAATTGTATCATCTATCCCAATGTTTCAATAATGGATCATTGCATTATTGGTGATAATGTAATGATACAAAGCGGGACAGTAATTGGCAGCGATGCATTTTACTACAACACAAAAAAAGACCGTGAAGTATGGTATAAAAAAATGCCGAGTTGTGGCAGAGTGGTGATTGAAGATGATGTGGAAATTGGTGCAGGCTGTACTATTGACAGGGGTGTAAGCAGCGATACAAAGATCGGGAGAGGAACCAAATTTGATAACATCATACATATAGGGCACGATACTGTGTTGGGTAAAAATTGCCTGGTTGCAGCAAATGTTGTAGTAGGTGGCTGTACCATTATTAAAGACGGTGTAACCATCTGGGGAGGTGTAATTATCAATAAGACCTTAACCATTGGGGAAAACGCTGTATTACTTGCACGTACCGGCGTAGGTGGCGATCTTGAAGGCAATAAAACTTATTGGGGTGCTCCTGCAAAAGAAGCTGGTGTTGCACAAAGAGAACTGGTGTGGATTAAAAGGATACCTGAGTTATGGGATAAGGTGATGGGTAAATAGGTACTACTTAAACCGGTCAAAAAAATCATTCTTCTTTCTTATAGAAATTTCTATACAGGTATCATCTTCCATCTGAACATAACCACCCCTGCCTTTATAATACTTTTTAACGTAGTTAATATTAATCAGGCAGGAATGGTGAATCCTGCAAAATATTGCAGAAGGCAGGATATCTTCCAGCAGTTTTAAAGTTTTGGATACAAGAATTTTTTCTTTTCTTTTAATATGAATGTGAGTGTAGCTGCCCTCTGCTTGCAAATACATAATGTTACTAATATCCTCAAAATGGCAACCATCCGCTGTCGGCAAGGCAATTTTTTGTATGCCGGCATTTTCGGGTTTAAAATTATTCAATAAAGTACTAATCCTGTCATTGAGACTTCTTTCCTTTATACGTTTTTCTACTTTATTAACGGCCTCTTTCAGCTCATTTATATTTACAGGTTTTAAAAGATAATCTAACGCTGCATATTTAAATGCTTTAATTGCGTAATCATTAAATGCTGTTACAAAAATTACCTCAAAAGAAACCGGCAAAAGCCTGTCGAGCAAATCGAAGGCATTGCCATATGGCATTTCAATATCAAGAAAAACAAGTTCAGGTTCTGTTTCTTTTATCAGTTCATATCCTTTTAGCGGATCAGGGGCTGTTTGCACAATATTTACATTGGGACAATATTGTTTTATCAACTCGGACAGTGTGACAATATTTCCAGGTTCATCGTCAATTATTATAGCGGAAATGGTTTGCATATTATATGGATAAATTTATTTCTACTAATGTACCTGCTGCGGAATCGTCGTTATTCTTTAAGTCTTTTACCGTTACAGTAATTTTATTTTCAGTAACTCTATTAAGTAATTCTATCCTTTTGCTGGTTAAATTCATTCCTTTGCTTTGGTATTCTATATGTTGTTTGCTTTTAAATTCGACTGCTTTATCTCTGCCAATTCCGTTATCTTTTATGGTACAAAACAAGCTGTTTTCTTTAATACAAAAGTCAATGATTACTTTTCCCTCACCATCAGTTTTATACCTGATACCATGGCGGAGACTATTTTCCACATACGGCTGTAATAATAAGGCGGGTATATGTATATTATCAGCTTTAACATTCTCGTTTATAGTAATGAAATAGTTAAAGCTATCTCCAAAACGCATACGTTCCATATCCAGGTATTTTCTTAAATAAGATGCTTCTTCAGCAACTGTTATCTGTTTTTGTGAAGAGATATCCAGTGTTTGCCTGATAAGCGCAGCAAAACCTGTAAGATATTGATTGGCTTTTTCTTTTTCGTTTGTAAGAATATATTGTTGTATAGAATTAAGGCAATTGAAGATAAAATGCGGGTTCATCTGCGACTGTAAGGCCTGTTGCTCCAGTAAAGCAAACTGCTTTTGGTAATTATTTTTTTCTTCCAGCCTTTGTTTGGTTTTTTTATTTCGACTATTAAACACCCAACTAATTCCGATTATTGCCAACGCTGATACTAACAGGTAAAACCAAAATGTTTTCCAGAAAGGCGCCGTAATTGAAAAGTTAATCACAATAATATTGCTTTTTACACCATATTTATTTACCGCATACAATTCCAGTTTATAATCACCGGCAGGCAAAGATTTATAATCAAGATTATTTTGTGTGGTTACTTTCCAGTCATTATCAAGATCTGTAAGTTTATAATGATACATTATTTCTCCGCCCGACCTGAAAGAGATTCCTGTGTACTCAAAATGTATATTATTATTGTAAGACAAGTGAATAGCTGAATCTATTTTATACTCTTTTCCAGAAACAGTAATACCCAACAGCATCAAATTACACATCGAAAAATCAGCAATACTATTTTCATTAAAATAGGTTAGCCCTGCAGGTGAACCAACCCATACTGTGCTATCCTTAATGTAAAGCGCATTAATGGTATTAGATGGCAATCCGTCCGATGTACTGTATTTAGTGATCTGGTACATCTCATTTTGAACGTTGATTTTATTAATGCCCTTATCTGTACCTACCCATAACGTATTGCCTTTTATAAAAAGGGTTTTGCAGATATTACTGCTTAACCCCATGGTATCATTAATTGCACTTATTATTTTATTATTTCTTAAAGCAATAATTCCATTGTCGCTTGTTGATATCCATAATGTATTATCTTCTGTTGCTTTAATATCAGTTATCCTGCGTGTCAGGGCAGGATGTAGATTTCCCAGGTAATTATAGGTTTTGTTTTCGTTTACTTCATAAAGCCCCTTTAATGTGCCGATATAATATTTATGATTCAGGTAAAACACTTTGGTACACCTTTCTCTCCAGATCGTATCCGTAATCTGCAAATCATTCAGCCTCATTTTAAATGTGTAAAAAGAAGTACCAACAAGAATATAGTTGTCGTCAATTTTGTCTATTGACTTTGCAGTGTAAACATAATTAAAGGAAGGTTTATCATGTTCAAGCTTTACCAGGAAAGCATCAAATCCTAATATTGCTGTAGCGGTTGAAATATTCTTTACAGAATATAAGCGGTTGGTACCGGTATTTTTTTTTATGAGTACTAATTTGTTTCCATAGTTCAATTCTGACACCTTAAAATTTTTATCTACTAACATGCCCCTGCTAAATTGACCTCCTGCCAAAATTTGGCCATTATACTCTGTAATTGAAAATATTTCTTTTTCAGTTCTATTTTTTTCGGGCGAAAACAAAATTGTTCGTACTGCCTGTGATGGCAATTTATACACTCCTTCTCCAAAAGTGGCAAACCAAATATTCTTTTCCAAATCTTCTACAGAGCAGCTTATTTTTTTACCGGGTAAATAATGAATATTGAGTCTAATATTGTTGGTATCAACAGACCATGTGCCATTTGTAGTGTTTATATACGTATATACAACGTTCTGACCCTTTAATTGCCACGAGACAAAATCATTAGGAACACTTATCAGACAATACGCCTTTTTGATTTCGTTAAAACCAATGGCAACATAGACTGAATCATGTGATTTTTGCTTAATAAGATCTTGCCAATCATGTCTATCCTGGCCTTTCCAGCTAAAATCAGTATTGTTGAATAAATAAGCTTCTTTAATGTTAATATTAAGCAATATCTTACCTCCTGAATAAGAAACAAGCCCTGAACCATTTTTAGTAGTTGAAATATCTTCAATTTTATATCTCATAATACTATCAGACGCTGTAATAATTATTATAGTATTGAGAAAGGAGAAGCCTAAAAATTGTTTTTCGTCTTCTACTATATTGTCTACATTCCTATCAAAATTCATTTTCTTTATCAGGCTATCATTTCCCTTATTGTGTATTTTTCCTTGATAGTAGAAACACAATTCTTTGCTGAATGTGGCAATCCACAGCCTCCCTTTGCTATCTGCAAAAACTTTCAGCACTTCATTATCTGGCAACCCATCTTTTACTGTAAAATTTTTAAAGTGTGTACCATCATACCTGCTGAGGCCATTTTCTGTAGCAAACCACATAAATCCCTCCTTATCCTGGCACATGCTGTAAACGGTAGAACCTGCAAGACCATCTTTAGTATCGTAATGCACATAATTAAAGTCCTGGCACTTAAGTAGGGACGGAGTAAAATAAGCAAAAAGTAAGAATAAAAATTTCAATAAAAATCTATTATAAGTATGAATGTAATTAAAAAACCCCGATTTTATTAACCAGGGTAATTTAATAGCGTACGGATCTATTGTTCAAGCAGTATTCTCCTATCTGGAATTAAAAATACCGGGATTCCTGGTTCGCAAACAACAACGCAACTTTACCCTTGTATTATTAGACAAAGAATCAACAATATTGTTGATTCTTCGAAGATAACTTTGTAAGTGCGTCATTTTAGCCAATAACTGTGTAAAATCAGGGGGTTTTAAAATCATAAGGCAGCATATCTGCCATTTTTTTCCAGCTGAGATACTGGTTTACAGTGATGTCAGTTTGTTCGTAGTAATATCCGTTTTGTTCTATTATTATAGATTCCGCAGGTACAAAAGCTAAAACTGTAAGCTGAAATTTTGCAGGTTCGTCGGGGTTAGCATCAGCATAGGCTTGCTCCGGTTTTTCATTTTTATACAACACCGCTACATTATTTTGATTCGGCAACACTTCAACTGTTTGTGTACTGTCTTCTTTATGATAATTCATTGCATTGTATGCATTCGGCAATACTACTGCACTCTCTTTATCATTTGTTTTTACCAAAAACTGAATTTCAAAACCTTCTTCTTTTAATTGCCTGTTGTATAAGCTACGCATAAAATGCAACATAGAACCCTTATAGGTTTTTAACCTGTTGGCTGTCCACATATTTTTTCTGGCAGTATCAGTGGATTGCATTTCTTCAAATAGCGGATAACCTGTGTACAATGTAACCTGGGTATTATATTCGTAAGTAAAAGAATCGATAGTGTATTTGATGTTATACCCAAGTGCATCATTGGCAATTTCAATAGGAGCTGTGGCGGTAACTTTAAGCCGGTTTCTTTTTTTAGAAAAGAAAAAATGAATATCGTCTTTATTTTTTATAGTGCAGGATTTGCTGTTCTCTGTTTTACCAATAAAATTCTCCAGGAAAAAATCGCCGTACTTTGTCCAGCCATCTTTTACTTCGTTGCTGGAAGTGATCACAACATCTTCCAGCGCTTTTTCCTTTAGCTTTAACTCTATCACAATATTTTTATCATTTGCATCTGCGGTACTTATCCTCCTGCTTTCTGTTTGATAACCAGTAAAGGTTATAACCAGGTCGTAACCGCCATTGGGCAAACCGATCTTAAAATTCCCTTCAGCATCTGTTACCCCACCTTGTGTAGTGTTTTGTGCAAATACAGAAGCGCCTTGCATAGGTGCTTTTGTAACAGCATCAACAACTTTTCCGGAAACATAAAAGCTGGCTGATTGAGCAAAGACGGTGATACTTAAACAAGTAACTGCTATAAATAAAAAGATTTTTTTCATGTGATTTTTTTTGGCCACCAATTACACTAATAAACACTAATTGAAATCAATGGAAATTACCAGCAGTATAAATCGCATTGGTGTAAGTACAAAAATAGGTTACTGTTTGTTAAGCTTTTGGAAAAATAGTGCACAGGTATCGTTGACAGTATCTTCAATTTTTCTGTATTTAAAATCCGGCAAATATTTTTTAAGCTTGGTATTATCAAAATTCACTTTTACCATTGCTGTTTTTGCAGTTTCTTTTGTTATCAGCGGATCTTTTTTAGTGAATTTACTTTTTATTGCTTCCAGGCGCCACACAACTGCCGCAATTAACGGTGTAACTTTTTTATGTGGCGGTTTTTTACCAAATGCTTTTGCTATCAGGTTAAACAAATCATGAAAGCTTTTATTTTCGGCACTAATAATAAAACGTTGTGCTGTTATATCGCTTTCCATCAGTTGCAGCATTGCATTTACCACATCCCTAACATCTACAAATCCTGTTGTACCATCAGCATACCATGGAAATTCATTGTATACGTTTTTAAATATTTGTGAACTGCCGCCATTCCAGTCGCCAGCACCAAGTATTACAACCGGGTTTACCATTACGGCATTTAATCCTTCTCCAATACCACGCCAAACTTCCATTTCGGCTAAATATTTACTTTGCCCGTAATTACTATTGCTGGTCTCTTCAGTCCAGTTCATTGTTTCATTAATGATCTCGCCTTCTCTTATTCTACCTAATGCTGCCACACTGCTTACATACACCATTTTTTTTACACCAGCTTCCAAAGCAGCATTTACCACATTGGCTGTTCCTTCAATGTTTATTTTAAACATCTCCCTTTTTCTTTTTGGATTGAAAGTAACAATAGCAGCACAATGATATACCTGTTCAATGCCCTGCATTGCTTCTTCAAGACCCACCACATCTAAAATATTGCATTGCAATTGCTCAAGATTAGCAGAATGAAAATCGGCAAGTGGCGTTTTATTATAGATGGCTTTTACCTGCTTTCCCTGTGCAAGCAATTGCGTGATCAATTCCTTACCTAATAAACCTGCGCCTCCTGTTACCAATACCATAAAATTATTTTTACAAAGATATTAAATGAATAAGCCACTTATTGCTTTTATGCCCATATAAGTCATGGCTGCAACTACCACCCAACCTGCTGCTGCCAACCAGTAGGGATGTTTGTAATTACCGGTGATTGTTTTTTTGTAGGCCGCTGCTAAAATAATACTTAATGCAAATGGTAATATTAAACCATTAATTGCGCCGGCCATTACCAGCACTTTTACCGGTTGCCCTACTATTAAAAAAATAATGGTGGAGAAAATAATAAAGGCTATGATTATCTCCCTGAATTTTTTTGTTACAACAGGGTGCAACAATTTTGCAAATGTTACCGAAGTAAATGCTGAACCTACTACAGAAGTAATAGCTGCACTCCATAAAACCAATCCGAAAATTTTATAGCCCACTTGTCCTGCTGCACTTTGAAAAACGGTTGCTGCAGGATTTTGTGTGCTCAATATGATACCCTGCCACACAATACCTAAAGCGGCTACAAATAAAAGTATCCGCATTAATGAAGCAATAAGAATTGCAGATACTGCACTTGTAGAAACAGATTTAATATTTTCTTCGCCGCTAATGCCAGCTTCCAGCAAACGATGTGCGCCTGCAAAACTGATATAACCGCCTACAGTTCCCCCAACAATAGTGAGAATGATGGTTTCGTTTATTGTATCAGGAACAAAAGTTTTCATTACAGCTTCTGCCATTGGCGGATGCGATTGAAAAGCCACAAACAAGGTTAAGCCGATCATGATAAAGCCTAAGAGCTTTGCAAAAATATCAATTGCTTTTCCGGCTTCTTTAAAAATAAAAACCACCACTGCAATTATGCAACTGATGATAGCACCTGTTTGCACACTGCAGCCTGTTAACACTTGTAAACCCAGGCCTGCACCTGCAATATTGCCGATATTAAAAGCAATGCCTCCCAAAATAATGAGTATCGATAAAACATAACCTGTGCCAGGTAAAACTTTATTCGCAATATCCTGTGCATATAATTTACTGATGCTGATAATGCGCCAGATATTTAATTGAGCACCGATATCCATCAATACAGAAATAAGAATTACAAAACCAAAACTTGCTTTTAACTCCGCAGTAAATTTTGTGGTTTGGGTAATAAAACCCGGGCCAATAGCAGATGTTGCCATTAAAAAAGCTGCGCCCAGTAAAGGGTCCGAAAGAAAGGATTTATTTTTCATTAAGTTTTTGATGAATGGCCTTTGCAAACTCAACAGCATGTGCCCCATCGCCGTGAACGCATATGGTGTCTGCCTTTACAAAAATCTCTTCGCCGGTTACTGCCTGCACTTTATTCTGACGTACAAATTGTATTACCTGTTGTACCACTGCTGCTTTATCCTGTAATAAAGCATTGGATTGATGGCGTGGTGTAAGTGAGCCATCACTTTGATAAGTTCGGTCGGCAAAAACTTCTGCAGCAGTTATCAAACCGAGTTTACTAGCTTCTTCAATCATTACAGAACCTGACAGACCGTAATAAATCAATGATGCATCAAAATCTTTCACAGCTTTTGCAATAGTTTTTGCCAGTACAGCATCTTTAGCTGCCATGTTGTATAAAGCACCGTGAGGTTTTACGTGATGCAGTCTTACTCCGCACTCTTTCGCCACTTTATTTATTGCTATCAATTGTTCAGTAACTACAGTATAAATTTCTTCTTCAGATAATTGCATTGGTGTTCTTCCAAAATTTTCCCTGTCGGGGAAAGATGGATGAGCACCAATATGAACGTTGCATTGCAAACAAAGTGCAATCACTTTACGCATAGTTGCAACATCGCCTGCATGATAGCCGCAGGCAATATTGGCGGAATTGATATAAGGCATCAACGCTGCTTCATTACCAATACCTTCTCCCATATCGCAATTAATATCGATCAATGTATTAAATATTTTTCGAGATAAAGTTGACAGCCATTTTTAATTTCCATCAATATTTGTTGCGTTGAAATTAAAGCATCTTCAGCTTCTTTTAAAGTAATGATGGCAAAACTAATTTTATTATTAGGGTTTAATTGGGCAAGTTTTGGCAGATCTGCTTTTATTACGGATGCAATACGGGGATAGCCGCCTGTAGTCTGGTGATCGGCCATTAAAACAATACAATTACCATCGGGTAATAATTGTATTACCCCTGCATCAACAGCAGATGAGATCAGTTCTGTGGTTTGTTGTAGCATAATTGTATTGCCAGTTAAGCGCAACCCCATTCTGTCGCTTTGATTACTGATAATAAAATTATTTTTTTCAAAATTATTTTTTGCTGTTTCATTCAGCCAATCGTATTCTACGCCTTTAATGCAACGGATATTGTTTTGAGGCTGATATATCTTCTCCAGTTGATATGCTGAAATCCTATGGGATAAAATTACGTTGGCTTCAAAAGAAAAATTATGCTTCCGAAAATTAATGACATCATTTTTTTGCAACGCTCTTCCTGAATAACCACCCACAGCAAGTTTTAAATGTGTGCTATAACTGTTGAGCCATTGTTGTGCCTGCCAGCCACCATGTACTGCCAAATATAATTTTGATCCTGATAAAGGTTGTTTGAATTGTAAAAGAGACCCTTTTTTAACCAATATTGTTTTCCAAACCGGAATTGCAGTGTTATTTATTGTGGCTGCAAAATCAGCACCGGCCAAACTAATTATAGCATCCTGCTGAAATAATATTTCCGGCGCAGGAAAACTGGTTTCCATTACTGCCTGTTGGTCATCATTACCACATAAATAATTCGCTGCCTTCATGGCAAAAATATCCATTGCTCCACCTGTGCCAATACCAATACCCCGATGGCCGGATCGTCCGGCATCATGCAATGTGGTGAGTACCCCTGGTTTGATAATTTTAATACTCATTTAGTTTTTCAAAATCCTCTTTACCGATAGAAACAAACTGCACATTATCTCCGGCTTGTAATAAACAAGGATTACTTTTTTGTGTATCGAAAATTTTTACCGGCGTTTGACCGATGAGTTGCCAGCCTCCCGGCGATTGCAAAGGATAGATACCTGTTTGAAGACCAGCAATACCAACGCTACCTGCTTTTACATTCGTACGTGGAGATGCAAGGCGTGGTGTGGCAATACGTTCATCCGCTTTACCCATATAGGCAAAGCCGGGTAAAAAGCCGATCATATACACACGGTAATTACTTGCAGTGTGTATACTAATCACTTCATCAACAGAAAGATGATGTTGTGCTGCTACATATTCAAGGTCCTCTCCATTATAATAAACGGGAATGGTTATTATTCTTTCCTTGTTATTAGTAACAATATCGGTTTCCTGTATTAATTGCGCTGTAAAATTTTTCACCCACTCAAATGCGGTTGTTGCATCCGGATTATTTTTTTTAACGATGGCCACATCATAAAAAATGGTGAGCGAACAATATGCAGGAACGGTTTCTATAAAACCTTTAAAATTACAATCGTTGAATGCCTGGTGTAAAGCAATTACTTTTTCGTTGATGCCTTCATCAATAGCCTTTTCAAAGGCAACCAGCAGTGCCGTTTCGTTTAATGGTGATATGGAATATTGTGGTGAAATAATAAATGCTATTTTTAATGATCAAAAATAGATACAATGACGGGTAAAAAAATATTCTTTCTTGTTTTTAGTTGGGCCATAGTTTGTTTTAGTAAAGCCCAGGATAAACACTACGAAAAAATAAACGGTCAGATAGTACTTACTGCAACCGGCGCTTCGCATTTTGCAAAACTTCCCTTGCGTTGTGCCGAAAAAGAATTCCCCTATAAAACCGGTATTACATTCAGTGATTCGTCATTAACAGGATCGCCTAAAAATTATCACCCCGCATTTTTTGGTTGCTTCGACTGGCACAGTAGTGTGCACGGCCACTGGATGCTGGTGCGGCTATTAAAATTGTATCCCAATATTGCAGAAGCTGCACAAATCCGCCAACTATTCAATAAACATTTTACTACAGAAAATATACAACAGGAATTACTGGTTTTTAAAAACAAAGACAATAAAAGTTTTGAACGTACTTATGGCTGGGCATGGTTACTACAATTGCAGGATGAGTTACTGAGCTGGAATGATGCCGATGCAAAAAAATGGGCGGCTGCCCTGCAGCCATTAGCAACCGAGCTTTCTACATTAACCGGCACCTACCTGGAGAAACTGATTTACCCGATAAGAGTGGGTGAACATAGTAATCTTGCTTTTGGCTTAAGCATGATGTATGATTATGCCATTCATCAAAATGATACTGCATTATCAAATACTATTAAAAAAACTGCTTTACGTTTTTATGCAGCAGACAACAATTGCCCGTTTAGCTGGGAGCCCAATGGCAATGATTTTTTAAGCCCTTGCCTGGAAGAAGCAGATTTAATGAGAAAAGTTTTACCCAAACAACAATTTACTGTTTGGGTAAAAAAATTTATGCCGCAATTGTTTGATAAAAAATTTTCTATAACCCCGGGGAAAGTAAATGACAGGACTGATGGCAAATTAGTACATCTTGATGGATTGAATTTAAGCAGGGCATGGTGCTTAAAAGGCATAGCAGCCAGCATCAACAATAAACACCTGCTCGACCTGGCTAATGAACATTTGGCAGCTGCACTACCACAAGTAGCAACAGGTAATTATGAAGGTGAACATTGGCTGGCTTCGTTTGCTGTGTATGCGTTAACTAATCAATACTGATAAAAACCTTTCCCTGTTTTTTTTCCCAGGTCTCCTTTAGCTACTTTATCCATTTGTATGGGTGATGGCGTAAAGCGTTCTGCTTTATCAAAGGCTTCGTATATACTTTGTGATACAGCCAGGTTGATATCCATACCGATAAGATCCATCAATTTAAATGGGCCCATTTTAAAACCTGTGGCTTCCATAATTGCATCAACATTTTCAAAAGATGCTTCTCCACGTTCAACTAATTTCATCGCCTCTAAATAATAATGCCTTGCAACACGGTTTACAATAAACCCCGGCGCATCTTTACATAATACCGGTACCTTATTCATTTGCTTGCACAAGTCGTAAATAGTTTGCGCAGCTTCGTCAGACGTTTGATTGCCTTTAACCACTTCCACCAGTTTCATTAATGGCGCAGGATTAAAAAAGTGCATGCCCACTACCCTTTCGGGATGAATTATTTCAGCTTGTATATCACTAACAGAAAGTGAAGAAGTATTGGTTGCAAAAATCACTTTGCTGTGATTAACCTCGGCCAGCTGATTAAAGATGCCCACTTTAGCAGCTATCTTTTCTACAATTGCTTCTATCACCACATCGGCAACGCAATCGTTAGTATCATTTACAAAACGTATCCGGCTATATATCATTTCTTTTTCCGCAGCAGTAATTTTTTGCTTGTCCACTAAGTATTGCAGATTTTTCTGAATAGCAATTTTCGCTTTTTCCAGCACTTCGCTATTAATATCAAACAATAAAGTATAACAACCACTTTGTGCAGCTACCTGTGCAATACCGCTACCCATTGTGCCGGCACCAATTACGCAAATCGTTTCTATCATTTACAGCTATTAAAGCATAAAGATATTATTTCTATTCTTACTTAAAATAAAAATGCCTTATTGCCAGGGTAGCAATAAGGCTATAGAAATTTATATACTCAGTTTAATTTTTTGTCGCTTCTGTTTTAGCATCAGCTTTCATTTTATCATTGGCAGTGATACCAAATTCCACACGCCTGTTTTCGGCCCGGTTGGCATCGGTGGTATTATCAACCTTTGGTTGAGATTCTCCATACCATTTGATGGTTAATCTTGAGGGTGCAATACCATTAACTTTTAAATAAGTACCTACTGCATCGGCTCTTTTCTGAGACAAAGTAAGATTATAAGTTTCCGTGCCTTTGTCATCAGTATGGCCTTCCACTAAAATATTGGTCTCAGGATATTCATTAAATATTTTAACGAGTTTATCTAATGCCAGTTTTGAATTACTGGTTATGGTGGCCTGGTTAAAATCGAAGTAAACGCCCATTTTAGAACCATCAGGATTTTTGTCGGGGAATGTTACCACAATACCTTCTCCTACTCTTTCTACTTCGGCACCTGGAATTTCTGTTTTAATTTTCTCTGCCTGGCGATCCATTTTATTACCAATGATGCCACCTGCAACTCCACCAATAACACCGCCAATAACAGCACCTAAAACAGTGTTCCCTTTTTTACCTACATTATTGCCAATGATACCACCAATAACGGCACCGCCTGCGGTACCAATGGCAGCACCTCTTTGTGTTTTATTGGTCTTCTGTACTGTTTTACATCCGCTTACCAGTAATGCAATAACTGCTACTGATAAAATTGTTTTTCCAAAAATTGTCTTCATAATATATTAGTTTGATCGGTTGAGTATTTATTTTTTTACAAAATTATAAATGATAGCAGCTGGCCTTCCCTCAAATGTTATTTCAGAGCGTAGCTTCATTTGAGCAGCATCCAGCTGTGTGATCTTTAACCTAAAGCCGGCATTATCATCCATCGGATTTTTTTTATCATCCAGTCTTTTAAATTGAAATTCCTTAGGCAGATCTTTAGGTTCGTATACCGACCAGCGAATAGATCTTTTAATAGCAGGACATTCTTTTTTTGTATCTACAATTGTGTAGCTGCCTGTACTGTTATTGGCAAGAAAATTCCATTCACTACCTATAAAGCAACCAAAATCCGCTTCATTAAAGATCCTGGTTTTGGCAACTCCTGTTATGCCTTCTGCTGTTATGGTTTGCAGTACCCAGTTACCGTTAATATTCTTTTTAATACCCCTGGCTTCATTTGAAACAGAACAAGAGCCCAGCACAGTTGTAACTACAATACATAGTGCTACTAATTTTTTACTAAAAGTTTTGTTGTTCATACGATTGATTTTTTTATATGCCTTTCTATGGCAGCTTTTCAATTATAATGCCAAAGGTGGTATAGCTATAAATTTTTTGAAGAAAATGCCCGTTGCGGAGTTTTTATAATATACTTGCTGCAAAAGATATAGCAGGTATTAAGACGCAAAAAAAGTGAAAAGAGTTGTTTGAGAGAGATTCTATGAAGAACAATTATTTATCTGCCAGCAAAACTGCATGATTTACATATTCTAATCCGCTGTCATTTATAGAATAGGTAGTCGCAGCAATATCAATGAAATAATACTTCAGTGCATCGATATTTTTATTGCGTAGAATAGAGTTGAAGATTTTTTTTGAACTTTTAATGACCAGTGTATCATTTTCAATTGTATAAGCTCCCCCTGAAACTGTTCTTTGTAAACAGCCTGCATAAGAAGCAATAAATTTATTTTCTTTTAATAGAACAATAAATGCAATATCATACATGGTGGATGAAATACTGTAAATTTTCAATGGTCCAAGTTCTTTAAAATCCTTGGCCAAAGTATCTTTTTTAAAATTGCGAAAATAAACCTTTGATGAATTAAGGCTTACCGGGTAAGTAATTTGATGCCTTTTTAATACAAAGAATTTTTCATTACTGCTTTGCTTTTGTGCAAAACAAAAAGCGTTTATGAAAAACAGCAGTATAAAAAATAAGTACTTCATCTTTTATATTATACCATTTTCATAAACGCTTTCGATAGCTGCAAACTAACAATTATTTTATACTCAACCTTGCAATCGCAATTTTCGTTTTACCCAACATCCTGTCTTCTTTACCAATCATGTAAAGGTCTTTTCCTAAAACAGAACTGAGCCTTGGCATTGCGGTAGGCACTTCTTTATTATTAAACAAGGAAGCTCTTGTATATTTTCCTGTAATAGGATTTAAGCTGATAGCAAAACAATCGGATTTTCCGAAGTAGCTTATCTTTTTTACTTTTTGTCCAAGCTGCAATACCTTATCATTTTTTTTATTGTCGTTGAAGATTATATTCAGCGAATTGTTAGCAGGCAATACACCATAGCCTGCATAAAACGGCCAGTTAAAGCCACCTCTGAAAAAGTTAAAGCTCATGCTGATGCCGTTTGCCGGCCCACTGCTGGAACTGGTTTGAATTACTTCCCGTTGTTGCTTAGGTACAATATTCAGCCAGCCGATATTTCCTGCAGCATCAATCTTACTCATCATAATATCACCACATTCGTATACCTGGTAAGTGGTGCTGGTGGTTCTGCCCATTGAAAGGCCGGTACCGCCGGAGGTGGAATAACTTGTTGTGGTGTAAGAATAACTGTTATATTTTTCTGCCAGTATCACAAGGCCATTATCGGCAGTGTAAATAAAATTGCGGAAGCGCATGTATTTTGAAAAACCATCTTCATCATTCTGAATTTTCTCCAGCTTTTCTCTTTCTTTTCTTTCTTTCCTGCTTTCATCATCGTCGTCATCGCCATTATCATCTTCAACAGTGGTGATCATAGAAGTATTAATATCTTTCTGACTTGTGGTAATGATTTCGCCTGTTGCAGGATTGATACGTTGTACCAGCATACCATTAATTTCACGGCCTCTTTTTTCATCGCTGTAAAATGCTGCCAGTACTAATTCTTTTACCGGTAACTGCATTACTTTAGTACTTACCAGCCATTTGGCATTAATAGCAGTATTAATTTCTTTTAGCTGTTTGCCTTGGTTATTGTAGATCCTGATAACGTAATTTTTAAAATCCAGGTATTTTGCTTTTTTCTTTTTCCCTTCCTGGTATTCGTATTCTCTGCCCACCATTACCACATTGCCATTGCTGGTGTATACTACGTCTTCCAAAACAAAAGTTTTAGGATCAAATTCATTACTGATAGCAATGGGCTTATCTACGGCTTTCATTTTATCATCAAACTGCCGTACTTCATAATTATTTTTTTCTCTACCCTCTACAGTACTTACCAAAACCATTTTGGTGCTATCTGAATTATAAGAGGCTTTAAAGCTGATGTCTTCACTCTTTTCATCTTTCTGCCAACTGGTTACTTCGGTAAATTCTCCGGCTAATTCTCCGGATGCTTTATTGATCTCTGCTGCAAAAAGGGTGAGTGTTTTATCTTTTTTGCTGTAATCCGTTGCCAATAAAAATAATTTATCTTTCAAAAAGAAAAAGCTTTCATACTCTTTACCCTTTAATTCCTTATTGAAATTATTACTGTATTCTTCTTTAAGATCCTTATCTAATTTAGTGAGTGTGGCAGACTCTCTTACAGTTGCCCCGATAACAAAATAACTTTTTAATGCAAAGTGCGATTCTTTTACATACACCCCGGTGTTATCCGTATGTATTACTTCCAGGTCGGTACTGCCTTTTTTAAGTTTGAATTCATCGCCCCAGGTAACATTTGCTGATTGTGCAAAACTTAGCGACACCAGCATCGTAAACAATGCGGTAAAAAAAAGAGTCTTCATGTGCTGATTTTTATTTTTGGATTAAGGTTTATGTGAAATTTATACGGCGCTCGTAAATTGTTTTAAAAAGCGCAGGTCGTTTTCGCTAAACAACCGTAGATCTTTTATCTGGTATTTCAACATTGTAATTCTTTCGATACCCATACCAAATGCAAAGCCGGTATATTTATTACTGTCGATACCACAATTATCCAAAACATTCGGATGTACCATACCGCAACCTAAAATTTCTACCCAGCCGGTATGTTTGCAAACATTACAACCGCTGCCACCACATATCAGGCAACTGATATCCATTTCGGCACTGGGCTCGGTAAATGGGAAATAACTGGGGCGAAAACGCACTTTCACGGTTGCACCAAACATTTCCTGTACAAAAAAGTAGAGCGTTTGTTTAAGATCGGCAAAGGAAACATTTTCTGCAATGTATAAACCTTCTACCTGGTGAAAAAAGCAATGCGCCCTTGCACTGATGGTTTCATTTCTGTACACTCTTCCCGGGCAGATAATGCGTATCGGTAATTTTCCTTTTTGCATTTCACGTACCTGTACACTTGAGGTATGGGTACGCAATAACCAATCCGGATTCTGAGAAATGTAAAACGTATCCTGCATATCACGTGCCGGATGATTTTCCGGCAAATTCAATGCAGAGAAATTATGAAAATCATCTTCAATCTCAGGCCCTTCTGCCACTGCAAAACCAAGGCGTTGAAAGATAGAAATGATCCTGTTCTTTACTAAACTGATGGGATGCCGGCTGCCTAACGGAAGGTTATCACCGGGTAAAGTTAAATCGATCGCATCGTGAGTAGCGGGTGGTGAGTCGTGAGCAGCAGCTTTAAGATCTTCAAATTTTGCTTCTGTAAAAAGTTTGAATTCATTTAATAATTGCCCGGCTTCTTTTTTATTTTCTGCCGCTACATTTTTCATTTCGCCCATGATGGTTTTTACCAGGCCTTTGGTGCCGAGGTATTTAATACGAAATGTTTCTGCATCACCGCCATTCCAGGCTGTAATTTCTTCCTTTAGTGCTGTTATCTGGTTTACCAACTGTTCCATAGGGCAAATATACAAAGTTAGGGCTTAGGAGTTACGGGTTACGGGTTGTTTTAGTTACGGGTTACGGGTTTGTTGATTGTTTGCGGGTAACCAAAACAACAATCAATAACTAAAATAACCCGTAACCCTTAACCTGTAACATTTTTGTATTTTTTAACAGCCTCTCATTTGGAAATAAACCTCCCCCGCTAATATCTTCACTAAACAATTAAATTTTATAATCAAAACCATTATGGACCCTGACTCTGAGGTTGAGCAAGCCACCTCTACAATTTTAAAAACTACTTTTATTACTGTTGTTTTTTCCGCCTGCAGCTACTACAAAACCGAAACAACAGCATCCGTTAGTAACATTCAATTTTCTTTACCCGACTCTACCAGTAAAACAGCTACCCCGCCTTTACCCAGGAAGAAAAAGAAAACCATCTACCTCACTTTTGATGATGGGCCCAACAGAGGCACCAAAAAAATGATGCACATTGTAGAAGAAGAAGCAGTGCCTGTTACTTTATTTATTGTTGGCCAGCATGTGTATGGCAGCAGGGAACAAACTGCTACATTCGACAGTCTTGTTGCCAGCAAATATTTTGAAATTGCCAACCACAGTTTTACACATGCTTTTCAAAATAAGTTTGCCAAATTTTATACGGTACCTGACAGTGCAGTAAAAGATTTTATCCGCTGTGCAGATAGTTTGCATTTAACTGCCAATATCATCCGTACTCCGGGAAGAAATATCTGGCGCACGGCAAATATTACCAGCACCGATATTAAGACGAGTATATCCACAGCAGACAGTTTATATAAAGATGGCTTTACAGAAGTGGGCTGGGACCTGGAGTGGCATTTTAATGATAGTTTGAAATTGAAAAACACCAGCGATGAAATGGTGCTGCAGATAGATAGTATGTTTGCACACAACAAAACCAAAACACCAGGCCATTTGGTATTACTGGCTCACGACCAGGTGTATGAAGATATTGCAGACTCTACTGAGCTACACCAGTTTATAAAAAAGCTGAAAGCAACCGACGAATATGATTTTGAAACGGTGAGCAAATACCCGGGGTTAAAGCGTGAGTAGTGAAGGGTGAGTGATGAGTCTTCAGACATGAGTGGTAAATACGCTGCATGTCGGGTGTACTCACGACTGACGATTGACCACTCACGTTTGACGTTTCGCAGGAATTGCTTAATTTTAATATCTAAATTTTATAATTATGGCTTTATTCAAATCCGGCAATCCGGCCTTATCCGAAAAAAGATTCAGGGATACAGTGCTGGATGATGTGATAACACACGAAAACGCAATGACCGTAAAAGGCACGTTGCAAAAATTTGGTTTTTTAATGTTGATGGTTTTAGGCACTTCTTTTTATTCCTGGAAAGAATTTGCAGAAAGAGGTAATGTAATGCCGCTGATATTGATTGGTGGCTTTGGAGGTTTGGTAGTAGCAATAGTAATGGCATTTAAAAAAGAATGGAGTGCATACCTGGCTCCTGCTTATGCTTTACTGGAAGGTTTATTTGTCGGCGCTATATCAGCCTACTACAGTGAAGCTTTTGCAGCAAAAGCTCCCAATATTGTAATTAATGCTGTGGGCTTAACATTGGGTACTGCGGTTGCAATGTACCTGTTGTATAGTTTCAGAATTATTAAAGCGACTGAAAAATTTAAATCAGTAATTATTACTGCCACTGCTGGTATTGCTATTTTTTACCTTATTGTTTGGGTAATGCGCATGTTTGGTTTTGACAATTTTACTTTTTTACATGAAGGCAGCATGATGGGCATTGGCTTTTCATTATTTGTAGTAGCTATTGCTGCACTCAACCTTATTTTAGATTTTGATATGATTGAGAATGGAGCAGCAATGGGTGCTCCTAAATACATGGAATGGTATGGTGCTTTTGGTTTGCTGGTTACCATTGTTTGGTTATACCTTGAAATTTTAAGGTTGCTGAGTAAATTAAACAGCAGGAATTAATAGTGCTTGATAAGAGATTAAAAAATGTCCCGGAAATTTCCGGGACATTTTTTTAATCAAGATTCTTGATCAGTTCTTCCACTTTACCTTTTATAAAATCTCTCACTTCATTAAATGCCGCTGGTTCCATATGTTTGGGATCAGGTATTTGCCAGTCGATAAATTGTTGGGCGGGCATCCAGGGGCAGGCATCGCCGCAACCCATGGTTACTACTGCATCAAAGGGTGCAAATGCTTTTACTTCATCCAAACTTTTACTATCATGTGTACTTAAGTCATAGCCCAGCTCCTTCATGGCAGCAATTGCTTTAGGGTTTACAATGCCACTCGGTTTACTTCCGGCGCTATAGGCTTCCACATTTTCGCCGCCAATAATTTTTGCAAATGCCTGGCTCATTTGAGAGCGGTTGCTATTTTCGATGCAAACAAAAAGTAGTTTCTTTTTTTTCATATTTTTTTGTCTCCGGTAATTTTACCGGGTGAGCCACCCTTTTGGGGTGACCCACCCTATATTCCTGTTATTGAACTTCTTCTTTCTAATAATAAAGTATCACGCCAGCTATTTTCCATCTTTCCTATCTTTTCTCTACGTCCTATAATCCTGAAACCGCAATCCTCATGAATTTTTATGCTGCTTATATTTTCAGGAAAGATCCCTGCCTGCAAAGTCCAGAAATTATTTTTTTCACTTTCCTCAATTAATGCCTGTAATAATTTTTTGCCAATGCCTTTTCCTCTTGCAGCATCTGCTACATACACACTCACTTCGGCCACGCCGGCGTATACACAACGCCCACTCACTGCCGTTAGAGCAGCCCATCCAAGTACTTTATTATTTTCATTAGCAATCAATCTTGAATTTTTTACATGGCTTGCGTCCCATTCTTCCCATTCGGGTGCAGTGGTTTGAAAAGTGGCGTTGCCCGTAGCAATACCTTCTTCATAAATTTTTTTTACAGATGACCAGTGTTCTGGCAGCATTGTTTTTATTTCCATGGTTATAAGTTTAAATTAAGGTTGTCAACTTTTTAAAAGTTAACAACCTTTAAAATCATTTGGGTGAGCCACCCTAATGGGGTGACCCACCCAAATGATTTTAACAACATCCGCTTCCCGGTTCACAACAATTCCTGCCATCCTTTGCAGGTTTTTCTGCGTATACTGTAATACTGGTGATCTTTGTTTTTCCGTTCTTATAAGTTTGAATTTCTTCTGCACTTAAATAATTAGCTAAAATATCATCTGGTATAATGATGGCTTTATCTTTTTGCAAACTGATATTTTTAAAACCTGCCTGCTCAATAATTTCCAGGTACACCTGTTTTTGAATAGCGCCTGAAACACAACCTGCATATAGTTCTGCTACTTGTTTCCATTTGTCTGGCAAATTGCCTTCGAGTACAATATCGCTGATAGAAAAATGGCCTCCCGGTTTCAGCACCCTGAAAATTTCGCTGATCACTTTGTATTTGTTAGGCACTAAATTCAATACGCAATTACTTACAATTACATCAGCATAATTACTCGTTACAGGCATATCATCAATATCGCCCAAACGGAATTCCACCTTATTCAATCCCAATTTTTCAGCATTGGCCCTGGCTTTTTTTACCATGGCTTCGGTAAAATCAACACCCAATACTTTTCCTTTGTCGCCCGTAAAACGGCGGGCAATAAAAGCATCATTGCCTGCACCACTACCCAGGTCAATAACGGTATCGCCTTCCTTAATTTTTGCAAATTCGGTGGGCAATCCGCAACCTAATCCCAGGTCTGCATCAGGATTATACCCTTCCAGCCTGGTGTAATCATCTGCCATAATGTTGTATACTTCATCACCGCAACAGGATGATGTAGCGCCACAGCAGGAAGTGGCGTTTTGAGCTTGGCTTTGTTCCGCAATGGCGGCATACTTTTCTTTTACCAGTTCTTTCATTTCAAGTTCGTTGTTCATGGCTATACTTTTTATGTTGAAAAAATTATTTTAACAGCAGGCTTTTTCATTCTGCACCTTAAGTTTATTAAATAAGAAACTGAATTCACCCATAAATTTCTCAAAGGCTTTCCAGTTAATGCAATAACAACTGCGTGGGCCATCTACACTACCGTCAATCAACCCGGCATTCTTTAATTCTTTTAAATGCTGGCTTACGGTACTTTGTGCTAAGGGCAATACTTCCACTATTTCGCCGCAGATACATTCATTGCGTTGTGCCAGAATTTTTAATATGGCAATACGTGCAGGATGTGCTATGGCCTTGGCAAATTCTGCCAGGTCCTGTTCTTTTTGAGTAAATGCTTCTTTTTTATGAATTGCCATTAATCGTGTTTTTACGATGAATAAGTGTAATAAAAAAGACGATTCATTCGTCTGTAATAATTTATATCGCAAATATACGATTAAAGGAATTTAATTGCCAAATTTATTTTATAAAAAAGCCACGCAGGATGCCCTGGCAGTTAACAAAGAAGTCAACTTTTTAAAAGTTGACTTCTTTAAAATACTTATACTCTTACTCTCTTCCGTCTAATAAATTACCTAAGCCGCCGAGAATACTTCCTTCTTCTTTACGATGGTAAGTGTACTGTTGTAACCTGCCGGCCAAACGGCTGATGGGCAAACTTTGCAACCACACTTTACCCGGGCCGGTTAATTTGGCAAAAAATAATCCTTCGCCGCCAAACATCCAGTTTTTAATTCCTCTTACCATTTCAATGTCAAAATCTACTGAAGGGGTATAGGCTACAATACAACCCGTATCTACTTTTAATATTTCGCCGGGTTGCAGGTCTTTTTCAATAATGTACCCTCCTGCATGTGCAAATGCAAACCCATCGCCTTCTAATTTTTCCATAATAAAACCTTCGCCACCAAAAATACCGGTGCCCAATCTTCTCTGGAATTCAATACCAATACTCACGCCTTTTGCGGCACATAAAAAAGCATCTTTTTGTGCAATTACTTTACCACCCAGTTTTGCCAGGTCAAATACTATTATTTTTCCGGTGTAAGGTGCAGCAAAACTTACTCTCTTTTTTCCTTGCCCGGCATTGGTAAATGCGGTCATAAATAAACTTTCACCCACCAGTAATCTTTTACCGGCGCTGAATAATTTTCCCAGCAGGCTGTTATCCTGTTGCTGGCTGCCATCGCCAAAAAGCGTTTGCATTTCAATGCCATTATCCATCATCATAAAGGCGCCGCTTTCTGCAATAGCGGTTTCGTTGGGGTCTAATTCTATTTCTACAAACTGGAGCTCTTCTCCGTAAATCTTGTAATCAATTTCGTGTGCTGTTGCCATGGTTATATTTTTCTGTAAATATAATTCTATTGCAAAATATTTTTTACAAAAAGAATGATAAAGGGTTGCCAACCTTTATAAGAGTGCAACACAGTTAAACAGGTAAAAGGTTGGTAACCCTGCATTGCGTTAACGCTTGTTTTACTAAAAAAACAAAATACCTGTTGCATCTTTACCGAACTTCACTAAAAAAAAATACAATGGGAAAGTTTTCAGGCAAAACAGTTTTAATTACCGGTAGCGGCCGTGGTATTGGCCGTGCTATTGCAGTAAAATTTGGCCAGGAAGGTGCCAACGTAGTAGTAAATGATTTACGTGATGATGATAATGCAAAAGAAACCATTAACCAGGTGCTGGCAACAGGAGCCAAAGCGGTTTTTTTACAAGCAGATATCAGTAAGGTAGAAAATGTACAGGCTTTGCTAACGCAGGCAGTGCAGGCATTCGGGCAACTGGATATTTTAATTAACAACGCCGGTGTAGAAATTCATGCGCCCTTTTGGGAAGTTACCGAACAGCAATACGATATTGTAATGAGTGTAAATGTAAAAGGCATGTTCTTTTTAACGCAGGCATTTGTACAATATTTAAAAACCAATAACCGGCCCGGTGTAATTGTAAACAACAGCAGTGTGCATGAAGAAATTCCTTTCCCTAATTTTACTGCTTACTGTGCAAGCAAGGGTGCTATGCAAATGATCATGCGTAACCTGGCTGTTGAGCTGGCCCCATTAAATATCCGTATTAACAATGTGGCACCGGGTGCCATACGCACACCAATTAACGCAGACCTTTTAAGCAAGCCTGAATTATTAGGGCCTTTACAAAATAATATTTCCTTACATCGCCTGGGTGAACCGGAAGATGTGGCGAATGTGATGGCTTTTTTGGCAAGTGACGATGCCAAATATGTAACGGGCAGTACTTACTATGTTGATGGCGGTTTAGCTTATCATTACACCGAGCAATAAAATATTTTGCTGATGCTAAATAAAGATCATAAATCGTCCCATATTTTAAATGCGTCATCCAATTTACTGGGTATTTGTTTTGTAGTGTTAACTTCACTGAAGGTTTTAAATATTGCTCAAAAATCTTTGATAGATGAATTTACAACTGCTGCTATAATTTTATTTATGGCCAGTTGTATACTTTCGTTTTTATCTATAAGGGGTAACATCAAAAATGAAAGCCGGTTGGAAAATATTGCCGACTTCTTTTTTCTGGCCGGTATTTCACTTTTATTTATTACTACATTATTATTTTCTTTTAACGTTATATACTAACAGCCCATTATGGATGAAGAGCAGTCAAGATTAAATGAATACAATGCCGGTAAAAAAAACTGGCTGCACTGGGGTTGTTACCTCAGCGAAAGACAATGGGGAACGGTGAGGGAAGATTATAGTGCCGGGGGCGATGCATGGAATTATTTTCCGCATCACCAGGCCATCAGCCGTGTATACCGCTGGGGCGAAGATGGTATTGCCGGCATTAGTGATGAGCAACAGTATTTATGTTTTGCTTTGGCGATGTGGAACGGCAAAGACCCGATATTAAAAGAACGATTGTTTGGTTTAACCAATGGCGAAGGTAATCATGGTGAGGATGTAAAGGAATTGTATTATTACTTAGACAATACCCCCACACATAGTTACATGAAGTACCTGTACAAGTATCCGCAGGCAGAATTTCCTTATGATGATCTGTTGGTAACCAACAGCGAACGTAACAAACAACAACCCGAATATGAATTGTTAGACACCGGTATTTTTAATAACGATAAATATTTTGATATTGCAACAGAATATGCAAAAGCTGACATTGATGATATTTTAATACGGATAACAATCAGTAACCGTGCCGGTGAAGCAGCCACGCTGCACCTCTTGCCCACACTGTGGTTCAGAAATACCTGGAAATTTGGATTGACAAAAGAAAAAATTTCGATGAGTTTGCAAGATGATGGCAGGTCTATAAAAACACAACACGAAAATTTACCAGACTACTATTTTTATTTTCAAGAAGCGGATAAAGTTTTATTCACTGAAAATAAAAACAATAAAAAATTATTGTGGGGTACAGGTGATAAACATCCCTGCAGGAAAGATGCTTTTCATAAAGCCATTATACAAAATGATTTTAGTTTTTTAGAGGATAAAAAAGAAGGTACCAAAGCATCGCCATTGTATATTTTAAAAATGGCGGCGCAGGAAACTACTACCATTTACTTAAGGCTTACTACTCAACAGATGCAGGAACCATTTGATGATGCCTTTGCGGCCTGCTTTGATAAACGTAAAAAAGAAGCGGATACATTTTACAAAGGGCTGATAAAAGAAAACGAAACTGCACAACATGCCGAAGTAAGAAGGCAGGCGTTGGCAGGCATGTTGTGGAGTAAACAATTTTATTATTATGATGTAGCCACCTGGTTAAAAGGTGATGCCAGGCAACCTATTCCACCGGCGCAAAGATGGCAGGGCCGCAATACCAACTGGCAGGCATTTAAAGCTGCCGATATTATCAGCATGCCCGACAAATGGGAGTATCCCTGGTTTGCTGCATGGGACCTAGCTTTTCATTCCATAGCTATTGCCGAAGTGGATATTGGTTTTGCAAAAAAACAATTGTTGTTATTATTTGGAGAAAATTATCTTTCCGCCGATGGCCAATTGCCTGCATACGAATGGAATTTCAGTGATGTGAATCCGCCGGTGCAGGCTTTAGCGGCACTGGAAATTTGCAGGATAGAAAAAAGCAGATTTGGAAAAATGGATGCTGATTTTTTACAAACTATTTTTCCTTTATTGCTGAAAAATTATAATTGGTGGCAAACCAGGGAAGATGCTAATCACAATAATGTATTTGAAGGCGGCTTTTTAGGTTTGGATAATATCAGTGTATTCGATCGGAGCAATGGTTTACCCGAAGGCGGCAGGCTTGATCAGGCTGATGGCACGGCCTGGATGGCTTTGTTCAGTTTAAATATGCTGGAGATGGCATTGCTGCTTTGCAAAAAAGATATAAAGTATGAAGAGGATTGCATCAACTTCTTCAATCATTTTGTGCAAATCGCAGGTTCGTTACAACAAATATCAAATGTTTGGGCTGATACAAATGTTTATGATGATGGATTTTTTTACGATGTATTACAATTGCCTGATGGAAGAAGTATTCCTGTAAAACTGCGATCAATAGCCGGTATCATTCCTTTGCTGGCAGTATTGTACATTAGCAAAGAACAATTAAAAACTACGCCACGTTTGGAACAACTGATCTGCAATTTTGAAAATAGTAATACCCGTTACCAGGTTGTTGATGATGCTCCGGATAAAAATGCGGCGTTGCTTTCTTTATTAACGCCACAACAATTACAATCTTTATTACCGGTATTGTTTGATGAGAACGAAATGCTTTCTCCGGGTGGTATACGTTCTGTAAGCAAAGTGTATGAAAATGGTTTTGAATTGACTATTGATGGGCAGGATTATGGATTGAAATATATGCCCGGTGAAAGTGACAACGGTATGTATGGCGGCAACAGCAACTGGCGTGGCCCTGTATGGATGCCCTTAAATTTTTTAATTGTTCGTGCTTTAAAGATTTATGCAAAATTTTACAAAAACGAAATCACATTTAATTTTTGCAACACGCCTATTTCTATTGCGGATGGAGCAGGTGAATTATCACAACGGCTGATGAATATGTTTGTGCCTGATGATAGTGGCAACAGGCCCATACATGGTCAATACGATATTTATCAAACTGAACATTTTGAAGACCTGGTATTGTTTTACGAACATTTTCATGGAGAAACATCGCATGGTATCGGCGCATCGCATCAAACAGGATGGACAGGATTGGCAGCAGTTTTATAATTAGCTTTACTAAAATTTTGGTTGTGAGAATTAACCTGCTTAATATTTTGAAAAGACAATTTTTACTTTTTTCAATTGTATTGCTTGCAAATTCCCTGCAGGCACAGATACTTACTATTGACCAGACTGATACTTCTGATTATGTAAAAAAGTCTGTAGCTAATGGCAATATTTCCATTGCGCTGGAAGGCGACAAACAAAAGACATTATTATTAGATGCGACCAATGCTTTAAACTTTCAATTACAACACTATAAAGAATTACTGATACTGGCAGCCAGTTACCGTTTTACATATGATGGCGGACAGGATTTTCTTAATTCAGGTTATATTCATTTGCGCTGGCGGCATGATTATAAAAATACCTGGCAGCCCGAAACTTTTGTGCAGTACCAATGGGATAATTCAAGAGGCATGTTGAAACGTTTTATTACGGGAGAAAATGCACGCTATGGTTTCTGGCATAAAAATAACTGGGAGCTGAGTGCTGCAACAGGTGTTATGTACGAAACTGAAACCTGGAATTATACTGCCGTTGATTCTGCACTAAAACCAAGCATTGAAAAAAATCAAACCACCAGTTTATTAAAATCCAATAATTATATAAAACTGGAAGGCAAGACTTCTGCCAACAGTAATCTTTCTTTTATTGTATTTTACCAGGCACCATTTAATAATTTTTTTACGCATTACCGTATTGCCAACAGCGTAAGATTCAGCGTAAGCTTTAGTAAGCATTTTGATTTTGCCATAGCTTTTGCCAGTTTGTATGATTCCAAACCTGTAGTGCCAATAGGAAAATTTTACTACAATTTCTCCAACGGGATTGCCTATAAATTTTAATTCGCTTCGTGAATTTGGGTTGCCACGAAGTAGTTTCTTCTTGTTCTAAAATATTTTTTCAGTGGCTTTTATTTCTTGTAGTAATAAATACTTCGCAGGCGCCCAGCATTCCTGCCAGCGGACAAAAAATATATATCCAGAACGCAGTAAAATGATGAGCCGGGAAAGCACTTGCAAAACTTCTTGCCGGGTTCATACCAAAACCACTGATAGGGCCGGCAATAACAACATTAATAAATACCAGTATTGCTGCAAATACACGGGTGTATTTCTTAAATTTATCGTTTGCAGAAGTATTCAATACCATCGTTATCATAATAAATGAAATGAACACTTCACAAAAAGCTGCTTTCAGCAAGGGTACATTTTTTCCGGGAACGGTAACTACATAGTTCACCGGCGGAGCAGTTAAAACGTTGCCCATTAATAAAACCATAATATAAACCGCAACTACACCTCCTGTCAACTGGAAAACGATATAGAAAAATGCATCTGTTTTACTGATCGTTCCTAACCGCAAATACACCAATGTAACAGCAGGATTTATATGTGCACCCGATGGCGCTGTAACAGGAGAATAAAAAATAAACAATGCTGTGAGGCCCATGGCCGCCGCAATAATTATTAACCGGGTATATGCATCCGGAACGGCAGCATGCCAGCTTGTAGCCTGGTGTTCGAGCATGGCAGTGAAAAGGCAGGCAGATACCATAAAGATACCCAGCCCAAGAGCCTCCATTAAATAGAGTTTGTAATGTTTTATAAATGTGTCCTTCACGTAATTGCTTTATGCTGCAGGTAAAAATAACTTTATAGTTTATAATTTACTCCATAAAAACTATAATTAATAAATCGCTTAACATCAGCCTAACAAAAATGATATCACAAAATGAGTGAAATATATTTTACTTTAGTACAGTTTATTTTCTTACTGTAACATTGCTTAAAGTATAATATATGAATCAGCTACTTCCTTATCTTATCATTGCAGGCAAATCTGTAGCGGTATATCTTTTCATCATTATCGCCATACGTTTTTTTGGCAAGAAGGAATTAGCACAGCTTTCTGTTATTGACCTGGTATTTATTTTACTGATCAGTAACAGTGTACAAAATGCAATGGTGGGTAACGATACTTCGCTGCCCGGAGGAATTGTGGCGGCCCTTGGCTTATTTATTGCCAATTATATTTTTAAGTTCTTCCTGAGAAAATCTCAAAAATTCAGCAATATTATACAGGGAGAAAAAATTGTTTTGGTACAGGATGGAGAAGTATTACAAATGGGATTAAAACATGCGATGATGTCGGTGGATGAACTGGAAAGAGCAATAAGGGAACATGGTATTGATTGCATCGATAATGTTGACCTGGCTGTGTTAGAAGTAGACGGCAATATCAGTGTCTTATCCAACGATTTTAAACACAGAACAGTAAAGCCGAGAAGAAAACCACAGCTTTCACACAATCCATAACACTATTGATTTCAGAATTCACTGCGTGAATTTGGGTTGCCACGGATTACACAGATTTACACTGATTAAATACATTTTTATATACCATAGTATTATTTTTACCGCAGATAAAATACAATCCTTTTAAATCTGTGTAATCCGTGGCTAAAAAAAATTACAGTACGTTATCCATTAAATGTTTTCCCACTCTTAATGCATTGGCCATAATGGTTAATGACGGATTTACTGCACCACTGCTGGGAAAGAATGATCCATCTACTACATAAAGATTTGCAATTTCATGTGTTTTGCAAAACATATCCAGTACAGAGGTTGTTGCATCTTTTCCAAAACGTAAAGTGCCGCATTGGTGCGCCACGCCTTGCAAAGGAATTTGTTTGCGCAGGTATAAAGAGTGCGGAATAAAATGATGGTCGCCATTAATAGTTTTTAAAACGTCTTTCCATTTATCCTGTAAGCGGGTAAAGCCTTCCATATTATTGTCGGTATAATCTACATGAATATTGCCATTGATAAACTGCACCCTGTTTTCTGCAGCAGGTAAATCTTCGCCGGTTAACCACCAGTCTACCGCATGTTCTGCCATCTCATCTAAAATTAAACCCGGCGTAAAAAAAGGTGCATCACCGGATAGCATGTCTTTATTTGATTTACCCATCAACTGCACACAACCCATTGGAAATTTAAAATCGGCATCACCAAAATAATAATCACTGATCGCTAATGTTTTTTGAAATATAGTTGGATTTTTTTTGAGTGTGATACCCAGCATTGCTGCATTATTATGCTTCATAAAATTTCTGCCTGCTAATCCTGATGCATTAGCCAAACCATTGGGATGTTTATCATTAGCCGACTTTAATAACAATACAGCAGAATTAACCGCACCTGCAGACACTACAAAAATATCAGCGGCAAATTCTTTTACACCTCCATCATGTTCTACGTTTACAGATGTAATTGCTGTACCGGTTGCATTGGTGATAAGCTTTGTAACTTTTGCTTCGGTTAATAAAGTGATATTGGTATTATTTAAAGAAGGCCGTACTGCATTTACTTCTGCATCTGCTTTTGCATGTATCATACAAGGAAAACCATCACAGGTATTACAACGGATACAGGTACTGTTTACTTTATCCTGTTCATTTAATTTTATACCCATTGGAATAGGAAAAGGATTATGCCCTTCTTTTACCAATGCTTCTTCCAGTTCCTGTATTGCAGGCTCATTACTGATAGGTGCATAGGCATACTCATTACTGCGTGGTGGCTCAGTAGGGTCAACTCCTGCTTTACCATGCACATCATATAATTTTTCTGCTTCGGCATAAAAGGGTTCGTAATCTTTATATTTTAAAATCCACTCCGGTGAAATACCTCCGGCATGCTGTGTTTGCTCAAAATCTTTTTCCCGTAAGCGGAACAATGCTGCGCCATACACTTTTGTATTGCCGCCCACCCAATAACCTGTTCCGGGATGTAAATCTTTATCACCTTCAGTTTTCCAAACTTCTTTGGTATGGTACCTTTCCTTTTGAAAAACTTCTATGGTATCCCAGTTTTCTTTTTCTCTTGGCAGGAATGTGCCTCTTTCCAATACTAATATTTTTTTGCCGCTATCTTTTAATGCATGCAATAAGGTGCCACCGCCTGCTCCTGTACCTATGATGATAATATCGTAATGTTCCATCGTTGATTATTTTATTACTTGTAATATACACCAGGTAATTTTAAACAGTTGTTAATACAAGGTCAGACGAGGGCGTGAGACCTTGTGCAAAAAAAGAAGCTGTTCATTACTGAACAGCTTCCTGTAAAAAATCCTGCTTCCCCTTTAATCAAACGCCCTGTTTTATTTTGGGTTCTTCAATGTGCCATTCCATACTTTTTTGCCCTGCAGTCTTTTTACCAAATACATAATACCTACAAAGATGAAAAAGAATGGTCCTGCAAAGCCTAACAAACCTATGAATTTAGTACCGTAAAATCTTTCCATCGGGCGGCGCAATCTTTCAGAAATAAGGTACATACTTGGCACCATTATCAAGGTGAGGAAGAAAGCGAATATTAAACCAAATATCATCGTCCAGCTTAAAGGCCCCCAGAATACCACACTATCTCCACCAAAGAAAATATGCGGATTAAGGTGCTGGAAGAACGATACAAAATCGATATTAAAACCAACTGCCAATGGCAACAAACCCAATATGGTTGCAATAGCCGTAAGCATTACCGGTATGATACGAATTTTACCAGCTTCAATAGCTGCATCTCTTGTACGCATTCCCCTACCTCTTAACTCATCAGTAAATTCGATTAACAAAATACCATTTTTAATAACGATACCTGCCAATGCAATGATACCTACACCCAACATGATCGTTGCAATCGTCATCCCTGTAAAGGCATAACCCAGCAATACACCAATGATGCTAAAGAATATTTCGGTGATCACAATAAATGGTTTACTGATGCTATTGAACTGTAATACCAATATCATAAAGATGATGGCCAATGCACCCAGCAACGCATACATTAAAAAGGTTTGTGTTTCTTTTTCCTGTTCACTTTGCCCGCTTAGTTTTAAAGTAACATCAGAGGAAATTTTATTTTTTGATTTAAAATCATCCAGCTTTACCTGCAATTCAGCGTTTATCGGCCCCACCATGGTTGGATCCAGTACATTACTTTGCAATTGTATGGTACGTTTTACATTTTTACGTTTTATTGCCCCTGTTGCAGTGGTATAATCACGGCTTGCTACTGCACTTATAGGAATACTTTTTACCCGCATGGTATTCATATCCATAAAGGTGATACGCATGTTCATCAGGTCGTCAATATTATGGCGTACTAAATCTGTAGTTCGTAACTGTATCTTATACTCATCTTCCCCATCTTTTAATTTACTTACCTCTTTACCAAATAAAGCCGTACGAATTTCCATACCTATCTGGCCCGTACTTAAGCCTTCCATCATTGCCTTCTCCCTATCTACATTAATGGTTACTTCTGGGCTATTCAGGTCAACATCCATCTGTAAATTTTCAATACCATTTATCTGGTTAGTATCCATGTAATTTGCCAGTTGAGTAGCTACTTTTGAAATACTTTCAAAATTATCACCCTGCACTTCAATGTTTACCGGAGGATCTGTTGGAGGTCCGCCATCTTCCTGTGCCACTTCAATACTGGCACCGGGTATACCGGTCATCTGCCTCCGTATCTCTTCTTTAAACGGTAATGTTTTTTTGCCTTCCCTCTTATCATACTCTACAAACGAAACCTGTATACGGCCTAAATTCGGTTGCACACTCCTGTTATTATCTCTTGGATTGTTGGCACTAACGGCCACATTGGTAATGATACTTTCTACAATACCGCCGGGTATAGTGGGCAATTCTTTGGCCAATATTTTTTGTACCCTTCCTTCCAGTACATGCGTAACACTGTCTGTGTATTTAACATCTGTACCCACAGGTAATTTTAAATACACATAAATAAAATTAGGATCGCCGCTGGGGAAGAACGTTGATTTGTTACCCCTTGCCATCAATAATAATAATGCGACAACAAATAAACCAAATAGCGAAGCGAATGCCCACATGGGCCTCCAGCCTACCAATATCCATTTTAATAACCTTTCGTAATGATTCATCAACCATGGCAACGCCTTCTTTTGAAAAGCATGTATGGCATCATTTAATACGTAAGCATTAAGCACCATCAACAATGCCATCATTAAAAGGAAGTTGGCTGTGCCATGCATACCTGGTACATGCAATAATATTCCTGCTACAGCAAAAATGATAAACCATTTATTTGTCCAGATAGCACGTTTTGGTTTTTCATATTCTTTACCCTCAGGTTTCATAAAACTTACCGCAAAAACCGGGTTGAAGATAAATGCTACAATTAATGATGCAGCCAAAGTAAGGATAAGCATCGTTGGTAAGTAGATCATAAACTTACCGATCAATCCTTTCCATAATAATAAAGGGAAGAATGGCGCCAGTGTTGTTGCAGTACCTGCAAGCACGGGAATAAAAACTTCACCCGCTGCTTCTTTCGCACTTCGCACAATGGGCACTTTGCCATTATTATAAATACGGTGCGTATTTTCTATTACCACAATGGCATCATCCACAATAATACCCAACCCCAGCAGCAATGCAAAGAGTACAATAAAGTTTAACGTTACTGTTGTGCCTATTATTCCATCTGCCAACGGCAAAAACATAAATGCCACAAACACACTTAACGGTACACTCAACGCCACAAAGAAGGCATTGGTAACACCCATAAAAAACATCAGGATGATAAGTACCAAAACAAAACCAATGATGATGGTATTTACCAGCTCGTTAAAAGATGTTTTAGTGGCTTTACTTAAGTCCCCGGTGATTACTACGTTTAAAGTTTTAGGGATGTCCTGCTTTTCTTTCATCTCTGCCACAATGCCTTTAATTTTATCTGCAGCTTCAATCAGGTTTTCACCGGCACGTTTTACTATATTCAATGTCACCACATTCTTACCATCTAACCTGGCATAACTTTCTTTTTCTTTAACAGTATCCACTAATTGTGCGATGTCTCTTAAATAAACAGTAGCACCCTGTGCACTGCTACGTACCACAATGTTATTAAGGTTTAATGCGCTGGTGAATTGCCCTTTTACTTTTATCGTACGCTTCATATCACCCACTTCCAATGTACCACCGGTGATATCCCTGTTCTCCCTGCTGATGGCATTTTCAATATCCGTAAAACTTATTCTTGCCTGGCTCATTTTATAAGGATCTACATTTACCTGTATCTCACGTTCAGGCGCACCCACAATTTCTGCACGGGTAATTTCTGTAAGTTCCTCAAACCTGTCCTGCATTTTATCGGCATACTGTTTCAATTTAATGCCATCATAATCTCCACTTACGTTTACAAACATGATGGGCATTTCGCTGAATGCAAATTCTGCCACGTCCGGTTCTGAAGTAAGATCAGTAGGCAGATCAGTTTTTGCTTTATCAATCGCATCTTTTACTTTTTGTTTGGCTACTTCAGTTTTTACATCCGTATCAAACTCAGTTACAATCAAACTATAATCGGCTTGTGAAGTACTGGTAATTTTTTTAACCTTGGCGCCACTGATGCCTTTCAATTGTTTTTCAATCGGCCTTGTTACCAGGTTCTCAATATCCTTGGGCGAATTACCGGCGTATACTGTAACTACTGAAATGGTAGGTACCACAATATCCGGGAATTGTTCCTTGGGCATGGTGTTGAACTTGATCAGACCAAAGGCTGATATCAACACCGCTATAATGTACACTGCAGTACGATTGTCTACAGCCCAGCTGGTAAGCCCAAACTGTTTAAATTTATCTTTTACTCCTTCTATGAAATTCATAAAAATATTTTTGTTTCGTCCCTGTCTTTAAAAAGAAAATAAGTTAGTTCTGTTTATACGTAAGAAGGCTTACAATTTTGTAGATATTGTTTGTCCTTCATACAAATTCTGAAACCCTTCTGTAACCAATTGATCGCCTGCTTTAAGGCCCGCTTTTATTTCCACTTTTTCGCCATACACTTCACCAATGGTAACGGTTACACGATGAGCAGTAGTTTTTCCATTACTGCTTTGAGAAAGCACATAAGCATATTTACCCGTTTCATCAGATTGAATTACGTTTACCGGAATTACGATTACATTGGCAGCTGCGTAATCAAGAATTTTCACCACTGCTGATTGGCTGGGTTTTAAAGTAAGGTCACTGGCAATCTTTGCTTCAGCAACAAAGCCTCTTTGCAATGGATCTATTGACTGGCTAATTAAAGAAATTACAGAATTGATTTTTTTATTTGCATCTGGTATTGTAATCTCAACCTGTGATCCTTGATGCACTCTTGTTAAATAATTTTCCGGAATATTAACCACTACCTTTAAACTATTCTTATTTACAATTTTAATTTGTCCCATTCCTGCAAATATTTCTCCCACTTTTACCGCTACCACATCAGCAATCCCATTTACATCACTGTATACATTAGCTGTATTTAATTGTTCCTGTAGTGTTTTTGTTTGTTCACTCGCCGCACTTAATTGATTTTCTAATCCAGTCACATTAGTTTTTGCAGTTATTAATTGCACCTCTGTACCAATGCCTTGATCCCACAAATTTTTTGTACGATCGTAAATTGTTTTAGCCAATCCCAGTTGGGTCTTTATTCCTTCTAACTGTTGTCTTGCAGCTGTTAAACTCTGGCGCATAATAGCATCATCCAGTTTTAATAATAACTGGCCTTTTTTTACCGTTTGGCCTTGCGTTACATACACTGCTTTTACCTGCGCAGGGCCCATACGTGGCGAGATGTAAGAAATATTGTCGGCGTCAACTCTTCCTTGCAGGTCAATAAAGTGTTGAAAATTTTCGGTACCAACCGGTGTTACACTTACCAGTTTAATTTTTGCACTGTTGGCCGCATTGGTATCAATCTTTGCCAGTTCCTCTTGTAATTTTTTATACTCTTCTTGTTTGCTGGTCAGGTCTGCTTTTACTTTTGCCAGGGCAGCCTTTTTATCATTTAATGCAGCTTCCCCATCTTTTTTACTTCCGCCGCAACTTGCCATTACAACTGCTGCAGTAATAATTAACCCTAATGTTTTTAACTCTTTCATATTGTTAGTTTGATGCTTATTGTTTATGATTATTATAATTTCCCCACTGCTTTTAACCAATCAATTTTTGCAGTGATGGCATCGTACAAACTACTGTAGTAGTTAGTTTGTGCCATTTTTAATTCGGTTTGTGCGTTATATATTTCCTGGTTGTTACCAAGGCCTTGTTCATATTTTTTCTTGGTAGTATTGTATACGCTTTCTGCAAGTACAATATTTTTCTTCTGATTATCCATTGTAAGCAATGCGCTGGTCATTTTAATACGGCTCTGCTCTACATCGTAATCAATGTTTTGTTTCAGCTGTTCGATACTGTTCTGTGTTTTCTGCAATTCGTATTTGCTTTGCTGAATAAGGGCATTCTTTTTAAAGCCATCAAAAAGCGGCATAGAAATTTTTACACCCACTAAAGAGGTAGTAAACCATTCATCTTTATTAAAGAAATTAAAAGCATTACGTTGGGCATTTTTACTGTAACTGCCAAATGCTGCAACAGTAGGTAGTTTACTTAATTTATACCGGCGAACATTATACCCTCCTAATTTTTCTGCCACAGTCAATAACTGAAATTCTTTCCTGTCCTTATAGTCGTAACTGGCATTTAATATATCATCCTTTAATTCTGCCTCACTTAAAGTATCTGATAAAACCAATTGCTCTTTTTGTGGCATACCCAGCAGAAATTTTAAACCACTGTTACCAGCAGTAAGTGCGTTAACTACTTTTTCTTTTTCGGTTTTAATATTATTCAGTTGTACCGTCACTTTATCTACATCCAGTTTTTCTGCAAATCCATTTTTATAGATTTCTTTAGTATCGTTCAATAGTTTTTCAAAACGTGTAATGTTGGCATCTAATGAAGCTAACTGGCTTTGGCCTACCACCAGTTGGTAGTATATCTTCATCACATTGGCTTTAATCTGCTCCTGTGTAACTGCCGCAGTTTTCTTATAATAATCCAGTACTGCACCTCTTGCCATCAGCCCAACAAAAACCTGTCCGTCAAATAACAATTGGCTTACATCCACACCGGCATTTGCTACCCATGGCACACCAAACTGTGCTTGTATATTGCCAAAACCGCCAGCGGGAAAAGTGATGGTATTACCTGCGCCATTTTTTACTGCTTCATCTACTAATACCTGGTAAGTAGCGGGGCTGATAAAGTTGGGTAAGGATTGTACTGCTATATTTGGATAGTGCGTAAATCCTGTGCTGGCATTTACCTGCGGATAGGCTGCGGCCGTGATCTGCCTGTTTACCTGCTCCTGCACTTTTATGTCCAGCAAGGCATTCTTTACCTGTGTGGCATTCTTCATAGCGTAGTCTACAGCCTGTTTTACAGTGAATTCGTTTTTCTGCTGTGCAAAAGCACTTGCAGATAATAACACCATACTTAATGCAGCGGTGTTAGTGAGCCAAAATTTTTTCATTGGTGTTCGTCTTTTTTATTCTGTCTTGTTGATACTTTGTAATTAATTTATGTCCCTTTATTGTTGCCAAACTAAATAAGAAATGAATAGTTAAGGTGGTTTGCACCGTTACCATATTGTATTTGGTTTTAGGAAATACCTGTTGGTTAAACGGCAACATTATAGTTTCCAGTCTTGCTTTAATTAACACATCTATATTGATATCATTACGATACAACTCATCAGTAATACCCCATTCCAGGTTTTCTTTCAGCACTTTAAACAGGAAAGTATATTTATGCTGTTTAAATTTTTCGAATGATTTGGGGTAATATTTTTCTAACTCAAATAAAATGGTGGGGTTCATGTTCTGAAACATTTCCTGCATCATATCCATGGCCATAAACACTTCGTGGATGGCGTCTTTGGCAGATTGCTTGTCCTGCACACAGCATTCCTGGTTGTGGTTGATAATGTCCACCATTACCGCATCCACCAGTTCGTCCTTATCGGCGTAATACTGGTAAATCGTTTTTTTACTGGCCCCCATCTGCAGCGCAATTTCATCCATGGTAACGGATCTTACGCCGTATTGCATGAACAGGTCGTGGGCTTTTTGTTTAATTCTATCTTTCAATTTATTTATTGCTTAATCGGGCACAAAACTATGGAAACTTTTTAAGTTGCCAAAGTTTCCATCACTTTTTTTTGCCACTTAACACAAAATTCATGTTGGGGAGAATAAAAAGATGTCTTGCTGATGTAAGTCATATTACCTACATCCTATTCTTTATAATACTGTACCCTTAAATAAAAATTTTGTTGGTGTTGTAAATATTGTACATTTTAAAATTGTTCCCAACCTTCTCCTGCGTTAACCGCAACAATAGCTTTTAATATTTTATTTGTACGATGTGTAAAAATTATTCTGGCCGGAATGGCGGAACATTACTCCTTTACATGTTCTTAAGTAGTACTAAAAGGAAATAACATTAATTAAATTTAAGGTTAAAGCTTTTCCGTAAAAGCAAATTCTATTGTTATGAAAAAAATAGTCTTAATCAGTATTTTATCCTTATCATTTGTGGCAACTTTTGCCGCTAAAAGCAATAAAATAAGTGATAAATTAAAAACACAGGCCCATGGTAAAATGTTGCCCCCTGTTAATCTTTCGTATACTACTTCCTGTGGTACTACAGTTACATTTACCATATCGTCAGAAAACATGAGTAACGTCGGGTTCGCTATTGATTATTACAATGATAGGGACTGCGGTACACACTGGACACTTGATGATATCATTAACTGTCCTTGCTCGTAACTCTATTTATCTGCTAAAGCAAGTGCCGGTCTTAATTAAGGCCGGTACTTTATTTCTACAATACTAAAAGTTTGTTATGAAAATAAAAATTCCGCTTTTCTTGATTTTTTTACTGTGCAGTTCAATTGCAAAAAGTCAGGTATTTGACACCTGCATAGTAAAATACAAATATATATTTACCTATCAGGTTGATTCTCTTAATACAGATAAGAAGCAAAGTGATCTGATGATTTTGGAAATTGGTAATAAGACTGCTCTCTATTATAGTAAAGCCGCCAGAGTTGGAGATTCAATACAGCAAAAAGATATTCAAAATGGTTTCAGCCCTCAGGAAATAGCTGCCAACAAGGGTAAATATAATTTAAGTAAATCAAGAACAGTTATTATCAAAAATTATCCTGAAAACAAAATGACAGTTACGGATAAGGTAATGCAGGATTATAAATATATTGAACCGTTAGCAGCACAGGAGTGGAAAATAGTAAAGGATACTGCTACAATTTATGGGGTAAAGTGCCAGAAAGCCACAGCCAACTTTAGAGGAAGAAATTATGAGGCTTGGTTTACAAAAAGTATCCCGGTGATTGCCGGCCCATGGAAGTTTTATGGTTTACCGGGGTTGATACTAAACGTATATGATATAAAACACCAGTTTTCTTTTGAATTTAATGGCATAGAAATACCACAAAAAAACGAACTAATGGAAATTGTACCTAAACAATACATTCTAGCTTCAAGAAAGGAAGTATGGAATTTAAAAAAAGAAATGTTCCAGCATCCTTATGAATTTGCTGCTAATACTTTGAATGCAATGGGTATTAAAGAAGTAACTACTGACGGACAACCAACCCGTCCATTAAGGAATATAAAAGACACTTCACTTCCTTTTAACCCAATGGAACTGGAGTAAAAATTTTCATTATCAACTTGTAAACTAATCATTGAAAACAGCAGCCCTCTTTTTTATTTCTTTCTTGTGGCATCCAACTATTATTTTTAGCCAGGTAAATATTGCGGGAATCATTTCTGATCATAATGGAAAAGCATTATACGGAGCAAGCATTACTGCTTTTGAAAAAGGAAACAATACCATTTCAAGTTATTCAATCACACTTAACAACGGGCAATATAAAATCATTTTAAACAGCAGTTCTGATTCAATTGATATTATAGCCTCACATATTGGCTACAAAGAAATTCGAAAAAGAGTAGTCAACAAATCACAACAACTATCCTTCGCTTTATTGCCTACCAAAATTGAAATGCCAAACATAGTTATTGAAAATAAGTTATCTATAAATAAAAAAGGCGATACCCTAAATTATGATGTAAAAACTTTTACAGTCAAAACTGATAGGGTAATTGCAGATGTATTAAAAAAGCTACCCGGTATTGAAATAGATGCCAGCGGACAGGTAAGATATAACGGCAAGCCTATTACTAATTATTATATAGAAGGGCTAGACTTATTAGAAAACAGATATAATATTGCCAACCAGAATATTCCTGCTGACATAGTTGAAAAGGTACAGATACTGGAAAATCATCAACCTATAAAAGCACTGGACAGTACTGTTTTTTCAGACAGAGCAGCAATAAATTTAAAACTCACAAAAGCAGCAAGGGATAAATTTTTTTCAACAGCTAAGATCGGGGCAGGTATTTCGTCTTTATTGTGGCAGAATGAGTTACTTACTTTTAATTTCAGAAAAAAATTCCAATTTATATCTGGCTATAAAACGAACAATATCGGTATCAATCTGGGTAACGAATTAAATAGTCTTACTTCAGATCAATTTGATAACCTGTCTATGTTAAACCAAAAACAGGATTTAGTGGCACTTTTAAATCCATCTACCCCGCCTTTTGAAGACAAGCGGTATTTGTTCAATAAAACTCATTTAGTCTATTCAAATGGGCTATTTGTTACAGGGAAATCTTCTCAGCTTAAATACAATATCAGTTACCTTAACAATAACACACGCCGAAATTCTAGTACAAGAACTTTATATTATCTCCCACAGGATACTCTTGCTATAATCGAGAATCAGCAACAAGATATCACTTCCAATAAATTATTTTCAAATTTCGGCTTAACCATTAATAAAGCTAATTTTTATTTAAAGGATAATTTAAAATTTGAGGGATATTGGGATAAGGCCAAAAGTGAGATCGTAAACTTAATTGGTAACCTGCAGCAACAAACAAATACTCCGCTCTACCAGGTAATCAATAATTTCCATATTATTTTTTCAAAAAAGAAAAATAGTACGGAATTAAATTCCAATATCATTATAAAAAATACACCACAGCAATTAACAATGCTGCCCGGTCCATTTTCAAATTTTTTCAACCAGGGAATGCCATACGAAAGCCTGAAGCAAGAAGCGACACAAAAAACAGCCGCAACTGAAAATTATTTACAAATAAGAAAGCATTTATTTGCATTTACACAAAGAATAAAATTAGGCTTTGCTTTACAGAATAGCAGTATTGCAAGCGCTGTTAAAAAAGATAATGCTAATTCCTGGACTTTACTTGGCGATAGTATGAAAAATGACTTGAAGTGGCGGGAAATAAAGCCATACACTGAACTTGGTATGTATATTTTAAAAGGGAAATGCCAAATAGATCTTACATCAACTTTAGTTAGCAACACCATTTTAGATAATGATTTAATAAACAATATCCTCAATAGAAAAACTTTTTTATTGCTGAATAATTCAGTAAAAGTAAAACAAAATATAGGGGCCTACTACAACTTTGCTTTTTCTCTTCGAAACGAAAATAACATCAGCAGTGTTAATCAAAATACGATTGGCTACATTGTCACTAATTATCGCACTGTGTCAAGAAATAATTTTACACTCCAAAAAAGTAAAAAATATGCTGCAAGTTTATTTATAAGTTACCGTAACCCACTTAAGACATTATTCGGGTATTTTTCCTCGTCTTATAATATCTCCCAAAATAAATTATTGCCTGAAATTTTACATACTGCTGAATTCCAGACTACCAATTTAATTAAAAGTGATAATCAGGAAAAAAGTGTTTTTGTTTTATTTAATGGGAATAAAATTTTTAAAAAAAGTAAAACAAGTATAGGATTAAATGGCCTAATAAACAACACCAGCTACCCACAACTACAACAAAATAACTTAAGCAAAATTTTTACTAAAAACACCATACTTAAACTTGATGTCAATACAAGAAAATTTGAATGGTTATTCCCAGAGCTAAATACAACCTTTACAAGATCTGCCACAAAAATAAATTCGCCTCAATCCAATATTACAATAGCCCCCATTAATCAAATTACAGAAAATATCAACCTAAATTTCTTTATTACAAAAGAATTAATTTTTACTGCCGCTTCATCTTATTATTATACAAAACAAGCTGCTTCGCCAGTGCAGACTACTTTATTTTTTGATTGTTATATGACATATAAAAAAGGTAAATACAACTTTGACATCAAGCTTCTCAACTTATCCAACATTAAAAACTTTAAGACCATTTTTATTAATGAAAATATGCAATCCTTTACCAATTATAAATTGCGATCAACCAATGTATTAGCTCAATTTTCTTTTAGATTTTGATCGTATCTTCACCAGCTATATTTAATGTAGGTTAAAATTGTATCTACACCGTAAATGCATTTAAAATAATTGTAAAACTACTGCCGGCACCAAAATCACTCTCTACGTATATAGTACCGCCCTGCGCTTCTATAAATTCTTTACTGATAGATAAACCCAGGCCCGTGCCTTCTTTTTTTGTGCCCGGCACACGAAAATAGCGATCGAATATTTTTTCTTTATACTGGGGTGGAATACCCTGGCCTTTATCAGTTACCGTAAATTCGAATTTGCCTGCATCATGTTTTACACTGATGTACACTACTGCATTATCATACGAGTACCTTATAGCATTGGAGATAAGATTGGTTAATACCCAGGCCGTTTTTTCTTCATCAGCCAATACCTGTGGCAATGCAGCAGGTACCGACACTTCCAGCCTGATATTTTTTTGTTCTGCCGCAGCTTTATTGGCATTAACGGCATAGTTTACAATCTCATTTACATCAGTTGCTGCTACAGCCATTTGTATATGGCCACTTTCCACCTGTGTCATATTCAGTAATTCGCCTGTTATTTTCAGTAAGCGGTTGGCATCATCCTTAATACTGCCTAGCAAATTCTTTTGTTCTTCATTTACATTGCCTATTTGTTCATTCTCCAATAATTGCAAACTCATTTTTATAGAAGAGATCGGTGTTTTTAATTCATGCGATACCGTGGCAATGAAATTTGTCTTAGCAAAATCTAGTTCTTTAAAAGGTGTGATATTTTGCAATAAGATCACATTACCAATAAATTTTTCTTCCTTCTCTCCTGTTGGTGTTATATTAATTGGTACAACCTGTTTCTCAAAATAACTTTCTTTATTATCAGCATAAATTTTAATGGGCTCATGCTTTGTATTTGCTGTTTCATTAGTTGCAGCAAATAAATCCTGTATCAGTGAACGAATGAGATCATTATTCACTGCCACATCCTGTATTTGTTTACCAATAGTATCTTCAGCTTTAAGGCCGGTAATTTTAAGTGCCACATCATTCATGAAAAGAATGTGTTTTTTTGCATCTAATCCTATCACCGGATCTTTAATATTACTGATCAACGTTTCAATACGCTTCTTCTCCATCATCAGCTTTTCAATATTACTCGTCTTATATTCTTCCAGCTTTTGTGCCATGGTATTGAAGGCGTTTGCCAGGTCGCCAAATTCATTATTTTTTTCAAAGTGTACCCGTTTAGAATAATTCTGAGCAGCAATTTCTTTGATGCTTTCTGTAAGTTCTTTTACGGGGTTGGCAATATTTCCTGGCAAATTCACTAATAGTACAAAGGCAATTAAAAAACAAAATGTACCTGCCAGTGCGATCCACAAAGTAGCATCATCAGCAGTTTTTTTTGCTACTGCACTTTTGCGTTCGATTGCCTGCATATTGAGCAGCATAATATCAGTGAGGTTACTATGCACTGTAGCCAACAGCGTAGTATCTGCCGGGTTAGTTTTTAGTTTATTAAAATTTATGGTAAGTTGGTCAGTTAATTGTTGTTCTCCCGGCTCGGTAATATTATGCTGTTGCTTTTGTAAATTGTTTTCAAATTTTGCAATACTGGTATTGGTAAAGCCATCATCGTTTAAAGCAATCAGCATTTGCCTGGAATAATCGAGGGTATTATAATTGGCCACTAAAATATTTTTAGTGTCGGCTGAAAGTTTGTTGATGTAAATACTGCCGATTGCCGTCAGCAACACAATCATTGTAAACAGCAAACCAATACCTAAAAAAAGTTTTGCTTTAATTTTCATTTTTATAAATTTACCATAACACTTTCAAAAAACATTTTACCATAGAGGCATTTAAGGGCATATAAGAAAATACATTGCTTTTATTTTAGCTTAAAATTACAAGGTCAATATTATTTGCTGATAATTTTTTAAGTAATTCATTAAATACATTGGTAGCCAAAATTACTTTTAATAAACTTAAATGTGGCTTGCCGATGCAGATGGTGGTAATATTTCTTTCTTCGCATTGTTCAATGATGGCTTTGGCTACCTGTTTATTTTCTACTTTAATAATTTCTGCACCCAGCTCCGTTGCCAATTTAAAATGATTGATGAGGTGCCGTTGTTTATCCAAAGCAATCTTGTCTGCACTTTCATCGGGAGTTTGTACGTACAGCACATACCATTTACTATGGTAATAATTGGCCAGTCTTGCTGTTTTCCTGATCACCGTTTTTGCGGTTTGTTCGTTAGAGCTGATGCAGGCTAAAAATTTTTCGTGCTTGATGGCATGTACTTTGGTTACTTCTGTCTCTACTTTTCTTTCTACCTGGCTGGCCACTTCTTTTAATGCCAGTTCACGCAATTGCAGGATATGCTCATTCTGAAAAAAATTCTTTAATGCGGTTTCAATTTTTTCTGCCTGGTAAATTTTACCTTCTTTTAATCTTGTAATTAATTCATCGGCAGTAAGGTCGATATTCACTACTTCATCTGCCTGCGCCAATACACTATCCGGAATCCGTTCTTTCACTTCCACACCGGTTATCTTTTTTACTTCTTCATTCAGGCTTTCAATATGCTGAATGTTTACAGCACTGATGACATTGATACCGGCATCAATAATTTCCATCACATCCTGCCAGCGCTTTTCATTTTTGCTGCCTTCGATATTGGTATGTGCCAGCTCGTCAATGACCACCACTTCGGGCCGCAAATTAATTACAGCCTGCACATCCAGTTCTTCCAGTTCCTTTCCTTTATAAAATAATTGCCGCCTTGGCACAACCGGAAGCCCTTCTAATAATTCATGCGTTTCTTTACGGTTATGTGTTTCGATATAACCAATTTTTACATCAATGCCATTTTTTAATAAGGAACGGGCTTCCTGTAACATACGGTACGTTTTACCTACACCGGCACTCATGCCGATGTAAATTTTAAACTTTCCTCTTCTTGATTTTTTTATAAGATCAAGAAAGTGTTGTACGTTATTTTCTTTTTCGCCTGGCATTGATTGTATGTAGCAAATCGCTTTTTAAAATTACACTATTAAAAATGGTAGGTTGCTGCCAAAATAAAGCTGCCGGTAGATTTGGTGAATGTGCCGGCATTTTTATAAAACACGGAATTACCTGCATTATCTAATCTGAACTCCGGAATAATGGTAAGGTTATCAATTTTAAAATTAGCAGACAGCGTTGGTGCAAAAATATTTTTCAATCCTACATATTGATCTTTATCAGCAATGTATTCTCCACGTATGGTTAAGCCAACCCAGTTTACAGGATCAAAATTTAAGTACAATGCAACGCCACTCCAGTCTGAAGTTTTTGATGCACCTGTAGTATCTGTTAATTGTACAGATTGTAGTGTTCCATTAAGGCCTATATTGAATTTACCGGTTACAGTATATATAGCTACGATATCTCCATGCAGTAATTTTTTTGTAGCACTTTGTTTTCCGCCAACAAAATTAAAATACGCCTTCAGCTTATCATTTTTTGAAGCGGTTGAAAATTGTGCAATGAGAGATTTAGGCATTGCAGGTGCGGAGCGGTAATCGACAGGGTTAGAAATGCCCAGCATCAAAGCGTTTTTGCCACCTAAACTGATATCGGCTTTTACACCGGTATGGGAAAACGGTCCGTTGCTAAACATATAACTCATGCTGTAATTTCTATTTAAATAAGGGTCCAGCATTTCGTATCCCACATGCGTTGCCCATGTACCTAATGTAAACTTAATTACTGCAGAAGGCGCATAACTGAGGTAAGCTTGCTTAATGGCAAACCTTGTACTGGCATCATTATAAGCAAACTCTTCTGCCCGGTTGCCAAAGCCTATGTCAATTGTGGCACTTACTTTTCCAAAACTATGATCAGCTCTTAGCGATGCCATACCTAACTCAAAAGAGTTACTGGTTTTTGTAAAACTGGTAAAGCTATTGTAAGGACTAGTTTTTGAATTGTTGAAATTATACCGGTAATACCCATCAACAGATCCTGTTATGGTAGTGGTTGATTTCTTTTTGGTAGAATCGGTATCCTGGGAAAAAACTGCCTGTCCTATTATTACTGCTGTAATCAGCAGCGCTATCTTTTTCATCTTTATTATTTTAGTTTATCTAATGCTACATTCAGTTTTAAAACATTTATTTTTTCTGTACCTAATAAACCAAGTAATGGCTTTTGAGTATTTTCACTAATGATCTGTTCAATTGCTGCGGTGGTAATACCTCTTATTTTTGCAATACGTTTTACCTGCACTTCAGCGGCCTGTACAGAAATATCAGGATCCAATCCACCACCGCTTGCTGTAACCAGATCAGAAGGAATTTCACTTTTTTGTACGCCGGGATTGTGTACTAAAAAAGTATCGATCCTGCTTTGCACCTCTTTTAAATAATCAGGATTAGATGGGCCTTTATTGCTACCGCCGGCACCTGCTGCATTGTATGCAACTGCAGAAGGCCTTGATGAAAAATATTTATCATCAGAAAAATTCTGGGCAATATTGCTGTAGTATTTTTTTCCATTAACAGTAATGGTATCAGCCTGCCCTTTATTGGGTGTTAGCTGTGCAATACCCCAAACAATAGCAGGATAAATTACTATAAAGAAAACCAGGCAAACTACTGTAAGGCGTATGGCTGGAAGAATATGTTGTTTCATTTTTTTAATTTTTATTTTTAGATAAATACTGCTACTAACAAATCAATTAATTTAATACCGACAAAAGGTACCAGCACACCTCCTAATCCATAGATGAATAAATTTCTTCTGAGTAAAGCAGATGCACCAATGGGTTTATAAGCCACACCTTTTAATGCTAATGGTATCAGCAATGGAATAATGATGGCATTAAAAATTATTGCAGAAAGAATAGCGCTTGCAGGACTGTGCAGCTGCATAATATTCAGTGTCTGCAATGCCGGAATAGAGGTAATGAACAAGGCCGGAACAATAGCAAAATATTTTGCCACATCATTTGCAATACTGAATGTAGTTAACGTTCCCCTCGTCATCAGTAATTGCTTTCCTATTTCCACTATTTCAATCAGCTTGGTAGGATCGTTATCAAGATCAACCATATTGCCTGCTTCTTTCGCTGCCTGTGTACCACTGTTCATGGCCACGCCAACATCTGCCTGTGCTAATGCCGGTGCATCATTGGTACCATCACCCATCATCGCCACCAATCTGCCACTGGCCTGTTCCTTTTTAATGTAGTTCATTTTATCTTCCGGTTTTGCTTCGGCAATAAAATCATCCACACCGGCTTTTTCTGCAATGAATTTTGCTGTTAAAGGATTATCACCTGTAACCATCACTGTTTTAATACCCATTTTTCTCAGGCGCTCAAAACGTTCGCTGATGCCGGGTTTAATGATATCCTGCAATTCAATTACACCCAATACTTTTTCATTTTCTGCAACTACTAAAGGCGTACCGCCATTGCTGGAAATTATTTTTACTCTTTCAGCAGTTTCTGCAGGAAAAATATTGCCGGCTTTTTCTGTTAGTGTTCTGATAGCATCAGATGCACCTTTTCTTATCCTGGTATTTTCAAACTCAATACCTGAGCTTCTGGTTTCTGCAGTGAATTTTATAAATCGTGGATGATTGATTTCGTAAATCGCAGGATTGATACCAGCCAGTTCAATGATAGATTTTCCTTCGGGAGTTTCATCTGCCATTGAGCTTAATACTGTTGCTTTAATAAAATGTTTTTCATCTATGCCATCAGCAGGATAAAAGCTGGTGGCTTTTCTGTTACCAATAGTGATGGTACCGGTTTTGTCCAATAACAATACATCAATATCACCTGCTGTTTCAACAGCTTTACCACTCTTGGTAATTACGTTGGCTCTTAAAGCTCTATCCATACCAGCAATACCAATAGCAGATAGTAAACCTCCGATAGTGGTAGGTATCAGACAAACGAATAAAGAAATAAATGCGGCAATGGTGATGGGGGTGTTGGCATAATCCGCAAATGGTTTTAACGTAACTGTTACAATGATGAACACCAATGTAAAGCCTGCCAATAAAATCGTCAATGCAATTTCATTGGGTGTTTTTTGTCTTGATGCACCTTCTACCAATGCGATCATCTTATCTAAAAAACTTTCGCCTGCCTCTGTAGTAACTTTTACTTTTATTTTATCAGACAATACTTTTGTACCGCCTGTTACTGAGGATTTATCTCCTCCGGCTTCTCTTATTACAGGAGCACTTTCACCAGTAATAGCACTTTCATCAATGGTTGCTAACCCTTCAATGATCTCTCCATCCATAGGAATAATATCACCTGTTTCGCATAAAAAAACATCCCCTTTACTTAATTGAGATGAAGGGACAATTTTTACTTCATTCACATACATTTCTCCAATGATCTGAATTAATTTAGCCGGCGTTTCTTCTCTTGTTTTTCTTAAACTATCTGCCTGCGCTTTACCTCTTGCTTCTGCAATAGCTTCTGCAAAGTTGGCAAACAGCAAAGTGAGTAACAGTATTGCAGTGATGATGATATTGTAGATCAAACTACCCTGGCTTGTTTCGCCGGCACCTATCCACACACATACTACAGCCATAACGATAGTGCCGATCCACACCGTAAACATTACCGGGTTGCGGTACATTTTAGCAGGACTAAGTTTTAGAAAAGAATCTTTCAGCGCTTCTTTTACTAAACTGCCTTCAAACAGTTTATTATTTTTTGATTGCTTTGACATGATTTTATTTTTTGAACCACATAGAAACATAGGACACATAGTTGTGTATTTTGTATTCCTATGTTTTCTATGATCCTATGTGGTGATATTTTATTTGATTGAAAAATGTTCTGCTATTGGTCCTAGTGCCAGTGCAGGAAAAAATGATAGTGCTGCTACAATGGCTATCACTGCAAACACCATCAATCCAAATGTGCCCGTATCAGTTTTTAATGTGCCTGCACTTTCAGGAATATATTTTTTGCTGGTTAAAATTCCTGCGATAGCAACCGGACCAATGATGGGTAAGTATCGGCCGAGTAAGATCACAATACCACAGGCTATATTCCAGAATGCTGTATTATCCCCAAGTCCTTCAAAGCCACTACCATTGTTAGCACTGGAAGAGGTGAACTCATATAACATTTCACTATACCCATGATAACCCGGGTTGTTTAACCAAGCAGCATAGGCTGTTGGATTGCCTGCATAAATATGACTTGCAATTGCAGTACCTGCTAAGATCAACAGCGGATGCAGCAATGCAATGATCATTGCGATCTTCATTTCTTTTGCTTCAATTTTTTTACCTAAAAATTCCGGTGTTCTTCCTACCATTAAACCGCTTACAAAAACAGCAAGTATGATGAAGATGTAAAAATTTAAAAAACCTACGCCCACACCGCCAAAGAATGCATTGATCATCATACCCAACATAGCAAACATGCCTGTTGCCGGCGTCATGCTATCATGCATTGCATTTACAGAACCGTTACTGGTGCAGGTTGTATTAATAGCCCAATATGCTGAAGCGGCTGAACCAAAACGTACTTCTTTACCTTCCATGCTTCCCATTGGTTGCTGAATGCCCAGTTTAGCAATAGCAGGATTACCTTTCATTTCGCTGATTATCGAAGGGATCAATAACAACAGGAAGCCAACCAGCATTACACCAAAAATTACCCAGGCTAATTTTTTTCTTTTTAATACATACCCCAATGCAAAAATCATGGCCATGGGAATTAACAGAATAGCAATCGTTTCTATGATGTTGGTGAAGTAACTGGTGTTTTCTAATGGATGTGCCGAGTTGGGGCCGTAAAAGCCACCGCCATTAGTACCTAATTGTTTAATGGCAACAAAAGCTGCAACAGGCCCACGGCTCACTTGTACCGTATCTCCTTGTAAAGTAGTGATGGTATCCTTTCCTTCAAAAGTCATAGGGGTACCATTAAATAAAAATATCACTGCTACTACTAATGAAAGTGGTAACAATATTCTTGTACAACTTCTTACAAAGAAAAAATAGAAGTTGCCTAATTTATCTGTGGTCTTTTCTTTCATTGCTATAAACACCGCAGCACAAATTGCAATACCACAACCGGCACTGATGAATTGAAATAACATTAAGATCAGTTGGCCTAAATACGACATACCGGTTTCGCCGGAATAATGTTGCAGGTTGGTATTACTGATAAAACTTATTGTGGTATTAAATGCCAGGTCGGCGCTCATTGATGGATTGGCATCGGGATTTAATGGCAGCCAACTCATGTTAGTAAGTACTAACATAGAAATTAGAAACCAAAACAGATTGATGGTGAGCAATGCCAGTAAATGCTGCTTCCAGTTCATGGGTTTATTTTCATCAATACCGCTGAGTTTGAAAAAAATTGTGTCGAGTGGATTGAAAATTTTATCCAGCCAGGTTTTTTCATGGGTAAATATTTTTCCAATGTACCTGCCTAATGGAATGGCAAACAACAATAACAGTACAAACATGGCAATGATGCCGGTAATTTCTGTGTTCATAGTTTAAAACTTTTCTGGTTTAATAAGTACATAGCACATGTAAACAAACACGGCCAGTGAGATGATGAATAATGCCGTCATGATGTTAGATTTTTTCAAAAAAATTAATGGCCTGGTAAAAGAGGGCAAATAATATAATGCCGCTAGTGATGAGAATGGTGAGTAACATGGTTATTTCATTTTGTTATGCCAGAGTATTGTCAATTGCCATGCCTGTGGCAACAAAAACACAGAAAGTCATCAGCAGTAAGGGTTTGAGAGGAGGAGTAGAAAAAAGAGGTAGAAAAAAAAACCTTTCATTTTGAAAGGGTGGGCTAGCGTTTTGATAGGGCTGATAACAAAATAGATATATCAACCACATAGGAGCATAGGGCACATAGGAAAAATATAAATGTCTATTTCTTAACTATGTGTCCTATGCTCCTATGTGGTTGAAGTTTAAAAGTCAGGCAAATCTCTGTAATGTTCGTTTACAAATGTCTTCTGTCCTTCTTTAAAAATATTAGTCACATTAAAGTTGATGATAACGCCTTTGGATATTTTTAATAGTTTCATATAAGTAATTAATTGTGCTTCGTGAATTGGCAATACTTTTTCTACTGCTTTTAGTTCTACTACCATCAGATCATCTACAAAAAAATCACATCTAAGAAATGTTTCTATATTCTTACTCCGGTAAATTACCGGGATAGTCATTTCTGATTTAAAAGGTATCTCCCTGTATTTAAGCTCTTCTTGCATACAGGCCTGATAAACACTTTCCAGTAATCCGGGGCCCATTTCTTTGTGTACCTCCATTGCAGCACCAATAATTTCGTAAGACAATTGATCCATAAATTTTTTAGTAATCTTATACATAATAGTTGTTTTATTATATAAGATTGTAAGATGCTATATAATGGTTGCAGAGTTAAATAGGTTTACTGTAGCAGTTACATAAATAGAACAAGTGAATTTGTCCAACAGGGCATGTGTAAAAATGTTTTTCTATGTGCCCTATGTTCCTATGTCGTTTTACTTAAAAGTGTAGTGTTACAATTTGTACTCTTCCAGTTTGCGGTACAAAGTGGTTAATGCAATGTTTAACAGTTTAGCAGTTTCTGTTTTGTTGCCATTAGTATAGTTCAATACTTTTTGAATATGGATTTTTTCGGCACTGGCCAAATCAAATGCAGAGAGTTGTTTAGGTGCAGTACCCGATTGCTGCAATTCAAATGGCAAATTATCAATGGTCAGTTCATCTTTATTCATTAGTATCACCGCTCTTTCCATTACATTTTTCAATTCACGGATATTGCCATTCCATTGATGCTGTTTTAAAATGGCAACAAATTCTTTTGATATGGGTTTGATCTTTTTATTGGTTTTAGCAGCCACAATTTTTGTAAAATGATTCGCTAATTCTTCAATATCCATTACCCGTTCTCTTAGTGCCGGCAATGCAATTTGAAAAACCGCAATACGGTAAAACAAATCTTCCCTGAAATTACCTGCTTCAATTTCTTTTTGCAGGTTTCTGTTAGTAGCAGCAATAAGGCGGATATTTATTTTGATGGTTTTATTCTCCCCCACTTTCATTAATTCGCCTGTTTCTAAAACACGTAACAATTTTGCCTGCAGTTCCAATGGCATTTCGCCAATCTCATCTAAAAATACGGTGCCATTATTCGCTTCTTCTAAAATACCTTTGGTATCTTTTATAGCGCCGGTAAATGCACCTGCTTTATGACCGAACAATTCGCTTTCTAAAAGATCTTTACTGATGGCAGCACAATTAATCGCTACAAAATTTTTATTCGCCCTGCCACTGGCCTGGTGAATGGCTTGTGCAAATACTTCTTTGCCCGTACCGGTTTCCCCGGTTAATAAAACCGAAGCATCTGTAACCGCTACTTTTTTTGCCAGCTCAATAGCTGCTGCAATAGCTTTTGATTTACCAATGATACTATCGAAAGAATATTTGTGCGATAATTGCTTTTCCAAATGTTGTACTCTTTTTGCAAGCGCCACTTTTTCTACCGCACGATAGAGTAAAGGAATTATTTTATTGTTATCATCTCCTTTAGTGATATAATCAAAAGCGCCGTTCTTAATTGCCTGCACACCATCCGGTATATTGCCATACGCAGTTAAAAGTATGATCTCCATTAAAGGATATTTCTCTTTTACCTGTTTAGAAAATTCAACACCGGTACCATCAGGAAGTTTTACATCGCATAACACCACATCAATTTCTGTTTGCTCCAGTTTTTTTGTAGCCGTTTTAATATCTGCTGCCTGCAACACTTCAAATCCTTCCAGGCCGATGATCCGTGCCATCAATGTCCTTAATTTTTCTTCGTCATCAACAATTAAAATTTTGCTCATTACAACAATCCTGTTAATTAAACTCAAATTTAGTTAAATTAAACATTGCCTGCAGTAATTTAAACACAGCAACTCAGCATATTTATTTCAAGTATCTTTGTTGTATAAATCACCAAAGAATGAAAAGGCCTTTTCACTACAAAAAGCTGCTGCAATATTTTTTACAGGGGTTGCTGATACTGGCGCCATTGGCTATTACTGCATATGCCATTTTTTGGGTGGTAACTTCTATCGATAGTTTGTTACCTATTTTTAGGTACAAAGACCTACAGGGCAATGTAAGAGTGCAGAATTATGGCATCGGTTTTTTAATTATCATTGCTGCACTTATTGTAATTGGTTATTTCAGTTCGTTTTTTATTACGGGCCGTGTGGTAAGTTTTGTTGATAAACTTTTAGAAAGAACACCCGGCATAAAATATATTTACTCCACCACCCGTGATTTTTTTGAGGCCTTTGCCGGCGACAAAAAAAAATTCACCAAAAATGTATTGGCTAATGTAGATGATAATGATGTGTGGCGATTTGGCTTTATCACCCGTGATGATATGGAAGAATTTGGCTTGAAAGATTATGTAACAGTATATATCCCGATGGCATATTCTGTTGCCGGTAATGTGTATGTTATCCCCAAAGAAAGAGTAAAGCCTATCACCAATATCAGTGCCGCACAAACCATGAAGTTTGCGGTGAGCGGCGGTATTACTGATGTAGATGACGAAACAACAACTCCCTAAACCTTCCCTGAAAGAAAAACCTTTTTTAAAACTAAAAAAGGTGGCATGAAAAAAGCATTATTCATTATTGCATTATCAATTATCCATTCCAATTGTTATTGCTGGGGCTTTTATGGCCATCAGAAAATTAATTACTACGCTGTTTTTTTATTACCGCCCGAAATGCTGGTGTTGTATAAACCCAATATTTCTTTTTTAAGTGAACATGCTGTTGATCCTGATAAAAGAAGGTATGCAGTAGCTGACGAAGGGGCACGCCATTATATCGATATTGATCATTACGGCAAATATCCTTACGATAGTTTACCCCGTAAATGGAATGATGTGGTCGCAAAATTTGGGGAAGATAGTGTGAAGGCCTATGGCATTGTGCCCTGGCATGTGCAAACTATGCTGGCAAGGTTAACCAATGCATTCAAGGCAAAAGATTTTAGTAAGATCATGAAAACAAGTGCAGAGATGGGCCATTACATCGGCGATGCTCACGTGCCGTTGCATGCCAACAGCAATCACAACGGGCAGTTCACCAATCAAAGAGGTATACATGGATTTTGGGAGAGCCGTGTACCCGAATTATTAGCAGAAAAAGAATTTGATTTTTTTATAGGCAAAGCTGAGTATATAAAAAACCCGGGGGATTTTATCTGGAAACGTGTTTTAGAAAGTGCCAAAGCTGCCGACAGTGTTTTACGTTTTGAAAAACAACTGACCCAACAATTTGGCGATGATAAAAAATATTCTTTTGAAGAAAGAAACGGAAAAATTGTGCGTCAATATTCAAGTGCATTTACCATTGCCTTCAATAAAAAATTAGATGGCATGATAGAGAGAAGAATGCGCCAATCTATTTTTGCGGTGGCCAGTTTTTGGTACACGGCCTGGGTAAATGCCGGTCAGCCCGATCTTAAAAATTTAGTAAATCAACAATTCAGCGAACAGGATTTGAAAGAATTCGACAAATTAAATAATAATTGGAAGGCAGGTGGCAAAATGTTGGGAAAACAGGAAGATTAATAAATGATTTCTATGTTTTAATCATTTACCGACGGATTAATTTGATTTGGGTATTTTTGCAGCGAAAATTAATAGTTCATCAGTTTTAATCAACAAAGCAGTGGTACACAATTTTAATGCAGGGCCGTCTATTTTACCCAAAAGTGTTTTTGAAGAAGCCGCACAGGCTATATTAAATTACAACAATTCAGGGTTATCTATTTTAGAATTAGGCCATCGTACTCCCACTTTTCAGGCAGTAATGGATGAAGCGCAGGCTTTATTAAAAGAACTGATGCATTTGGATTCGGATCATGAAGTGTTGTTTTTACATGGCGGCGCCAGCACACAATTTATGCAGGTGCCTATGAATTTACTGGATGATAAGGAAACAGCAGCTTATTCTGATACCGGCGTGTGGAGCAGTAAAGCAATAAAAGAGGCTAAATTATTCGGCAAGGTAGAAATGGTTTGCAGTGGCAAGGAAAGTAATTACACCAGCATACCCAAAGATTTTGCAGTGCCTAATGATGCCAAATATTTTCACATCACTACTAATAATACCATTTATGGAAGCCAGTGGCATAAAATTCCTACAACAAGTAATGTATTGGTAGCTGATATGAGCAGCGACATTTTAAGCCGTGAAATGGATTTTAATGCCTTTGGATTAATTTATGCAGGGGCACAAAAAAATATTGGTGCAGCAGGTGTAAATGTGGTGGTGGTAAATAAAAATATTTTAGGCAAGGTAAAACGAGCCATCCCTACCATAATGGATTACCGCAATCATATTAAAGATGGCAGCATGTTAAATACACCTCCTGTATTTGCGGTGTATGTATGCATGCTCACATTACGCTGGTTAAAAGCACAAGGCGGTGTGGCGGCTATTGAAAAGATCAACGATCAGAAAGCAGCCCTGTTATATAAAGAGATTGATAACAACCCCTTATTCAAAGGCACTATTGCAACAGAAGACAGGAGCAAAATGAATGTATGTTTTGTGATGACTGACCCTGCATTGGAAGAATCATTTTTAAAGTTTAGCAAAGAGCGTGGTATTGTGGGTATAAAAGGGCATCGTTTGTCTGGTGGCTTCAGGGCTTCTTTATATAATGCCCTGCCGTTAAACAGTGTGGCCTTTTTGGTTGATACTATGCAGGAATTTACTAAAATGCACGATTAGATTTAATATAGTAATTTTAACGTCCCCTAACAGTTAAATACAATGGTAACAATAGCACCCTTTAAAGCACTCAGGCCCGAGGCACAACTGGCGAAGCAGGTAGCTTCCCGCCCGTATGATGTACTCAACAGTAAAGAAGCAAAAGTAGAAGCGCAGGGCAATCCTGCCAGTTTCTTACACATCACCAAAAGTGAAATTGACCTGCCCGAAACCACCGATATTCATTCGCCCGAAGTATATCTTAAAGCAAAAGAAAACCTGGATGCTTTTGCCAGCCGTAATATTTTGTTCAGGGAAAGTAAACCCTGCTATTATATTTACCAGCTCATTATGAATGGTAAAAGCCAGACCGGTTTGGTTTGTGGCAGCAGTGTAAATGATTATGAAAATGACCTGATAAAAAAACATGAATTTACCAGGCCTGAAAAAGAGCAGGACAGGATCAATCATATTAAAACAACCGGTGCACAAACAGGTAATGTTTTTTTAGCGTACAGAAATGTGGCAGCTATTGATGCATTGATCAACGACTGGAAAAAAGAACGCAGCCCGGTGTATGATTTTATTGCTGATGATGGTATACAACACAGCGTTTGGACGATCAATGATACCGCTACTATCAGCCGCATTACTGAATTATTTAAAGAGCTTGTACCAGTTACTTACATTGCCGATGGCCACCATCGTGCCGCTTCTGCTGCTAAAGTGCGTAAAGCATTAGGGGAGCTGGCAACTGAAGGTGCTGATTATTTTTTGACTACCTTATTCCCTTCTGATCAATTGCACATCATGGATTATAACCGTGTAATAAAAGATCTTAACGGATTATCTGCAGATGAATTTTTATTACAGGTAAAAAATAATTTCACTGTAGAAAAAATTAATGAAGCGCTTGCTCCTGCCAAGCTGCATGAGTTTGGTATGTACCTCGGTAATCAATGGTATAAATTAACTGCAAAAGAAAATACATTTACTACAGATCCTATCGGTATCCTGGATATCACTATTCTTTCCAATAATTTATTAGAACCTGTGCTGGGCATTAAAGACCAGCGTACCGATAAACGCATCGATTTTGTAGGCGGTATACGTGGCCTTGGCGAATTGGAAAAAAGAGTGAACAGTGGCGAAATGGCGGTGGCATTCAGTTTACATCCCGTAACTATCCAGCAATTATTTGATATTGCCGACAGTGGTAATGTAATGCCTCCTAAAAGCACCTGGTTTGAACCTAAGCTGAGAGATGGATTGCTTACGCATTTGATAGATGCACCGGAAGCCTAAATGCATGGAACACGGATGACACGGATTGGATGGATTTTTATATGTTTTGTTTGAGGCAGCAATTTATTACATCGCATAGCTGCTATAGTTTGGATGGTTTGGATGGACACAGCTGATGATACATAGCATGATACCTGGTTACTAAAATAATCCTGATTTATCCGTTCCACCTGTCCTGTCCGTGTTCAAAAAATCCGGATTAACTTTTTGTGTATTTATTTTAGCTATACCTTTAGTCAATGATAAAGAGGTTTATTTTTTCTTTTCTTATTGTATCGATTGCTTTTACAGCAACTGCACAGGACGCTGCACAACTACATGAAACTGCAAGAACATTTATGCGCCAAGCTGATTATGCCAATGCAATTTTAGTATTGAACAGGGCTACCAAACTAGATCCTAAAAATATCGAGATACTTAAAGACCTTGGCCTCAATTACTACTTTTCAAAAGATTATGCTAAAGCACTTGAGATTTACAAACCACTTTTAGACAGGCCTGATGCTGATGACCAATGCTTCCAGGTTGCCGGTGATATTTACCTGGCAACAGATAATCCTAAAGAATGCGAAAAGGTGTATAAAAGAGGATTGAAACAGTTTCCACAAAGTGGTGCTTTATATAACGAACTGGGCGAATTGCTTTGGGCACAAAAAGATTACACCGCTATTAAGCAGTGGGAAAAAGGTATACAGTCTGACCCCGGATTTTCAAAAAATTATTATAACGCCTGCAAGTATTATTATTTTACCACTGATAAAACATGGAGTATTTTATATGGTGAAGTTTTTTTAAATATCGAACCTTCCAGTACATTATCTCCTGAAATAAAAAATATTTTATTAGAAAGCTATAAAAAATTATTTGCCGAAGCTAACCTGGAAAATGAAAAGAACAATCCTGAAAAAAATGCTTTTACCCAGGCTTTTTTGCAAACCATGAATAAACAAAGTAATCTTGCTGCCAGTGGTATCAATACCGAATCACTCACGATGATAAGAACCCGTTTTATACTGGATTGGTTTACCGACTTTGGTAATAAATTTCCTTTTAAACTTTTTGAACTGCAACGCCAGTTATTACAGGAAGGTATGTTTGATGCGTATAACCAATGGATATTTACCGCCGCACAAAATTTGCCTGCATATCAAAACTGGATCAATCTGAATGCCAACGAATATAATGAGCTGACCCGTTTCCAGAGAGGCCGTATTTTTAAAATTCCTTCCGGCCAGTACTATCACTAAATCCCTCAATGATTTTAAAGTTTTTTTTCATTATCTTGTTTTAAATTGCTTTTATATTTAGCATAAAGCGGGGGATTAAAACGATTGCATATGAATGAGAACTCGAGGATATTTGATTGTATTGCTTACCAGCTAAGCAGTTTTCCTAAAAAAGACATGCTTGCTGCCAAAGAAAATGGCGCATGGAAAACCTATAGCACACAGGAAGTTGAGGATACTGTAAATAAACTTAGTGCCGGATTACTACAACTAGGTGTAAGCGGCAACAACATGACCATTGAGCAGCAGGATAAAATTGCACTCATATCTAAAAACCGCCCCGAATGGTTAATGCTGGATATGGCCTGCCAGCAAATCGGCGCTGCACTTTGTCCCATCTATCCCACTACCAATGTAAATGAACTGGAATTTATTTTTAATGATGCCGAAGTGAAATATGTTTTTATCAGCGGGCAGGATATACTGGATAAAGTAAATAATGTTCGTGATAAAGTGCCCAGCCTTAAAAATGTTTACAGCTTTGATAACTTACATGGCGTTGATTACTGGGAAAAAATTACCAACAGTGCAAGTACTGAAGACTTTACAAAACTGGAAGCAGTAAAGGCTACTATTTTACCGGAACATTGCGCCACTATTATTTATACTTCCGGAACTACGGGTACGCCTAAGGGTGTTATGCTTAGCCACCGTAATATTGTCAGCAATGTAGTGAACTCAAAAAAAATGTTTCCTTTTGAAGATAATGTTAATGGCAGGGCATTAAGCTTTTTGCCATTGAATCATATTTTTGAACGGATGGTAAGTTATATCTACATCAACAGTGGCAATTCAATTTATTATGCCGAAAGCCTGGAAACCATTGCTGATAATTTAAAAGAAGTAAAACCAACTTTATTCTGTACTGTGCCCCGTTTGCTTGAAAAAGTATATGAGAAGATAATGGCTAAAGGCGCTGAGCAAACCGGTATCAAAAGAAAATTATTTTACTGGGCTGTGTCACTGGGAGATAAATACGATAACCAACGCAGCGGTGGCCTGTGGTATAACATGCAACTGGCTATTGCCAATAAATTAGTATTCAGCAAATGGCGTGAAGGGCTGGGTGGCAATATTGAAACCCTGGTTACCGGCGGTGCTGCCTGCCAGGTAAGGCTGATAAGAATTTTTACAGCTGCAAAAATACCTATCTACGAAGGTTACGGGCCTACAGAAAACAGCCCGGTAATAAGTGTAAACTGCAAAGGCAAAACAGGAACAAGATTTGGAACCGTTGGTTTGGTAATAAACGGGCAGGAAGTAAAACTGGAAGCTGATGGCGAGATCTGTGTAAAAGGCCCAAGTGTAATGATGGGATATTATAAACGGCCCGACCTTACTGCAGAAACCATTATTGATGGCTGGCTGCACACCGGTGATATCGGCATTTTTGAAGATGGTAAATATTTAAAAATTACCGACCGAAAAAAAGAACTCTTTAAAACGAGCGGCGGAAAATATGTAGCGCCGCAACCTATTGAAAATAAAATGAAGGAATCGCCATTTGTAGAACAGATGATGATTGTTGGTGCTGAGCAAAAATTTGTTGGTGCATTAATTGTTCCCTCCGTGCCTAATTTAAAAGAATGGATGCAACACAAAGGCATAAAATTTACTACCATAGAAGATGCGGTACATAACCCAAAAGTTTTAGACCTGTACCGTGAACTGATTGATTCCTTCAATACATTTTTTAACCACGTAGAGCAAGTGAAAAAATTTGAACTACTGCCCTACGAATGGACTATTGACAGCGGCGAATTAACCCCTACTTTAAAACTGAAACGGAAAGTGATCATGGAAAAGTACAAGACTGCTGTAGATAGGATTTATAATTAAAACGTATATCATTATAAAAAGGGTTTCAAGACTGAAACCCTTTTACCATTAAAACTAATCCATACTTAAAACTAAATCCATACTAGCTTCCCAGTACATTCTTTACAATCATTTCGCCTGCAACAGACAGTTTGATATAATAAATACCTGTTGCTATTGATGGCGTATTTTTATTTATCGTGTTCATCCCTTTTTGCAGTTGCATTGTTTCATTTACAAACATTCTTCCGTTGGCATCAAATAATGACAGCGTTACTTTTTGATTTTGCGTACTTACAACAGTTAGTGATAAAATTTTATTCCCGGCATACAATTGTGTTTTTGCAATACTCAGCGACTGATCTTTTTTATTCATTACCGCTACGGTATTGCTGTAATCTTTGCTGGCATCTTTATCCAGCATTACCAGGCGGTAATAATTTACACCGGCACCAGGAGTGGCATCGGTAAAAGAATAGCTGATCTCTGATGAACTGAAGCCGGCGGCAGTTACCCTGCCAATAGCGGTAAAGTGCTGCCCATCGCTGCTTCTTTCAATACTGAAATAACCGCTGTTGCTTTCTGTAGCTGTTTTCCATTGCAATATATTTTTACCACTCTTTTCTGTGGCAGTAAAATCGAGCAATTTAACCGGTAATATAATGCTGCCAAATTCGGCAAAGCCATTATCAGGTGCCACACCTGCATAAGGCAAGCCCACATATACACCATTATCTATACAAGGTGAGGTAGCCTGCAAATGAAAATCGGTAGCTGACACAAACATGGGAACCACATGCTGGTTATTGGTGTTGGTATAGTTGGTTGGTGCAACACCATTAAAGTTAGGGTTGTTGCTGTTACCATTATTGTAGGTATTGTTATTCTGGATATACACCGAGTCCATACCTACAGCGCCGCCTTGTACCAAAAAGCCACTGAGTATGTTCATGATGATATTGTTCTTGATGCTGATGTTCCTGGCAGTGCCCGCATTTAAGGCACCGAAATTTATACCCCACCATGGTGCTGAACCTGCTGTGGCCACCATCGTATTGTTCAATACATTAAAGTTATTAATGCTGAAGTCACCTGCATTGCTGAATACGCCGATCAGGCCACCGGTGTTCTGTGCCATGGTAATATTGGTAAGCAGGTTTTTGCGGATGGTAACATCTTTGATCATATCACCCGAACGGGGGTTAAATTCAATACCATGTGCTTTTTTATCAATGGTATTGTTTTCAATGATAGCGCCATCCGTACCATATTCCAGTACAATGCCGCTTTCTATCCAGGTATTTAAAGTAGTTTGCTTAATTACATTATCGTGTATCCATACACTATAGGCATAGCCGTTTTTGGTCTGAAAGTTTAAATCGATAGAACCACCAGTGATGGTATTGCCATAAATTTCAAGGCCTGATTCATTAAATAATTCAATGGCAAAGTTCCAGCCGGTATTACCGGTGGAGTTACCCATGGGTATTTTGTTGAGGGTATTGTTGTAGATCTTACAACCTCTTACATAGCCTTCGTTCCAGCCTTTAATAGGCCAGCCATTATAACCTTCGGGCCTGCTGGTTTGCGAAATGGTGTTGTTATAGATCAACATACCATCCTGTCCGCCGATATTTAAACAACCACGGCCGTAGGCACCGGTAGATAAATTATAGGCAGCGCAATTGGTAACGGTATTATTATAAAAACTATTACCGGTAGCATAAATAGTGGGAGGAGCGCCATTGCCATCATTACGGCCACCAAATAAAACACCACGGTCTTTAAAATCCACCATGGTAATGTCGTGAATGCTTACGTTGCTTCTTCCGCCTACATAAATACCCCAGAAGGTAGAGAGGTTTTGTCCATCAAATTTTACAAAGGAAATGTGCTGGTTGCCATTGGTACCTTCTGCCGAACGCAGGGATAACATTTCTGTCCAGTCGGCAGTTAAACTGCTTTTAAGTATTGAAGTAGCACCGTCGCCTTCAATACTTACGCCTGGTTTTAAAACGCACTGTAATGTTTCAAGATAAGTACCTGCATTTACATGGATAATGTCGCCCACAGCTGCAACAGTGTTAGTGGCTTTGTACAATGTCTTCCATGGATTAGCGCTGCTGCCGGTACCTGTAGCATCATTACCCGATGGGCTGATGTAATAAGTAGTAGCAGAAGCGGTAATGGCAAAACAAAAAATTAAGGTGAAGAGTGCGGTAACAGAACGCATAACTCTCCTGGTAGAAAGATGATTGGATTTCATTTTAATTTTTTTAGCTTTAAATGGATATTGTTATTCAGGCGATGGTGGCACCTGTTAATCAGCTGTAAATTCTAAGTCAAAAGTAAAATGCTGCAAGCCGGATTTTACCCCCAACTATACAGGCTATACCCTACAATTTTTGTGGGGGTAACCGGGTAGTGAATACCCCTGGTAAGTAACAAATAATTATTCTGCGCCGGGTATGGAATGTGCAGCGTTTATACCTGTATCTGCTTTCACAAAACTTTGGTTCAGGTACAAATAAAAAATTACCCGGCAATTGATGTTGTGATCAATTTAAACCGGGTATAATAAACAGGGTAAATTTTCTTTGTAGTTACTTGCAGAAGGAGGACTGGTTTATCGGATGTATTTTTTCAGCCCTTATTACAAAAGCTGGTTTTCAATTGCGTATTTAGTAATGTCATAGTTTGATCTTAATCCTGTCTTAGCTATAATCCTTCTACGGTAAGTGCTTACAGTGGTTACACTCAGCGATAATTTTTCTGCAATATCAGAAACAGATTTACCGGAAGCCAGTAAGCGCATCACATCAAATTCCCGGTTACTTAAATATTCATAGGATAATTTCCTAAAATCGGCATCAATATAATTTACCAGTTGTTCAATTACATAAGGAGAAAAATATTTTTTTCCCTGCAAAACTTTTTCAACTGCATTTACCAGTACTTCGCTTGCAGAATCTTTACATAAATAACCCGAAGCACCTGATTTTAAAACCCTGATGGCATAATGTTCTTCAGGATGACTACTGAAGAAAAGCACCGGCAAACCAGGAAAAACAGCCCGTATTTGTTTCAACGCATCTAAGCCACTTCTGCCGGGCATGTTGATATCTGATATTACAACATCCCAGCCGGCGGTTATTACTTTATCAATAAGGCTTTCGGCTTCTGCCACTTCTTCAATAAGTATTTCTTTGAAATGATCCGTCAGTATCTGTCTCAATCCTTTTCTTACTACAGTATGGTCGTCTGCGATTAATATGCGTAACATGTTTTAGATTTTAAATTACTGGTTTAATAAGGTATTTTAATTCGTAGTTTACATCCGTTACCGGGAGCGCTTTCAATTACAACCTCACCGTTAAAAGATTCTACCCTGTTGATAATATTTGACATACCAATACCCTCTCTTTTTTTATTGATATCAAACCCGTTGCCATCATCTGATACCACAACATTTAAAATATGATCATTTGCTTTTACCGAAATGTTTACAGTAGCAGCACAGGCATGTTTCATTATATTATTGGTTTGTTCCTGCAAAATGCGGTAGATATTTAATTTCAGTTCATCATCCAAACACTCATTTACAACTTTATATACAAAACAGGTTTTTATGGCAGTACTCTTAAACATAGTATCTACCAGTGTTTGCAATAAATCTTTCAGGTTTATATTTTGTTTTAGGGTAACGCTTCGTTTGGTGAGCAAGCGAATTTCTGTCATTGTTTTTTCAATCAGCTCGATAGGATATTGCAGGGCTTCCTTTAATCTGGCATTGCCATTACTGGCCACAGATAAATATAATTTGATACCAGCCAGCATCTGGTTGATATTATCATGCAGTTCTTCACCTATATGCCGCCTTTCTTTTTCCTGTGCATTTAAAATGGCCCGTGCAATTGTTTTCTGCTCTTCTACCTTCTGATTCATCAGGGCTTTTTTCATCATCCTGAAATCCTGTTCTGCTTTTTTACGATCGGTAATATCTCTTACAATAGCCTGGATATTTCCATCCAATACCATTTGCGCCCTTACTTCTGCATAAAATAAACTGCCATCTTTGCGTTTAAACATTCGTTCTACCAATACCGGGTTACCGCTGCTTAAACTGGCCATGCTTACCGGTATTTTATCAATAAACTGCAGCGGAAGAATATGTATAATATTTAGTTGCAGCAGGCTTTCAATATCGTACCCCAGCATTTTTGCACCACTGGTATTAACAGAAACAAAATGCCCTTTAAGATCAAATAAAAAAATACCGTCGGCAGCCTGTTCAATAAGGTTCCTGTATTTTTCTTCGCTCAGCCTTGCCTTGTTCTTTTGTTCGGATATTTCTATCAGCATACTAACTACACCGGTTAAGTGCCCGTTGGCATTAACCAAAGGAGAAGAGTAAGGGCTCACATAACGCAGGCTTCCATCCGGCCTTTGTACAATCAGTTCTTCCCCATGTACCAGCCTGCCTTCTCTTAAGGCAATCGTCATGGGATGTTTATCAACAGGAAGGTGTCCGCCATTTTTATCAAAAATCTTCCATGATCCGCACCACAGGTCTTTACCCACAGCTGGTTTTCTGCCCCATAAGTTAACGGCTGCTTTATTGTAGCTTTTTATAAATCCTTTTTGATCGCAGGTATAAATTGCGTCAGGCGAATTTTGAATACTGTTTTGATTTTTCATTGTTTAGGCTTTAAATAGATATTCTTATTACAGCTGATGGTAACACCTGGTAACCAACCGTAAATTCCTGGTTAAAAGTATATCTGTGCAGGCGGATGCCTACCCCCAACTATGCAGGCTATACCCTACAATTTTTGCGGGGTATACCGCGGATGTAATAATTGGCTACTATTGAATAATGCTTAATTATTTACTGGCAGGATATATGGAGTACCGGGTATGACTACTGTTATTTTATAAATTTAATGTACCCTGGTAAAACAACGGGAGGCCTGCTGAGGTTGCAGGATTTTTTAAATAGTACAAATAAAAATTACCCGGCAATTGATGTTGTGACCAATTTAAACCGGGTAAAATAAATAGAATAAAAAATTTCTTTGTGGTTACAAATGGAATGAGGAACGGTTTTCCGGATGTATATCTTTTCAGCCCTTATTACAAAAGCTGGTTTTCAATTGCGTATTTAGTAATGTCTGAGTTTGACCTTAACCCGGTCTTAGTCATAATCCGTGTACGGTAAGTGCTTACGGTAGTTACACTCAGGGATAATTTTTCTGCAATGTCAGAAACAGATTTACCCGAAGCCAATAATCGCATCACATCAAACTCACGGTTACTTAAATATTCATAGGATAATTTACTAAGGTCTGCATCAATATGATTGGCCAGTTGTTCAATAACATAAGAAGAAAAGTATTTTTTTCCCTGCAATACTTTTTCTACGGCATTTACCAGCTCTTCGCTTGCAGAATCTTTACTTAAATAACCTGAAGCTCCTGATTTTAAAACTCTGATGGCATAATGTTCTTCGGGGTGGATACTAAGGATAAGTACCGGCAAATCAGGAAAAATGCCCCGTATTTGTTTCAATGCATCTAAACCGCTTCTACCCGGCATGTTGATATCTGATATTACAACATCCCAGGTAGTTGTCATTACTTTATCAATCAGGCTTTCTGCTTCAGCCACTTCTTCAATAAATATTTCTCTGAAATGATCAATAAGTATTTGCCTCAATCCTTTTCTTACTACGGTGTGGTCGTCTGCAATTAATATGCGTAACATGTTTTAGATTTTATTTTTTATCAACAAACTGTTGATTTTAAATTACCGGGTTAATAGGGTATTTTTATGAGTAGTTTACATCCGTTACCGGGAGCGCTTTCAATTACAACCTCACCGTTAAAAGATTCTACCCTGTTTATAATATTAGAGATACCAATGCCTTCTCTCTTCTTACTGGTATCAAATCCGTTGCCATCATCTGTTACCATAATATTGATGACATTATTATTGGCCTTTACTGCAATATTTACATTGGCAGCACAGGCATGTTTCATTATATTATTGGTTTGTTCCTGCAAAATGCGGTAGATGTTTAGTTTAAGTTCATCTTCCAAACACTCATTTACTATTTTATAAACAAAGCAGGTTTTTATAGCAGTACTCTTAAACATTGTATCTACCAGTGTTTGCAATAACTCTTTCAGGTTTACATTTTGTTTTGGAGTAACGCTTCGTTTGGTAAGCAAACGAATTTCAGTCATCGTTTCATCAATTAACTGAATAGGGTATTGCAAGGCTTCCTTTAATTGCGCATTGCCATTACCCGCCACAGACAAATATAATTTGGTACCTGCCAGCATCTGGTTAATATTATCATGCAGTTCTTCGCCCATGTGCCGCCTTTCTTTTTCCTGTGCATTTAAAATGGCCCTGGTAATTTTTTTCTGCTCTTCTACCTTCTGATTCATCAGTGCCCTTTTCATCATCCTGAAATCCTGTTCTGTTTTTTTACGATCGGTGATATCCTGCATAGCACCTATCATACGTACCGGTTTTTCGTTATCATCAAAAATTACAGAAGCCCTGTCAAATACGTATTTATAGGTGCCATTTTCACAACGGAACCGGTATTCTATCTGAAAGTTTTGTGCTTTATTAGAAAATATCTTTTCAAGTGCTGCAGAAACAGCAGGTAAATCTGCGGGGTGAATATTTTTTTTCCACCAGTCTTCCAGGTTTTCTATTTCATCAATTTCGTAACCGAACATTTGTGTAATGCCATTATTATATCTTATTCTGTTTTGTGTAATATCCCAATCCCAGATAGTATCACTGGTGGCTTTAGCAAGCATGTCATAGCGCTCCAGTGCCTGGCGCATTGTAGCCGCAGCTTTTACCCTTGCAGAGATGTCGATATGCATCATTACCACCTTAGGGGAGTTATCTGCAAATTTTGTTATTCTCAGTAAAAACCAACTCTTCTCATTTTGTAAATCACAAGGATATTCCATTTCAAAAATGGGCAATTCCCCATTCATTACCTTGTAAAAACCATCCAGTGCTTTTGCTGCAAGTATTTCACCATTACTCACCGATTTTTTGCAGACCTCTATATAATTAGTTCCTACACCGGTGCGTTTTAAAAGGCATTCCCCTCCTTTGGTGGAAAAATTTTCCCATGCCTTATTAACCGAAATAATTTCTCCATTTTCTTCCACCACAGCTATATGTGAGCTGATAGAGGTTAGAACACTTTTATTAAATATTTCACTTTCCTTTAATGCAGCCTCTGCCTTTTTTCTTTCAGTAATATCCCTTACAATAGCCTGGATATTTCCACCCAATACCATTTGCGCTCTAACTTCTGCGTAAAATAAGCTACCGTCTTTACGTTTGTATATTCTTTCTACCAGTAAAGGATGGCCGTCGTTTAAGGTGGCCATACGTAACGGCATTTTATCGATAAACTGCAGCGGCAGAATATGAATTATATTTAATTGCAACAGGCTTTCAATATCGTAGCCCAGCATTTTTGCACCGCTGGTATTAACAGAAACAAAATCTCCTTTCAAATCAAACAGAAAAATACCATCCGCAGCCTGTTCAATAAGGTTCCGGTATTTTTCTTCACTCAACCTTTCCCTGTTCTTTTGTTCTGATACTTCTATCATCATACTAACCACACCGGTTAGGTGCCCTTCGGCATTTACCAGTGGAGATGAATAAGGGCTTACATAACGCATGCTTCCGTCGGGCCTTTGCACAATCAGCTCTTCTCCATGTACCAGCCTGCCTTCTCTTAAAGCAATGGCCATGGGATGCTGATCAACAGGCAGGTGCCCACCGTTCTTATCAAAAATCTTCCATGATCCGCACCACAAGTCTTTACCTACAACAGGTTCTCTGCCCCATAAGTTAACAGCAGCTTTGTTATAGCTTTTTATAAATCCTTTCTGATCGCAGGTATAAATTGCGTCAGGCGAATTTTGAATAATGTTTTGGTTTTTCATTGCCTGGTTTAAAATTTCCTTTACGAACTATAATATCCATTATCTCCGGTAGCCTTTCAAACTCATGATATTTATCAAGAATGAAATCAACACCAATAGAGTTACATTTTAATTGCTTTTGATAATCATCGCAATTAACCAAAACAACGATGGCGGTTTCAGTAGCTGCTTTTTTAATGTCCTGTAATAAATCGATGGAAGTTGCTCCTGGTGTACACATATCAAGCAGTACCACATTCGGTTTCACCTCTTCAAAAAGTGTAACAGCTTCGGTATGTTCTACTGTTTGATAAATGTTTGAAGCATTTCCGGTTTCTAAAAGTAAGTTCCGAATCCGTCCACCTATCAGTAAGGATTCTTCTACTATTAAAACTGTCATTGGGTTAGTATTTCTTTTACAACCCAAAGAACCAACAAAAGCCGGTGCTATAAAATAGTGTTAAGAGCCTTACTATGGTAGTAGTAAAGAATTGACATATGTAGTAGTTATACTATAAAAGAGGAAACAAAAAACTACAGTTGTGTTTACTGTTCTATATCAGAAATTATATGGTGGGATAATGCATACCGTGTAAGATCCGAATTGGTGGATAAATTAAGTTTTTCCATGATCCTGCTGCGGTAGGTGCTTATGGTAGTGAGCGCAAGAGAAAGTGAGTCGGCTATTTGTGTAACTGTTCTTCCCAATGCCAGTAATTTAAATATTTCAAATTCCCGGTTGGTGAGTAGTTCGTGTGGTTTTTTTATATCATCGCCACTGGTTAATAGTTTTTCTGCTATTTCGGCGGTGATGTATTTTTTTCCTAAAGAGATGCGTTGTACCGCTGTGATCAGTTCATCAGGGGCAGAGTTTTTATTAAGGTACCCTGCAGCGCCGGCTTTTAAAACCCTTACGGCGTAAAGGTCTTCGGCATATATACTTAATATCAGCACGGGTAAATGTGGCTTTATCAGCTTTATCTGTTCCAAGGCTTCCAGTCCGCTGCGCCCAGGCATATCAAGGTCGGATATTACAAGGTCCCAATCGTGTAACATTACCTGTTTAATAAGGGCTTCGCCATCACTTACCTGCGTAATTTCTACCGCAGGATATTCGTCTTTAAGCAATTGTATAAGCCCAAGCCTTATAAAACTATGGTCGTCAGCTAAAATTATCCGTTTCATAATACAAGTATGTTAGTTTAGAATATTATTTTATTTTCAAAAGGTAATTGAATTTCCATGCTGGTACCTTTACCCGGCGCCGAATTCATTTCAAACATACCTCCTTGTGCCAGCACCCTTTCTTTCATGCCTAAAATGCCAAAAGATTTTTTACTTCTTGTGGCGGTAGTTTCAAACCCTTTGCCATTATCTTTAATAGTAACAATGATAGCATTTTTTGCAATACTTAAAGATGTAATTACTTTAGTAGCTGCCGAATGCCTGGTGATATTGGTAAAAGCTTCCTGGTAAACCCTAAAGATACAGGTGGCCAAAGGTTCGGGTAATTTTATTTCTCTTTCAGTGGTTACAAATTCTACCGGTATTCCGGTGTTGGCAGTAAACTGCCGGTTCTGCCATTCCAGCGCTTCCACCAAACCATAATCATCCAGTATACCCGGCCTTAATTCACTTAATATTCTTCTTATAGATTGATTACTGCCATCCAATAATGTGATGATGTTCTTCAGTTTATTTTTTATCAGTTCTGTTTCAGGTGGCGTTTTTTTATCTATCCATGAAACATCCATTTTTATAGCAGTAAGTTGCTGGCCCAGTTCGTCGTGAATTTCTCTTCCGATCCTTTTCCGTTCTTCCTCCCTGATGTTAAGTAAGTGAGCAGTTAGTTCACGCAGTTTTTCTGTCGTCTTTTCAATTTCCTGCTCCGCTCTTTCTCTTTCCGAAAAATCGATACCCACTCCCATGAGGCAGGTCTCTCCTTCATAATCAATAGCTATACCTGTAAAATAATAAGGTATTTTTTCTTTGTTTTTAAGCAGAAAGTTTGCCTGCACTTCATCCTCGCCATTGGCAAATACGTTATCAATCTTTTCAGCCATCAGCAGCTTTTCATCGCCTTCATAAAAGTCCAGCGGATGCATTTCCTTAATTTCTGCTGCGGAATATAAAGTCACTTTTTCGAAGTTTGTATTCCAGCGTAAAAATTTACCGCTGCGGTTATACAGATAAAAAACACCGGGCAAACTGTTGATGATAGAATCAGAAAGATTTTTTTCTTTCAGTATTTCATTCTGCGCTTTTATTCTTTCAGAAATATCTCTTACAAAAGATAGCAGCTTACCATCGTTCAATAACTTGGCTGTAATCTCCAGGTGATTTAACCCTCCGTCTTTCCTTTTCATTATTCTCTCCGACCGTATTGTTTTTCCTTGCTCCAAAGCCTCAAACTGTATGGGATTTTTTTCAATATCTTCTTTTATAAAGAAATCAAAAATGGTCATTTGCAATAATTCTTCCTCGGTGTATTGCGATAATTTACAGGCACTAGGATTTACTGTTATAAAGCGGCCATCTTTATCTGATATAAAAATGGCATCGGATGCCTGCTCTACCAACGAACGGTATTTTTCTTCGCTGAATTTTATTGCCGCTGCTGCTTTTATGCGTTCACTGATATCTCTTATAAAGGCAATAAAGCGTTTATCGGATAAAAATTTAGCACTAATCTCTATATCCAGTACGGTACCATCCTTACATATCATTTTCCTTTCGCTCCTGGCACCTTGCGGATGCATCATTTCTTCAAAGTGAAAGGGGTTGCTTTTCAAACTTTCGGGGTGTACCAGGTCGTAGATAGTAAGTGCATTCAATTCCTCTGCACTATAGCCCGATAATTTACAGGCGCTGGTGTTTACAATGATAAATTTTCCGGTATTGTCTGCTATAAAAATACCGTCCGATGCCTGCTCTACCAATGTGCGGTATTTTTCTTCACTTTCTTTAATAGCTATTTCAGCCTTTTTGCGCTGGGTAATATCTCTTATAAAAGCACAGAAGAATTCTTCGCCGCCTTGTTTAATAGGCAACACTGTTAATTCAACCGGAAACTCTTCATTCTTTCGGTTTACAGCATTAAGTTCCAGTAATACATTTAATGCCGGCGCTTCCCCGGTTTTTAAATATTTCTTTATGCCACCCTCATGCATTTTTCTAAATGCTTCCGGAATAATGATATCAGAAAGCCGGCTTCCCATTACCTCCGCCTCCTTCCAGCCAAATACCTTTTCAGCCTGTGGATTCCAGAATGTAATCATACCTTCAGTATCGATACAAATAATGGCATCTAATGCTGAATTCATTATAAGCCTCCTCTTTTCTTCGCTCGCCATAATTTCCTCTTCCCGGTTCTTTCTATCGGTAACGTCTACATGAAATCCATCCCAAACGGTTCTTCCGTCTCCAAGTTTACGTGGTACAGAAACAATATTTAACCACCGGATATCTCCTTCGTGCGTTCTAAACCGAACCTCTTCCTGGAATATGGACATGTTAAGAAACGATTGTTGCTCTGCTGCGATTAATTTAGAAACATCTTCATCAACAATTGGCTTATACAAAAGCGATGGATTAGCAGTTACTTCTTTAGGCGTTTTACCAATAAGCCCTATTACCCCATCACTGATATAGGTAAAATGCATCGATCCATCTAATTCCCTTATCACCTGGTATATCATTACACCAGGAAGATTATTACTCAGGGTTTCTAATTGTACTTTTTGTGCCAGTAATTTTTCTTCGGCAATTATCCTTTCTGTTACATCCTGTGCAAAGCCATACACAAAAGGAGGGTTTACTCCGTTGTCACGCAGGCTATTCCTGAATTCCCAGATTCTTTTTTCCCCGGTGCTGGTTTTTACGTACATGAGGCCCTGTGCAAAACCATTTTTTTTAATGTTGTCAATATAAATACCAAATACATCTTTTGATTGCGGCTGCAGGATGTCCTGAATATGCATATTCAGCATTTCATTTACTTCGTAGCCCAGTTGTTTTTTTGCAGTAAGGTTTACCGACAGCACTTTTCCTTCAAGATCGTGTGTACAAAGAATATCAGTAATATTTTCTACAATATCGCGGTGTTTTTGTTCACTTTGCTGCAATGCCATCTGATCATTCACTCTTTCGGTAATATCACGGAAGTTATCTACGATGCCCCGTATATCTGCATCGTCAAGCAGATTAGTGATGGTGTCTTCAAACCAGCGCCAGGTACCATCTTTATGTTTTAACCTTGATAAATGGCCGGCAACAGGTAATCCCGGGTTAGCCATTACAATCTGCATGGTTTGTTGTACTTCCTCAATATTATCAGGATGAACTAATGAGAACATATCCAGTTGATAGATTTCTTCTTCCGTATAACCAAGCACTCTTTCTACTGATGATGATACATATATCGCTTTGCCTTCAGGATTTAAAATAGCAAAAGCATCGTTACCATTTTCTACCAGTTTTCTAAACCGCTTTTCATTTGCTGCCAGTTGTGCTTCGGTTTTTTTACGTTCAGTAATATCCATCATACTACCAATTAGGCGGATAGCCTTTCCTTCTTTATCCCGTTGAATAAGTGTACGTCCATATATATCCATCCAACCGGCATTGGCTGTAAGAAAGCGATACTCATCTGTATAGCTTTCCTGTGTTGTGGCTTTAGCTTCTTCAAATGCTTTACTTGTCCGCTCTCTGTCATCGGGATGTATCCGCTTCTTCCATTCTTCATGATCAGGAACAGGATCGGTAACAGTTAGCCCGTACAATTGCTGGTGTACTTCATTACCCCAAAGCTTACCCGTTTCCAGGTTCCAGTCCCACAAACCATCATGCGTGGCTTTAGCAATCAGTTCAAAACGTTCATTAGATCTTTTAATTTCTTCTTCAGCTTTTTTTAATTCTGTAATTTCTACCATGGAACCTATAAAGCGAACAGCCTTTCCTGTGGCATCCCTGATTATGGAAGCCCTGTCGTAAAAAATACCATAGCTGCCATCCGCTTTTTGAAAACGAAATTCATCCGTCCAGCCTGAAGCATTTCCGGCATAAGCTTCTTCAAGCCGCTTAATTACACGGTCCTTATCATCGGGATGTAATTTAGATCTCCAGATAGCCCGGTTGTCTGTATTAGGTTCGGTATTAAGACCAAAATCAAAAAGATCAACAAATGCTTTATTATGTTTACTATAACCAGTTAGTAAGTCCACTTCAAATACAGCATCTTTAGTAGCCTCGGCAATAATTTCAAAACGCTGATTCACTTTTTTAATTTCTTCCTCTGCTTTTTTGCGTTCACTCATATCAATACCAATGCCCAATACAGCAGGCTTACCACCATATTCTATACTAACTCCCGTAAAATAAAAAGGAATTCTTTCTCCACTTTTAGTTAACAATCTTATTTCCACTTCGGCTGTACCTTCCTGGTAAGATTTTAAAAGCCCATCCTGCAGTGTTTTGTGATCTTCGGGATCAAATAAAGTGATAGGCCGCATTGCATCAATCTCGGTTGCTGTAAAGCCGGATATTTTTTCCAGGGCTTTGTTCCACCGCAATAATTTGGGTGTGGTATCAGAAAGATAAAAGATACCCGGCAGGCTATTGATAATTTTATCAGAAAGTTCTTTCTCTGTAAAAATCTGCTTTTCCGCCATTTTTCGTTCAGTGATATCCGTTATAGTGCCAACATATCCTACAATCTGGTTATCAGCATTTTTTTCAGGTATTGCCTGGCCTATTACCCAGGCTATTGTTCCATCGGGGCGAACAAAACGGTATTCAGATAAAGAAGGCTCCACTGCTGTTGTAGCATTCTGCCAACCTTTTATCAGTGGTTCTTTATCATCTTCATGTACTGCATTCAGCCAGCCATTACCTAAAGCCTCCCGGCCGGATAAACCGGAAATTACAGACCATTTGGGGTTTACATAAGTGGTAATGCCTGCTGCGTCGGTATGAAAAATACCTACCGGCGATATCTCGGTGAGCGTTTGATAACGTTTTTCACTTTCAATGATGGCTTCTTCTGCTTTTTTACGTTCTGTAATATCAATCATAATACCCCTGAGTATTACCGGCGCATCATTATCCATAATAACAGATACGATATCCCTTAGCCATACAATTCGTCCGTCGGAAGCCACCATCCGGTATTCAAATTCGTGCGGCTTTTTAGCCAGTGTATTACTTTTGCAAAATTCAATTGCCCAGTTTCTGTCATCCTCGTGAATATGGTTACCCCAAAATGTGGGATTATTGATCCATTGTTCAGTTGGATAACCCAATAATCTTTCTGCCTGCTTACTTACAAAACTAAACTGGAAAGTTATAGCATCGGCTTCCCATACAATACCATCTACAGTATTTACAAGTGAAGTGTATTTTTCTTCTGAAAGCTTCACCGCTATTTCTGCACTTTTACGTAAAGCCTCTTTTTCAAAATTTTCCAGTGCAAAAGCTACATCGCCTGTGGCTTCTTCCAACAAGGCAATTTCCGCATCATCAAAAAAGTTTTTTTCTGAAGCGTATACAGAAAAAGCTCCTATTATTTTTCCGAATTTTTTTATGGGTAAAGACATGGAAGACTGGTAGTCTCTTTTTAAAGCAGCATCCTTCCATGGATACATGCTGCTATCATTCTCAATATCATTACAGATCATGTACCTTCCCTCACGTAGAGCAGTACCCGTAGGACCTCTTCCTTCAGGCACATCGGCAATTGAAATGGTTTTAATTTTAGACAGATAGTTTTTCTCTTCCCCGGCATGCTTTACAGGAATTACTGTTTTAGTTTGCTCATCTATCAGTCCAATCCATGCCATCTTAAACTCTCCCAGTTCAACAGCAATCCGGCACACTTCTTCAAAAAGCGTGTTTTCATCAGTAGTACGTACAATCATCTGGTTGATCTGACTGATAAAAAAATACAAACGATTGGCTTTGACGATCTTTTTTTCTGCTTCCCTTCGTTCGGTAATATCTCTTAAATTACTTACCACACCATTAAGCGCCGGGTCATTTGTCATATCAGTCATCATTCCTTCCAGCCAGATATAATGCCCTTCTTTATGTCTTGCCCTCATAGTAATGGCAACGGGTTTTCCCGGATTATCCGAAGCCCATTGCCCTGAAGCCTGCAACAGTGCTATATCATCGGGATGTATAAGCTTACTTGTATCTAACGCATCAAATTCATCCTTGGTCCACCCTGTAAGCCTTGCTGCGGATGAACTTCTGAAAATTGCTTTTCTATTTTTATCCACCAATGAAATAATGCTATCATTATTTTCCACCAACATACGAAAACGTTTTTCGCTTTGTTCCAGTTTTTTGTCTGCTTCTATTCTTTCTGTAAGATCTCTTACAATGCCAAAATAGTTGCCATTCGGCATCTTCTTGGCACTGATTTCGCCTATTAAAACAGTACCATCTTTTTTTCGTAAACTCCGACGTTGGATAATGGGTGTTTCTGTGTTCACTTCACTTAAACGGGAAGGAACGGCGTCTCCATCCATTACCACCAGGTCTTTGATGCTGAGTTTTAAAAATTCCTCTTTTGAATAGCCTAATGCTTTACAGCCACTTTCGTTAACGTCGATATACCGACCACTTGGGTCTGCAATAAAAATACCATCAGAAGCCTGCTGAATTAAACTGCGGTATTGTTCTTCACTATGCAATAATCTTTCTGCTGCTTCATTTTTTTCTTTTTCAGTTTGCTTTTGCTTTAATGCAGCCTCAATAGCTGCCGGTAACCTGGCTAACCTGTCTTTTAATAAATAATCGTCGGCGCCGGCTTTAATAATGCCCGCTGCAAACTCTTCTGACACGGTGCCGGTAACTAATATAAACGGAATATGCAGTTTGTATTGCTGTAATATCTGTAACGCTTCTGTTGCATTAAATTGCGGCATATCATTATCAGAAAGAATAAGGTCGGGTTTAAATTCATCCAATGCCTGCCTGTAGGCTGATGCCGTCATCATCACTTTAACCTGGCAATTAAAATTATTTTTCTTCAGCAGGCGCTGCAGAATCTCTGCATCGGCATCGTTATCTTCCAGTATAAGTATTTTTAAAACATCATTTACCATAACAAAAATTTAAACAGGTGGCTGGTTCAGCAATAACCAGTAAAAGCCAAGATTTTTTATTGCTTCGGCGAAGCCCTCAAAATTTACAGGTTTTACAATGTAGCTGTTGGCCCCCAGCTCATAACATTTTTTTATATCCGGATCTTCTTTTGAGGAAGTTAATATTACTACCGGGGTTGACCTGGTACGCTCATCCTTTTTTATTTGTTGCAACACTTCTATGCCATTTACCTTGGGCATTTGTATATCCAGCAATACCAGTTTGGGTGCATTCTCCAAACTACGGCTCCCGGAATACCTGCCTGTTGCAAAAACAAATTCCAATGCCTCCTCTCCATCCTTTACATGAAAAAGATTATTGGCCAGGTTATGCTTTTTTAATTCTCTTATGGCAAGTTCCGCATCATTGATATTATCTTCCACTAATAAAAGATCTATGCTATTCAAATTCATGCTATATAGAATTTATATGCTTAAAATATTATTTTAATTTCCAGGCAGGCTGAAATAAAAACTTGCCCCTTTGTTCAATTCAGATTCGGCCCACACATTGCCACCATGTTTAGAAACAATTTTTTCTACAATGGCCAACCCTATACCTGTACCTTCAAATTCTTCAGCACTATGCAGCCTTTGAAATACCTTAAACAGTTTATTCTTATACTTTTCATCAAAGCCCACGCCATTATCTTCTACAAAAAAAACAAGTTGCCCTTCATGCTTAAAAGAACCAATATGAATCCTGGGAGTATGATTGGTAGCCGAATATTTAACGGCATTTGAGATCAGGTTAATCCATACCTGGCGCAGCATATTATGATCTGCTTTTACTTCAGGCAACTGGTGAACAGACCAGTTTATATGGCTGCCGCCATTGCTGCTCATACCTTTAATTATTTCATCAACCATTTCTACACTGTTTACGGGTGCCTTTGCAATTTCATGCCGGCCCATCCGGGAAAATGTAAGCAGGTCATCGATAAGGGTTCCCATCTTTGAGGTATTACTTCTTATTATCCCGGTAATTCTCCTGGCTTCATCATCAAGTTTACTACTGTAATCTTCTTCCAGTATGGCCGAATACCCGATTATAGCCCTTAGGGGTGCCCGAAGATCATGAGATACAGAATAAGAAAATGCCTCCAGTTCCTCATTTGATTTTTTTAATTCCGCTGTTCTTTTATTAACTCTTTCTTCCAGTTCGGCATTAAGGTTTTTAATCCTGATTTCCGTCTCCTTCCTTTCAGTGATATCCCTGTAGTTGGCTACAAATGCCTTTACTGCCGGATTATCCACCAGGTTAGTTACCACACCTTCTAGCCAGATATAATTTCCGTTTTTGTGTAAAAAACGATATTGAAAAGAAAGCGGCGTATTCTTCACCACTTTAAGTTTAGTATATAAATCAATAATATCCTGGTGGTTTTCCGGGTGTATGTAATCCAGTACTTTTTTGCCTTTTCTTTCTTCGGGTTCATATCCCAGGATACGTTTAACTGAAGGGCTTTGATAAATGATATTGGTTTCGGAATCATTTAATACTATAGCATCAGATATATTTTCTATTAATGACCTGAAGCGGACTTCGCTGCTCGCAATTTTTTCTTCTGTTTCTATACGTTTTGTTACATCCCTGAAGTTGAACAGTATTGCATTCACATATTTATTATCCAGCAAATTTGTAACTGCCCCTTCCAGCCAGATATAGTGGCCATCTTTATGCAGGTTTCTATACAGTGCGTAGATAGGTTTGCCGGGTTGGGCAATGCAATCTTTAATTACCCTATCTGCCTGTTCATGATCATCCGGGTGGATAGTAAACCTATTGTCATTGTCAGACTGATTCATTTCCTCATCACTCCAGCCTGTAATGCGGGCAGCAGAGGGGCTACGATAAAAAACCTTAAATTTCTCATCCATTAAGGTTATGATATCGTGATTATCTTCAATTAAAGTACGAAAACGCTTTTCATTAAATTGCAGTTGTTCTTCTGCTCTTTTACGTTCCGAAATATCTATCGAAAGAATGAATATACCTTCCGGTACAGGTAAAAAACTCAACTCAAACCAGGCACTGCTGCCATCAGGAAATACAAATTCATTTTCAAGGTGTATGGCAACTCTCTCATTAAAACATTTCAGGTAAACCTGGTATATTTCAGTCTTTTCAATACCTGGATATTTTTCCATTACTGTGTGCCCCAGTAAGTCTTCTTTTGAATATTTTCCATGCTTTGCCATGGCATCATTAACATAGATATACTTCCAGTCGAAACCAATTATCTGAACACCTTCCATCATATTATCCATAGAATTGCGGAATTGTTCTTCACTGGCTTTTAGTTTTTCCTCCGCCTCAATTCTTTCTGTTACATCACGAAAATTAAAAAGAATAGCATTTACATTTTTATCCTGCAGCAAATTGGTTACCACACCTTCCAGCCATCTGAAGTTGCCGTTTTTATGCCTGTTGCGGAAAATTACATTGTATGGTGTTCCGGGGTTAGCCATCATTTCCCTGATAACAGCTTTCGCATAATCCATATCATCCGGATGAATATTCTGGATACCGCTCATTGTTTTCACATCTTCATCCGTCCACCCATTTACAACAGTTGCCGAAGGACTGCGGTAAGTAACATTAAACGATTCATCCAGTAACATGATCACATCTTTATTATTTTCAACCAGGGCCCGAAATCGTTTTTCACTGGATTCAAGTTTTTCTTCTGCTTTAATTTTTTCTGTTACATCGTGGTAGTTGGCAACAATTGCGTTTACACCTTTTATATGCAACAAATTGGTAAAAGTACCTTCAGACCAGAAATGATGCCCATCAGCATGCAAATATTTAACCCTGTATGGCACCGGAACACCCGGTTTGCTCAGCGTTTCAGCAAATTTATTTTTAAAATTTTCCAGGTTATCAGGATGTGCGTAACTGATAGTATTTGTTTTTGGATTATTACCAATTACTTTTAAAGCAGATGGCGACCTGTAGATCACATTTGATTTTTCATCCAGCAAAGAAATCCCTTCCACGCTGTTTTCGATCAATGAGCGAAAACGCAATTCGCTGTTGGCGAGTCTTTCTTCTGTTTCTATCCGTTCGGTTACATCACGGGAATTAAACACAATTGCTTTTACATGTTCCTGGTGCAGCAGGTTCATCAGTGTTCCTTCCAACCGCAAATAATGGCCGTTTTTATGCCTGCTGCGAAATGAGGTATTAACCGGCTTTTCCGGATGCGCCATTATCTCCCTGATAACGCCCTGAAAATATTCTACATCATCAGGATGGATATTTTTGGTGCCAATATTATTGATCATTTCCTCATTGCTCCAACCAGTAATGCGAAATGTAGAAGGGCTGCGGTAGATCACATTAAAAGAAGCATCCATTAATGTAATAATATCATAATTGTTTTCAATCAATGCACGGAAACGTTTTTCGCTGGAGATAAGTTTTTCTTCTACCTTCTTCTTTTCAGTAACATCGTTGCTTAGTATAAATCTTGCCGGCCGGCCTTCAAACATTATTTTATGTGCAATGATCTCTACCTGTATAATAGTGCCGTTTTTTTTTCGGTGGTTCCATATGCCCCTGTTATAATTGGAAGGGTCAATTTCGTAAGCATGGTCTGCCTGTATAAAATTTTCCCTTTCGTTTTCCGGCCGTATATCGGTGGCTTTCATAGATAAAAATTCTTCCCGGGTATACCCATAATGAAGTGTTGCCATTTCATTTACATCCAGAAACTCAAAAGTTTGCAGGTCTATTACCCACATAGGCAGTGGATTATTTTCAAAAAGATAGCGGTATCTTTTTTCGTTGTTGTAGATCTGCAGCGATCTTTCTTTCACTTTTTCTTCCAGCTCATCATTAGATTGCTTCAGCTGCTCTTCTAATTGCTTTCTTACATTGATATCTTTTACAATAAAATAAAAAGAAACAATTTCACCTTTTTCGTTCCTGGTAACATTGCCGGAAATAGCACCGAAAAATGAATAGCCGCTTTTATGAAAAAAATCACGTTCCGATCTCCAGGTACCTTTTTGTAAGATCTGTTGTTCAATGGCTGCTATTCTTTCCCGGGTAATTTTTGTAATCCCAAGTGTTTCGGCCGTTTTACCAATGGCCTCTGCTTTGGTGAACCCAAACAATTTTTCGGCGCCACGGTTCCAGCTTATAATGCGCTGGTCTAAGCCTCTCGAAAAAATAGCTTCAGATGATTCTTCCACCATGCTGGCCAGGTGGTTTACCTGCTCACGTAATTCTTTTTGTGCGGTTATATCAAAACTTACAGCAACATAACCGGTAAGGTTTCCATTAGCGTCTTTAATATTTGTAGTGGAAGCATGAACATGAATTACAGAACCTGCTTTAGTTGTTCTCTTTAATTCACCCGTCCAGTAATCATTTTTTGTAATTTCTTTTAGGGCTGTTGTTATTTCCTCTTCGGTGATAGCTGTTTGTAAAAGTTCTATCGGGTCCTTGCCAAGTGCTTCTTCTTTTGTAAAGCCATACAGGTTTTCGGCTCCCTTATTCCAGCTTTTTATTTTACGATTGGCATCCAGGATGTATATCGCATCGTTCGACTGTTTAATTTGCAGGTTCAAAAATTCCAACTCCTCCCGTTCTTTTCTTTTTTCAGTAATATCCCTGGTAATTTTTGAATAACCATACAATTTTCCGGCTTCATCTTTCAGTGCAGTAAAAATAACATCGGCCCAAAATTTTGATCCGTCTTTACGCAAGCGCCAGCCTTCGCTTTCGTAATGGCCATGTTGCCTTGTTATGTCAAGATTTTGTTGCGGTACTCCTTTTGCGATATCTTCTTTTGTATAAAAAATCTCGAAAGACTTACCAATGATCTCTGCTTCCTTATACCCTTTAATATCTTCGGCGCCACTACTCCAGCCTACTACCAATCCACTGGTGTCCAGCATAGAAATAGCATAATCCCTGATATTGCTGGTAAGCAAGTGAAAATACTGCTCGTTTTTTTTTAGCGTTTCTTCTGCTTTTTTTTGCGCTGCAATGTGCAAGCTGTCTTTTCTTAAAAAAACAATCATTAAAAAAAGACTGCTGATAATGATGGTAAAAACGATCTTGTCTAAAAAAATGGTGGCTTTTTCGTTGTCCTGTTTTTGTTGCTGCAGTGCCGCAGTTTCTGCCTGCTGCATAGCACTTAAAAAACGCCGGATATTATCCATATACATTTTCCCATTGCCTGTAGTAACAAGCTCTATAGCTGCATCCAAACCTTGTTGTTGCCGCAAAGCAACTGTACTATCCGAAAAAAGTATTCTTTTATTGGTATAAAATAATACGCTATCAATACGTTGTTGCTGGGCCGCATCGCTTTGGGTGAGCACTTTTAATGTTTGTATTTGCGGGTAGATGTTTTTTTTAGCCGCTTCCAAAGGCTCTAAGAATGTTGCCTGCCCGGTAAGCACAAAACCTCTTGAACTGGTTTCGTTATCGGTAATGGAGGTTAATACTTTTGCAGTTTGAAACAATACTTCCTGGGTATGGGAAACCTTTGCAACGGTACTTTTAGCCAGTGAAGTTTGCCGTAACAGCAATGCTACAATTGCAATAAAGATAAGTACCACCAGGGCTATGACTGACGTTAATAGTTTAGTAGTCGTTAGCCGGAAGCGCATAACAAGCTATTAGGTTAAAAGAATAAGGTTTGGCTGTAAATAATAAAACCGTTTTGGGAAGTTTTATTATTTATATGTAAGTTAAGTTAAAATAATTGTTTCTAAATCCATGTAGTACAAATACTACAAACCTATAATTATTTTCAAACCAATTCCTTATGTAGCTCTTCCACCACTTTTTTAAGGGTATTATCCATTTGTTGTATCAGCTGTATCAGTTTGGGGGAGTTCTGATTTTCCTGGGCCAGCGTTTCTATTTCCCTTACTTCGGTTTTTAAAGCAGCAATGCCCATATTATCAATAGAGGGTTTAATGCGGTGGGCCACTCTTTTTATAGCGTTGAAGTTTTTTTCTAAATAGGCGGCCTGGATCTCTTCCACCGACACGGGAATTTGTTCAATAAAAAGGTTGATCATTTTATCAACAAATATTTTATTGCCACGGGCAATTTCATTTAGTTTAGACAGGTCATATAAAACATCGTCTTCCTTAATAATCTCAGGCATATTTTTCTCGTTTTGTAAAGATTTGCCCAGCCATTTAGAAATAATATTCAGCAACTGGCTTTCTTCAAACGGTTTGGATAAATAATCATTCATACCTGCGGCGATACATTTCTGGTTATCGCCATTAATAGCAAAAGCTGTAAGCGCAATAATGGGTAAAGTGGTACTGATAGTTTCCCTGATCATTTTAGTGGCTTCAATGCCATCCATTACAGGCATCTGTACATCCATCAATACTATATCAAAAGCTGTTTCTTTAATTTTTTCTATAGCTTCAGCGCCATTAAATGCTTCTGTTATTTCGGCACCAAAATTTTGTAATATTGTTGCTGCCACCAGCTGGTTCATCTCGTTATCGTCGGTAACCAATATCTTTTTACCTTGTAATAAACTGGTATCAGTAGCCACTATTTCTTTAAAGGGCAGATCGGTAATATTGCCTTTTTCAAAATCGATAATAATAGAAATAGATGTGCCTTCTCCTTTTTTGCTTACCACATTAATTTTACCATGCATCAGGTCAATAAGTTCTTTACTGATACTCATTCCTAATCCTGTGCCGCCATATTTACGGATAATAGAACTGTCTTCCTGGGAAAATTTATCAAATAAATTTTTAGCAAATGATTCATCCATGCCAATACCAGTATCGGTTACCGTTAGTTTAACTGTTTGTTTCCGGGCAGTATCTTCCAATACCATGCAGGCAATATCAATAGTTCCTTTATGGGTAAACTTAATAGCGTTACTTACCAGGTTAAGCAAAACCTGGTTGAGGCGATAAGGATCTCCCATTAAAACCGGCGACAATTTATAATCGCAAAAAGAATTAATAAAATTCAACCCTTTCTCCTCGGCACGATGTACCATTACCTGCATCACCCTGTTCATTACTGTTTTAGGTTCAAAGCCAATTTTCTCCAGCGTTAATTTACCGGCATCTATTTTACTAAGGTCCAGTATATCGTTAATGATGATGAGTAAATTATCAGCAGCCGAATGAATTGTGTTCAAATAAAAATGCTGGTCCTTGTTCAGCTTGGTTTTACCCAGTTGATTGGTCATACCCAATATAGCATTCATCGGTGTTCTTATTTCATGGCTCATATTAGCCAAAAATGTTTGCTTGGCATTTACTGATGATTCTGCCTGTTCCCTGGCCTCTACTAATTCCAGTTCCAGCATTTTTTGCTGAGTAATATCCAAATGAATTCCGATCGACCCCACTAAATCGCCATTGTCATTATACCTGGGTGCACCACTTATCAGCCACCATTTAGCTTCGCCTTTTTTATTTTTAAGCGATATTTCATACGCATCGGAAAGCCCTTTCTTGCGCATTTCATTTTTCATTTCAATAAACTCTTCGTTTTCGCCCTTTACAAATAATGAAGAGGCTCTTTTACCCAATAATTCTTTTAGGGTATAACCACTCATGTCGCAAAAGCTCTGGTTGGCAAACTGAATTTTTTCGTGGTTATCAACTTCCAGCAACCCAAGGTTCATGTTGGCAATAATACTGCGGTATTTTTCTTCCCGTATTTTAATGGCTTGTTCCGAAAGTTTTCTTTCTGTTATATCAATATGCGTACCTATAATTGTAAGCGGTTTTCCATTGGTATCTTTTTCAGTAAGCACACCTCTGTCGTACACCCACCTCACTTTACCATCCTTATGAATTATCCTGTACTCGTTGGTGTGATGATCAATTAATCCCTGTTTGTACCTGGTATCATTGTCGGTCAGAATTTTTTTATCTATCGGGTGTATCCTGTCCCACCATAAAGTAGCTACATCGCTGTATTCTTCTGTAGTAAATCCAAGCAGCTGATAAATATCACTGGAGAAAAAAGTTTTACCGGTTAAAAAATTATGCTCCCAGTAATTGTCCCCCACATTGGTTAATGCCAGCTTCAGCCTTTCGTCGTATTGCTTTAGTTTCCGTTCTACTTCTTTCTCTTCCGAAATATTTTCGATGATAGCAAAATACTGTTCCACTTTGCCTTCGTTATTAGTAAGTGCCTGGCCCGTTACCCTTCCCCAAAAAGTGCTTTTATCTTTACGGTAATGAATAAGCTCCACATTAAAAGAACGACCCTCAAAAAAAGCACTCACCATACTCAGCAATGCATCACTCTGGCTTAATGGCCCTTCGCATAACTCTAATGGCGTTTGTCCTATAATTTCTTCCTGCGTAAAACCTGTAATTTTTGAGAATCCTTCATTACTCCATGAAATTTTTCCCTGGGCATCTGTAAATACAACGCCATTTTCATTGGCACTGGCTACTACCGAAATGCGTTTGTATTCTTCTTCTGCTTTTTTTCTTGCCGTAATATCTGTGTGTGTACCAATAATTCTCTTGGGTTGCCCGGATGCAGTGTGATTAATGATCATACCACGATCGAGTATCCAGAGATAATCACCGTTTTTATGTTTTATCCGGTATTCCCGCTGATGAGAAGTGATCTTATTTTCGTAATACTCTTTATCTGTTTGTTCTATAATAGTAATATCCCTGGGATGCACCCTGCTTAACCATTCGTTTGGATCATTTTTAAATTCTTCATCAGTATAGCCCAGCATTTTTTTGTATTGTTTGGAAAAGAAAACGTCTTCCGTTTCAAAATCATATTCCCAAACACCATCGCCTGCACCTTCTAACGCAAACTGCCATAGTTCCTGGCTCGACTTAAGATCGGCCTCTGCTTTTTTTCTTTCAGAAATGTCCCTGTAACTCCAGAAATGTCCTTTATATTTTTCTTCTACAAAAATGGGAATATAATCTCTTTCAAAAACTCTTCCGTCGGCAAGTTCCATTATTTCGGCAGTTACCAATTTTTGCTCTTGTAATAAAGTATTTATACCGGCTACAAATTTTTCAGGGTCTTTAAACAGCAGTTTACTTTGTTCGGCGCTGCTACTGCAATCGGCACCCTGCAATGCCAGCGGTGGTGCGGTAATGCCGAACATATCACAAAATTGCTGGTTGGTAAATACAATATGCCGTGTTTCATCTTCTAATAAAACAGCGCTTTGCATATTGGTGATGAGAGATGTAAAAACCTGTTCTGCGCTTTTTCTTCTGTTAACCTGCTGGTTAAGATAACGTGCAATCATCAACAGGTCATCGGTATTGTTGCTTTTTTCATCACCGGTAATGGTACCGATGGTTTCCTTTAATTTTTCAATGGATTGTTTTTTTACTGCAGCTTCGTGCTGTAGTTTTTTATTGATCTCAATGTATTCTTCTTCACTGATACGAAAAGCCCTGTCGGCCAAAGCCGCATCTCTTTCACATGCAACATAGGAATCATCAACTGCATGCAGAAATTTTTCCAGGTCCGGATGTTGTTGCAACGATTCCGGAAGAAATTTTTTGATCTGCTTTTTTAATAATCTATGGAAGTTCATAAAAAGAAGTAATGGTCATAGTTTGGTTGTGCAGGCGGCAATCTCCACCGTCGTTAAAAGGAGATATTTCTCCGTAAGAATAAAAACCGGCAACGGGTGTTTGTTCACCTAATGAATCAATTACTGCTTCCACTTCTTCATCAATCCGGCCACCTAAGATTAATTTGCGGCCAACACAACTTACCAGCAACGAAAAACCTGGTTTAAATTTTTTACCCAACAAAGTTTGTTGTGCAGCTTTGGCAGCGGCAGAAGTTAATTTATCAAAATTAGCTTTCATAAAACGCACTTTCGATCCTTCAGGAATATCGCCTGCAAAAGTCATGCTTTGCTGTTCGTTATCTATAGAGAGAATAGTTCTCACAACAGGCTGCGGGCTACCAGGTATAGTTACAGATAAAGGAAATAATAAAGCTGAGCCTGGTAACTGATCAGCATCGGGGCCAAGGTAACGGGTGTAAAGTTCCAATGCATTTTTGCCATCAATTTCAAAAAGTTTATTACCCGCTGATTTACTCACTTCTCTCTCGGGGCCAAATGTATCCCAACCTCCCTGTGAACCATGTGTTACCGCTATCTTCTCCCCGTAAAAACCAATAGCCACAATATTACCTTGTGCAGGTTGTTCGTTTAGCCCTACCAGTGTGGATACAAAGTTGGACCCATCGCCTGCAAGGCCACCGGTAATTAAAATTTTATTTTCCGCCGCATCGTTCAATCCCTTTACCAGTTCGCTGCCATTTACTAATCCACCATCAGAAAATACCAGCATGTTAACTAAACCTTGCTGCGGTATTTTTTTTACCAGTGCTTCTGCAGCGGTATAACTGTTTTCAAAGCCAGTAATATTCACTACTGCCGTTTTAATAGCTGTATCGTCAAATGTAAGGGCTACAGCCACAAGTGAATTATCCTGCACCACATCATGAAAAATTTCTCCGGCAGTACTGCATAATATAATTTGTGCTGCAGGAAATTTATTTTTTACAGTGGTATAAATATCCGGTGTTGTTAGTTTTTCTTTGGCGGCAAAACATAATACAAGCCCCGCTTCTGTAGCTTCGCTTATATCGTTTGCTATTTGTGTTTCCCAATTATTACCTGCTAACTGAAATAATGTAGTTTTCATTGAAATTAAATATGTAGATTTTTAATGCAGCATTGTTACAAGTATCTTCTCTTACATTCTTAAACGGCAATTTCTTTTTGCTGAATCATTTTGTAAATGGTACTCTTGCCAATATCTAATTTACCGGCAGCAGCAATTACATCATTATCGTATTTTTTAAGGAAGTATTTAATGATATCGCAGGTATAATCCCGTAATGTTTTTTCTTCTGCCATAAAAGTCTGATCTCCTTTTGCAGTAGTATAGCTGATATCGGTTGCTTTTATTTCCTGGCCGTCGCACATTACAGCAGCCAGGTCAATCATCGCTTTCAGTTCTCTTACATTACCGGGATAATTATAACGCATCAATTTATCTTTCGCATCCTGTGCAAGATTAATATTACCCATTTTATTATCCTTTGCAAATTCATCGGCAAAATATTTAGCCAGGATCAAAACATCATTTCCCCTTTCTCTTAACGGTGGTAATTCAATCGGCAAACCTATTATCCTGTAATACAGGTCTTCTCTAAAATTGCTTTTCTTTACTTCTTCTGCCAAATCTTTATGCGTTGCAATCAGTAAGCGTACATCTAATTTTACATTTTCATTTCCACCCACACGTATAACTTCTCTTTCCTGTAATACCCTTAATAATTTACTTTGCAAACTAAGATCGAGTTCTGCTATTTCATCTAAAAAAATAGTACCGCCGTTAGCTTCTTCAAATTTACCGGCCTTACGGGCAAGGGCTCCTGTAAAAGCGCCTTTCTCATGGCCGAACAATTCGCTCTCAATAAGTTCTTTGGGAATAGCAGCCATATTTACTGCTACAAAATTTTTCTTTTTACGATCACTATTATAATGAATGGCTTTTGCCACTACTTCTTTACCGGTTCCGGTTTCGCCGGTTATAGATACATTGATATTTGTTTTGGTGGCTTTATCCATCAACTCAAATATTTTTTTAAGTGCCGGGCTCTGGCCTTTTATACTTTTATCAAAAGAGAATTTCTGCCCCAATTCTTCTTTTAACTGGGCCACTTCCTTTTTAAGTTTACCGGTTTCTTTTATTTTAGTTACAGCATTCCACAAAATATCTTTTGTATTGTCGTCTTTAATAAGATAGTCAGCCACCCCCATTTTTAACAGGTTTACTGCAACTGCAATTTCATCCTGCCCGCTGATAACAATCACCGGAACACTATCATCGGTTTCCTTAATTTTCTGGTATAACTTATCCCCGGTATAATCCGGCAGCGAAAAATCGATGGTAATAAGGTCGGGCTTTTTATAAAGGCTGGCGAGACAATCTTTACCGTTAGTAAACCGGGTGATGCTGTAATCGGGATTTAAGGAGAGATGATATTCCAGGATTTCGCCGTACCAGGGATCATCTTCTACAATAAAAATCTTATAAGGTTCCATTGGATAGTGTTAGGTATCAACTTAACGCAACATTAATTTCCAAATTGTGGAACGATACGGAAGTAGAAGTTGTTCTACACCCGGCTGTAGTTGTTTACTACACAACTGCATTTAAACCGAGAATATCCGCTATTTTTTTTCGTACAATAATGATGTGGACTGTAAATGTTTTAACCCCAGGCTGCCTGGTTTTCTTTCGCCGGCTTCTGCTACATCCGGCCTCACAGATATTTTTTTGTTGCTTTTTAAAACACGATGAAAAAGGTAGTTGTATTTTTCAGCAATTACCTCCCAGGTATAGCGGCGGTCGGCCACTTCTTTCATCAGTACACTCTTTTCTTTAAATTCGCTGATACGGGTGTTGCCAATGATGTTGATCAGGTCTTCGGCTGTTTTAAAATAAAACGCTTTATTTTCCGTGGTAGTTCTGTTGGCCGGTACATCAAATGAAAGTATGGGCAGGCCAAGGAACATGGCTTCTACCAGCGAAGGATTGCTACCACCTGCACTATGTCCGTGTATATAAACATAGGCATTACACCTGATAAGATCCAGTTGCTGTTGTTCATCAACAGCGTCTAATAATATCAGGTTGCCGCAATTTTTATATTGTTCCTTCAGTGCAATACCATAACCGCTACTTTTCCAGTTGCCCATCATTACCAAGGTATACTTTTTCATTTTAGAAAAGGCATCCAACACGGTGTGAATATTATTTTGTGGTTCTACGTGGCACACTTTAAAAGCATAAGGTTTTGCAAGAAATGGATAGGCTTCCTTATCAGCAGCAGTAGGTTTAACTGCAATGGTATGATCGGCTCCGTATTCAATTATATTACTCAGGGTACCATAGCGCACAGCCGTATAATCCTGGATAGCTTTGTTATCAGAAATATCTGCGTTTGAATATTTGATCGCTATCTTCTCTGCCCAGCGTAAATACCATTTGGCCAGGATGCTTCTGTTATCTTTCTGCCATTGTATGTTATCAATGGAAATAATAATTTTTTTACTGGTAAATAATTTTACAAAAGGTAACATCCATGCACCTGCCACTCCCAATATCAATAATACATCTGCGTAAAACAATGCATTAAAAATAGAGAAGCCGTCATAAAGAAAACTCTGCAGGCCATTGGATTGCAGTGAAACATATTTCAATCTTGCATGCTGGTATGTTTTTTTCCGGTCTTCTTTTGCAAATTTATATTTAGAACAATAAACGGTCATATCGTACTCACCGCCCAACTGCTTTACAAGATGTTCTGCCAGCGTTTCAAAACCACCACGTTTAGCAGGAATACCAGCTGTGCCAATAATTGCTATCTTTTTTTTACCGGACATAGAATTTTATTAATTTTCCGATAGGTTTCTAAAGCCGTGCCAAAAACAAAACCCTTACCCAGCTTGCATTTCAGGCTGTATCGATTTTATGCTTTTCCATTTTCTGGAAACATTTTCCAAAATAAAAAAAGAACAATTATGATCGATGCCCAAAAGACTATGCTGTAATGTATGGTTACAAAAAGCATTCTTTTAGTATACTGGTACCGATCAGTTGTTGCATTACTACTATTTATTCCCAGGCAGATTTTACTTATATCTTTCGCCGTAATTTTTTTATAAAACAAAAAATTACGGGCAATGCAGTAATTACAGGAACTGGATTTTTTGTCCATATTTCGGAAAATAAAATTGCTGGCATCCACTTAAACTTTTGAATGGCAATCACTTAACGTTTTGGCACTGGCTTTGAAAATGTAGTGGAAAAAATAATATACTATGAAAATTGCCATCGTTGGAAGCGGATACGTCGGCCTTGTTACCGGCGCTTGTTTTTCTGAAGTAGGTATTGATGTTGTTTGTGTTGACATCGACCGAAAAAAAATTGATAACCTCAATAACGGGGTTATTCCTATTTACGAACCTGGCCTGGAAGAAATGCTGCTTCGTAATATGAAGAAGGGCAGGCTTAGTTTTACCACAAATATTGCTACTGCCATTAAAGATTGCGAAGTACTGTTTATTGCAGTAGGTACTCCTCCTGACGAAGATGGCTCTGCCGACCTGAAGTATGTACTTTCGGTTGCCCGTGACTGTGGTAAACATATGGATGATTATTTACTGGTGGTTACCAAAAGCACCGTTCCTGTTGGCACTTCTGAAAAAGTAAGGCTGGCACTACAGGATGAATTGAATAAAAGAGAGGTGGATATTGATTTTGATGTAGCTTCAAATCCTGAATTCTTAAAAGAAGGGGCTGCCATTGATGATTTTTTAAAGCCTGACAGAATTGTGATTGGCCTGGAAAGTGCAAGAGCCAAAGAGCTGATGAAAAGTTTATACAAGCCATTTACGCTTAATGGCCATCCTGTAATTTTTATGGATATCATTTCGGCCGAAATGACCAAGTACGCAGGTAACTCCATGCTGGCTACCAAGATCAGTTTTATGAATGATATCGCCAACCTTTGTGAAATTGTAGGGGCGGATATCAACCTGGTAAGAAAAGGCATTGGTTCGGATTCCCGTATTGGTAATAAATTCATTTATCCCGGTATCGGCTATGGCGGTTCATGCTTTCCCAAAGATGTGCAGGCTTTAATACAAACAGCCGGTGAATTCAATTATAACCTTCGTGTATTAAAAGCTGTTGAAGAAGTAAATAAAGATCAGAAATTAGTACTGTTCAATAAGATCATGAATTTCTTTGAAGGTGATATCAATGGTAAAACCATTGCTTTGTGGGGGCTTTCTTTTAAACCACAGACTGATGACATGCGTGAAGCTCCTTCTTTAATAATAGTTAAAAAACTTTTAGAAGCCGGCGCAAAAGTAAAAGCTTACGATCCGGTTGCTATTAAAGAAGCCAAACATCATTTTGGTGACACTATTGCCTATTGCGAAGATCAATACGAAACATTAATTGATGCTGATTGTGTGGCTATACTTACCGAATGGCCCGAGTTTAAATTTCCCAACTTTAAGATCATAAAAAAATTATTAAATACCCCTGCTGTATTTGATGGCCGTAATATTTATGATAAAGCAGAAATGCAACAAAACGGGTTTGATTATTTCTGTATTGGAGTGGATACCACCAGGCAACCTGCACAGATCAACGCTGCTCAATTAGAAACACTTTTAAAAGATTAATTACCCTGATAAAACCCTTTTTCTATGACACGTAAAAAAGTTTTGGTTACCGGTGGTGCCGGATTTGTTGGTTCGCATTTGTGCGACAGGTTGTTAAAAGAAGGCAATGAAGTTTTTTGCCTGGATAATTTTTTTACCGGGCAAAAACAGAATATTGTACACCTGCTGGATAATCCATTTTTTGAATTGATCCGCCATGATGTGACTGCACCTTTTTTTATTGAAGCTGATGAAATATATAACCTGGCATGCCCTGCATCTCCTATACATTACCAATACAACGCTATCAAAACCATGAAGACATCGGTAATGGGAGCGATCAATATGCTGGGATTGGCAAAACGGATAAAAGCAAAAATTCTGCAGGCTTCTACCAGCGAAGTATATGGTGATCCATTGGTGCATCCGCAACCGGAATCTTACTGGGGCCATGTAAATCCTATTGGCGAACGCTCTTGTTACGATGAAGGCAAACGCTCTGCAGAAACTTTGTTTGTAAATTATCACAAACAGAATGATGTTAAGATCAAGATCATCAGGATATTTAATACCTATGGCCCCCGCATGCACCCTAACGATGGCAGGGTGGTGAGCAACTTTATTGTACAGGCATTGCAAAACCATGATATCACCATTTATGGCGAAGGACAACAAACCAGGAGTTTTCAATATGTAGATGACCTGGTAGAAGGTATGATACGCATGATGGCCTCGTCTGATCAGTTTACCGGCCCGGTAAATATTGGTAACCCCAGTGAGTTTACTATCCTTGAATTAGCCGAAAAAGTGATTGCACTTACAGGATCAAAATCAAAGATCATTAATATGCCTTTACCGGCTGATGATCCGATGATGCGGCAGCCGGATATTTCTCTTGCTAAAAAAGAACTGAAATGGTCGCCGGAAATTGAACTGGAAGAAGGATTGGCAAAAACCATTGCCTATTTTAAGTCAATCATCTGATTGTAAAATAAGTTATAGAAAAAAGTTACTCCATTGCTTTAACTTTTTCATCTTATAAAAATAGCATTACTATCAATTGATTATAGTAATGCTATTTTTTTCGGTTTTATTTTGACACAAGTGCAGTTGTACAGGAACTATTAAACCCCGAACAGGTTTATACCGGTCATTATACTTAAACCGGGGCTGGAAAACATCCAGAATGTGGAAACAGGCTTTTTTAACCGTACAGTTTATAGAAATCACATTCCCTATTTTGGAAAATTGTTCCGGTTTATAGAATGACATATTAAAGCTTGTTTTCTAACTGGTTGATTGAGTATATTTTAAAGTGCATTTTATTTTGGCACAAGTATGGACTAATAATTCATGAACAGATAATAACAAATCCAATAACACATGAACCAATCTGAAAATACAATTCCGGCAAACGCCGTAAACTCACCTGAAAAATTATACGAACTGAGCATGATTGAACAATTATGCAGGGGTAACCAGGAACAGGTAATTAAAATGATCAGTGTTTTTATTGATCAGGTTCCGCCATCGGTAGAAGAGATAAAGATAGCATACGGTAAACGGGATTTTTTGGCCATTAAAAAAACAGCACACAAAATAAAACCAACATTAACTTATTACGGCATTGCGTTACTGGAAAAAGATATTCGCTTTATTGAGGCATTGGCAGAAACAGAATCAGCAAATGAATTAGCCATAAAAATAAAAAAATTAGACGAAGTGATCACTGCAGTGGCAGCGCAAATGAAAAAAGACTATTTGTAAATACTAATAAAACCCACCCTATGAAGAAAAAAATTTTGGTAGTAGATGATGAAATAAGCATCTGCCTTTTATTGGAAAACTTTCTTTCGCAAGATTACGATGTAGTTACTATTAATGATGGCGAAGAAGCACTTGAATGGCTGGAAGGCAACCTTCCGGATCTTATTATCAGCGATATTCAAATGAGTAAAATGGACGGCTATACTTTTTTAGCTAAAGTACGTGAACGTGGCTTTACAAAGCATACGCCATTTGTAATGTTATCAGCAAAATCAGAAAGTAAAGAGCGGATAAAATGTTACAAACTCGGTGCACAGGATTACCTCACTAAACCATTTAATCCCGAAGAGCTGGAAGAGCTTGTAAAAAAGAATCTTTTCCCTATTCACTTTTCACTGGCCTGGTAGTTTTTTGAAAAATAATATTACGCCACAATTTAAATATCCTACTGATCAACATGAACCCACTTCTTCACATACTATACATTGGTAAATCAAGAGAGTATTTCGAAAGAATAAACCAGAAAGAACAGTTTTCAATTTCTGTTGTAGAAAATGCGCTGGAAGCTGTAAACTATCTTAACTCAAGCAGGCAGCCTGATGCTATCATCTGCAATTACAATCTTACAGGGCAAAATGGTTTATATTTATTTGACTGGATAAGAGAACGCCCTACATACAATGCCACCCCTTTCGTTCTTTTAGCAAATGAATTCAACAGTGAAGTTTTTAAATTAGCATTTACTAAACGTGTAGATGATTTTTTTGTAACCCCTGTTACCCCACCGGATGATGTGATCAACAGGATAGAATACCTGTATAATTTCAGGAAAAATATAGACAACACAACTGCTGCACCGGCAAAAATTACTGAAGTGTATAAAATGCCTTTATCAAAACGCATTTTTGATATTGTTGTAGCTTCTGCTGTGCTCTTAATAGCATCACCATTTTTATTGCTGATCATATTAGCCATCAGGCTGGAGTCTAAAGGCAAAGTATATTACATTGCAAAAAGAGTAGGCCGTAAAACTTTTGATTTTTACAAACTGCGTTCCATGAGAACCGGTTCGGATGACCTGTTGAAAAAACTGGCGAAGGAAAAAAATCAATACAATAATTCATCAAAGCAATCAGACGACATATTAAATGCCCCATGCCCAAGGTGCAGTAAGTTGCCTGCGGGTGAAACCTGTTCGCCTGTGATGTATGTAGATACACACCAGGTATGCGACTACTGGTACAATGTGCAAAAGAAAGAAGCTGCAAAAAACAATTCCACTTTTGTAAAGATTGTTGATGATCCACGCATTACAAGAGTAGGCAAATTTATAAGAAACACCAGCATCGATGAATTACCGCAGCTGATCAATGTGATCAAAGGCGATATGTCGATTGTAGGCAACCGGCCTTTACCAGTGTACGAAGCTGAATTATTAACCGGCGATATTTTATCAAAAAGATTTCTTGCCCCCGCAGGCATTACCGGCTTATGGCAGGTTGAGCTGAGAGGCAAAGGCGGTAAGATGTCTGAAGATGAAAGAAAGCGTTTGGATAATGAATACGCAGATCATTTTAAAGGCAACAATTTTTCTTTCTGGTACGACATCAAACTTATTTTACGCACCATACCGGCATTATTACAAAAAGGTTCTGTTTAAAAATACCCTGATAAAATCCAACACCATGAAATCTCTTTTAAAATTCATTCTTATTTACAGCATCACCTGTTGCATTTGTGTTACTGTAACAGCACAGGACAGTATCGTAAATAAAAAAGAAATGGTTTTTCCTCCGTTACCAAGCCTTATAGATTCTGCTATTAAACACAATGCTGCTGTACAGTACCGCAGGCTTGAAATTGAGGTACGTGAATCTAATGTGACCACACAGCGTAATGGCTGGTTAAGAAACCTTGGCGTACAAGGCGACTCCCGTTATGGAACAATAGATGCTTTTTCCACCAATGCAAATGGTGTGTCTTCAAATTTTTCAAATACCACCAGCAAGCAATTGAACTACGCAGCAGGTGTGTATGTAAAGATTCCAATTTTTGACCTGGTAAACCGTAAAAACCAGGTTAAACAGGCAAAGACTGAAGTGGAAGAAGCAAAACGTTTAGCGGAATCACAGGAAGCGGAAATAAGGCAAATAGTAATAAAACAATACCAGGATGTAATACTGAAACAAAAATTGCTAACCATAAAATCTTTAAACCTTGGTAGTGCTACCGTAAATATGGAAATGGTAGAAAAAGAATTCCGCAATGGCGTGATCCCTGTTACAGAATACGTCCGCCTTTCTGATATGACCGCAAGAATCCAGTCCGATTACGAGTTGGCCAAATCAGATTTCATATTAGCTAAGCAATTGCTGGAAGACACAGTTGGATTCACATTCGCTAACACCAATTCAAAAGGTAACTAATGAAAATTGTTGGACTGATAAGATTAATGATCAAGCATTGGGTATTGTTACTCGTTGCGCCGCTATTACTTGCAGGGCTGGTAATAATGCTTACAAAAGAACCCAAACTTAGTTATACTTCATCAACAGTATTATATACCGGCCTTGCTACCGGCTCTTCTATCGAAATGGAGAAGACCTTTAATTATTTTGCTACCAACACTGCCTTCGACAATTTGATCAATATCATTAAATCAAGAGAAACACAGGAAGAAGTAGCCATCAGGTTATTGAGCCAGCATTTATTGTTACCAAAGGCTGATCCTAAATATATTTCACCTAAACTATATGCCGAGTTAAAGAAAAAAATTCCTGCTTACCTGTATGCCTATGTTGTAAACAATAAAAATACAGGAAGAGTGCCAACAGATTCTACACAAAACAGCATCGACGATTCTTCATCAGCTGATACCCGTGATACTGCAAGTTTATTTCCTGCAGCTGTAGATCATGCAGACTATGAAAAAACAGTGGCACAACTAACTGCACTCATGAAAAGCAGCGATACCAATTACGTATACAAATTATTGAACTATGCTGATGAGCATTATTCTATAAAAGCGATATCAACTATAAAAGCAGAAAGGATTGCCAACAGCGATCTGATAAAACTCACTTATGAGGTTAATGACCCTGGTATTTGCCAGCAAACATTAGCCATCTTTAATGAAGTGTGCATAAAAAATTATAAACACATTAAAGAGAATCGCTCTGATGCTGTGGTAAAATATTTTGAATCGCAACTATCCCAGGCCAATGTACAATTAAAAATTGCAGAAGATAAATTGCTGGGTTTTAATAAATCCAACAACATTATTAACTATTACGAGCAAAGCAAGGCAGTAGCGGTAGTAAAAGAAGATATGGAGGTGGACTACAATAATAAAAAAGCACAGCTGGCGGGTACAGAAGCTGCTACAAAAAGACTGGAAGAAAAATTGAATATTCAGCAACTGGTACAATTAAAAAGCAATGCGGTACTTGAAAAAAGAAAACAATTAGGAGATATCAATTTTGAAATTGCAACTGTGGAAAGTGATGCCGTACCAGATGATAATAACACTAAGAAATTAACCGCCTTAAAAAATCAATCGGAGAACCTTAAAAACGACATTAAGAAAAGTGTAGGTGAATTATATTCTTATCAGAATTCTGTAGAAGGGTTACCTGTTGGTACAGTGCTTAATAACTGGATCGCCAATGTTATTGAATCGGAAAACCTGAAGGCAAAGATCAAGGTAATGGACCAGCGCAATAAAGATTTTCAGCAGCAGTACGCTATCTATGCACCCGCAGGCGCCAACATTAAAAGGATTGAAAGAGAGATCTCTGTTTCAGAACAAGGCTACCTTGAAATCCTGCACGGTTTAAATTTAGCCAAACTTAAATTGCAGGATAACGAATTAACTTCCAATTTAAAAGCTGTTGATCCGCCTTATTTTCCTTTACAACCCATTGCTACCAAAAGAGCAGTACTTGTAATTGCAGCCGCCTTTCTTGGTTTTATTTTAGTGTTGGGTATCATTTTAACCATGGAATATTTAGATGATACTTTAAAGAATTTAAAAAGAGCAGCGAAGACCTTACAACTACCAGCTGCCGGAATGTTGCCAAAAATATTACTGAATCCGGGATCCATTAATCTTCCTTTTATTCAAAATCGTTTGCTGGAGATAAGTACACAAAATATCGAACAGTTTTTAAGCACACATAACTCAGCGAATGCAGTAAAAACAATTTTGCTTTTAAGCACCATGGAGAAAGAAGGCAAATCTGTTGTTGCCGGTAATGTCGCTAAAAAATTAATCGAGGAAGGAAAAAAAGTATTATTACTGACTTACACAAAAAAACAGCAACCGCTTAAGCTGCAAAGAAAATTTCCGCTGCTCAACCGGCTTTTGGGTTACCAGGACCCAAGGATAGATTTTAATAATTCCTTTTTAGCAGACCCTTCAGATTACCTGCAGGCTTCAGAATATTTTACTTATAACATCAACGAACAGTTTTATAAGGCCAAAGACTATACAACAATTCTTCAGGAAAATAATATCACCATAGATTTTGTGCCCGATTATGTTTTAATAGAATTGCCGGCATTGATATATAATAACTACCCTGCTGACCTGGTGGCGGCCGCTGATATGTCTATTGTGGTTTGCCGTTCTAACAGGTTATGGTCAGAAGCAGACCAGGCAGCATTGAATAACCTGTTACCACTTGCCGGAACAAAAATGAATTTCATCATCAATGGTGTTGAACTGAAAGAAGTAGAATCAGTGTTGGGTGATCTGCCTAAAAAAAGCAGCACATTCAGAAAAAAAATAAAAAACTTTTTCCGCTTTCAATTCTTTTCTAAAAACCAGATATAAAAAAACATCCTTTGAAAAAGAAGCTTAACAAGATTGTACGAGAAGATAATTTTCTTTCCTTAACAGGGAATCTTGTTATTGCATTATTTGGTATATCCGGTTTTGCAATATTGGCAAGAAGTTTATCTGTAGATATGTTTGGCCAATGGGTATTACTAATTGCAGCAGGATCATTTATAGAAATGTTCAGGTTTGGAATTACCAATACCGGTTTAATAAGGTATTTATCAGGAGCAACGGAAGAAGCCCGCATTAAACTAATTGGTTCCAATGCTTTGATTGGTGCTGCAGCAACAATCATTATTGCCATTATTATTATTGGCTGCAATATTTTCTTTTACCAATCCATACAGCATTCGGGATACGGGCTGTTTTTTACCTGGTATCCATTATTGGCTGTCGTAAATCTTCCCTGGAATAATGCTTTAGTTGTTTTGCAGGCGGATAGAAATTATGGTAAAATATTAGCGTTGAAAGCAATCAACAGTGGTGGCTTCTTTATTATACTGGTAGTAAATTTTTATTTTTTAAAAATGACGCTGCTTCAGATTGTAATAGCAAATATTATCATTAATGTACTCACCTCTTTAGTAAGCATCATTGCAGGCTGGGACGGGTTAAAGCATATTAAAAAAGCAACTGTGGCTACTAATAAAACTTTACTGCACTTTGGAAAATATACCACCTTCACACTGGTGGGCACCAATCTTTTACGTAGTGCCGATACATTAATTATCAGCTTAAGCCCTTTAGGAAATGCAGCAGTTGCATTGTACAGCATTCCGCTTAAGCTTACAGAACTACAGCAAATACCATTACGCAGTTTTGCTGCAACGGCTTTTCCAAAAATGTCCAAAGCAAGTTTACAGGGAAAAGTTGCTGAAGTAAAAGAATTATTTTATACCTATTCCGGCGCACTTACTTATTTATTCATTTTCGTTAGCCTGTTCACTTTTGCATTTGCCGATTTGTTTGTTCTTTTTCTTGCAGGAAAACAATATGTACAAACAGATCCCGCCACAGGGTTCAATGCAGTAAATATTGTTCGTGTATTTTCTTTATACGGATTATTACTCCCAATCGACAGGATGACAGGAATTGGATTAGACAGTATCAACAAACCCAACATCAATGCACTGAAAGTATTGTTTATGGTTATCGCCAATATTGCAGGAGACCTCATCGCCATTTTTATATTCAAATCTTTAATTCTGGTGGCAGTGGCGTCTATACTTTTCACACTGCTGGGCATCTGGATAGGAATGATCTTCTTAAACAAAGAATTGAGTTTGCACTACGGTGAGATTTTTACGCATGGTGCTAAATTTTACAGATCAATTTTTAATAAACTCACTAATTACCGTTATGTCAGAGTTGCAAAGCTATGATAAAACACTTTTTATAAATGACCTTAGAAAGTAACATACACCCGTTTGAAAATTATTCCGGATCATCACGCCTGGCAAAGCCCGGCTTCGTGGTATTGTTACTGGTAGTAGTAAGCGTATTTGCATTGATTGCTGCCAAAATGCAGTTACTGGGTATCGGTGTATTATTCGGATTGTTTTTGGGTGTTGTGTATTTATACCTTCTTTTCACAAAACCAATTATCGGATTATATACCAGCGTTGCATTGAGTTTTATATTGATTGGTATGGGGCGATATGTAAAAGATGTGCAGGTGGGTTTGGGTATGGATGCTATCCTTATCCTCACCTACCTGGCTTTGATTATGAATAAGTTCAGGGAAAGAGTAAACTGGGCTCCTGCAGCAAAAGACATTACCTTTTTAGCATTCATCTGGCTGTGTTACTCACTCTTTGAAATAGTGAATCCCGAAGCACACAGTATGGCGGCATGGTTTTCGGGCCGTGGTGTATCAGTATACATGTTTTTGTTAGTGCCCTTAACATTAATGTTTATCAACAGTAACCGCAAATTAGATTTCTTTCTTTACGTATGGGGAACCTTCTCCATACTGGCTTCATTAAAAGGTATCATGCAATTAAAATTTGGTGTGGATTATGCAGAGCAGGCATGGCTGAACGAAGGCAATTATAAAACGCATATTTTATTTGGTAAGCTAAGGGTATTTTCTTTTTTAAGCGATGCCGGCCAGTTTGGTGGTAACCAGGCTTACACCGCGGTAGTGGCTACTATTTATTCGATGGCGATAAAAAATAACAAGCCAAAAAAATTATTCTTTGTTGCAGTGGCAATTTTAGGTTTTTACGGAATGATCATCTCGGGTACACGTGGTGCAATCAGTATCCCGTTAGCTGGCTTCATGACTTTTTTTGTATTGCGTAAAAATATCAAGGTATTAAGTTATGGTGTTGCATTATTAGCCCTTGTTTTTATTTTCTTCCGTTTTACTACTATTGGACAAGGCAACGACCAGATACGAAGAATGCGTACTGCATTTGACCCTAATGACGCTTCATTGCAGGTAAGACTGGATAATCAGAAACTATTGAAAAAATACCTTGCCTCACGCCCATTCGGTGGTGGCATCGGGCACGGTGGTGTAAAGGCACAAAGATATTTACCTAATGCATTTCTTTCACAAGTGGCAACTGATAGCTGGTATGTATTGGTTTGGGTAGAGCAGGGAATTGTTGGTTTGCTATTGCACTTATTTATTCTTTTTTATACCGTTGGAAAAGCTTCTTACAAAGTGATGTTTAAAATACGGGATCCGCTCTTAAAATTAAAAATAGCGGCACTCATTTCCGGCATGGTGGGAGTAATGGCGGCATCTTATGGTAATGCAGTGTTAGGTGGAATGCCTACGGGTATATTGATCTATATCTCCATGGCAGTAATGTTGAATTCAGAAATGCTGGATATACCAAAAGAAGAAATACAACCCAACCCAATAAAAATAAAAAATTAAAACCTAATCTATGAAAGGCAAAGATTTTATCATCACCGGGCTTCAATCATGGGATATCCCCATCGGTTCCAATGCTATTGATATTGCAAAAGAAATAGCCATTGATAACAGGGTGTTGTATGTAAATAGTCCATTAGACATGATGACCATGTACAGGAATAAACCTACTGCAGAAACCAGCCGCCGCCTGGAAGTTTTAAAAAAACGAAAAAAGCCCATCAGGAAAATTTCTAAAAATCTATGGGTGCTTGATTTTCCATTTTATGTGTGGTCTATCAACGGATTACCCGATGGATTTCTTTTTGATTTTTTTAATAAAGCTAATAACAGGAAGATATTTCGCTACACCAAAAAAGTAGCAGACAAATTAGGTTTTATTAATCCTATTCATTTTATTGATAACGACATCTACCGCAGTTTTTATGCAAAGCAAATATTAGACCCAAAGCTTTCGGTATACTATCGCAGAGATAATGTACAGCCTTATGCCTATTGGAAAAAACATGCGGTTCGTTTAGAGCCAAAGCTGATACACAAGAGTGATCTTGTAGTTTGCAACTCGCCGCAACTGGCTGACTATGCAAAAAATTTCAACAACAAAAGTTATGATGTTGGACAGGGTGTTGACCTTTCGGCTTACAACACAGAAATGGATTTTCCGGTTCCTGCAGCATTGCAGGCAATACCACAACCAAGAATTGGATACATCGGCGATATTAACAGCATGCGCTTAGATGCTGACCTTATTTACGAATTGGCAAAAAGCAAACCTGGTTATTCTTTTGTGATGATTGGCAATGAAGACAAGGTATTTGCAGCTCATGCATTGCACAATTTAAAAAATGTACACTTCACCGGAAGCATTGCCAAACAACAGGTGCCCGAATATATGAATGCGTTAGATGTTTGCTTAAATCCACAATTGATAAATGAAATCACCATTGGTAATTATCCCCGTAAAGTAGATGAATACCTGGCATTGGGCAAACCAGTTATCGCCACCACCACACACACCATGGAATTATTTAAAGACCATGTGTATTTATGTGCTGATGTAAATGAATATAAGACAGCTGTTGAAAAAGCATTGATTGAAAATAGTGAAGAGAAAAAAAATCAACGCATCATTTTTGCCAGGTCACATTCATGGCACAATAATGTGCAGGAGATATACAACCAGATTGAAAAAATTATAAACTAAATCCTATGAATTACAGAAATATCCGTGACCTGAATAACATCATACTTAAAAGACTAAGTATTATTCCCCGTGATTTTGATTTGATAGTGGGTGTGCCCAGGAGTGGCATGTTGCCTGCAAACCTGTTATCATTATATCTTAACAGGCCATACACCGATATACATTCTTTTATGAATGGCCATATTTATAAAGCCGGTGCAAGAGGCCAGTTTTTTGATATTAAACAATTTAAAAAAATACTGGTGGTAGATGATAGCGTTGCTTCTGGTGCAGCATTGCAGGAATGCAAAGAAAATCTGAAAGAGCTTGCTTCGCAATTCGACATTAAGTACTGTGCAGTGTATGTAATTCCGGGAAAAGAAAAAACCGTGGACTATTTTTTTGAAACTGTTCCTTTACCAAGGTATTTTCAATGGAATATTCTTAATCATACCACATTAGAAAAAGCCTGCTTTGATATTGATGGCGTTTTATGTGCCGATCCTTTACCCGAACAAAATGATGATGGAGAAAAATACATCGATTTTATTTTGAATGCTCCGCCATTATTTATTCCCGGCAGTAAAATAGGTACTATCGTTACCTCTCGTTTAGAAAAATACCGCAAAGAAACTGAAACCTGGCTGAAAGCTAACAATGTAAAATATAATGACCTTGTAATGCTTGACTTACCCGATATGGAAGCAAGGCAAAAAGCCAATAACCACGGAGGCCATAAAGCCAAAGCATATATGGCAAAACCTTATGTGCTGTTTGTAGAGAGTGAACTTACACAAGCTATACAGATTAATAAGATCGCAAAAAAACCTGTGTTATGTACTGCTAATTTCGAAATGATATTTGATTCCGAATCGGTACTGTACAATTTAAAGAGTGGTAAATACCTGCCCTTCCTGCGTAAGTATGCATTGAAAGTAAGGAACAAGATCAAACAAAAAAAGGCCGTAAAAAAATAAAAATATTACTATGCTTTTACAATTATTACATCAGTTACTGGCCGGAATGTGTGAGCAACCGGGTGTATTAAAACCTATTTATATTTTATGCTAACTTATAATTCAATACAAACAGTTATCCTGGTTTTACTAAGCCTGGCAACGGTATACATTTTTGTATTTTCTTTTGCAGGTTTGTTTTATAAACAACGGCCATATAAAAATCCCGGTACCTTCAGAAAGGTTGCTGTACTCATTCCCGGTTACCAGGAAGATGAAGTGATACTGGAAGTAGCCCAATCTGCTTTATTGCAAAGCTATCCAAAAGAATTTTTTGATGTAGTGATCATCGCCGATTCCTTTCAGCAGAAAACTTTAGATAGTTTAAAAGCATTGCCTGTAAAACTGATTGAAGTGAGTTTTGATAAAAGCACCAAATCAAAAGCACTAAACAAAGCAATGGCAACACTTACCGATGCCTATGATATTGCTGTTGTACTGGATGCAGATAATTTAATGGCCCGTGATTTTCTGGGCAAAGTAAATGCTGCTTTTGAAGATGGTTGTATAGCAGTACAGGGCCACCGCACTGCAAAGAATACCAATAATTCCTGGGCAATACTGGATGCGGTGAGTGAAGAGATCAATAATAATATTTTCAGAAAAGGCCACAGGGTTATGGGGCTTTCCTCGGCTATCATTGGATCGGGCATGGCTTTTAAATACGATTATTTTAAATCCCTGATGAGCACTGTTACTGCTGTAGGTGGTTTTGATAAAGAGATAGAATTAAAAATGTTAAAAGCCGGCCATAAAATTCTATACCTTGATGATGCCCTGGTTTTTGATGAAAAGATACAGAAGGCAGATGTATTCGGCAACCAGCGCCGCCGCTGGCTTTCGGCACAATTACATTATTTCAGAAAAGATTTTTTATCTGCTCTTAAAGATCTTTTTATCAAAGGTAATATTGATTACTTCGATAAAGCCATCCAGTTTATTCAACCACCAAGGGTTTTATTATTGGGGTCAGTGATTCTCTTTGGTGTATCATTTGTTACTGCAAATTATGTGTTGCACAACACTGAGGTGTTTTCAACAAGCTGGATAGCTATTGGCATCGCATGCTTACTGTCATTTTTATTTTCAATCCCGGGGTCGTTTTATAATTCTAAAACACTACATGCCCTAATTAGCTTACCAAAAGGGATGTTGATGATGTTGCTATCCTTGCTAAAAATAAAAGGCGCTAATAAAAAATTCATTCATACCAAACATACTGCAAGTTCGCAATAGCTGTAAAGCATTACTAAAACAGTAAAATATTAAATCCTAACCAAAACCCTATGAAAAAAAACCGATTAGAAAAACTTGAAGCACTGCGTGGATTTGCAGCGCTGTATGTGGTATTTTTTCATACACTTCCGCAAAAAATCTATTTGCTTGGTATAAATGTGGGTGCCATTTTCCGCTTTGGCCCCGAGGCTGTAATTGTATTTTTTGTATTGAGTGGTTTTGTAATTAAATATACTTTTGAAAGATCGGCCAATAAAACTTTCAAATATTATTTCATCCGCCGTTTTATCAGGTTATACATTCCCTTATTCTTCATATTTATTTTAGGTTATGGTCTAAAATGTTACAGCGAAGGTGCATTGGCTGATCCTGACTGGAAAACTTTATTGGGAAATATTTTTATGCTGCAGGATGTGATCTCCCAAAAACCTAATGTCATCTCCGCTGCTTATATGGGCAATGGCGTGTTATGGTCACTATCTTACGAGTGGTGGTTTTATATGCTGTTCTTTTTTCTGTCTAAAAATATAAGTAGTGATAAACTGAATAAATGGGTGAGCATAATAGTAATAGTTGCCGCAGCTTCTTACGTTATCTATCCCTTCATTGTAAACCGGCTGGCTATGTATTTTGCCATCTGGTGGATCGGTGTCCGCTTTGCAGATACGTATATCAAAGGAGAAAAATACAGTATCAAATCAATACTGCCTTATGCTTATGTATTGTTTATCATTACTGCAATATTGGTATTCAATCTGTACATTCATTACTCCTACACCAAAATTTACAGCTACCCGCTGGTGGCTTATCCATTTATCGAATTACGGCATTTTGTTTTTGCTATCATGGTAATGTTTGGGGCCATCGCCTGGCAAAATTTAAAATGGGTGGGTTTCAATTCCATATTTGGAATATTTAAATACCTGGCACCATGTTCTTATGTCATCTACATTTCACATCATTACCTGGTAGTAGAAGCTACCTATCTGAATTTTATTAACAACAAAGTAATTGAATACGGATTGTATATTCTCATCATGATCATTTTCTCTTACATAGTGGAAGTGGTGATCTATAACAGGATAAGAAAAGTTTTGATCGGTTAATTATTAAGAAAGAAAAATTATGAAAATAGGAATTGAAGGACAAAGATTGTTTCGCCAAAAAAAACACGGCATGGACATGGTGGCGCTGGAATTGATCCGCAACCTGCAGGAAATTGATCATGTAAACGAGTATTTCATTTTTGTGAAACCCGATGAAGACAGCAGTGCTTTAAAAGCAACCGCCAATTTCAAAATTATACCGCTTGAAGGAGGTTCTTATCCTATGTGGGAACAATTTGCCTTGCCTAAAGCTGCAAAAAAATATGGTTGCGATATTTTGCATTGCACCAGCAACACTGCCCCCATAAATTCTGATATTCCATTGGTGACAACACTGCATGATATCATTTATATGGAAAGCAGTTATTTAAAAATTCTTGCCGGCAGCGCAACACCCTATCAAAAATTTGGTAATGCATACAGGAAACTGGTAGTGCCACGGGTGGTTAAAAAAAGCAGTAAAATAATTACCGTATCGCATTTCGAAAAGAAACGCATAGGAGAATTTTTCGGAATGAAAAATGATAACCGTCTTGCAGCAGTCTACAATGGAGTAAGCAAACATTTTAAACCTGTTACCGACGAAGCGGAATTAAAAAGAGTAAAAGAAAAATACCAGCTACCGGATAATTTCTTCTTCTTTCTTGGAAACACCGATCCCAAAAAAAATACTAAAGGAACATTAAAGGCCTTCTCAGATTTTTTAAAGCTTACCGGCAGTAACTATAAATTAGTGATGCTGGATTACGATAGCAATGAATTGGAAAAAATACTGAATGAGATCGGTGATAAAAACCTGATTAATAAAATTGTATTGACCGGGTACGTGATCAATACCGATCTGCCGGCCATTTATTGTCAAAGCAAAATATTTCTGTACCCATCGCTTCGTGAAAGCTTTGGTATTCCTATGCTGGAAGCAATGGCTTGTGGTGTACCGGTAATTACTTCCAATACCTCCTCCATGCCGGAAGTAGCAGGAGATGCAGCCATCATCATCAACCCTTTTAAACCAGGAGAAATTACCGCAGCCATGATCAATCTCTGCAATGATGCACATACTAGTGCACAATTGGTGGAATCCGGATTAGTACAGGCTGCAAAATTTTCGTGGAAGGCAATGGCAGAAGATGTATTGAAGATATATGACGAAATAGCAAAACAATAACCCGTAAAACTTAACCCTGTTAAAACCAAATTGATATGTTGATCTTAAAAATTTTATTCTGGATACTGGCATTTATTGTGGTGTACACTTATGTTGGCTATGGTATTGTGTTGTACTTTATCATTAAATTGAAAAGAATTTTTAAGCCGGCTAAAACGCATGGTTTTAATGGCGCCTATCAACCTGAGGTTACTTTATTTATTGCAGCGTATAATGAGAAAGATTATGTGGCAGACAAAATAAATAATACCCTGAGCCTTGATTATCCAAAAGATAAATTACAGGTTGTTTGGGTTACCGATGGCTCTGATGATGGCACACCGGAACTTTTAAAAAAATATAATAATGTTACGGTGCATCATTTACCTGAACGCAATGGAAAAATAAGTGCCATGAACAGGGGAATGAAATTTGTTACTACTCCAATTGTAATATTCAGCGATGCCAATACCATGCTGGGTAAAGAATCTATACAACGTATCGTTCGTCTTTTTGCAAATCCAACCACCGGCTGTGTATCCGGAGAAAAAAGAATTATCAATAAAGAAAGCGATGTAGCATCAGGTGCAGGCGAAGGTTTGTATTGGAAATATGAATCGGCTTTAAAAAAATGGGATGCCGAATTATATTCTGTTGTGGGTGCTGCCGGTGAATTATTTGCTATCAGAACTGAATTGTACAGAGATGTTGAAAAAGATACCTTACTGGATGATTTTGTAATTTCGTTAAGAGTGGCGCAGGATGGTTATACTATCCAGTACGATCCGGAAGCTTATGCTGTTGAAAATGCATCTGCCAATGTAAAAGAAGAATTGAAAAGAAAAATAAGAATTTCTGCAGGCGGTATACAGGCGGTAGTAAGATTAAGATCTTTGTTGAATATTTTTAAATACGGCACACTTTCTTTCCAGTATATTTCTCACCGGGTATTACGCTGGACCTTAACACCGCTTTGCCTGTTGGTATTAATACCGGTTGGATTTATGCTGGCTTATAATGAAGGGCTGTTAAGCTTTGGTATGTATGCCACATTATTTGGCCTACAGTTATTATTTTATATTGCTGCATTAACAGGTTGGTTTATGGAAAACAGGTCAACAAGGATAAAAGCATTATTTGTACCCTACTACTTTTTCATTATGAACTTGTCAGTAGTGCTCGGGTTTTTCCGTTACATGAAAAAAACACAATCAGTAAATTGGGAAAGAGCGAAAAGAGCGGATTAATACCACCACAAACTTCTGCAATTAAAATTTTATAAATTTCCCGTAAGTAATATTCATACCATTTTGAATTGCATAAACGTAAACACCACCGGGTAAATGATCAACACCAACATGCAATTCCTGGATGCCCGGTGTAATTACCTGGCTGTATTTTTCCATTACCTGTGCTCCGCTCAATGCATACACATGCAAAATTGTTTTTGTAATGGCAATTGATAAATATTTAATAGTTAATGTGCTATTTACAGGATTGGGAAACAGCAAAGGCTTATCACTGAATGTGTGCAGCATGGTATCTACGCCACCACTATATTCTATTGCACCTATGTCGTACAAACCGCCAACAGGCCTTCTGTGATTGTTGAAATCAAAAGTGATAGCACCATTAGCTGGATAACCCTGGTTAATAAGTGGTGATCCGGGTAAAATAGAATAATCTGTTGGTGATATTCCTGCTTCCGCAATCGTTCTTGAAAAATAATTATTCTTTAGTTGAATATCTGCTATCGCATTCGGGATCATTACGTAAGCATCATTGCCAGTAAAGGAAGTGTTATCCAGCTCATACAAATTGTAATTACCGGGGTTAACAATACAATTAGAAGCAATAAGGTTATGTTTACTTTTTACACTCTGAAATCTTATACCATCAGATTTTGGATTAATGATATCATTAAAAAAAATACATACAGCAGAATCATTTACCACAGACACATCAGAAACCAATATACCATGTTTCATCTGTGTAGCATCATTGGGCAAATAAGTGCGGCCGGCATTTACAATAATATTATTAAAAATTCGGTTGCCGCCTAATCCGTGATTTTCTATTCCATCTCCTTTTCCGTTGGTGATTAAATTATTATTGCAATCACATTTGGAACCCCCGCCCATAATAATGCCCGACATTTGATTAGGTGTTTCGGATTGGCTGTCGTTAGAAACTTTGTTGTCGAATATATAACAATGCAATGGAGCCGAACTTACCTGTATTCCATCCCATCCGGTGTTGGTAACAATGTTGTTGTAAATCTTAACCCCATCCAAAACAGGTGGCATTACTATCGTATCTTTTCCGTTACATGTAATTTTCATCCCCGAATAAAAAGAACTGCCAATATACATTCCTTCGGTACCGGTATTAGCAATATAATTATCGTGAAGGTTAGTATTGAATTGTGTAAAGTTATCACGGAACGATTGTAATGTGCAATCGGGATCGGTCTTCGCAAATATTCCTTCGGTACTGCAGTTTTCTATTGATACATGATCTATCTCCACATCCGAGCTCATAGCACCAATGCCAACGCCTGCACCGGCTGCTACTTTTTTTATTTGTATCCCATAAAAATTATTGCTGTTGCCATTTCCCGAAAACCTAATGTACCTGCAATTACTGATTGAAATACCATAATAATCATTGGTACTTAATGTAACAATGCCGTTGGCATTCATGAAAATTATAGCACTATCGGCAGTACCTTTAAAATTTCTGATCAGTAATTTATTCCTGTTGCCTGGTTTTAAATAAATAGTATCGCCTGGATGCACTTTGTTGTATGCTGCACTTGTTCCATCCAATAAATTTACAGCAGAATCAATCACCCAGCTATGTTGCTGTGCTTTTAATTGCAGACAAAAAAAAATCGCAATCACAAAAAAAATGTTGTGCAAAAAAAATAGTTGTACTGATCTTTTCTGATGGCTTTCGGATACGTTACTGGTCTTATTCACAGGAAAATTTTTTATACTGTAGTTAAGCCATTTTTTTATCCGTTATTACCAATGCCCATTTCTCCAGCATATTCACCAGTTCGCCCAATTGCACCGGCTTGCTGATGTAATCATCCATACCCGCCTGCATACAAGCCATCCTGTCGCCGTGCATTACGTTGGCCGTCATTGCAATAATTGTCGGTTGTTTATTCAGGCAAACCCTTATCATTTTAGTGGCTTCCAGTCCATCCATCTCTGGCATTTGCACATCCATCAATATCAGGTCGTAGGTTGTTTTACCCACCATGTCTAATACAATATGCCCGTTAGCAGCAATATCTGCTTCGTATCCCAGCCTTTCCAATATCTTAGTAGCCCATTTCTGGTTTACGGGATTATCTTCGGCTACCAGTATACGTAACGGATATTCTTTTGCAAAGTCGGCAGATAATTTTTTCGCCTGCATATCCTGCATCTGGCCTGCTTTTTTATCCGTTCTTATATTGCTGAGGATATGATCAAACAAAGTATGTTGCTTGATCGGCTTGCTTAATACCGTAATGGCACCCGCAATAGTTTCCTGTTCTTTATACCGTTTATCGTTCAGCGGATTAAACAATATTACCGGCAATTGCGGCTGTATACCCTTCATGTTACCCGCCAGTTGCATCCCTGTCATATCCGGCAGATCCATCTCAGTTATTACCAGGTTAAAATTATTTTCCCCGGCCAGTTGTAATGCTTCTTTTGCTGTGCTTACCACAACAGGTAACAGTTGCCAGTGCCGCAGTTGTTTTAATAAAATACCTGCTGCAATTACATTACTGTTTACAACCAATACGGATTTGCCTTCAAAGTCTTTCAGGTTATAACCAGTGCTATTACCTGTAAGCATGGTAGCTTTATGCAATGGTATACTAATAATAAAGCCGGCATTGTCTTCGTTCACCGCTTTTATTTCTCCATTCATTTCTTCCACCAGTTGTTTACTAATGCTAAGGCCAAGATATTGCAGGCTTTGTTCTTCTTCAGCATTACCACCCGGCAAGGTTTTGCCCTCGGCCTGCAGCAATGCTATTGCAGCAGTATTGCCCAAAGGTTTTGCAGTTACTGTAAACCCTAGTGCAGGAGGCGTATCTATGTTATCATGTTTGATAATGTACACACCAATGCAAACCTGTTGCGGTTTATCTTCCATTACCTTCTCTACAAGGTTGGTCAATATTTGTTGCAGGCGTTTATTATCGGTTAATACCTGTGCAGGTACAGCAGCATCCAGGTCGTACAATAATTCCATTCCCATTTGCGAAGCTTTTACAGCAAATGTGTCTATCACTTCTTCCACACAATTACGCAGGTCGGTATTTTTTTGTTGTGTACTGGTAATGGTGCGGTTAATTTTTGATTGTTCCAGCAAATCATTTGCCATCACTTCATCCACCTTATTCAGCAAAATTTTGCCCGAACTGATGATGGTATCGATATAATCTTTTTGTTCGTTGTTAAGATTAGTTTCTTCCAGCAATATTGCCATGCCCAATATACCATTCATAGGCGTACGTATTTCATGGCTTAAAGAATTGAGTAGTGTATCCCTGGCTGCGGCGGCTCTTTTTGCATCGCTTCTTGCTTTGGTTTCTTCACGGTTGGCATAATCCAAATGTTTTTGCATAGCTTCCACCTGTTGCCCCAACCCTGTTATTTTATTATGATAACTGGTAACGTTGGATTTATAAAAACCAAATAACACCAATGCCATGGCAATAATAACCCCTATAAAAATACAGGCACTAAAAGTGGACAGCACAAAAAGCGGCAGGTATCCTTTCAATAAAATGTGTTCAACTATTTCCATACAAAGTGTTTGGTTTTCGTTAGGGTTTTAATTTTTTTAAACGATTATTATTTTGCTTCTTCAGTATACACTACTGGTGCATCAGTAAGCTTTTTAACCGTACTGATCTCCTTTAAATGACTGTTCCAGTGAAATAATAAATTATCGATCGGTTGCCACATCATTACCCAGCTAAAAATATCAATGCCGGTAAGTATGGCCGATTCCACACCACCGCCATCTTTAATGATCATCGGTATCAGTATATGCGATAATAGTATAATGGCAAGACCAATAAAAAGTACAATATAATTGCGGCGCTTAAACCGTTCAAATTCTCCCTGTTTGGCCAGCATCACATTGGCAAAATGCCGCTTGATAGCATATATCAGTGGCTCAGTGTATTGTTTGTCTTCTTCAGTTTTACAGGTAACCTTATATTCAATTACAGTAAACCTTCTTGCCGGCGCTTTAATGCGGTTAATGTATTCTTCAAACTCATGGCTCAGTTGCCGCTTGTAAAAAGGGGATGGATCATTCTTATTAAAATGTTCTTCGATAGCCTCAGGGTTTACAACGAGAAAAATATCGATCTTTTCTGGTAAAACATTTTTCATTAGGTGTGAAATTGTAACAGTCTCTTTAAATCTTGTAAGGTTTATTTAATTTGTTTGCCGGGTAATATATTGTAGAACTATTTATAAGATCAGAAATTGTATAGCACTAACAGAAATTATCGCTAATACACTATTAGTAGTTGTTTTTCTACAACAGATTGGTAACTTATCTCACACCACTGTTGCGTTTATTACGTTCTATTGTAGAACCAATATATCCTCAAAAACCAACCATGCCCGCATTTTTAAAAAAAGTAATTGCAATTACTGTACTCTTAACAACATTCAGTTGTATTGGATTTTTATTCTGGTATAGCGAATGGCGTTATGCCTTGCCAACGCCGGTGCCGGATGCATACCACGCTGTTGCCGTGGGAGAACATATCGATATCAGCGCAAAGTTTACTGCTAAAAAAAATGAACCTGTCTTCCTGCATTTCTTTAACCCTGATTGCCCTTGCTCCCGTTTTAATGTACCGCATTTTAAAGAATTAGCTGAAACTTATGGTAAGCAGATCAGCTTTGCTGTGGTGGTGATGATGAAGGATAAAGAATATACCGAAGAAGAAATCAGAAAAAAATTCGGGATCACAGTACCCATTTTATTCGACACCTCTATTGCACGTGACTGTGGTGTATACTCCACACCACAAGCAGTTTTATTAACTGCAGACCAATCATTGTATTACAGGGGCAATTATAATAAAAGTCGCTATTGCGCAGATAAAAAAACCAATTACGCACAAACTGCAATTGAAGCCTTACTAACCAACAGTCAACAACCCGTTTTTAATACTTATGCATTAACAGCTTATGGATGCTCACTACCGGGCCAGAGCTGCAAAAAATAAACCTGATAAAACCCTAAAACCAAAATTGAATAATGGAAAATGTAAACCCAATTAAGCAAGCCGGACATATTTCGTTTGCACAGCAGGTAAAAGAGCGGTCGGATAAGTTGATGAATTATTTTCTCATCTGCTTTTTTTTATGCGGCTTAATAATAGCACCTTTTTACGATACCTGGCTGATAGCTTTTGGTGTAGGCGGATTTTCACTTTTTGCCTACTATTATATTAAGTTCAGTATGCCCGATTCAAATTTGTACCAGTATGTTTTAAGTGTAGTGCTGGGTATTTTTATGGCGCAGGGCATTTACCAGATGCATGGCCTTTTTGAAATGCATTTTGCTGCATTTGTTGCCAGCGCAATACTCATCACTTACCAAAACTGGAAACTGCAGATTCCTTTAGTACTATTTGTACTGATTCATCATGCAGGATTAGCTTACCTGCAAAACTCCGGCGTAAAAGGCGTTTATTTTACCCAGGTTGATTCTGTTGAACTGGTCGCTTTTGTTATACATATTGTACTTGCAGCATTAATATTTTTTATCTGCGGACTGTGGGCTTATCTGTTAAAAAAATATAGTAAGATACAGGTAGAACAAACCCGTGAAATGGGCAGGCTGGAGAGAGAATCCCAGATTCATAAAGAAAGAATTATAAATGAAGAGGCATTAAAAGTAGCTTATCAAAAAGCTGAACAGGCACGCCACGAAGCTGATGCCGCCAATAAAGCAAAGAGTGTTTTCTTAGCCACCATGAGCCACGAAATTCGTACACCCATGAACGGTGTAATAGGAATGGCCTCACTATTAAATGAAACCAATCTTACACCCGAGCAACAGGAATATGCAAAAACCATCAGCACCTGCGGCGAAGCGCTGTTAACAGTGATCAATGATATCCTTGATTTCTCTAAAATAGAATCGGGTAATATGGAATTAGAAGATCGTGACTTTGACCTGCGTACCTGCATTGAAGAAGTATTGGACGTATTTGCAAACAGGGCAGGTAAACTGGGGCTGGACCTGGTGTATGAAATTGATTATAATGTACCTGCTCAGATTATCGGCGATAGTTTAAGGCTGCGCCAGGTATTGGTGAACCTCGTAAGCAATGCCATTAAATTTACCGAACAGGGAGAGATATTTGTTGGTGTGCATTTAAGCAAAACAAAAGATGATGGACAGGTAGAATTGCAATTTGAAGTACGTGATACCGGTATTGGTATTCCTGCAGATAAAATGGAACGTCTGTTCAAAGCTTTTTCGCAGGTGGATTCATCTACCAGCCGCAAGTATGGTGGCACCGGCTTAGGCTTGATCATTTGTGAAAAATTAATTGGCCTCATGGGTGGACAGATCAATGTAACCAGTAAAGAAGCTGTTGGTACCACATTTACTTTTACTATGCAATCTGCAGCAAGTTCTCAGTCGGTGCGTACTTATGTAACCAACCATATTGCAGGTATTGAAGGTAAGCAGGTACTGGTGGTAGATGATAATTTAACCAACCGTTGCATTCTTAAAAACCAACTGGAAATATGGAAGCTGGTACCTACCTTGGCTTGCAGTGGTGCCGAGGCTTTGCAAATACTGGCAAAAGGAGCACAGTTTGACCTGGTACTTACTGATATGCAGATGCCCGATATGGATGGTTGTGAATTAGCACAAAACATGCAACGGTTGTATCCCGAACTTCCTGTTATTTTACTGAGTTCTGTTGGTGATGAAAGGAATAAAGAATATGCAGGCTTATTTAAATCGATATTGACCAAACCGATCAAACAGGAAATGCTGTGTAAGCTTATTATTAATGAGCTGAGAGGTAAATCGAAACATGCTGCAGAAATACAACCGGTTAAACAAAAATTATCCATCGACTTTGTAAAAGAGCATCCATTGCGTATACTGGTAGCCGAAGACAACCTGGTAAACCAGAAATTAACACTTAAAATATTAAGCAAACTTGGCTTTGATGCTGCCCTTGCAGAAAATGGTAAAGTAGCAGTTGAAATGGCCAACCAGCAACCTTACGATGTGATACTGATGGATGTGCAAATGCCCGAAATAGACGGACTGGAAGCTACCCGTATCATAAGACAGGGTATGGAAATACAACCAACAATTATTGCCATGACTGCTAATGCTATGAAAGAAGACAGGGATGAATGCCTGAGAGCAGGTATGGATGATTTTTTAAGTAAGCCTGTAAAACTGGAAGAGCTGGTGAACATGCTGGCCAAATGGTCGGATATTGGAAATCAAAAAACACCAAGCGAAAAAAGAGCCTGATAAATTATAATACCCTAAAAATACCGTTATGGAAAATTCAGAAACACACACTATCACCACAACAGAAGGCTTATATGATTTAAGCATGCTGGAAGAAATGGATGACACCGGGTACCTGCTGGAAGTACTTACCCTTGTATTGCAGGATACGCCTAAAGACATTAAAGAAATGAAAGAGGCCCTTCAATCGGGTAAGATAGATACAGTTTGTAAAAAAGCACATAAACTTAAAAGCAGCGCCGGCGTAATACAGGCAGAAAAATTAACCACATTATTAAGTAGTATTGAACTAACAGGAAAAAATGGCGGCAGCGTAACTGTACTTACTGAGCTGCTTAAAGATACCATTGAAGAATACTGCCTGATTGAAATGGGGCTGAAAATTTATATCGAATCGTTGTAAATTATATAAAGCAAAAAACAATTCTGCTGTACCCAAATAAGCCATTTGTAAATCAAGTGGCTTTTTTATGAGCCTTTCGTCTCAACATTTACCCGTTACGTCGCATTACTGACCCAATTTTTCGCATTGTATATTTGTATGCCTAATTTAGCAGCATGAAACCAATAAGGTATAAAAAAGGATTGATCATTGTAATACATGCCGCCGCATGGATCCTGCTTTTTTCTTTGCCCTATTTATTGCGCCCTTCTTACAATCCGAATGAACAAAGACATTCGCAACCGGTAAATGAAACGGCGAGTTTTATTACTTCCCGTCTTAACGACCTGATGCTGATCGGTTTCTTTTACCTGAATGCAGGCGTTTTAATTGTACGGTTGTTTTACAGGAAAAAATACTTTTGGTATATCGTTTCGGTTATTGCTTGTTTTGCAATTTTCACTTTCCTTTCTTTTAATATGGTAAAAACATTTGTTTTTACTGATGCTTCTTTTAGCTTCAGAAAACATTTACCTTTTTGCGTTTTTGTATTCTTATTTATACTGGCCTGCAGCATTGCTTATAAAACCATCAAAGACAAAATTGTTTTTGAAAACCTTGCCCGGGAAAGGCTGAACGAAAATTTAAAAACAGAATTATCCTTATTGCGTTCACAGGTGAGTCCGCACTTCATGTTTAATGTATTGAATAATATGGTGGCATTGGCACGTAAACAATCTGATCTGCTGGAACCTTCCCTGATCAAACTTTCTTCCCTGATGCGTTACATGCTGTACGAAACAGGCGAACAAAAAGTATCTTTAGAAAAAGAAACTGAATACCTGCAAAGTTATATCGACCTGCAACTGCAACGCTTTGGGAAAAAATTAGTGGTAAATGTAGATGTGCTGCCGGCAGATAAACAATATGATATCGAACCCATGTTACTGATACCTTTTGTGGAAAATGCTTTTAAACACGGTACCGGTATGATCGATCATCCGCAAATTGATATCAGTTTAAAAGCACTGAATAATATTTTATATTTTACAGTACAAAATAAATACGACCCTGCATCGCAGGAAATAAAAGACTCAGCAAGCGGTATTGGTTTAACTAATGTGCAACGCAGGCTGGAATTACTATACGGCAATCACAAACATGAGCTGATAATCAACAGCGATAATAATACCTTTAGCATCTCACTTCAAATACATTTAAATTAATGATACGCTGCATCGCCATAGATGATGAACCACTTGCACTGGAATTATTGCAGGATAATATCAGCAAAGTTCCTTTTTTGCAATTGGTGGCTGCCTGTGATAATGCAATGGAAGCCTTGCAGATAATAGAAAAGCAACCTGTTGATCTTATATTTTTAGATATTCAAATGCCGGGACTTACCGGCCTGCAACTAATACAAAGCATGACGGTGAAACCTATGTTCATCTTAATTACGGCTTATGAAAAATATGCTTTGGAAGGGTACAACTTAGATGTTACCGATTACCTTGTAAAGCCCGTTGCATTAGAGCGCTTTATAAAAGCCTGTTACAAAGCCAAAGAATTATTTGAGCTGAAGCATGCTGCCAAAGAAAATACCGCCCCTGCAACTGCGGAATATTTTTTTGTGAATGTTGAATACAGCCTCGTAAAAATAACCATCGCTGATATAATGTATGTAGAAGGATTGAAAGATTATATCAAGATACATTTAAAGAGTTCTTCCAAACCCGTGGTAACACGTATGCCCATGAAAACGATTGAAGACCAGCTGCCAGCCAAACAATTTATCCGCATTCATAAATCTTATATTGTTGGCGTTGCTTTCATCACTTCTATCCGCAAAACCAGTGTATTTATCGACACCCTGGAACTTCCTGTAAGCGATCATTATCGTGATGCTATTGCTGCATTGACAGCGAAATAGAACACGGATTGAACGGGTTGAACGGATGCTCACGGATTTTTTTCTGCTTTGCAGAATATTTAGATTCTTTCCGCTATCAGGCATTCTGCTTCGCAGAATCATCAGTGGTCATCCAATCTTAGGGTGATTTATTTACTTCATTAAACTTTTAATCCTAATAGCAATTATCCGTGTTCATCCGTTCAATCCATCCCATCCGTGTTCCTGCATCTCCCCTTTCGTCGCAACATTTCCCTTTCTTATCTCATTTACCGCAAACACGCTGTTGCAGCGAATTACTTTTACATCATAAATATTAAAACAATGAAAAAATTATTATTACTGATTACAATAGTACTGGGCGCAACAGGTTTGTTTGCACAAATGCCGCCTGCAGGAATGAGGCCGGCCGGTAACCTGAGTGCTCATTTATATGGCAAGCTTACCGACAATGATGGCAAAGCCATTGGAGAAGCCACGGTATTATTAATGGAGAACAAAATAGACTCTGTTACAAAAAAGACAAAGCAGTTGCTGTACAAATCTGTCATCACACAAGCTAACGGCGATTTTAGTTTTGAAGACGTATCCTTAAAAAGCAGGTACACTTTAAAGATCAGCAGTGTTGGTTTTAAAGCATACGAACTGCCGGTTAGTTTTTTTACTAAACCCACCGATGGTGCCATGCAGCCCCCATCAACTGATAAAGACCTGGGTAAGATCAAACTCACTCCCGATGCAAAAGACCTGCAGGTAGTCACTGTAGTTTCTTCTACCCCTACCATAAAACTAAATGCCGATAAAAAAATATTTAATGTAGAAAAAAATATCATGAGTGCCGGTGGTACCGGTGTGGATGTAATGCGTAATGTGCCTTCGGTTAATGTAGATATTGATGGCAATATTACCATGCGTAATGCAGCGCCGCAATTATTAGTGGATGGCAGGCCAACAACATTAACATTAGACCAGATACCAGCCGATGCTATTGAAAGCGTGGAAGTGATCTCTAATCCTTCTGCAAAATATGATGCCTCCGGCGGTGGTGCAGGCATTTTAAATATTGTATTGAAGAAAAATAAAAAAACCGGTTACAATGGTAATGTAAGAGCCGGTGTAGATAAAAGAGGTGCAGTAAATGGTGGCCTGGATTTTAATGTGCGCCAAAATAAGATCAACATCAGTGCTGCAGTTAATGGTAACCAGAACAAAGGACAAACCACAGGAACCACTGAACGTATCAGTCAATTGACGACGCCACAAACCATCACCGCTCAAAATAATTTTAATAAAACAACAGGCGGTTTTCTTTTTGCAAAACTGGGTGTTGATTATTTTGCTACCAACAAAACAACTTTGTCTTTATCGGGTATAAAAGTGCATGGGGAATTTAATCCTTACGAATTGATCGGCGTATCAACCGATAGTTTATACAACAGCGGAAAAATAAGTGCCGCAAGCCAAAGATTAACCACAGGCACAAGAGAGTTTAACGGGCAAGGTTTAGTTTTCGGTTTAAAACACACATTCGCCAAACCAGGTGAAGAGCTTACTGTAGATGCCAATTACTTTGGTGGCAAGAACAGCAATAATTCTTTATACACTACAAATTACTTAACCTCAACAGGTGCTACAAGCAGCACTGCATTGCAAACAGCATTAGGTTATGGCAGCGATAAAAATTTTGTGATACAATCTGATTATACTTTACCACTTAGCAAAACCGCTAAATTAGAAACCGGTGTAAGAGCAGCTATTCGCAGCAGGGTAAACGTTAACGATAACTATTTGTATAATGATAGCGCAAAACAATACCTGATCATTCCATCTGCAACAAGCAACTATAAGAATACTGATAATGTGTATGCAGCTTATGCTACTTACAGCAACAGCATTAAAGATTTTAGTTACAAAGTAGGTGTTCGTGCAGAAAGTTCTAACTATACCGGTACATTAACCAACACCGGCGAAACATTTAAAAACAGTTATCCGGTAAGTTTGTTCCCTTCAGTTTTTTTAAGCCAGAAATTAGCCAACAGGCAGGAACTGCAATTCAGTTACAGCCGTCGCGTTAACAGGCCTAATTTTTTTCAGCTGATTCCTTTTACTGATTACACCGATAAATTAAATATTACCCGTGGTAATCCTAACCTGGTACCGGAGTTTACACAATCAGTAGAATTGTCTTATTTAAAAACTTTTCAGAAGAGCAGTACTTTCTTAGGCTCTTTATACTACAAACACACTGATAATTTAATCACCCGTTATTTATCATCAGAAACTGATGCAGTAAGCGGCAACACAGAATTGATCAATACTTATATCAATGCCAACTCAAGTTATGCTGCGGGTGCAGAAGCAACTGTACTGAATACGCTTACCAAATGGTGGGACATCAGCACCAATGTAAATGTGTATAATTCTAAAGTAAATACCAGCAATGTAACTACTACTCAGCAAGCTGCTTTATGGAGTTTGTTTGGCAAGTTCAACAGTAACTTTAAACTGCCTTCTAACTTTGCAGTGCAGCTTACTACTACTTATCAATCTAAAACCAATTTGCCGGTAAGCCAGGGCGGTGGTATGGGTGGCCCGCCAATGATGCAAAGCCAGAGTTCTTCACAAGGTTATATCAAACCATCATGGGGAATGGATCTTGCAGTTAAAAAAAGTTTCCTGAAAAATAATGCAGCTTCGGTATCATTAAGTGTTACAGACATTTTCAAAACACGTATCAACAGCCAATATTCTTCCAGTGATTATTTTACGCAAACGTACAGCCGCCTGCGTGACCCGCAAATGTTTAAACTGAATTTTGCGTATCGCTTTGGTAAACTGGATGCATCACTTTTTAAACGTAAAAGCAGTGGCGGAGATAGTAACGCTACGGAAAGTATACAGCAATAGCACTTTAATGCAAAGCCTGCGGGCTTTTATTGAAACATATTATTTGAATGAGCATGGCCGGTTTTAAAACCGGCCATGCTCATTTAATTTACTATTATAAATAAGTTATGAAAATTAAGTGGTGGCAACATTGATACAGCTGATTAATACAGGCATACATTTGTTATATCCCTGCATTTAAAAATACTACTAACAGGGTATTGCAGTTTAAAAAGCAAGCCATTAATTTTATGGTATTAAAAGTTTTGGATCAATCTACAATATAATTCACAGCCTTAAACCCTTATTCTTTTTACCGGGAATTTAAGTACCAGTAATTGCAATAACGATATACTGCATTACAATACTGCACTTAATTTATCAGGATGTTTATTTAACCGTTTATTGCAACCGGGGTTACACCAGTATCTAACGCATACCTTTAGCCGCATTATTTAATATGCAAAATATTAATGAACAACTGTAACAGGTTGTTGCATAATTATTATATCAGTTTTAAAAAAAATAAAAATTTATGAAAATCAAATTAACGATCGACGTTTTTAGCGGCCGCCCTAATCCAACATTAACATTAGATGGTCGTGATGCAAAAAAGATCCTGGACCAGGTAAGTCTGAAATCCGGGTTTAAAAAGAATTCTGATAAAACTGCACCCGAGCCATTTGGCCTTGGATACCGGGGGGTAATTATTGAGCAACTGGATGCTGCTGCATCCGATATGCCAAAGATAATGCGTGTAACACCTGACCGTGCCTATGGAGACAACAGCTCTGCTACAGCAACAGACAATGAATTTGAAAAAATTATTTTTGATCTGATAACTCAATTTAAGGACACCGGCAGCAAAAAAGAATTCAGAACATTACTGGAAGACCAGGTAAAAACATTTAGGGCCGAACGAAAAGATTTGTTATTAAAATGGCCGATTGATATTATTAAATGGCCGGTATTAAATCCCTGCAGCTGTGCACCCGATGCCGATATCGCCTGGTGGAATGACGGAGGCCAGCGGCAGTTCAATAACAATTGTTACAACTATGCGTCAAATTACCGTACTGATACTTTTGCCCAGCCAGGTAAAGCTGCGGGCCTGCAATACACGTCGCTATCGGGTTGCGCAGTAGCAGCCGGCCAGCGAAGTGCTAAAGATGGTGCAGTTGCAGATTGTTTAATAGATACTCCTGCTGCCAATAATGTTTGCCCCGGCAAAGGCCACCTTGTAGCATTGGTAGTGGCACCCGGTTACGATTTTCATTGGTACCGCAAAGGGCCGGATGGAAAATGGTCACACAAGCCCGGAGGTACACAGGCAACATTGGTAGATAATTCAGGCAACCCTATTGCAGACCCCAGAACTGCTAATCGTGGGCCATACACCCAATTCTGTACTTTTATGCAGGTATTACATGGACATATTAAAATCAAATAAGCACTGGAAGTGCAAATTACTGCTGTTCTCAGGACGGCCTGATCCCGAGTGGCAGCCCGGCCTGCAGGTAATTGAAAAATTGCTGGTGTATGCCAATGAAATACCTGCTTCAGCAGATACATCGGATTTTCAGCCACCCTTAGGTTATCGTGGTGCCTTAATCCATAACGGGAGTTACACAATTACCGCATATAAAGGCAGGCTGGAGATCAGGAATGCAGATGCCATCATTATAAAACCAGATGAAGAACGCCGGTTTGAACGATTGATACTGGAAACTGCTCCCGAAGAATTGAGGTTGCTTGCCATGCAGCAATTTGATTGACTAAATTTCTCATCATTAAAAAATTATAACATGCCTAAATTAATTAACCCTCAAACTACTGAGGTACAACGCAATTCAAAAACAAAATCTTTATTAAAACTAAGAGGGTCTTTTGATCTGTCACAAAGCGATAGCAATAGAGATGGGGGTGATGCAGTATTATCATTTTTAAAGGATAATGCAGGAGAACTGGAACTGGATTTTAAAAATTCAGATCTGTCATTGGTACATACTGCTGTATTACCAGATGCAAAGGTAAAACGCTACCAGCAAACAGTAGATAATATACCCGTACATGATGCCTATGTATTGGTACAAACAGATGACAACAGTATAAAGCAGATCGACCTTAATTATGCAAAAGGTAAAGTTGATACATCAAGAGGCGATGCGCCGGTTATTACCCCCGCCCAGGCAGAAAAGATAGCAACTGCTGATCTTAAAGAATTTACTATGAGAGGCGACAGTAAGATCATTACTTCAAAAATGTATTTTAATGCCAGTAACAAACTTACGCTTTCATACAATGTGCTGATCATGACAGAGAATCCGCTTTGCGACTGGAATTATTTTATTGATGCCACCAACGGCAAAATATTGGAAAAAAAGGATATCATAAAACACTTGCCCGATGGATCAGGCTTCGTATTTGACCCCAATCCCGTGGTTACAGCCAATAACAATACATTACGGCAACCAACTGCCACCACAGCAGCAGGATGCGGTTATGCAGGTACCGCCCTGGCAACTATCGATGCACAAAGGGTAACCCGTGTACTTAAAGACCTGAAACTTTCCGGCGGGGTTTATTCCCTGGAAGGAGCATTTGCCAAGATCATTAATATCACCTCTCCCACTTCCACCATTCCCACAGAAACATCACCTACTGCTTTTAATTACTCTTCTTCTGATGAGCGTTTGGGTGCTGTTAACCTGTATTATCATATTGATACCATACAACGGTATATTCAAAGCCTTGGCATAACTACAGCGAATAACCGCCAAACAGCCGCTGACCCTGCAGTAAGTGGATTTTCTGCCTACTACAGTCCGGGAAATAAAAGCCTTCATATGGGTACTTCAAGGCCCTGCCACCCCGATAAATCGCAGGAAGGTGATGCCATCATTCATGAATATGGCCATGCCATACAAGACAACCAGGTGCCCGGATGGGGAACCACCAACCCGGTAACAGGAAGAGATGAAGCCGGCGCCATGGGAGAAGGATGGGGCGATATACTGGCCTGTGTATTCTTTGCAAGTTTTGGCAACCAGTTCCAGAGAGAAAGCTTTGAAGACTGGGCCTATGTAGAAAATGGTGCGTCGGCATTGAGGCGTGTGGATGGCACCAAAGTATATCCTACCAGCTGGAGTAGTGAAGTACATAATGATGGTGAAATATGGTCTGCAGCTTTATGGAATATATACAGAACGATCGGAGGAGATTCATTAAATCTTGCCGACAGGAATGCAGCAAGAGACGCACTGCTGAAAACAGTCATACTGTCTCACCATCTTTTATTACCAAGTGCCAGTATGCCCGATGGTGCCGAAGCAATTATGAAAACACATGCAGATTCCTCTGATTACAGGGGCAAATACCTGATGCAAATGCTCGACAGTTTTCACGCCAGGGGAATACTAAAATGCAATGCCAGTGCCGATCTCTATATTCGTGATGATGCCGCAGATACCGGCAATAATATTTCGGGGGCATCTGTATTCTGGAATTCACCAGACCTTTGGATCACCAAAACACCCATTAGCACTAACCCGGCAGAACACGAAAATCCTGAGAAAGGACAGGATAATTATTTTCATGCAAGGGTAACCAACAGGGGAACGCAGGCAGCAAGAGCTTTTGTCGTAACCTTTAATGTAAAAACATGGGCGGGTACTCAGTTTGTATATCCCGGCGACTTTATCCCTTTCATCAGTGCTGCAGTTGGTTTTAACCTGGCACCAGGCGCTTCCACTATTGTACATGCCAAATGGCCAAAGGCACTCATACCACCTTCGGGTACGCATTCCTGCTGGATATCTTCTGTATACATGCCAACTGATACCACTCCTTCCGGAAAACATGTGTGGGAATACAATAACCTTGCTCAAAAAAACCTGCACATTGTTGATCTGATTCCCGGTGATTCATTTGTACTGCCTATCCAGTTTAATAATTTCCTCATCAGGGAAATAGATCGTTTCCGTGTGGAAATTGTAAGGCCAAAAGGCTTTGCCGCAGTGCCGGTATCGCTTACTCATCCCAAAGAACTGGAATTGGCCACTTTCTTTAACTCCGAAAAAGAAGCATTGATCGATAAGGACATCAAAGCGAAGGTAAACCGCATCAAAGTAAAATTCAGTGAAACTACTGAAGCGGTATTTGCAAAAGCGGCAGGCGCCAATCCGGCTTCTGTAGTTTTTAAAGAAGGATTGGTGGCAGGTTTTCCGGTTGTATTAAAGCCCGGCCAGGTGCAAACATTCAATCTGAAAGTTACGGCGCCGCCTAATGTTAAACCCGGCGACAGTTTCCAATTGAACCTTCTTCAACGGGACCCTAAAAATGTTGTTATCGGAGGTTTTACTGTGCAGGTAAGAATAAAAAAGAAGTAAAACAACAACACTCACCCTATACCAATAGTAATAATCAAAGTGTACCGGGCATCCCGTCAGCTGCCCGGTGCACTTTATGCCAGGTTTCTATCTGCAATTAAAAACAAATAGCTTTATGGCTACGGATAATTTAAAACTGGCACCGCCCCCCAAAACTGTAAACGGGTTGGTGGCCGTGCCAATGGATATACAGCACTTACAGGCCACTGTTATATTTGATGGCGCTGCTTCAACAGCAACTGCTACAGCAGCCATAACTTTTATAACAGGCGTACAGGACGGTTGCCCGGTATTCGACCTCAGGCAAACCATCAGCACGGCTTTGCTGGACGGGGTAGCAATTGCCATAGCAGACCTTGCCGTCCATGATTTTGGAGGTGGCCCTGATGCACAGATGCGGATTATTAACCGGGTACTCCCTGCAGGTACTACGCACACATTGCAGGTAAACTATGCCATCGGCCTTCCGCAGGCTGCAGCTGGTGGTGGTTATCCTCCCGCTATTGCATGGCTTCCGGGGCCAAGATTAAAATTTAATTTCGGATTTACTGACCTGGCTCCGGCCAGGTACCTGGAGTCATGGTTTCCTGCCAATCTTATTTACGATCAGTTTGATATTGAGTTAGATCTGCAGGTAAGCAATACCGCTATACAGCATGCTGTAATTACAAATGCCACAGTTACTTCACTTGGCACTAATCACTGGAAACTGAATTTCCCTGCCCGGTGTACAGCGCTGTCTACCCTTCTTGAAATCAGGGCTGCAGATACCCTACAACATCAATCCGGCACAGTCTTATTGCCTGTAAGCGGCCAGACTGTTACAGTTGACGCATGGAAGCTTGTTACAGATACTGCAACTGATCTTACTGTACAAATCAACTTAATTAAAAACTTCCTGGTAAATAATGAAAATAACATAGGCGCTTATTTACATGGTACTCGGTTCACTGTATTTTTTAATATGGGTGGTATGGAATATGAAGGAGCTGCTACTGCAACTACCGGCACAGTAAAACACGAAACATTTCACAGCTGGTGGGCACGGGGTATAAAGCCAGCCAGCCAGCCCGATGGCTGGTGGGATGAGGCATGGACCACTTATTTTAATGATATGGGTGGTACAACTTCCACGCCCTTTGATTTTACTGCATCTCCTGTGCAATTGTGTACTCAGAATCAATGGTCACGCATTACAGCCGGCGGAGCTTATACGGATGGTAATCGCTTTTGGGAAGGTATGTCATCTCTTATCGGGAATACTAACCTTAAGGCATACATGAAAGATTTTTACAATAGTTATAAAAACAAGCTGATAAAAACCAACTATATAGAAGAATACCTGTTGTGCCGTTCCGGTAATGTGCAGGTGGTTGATGCTTTTCACCGTTTTGTGTACGGGTTTTCCAATCCATCTGCAACACCCGATCTATGGATGAAAGATGATACCACTGATATAGCAGGCAATGATAACTGGGCAGGAAAATTCTGGAATTCACCGGATATATGGATAAGGAATAATGATGATGACGGCACAACGCATCAAAATGCCGAATATGGCCAGGACAACTGGATATATGCACGGGTAAGAAATAAAAGTGCCACTGTGGCTGTAAAACATTTTGTAGTTGCATTTAATGTAAAGCAATTTGCCGGTACGCAATTCAATTACCCTGCCGATTTTTTGCCGGGTATTGCTGCAGCATCCGGCTTTGACCTTGCAGCAGGCAGTAGCATGATTGTAAAAGCCCGCTGGCCCAAAAACCTGGTGCCTGCAGCAGGTACGCATGCCTGTTTAATAGCAGCAGTAATAACACGGGGCGAACATCCTGCAACTAATAAATTTGTATGGGAAAGTAATAACCTGGCACAGAAAAACCTTACCATCGTCGATCTTAGTCCCAACGGCTTTATAATAATCCCGTTTGTGATTTCCAATTATGCCTATAGCCAGAAAAGAACCTTCAGTCTTGAAGTTTTCCGGCCACTGAAATATACAGCTGTACCGGTTACTTTACTGCACCCAAAACCTGTATTGTTCAGCGGTTTTGAAAAAGTTCAGCCCTTTATTATCACCGGCCATGTAAAAAATGCAAATAAAGATGACCTGCTGGATTGCAGCGGATACATCGGCGAACAACTTAAACCTGCTGTAGCCATTACCGATAGTACCATAAAAGAAGCGTATCACCTGGTTAATACTCCTTTACAGGAAATGTATTTTAAACCTGGTAGTGCTGCAGCTATCGCCATAGCGGTTAAAGAAAACGATCAGTTGCTCCTGCATGTAAAAGTGCAGGTACCTGCTGATATAAAAATTGGCGAAAAGCTGGAATTTGACCTGGTACAACGGGACAGCAAAACAAAAAAAATAACCGGGGGTATTGCCTTGCAGGTAAACATTATAAAACAATGATGTTATGTTAATAAGAAAAATATTTTTTGCTTGGTTACTGGCAACAGTAGTTACATCTTGCCAGGTAGCCAAAACCACCAGGATTTTTATAGTCCGCCATGCCGACAGACTGCCAACAGATGGTTTAAAACCAGAAGGAATAGTAAGGGCAGAAGAACTCAAAAGAGTGTTAGGAAATGCCGGTATCGATAGTATTTTTTCAACAGATTTTGTACGCACTACAAAAACAGTGCAACCCATTGCCGATCAGCTTCATTTGCCAGTAATACTGTATTCAAACAATACTTTATTACTCACGAGAATATTAAACAACAGTAAGGGAAAAACGCTTTTAGTGGCCGGTCATTCAGATACCGTACCCGAGCTGATACAGCAATGCGGATGTACGCCGCCGTTTCCGGTTATTCCTGATACACAGTTTGATAACCTGTTCCTGGTTATCCTGCAAAAAGAAAAAATAAATCATCATACTACTACCAGTTGTAAAGTACTTCGTTTGCGATATGGTGCTGTTACCAACTAACTGCAATAAAGTGCAAAAAAAATGCACACTAACAAAAAAAAGGTTAGTGTGCATAATATGAATTAACTAATTAAATATCAAACAAATAATTTAGTTTGTTGGGTAAATACCTGTATTTATCCTTATGAATTGTTATGTAGCTTAAAACCATGCACAGCAGTTCAATCAGGGAGTTACAATCAACAAGCGCAGCAAATACTTAAACAAGGAAAACTTGAAGCCCGCCAGTGAAGCAGATGCAATACTTGATTTTATTTACATGCTTGTTTTTTTAAAAATCGTATGCAAGCTTGCCCGGCTGTTTGCCATCTAATGATTGCAGGTATCCCGATCTATACTTCAAAGCTCAGCAACTTTCTCTCCGGCACGCCGCCAGGCCTGCTACACTTTTCAGCAGTGTTTTTTCAAATATTCCTGTATAGCCGTATGATAAACCGTTTTACCCTCCGGCAATTTTTTAGCATAGGCAGCCTTCTTTTCAGGATCCCGGATAATGCTTTGTGCATAAGCTATAGCATCAGCAAACCTATTTTGTTTTAATTTTTGCAATGCACTCTTTTTTACCCTGCGCATATCAGGTACAGCACTTATAACTGTACCATAACGGTATTGCTTAACCACAAAACTATCCCCTATTTTACCACTTACACCCTGCAAAAGAGGGTTACTTTTTACCCTGGCCATAAATTGTATTATTGCTGGTCATCATTGAAAATTACTGTGCTGCTGTTAATACCTGCTCCCTGCCAAAAACGGGGCAACTTCATAAAAAGCTCTATTTTCTTACGTCCATCCTTCGTTCAACTATCGTTTATCTGTCCTTAATGAAACGTAAAAAATCAGGTTGGTAAAAATGAGCCTCCCCCGGTCACTAAAATTCACAACCTTGGGAGATAACATATAGATTGAAAGAAGGGCGCTTTAGTTGCAGGTATAAAAAATGGCAACTTTAAAAAGTTGCCATTTTATTTTTGTAGTCCTGACAAGAATCGAACTTGTATCTAAAGTTTAGGAAACTTCTATTCTATCCATTGAACTACAGGACCATTTTTCATCAGGCTCCAAATGACCATTCATTTCGGCGCTTTAGAATTTCGGATGGCAAAAGTAATTATTTCTACGTACCCGATTATAAAAATCAGCATTAATTTAATTACATTGAGGCTTAAACAGCTTAAATATGAAAAAATACAGGCTTATTTTAACCTTAGCCATACTGCTTTCAATACCTTATGCTTCCTTTTCGCAAAATAATAATCCTGCCAAAGCCCATATTAACCATACTGCCATTTTTGTGGTAGACCTTAAAAAGTCAGGTGATTTTTATATGAATGTGGTTGGCCTGGATACCATCCCCGAACCTTTTCATGATGGCAAGCATATCTGGCTGCAGACTTCGCCGCACACCCAAATGCACATTATACAAGGCGCCCCCGAAGCCAAAACCTATTATAAAAACCAGCATACCTGTTTCAGCGTGGGCTCGGTAGATGCTTTTGCAAAAATGTTGCTGGATAAAAAAATAGCTTTTGAAGATGTAAAAGGCAGCCTCAATACCATCACTACCAGGGTGGATGGTGTAAAGCAGATCTGGCTGCAGGACCCCGACGGCTACTGGGTGGAAATAAATGATGCAAAAGACTAAGGCCTTTTCAGGCTGCAAACCTTATCTTTGCGCTCCTAAATTTTAGTGATCATGAAGTGGTTGAACATCTTAATTAAATACCGCCTTTGGCTGGGTATCGTATTTTTAGCCCTGGCAATTTTTACCCAAATTCAAACAAGTTTCTGGCCTTCGTTTATTTTATACTTTATAGCTGTTATAGCCATTGCAGGTCATTTTCTGTTTGGGCCCATGCGCCTGATACAGGGTTACATGGAAGATGGTGATATTGAAGGCGCTAAAAAAGTAGTGAATTCCATCTGGTTTCCTGCACTTTTAATTAAACCAGTTCGTTCGGTTTACTATACCATTAAAGGCAACCTGGCCATGGTTGACCAGGATTACGCCGGCGCAGAAGAACTGATGAAAAAAAGTTTGTCGCTTGGTGGTACCATGACCAAACAGGCTGAAGGCCCCAATAAATTACAACTGGGTATGCTTTGTATTCAAAGAGGCGATATGAAACAGGGCGAAAGTTATATCCGCCAGGCTATTCGTGCCGGCTTACCCGATAGTGAAAATAATGCTGCTGCTTATTTGCAATTATGTTCAATAATGATGAACAAAAGAGAGTTCCGTGCCGCTAAAGATTATTTCAGAAAAGCAAAAAGTTTTAAGCCTACCACGCCGCAAATTGTAGATCAGATAAAACAAATTGAAAAATATATCGGCCGTATGCCGGGATAATTTTTGTAAATAAATTTTAAAGAGGTTGATAAGTAATACTTGTCAACCTCTTTTAGTATACTGAAAATATTTTTTCGGTTCAGTGACAACAAAAACTACCAGGTGGTTTCAAATAATTAACTTGTGCTATAATTTGTTGGTATGAAAAAGCTTTTTCTTTTAAGCGTCCTGTTTACAATTGTTGCTATTGCAGTGGCGCAAAGAAACACTGCGCCAAAACGAACCAGTGTCTGGCATAACAATATTGTTCCTAAACCAGTTTCCCTCACCAGGGGTGAAGGTTTTTTTACCTTGCCTTATGAGCTGTCTATTCTTATAACAAAAAATGAAGAACTTAAAAAGATCGCTGTACAATTATCACAGCAACTGAATACCGCATCCAATAAAATAACCATTACAGAAAGCAAAACGGCTGCAACCAACGCTATCTTTTTATCGCTTACCAATGATAATTCCATACCTGCTGAAGGTTACCGTTTAAAAGTAAGTGACAGCGGTATTATTATTGCAGCTAAAGCACCCGCCGGAATTTTTTACGGTGTACAAACCCTCTTGCAATTATTACCTTCTGCCATAGAAAGTAAGGAAAAACAAAAGCCTGTTGACGAATGGAACGTTCCTGTAATTACTATTGAAGATGCGCCGCGTTTTGGCTGGCGTGGTTTAATGCTGGACGTATCCCGTCATTTTTTTACGGTAGCAGAGGTTAAGGATTATATTGACCAGATGGCGAAATATAAATTCAACCTTTTACACCTGCATTTAACGGATGACCAGGGCTGGCGTATCCAGATCAAAAGTCTGCCCAGGTTAACTGAAGTGGGTGCCTGGCGTGTAGATAAAACAGGAACTTTCGGCAGACTTTCTAAACCCGAACCCAATGAACCCAAAACCTATGGCGGCTTTTACACCCAGGAAGACATTAAGGAACTGGTGAAATATGCCGGCGAAAAGTACATCAGTATTCTTCCTGAAATTGATATGCCGGGGCATAGCTTAGCGGCACTGGCTTCTTATCCCGAATTGACCTGTACTCCTGGTACTTATGCGGTTAACTCCGGCGAACAGTTTATGATATGGCCCGGTGGCGGCCAGCATTTTTATGGCACACTTGACAACACCCTTTGCCCTGCCAACGAAAAAGTATACGATTTTTTAGATAAGGTTTTTACCGAAGTGGCAGAACTGTTTCCATTTGCGTATATCCATATGGGTGGTGATGAAACGGCACGCAATTTCTGGGAGAAGAGCAACGCCATAAAAACACTGATGAAAAAAGAGCACCTGAAAAACCTGGATGAAGTGCAAAGCTATTTTGTAAAACGGGTAGAAAAGATCATTGCCTCTAAAGGAAAAAAAATGATTGGCTGGGATGAGATTTTACAAGGCGGTTTAGCACCCAATGCAGCCGTAATGAATTGGCGTGGCATCAAAGATGGTATTGAAGCTGCCAGGCAAGGCCACGATATAGTGATGACCCCAACAGAATTTTGTTATATTGATTACATGCAGGGTGATGCCAGTATAGAACCTCCGGTATACGCCAGCTTACGACTAAAAAAGGCCTACCAGTTTGAACCGGTACCCGATGGCATAGATGCAAAATTTGTTAAAGGCGGGCAGGCCAACTTATGGACAGAACAGGTGTACAACATGCGCCATGCCCAATACATGACATGGCCCCGCGCTTTTGCCATTGCAGAAGTATTGTGGAGCCCTAAAGAAAAAAGAGACTGGAATGATTTTGTACAACGGGTGGAGGGCCAGTTTAAAAGATTGGATGTTGCTGAAGTAAAGTATGCACCCAGTATGTATGACCCTGTTTTCAATGTAAGTAAAAAAGATACTTCCACAATAATTGTTGCGCTGAGCACAGAAGTAGAAGGCTTAAAGATCCATTACAGTTTCGATAATTCTTTCCCGGATAATTTTTACCCGGCATATACAACACCACTTACTGTTCCCAAAGACGCTTCGTTTATGAAACTGATTACTTATCGTGATAACAAACCAATCGGAAGAATGATAGTAATACCTGTTACAGAATTGAAAAAGCGGGCAGGTATAAAATAAGAGTTATTATTTTTCTATCATGATCTGTGCCCTGGAATTTAACGCCATTTCCTGCGGATTTTTACCGGCATTGTATGGGCGGCTGTTACCATAACCTTTTACTGAAAGAATACGGTTGTTGGCAATATTACGGGAGAGTAAATAATTTTTTACAATCTCGGCCCTTTCATTCGCTAGTCTTTCGCAAAGCGAATTAATACCTTCTGCAGGATAAGCATGTCCCTGAACAGAAAGTTTAAGCGCAGGATTTTCTTTTAATACTACAATTACACTATCCAGTGCTTTATAAGTTACCGGCGATAACCAGGATTGCTGGTAATCGAAAGGTATCACAATAGCATCTTTATCAGGGCAACCATTATTTTCTTTGTAACCATATACATCTGCGCAGCCATCATCGGCGTCAGCAATACCATCTCCATCTTTGTCTTCTATTTGCGGCGGTGCCGGTGGTGGCGGATAGTTTAATACCAGTTCGGCACGGCAATTCAATGCATGGCCATCTTTATTTACATTCGTTTTTTCAGAACGTTTTTTACCCATGCCTCTTACAAAAATCAGGCGAAAAGGCTGCACCCCACGCCCTAAAATATAATCTCTGACAAATAAAGCTCTGTTTAAAGAAAGGTATTTGCAAATGGTATCGCTGCCTTCATCCTGGTGGGCATAGCCATTGATAGAAAGTGTAATACTGCTGTCTTTCAGCAACAGGTTAACCACGCTGTCAATAACCTCGTAAGTGTAAGCATGGTATAATGCAGATTGTTTATAATCGAAAGGAATAAGTATTACAGCAGAATCAGCGAAAGGTTTTTTGGTAGATACCGGGTTTTGCTGCTCCTCCAAACTGTTAAGCAAAGCAGCATTAGCTGCCACAATATTGGTGATGAAAACTAATATAAACAGGTATAGGAATTTTTTCATTCGGTACACATTCAGGTGATATTGCGATTGGTACTGCAATAATGATACCGATTGACAGCATTTAAGGGTTAACGGTTGCTTTTTGGCATAAATTTCAGCTATTTGGCATGGATCCAAATCTTTGTTCCACCACTTTATACCTGAAATCAAAAATATGCTGCAACTGTTTCCTTACAAATAGCCCCTGTGCTATGTCGCCCAAAAACCAAAAGGGCAGTTTGTAATGTACAATATCGGTCATTTCCACACCGCCTTCAACAGCTTTAAAGTGATGCTGGTGGTGCCACATACTATACGGACCATAACGCTGTTCGTCTACAAAATATTGTTGGTCTTCCACATGGGTGATCTCAGTCATCCAGTATAATGGGATATTTAAAACGGGGCTCACTTTGTATTCAATAATTTGACCTGCATACATTTTATCGCCATGGTATTTAGAGATGATATTGAAACCGAGATTACCAGGTGTAATTTCTTTTAAATTAGCAGGGCTGCTGAAAAAATCCCAGGCAGTAGCTAAAGAAACAGGGATTTTCTGGACGGTTTTGATAGAATAGACTTTGCTCATTTAGTGGTTTTTTATAAAACAGCAAATCTGCCATTTTGTTTACGAAAGGAAGATAAAATATTTAAAACAGCATTTCACTAACCGATGCCTATATGCCAATATAAATTTGTTCTCCCCCAAAGGCACGAAAACACAAAGACAGAAAGATAACACTTGCTTAATTACTTTGTGTTCTTAGTGGCTTTGTGAGATAAGTCATCCTTTACAATTGAATTATGTTCCTGATTTTTTCGGGATGGCTTTGGTGTTTATCTTTGAGAGATGTCTACTTACAGAAGTATTTTACAGAATAAATTTGAACAGGAGTATCAAAAGCTTAATGCACAACAGCGCAATGCTGTTGATACCATTGAAGGCCCCGTAATGGTTATTGCCGGGCCCGGCACAGGCAAAACACAAATATTGGCCGCACGTATCGGCAAAATTTTATTAGATACTGATGTACTGCCCGAAAATATTTTATGCCTCACGTATACTGATGCAGGTACCATTGCCATGCGTAAAAGACTGGTGCAGTTTATTGGTGCCGATGCCTACAAAGTAAACATCTACACCTTTCATGCTTTTTGTAATGATGTGATACAGGATAATTTATCGTTGTTTGAAAAAACTTCTTTGGATGCAGTGTCAGAATTAGAAAGTATCCAGTTATTTAAAACACTCATCGATTCCTTTCCTAAAAATCATCCTTTAAAAAGATACCGTGGTGATGTGTATTACGAGATCAATAATTTAAAAAGCTTATTCTCTGCCATGAAAAGAGAAGGCTGGACACCTGTATTCATCAACCAAAAAATAGATGAGTACATTGCTGATCTGCCAACAAGAGACGAATACATTGCCAAACGTGCTGTAAAAGATTTTAAAAAAGGCGATGTACGCACTGATAAGATCGCTGAAGAAAAAGAAAAAACAGAAAAGCTGAGAGCGGCAGTAAATGAATTTGATAATTATCAAAACCTGATGCGTAAAAAAAACCGCTACGATTTTGATGATATGATAAACTGGGTGATAAAAGTATTTGAAGAAAATGCCAATGTATTGTCGGGCTACCAGGAAAAATTTCAATACGTTTTAGTGGATGAATACCAGGATACGAGTGGTATACAAAACAGGCTGGTGCAATTACTCATCAGTTACTGGGATAAGCCGAATGTATTTGTAGTGGGAGATGATGACCAGAGCATCTACCGTTTCCAGGGAGCGAATGTTGAAAATATGCTGGGCTTTGCCAATACTTATACCAAAGAATTAATGACGGTAGTATTAACCAACAATTACCGTAGCACACAACCCATTCTTGATATTTCAAAAACACTCATCAATAAAAACGAGGAACGTTTAGTTAAAAAAATTAATGGGCTAAGCAAAGAATTAATTGCTTCCAATATAAAAATAAAAGACCTTACCAACCAGCCGGTAATTAACGAGTATAATTCTGTTAAAGAAGAAATGGCCGGCATCACCAACCAGGTTTTTGAATTGCTGCAACAACAGGTTGAAGCAGGCAAAATTGCAGTGATCTATAAAGAAAATAAATACGGTGAAGAACTGGCTAAGTATTTTCGTTTAAAAGGTATTCCTGTTTACAGCAAACGAAGTACTAATATTTTAGAAAATGCTTTTGTAAGAAAGTTGCTGCAGCTGTTGCGTTACTTAAATGCAGAACATGATATTCCTTATGGCGGTGATGAAATGTTATTTGAAATTTTACATTTCGATTTTTATAGTATCCCCCCGATTGAAATTGCAAAGCTTACAGTAGAAGTCAATAGTAAAAGATATGGCGGCGAGCCTACCTCAATCCGTAAATTATTGTTTGATAAAGCTAATAAGCCTGCAAAAGATTTATTTGATACCGGTATTAACGACCGTTTGAAAAAGATAAGTGCCGTTATTGAACAATTAATTGCAGATGTAAGTAATGTTACCTTACAGGAATTGTTTTCCAATATCATTCAGCATGCCGGCGTGTTACCTTATATCATGCAGAGCAAGGATAAAATCACCTTGATGCAGTTACTAAGTGCACTGTTTGATTTTATTAAAGAAGAATGCAGCCGCAATCCATTATTGGATTTAGAAGGATTAGTATCGATCATTGAATTGATGGAAAAAGAAAACCTGCCTTTACCCATGGTACAGGTGGCAGGTAATGATAAAGGTGTTAACCTGCTTACCGCACACGGCAGTAAAGGTTTGGAATTTGAATATGTTTTCTTTACCGGTGTAAATGCCTCTTCGTGGGAAAAGAAAAGAAAACCCGGTGGCGGTTATAAATTTCCGGATACCATGTTCTCTTCACAACCCGTTTCATCTGATGAAGAAGAATTAAGGCGGCTGGTGTATGTGGCATTAACAAGAGCCGAAAAACATTTGTACATCTCTTACGCCAAATTTAAGAATGACGGTAAAGAAATGGAACCGTCTATGTTTATTGCCGAAATTTTAGAGCAGCATACTATACCAATAGAAAAAATAAGTTTATCTAATGAAACCATCGCCGAATTTGAATTATTGCAATTCAATGCACAGGCTCCCGAAATTGAAAAGGCAGAAGAAGATTTTATAAATACCATTCTTGATAAGTTTGTAATGAATGTAACGGCTTTGAATAATTATTTAAAATGTCCTTTACAATTCTATTATCAGAATCTGATCCGCATTCCCTCCGGCAAAAGCGAAGCCACCGAATTTGGTAGTGCAATACATTATGCATTGGAAAAACTATTCAGAAAGATGCAGGATGGCAAGCAGGATAAATTTCCTGGTAAAGATGAAATGATGGCCGACTTTAACTGGTATATGCATCGCCACAGGGAAAATTTTACCAAAGAAGCTTTTGACAGGCGCATAGAATATGGCGATGAAGTGTTGCGTAATTACTACGATAAATACATCAATACCTGGAATAAAGTGGTGGCGGTAGAGAGAAACATCAGAGGTGTTGTGGTAAACGGTGTGCCACTAAAAGGTAAATTAGATAAACTGGAATTTGATGGTAAAAATGTAAATGTGGTCGATTACAAAAGTGGTGATATTGATAAAGCGATGCCCAAATTAAAAGCTCCGCATGATAAAGACCCCAATGGCGGCGATTACTGGAGGCAGGCTGTCTTTTACAAAATACTGGTAGATAATTACGAACAAAAAGACTGGAAAGTGATCAGTACTGAATTTGATTTTGTAGAGCCGGACAAAAAGAAAGAATACCGAAAAGAAAAAATTATAATTACCTCTGCCGATACCGAAACCGTAAAACAACAAATTACCGAAACCTGGCAAAAAATTCAGGACCGGGATTTTTATACCGGCTGTGGCAAGGAAGATTGCCACTGGTGCAATTTTGTAAAAGATAATCAGCTGGCGGTGGCACTGCACGATATTGAAGAGGAAGACACCATATAGTTAACCACATATTTTGTATATTTGGATATAGAATTTTCAATATGACAGCAATAAGAAAAAAGCTACTTGAAGAAATTAACAATGCTCCTGAAAGTACAATTAAAGAGTTGTACAAATTACATTCATTGGTTAAAGAAGAAAAAAATAATGGGCTCAATTGGTCGGCGCTAACTGATATACAAAAAATTAAAATTGAAACAGGAATTCAGGAATTAAAAGAAGGCAAAGGTATTACTGCAAAAAAAGCTTTAGCTCATCTGACAAAAAAGTATGGCCTCTCCTAAACCTGTAATTATTTCACCAGGAGCTTTAAAAGATCTGGACCAAACTTACGAATGGATACTTTACAAATTTGGTAAACCTACTCTTCAAAATTTTCATATAAAATGGGGCGCCTTTTTAGATCTGATTTCTTTGCAGCCAGCCATTTTCCCATACCTTGATAAACGAAAAGGGTTAAGGAAATACACTTTTTATAAGAGAAACCTAGTGATTTATAAAAATAAAAGAAATCATATTGAAATAGTTGCTGTTTTTAATACCTGGCAAAATCCCAAAAAAGCTAAATAAATTTTAAATATAGATTTTGCATCTCTGCTAACAGTTAAAGAGATTAAGTTTGCACCTCAATACCAATTAATGAAAGTATCACACTTTTTAAATCTGCTGCTTATAATCACCCTGGGTAGTCTTGCTATAGCCGGTAACAGCGGCTGTGGACAGATCGGAGCTATCTCCGGGGGACTGAAAGATACATTGCCGCCGGCACTGTTAACTGCCAGTCCTAAATTACTGAGCACTAATATTACCGATAATAAAATAACCCTCACGTTTGATGAATATGTTGATGAGCTGCAGGAGGTACAAACGAATGTTTTGGTTTCACCTTATCCAAAAAACTTCCCTGAATTTAAGAGCAAACTAAAAACCATTTCTGTAAAACTAAAAGACACTTTACAGCCTAACACTACCTATGCTATTAATTTTGGTAATGCTATAAGAGATGTAAACGAAGGCAATGTGCTGAAAAATTTTACCTATGTTTTTTCTACCGGCAATACCATTGATTCTTTAAGCTTAACCGGAAAAGTACAGCTGGCAGAAACGGGTAAAGCAGATAGTACCATGATAGTAATGTTGTACCGCAACGCTAACGATTCATCTGTACAGCAAATAAAGCCTGCATACATTGCTTTTTTAAAAGCAGATGGCAGTTTTACTTTTACTAATCTTCCTCCCGGCAAATTTAATATCTATGCCTTAAAAGATGGTGATGGAGGCAAAACCTACAATTCTAAAACAGAAGAGTTTGCATTTGCCGATGCCCCCATTACAGTTACGGAAAATAATAAACCTGTTGCACTGTTTGCTTATGCAGAAGAAAAGGCTAACAAAACCCCTGTAAGTACAAGCACAGTAAAACCTAAGACAGCAGCACAAAAAAAATTAAAGTACACTTTAGGATCAGGCGGACAAAAGCAAGACCTCAGGGGAAATCTTGTACTGGATTTTAATAACCCTATAAAAAAACTCGACACTACAAAGATCACACTTACAGATACCAATTTTGTTGCCGTACCTGGTGTTAGTTATTTAGTAGATAGCAACAAAGTTATCCTTAAAACAAAATGGATAGAAGATGCTGACTACAAAATTGTGATACAGAAAGGTGCGGTTAGGGACAGTACCGACAGTACTCTTGCAAAAACAGATACTATCCGCATTAAAACTATGGGTTCTGCTGATTATGGTAATGTAGTGCTGCGCTTTAAAAATATTATACTCACCCAACATCCTGTACTACAGTTTGTACAGGATGATGTGGTAAAAGAATCATTTTCCATAACTGGTAATGAATGGAGCAACAAATTATTTCCGCCGGGTGAATACGAAATAAGGATTTTATACGATGACAACAACAATGGGAAATGGGACCCCGGCAGCTACATTAAAAAATTACAGCCCGAAAAAGTAATTGCCCTGCCTAAGAAATTTGCTGTTAAGGCAAACTGGGATAATGAAAGCGACATCAATTTGTAATGGATAATTGGTTAATTAATAATGGATAATTTTTTCACTTTGAGGTTGCTGCATTTTTAACAAGCTATTTCTTTTTAAAACATTATCAATTATACATTATTCCATTATCCATTAACTTTACACCATGATTTTTTCTTCTTCTCTTTTAGAAAATGCGGTGAACGAATTTGCCAAATTGCCTGGCATTGGCAAAAAAACTGCCCTGCGTTTGGTGCTGCATCTTATTAAACAAGATGTGAATGATGTTATTGGTTTCAGCAATGCTATTGCCACATTAAGGGAAGAGATCAGATTCTGCCGCCGTTGCCATAATATTTCTGATAAGGAACTTTGCAATATCTGCAGCAATACCATGCGTAAACAGGAGATGATCTGCGTGGTGGAAACTATCCGTGATGTAATTGCTATTGAAAGCACCCAGCAATTCAATGGGATATACCATGTTTTAGGAGGCATCATCTCTCCTCTTGATGGAGTTGGGCCCGAGCAATTACAAATTGACTCTCTTATCAGCCGTATCAGTAAAGAAAATATCAGTGAAATTATTTTTGCCCTCAATCCCAATATACAGGGCGATACCACCATTTATTACATCGGCAAAAAACTTAAATCCTTCCCCGTAAAAATCACCACTATTGCCCGTGGTATTGCTTTTGGCGGCGAGCTGGAATATGCCGATGAAATGACGCTTGCCAAGAGTATCAGCAACCGCATTCCGGTTGAAAATTACATTACTGCAAGCAACTAAGCCTTTATTATTCCCGTTCAGTAGCTATAAATTCCTGTTCAGCAACAAATGTATCGTGATGCAGGTTTATGGCTTTATTTTCACTTTAAGAACTACTTATGGCACGCAAAACAAAAAAAATAATCCTGCTTTCTATTGCAGGTATCGTACTTATTGGCGCTGTTATCGGCTACAAAATGTACAATAAAAAGCATTTCAGCGTGGAGTCTGCATCACCTGCAGCAGAAATATCAGCCATCGATTTACACAAAGCATTTTCAACAGATACTACAATTGCCAAAAACAAATTTATCGGAGACGAAGCTAATCAGAAAGTGATACAGGTAAGTGGTGAAGTAAGCGATATCAATAAAGACCAGCTGCAACATGTTGTAATAAAGTTAAAAACTGCAACCGATGGGGCCTTTATAAATTGCGAAATGGAAGGAAAGGCAGACGGCATCATTGTTGGTAATAAAATTGTACTTAAAGGTATTTGCAGCGGCTATTTATTTGAGGCAGACCTGGGCATACCCGGTGATGTTATTTTAACAAGGTGTATCATTGCTAAATAACGCATTTAATTTATGAAAAAAACAATTGCCTTCCTTTTGCTGATCAGTACAGTTGTAGTACTTATCAATTCCTGCAAGCATGAAGTGCCCATCCTTACAGTTGATACCACTCCGCAAACAGGGCCTGTTGCCAACAACGGCGTTTGTTTTGAGAGTGAAATTTTACCACTGTTCCAAAGCAACTGTGCTAAATCGGGTTGCCATGATGCTGCAACACATTCCGAAGATCTGATCTTAGACAGCTATGCTAATATCATGCGAAAAGATATTGTACCGGGCAGGGCTGATAACAGTAAAATTTACAGGGTACTGTTTGAAACCGGAAAAGATAAAATGCCGCCGGCTCCCAATGCCGATTTAACTGCTGCACAAAAAGCATTGATTGGTAAATGGATCAATGAAGGGGCAAAAAATACAGTGAACTGTAACGTTACCTGCGATACCACACAGTTTAAATATGGCGCTACCATCAGTGTTATCATGAGTACATTTTGTACCGGTTGCCATAGCGGTACGGCACCTTCGGGCAATATTGACCTTACCACTTATGCAAAAGTAAAAATACAGGTTGATAACGGCAGGCTGGTAGGTGCTGTTACACAAGCTGCAGGTTATGCCGCAATGCCAAAAGATGCCAATAAATTAAAAGATTGCCAGATCACCCAGGTAAAAAAATGGGTTGCTGCCGGGGCACCTAATAACTAAAACAGTAGTAAGCAATGACACCTCAACCAATTAATAAACCAAAAAATATTGTTGCACTGCTTGCTGCCGGTTTGTTTATTGTAATCCTATCCACCACTGGTTGTTATTACGATAAAGAAGAAATATTGTATCCGCAAACAGTTTGTGATACAGCTAATGTTACTTACAGCAGTTCTGTATTACCGATATTGATTTCCAACTGTACTGTTTGCCATGGAGGCAATACACCATCTGCCGGTATTAAACTGGATACTTATGCAGATGTAAAGATACAGGTGACCAACGGCAGGTTATGGGGCGCAGTATCACAGGCGACAAGTTATTCGCCTATGCCAAAGAATGCGGCTAAAATGAGTACCTGTAATTTAACCAAAATAAAAAAATGGATCGATGCCGGTGCACCGAATAATTAATACATAACACCAATAAAATTCTAGTCATGAAACGTTTCTTTTTTATTGTTACCCTATTGATACTATCTTCTGTTGCCGCCAATGCTCAAAGAGTATATACAAAAAATGGCCTCATCTCTTTTTTCTCTTCTACCAAAATGGAAGACATAAAAGCAGATAATAACCAGGTGTTGTGTGTATTAAATACCCAAACCGGCGAACTGCAATTTTCTGTGCTCAATAAAGGTTTTCATTTTCCCAAAGCGTTGATGGAAGAACATTTTAATGAGAACTATATTGAAAGCAATAAATTCCCAAAATCAACCTTCAAAGGCACCGTGGCCGATATCAGCAAAGTAAATTTTACACAGGATGGCACTTATCCTGTATCAGTAAAAGGCGACCTGGTGATACATGGTGTAACCAAAAGCATTACTGCCCCGGGCAGTATTGTTATTAAAGATGGTAAAGTAGCTACTTCATCAAAATTTATAATAAAGCTGGCTGATTATAATATTTCCATACCGGGTGCTGTTAAAAGTAATATTTCAGAAAGCATCGAAATAACAGTAAAGTGTAACCTCGATCAAAAAATGTAATTCAGCCCCTAATAAACCAACATGACGCTTTTTAAAAAAATATTGTTTGCCGGTATAATTTTTTCAGCATCGCATTTTGTAGCTGCTGCACAGGATACAACTGATATCATGAAAATGCTGGAGAACGATATTGAAAAAACAACCGACTACACCACGGCCACTTTTAAAACCACCCGTTTAATTAATGGCCATACGGTTGAGAATGCAGGTAAAGGTGTGATGGATGTAAAAATTTCTCATCGCTTTGGAAAAGTAAATGGCGGCGGCTACGAATTATTTGGATTGGATAATGCTACTATGCGGCTGGGATTTGATTTTGGTATCACCAATTATTTAATGGTAGGTATTGGCCGCAGTACTTTTGAAAAAACCTACGATGCCTTTTTTAAAGTAAAGTTGTTGCGGCAATCCAAAGGCAAACGTGTAATGCCTGTCACCTTAAGTTATGTACCTACCATTGCATTAAAAACATTAAAGTTTGAAGACCCTGCACGAAAAAATTATTTTACCTCCCGTTTATTTTATACGCACCAGCTCATCATTGGCAGAAAATTTTCTGAAGGCACTTCTCTACAGTTGATGCCTACCTATACGCATCAAAACCTGGTGCAATTAGCTGCAGACCCTAACGATCTTATTGCAATAGGTATTGGAGGAAGGCAAAAATTAAGTAAGCGTATCAGCCTGAATTTTGAATACTATTACCAGTTGCCCGATTATAAATTACAAAACACCACCAATTCGCTTTCTGTTGGTTTTGACATAGAAACAGGAGGTCATGTGTTTCAATTACATTTTACCAACTCACAGGGCATGAGTGAGAGATCTTTTATAACTGAAACAAAAGGCCATTGGGAAAAAGGAGATGTACTTTTCGGATTCAATATTTCAAGGGTGTTTACTATTGGCAAACACCACTAGTTTAAAATTTGTATTTTAGGTAAAGATGAAGAGGGCAAAGTATTGCGTAAATTTACACCATGTTAAAAAGGCTTGCCATATTGCTCCCCTTATTCCTGTTGCTGGCATTTTCGCCACAGCAGGATTTTAAAGTAAGTACAGGCAGTATTGCTTTCAGGTCTGATGCGTCACTGGAATTAATAAAAGCGCAGAGTAATGAATTAAAAGGTTTGTTCCTGGCAGATAAAAAACAATTTGCCTTTATTGTAAATATTAAATCCTTTAAAGGTTTTAACAGCCCTTTGCAGCAGGAACATTTTAATGAAAATTATTTGGAAACCAATAAATACCCGACTGCTTCTTTTGAAGGAAAAATTATTGAAGATGTTGATGTTTCCAAAGATGGAGTATATGCTGTAAGGGCAAAAGGAAATTTATCTATTCATGGTGTGGTGCAGGAACGGATCATTAAAAGTGAGCTCACTGTGAAAGATGGCAATATCAGTATCAAATCAAATTTTACTGTTTTACTGGCCGATCATAATATCCCCATTCCAAAAGTAGTACACGAAAAATTAGCTTCGGAAATAAAAGTAGATATCAAAGCAGACCTGATTAAAAAATAACTATCTCATTAATGTTACTGCTGAAACGAATTACAGCGCTTATTATACTTACTGCACTTTTACAAAAAAGCTCTGCACAACAATTTTTGGGCTATAAATCTTTTAAGCTTACAGAAGATAACCGCAGTTTTAAAATCAATATCCTTTACAAAAATGATGAAGGATATATTTATGCCGGCACTACTAACGGTCTCTATACTTTTGATGGTAAGAATTTCACGGCTATTAATTTTTTAAATGCCGCAATAAAAGATACCGTTACTGCTATCTTCCAGGATAATACCCGGCAATTATGGGTTGGCTTTAAAAATGGTAAGATCGCAAAAAAAATAAAAGGCATTTTACAATATTTTGAACCAGAAGAAGGAACACCCAAAGTAGCCATCACTGCTTTTTTACAGGATAAAAAAAACAATATCTGGTTTGCCACCAATGGTGAAGGCATTTATTATTTTACCAATAAGCATTTGTATTTAATTAATGAAGAAGAAGGCTTAAGCGATAAATATGTACATGCTTTAGCGCTTGCAAATAATGGCGATGTGTTAGCTGCTACCGACCAGGGTATTAATATCTGTAGAATTGAAGGTTCAAAAAAAATGATAGAAGTAATCGGCCCAAAAAATGGTTTGCCTGATTATTATATTACAGCCATTGTGCCGGCAGGCAATAACAGCTTCTGGATAGGCACACAAGAAAAAGGATTTTGTTTATATAATCATACTAACAAACAAATTACTATCCCTCCTTCAGTTAATACCCGGAATTACGGCCAGGTAAATGCATTACTTTCTGTAGAAAACAGTTTATGGATTGCCACACAGGAAAATAGTGTACTAAAATTATCTTATACCAATCAGTTGATAACACCTGCCTTTACAAAAGAAGAAAGTAAGGGTAATATCAATAACTTATTACAGGATAATGAAGGTAATATCTGGATGACCGGCAATGAAGAACTGATTTGTACTGCCGGCAATAAACTGCACCTGCTACCCTTATACAATAAAGCAACTTATGAAACCATTCATACTATCTTGTCTGATTATGAGAATAATATCTGGGTAGGCACAGATGGCGGACTGATAAAATACAATCTTAAAAACAATCCCACAGAAAATAAATTTTTCCGCATTAAAGAACTCACCAGTAAAACTGATATTACCGGTTTATACCAGGACCCGTATCATAATATCTGGGTAAGTACCATGGGTGAAGGAATTTTTGTTGCAGATCCTGCCACAGGGCAATACCGTAACATCACAGAAAATGCTCTCCTGAAAAAGGCAAGTATTCTTTCCATTACAGGTAGTGGTAATACTGTTTGTGCAGGAGGCTTAGAAGGCGTGGCCACCATCTTTGAGCTTTCAGATCTTAATAAAGATATTCATACCAATTACCAGTTCACTAACTATAATAATATTCCCAATGTAGGTAACAACTATATTCATTCGGTATATAAAGATAAAAGCGGGCGGCTATGGTTTGGTACTGATGGAAAAGGTATCACTGTTTTACAAAACGGCAATTTTACGCATTATGATAAAACCAGTGGGTTAAAGGATGATCATGTATTTTCTTTTACAGAAGATACTAAAGGCAGGATATGGTTTAACACAAAAGATGCCGGCGTGTATTGTTTTCACGGAGCAAAATTTAAAAATTATTCTACTGCACAAGGTATAAGTGATTTAAAGATCACTTCACTTAAAACAGACCGGTTAGGTAATATCATTATTGTAAACGAAAGAGGAATAGATATCTTAAACCCGGAAAACGGATCAGTGTCTTATTTAAATAATGCACAGGGTATCGGGGCAATCAATACTGCCATAGAAAGTGTGACGACAGATCTGCAAGGCAATGTAATGTTATCTACTGAAGACGGTATTGTATCTTATTCGCCGGTGATAAATACAATACAACAACCCAAAACTATCATTAATAGTGTGCAATTATTTTTACAAGCGATTGACAAAGATGCTACGCATGAATTTAAATATGATGAGAACGGTTTTACTTTTAATTATACCGGTTTATACTATACCAATCCTGCCGAAGTACACTATCAATATAAGTTAGATGGCTGGGACACTTCCTGGGTGGCCACTAAAGATCAAAGTATTCCCTTCCCTAACCTCAGGCCTGGCAAATATACTTTTCATGTACGCTCTTCGCTCAATGAAAATTTTGATAATACAAGTGAAGCAACTTATAGTTTTGTTATCACCAGCCCTTTCTGGAAACGATGGTGGTTCATTATACTTTGTATTGCAACAGGTGCTTCACTGCTGTTCTGGTATGTAAAATGGCGAGAGAAAAGCATTACCAAAATGCAACAGCTGCAACAGGAAAAAATTGAATTTCAGTTCCAGGTATTACGCAACCAGGTAAATCCGCATTTTTTATTCAACAGTTTTAATACATTGATCTCTGCTATTGAAGAAAATCCAAAAACAGCCGTGGATTATGTAGAACAGCTGTCAGAATTTTTTCGCAATATTGTAAACTACCGTGATAAAGATGTGATCAGTTTAACGGAAGAAACACACATCTTAAGAACTTATTTTTACCTGCAGCAAAAAAGATACGGTGATAATTTACAACTCCATATCAACATTGATAAAGAAGCGAAAAAACATATCTTCATTCCGCCACTTACTTTACAATTGCTTATAGAAAATGCCATAAAACACAATGCCGTTTCAAAAGAAACCATTTTGATAATTGAATTATTTTTGCAGGATGAATACCTGGTGGTACACAATAATATCAATCCCAAAATTTCGGCACAGGCCGGAACTGGAATGGGTTTGCAAAACATTATTAACCGGTACAACATTTTAAGTAAAGAGCCCGTTGTAGTTAATAACGATAAAAAATATTTCACTGTTTCATTACCCGCTTTAAAACAAAACTGATGAAAATTTTATTGATAGAAGATGAAGAACCTGCAGCAAAACGCCTGCAAAAAATGCTGGCAGAACTGGAGCCTGGTGCTGTAGTGGAAGATAATATTGTAAGCATTTCTTCTGCTGTAAAATGGTTTGCAGGAAATGAGCTGCCCGATCTTATCATCTCCGATATTCAATTATCCGATGGCTTAAGTTTTGAAATATTTAAGGCGGTAGAAATATCATGCCCGGTTATTTTTACTACAGCCTACGATCAATATGCCATTGAAGCATTCAAAGTAAACAGCATTGATTATCTTTTAAAGCCCATTAAAAAAGAAGAACTGGCAAATGCTATTGCCAAGTATAAAAAAACAAAAATTGTTCCACCTTCAATAGATATTAACCAGTTATTAAAAAGTTTTGCTAACCCTGCTTCTGCTTATAAGCAACGTTTTGTAGTTCGCTATGGCGAACATATTAAAACCATTACTATTGAAGAAGTGGCATTTTTTTATACTGAAGACAAAGTGAATTTTTTAACCACCAAAGAAAACCGCCGTTTTACAATAGATTTTAATTTAGATGCACTGGAATCAATGCTGGATCCCAAAACATTCTTCCGTATTAATCGTCAATACATCATCAGTATAAATTCTATTGCCGAAATGTTTGCGTATTCCAAAAGCAGGGTGCTGGTAAAATTAAATCCACCTGCAAAACACGAAACCATTGTGAGTACTGAGCGTTCTGCCGATTTTAAACTATGGCTGGGCGATGAAAAATAATATTATTCCCCGTTCAGCATACTAAAATACCTGTTCGGTAATGTTTAGTTTTATACGCCAACGGGTTGCTGCATTTTTACGGTATCAATTATTTAACCGCAAAAATTTACAGCTATGCTACTATCCGCAAAAACAAAAGGCTTTAATCTTATACTGGCATTGTTGCTGGTAACTTTTTTCACCACATTGCAATCTTCCTCCTGCTCAAAAAACGACGATGTGGCAACAGTTAGTACCGCTGTTCCGGGTACCTGGCGTGTAAGTTTGTATTGGGATAAAAAAGATGAGACCAGTAAATTCAGTGGTTATACTTTTTCTTTTACTTCCGGCGGCCTTGCCACCGCTACTAATGGCGGCACTACCATCAAGGGTACCTGGAGCCAGAGCAGCAGCAAATTTACCATTAGTTTTGGTGCCAATGCAACCTTAGGCAACCTTAACAAAAGCTGGCTGATTGAACAAAAAACAGCTACTGCCATCAACCTGAAAGACGACAATCCTTCCAGTGATGAGAAAGTGCAGTTCGTTATAAATTAATTCCCGTTCCGCTTAATATCCAGGTCCTTCTTATTGGTTTTAAATTATTACTACATATCTATTGAAAGGCTAAGTACTTATTAAATATATCCCAGGCATGAGTTCCAAAGAAAAGCCGTAACATTTTTGTGTTACGGCTTTTGTATTGTATCTTTGCACTGTAAAACAGGCAGATTTGTTTATTGTTCAGCCTTCAACAGAACTAATAAACGTCCACAAAACTCCACTAGTTTTCCAGCGTTTATAAGTTTTTATCTGAAGAAATGTATACCAATGTTAATCATTGTGTATTCAACTTATACAGCATCCCAGTATCTGCTGCCTTAAATTCATAACATTATGAGCTCAATTAAAAAAGCATTACAGGAAAAAATATTAATTATTGATGGTGCCATGGGCACCATGATACAACTCCATAAACTGGAGGAAGCCGACTACCGTGGTGAACGTTTTAAAGACTGGCATACCGATGTAAAAGGCAACAACGATTTGTTGAGTATCACTCAACCTGAAATTATTATCGGTATACACAAAAAATATTTAGAAGCCGGAGCTGACATTATTGAAACCAATACTTTCAGCAGTACATCTATTGCACAAGCCGATTATGATATGCAATCGCTGGCGTATGAAATGAATGTGGCATCTGCAAAATGTGCTAAAGAGGCAATTAAACAAAATGGTAAAACAGCATGGGTAGCCGGAGCAATTGGCCCGCTTAATAAAACATTATCCTTATCACCAGACGTAAATAACCCCGGCTACCGTGCTGTTACTTTCGACGAGGTTGCTGCTGCATACACCGAACAGATAAAAGGTTTGGTGGATGGCGGTGTAGATATCTTATTAGTGGAAACAATTTTTGATACATTGAATGCAAAAGCTGCCATCTATGCTATTAAGAATTATTTCAGAAAAAATAATTTACCTGAATTACCCATCATGATCAGCGGTACTATCACCGATGCCAGCGGCAGAACCTTGAGCGGACAAACTTTAGAAGCATTCTACACATCCGTAGCGCATGCCAATCCATTAAGCGTGGGATTGAATTGTGCATTGGGTGCACAGGAAATGAGGCCGCATATTGAAGAACTTTCGCAGATCGCTGCTTGTTATACATCAGCTTACCCTAATGCAGGTTTACCTAATGCATTTGGTGAGTATGATGAGCAACCGCATGAAACAGCACATATCATTGAAGAGTGGGCTGCCAATGGCTGGTTGAATATTGTGGGTGGTTGCTGTGGTACCACGCCGGATCATATCAAGCATATTGCAGATGAAGTAAGAAAATTTAAGCCGAGGGAATTGCCGGTATTGGAAGAAGCATTATAAAATAAATTTCCGAGACAGTGTCTCGGAAATTGCACATGCAGAATTAATGAGTAAAGTAACGACTGCACAGCTTTTTAAAAATATAAAAACCCTTGTAGAACAAAGCAAGCGGGAATTATATGTTATTGCCAACACCACATTAACCGAAACCTATTTTCATATAGGAAGATTAATTGTGGAATATGAACAACAAGGCAACAACAGGGCTGAATATGCAAAAGAAACATTGATTAACTTATCTGCAAAACTTACTGCTGCTCTGGGCAAAGGCTTTTCGGTAGATAATTTAGAGAATATGCGTAAGTTTTATGTAGTGTATAAAGATGACTACTTAAAGCACATCGGTAAAAATCAAAAATCCGAGACAGTGTCTCGGAAATTGAGCTTATCTCCATTTAAGCTTTCCTGGTCGCATTATATTTTTCTTTCTAATATTGAGAATACGATTGAAAGAAAATTTTATACAATAGAAGCAAATACCGAAAATTGGAGTTTCAGAGAACTAAAGAGACAATATGAAAGCGCCTTATTCGAACGCCTTGCTTTAAGCAGGAATAAGGCAAAGGTTAAAGAGCTTAGTAAGAAAGGGCAGGTGATTGAAAAACCTTCTGATGCAGTAAAGGATCCTTACATATTGGAATTTTTAGATCTGCATGAACAGGATTTTTACTCTGAAAGTGATTTAGAAAAAGCCATTATCAATAAGTTAGAACATTTTTTATTGGAATTGGGTAAGGGGTTTTTATTTGTAGATAGGCAAAAAAGAATAAAAATGGATGGCGATGATTATAAAATTGACCTGGTTTTTTATCACAGGATTTTACGGTGCTTTGTATTGATAGACCTAAAAATAGGAACATTACAACATAAAGACCTAGGACAGATGCAGATGTACGTAAATTATTACGACGAAGAGATAAAAGCAGAAGAAGAAAATAAAACTATTGGTATCATTCTTTGTAAAAACAAAAAAGAAAGCACTATAAAATACACCCTGGGAAAAGGCAACAAACAAATATTTGCCAGTAAATACAGAGTATTTTTTCCTGAAAAACAAATTTTAAAATTAATAAGAGAGCAATAAAAACATAATGAGTACAATAATAAAACCTTTTTTACGCCTTAGCGGATTAGAACCATTAGTCGTTCGTCCGGAAACTAATTTTGTGAATGTTGGTGAGCGTACTAATGTAACCGGCAGTAAAAAATTTGCAAGGCTGATCAGGGATGGCCAATATGAAGAAGCTTTATCTGTTGCAAGGCAACAGGTAGAAAGTGGTGCACAGGTAATTGACGTAAACATGGATGATGCCTTGCTGGATGGTGTACAGGCTATGACCACGTTTTTAAATTTGGTGCAGGCAGAACCCGATATTGCCAAGATACCCATCATGATCGATTCTTCTAAATTTGAAATTATAGAAGCCGGATTAAAATGTGTGCAGGGAAAATGTATTGTGAATTCTATTTCGATGAAGGAAGGCGAAGCTAAATTTATTGAACAGGCGCATATTTGTAAAAGCTATGGTGCGGCTGTAATTGTAATGGCCTTTGATGAAGTAGGACAGGCAGATACCAAACAACGTAAAGTAGAAATTTGTCACCGGGCTTATAAAATATTAACTGAACAGGTGGGCTATGCACCCCAGGATATAATTTTTGATCCCAATATTTTTGCTGTGGCAACAGGTATTGAGGAACATAATAATTATGCCGTTGATTTTATTGAAGCAACAAGAGAAATAAAAGCATTGATGCCGCTTACCAAAGTAAGTGGTGGTGTAAGTAATGTGTCTTTTTCTTTTCGTGGTAATGATCATGTGAGAGAAGCTATACACAGCGTATTCTTATACTATGCCATTAAAGCAGGAATGGATATGGGTATTGTAAATGCCGGACAGTTGGTAGTGTACGATGAAATTGAACCCACACTAAGAGAGCTTTGTGAAGATGTTTTACTCAACAGAAATAACGACGATAACGGTGCTACAGAAAAACTGATTGTTTTTGCAGATACCGTTAAAGCCAAAGGAAAAGAAATTGTAAAAGATGAGAAGTGGAGAAATGAACCAGTGGAAAAAAGATTGTCGCACTCTTTAGTAAATGGCATTACCGATTATATTGATGCGGATACAGAAGAAGCCAGGCAAAAATACCCTAAGCCATTAGATGTAATTGAAGGCCCGTTGATGGATGGGATGAACATCGTGGGTGATTTATTTGGAGCAGGAAAAATGTTCTTGCCCCAGGTGGTAAAAAGCGCAAGAGTAATGAAAAAAGCAGTGGCTGTTCTTACTCCGTATATTGAACAGGAAAAAGAAGACAGAAAGCAAGCGCATATTACTGCGGGTACTATCAATGAAGAATCTGCAGGTGCTGCAAAAATTTTATTAGCCACCGTAAAAGGTGATGTACATGATATTGGTAAAAATATTGTAGGTGTGGTATTAGGTTGTAATGGTTATGACATTATTGACCTTGGTGTGATGGTGGCAACAGATAAAATTTTAGAAACAGCAGTAAGAGAAAATGTTGATATCATTGGCCTGAGTGGTTTAATTACTCCTTCTCTTGATGAAATGGTGCATGTGGCACACGAAATGAAACGCCGTGGCATGACGCAACCATTATTAATTGGTGGTGCTACCACAAGCCGTATGCATACTGCTGTAAAAATTGCACCGCAATATGACGAAGGTGTAATTCACGTATTAGATGCCAGCCGCAGCGTAACTGTGGCAGGTAGTTTATTAAGTAAAGAACAAAAGCCTGAATTTTTATCGGGTGTAAAAAAAGAATACGATAAACTGAAAGAAGATTTCGGGAATAAGAAATCTACCAAACAATATTTATCTTTTGCAGATGCTCAAAAAAATGGTGCTGCTATTAACTGGGATACATTCACACCGGTAACGCCAACTTTTACCGGTACAAAAGTTTTTAATAATTACGACCTGGGAGAAATAGCAACCTATATCGATTGGCAGCCCTTCTTTATTGCATGGGAAATGCATGGTAAGTTTCCTGCTATCTTAACCGATAGTGTTATTGGGGTTGCAGCAACCAATCTTTACAACGATGCTCAAAAATTATTGAAACAGATCATCGATGAAAAATGGCTGAACGCAAGAGGTGCTATTGGTTTTTGGCCAGCCAACAAAGTTAGTGCTGATGCTGTTGATGTACTGGCAAACAAAGAAGTAGTACAGTTACAATTCCTGCGCCAGCAAATAAAAAAAGCAGAAGGACAGCCTAATCTTTCCCTGGCAGATTTTATTGCACCTGCAGAAAAAAATTACCAGGATCATATCGGTGCATTTGCTGTAACTATTGAAGGTATTGAGCCGCACATTAAAAAGTTTGAAGCGGCTTTAGACGATTACAATAAAATTATTTTACAGGCTTTAGCCGATCGTTTGGCAGAAGCCTTCGCAGAATTGTTGCATAAAAAAACACGACAGGAGTATTGGGGTTATGCCACTGACGAGCATTTAACCAATGAGCAATTAATTAAAGAAGAATATTTAGGTATTCGTCCGGCACCGGGTTATCCCGCTTGTCCTGATCATACTGAAAAATATAAATTGTTTGATCTCCTGGGCGGCAAAGATGCTACAGGTATTGAACTCACCGAATCATTAGCGATGTATCCGGCATCATCTGTTGCAGGTTGGTATTTTGCTAACCCTGAAAGTAAATATTTTGGCGTAGGTAAGATAGAAACCGATCAACTGAATGATTATGCAGCAAGAAAAGGAATGAGTTTAGATGATGCCACAAGATGGTTGAGGCCGATACTGGAGTAAGTTATACCAGCTCATTTAAATGCAGTTGGTTAATAATACTTAGTACAAGCAAGACGGTGAAAAAATATTTTTTTACTTCTTCCCTGTCATCGGTATCAAAACCACTGGGTTCTAGCAGGTCTTCATTAATACCAATGGCTACATAGCAACGGCCTGCCACAAAAGAAATGGCTATATCCCGTTTAACCTGTTGTTGAAATTTTACCATTCTTTCTGTCATGGTGTTGGTAAGAATGGTGCCGGCTTCTGATGGATTGGTACTGTATACCGAAAAATGATCGTCAAACCCTGCATTGGCATCCTGTAATTTAATTTTGTATACATTGGGTTGATGAATGGAGCTACCTCCTGTTTGTGCCGCTCCCGAAGACCATAAATAAGTTCCTGATGAAAAATTTTTACTGATCTCTGCAACAAAAAATAATCCCTTAAAAATTGTTATCAGCCTGCTACCCATAATTCCGGTACCTAATCTTTCATATTTTGTATGTAATTCTGAACAACGGAAAGGCACGTTTTTGTAAACACCTTCCATATAATCATCGCCATCATAATAATCAAACTTGTGCCTGAAAAGGCCACTGTATTTATAGTCTTCCTTTGCAATTACTTCATCAGGCTTATAAGTAATGCCGGAATGCAGGTAAGTTATAATTTCTTTAATGATCGTTTCTTTAAAATCTTTGGTGTAACGGTCATTTTTATTGGCATAAAAATATACGCTGATCGCAATGGCTGCAATGCAGCAAAAAATTGCCCAGCCACCATACCCTTCCAGGTAACCAGACTGGTATCCCACAAAAACTACAATGGATAAAACTGCAACAACCGGAGCAATGATACCCCAATTGCCTGCCGCACCTGCTTCTTTTTTTAAACTATCAATAAGCGGTTGCAGTTTAATGGTATAAAAGCTTTCAAAGTCTTTGATCTCATCCATACTTTTATAATTTTACCTGACACTTATTCTTTAATGGCCGTTCCAATCAGACTAACAAAGGGTGCCAATCTTTTTCCTAAAATTAAAATACTCCAATTAGCAAATTTCATCAGTAAACTTTTAGCATCTCCTGAAAATGCATTATAAAATCCATTGTATACTGTTAACTGAAATCCTGCCTCGTTGTAAATCGCTTTGTATTCTTTAATGGTTAATAAATGCTCTGTCCAGCTGCCACTTAAAGGTTCACAGGTATTGGTTGGGTGTGCTAATAATGGGGGAAGGATTTTTTCAGCGATATATTTCTCTCCGGCATTAATAATATCTTTTTTATTTAATCCCCTGGTATGTATTGTAAGCAATTCTGTTTCTGCTCCGGTTAAAGCAGGGAAATATTCCGCTAAAATTTTTTGCCTGGTAATTCTAAAAGGTTCAATCGCATCTTCTCCAAATAAAGCATAGTCGCCTGGTAATCCACCTTTGTTTTCATCATTCCATTGCAATTGCTGCAATCGCCTTTTTTTAAATGGGTTAGCAGCATTGGCAGCGGTAGTAAACACTGTAGTCATTGCAGGATTCAACCGCTGCAATTGTTTAAAAAAAATATCCAGGTCGTAAATATGCTCTATCACATCTGTACCAATGACAGCATTTGGTTTTGCTGATGGAAATGCAGCAGCTACATTGTCCATATCTCCGGTAATAAAACCATCGATAAAAATGTTCATTAACTGAGCCGTTTTTTCAGCCGCCTTTACAAATTTTTCGTTTACATCATTAATATACACTTTACCAAAGCCGCAATGTTTAGCAAACAATCCCAGTAAGCCATTACCTGCTCCATAGTCAACTATTATTAATTCATCCATAGGCAGCCGGGTGTGTTGTAATAAAAGCTCCAGCACATGGCTGTAAATATTCAGGTAAAAGCGTTTGTATTGCAGCAGGTGTAAAAAATAGCTTTTGCAGTAAGGGTAATCACTGATGGCCTCCGGATCAATGACCGTCATTTTTTTTTCAAAAGATAAAATTAACGCCTGCTTATTGTGCATATAATATTTAAAAGTAAATTGCAACAGCAAAATAAACAATAAAATGGGTACACTACGCATTATCTCCTACAATGTTAACGGCATTCGTGCTGCATTTAAAAAAGGTTTTATTGATTGGTTAAAAACCAATCCTGCTGATATCATTTGTCTGCAGGAAACCAAAGCCACTAAAGATGATGTGGATATAAAACAATTAGAAGCATTAGGTTTTCATCACCATTGGTATAGTGCACAAAAAAAGGGTTATAGTGGTGTAGCTGTTTTCAGTAAAACAAAGCCAGATAATGTTGTATATGGCAATGGTCATACAGCGAGCGATGATGAAGGAAGAGTGATACAATTGGATTTCGGAGATATCCGTTTGATCAATGCTTATTTCCCAAGCGGTACCAGTGGCGAAGAGCGGCAGGCTTTTAAATATGTATGGCTGGATGAATTTCACAGCTATCTTACCAAGTTAAAAAAGAAGTTTCCTAAAATTGTTTTAGTAGGTGATTATAATATTGCTCATAACGAAATTGATATACACGATCCTAAGGGCAATAAAAACTCTTCTGGTTTTTTACCTGAAGAAAGAGCCTGGATGACTAATTTTTTAGCCAGTGGCTGGATAGATACTTTCCGGGAATTTCATAAAGAACCGCACCGTTACAGCTGGTGGAGCCAGCGTTTTCCCAGTGTACGTTTAAATAATAAAGGCTGGCGCATCGATTACATTACCGTTACCGAACCATTGCAAAAGCAATTAAAAGATGCCGATATTTTTCCGGATGTAAAACACAGCGACCATTGCCCTATTTATGTAGAGATAAAAATTTAATGGTTGCCGTTAAAGCAATTTGTTAAAACCGGCTGTTTTGTACAAGTAATAAATGTTAAACGAAAGTTTTCCTAAGTATTGCTTTAACAAATTATTCCATAATGATATCAAATAGCATTGTATCTTGTTTTGCAGTAACTAACTAATATACTGCTATGGAATTTTTAATTTTTATTGCACTGGTTGTCGTCTTTATCATTGTACTAAATATTCAAAGCAGTCAGCGCAGCAATGCTGATGACCTTAATAAAAGCCTTTCTTCTCTAAACCGCCAGCTGCAGGAGCTGAAAAATGAGTTTATCAATCTTCAGTTTAAAACACCCGAAGTAAAACCAGCACCAACAGAGCAGCAGCAAAAAGAAAAAGCCGCAGCCGAGTTACAGGCGCAGGAAGAATACAAACGAAAAATTGCAGCAATAGAAGAATTACGCTTACTACGTGAAGCAAGAAAAAAAGAGGAAGAAGAAAAGCAATTATTGCAACAGCCTGCTACATTGGTTGCTATCAATGAAACTATTGAGCCGCCCAAAATAAAAGTAACAGCGGCGCCACCTGCACCACCAAAAGAAAGCTGGAGTGAAAAATGGATCCGCAATAATCCTGATATTGAAAAATTTATCGGCGAAAATCTTATCAGTAAAATCGGTATTGGTATCTTAGTTTTAGCCATTGGCTTTTTTGTAAACTATGCTATCGATCAAAACTGGATTGGGCCGGTAGGCCGTGTGGCTATTGGCATATTATGCGGCGGAATTTTAATTGCATTAGCGCACAAGCTACGCAACACTTACAAAAACTTCAGTTCAATACTTGCAGGTGGAGGATTGGCAGTTTTTTATTTTACGATCACATTAGCATTTCAAAAATTTCACCTCTTCGGTCAAACCAATGGGCAAGCTATTGCATTTATAATAATGGTTGTAATTACAGCTTTTGCAGTTATATTGTCATTATTGTACAATAAACAGGAATTGGCAATTGTTGCACTGGTTGGTGGTTTTACTGCACCATTTTTAGTAAGTACCGGTGATGGTAATTACAAAGTATTATTCACTTATCTTATTATTTTAAACAGCGGGCTTTTAATTATTGCCTACAATAAAGCATGGCGTATATTGAATTTCCTCAGCTTTATTTTTACCATATTCATCTTTGGCAGCTGGTTATTTTTCCTGCGGTATGATGTGCCTGCAGTAACTTATAAAAACGGATTTTTATTTGCAACAGCATTTTACCTCTTGTTCTTTATTATCAACATTGCACATAACATTAAAGAGAAAAAGAAATTCATTGGGTCAGACTTTGGTATTCTGTTAGCCAACACCTCCCTGTATTTTGGTGCCGGTATTTTTTGTTTAGCTCAGATGAATGCGCCTGAATTTAAAGGCCTGTTTAGTGCATCAATGGGTATATTTAATTTAATAGTGTCTTATTTCTTATTCCGCAAACAAAAAGTGGACACCAATATTTTATACCTGCTCATTGGTATTACGCTTACATTTATTTCCATCACGGCTCCTATACAATTACATGGCAATTACATCACTTTGTTCTGGGCAAGCGAAGCAGTGTTGTTGTATTGGTTATTCACTAAATCAAAAATCAGCATTATGCAATATTCGGCATTGCTGGTGTGGGCTTTAATGATGATTAGTTTAGTAATGGACTGGATGCAATTGTATACTCATTACAGTACACCGCTTACCATCATTGCCAACAAAGGTTTTATTACTACAGTATTTGCTGCAATAGCCACGTATTTATTGTTTGTATTAAGGAATAAAGAAACAGAAAATATAAATCCGGCTGCTGCAACTTTTATACCGGGTAAAAATATTTTCAGGATTGTAGCTATCATTTTATTATTTGCTGCCGGTGCTTTGGAGATCAATTATCAATTTAATTTCTATTACCCTGCTGCTAACTTCCACATTCTCTATTTGCTTTTGTATACCCTGGCATTTATAAGCCTGCTTACTTTTATTACACAAAAAGTAAAGCCTCTGCAATTGCATTGGCAAATTATTGCCATCATGTTTGCAGGTAGTATCATATTTTATTTCTTAAGTATCCCTCAAACTATTGCCATACAAAAAGACGTACTGGAGCTGCATAAAAACAATGAACATTTCTTAGCACATTGGGCCAGTGCATTATTAGCACTGTCGGTATTGTACAGATTGATACAATTATTGCGTAGCAAGAGACCAGAACTTAAAGACAGCTTTAATTTTCTTACCTGGGTATCATGTGCAGCTATTGTAATTTATTTAAGCATCGAGTTCCATTTGCTTTCCAATAACATTTTTTATGCTGCCGACAATCCATTGTCAAACATCCAAAGGATCTACATTAAAACCGGCCTGCCTATTTTGTGGGGGCTGTGTTCTTTTGCCTTTATGTGGCTGGGCATGCATTTTAAATACCGCAGCCTGCGAATCATTTCGTTAAGCTTGTTTACTTTAACCTTATTGAAATTATTTATATTCGATATACAGAATATTCCTCCGGGTGGTAAAATTGCAGCTTTCTTTTGCCTGGGTATTTTATTACTGGTGGTTTCCTTCATGTACCAGCGTTTGAAAAAAATAATTATTGACGATGAGAAAAAAGTGGATTAGTGTTGTATTGTTTTGTATGATCGCTGTTTGTTGTACTGCACAAACAGCAGGCTATAAATTTTATAGTGAACTGGATAGCGTGAAAACTTCCGGGTTTTACAATATTGCCATCACACCGGAATTATCAGCGCATTTAAAAACAGACTATAGTGATCTGAGGATTGTGAATGATTCGGGAAAGTGGATACCACATGTGTTACATTATCCCCTTAATGAAGTGAGTAATGATATTTTCCATTTTGACTTAAAGTACACCAAACCTGAAAACAACAAAATACGTACATCGTTAATAATTGAAAATAGCCAAAATATTATTTCCAACATCGGGCTTATAATTAATAACACACTTGCCGAAAGGTTTTGTACACTAAGTGGAAGTAATGACAGTAAAAATTGGTTTATTATTAATGACAGTATATTAATTAATCCTGAACCCGTAGAAACAGGAATTGCCAATACTTTTTTAATTAACTTTCCACCCTGCAATTATAAATTTTACAAAATAATAATCCGGAATAATAATAAAGACCCGTTCGATATTATTAGAATAGTAAATCAAACTTCCGCAATTATCAAATCCCCTTATCAGGATAAAATCATTCAGAATCCAACCACTTCTATTCAGCAAAAAGATAGCGGTAAAATTTCTTACATAAAAATTACCCAACAGCAGGCTTTTCATTTCTCCGGCATCAGTTTAAAATTAGATGGCGTAAAATATTTTTCAAGAAATGTTGAATTGTATATTCCTTCTTCCTCTAATCATTCCTTTTCCAATCCCGGACAGCGATTGCAAAATTTTACCGTTTCCAATAACAGCACTTTGCAATTTAATGTACCACTTGTAAATGCAACCATATTTTACCTGCTTATCCACAATGAAGATAATCTGCCCTTGAAAGTTGCAGCAATCAATACATCGATTGACTATCGCTATATCACATCCTATTTAGAGAAGGGAAATAAGTATAAATTAATAATGGGTAACATTTCAGCAATAAAGCCCAATTATGATCTGGCCAGTATCAATACAAAGTTTTCTGACAGTACTCCAATATTAGCTTTCAAAAAAATAGCTGGATTTGAAGAAAAACCAGTTATTGTTACACCGCAAAAAAACAACACCTGGATACTATGGGCAGCCATCATTGCCGTATTAATTGTGCTGCTTTTGTTTACCAGGAAAATGATGACAGAAGTAAATAAAAGAAAAGAACATGATACTGCAGCCTGAGCGTACCTGGTTAGGTTTTTTTTATTTACCCGAATTATATTTTTTCTCTCTATCAAAATAATATAAAATTTCCTGGGGATTGATCACGGGAATCTCTTTCATTTCTGATAATTGCACAATTGTATCTAGTGTCATATTGTATTCTTTCATGTATCTTCCATATGTAACACTTCTAACCTTGCATAATTTCATTTTATTTATAGTATCAGATTTTTTTACGAGGTTATAGTCAACCCAATTTAAATGACTGGTATAAAAAAAAGTAGTAGTTCCTCTCATTGTGGTATCAACTTTTCCCGTGGTTAAATAAGTTTTATCCAGCGTACCCAAACCTGAATTATATTGCTCAGATACTTTGAAGAAAGCAACATTTGAGAAACCGGACTGGTTATACCATTGTTCTTTTAACATTGAGTCTATTAAAAGTCTCCTGTCAAATTCCGCTTTATTTTTGTCATAGAAATAGCCATAAGTTTTTCCTTTTGAATATACAAAAAAACTCTCCCTGATTTCTGACTTAATCAATGTATCATTCACATAAGAATCCCAGCTATAAAAATCTCTGTATAAAACCTGGTCTCTCAGGTAATAAACATTAACATTGGAGCCAGTGTCATATCTTAACAGTTTTCCGTTTTTATCTATAAACGGAAAGTTATGAGAAATCTTTACGGCTCTTATAGCAGCACTTTCACTTTTTTTTATTTTTGTCGAACTACAGGAATAAATCAGCAATACTACTGCAGCCATTTTCCGGATCATTGTTCTTTTCATTAAATACAGATTTGTCTAACACCCTAATATATTAAATAAAGTAACTTGGCGGATAAATTAACAAATAGAAAGAACATGATTGTATATAACGTTACCACAAAAGTTGCCGCCGCAATACAAACCGATTGGTTGCAATGGATAAAAGAAGAACATATTCCCGACATCATCAACACCGGTTGTTTTACACACGCCACCGTTTTACAATTGTTAGAAATTGATGACAGCGAAGGGCCAACCTATGCGGTGCAATATTTTGCAGACAGCAAATCCTTATACAATAATTACATGGAAAAGCATGCCGCCACAATGCGTCAAAAAGCATTTGATAAATGGGGCAACCAGTTTATTGCATTCCGTTCTTTAATGCAGGTTGTGCACTAATGTGCAAAAAAATAATTTTAATTTGGTCCTATTCAAATCGTTTGTATATTCCGCCACAATCCGCATTGGCAAAGGATTTCAAAGGCCTCAAGCTAAAACCCTTTACCAGCAACACTTTCAGCTCTTTTTCACAAATCCTGAATCATAAATCTAAAATCTGCAATCGGCTCAAGTCCTTATTCCTTGCGGTTTACAGCCATTTTTACAAAAAATTATTTTGAAGAAAAAATTTTGTTGCAATTAAAAACCGTTTATATTTGTCGCTCAATAAAATTCAAAAAAAATTATCATGAACAAAGCTGAATTAATTACAAAACTTGCGGATGATGCAGGTATCACAAAAACACAGGCAAACGCAGCGTTGGATTCTTTTGTGGAAGCTGTAACTGTTACTTTAAAAAAAGGCGGCAAAGTTACATTGGTTGGATTTGGTACTTTCTCGGTATCAAAAAGAGCTGCCCGTAATGGCCGTAACCCTCAAACTGGTGCTGTTATCAAAATTAAAGCCAAGAAGGTTGCTAAATTTAAAGCTGGTAAAGAATTATCTGCTAAAATGTAATGCTGTAAGTAAACACATTAAAAAAGCAAGGCGCCTTTGCACCTTGCTTTTTCTTTATACCTTTGAATTTCTTATTAATCAAAAAAATAAAATCTATTTATTATGGGACGTGGTGATATAAAAACTAAAAAAGGAAAAATTACTAAAGCTTCTTTCGGTAAATCAAGGCCTGCAAAAGTTAAAAAGAAAAATGTAGCGCCTAAAAAGACAGCGTAAGCTTTTTAATGGATAATTGATTAATGAATAATGGATAATTCTTTCGGTTTATAGTGCCTGCTGATTATGTAACAGTATTTCATCATTAAGGCATTATTAATTATCCATTATTTCATTATCCATTACTAAGGAGCTAAACGTTCAATCATCCAGTTGCCGCCAGCATCTAAAGTATACTGTATCCTGTCGTGCATGCGGCTGGGGCGGCCCTGCCAGAATTCTATTGTAAATGGCTTTACACGGTAGCCACCCCAGTGTGGTGGTTTAGGAATTTCGCCGTGCTTAAAACGTTCCCGGTAATAATCAAATGTTTCCTTAAGCCATGCTTTGCCCGCTACTGCCAGGCTTTGTGGCGATGCCCAGGCACCAATCTTACTGCCATCGGGCCTTTTATTAAAATAAGCAATACTTTCTTCCATACTTATCTTTTCTGTGGTGCCTGTTATACGCACCTGTCTTTCCAGTTCTTTCCAAAAAAATACCAGGCAGGCATTGGGATTTTGCAAAAGCTGTTCGCCTTTTTTGCTATTGTAATTGGTAAAAAAAACAAAGCCTTTGGCATCATATTCCTTGAGCAAAACAATTCTTGCTGATGGTATACCATTTTTATCAGCCGTAGCCAGCGTCATGGCATTTACTTCAACAATATCACTTTTCACAGCTTCATCCCACCATTTACCAAATTGTGTAATGGGTTCGGCAGCAACATCAGCTTCAGATAATGTTTGCAGCTGGTAATCTTTTCTTATATCGGCAATACTCATATACACTTATTTAACTGCAAAATTCATCTAATTCATACACATAAAAAAACACCCGGATAAATTTATCCGGGTGCTGGTAATAAAATATTATTTTTTATGGTTGAGATGGAGGAGGTGGCGGAGGATTAGTATTTTTTGTTTTTTCTTCAATATCATGCTTCAAGCTATCAAAGCCGCCTTTTATGCTATCCGTTGGGCTTCTGAATAAATAAGCGGCAAGCAATACACCAATAGCTGCTAATGCTGACAAATAGAATCCAATACTTAGAAACGATACACCCCCACCAGTCATATCAAGAAAAAACCAAAGCATCATAACTGTTGCTAATGCACCACATGCTAAAGCAATAAACCAAAATGTTTTATCCAGGTTCTTAGTTTGATCACCCAGATAAGCTACAGCACCTGCTCCAATAAAACAAAGGAACACCAAAATACCTTTGTCATGCATCCCATTTACACTTCCTCCTTCGAATCCGAAAATTGATATTTTTACCCATGGCAAAAACATTCCAATAATCCCTACAGCTGCGGCAATCAAGATAAATTTCCGCTGTTTGTTCATTGTCTGAAAATTCATAAGTTTTAAGTTTTAGATATGTAATGTAGAAAAAGGATTGCAGGTTTGCAATAATTACAGCCATTTTTTATGAACAGTAATTAAACAATGGGCTGTTTCAGCAATTAATACACAGTGTTAGGTTAGCTGGCTTGCAATTTTTCTAATTCTGTAAGCCGGGCTTTCAGCTCATCTCTTTCCATGGTAATATTCTCCAGGGTGCTTTCCATTTCGCCGATCTTTACTGCAATCTGCTGCAGCATAACATTGCGTTTTTTAACCTTTGCCAACTCGGCCTGTATATCTTCCAGCTGTGTATTAATATAAGTATACTGCTGAAAAAGATCGCTGTACTGTTGTTGTACTTTTACCGCCTGGCTCAGTTCCTGGTGCAGTTCAAATTCCCTTTCCTCGGCCCCTTCGGCCTTTTGCTGGTGTTTGCCAATGCGGTTTTGCATCAGTTGCAGCTCTTCCAGCTGCATATCCAGCATGCTCCGCAATTCGGCATCAGCGGCATTATTTTCTTTAAGGCCGGCAATTTCCTGCTCCCGCTGCAGTAATATATAATTCAATTCTTCCAACTGCACCTGCAGGCTTTCATTTTCGGCCATTAATTGCTGTATTTGTGCTGCAGATAACATAAGGAATTGCGGTAAAAGCTGATAATAGCTTCAAATTATACGATTTACCAGCCAAAAACAAAAAAACCACCCATTTTTTGTACCTTATGTACAATAAAACAGTCCGGGCAGCGTAATCAACTGTCCGGGTATCTTTAACAAACACCCCGTGTAAACCTGTATAAAAAATTTTGACGGAAGAGGAACTCATACGAGGATGTATTAAGGAAGAAGCCGCCTGTCAACGGGAGGTTTTTAACCGTTACGCCAGCCGTATGCTGGGGGTTTGTAACCGCTATGCCCGTAATGCAGCTGATGCGGAAGATATTTTACAGGATGCGTTTATTAAGATTTTTGACAAAATACACCAGTTTAAATTTGAAGGCTCTTTTGAAGGCTGGATAAGAAGGATCATGGTAAATACGGCGTTGAAAAAATATTCTTTACGCCGGTACGAGAAGGAAGTGGTAGGATATGAAGTAAAGGACCGTGATGAAGACGATGGCACAGAGCCATCTGCTTATGGGCATCTTACCCAAAAAGAAATATTGGAGCTGATCAATAATTTACCTGACGGGTACAGGCTGATCTTTAATCTTTATGTGATTGAAGGTTTTCAGCACGAAGAAATAGCAGAAATGCTGCACATACAACCAGGCACCAGTCGTAGCCAGCTGGTAAAAGCCCGGACGATGTTGCAGAAACAAATTTTACAATTACAAAAGGTTGCGGTATGAGTAATAACCAGCGATTTGACGACAATATAAAAGAGCAGTTTCAGGATTATAGTCCTGATGTGCACCCACGCATTTGGGAGAATATTGTTAAGGAAAGAGAAAAGAGAAGGCCTGCAGGTTTCTGGCTTAACTTTTTTAATGGCCGTAATATTTTACTGCTTACAGCATTGCTGATTGCTACAGGCAGTGGCGCTTATTTATTATTAAAAAATGCAGATAAAAAAGAAGATACTACAACCATTGCTGCAAATACTGCTGCATCAACATTAAACAGCAACGACAAAAAAACAAATACTCCTGCCGCAACAAATGGTATTGCTGCAACAGGCGAAGGTGAAAAAATAAACAATACCCCGGAAACAATTGCAACTACTGAAAACGCTGTTACAAGTTCTGGCTCTAAAACAGGTACAGGTGTTAATACAGACGAAGAGGTAAATAATAATAACGCTTCAACAACTCCTGGTAACAGTAATAAAACCACAGGCTCAAATACTTTTACATCAGGCGGTGCAGCTAAAATAAAAATACGTTCGCCATTTGCACAAAGCGGAGAAGATAACTCTTTAACAACTACGGGTAAGAAAAATAAAAATTCAGTAACAGCAAATACAGACTATGCTATTGCTGATACTGATGCGCCTGATGACAATGCGGATAAAGCAGTACAGGATTTTTATTTAAGAAGATTAATTTTTGCAGATATGCAAAGAATAAGTACCGAAAAGAAAACCGCTACTTTAAAAAAGAATTTTTTACCCAATATATTTTTACCTGATTGCCCTTCGATAGAAAAAGATGCTGCCGGTAATAAATCATATATAGAAGTGTATGGCGGGCCCGATATTGCTTTCCGCAGCCTCAGCGATACCGGTAACTCTGCTTACCTGCAAAAAAGAAAAGAGAGCACTAAGTTTTCATCTGCTTACAGCGCAGGTATCCGTTATACCAAAGTATTTGGCAACGGTATGAGCATTCGCACCGGCATTAACTACAGCCAGATCAACGAAAAATTCACTTTTGTACAGGGTAATTTAGTGCAGATCACTTATATCATTAATGCCAATGGCGATACTACCGGAAGTTACATCACTACTGGAACCCGATATAAAACCACCATCAATAAATTCAGAACGATTGATGTGCCGGTGCTGATAGGTTATGAAATGGGTAACGGCAGATTGCATGCGAATATTAATGCAGGCATCATTGTAAATGCATACAGCTGGCAAAAAGGCGATGTGTTAGATACTGCATTCAGGCCAGTAAGTATCACCACGGGAAAAACCAGTTCGCCATACCAGTTTAAAACAAATATTGGTATAGGGTTTATGGCTGGTGCATCTTTTTATTATAAACTCAACGATAAGATACATGTATTAGCTGAACCATATTTCCGCTACAACTTATCACCTATGAGTAAAGAAAAATTAACGTTAACACAAAAATATAATTCAGCAGGTTTAAGGTTAGGTTTAAGAGTTGATTTGCATTAACAGGCAGCGCAGCAAAAACTTAAAGCATCTATACAGTACTAACCACAATTAAAAAGACAATGAACAAAAAAATAGTAACCATATTATTAATCAGCACGGCATTTTTATTAAATGCCTGCCAGAAAAATACCGACATTTTTGTACCGGATGCCGGGCAGCTTAATGGTGCTGATACCACCTGGAATACTACAGTACCAACTACCGCACCCGTTTTTTCTTTACAAAGCAGTTTATTATCTGAACCCGTAAGAGATAGCTTTGAAATTAATGCCAATACGGTAACCATAACTGCTTCAAACGGATTACAAATAACTTTTCCGCCATTAAGTTGTGTAACACTTGCAGGGCTACCGGTAACGGGTAAGGTATATGTAGAAGCCCGCCTGGTGAAAGCCAAAGGCGACATGATTCTATTAAATAAACCAACTACTTCAAACGGCCGTATGCTGGTAAGCGGGGGTGAAATTTTTATCAGCATCAGTAAAAACGGGCAGCCATTGCAATTAGCGCCTAATGTAAAAATTTATGTGCGTTATGCTGATGCGCCTACTAATCAGCAAATGAAATTATTTTTTGGTGATGAATCTGTTGCAGGGCAATTTAACTGGATACCCAATACTTCTACAGATACACTTGGTATCGGTTCTCAGTTTTATGAATTGGCCATCAGCCACCTGCGCTGGATCAACTGCGATTATTTTTATGATACAGCTACTATCACACGTTCCCAGGTAAGTGCAAGCCTGCCTTCTAATTATACCAATGCCAATACCACCGCATTTTTAGTATTCAAAGATTTTCGCTCGGTGTTACGCATGAATGCCGAAGTACCGGAAAGAAGATTTATAACAGGTAAAGTACCCAATGGTAAAGCAGCTGTCGTAGTGGTGATCTCAAAACAAGGCAATGATTATTTCTTAGGAAAAGAAACTATTACAACAGGTGTAAATGCTAATACTAACAATGTGCAGAAGGTAACAGTAACCCCTGTAAAAACTTCTTTGGCAGATATACGAGCCTACCTGGCCACCTTATAAACTCTATAGAAACTACACATAAAAATTGCCCCCAACAAGTTGGGGGCAATTTTATTATATAACATTGGTAGTATCTTAACTTACTAATGTACCCACCTGTTCGCCCTTTACTACTTTTAAAAGGTTACCGGTTTTGTTCATATCAAAAACAATAATGGGTAATTTATTTTCCATGCAAAGTGTGAATGCTGTCATATCCATCACTTTCAGGTTTTTTTGTATACACTCAGCAAATGAAATAGTTTCATATTTAGTAGCTGTGGGATCTTTTTCAGGGTCAGCAGTGTAAATACCATCTACCCTTGTTCCTTTTAAAATAACATCTGCTTTAATTTCAATAGCCCTTAACGAACCTGCAGTATCTGTTGTAAAATATGGGTTGCCAGTGCCTGCGCCAAAAATTACCACACGGCCTTTTTCAAGATGTCTTATTGCTTTACGGCGTATATATGGCTCAGCAATCTGTTCCATTTTTATAGCACTTTGTAACCTGGTGTACACACCGGCTTTCTCAAATCCTGCCTGTAATGCCATAGCATTTATTACAGTTGCCAACATGCCCATATAATCTCCGTGTGCCCTTTCAATTCCTGTTTCAGCTTCATTCATACCACGGTAAATATTTCCGCCACCAATTACTATCGCTACTTCTGCACCTGCCGCAACCAGTTCCTTTACATCCTTAGCATACTGTGCAATAATACTGATATCCAAAGGTTCGTAACCATCATTGCTTTTGCCCATTAAGGCCTCACCGGAAAGTTTTAGCAGAATACGTTTGTACTTTAAAGCCATTGCTTAAAATTTTTGCGAAGATATATTTTTATGGTTGTTTAACCATTCTTATTTAATAACAACAAAAATAATAGCCGGCTTTTTTACAAATTATTCAATACTCTTTAAAACGATGCTCCAGTCCAGATCCATTTTAATGATCATGGGATTTTTAGCATCATTTAATATCCACAACTGCCGGCTGCCATCTTCATTTTTCACATGCAGGGTGTTTACATATTTAGCGCTGCCTTTCACCAGTACTTTATCTTCAAATGATTCTTTATCCCTGTTATCCTGCCCATCTGGTACAACGGTAAAAATTTCTTCTCCGTTGCCTACGTCCATTTTAGCGCTGTTGTTTTTTGTAAGATCGTTGAATACAGCCTTGCTTACCCAAACCGTAGTTTTATCTGTAAGTGTCGCATTTTTTAAAGCGGAGCCAAAATAATTGTTTTGTGCTATCGCTTTTTCCATAGCGTCTTTAGTTAGTTTGATATGGCCTTTCATATCATCCTTATTGCTCATTGCCCAATCAAATTCAAAATCGGTGTCCACATTTCCTTTAGGATTGCTAACTAAAAAGTCGTAGATAGCACCGTTGGCATTTACTTCCCAGGTAGCTGTTTTAAAACCGGCAATGGCAGGTGTGGCAAAGTATGCAGGGCATTTATAGCGAAAGCGCATAAAATCATAAGTGCTATCTATGGCAACTAATGTTTCTATTTCGCTACAGGCTTCAGCTGGTTTTCCCCAGGCATCCAATGCACTCACTTTTAGCGCCTGGTATTCTCCTTCACCAGGAAATAATGCGGTTAACTCGTCATATTTTACAATGGCTTTATCATAAGATTTATTCAATCGGTAAATAGCCGCATAACTGTAAATGATCTCCTTATCTTTTGGATAACTTATATACAAATCATTAATAGCGTTTATTGCTTTATCATATTGTTTGTTGAACGCTAATTCTTTGGCGTAAAAATGACGGAACGATCTTTTCTCAAAATCATCCCTGCAGGTGTTAAACATTTTTTCCATTAAGGGTAATGCTTTTTCATGATCGCCGCCATCAGAATAAATACCGGCTTTTGCAAAATAACCATACGGGCTGGTAGCTACCATTGTTATAGCTTCATCTGCACAGGCAATGCCTGTTGTTAAAAGATCTTCCTGCGGAACAGAGAAGCTCATTACAGCAATATATTTTGCGGCAGAATCTGCATTGGGATAAAATTTACGCACCATGTTAAAGCCCAACTGGTATTGCTTTAAAGAAACATGGCTCATTGCTTTTTGAAACACCACTGTAGTATCATTGGGATATTTTTGCAGGTACTGTGTAGCTTTGGTAATTACTTCCGCATGTTTTTCGTCACGGTAAAGACTACGTATTTCTGATTTTAATTTATCGTAATCTATTTTTTTTGCAGGTGCTGTTTTTGCAGCAGCAGGTTTTGCGGCAGCGGGCTTTGTAAGTTTTGGCTTAGCAGGTTGTGCCATACTTACAGCACAAAAAAATAGCAGGCTTATTGAAGCAGCAGATTTTAATACGGTATTCATTTTGCGGTGGTTTTGTAAGCTGTAAATATGTATCTTTTAAATACAACCTGCCATACCCACCAGCAGGTATTTTACCGTGTTTTCACCGCTTTTATAGAATACATCATCGGGAATTTATTACCCATGCCTTTAAGGCGCCACATACCATCTTCCCCCTGCTCAGTATTGGCAAAACAATTATAAGGTGAAAAACAATACTCATGTAAAAATTCAATCTGTAATCCTTCGCTGATCAAGGCATCAAAAATTTCTGAAAAAGGATGATTCCATCCGTACTCGGTATATTTTATTGCTGCAGTTCTATCTGTATAACTACCCTGTTGTTCGGTTACAATTACTTCATCATTAAAATAACTGTAGTACAATTTTTCCATCGCATCATCCAGCATCCATAATGTGGGGTGAAAATCAGCGATATAAAAAAAGCCACCGGGCTTTAATGTTGCAGCAATCATTTTTGCCCAGGGTATTAAATCAGGCAGCCAGCCAATAGTACCATAAGAAGTAAAAATAATATCGAATTGCTCTTGTACATGCGCCGCTGTATCATACACATTGCAACAAACAAATGAAGCGTTCAATTGCAGTTCATCATTTATTTGCCGGGCAAGAGCAATGGCTTCATCACTCAGGTCTACACCGGTAACTGTTGCACCTTCACGTGCCCAGCTCAATGTATCCATACCAAAATGGCATTGCAGGTGCAGCAATGATTTACCCTTTACATCGCCAACTTCTTCCAGTTCAATTTTATTTAAAGAAGTTTTGCCTTTTTTAAATGCATCCAGATCATAAAATTCAGAAGCTTTGTGTACTGCCGTTCTTTTATTCCAGCCATCTTTATTGGCGTCAAAATATTGTTGGTAACCTGGTGTCATGTTGCAAATCTATCTTAAATTTCTTCAACCAGGGTGGGTCACCCCATAAGGGTGGCTCACCCTATTGAAGAAAAGTTTGACATGGGTGAGCCACCCTAACGGGGTGACCCACCCATGTCAAACTTTAGAAACAGTCTGCTATTTTATTTGTTTGTAAACTATCTTTGCAACTCTTAAATTTTAAGCATGACTGAGGCGTTACTGCAACTGGGCAAACAACTGGAAGGGGATTTATTTTTGGATACTACCATGCGTACTTTATATGCCACCGATGCCAGCGCCTACAGGGAAATGCCATTGGCAGTTGCAATACCCAAAAGCACCGATGATCTGAAAAAATTAATTGCATTTGCACTCCACAATAAAACTTCTCTAATTCCACGTACTGCCGGTACTTCTTTGGCCGGGCAAGTGGTGGGCAATGGTATTGTAGTGGATGTATCAAAATATTTTACTGCTATCATTGAATTAAATACCAAAGAAAATTGGGTAAGGGTACAACCGGGTGTGATTCGTGACGAACTGAATATGTTTTTAAAACCGCATGGTTTATTTTTTGGCCCTGAAACATCTACTGCCAACAGGGCCATGATTGGTGGTATGGTGGGTAATAATAGTTGCGGTAGTAATTCTGTTGTGTACAGAAGTACAAGAGAACATTTGCTATCAGTAAAAGCATTACTAAGTGATGGCAGCGAAGCCGAATTTAAGACCCTGAGTTTAGATGAATTCCACAACAAATGCGAAGGCAATAATCTGGAAGCATCTATTTATAAAACAGTAAGAGGTTTATTAAGTAATTATGATAACCAGGTAGAAATAAAAAAACAGTTTCCTAAAAAATCTGTGGAGAGAAGAAATACAGGTTATGCTGTTGATATTTTATTAGATGCTGCTCCTTTTAATGCAGGTGGAGAAGATTTTAATTTTTGTAAACTGATTGCCGGAAGTGAAGGCACCCTGGCTTTTATTACAGAGATAAAATTAAACGTAGTACCACTGCCGGCTAAAGAAGTGGGTTTACTTTGTGTACATTTTAATTCTATTGATGAAAGTTTAAGAGCTAATTTAATTGCATTAAAATACAAACCCAGCGCCAGCGAATTAATCGATCATTATATTTTAGAATGCACTAAAGATAATATTGAACAAAGCAAGAATCGTTTTTTTGTACAGGGAGATCCCGGCGCTATTTTAGTAATTGAATTTTGCAGGGAGACCAAGGAAGAAATTATTGCTATTGCAAAACAGGTGGAAGAAGATATGCGTTCTTCCAGTTTAGGTTATCACTTTCCCTTATTATTTGGTGCTGACAGTAAAAAAATATGGACACTGCGTAAAGCTGGTTTAGGCTTATTGAGTAATTTACCCGGCGATGCAAAAGCTGTTCCCGTAATTGAAGACACCGCAGTTGATGTAAATGATCTGCCTGCCTATATCCGTGATTTTAATGAGATACTGAAAAAGCATGATCTATACTCTGTACACTATGCACATGCAGGCAGCGGCGAAATACATTTGCGTCCCATCATCAATTTAAAAACTGTTGAAGGGAACCAATTATTCAGAACCATTGCAGAAGAGATTGCAACGTTGGTAAAAAAATATGATGGTTCATTAAGTGGTGAGCATGGCGATGGCAGGTTACGTGGAGAATTTATTAAGCAAATGGTGGGTGAAAAAAACTATGCGCTTTTAAAAGAAGTAAAAAAAGCCTGGGATCCTAATAATATTTTCAATCCCAATAAAATTGTAGATACGCCCAGCATGAACACCATGCTCCGCTATATACCCGGCCAGCAAACACCTGAATTTAAAACGCATTTTCGTTTCAACAATCAAAATGTATTGCAACATGCTGAGCAATGCAACGGTAGTGGTGATTGCAGAAAGACCGCATTAAGCGGTGGCACCATGTGCCCATCCTTTATGGCCACTAAAAATGAAAAAGATACTACAAGGGCAAGGGCAAATATTCTGCGTGAGTTTTTAACCAATAGTGATAAACTCAATCGTTTTGATCATAAGGAGATTTATGAAGTGATGGACCTGTGTTTAAGCTGCAAGGGTTGTAAAAGTGAATGCCCCAGCAATGTGGATGTGGCCAAATTAAAAGCAGAATTCTTACAACATTATTATGATGCTAATGGTGTACCGTTTAGAAGTAAACTGATCGCCAACTTTACCGCATCTGCTAAATTAGGAGCAATGGTGCCTGGCTTGTACAATTTTGCCGTAAGCAATGCAGTAATTGGCGGCGCAATAAAAAAACTATCTGGCTTTGCAACAAAACGAAGCATGCCAACAATGTATACAACCACTTTGCACAGCTGGTTTGTAAAACATAAAAAGGCAAATCCATTTACGTCGGGCAAAAAGATATTTTTATTTTGCGATGAGTTTACGAATTATAACGATACAGAAATTGGCATTAAAGCCATTCAGTTATTAGAAAAACTAGGTTACGAAGTAAATATTCCTACACATTTAGAAAGCGGCCGCACCTGGCTAAGTAAAGGTTTGGTACGTAAGGCAAAAGAAATCATCAATAAAAATATTGAATTACTTTCTCCGGTTGTTAGTGAAGCAACACCAATGGTTGGGATTGAACCGTCGGCGATATTAACTTTCCGTGATGAGTATATTGACCTGGCAACAGATGACAATCTGGCTAAAGCAAAAGCCTTAAGCAAAAATGTTTTTTATATTGATGAATTTATTGCCCGTGAATTTGCTGCCGGTAAAATTGATGCTGCAATATTTTCTTCTGCAACAAAAAAAATAAAGTTGCATGGCCATTGCCAGCAAAAATCGCTGAGTGCATTAGCCGATACCGCATCAATCTTATCTATACCAAAAAATTATGCTGTAGAAACCATACCCAGTGGTTGTTGTGGTATGGCCGGTAGCTTCGGTTACGAAAAAGAACATTATGAATTAAGCATGCAAATAGGCGAACTCGTTCTGTTTCCTGCTGTGCGTAATGCCGCTGCCGAAACAATTATTGCTGCACCCGGCACCAGTTGCCGCCATCAAATAAAAGATGGTACTGGTGCAAAAGCAAAACACCCGGTAGAGATTTTATGGGAAGCTTTGCAATAAGAATAAGCAGGATAATGTAAAAGTCAACGGGCTTGTATGTTGTTTATATCACTAAATGCAATACTTAAGACAAATATTTTTTATACGCATTTCTTAATCCAACCCTACAACAATTGCAGCCTGTGCACCAAAGGCATTGTAAGAAGATTTTGTCTCGCCGGTATAATTTTTTAACCTGATATCAAAAATATCATTGGTATAAAACTGGTACTTCGATATGCCAAGATCGTAAAAAGCAGTCAGTTTAAAACCGGAATATCCCTTGCTTTTAAATGGAAAAAATAATCCTGCTTTTGGTTTTACAGAAAAAATATAGCCTTTAAAAGGATTGCTGCTGCCGGGTGTGGCTTCAAATAAATTTGATGGTGCGCCTACCTGTTCCAGTTTGCCATCGTTATTCACTGCCCCCAAGTCAAAGCCTATAAACAACGGACCGCCAACATAATTACAGTAGCCAAAATGTATATCAATCGTTTTAGTACTTAGTGATGCAGTAACGGTATTAGCCGCATTGCTGCTTTTTTGCCTTAAGCCAATAGCCAAGGCTCCGCCAACTTCAAATTCATTTTTATTATTGCGTATAGAAAAGGCAAAGCTTCCTCCTACATTTGTGGCAGGTTTAATTGTATTTGCTAAACCAAGCGTAGTACTAATTGTGTTGATGTATTTATCAAACTGTGCACGAGAAGGATTTAAATAAAAAGCACCAATGTTAAATGCTTTTGCTTCAATTGAAGTTTTTTTGCTTTTTTGACTAAATGCTACAGCAGCAGCCAGGAACAATAAGCCTGTTAAAAATATTCTTTTCATTTTCTGATTTTATTTTTAGCGTAAAAAAATTTTAGTATGGTGAAGAAATTTATTCTTTCGGTTTTCTTAAATAAAAGTTTTTGCTACCCAGGAACACTCTGTCTTTATTAGAATAAACATCAATCTTATAATTGTCACCCTGCACAACATTATCCAGGTGAAAATAAAAGTCTTTCCATTTTGCATTTGATCTGCAGGATGTAGTTAAGGAATCAACTACTGCACCATCTTTTCTAATTACTATATATAATTCATCTACATCCAGTTTACCTCCTCTGAATAAAAGACCAACAAGACGTAAATCAGCATCTTTTAATTCTATACCATCCGGATCATACGATGCTTTGAGTTTGCTGGTACCTATTGTTATCCTGTATTGTTTATCCAGTTCGGCTATTTTCGCCTCTCTTATTTCTCTATTATCCCTTCCCGGATAATCTCTCCGTATTTTATCATATCCCTGGTGTTGCGACAAAGACACCATCGCCAATAAACTAAACAATAAGGAGAAAAGGAGTTTTTTCATACTATAAGTTTTACACTATTGATTAAATTTTTTAACTGCCCTGGAAATTTGTTTGAGTATCCATAAACTTAAAAGTGTTACCAATATCCAAAATGTAAATGGATAGTTTTTCCGATAATCATTAACTACAAGTTTTACAATGTAAGCAGCCTTTTCTCCCACACTCATCTGCGGCCAGGTTTTTTCAGTGATCTTTGCAAGCGGTATTGTATTGCTATCTGTTTTAGCAATACCGATATGGTATTTTTTTAGAGAATCTATAGAAAGTACTCTTACACGGGTGGTATCTTGTGCATGCAAAAAGTTGCAGGTGCATATCATTAGTATTAACAATCTTATTTTCATGGACTATTCGTATTGTCGTTTTGTTTTTACTATTTAACTACAACTACTTATTGTTTCAGTTTTTCTTTAGCCTTTTTAATATATTCTTTATACAGCTCATTAGCAGGATCCAGCTTTTGTAAGGCCTCGTAATCTGACAATGCCGCTGTGTAATTTTTTTGTTCTTCAAAAAATAAGTTGCCTCTTGCTTTTAATGCACCAATAAAAGTTGGGTTAAACGTTAGTGCTGTAGAATAATCTTTTAAAGCTGCCGCTATATTGTTTAGTGCATACTGTTTACATACTCCATTTAAAAAATAGACCTCCGCATTTTTCGAACCCAGCAAAGCAGCTGTATCAAAAACGCCAGATGCTTTTTTATAATCTTGCAGATTGCTTAAATAAAAACTGCCGAGGTCAGAAAAATATTCCGGGTTTTTGCCATCGGCATAAGCCGCATATCGCAAAAATTGTTCAGCATAAGTATTCATTTTATAATTGCTGAAAATTTTACCTGCTTTATTAAAGGGCTGTGGATTTTTAGGATCTGCCTGGGTACATTTTACATAATTTAAAGCCGCATGAAGTTTGTCGTTATTCTTCACATAATCATCAGCGATCTTCATAAAAAACTGAAATGCATTTTGTGGTGTAAATCCCATCTTGGCATATTCAGTTTGTAAAACCGGGTCTAATGTTTTTAAGCTTTTTCTTGCATAATCATCTTTAGGGTTTAGCAGCAACGCCACACTATAATCGTCGTAAGCTGCTATGTAATTATCCAGCTGTGCGTTACAAAATGCACTACCATTGTAATAGTCAGGATTGGCCTTACCAAATTTTATGGCATTCTTAAAATCCGGTAATGCCGCTGCGTAATTCTTTATCTCTTTATAAAGTGCTGCCCTTATGTAATAGTAATCTGCATTTTCGGGTTTCAGATTTATGCAGGTGCTCAGATTTTTAACTGCCTCGGGTGAATTTTTTTGTTTAAAATAATTTAGTAAGGCCAGATGGTAATACAATTCATCATCAGTTGTATGAAGCTGAACTGCTGTGGCAAAATCTGCTAAAGCACTGACTGTATCTTTAAGGTTCAGCAAATAAAATTTGCCTCTGTCGCCAACATATAATTTATTAGCAGGGTTTAGCTGTATGGCTTTATTAAATTCTTCAATTACTTGTTTATTAAGTCCAGCCATTGCCCACGCCTCTGCCTTTTCATTATCTTTTATCATTGCTTTTGCAGCCAGGTAGTAAGAAGAATCGGGCAAATAATATTTTGCTGCAGCATCGTAATATATCCATGCGGCTTTATAATGTTTTTGTTTGAATGAACAACGGGCATAATCAAACAGGCTTTTATTATAGTAATACCCGGGTATCGGGTCATTACTACTTAACACATTGGCAGATATTTCAGCATTCCTGGCAAAACTAAAATAAAATGAATCTGCTTTATTGTAGGCTATTGCTGCTGCTTCCAGTTCAGCTTTTGTAGATAAAGTATTGTCCAGTGTATTTATTTGCAATACCAATGATTGCATGTCTCCAATATTTTCATTGTTGTTGCCGTAATAATTGAGGGCCACAATATAATCCTGTAAACTTACAGCGTTAGTTTTCGGGTCTTTCTCCAATGCTTTTGCACATCGCTGCACTAATTTTTCTACACTGTCTTTGCTTAGCCCTTTACATTTTAAAATTGCCTGGCGTGTTTTTTCCAGTTGCTGCTTTGCTTGCATTTCAGCTTCCGGCGAAATTTTTGGTACCTGCGCAAATAGCAATGGACTAAAAACAATGGCTACAAAAAACGTTACTATTTTTTTCATAATTTATTTGCTGTTTTTCTTTATACACTGCACACATTTTAACCAATACAAATGAATTAGTTTTTTGCTTACAATTCCGAACCATATATAGCTAAAAACAGCAGTGTGATCACAAAAGCAATGGCTGCTGTTGTAGTACCGAATATTAATCCGAAAATTGCAGTTACACCAATAAGAATTAATAGAGCTTTCAGCAGTGGCGATCTTTTTTTTCCGTTCTTAGATGAGAATTTTGATTTCCATTCTTCTTTCACAAACTGCCAAAACATTTTTCTTTTTGCTTTTCGCATTTGTTTTTTGCTGTAATGAAAAGCCAATGCTGCTACCACCGGCAAAAGCAGTAATGCAGAATAATCAGCATAAGATTCTTGTTGTACTGTTGCTGGATTTACCTCGATAACTGTACTTACCATATTTATTGATTTTATGGTATAAAAATCTTTCTTATTAATTTCTTAAACTATACCCTCTGTGAGGCATTTTAGCAGCAGATGATTTTGTGGTAAGAATGTATACTTTATGTTTAGCAGGCAAAAAGCACAGGATTACATTAGATCCATTTATTTTTCAAGCTTATTTGCAATGCTTCTACTTTACTGCTTACGTGGAGTTTGCTGTAAATATTTTTCATGTGCTGGCGCACCGTATGTTTACTTAAAAAAAGTTGTTCTGCAATTTGTGTATACTCTTTACCCTCCATACTGAATTTTAAAATTTCCTTTTCTCTCTCACTCAGTGGTTCTATAGTATTTGTTGCGGTCATTTTTTTTTCGCTAAAGGGCTGTGATGTTATTGCAGTAAGCCATTTCCATGCTTTACGTGCAATTCCGGGGCTCATGGGTGCACCTTCATCCTGGTGTACCTGGTAAATGGCATCAATAATATTTTGTGCTGTTTCTTCTTTTAATAAATACCCGTGTGCGCCGGCTTTAATGGCGTTAAAAATTCTTTCATCGTCATCAAACACCGTAAGCATAATAAACTTTACCGAAGGGTATAGTGGCGCAGCCCTTTGCACTGTTTCTATCCCGTTTAATTCATGCATCTCAATATCCATCAATACCACATCAGGTTTTTGCTGGGCAACTTTCATCTTTTTGAGAAAGTCTGTTCCATCACTTGCTTCCATAATAACCGTTACTTCATTTTCAATAGAAGCCAGTTTTTCCTTAAGCGACTGCCGCAAATATGGTTTATCGTCAACAATGGCAATTAACATCATACAAAATTAAAAAGATATTTAAATTTACCTATACCCTCTGTAAGGCATTTCATATTTTTATTGCAACAGTAACGCCTTCATTTGCAGCTGTATTTATTACCAACGTTGCATTAATGGCTGTTGCCCGCTGTTGCATATTTTTTAACCCGTAATGCCCTTCTTCATGTATTTGCGCTATGGCAAATCCTTTTCCAAAGTCCCGGATGATAATTTCGAAAAATGTTTGTTGCGAATTTCCCTGCAATAATAAACTTGTGCTTTTTGAATATTTGCAGGCATTGGAAATAGCTTCCTGGCAAATACGAAAAAGCTGTAGCGCTTCATTAGAGTTAAGTGTTTTCTGAAGTGAAAAATCTTCTTTTATCTGCAATTGTATATCAGGATAAGATTGCAGATAACGATGTGTATAATCCACCAGTTTATCAAAAAATTCCTGGGCTGTTACCTGCTCTTTATTCAATATCCAGATGGTTTCCCTTAAGGTTTGCAGTAATTGTTTGGATGTGCCTTTTATTTTTTCAATATTGTCATCAACCGGCTGCTGCTTTTTAAAATTACTATCCAGGTTTTCGATATTGTTAGACAGCAAGGCCATTTGTGACCCTAAATTATCATGCAAATCCCGGCTCAGCCTTTCTTTTTCTTCCTGCAGCTGTTGTTGCATTTGGTTTTTTTGCCTGGCACTACGCTTTTGATAAAAATTATAAAATAATAATGCCGCTACTAAAAACAGGCCAATTAAACCCAGTATATACAGTTGTTTTTCTTTGCGCTCTTTAACAAGTGCCAGTTGCTGTTCGTGTGCTGCTTCGGCAGTTTTAAATTTTGCTTCAGCTTCGCTTAGTTTATTATTAAGGTCGTTGTTATAGCGTGTAATAATGATATTAGCTGCTTCGGTTTTAACCTCATACGACTCTTTATATTTTCCTGCGGCATATAAATTCATTGCATGAAAATCCAGTGCGGTACGAACCATATCAAGTTTTGCAACCGTTCTTGCTATAGCAAGTGCTTCACTACTTACCTGCAAAGCTTCAGTAAATTTTTTCTGCTTTACCAGCACATCCGAAGAAAACATTAATGCTTCGGCAAGATTGGAAGAGTCTTTTAACTGCCTGCTTTTGGCAATTACATCCGCATATGCTTTTAATGCTTTATCCAATTGATTGGTACGTTCGTATAAGGTTGCCAGCAACCTGTAGTGCAACCGGCCCAATGCCTGTTCGTCTGTTTTATTGGCAATACTTAGCTTTACCGATTGCTGTAAATATTTTTCTGCCCAGTCATAATGTTCTGAACGTTCCAGGTAAACCGAGCCCAGGTTGTGATAGCATTGCTCCAGCAATAAATTAAACCTGGCCGGCTCACTTATAGCAATGCACTTTTTCCAGTAGGCTATTGCCTTATCCTTATCCGGGATATGATAATAAGTATTACCAATCATTTTATAAAAAGTGGCTTCGGCAAATGAACTGTTTTGTGCATGCGCCTCAGTAACCTGTTGCTGGCAATAATTAAGGCATATATCCCATTGTTGCAGTTCCTGGTATTTATGGATTAAGGTGGTTTGCAAAGCCAGCCGGCTGGCCTCGTTTAATGCCTTGTTTGTAAGCAACTGGCCGATGGTTGTTATTGCTGCCTTATTATCACTTGTGGCCTCAAGCCTTTCTATCAATTGGGGAATAGTATCGGTTTGTGCAGTTATAAGATTACCGCACAGCATCAGCACAAAAAAAAGGTATGCTACTTTTCTCATCCGGTTATTAATTGCCTGAAAGATAAATTTTAAAACCAAATAAATGAAAGTAAACCAGTCACCAGGTTGCAAAATACCCACTGCAGGGTATTACTGCAGTTAATAAGCAATATTACTTTCACTTAAAATTATATCAACTTAAAACTATTTTATGAGCAACGTTTCAAAATGGATGAGCTGGGAAGGTGGTATTGATTTAGTAGCAGTTACCTCTCCTGACCTGCAGATGCCAAATGTAATTGTGCATTTAGGCCGTATGGTAAATACGCCGGTGGGCAATGCCGCAAGTGGTATGATACTCTGGCAACCAGATCCTGCAACGATGCCTGCGGTGATGGGTTTTGTAAGTACCGATGAAACTGTAGGAAAATATTTTGGCCCTAATATTTTTGCGGGCACACCATTTGAACAGGCGCCTGTATTAAATGCCACATTCGACATTGAGATTGGTGCAGATAAAGCCGTAAGCAAATGTGTTGTGGCTGGTTATACTTTTGAAGTGGAGATGAGTGATTTTACTGCGCCGTATTTAATTAACCGTGAGCCTGCAGCTATGCCACCCTTTCATCAGCAGGGTGTGGAAATTCATGCACGAAAAGTTTCTTTAAAAATAAATGGAGAAGCTGTAAATATTATTGTACCTCCCGTGGGTATTACCGGCGGGCCTGCAAGTGTGGTGAGCCCTAATGGTGTATATGCAAGATGATATGATGTTACATTTTTTAATAAAAACCGTTGCCGATGATCAGCAACGGTTTTTTATTTAAGCCACATTCACTTAACTTACCATTAAAGAATTCTGTAGGTTTATGAGGATACTGTTTTTTTCTTTATTGATATGCTGCCATGTTGCTGCGTTTTGCCAGAATAATAATTTTAATCCTGAGCAACGTTTTTCTATTGAACAATTACAAAATGATTTTAACTTTCTTAGAACTAAGCTTGAAAAAAAACATCCTCAATTATACTTGTATACTGCTAAAGAAAAACTTTCCCTTTTTTTAGATAGCCTTTATCAAACTATTACGGTGCCTTTAACAGCACAGGAATTTTATCAGCATATCAGTTTACTTAACTCCATAATAAAAGACGGGCATACTATGTTTCTTCCCGGTGAGCAATTAACCAATTACTATAATGAGCATGCCGGGTTCTTTCCCTTTTACATTGCTGTTATAAAAAATAAAATGTATGTCCGTATGAATTGTTCCGGCGATACAGCAATACCAGAAGGTGCAGAAATTGTAAGCATTAATGGAATTACAGCAAATGATCTTCTTACGCAACTTACATCCAGGCAGATAAGAGATGGCAACAATGAAACTTACCCTGCATGGATATTAACCAATTATTTTGCCGCATATTATAGTTTTTCATTCGGGCATTCTCCAAAATTTTCTATTGCTTATAAAAAAAATAACACCGTACAATTTGCCGATGTTACAGCGCTTACAAAAGACAGTATTCTTTTTTACAAAAAATTACGTTATCCTAACAAAGCTGCAGCAGCAACCGAAGGAGAGGGAATTGTTTGTACTATAGACAAACAACTGAATACTGCAACACTTACTATTAAAAGTTTTGATAATGGTATTTTAAGATCACTTTACAAACAGGAATTTAAGAGTGCTGTTACAAAAGCATTTGCCACAATACGTGACAATAATATCAGTAATCTTATTGTTGACCTTCGTGATAACCAGGGTGGTGATTTTAAACCCGGTGTTATATTATTGTCTTACCTGCTTAATCAACCTGTTGTCTTTCTTGAAGGCAGTGGACAGGAAAGGACAGTAACACCTTATGCCAATGCTTTTAAAGGAAATTTATATATGCTGGTGAATGGTGGAAGTTTTTCCAATTCAGGTATTGTAAGTTCTTATGTAGAGCTTACCAAAAGAGCTGTTTTTATTGGAGAAGAAACGGCAGGCAATAAAAATATTATCAGTGGCGAGCCTAGAGATTTTATTTTACCCAATACAAAGATCATTGCTGAAATTTCTACCAGGAAATACCGCATCAGGGCAGCGGATAATGATGGGCATGGTATTGTACCAACGTACGAAATCATTCCTTCAATTGATGATATTATTAATGGCAGAGATCCGGTAAAAACATTTACTTCAGATCTGATTAACAAGAGCAAACACTCATAAATAAAAAGCGAAGCAATTATTCATTGCTTCGCTGTATAATATTCCGGTTAAAAAAATTAACCTAATGCTACTCTTTTAAATTCGATAACTTTCAAATCAGCATCTACACTCTTTAAGTAATCAGCAACAGATTTACCATTGTCTTTTACAAAAGGCTGATGCACCAGAGTATTATCTTTTAAAAATTTGTTCACTTTGCCTACGGCAATTTTTTCAGCCATTTCAGCTGGTTTGCCTTCTGCTTTAATCTGGTCGATAGCGATCTCTCTTTCTCTTGCAATTGTTTCAGGAGCAATAGAAGATTCATCCACTGCTAAAGGATTCATTGCAGCAATCTGCATCGCTACATCTTTACCAGCTTCAGCTGCTTCTTTTGTAAGGCCTACTAAAACACCCATACGGTTTGCACCATGAATGTAAGAAGCTACAAACGGAGCGTTCACTCTTTCAAAACGGGTGATACCGATCTTTTCGCCGATAGAAGCCAGTTTATCATTGATCATATCAGCAACCTTTTCGTTACCGATAGATACTGCTAATAATTCGTCTGCTGTATTTACATTATTGCTGATAGCTGCATCTGCAATACTTTTTACAAAAGCTACAAAATCTGCATTGTTGCTTACGAAATCAGTTTCGGCACTAATGCAAAGAACAATACCACTTTTGTTATCTGCGGTAGTTTGTGCAATTACCACACCTTCTTTAGCTTCACGGTCGCTGCGTTTAGCCGCTACCTTTTGTCCTTGTTTACGCAACCAATCAATAGCTGCTTCAAAATCGCCGTTGCTTTCTGTTAAAGCTTTACGGCAGTCTAACATACCTGCTCCGGTAGTCTGACGTAATTTATTAATGTCTGCTGCTGTTATAGTAACACTCATTGTAATGAATAATTAAAAATTAATAATGAATAATGTTTTAGATCTTAAAGTGCATTTGTTACAACATACTTCATAAAATTTCAAACATCATCTTCGCTTTCATCTCCTCTACAGTTCTCCCCAACAAGTTGGGCACTGAGGGGTTGTATTATCTTGCTCCACCAGGACCACCTGCTGGCCTTCTGCCACCCTGGCCAGGACCAGCTACTCTGCGTTTTGGCTGACCGCCCGGACCACCAGGACCTCTTCCACCACCACGTTTGTTCCTGTCATCACCACCGTCAACTTTCTGCTCAAACCTTGCGGCTTTTGCTTCTGCTGATTCTTCTACATCGTTATGATCATCTTCGCTGTCTTTATCTGCCTGGCGCTCTTGTAAACCTTCTACAATTGCAGCAGTTAAATAATTAACGATGATAGAAATAGATTTTGTAGCATCATCATTTGCAGGAATAGCAAAGTCAACTTTGTTAGGATCGCTGTTGGTATCTACCATACCAAAAGTGCTGATGCCTAATTTTTTTGCTTCGGCTAATGCAATATGTTCGTGACCAATATCTACTAAGAATAAAGCAGCTGGTACACGGCTTATTGCAGCAATACCACCTAATACTTTTTCCAGTTTATCTTTATCACGTGCTAATGTTAAACGTTCTTTTTTAGTCAGGCTTTCAGCACTGCCGTCAGCAAGCATTTTTTCGATGCTCTGCATTTTTTTAACACTTTTACGAACAGTGTTGAAGTTAGTTAACATACCACCCAACCAGCGTTCGGTAACATAAGGCATGTTCACTTTTCTTGCACATTCGCTTACGATTTCTTTAGCTTGTTTTTTAGTAGCTACAAACATTATTTTTTTACCGCTGCGTGCAATAGCTTTTAATGCTGCTGCACTCTCCTGTAAACCCTCAACAGTTTTGTTAAGGTCGATAATGTGGATACCTTTCTTTTCAGCAAAGATGTAAGGCAACATTTTTGGATTCCATTTCTTTTTTAAATGGCCAAAGTGCACACCTGCTTCGAGTAACTGTTGTTGTAAGGAAGTATTATTTTCCATTGTATATTATTAATGTTGTTATTTATTATTGTTATCAAGCTGCAAGCTTCAAGCTGCAAGAGAGAGTATAAAATCTTGTCCCTTGTAACTGATAACTTGAAGCTGCATTTTTAACGTTTGCTGAACTGGAAGCTTCTTCTTGCTTTTTTGCGACCTGGTTTTTTACGCTCAACAGAACGAGGGTCACGTTTTAACAAGCCAGCAGCTTTTAAAGCCGGACGATAGTCTAAACTAACTTCCAGTAAAGCACGGGAAATACCCAGCTTAGCAGCTTCTGCCTGGCCTTTAACACCACCACCGGTAGCATTAATAACCACATCAAATTTGTCAGTAGCTTCAACAGTTTTAAAAGGCGCTTCTACCTGGTTTTGTAAATATACCAGGGGAAAGTAGGCTTTATAGTCTTTGCCGTTGATTGTAATTTTGCCTTCTCCTTTGCTAAGGAAAACACGTGTTACAGCTTCTTTTCTGCGGCCGACTGCGTTTTTTTGCTTTTCCATTTCTTATTTATGTTTCGGGTTACGGGTTACGGGTTTAGCCGCTTGCGTAACTGATGTTTACTAATTAAAATTTTAATTCTTTTGGTTGTTGAGCACCATGCGGATGTGCTGCACCTGCGTACACAAATAATTTTTTGTATAACTGGCGGCCTAAACGGTTTTTAGGTAACATCCCTTTTACTGCTCTTTCGATAAGTACTTCCGGTCTGCGTTTCTGAAGATCTTTTGCCACTTCTTCTTTACGGCCACCCGGGTAACCAGTGTAGTTGTCGTAAATTTTCTCATCCATTTTGTTACCGGTCAACTTAACTTTTTCGCAGTTGATCACAATAATAAAATCGCCACAATCTACGTGTGGGGTGTAATAGGCTTTGTTCTTTCCACGAAGAACAGCTGCAATTTTTGCACACATGCGCCCTACGGTTTGATTAGTACCATCCACAACGTACCAGTTGTGTGTAACGGTAGCCTCGTTAGCATGCTTGGTGGTGAAATGTAATTTGCTCATTTTTTTCTTTTTTTGCCCCTGCCACAGTTTTTATGCTGCAGTCAGTAAGCGGTTTATAAACGTTCGGAGTATCGCCATCCCGGTACTTCCGCCCTTTAAGCAGCTGCAAAATTGCTGTTGCTTTTTTGGGACGGCGAAGGTAAGGCCGTTTAGGGTGCATTTCCAACAAAATGGAACAGTATTTTTCACAGTACCTTTGTAAGTAGTTGATTTTCAGTAAAAATTTTGACTACAATTTTATTTACCAGTCTTATTTAGCCACGATAGGACTATTTTTAGCCTAAAGAGGTTCTATTTATACAGCAGGTTGCTACATTATTATCAAGTAAGATGCCTCTCTTTCAAGACAGGCTTCATGTGGGCTTCATGTAGGCTTCACTACGGAGTAACCATGACGTTGCTACGACTTTGCTATGGCGCTGACCCGGATATGTGTTGGCCTTGTGACAGACCTAAATAGCTATCCAGATAATATTGTATTGGTTTTACTATACAGTTTCGGGCCTTACTAAAATGTGGCAATAAAATAATACAGCGCTACAAACATTCCCTTTGATATAAATATACCAGGAGCCAAAGAGGGCAGGTACATGAAACTGCTGCGAAGCATAAGCCAGAGCCGCCAGAGAAATGTTCTATTCATTTAAATTCAACCGCCAGACATTTTCAGTCCGGCGGTTGAATTATCGTGTTGGATTTTATTCGGGTGCAGTAGCTGCCTATTGTTTTATAAATGACAGGGTTTGCTTTTCTCCACCTGCTTTTACCAGGCTGATATAATAGGTTCCTTTAGCCAATGTACTTACCGGTAAAGCAGTAAATGTTTCGCCTGCATTCAGTTGCAGGTTTTTTACCATTACCTGCTGGCCCTGTGCGTTGGTTACCTGTATACTGGCATTTTGCTTTGCCAGCATACTTAACTGCAGCCTTAATTCGTTGGTAACCGGATTTTGTAAGAGTACCAATTCATTTGCAGCTATACCAAATTTTACCAGTACAATCGCACTTAGATCTTTTCTGCCATCCATATCATTTTCTTCTAACCGGTAAAAGATATTTTTGCCTGCAGCAATAGTTTTTGCCGTGTTATCGGTAAACTGGTAGTTTGTTTTTACTGAGCTATTGCCTGCTGCATTTACTTTTGCAATTGTAGTAAAGTTAGTACCATCGGTACTGCGTTGAAGATTAAAGTGACTGCTGTTTTGTTCAAATTCGGTTTGCCATTGCAGCAATACATCGGTATTGTTTTTTGTTGCGGTAAAGCTGGTTAGTTTTACGGGCAGCACCAGCCCAGTTATTTCTGCCTGTGTTAATGCCCTGTTGTAAGTTCGCATTTCATCTATTTTACCCACCAGGCCGTTATAATTGGGTGGCACAATACCATTAAAAAACATGGTGCCAAAACGTGCTGCATAGGTATACGCCGGTACCGTAGTACCTTCTGCGGCAGAAGCATTTAATACGCCATTAATATAAATCTTTAAAGTACCCGCAGACCTCTGGCAGCAGATATGATACCAGGTGTTTACATTTAATGCACCATTGGTAGTACCTACATTACCATTTTTAAAGTTGAGATTGATCTGCAGGTAACCGGGTGAGTTCCATAGCCAGATGCCATAGCCGCCATAATTTAAATTATTATCATAAATACCTGCGGAATGCACAAAAGGGCCGGTGATAAACATATTAAAGTCCACACTAAAATCCTGTGCTGTGCCAAAGTTAAGGCTGGCGGCGGGCGGGTGTGTGGCATACTGCACCACCGTGCTGGTAGGATTGTTAAAGAACATCGCGGTATTCGCTGCCCCGCTGCCGTTAGTAGAACTTGTAGCACCGGTATTGGTTACCACAATACCATTGGGGCCGGCATCATTAAAATTGCCATTCATGGGGAAATAAGCCTGCAGGCCTGCAGTGGGTTGTGCGATGCCGGCGTACATGCATGCGCCTGCCATTAAGGTAAGTAGAGTCCTTTTCATACTGATAAGTTTTTGAAAATATTTAGCCACAACACCAGGTGCGGTGCTATGCAGCTTTCAGGGTATTGAAATAATTGGTGGCTTCTGTTCGGTTACGGACCTTTAGTTTGTGGTAAATGTTCTTACAATGCTTTTTAACGGTATCAAGTGAAACGCCCAGTTGTACAGCCATCTCTTTATACAAAAGACCTTTTGCCAGTACAGCCAGTACCTCTTCTTCTCTTTTAGTTAAAAGCCTTGTTGATTTCACCATGCTATAACAGTTAAAAATAAACGATACCATTAGTTGAGGCAATACCCCTTTTGTGTACCGTTGTTGGTTGTACAAATATGGGGCAGGCATTTGTTTGATACAAGGGTGTTATAACGGAGAATGGGGAGGGGAAAAGACGGGGCGCCCCAACAGTACTTGATAACACTGGGAATATCTTACGTTTTGCTAAAATAAAGTAGTTCCAAAATCGGAGAAATTATGTGTCTGGTAAAATTTTTCATTTATAAAATTACCACGACTTATTGCGGGAATACAGATATTAAGTTCGTGGAACTAATCAGTGAAATTTTCTCTTGATTTTTTCCTTTTTTGCTGGTTGTGCAAGAACCCGGTTTTCTTGCACATTCCCATTATTTAAAGCAGCTGCATTAACTATTCCAATACCAGAATTACTTGACTGTGTTGATGCTGAACCAGCTGTTTTAGTACTGTCTGTTTTAGTAGTTCCAGTTCCCGGATTTTTAGGTTTAGGGGTAGTATCCGGAGTTACAACTTGTTCCGTATTTTTTTTCTTTTTAATGAAGGGTATGTTATAGCTTATCCCTATAAAAGGTTTTGAAACAAAAGATTTTTTATATGTTACAGAAGTTTCAGAACCAGGCAACCAATAGTCATGTTTTGAAATACTGTCATATTGATTACTCAATTGATTAACATTACCAAAAATCCATCCTCCGGTAATTGCCAGCCTGTTTTCACGTCCCAGCAATACTGAAGCTCCAAGAAAATACCTGATTTGAGGTTTTTCTTTAAAATTCACGCCTGCGCCAATTGTTGCCGAGACATTAAAGTCTGGTGAAATTTTGGGATAAAAGTGAAGATAACTTGCAAAACCAAATTCGCCTTTCTTTTCGCTGTTTTCTCTATATAATTTATTTCCGCGGCGGGTTGTTGAATCAGCGCCGGTAGAACTTTTCACTACATTACTATCTGCTCTTATCGAATAATCTTCATTAGCCAATTCCGGGGAATAGTATAATCCGGAACTAATATCCACTTTAAATCCACCAACAGGATAGGTGTTTATTTCCTTTGCTTTTACCAAAGATATGTAGGGTGTATTTTCCCGGGCAAGAATATTGAACCTAAAAGTTACCCTATCAAAGTTGCCTGATACTTCCGGGATATAACTGGCAAGAGGATAAAATGCAGCAGGCAATTCGTTATATAATTTGTTAACAGCAGTAAGTAATGTAGTATCTAATTTCGTAGAATCAAGATTATTTCTCATGAAATTGTTAAGGCTTTCAAAACTTGCTTTGCCGAAATTATTTTCCATAAAAATATCAATTGCTTTTTTCGCATTGATCTTACTCTGAATAAGTGCATAGTGTTGGTAAATACAGGCGTTACTTGCATTCCTGAAAAAAACGTTTAACTCCTCGGTAATTCTGTAAAGGGCTACACGAATACTATCAATCCTATTGGGGATGTAAGCTTTTTCTTCTGTGCCACCTACCTGGCTTGCATTAGCAGCCAGTTTATTCCCCAGATCTAAAAAGTCAATTAAGTTATCTGTTTCCAGGTTAAAACTTGTTGCGGTATCAGATATTTCCACCTTAAATGCAGTGGGGTTTATGTTTACAATCTCTAATGACAAAGGTGAACCCGAGGGTACTGTTATGTGCCGTTTAAATAAAACTTTACTTGACACTTTCGGTATGGATGTTTCAAATTTTCTTGTGTTAAAGAAATATTTTTTATACAGTTCTTTTGTATATGATTTCTTTCCAATTATATTAGCCCTTCCTCCACCATCATAATAAACAGTCAGGTTTTTATTTGCCAGGTAAATGATCTTATTAGTTACAAGGCTATTAATATCATCATTGCCTTTACCTATATTACAGTTACATGGATTAAGGTCATCTTCGCAGCAATTGCCGGCAGGTGGCGATTGTATTTTTAAATCTATTTTTATTTTTGCAACTAACTCCGCCAGTGATGGGCCAGTGGGGTTTTTACCTGGCGGATTAGTTGCAGCATTGATACTTTTTGCTACCATAATTAATTGTATCTTTTGTTTGGCGGTGTCACTTGTTTGTGTTGCAAGGTATATGGTTGATCTGTCTCCTTCTCTTAAGGTGGTTAAAAAATCCAGTATATCATAATTGTAAGTTCCTGTTGCATTAAAATTATTTAACCATTTTCTTCTTGCCGCTGTATCGGCAATCTTATCTAAAGTAGTTGCAAGGCTTTTAAAGCCGTCTTTAGTTTTAATTCCCGAAAATTTAAGAAAATTATCCCTATCCTTTTTCGGAATACTATCTACCACAAGCAAGATGGCAGTTTTTTCCTTTGAGTATCTAAAAGTATCATTACCTGCAGCAAGAATATTTTTTATTTGTGGAAAGCTACTCACCGGTATCTTTAATGTATCTCCCGGACCTATTGCCAATGTTTTTATGGTAGTTAATAAAATAGTTGCTAACATGCACAAATAAATAATTCCTTTTTTCATTTTTATAAATTTAGATAGTGATTCCTTTGTTTAAAAATAAGTAGTAGAAAGGTAAAATAAAAGACACATCACGTTCATTACCTGCTATCACATAGCCTAATAGTTTATTGTCTGTAGTAATAACGGGCGCTCCTGAATCTCCGCCCATTGATATTTTTTCGGAAACCAGCACATCAAAATATTTTCTTTGAAATCCACGACACTCAACTTCTATTTCTGCTTTTATCGATGTTATTTTTCCGGTTTGCTTATAAGATGTAGCTCCGATAATCGTTACCTGTGTATCAATATATTCATCCACTTCCGCTCTTTTAACAAATTCTGTTATTGCTGTGCCATCAAAATTATTAGCTATTTCAAAGGGGCTTTGCAACTCAACTAATCCATAGTCATAAAATCCATTTAATTCTCCTTCCACTACCGGATGAGTAAATCTATTCCGGGGAAAAGCTGTGTTTTTTATTGGTGATGGAAAAACGGCTTGTTCATCAATTGAACCATTGTAAGTAAAATCACCAGCACTAAAAATCCTGTTATATAAAAGTACATGAAAGCAACTCAACAGATAATCCTTACTGTTTTTCTTTACCCTCATCGTTCTTGTACCGTATCCTGAAGATGGTTTATTCGGTGTGTTGTTTGATATACTTGCACCAATTGCAATTGGATTAAAATTTATATCTGGTTTTAGTTCTTCGTGATTTTGATGTTGTATAAAATTATGCGTAGCAGGTTCTTTGACAGGTTTTACATCGGTCATTATTTGAAAGCCTTTATAACTGATTGACGTTGGAACACTGTTACTGGCATCTAATTGGTTTAAATTTATTTTTTCAATCACAAATATTACCAGGCATAAGGGTAAACTGCCACTATCATTTTTTAATCCAACGCCAATTCCTTTATAACCAATAACTCTCTTGCTTAAATAGAAGGACCGGTCGTTTTTTATTGTATTTATTATTGCTATTAAATCTTTATTGCTGGCTGTCGCTTTACCAGGGATTTCAAACTCTTGTTCTTCTATCCCACCACTCCAATAAAAGCATCCATCATCTTTACAGTGATACCATATCGAATTCCCATCTATTTCGGTACCAATCAATACATCATCTATTTCAATAGTATCGCCAGGGCTTTTATAAAAAAAACATGCTGCATTTGTTGACGCCTGCTCAGCTCTTGCATTTAAATATTTGTTCACTGTAACCTTCATTATCCAACCCTGTTTATTGGTGAAGAACCTGGGCTACTTTTTTGTATATCACTATTTGAAACTTCAGGTTTATTGCCAGTATTTCTTAATGCCACAAATTTGTTCAACAGATCAAACCAGAAAGGCGCACCTAATGAAATGGCAAAGGCAGTTAATAACCATCCAATCCACCTGTTACTTTTATTTTGATACGGGTTTCCACTACAGTGATAAATTTCGTCATAGCTTTTTATTGTAGTTTTCAGTTTGGCGGCCGCCGCACTATCCTTATCGCAACAACAAGCCAACCGTTGTTTTAATGAATCGCAAATCTTACAACTATCCTTATCAGGCCAACCTAATGCAGCAATATTACTTGCTTTGTCGATATCCTCCCGGACAAGCTTTTGAGCTGCCAGTAAGGTGCTGTCGGGTAAGGCTATAAAAACTTTATCGATAATTTTTATAACTGAATCGTTTACCCTTACAGTATCTCGTTTACTGTTGACTGAAGTATCTTTTAAACTTTTTACCAGTGAGTCGTATTTAGGTATAGAATGAATTGCCAGCTGCACTAAATTTGTCCTGGCAGTTTTGTCCTTTGCTAATAAATTATAGATAGCTATGGTATCAACATTAAAATTATACGCCAGAAAAAGCCCAAGTAAGAAAAGCATTAACCTATTTTGACGTTTATACCACCCGGTAGTTCGATCCATTGTATCATTAAACCAATTTTCCAAAAGATTTTTAAACCTGTCGATATCGTTGTTTGAATCCAGAAACAATTTTTGGAGTCGCTTGAGTGTTTCTTGATCAATAAGCCTGGCCCCGTCAGATGCAGCTTGAAATTGTTTAGTTGTAAACAATGCTTCTCTGATTAAGTTTATCTGCGGCATTGTGCCATCAAAATTTTCTCCCCGTAATAAATAAATAATTGTTTTAGAAAAATTACCAGCTTCCATATAAGATGGTTTACTATTCCAGCTGCTTTCAGCTAAATATTTAATAGAAGGATATTCGAAGAAAACTTTGGTAAAATTATTGGTGGACTTATAAGCGGGATAGAAGAAACGGACGAAACTAAACCAGATTTCTATTGCAGCGTTAACTATTGTGAATATAGAATATTTATTATCATCTTCCAGCATTCTACGTATGCCTTTTTGCAGCATCCTGCTTCTTAAATTGAACCATCTTGCAATTACTTCCTGTAAAATGCTAGCCAAAAGGCTATACAAAAGGAAGATAAATATCATTCCAATAAAAACATCTAAAACAATATTATTAAACATACAAACCTGGATTTACTTACCGAATTAACAATACCAAATACCGAATTGCCTATTTTATTTTTTATTACTTGAATGCATCACTACAGCCTTTACTATAAAAAGGCAGAACTTATATATTCAGTAATTCATTGTATTGAGCTTTCTGTTAAAGACGGACGATAAGAATTATTAATAGCAGCAATTAAATTATTCACAGGAATAGATTACAACACTAACATAATACCTTATTCTTACACCCACAAGCTTCTTGTGTTGTTATTTAGTAATAAATTCAAATTAACTTAAATAAAATCGGCAAAGATCAAATAAGTGTTATGTAAAGGTGATAAGTATTTACTTTCGGATCAACGGTGTAATAACGTGAAAAAAGAAGGTGAAAATACTGTAGAAAATGCTACACCGGTAATATATTTATTTGAGTACCCTTGCCCGGTGACGATGTAAGTGCAACTTTATACTTTATTTGCCCTGCCCTGTACTGCATATTTTTAAGCCCATAACCTTTTTTAACTTCATCTACATTAAACCCATTGCCATTATCGGCAACAACAATCTTTATTTTTTTGCCGCTGGCAGTAATGCCAACATCTATCTGGCCTGCACCGGAGTATTTTATGCTATTATTAATAGCTTCTTTGCAAATTAAAAACAGGTTGCGTTTTTCTTCTTTGGTAAGTTGACGACTGTTCACTTCACTATCTGCTTTAATTACTGCTTCTATATTACTAGCACTTGCCACCGGTATAGCAAATTGCTTAAGCCTGGTTATTAATTCATCTACTGTATCCAAAGAGTCATCCAATACCCAAATCATATCCCGCAAGCTCATAGTAGCTTCGGTTAAATTATCTTTTACCTGTTGTAAACTTTCTTCCTGCTTTACGCCACTGATGGCAAGGTTTGTAAAAACTTTTACGCTGTTAAGTGTGCTGCCCAAATCATCGTGCAGATCGGTGGCGATGTTCTTTCTTATGGCATGTTGCTTTTCTATTTGGCGTATCCGATACCTATAGAATGCATAGATAATACCTACTATTGTTAAAAACACCAGTAGTTTGAACCACCAGGTTTGATACCATTTGGGAAGAAACTCTAATATTAATTCTTTAGGTTCACTCCAACTCCCGTCTTCGTTTGCGGCCTTTACCTGAAGGTGATACTTACCCGGTGAAAGACCTATAAGAGTGATGAAATTTTGGGTACTGAGATTGATCCAACTGGAACTTTGCTCTGTTATACGGTATTGATAAACTGTACGCTCAGGATTTGAATAATTAATACCGATAAAGTTAATATTCGCTTGAATTGAATTATTTGAAACATATAACAATGATGTATTTATATTTACAGTATCAGTTATTAAATTGTTAGTTAAAGTAGTACTAAGTTTATAAAAAAATACCTTCGGAACAGAGACTGTATTTGAAAAATTTGCAGGTATTATTGTTGAAATACCACTTTTTCCTCCGGCGTAAATTTCGTCATTTAAAATATTTCCACTTGTTTCTTCAAAAACATTGTCATGCAAACCGTCAGTTTCATAGTAAGTTTTTATTTTGTTATTCCTTATGTTTAAACAATTTAATCCATTATTCGTTGTAATAAAAAGTAAGCTGTCATGCCATGAAAATAATTTGTACACCCCGTTGTTACTAAGGCCATTTTGAGTTGATATTTCTTTTTCAAATTTAAAACTTGAATCCAGTACAATTACTCCACTACCGTAACATGCTACATAATATTTCTGCTTTAGTTTCGCTAAATCAAAATAAATTGAATAGTTTGATTTAGAACCTTTACTTATTGTATATGTTTTGTTTACAAAAGTTTCAATGTTAAAAACACTAAAATAAGTATCCCCTAAAATAGCTACTTCATTCTTCGAAATTTGCACAACATTGTTAATTATGGATTCCTTAAATGTATCATCATTTTTTCCATCAAAGTTTTTAATTATCCCAGTTCTTAAATTCCATACTATAATCCCCTTATAATTTTCGGTTCCCAGTATGTATCTATCCCCAAATCTAACAATACTATTAATCCTTACTTTTCCCAAAATCCTAAATTCAGGATAACTGAAAGTTATAGGTCTTAATTTATTTTGCTCATAGGTAAATAACCCGTTAGCATTTGAAACCAGAGTTCCAATCTGCTCATCATTGTAATAATAATCAAAAGCGGTACCTGAAAAAAGGGCGGCCATTTCACCTTTTTTAAAATTAGCTTTATACAGTCCATTTTCAGCGCACACATAAGTAGTACTATCATTTTGCGGATAAATATAGTATGCTTGTGTTAGTTTACCAGAACAAGTATTGAATTTTGAAGATATGCTTTTAATAGATGGGTTAGAATTCTTTAGGTATGCCAGACCTTGCTGGCAACCAAGCCATATGTTATTTTCACCATCACAAAAAAGTGTATAAACAGAGCTTAACCAGTCGGAAATTCTATCAACAGCTGCATTTCTTATAATGCTATACTGCTTTGTAAATAGGTTTGTTTTTACCAGATTATTTTCTGTTGAAAACCAAATATTTTGTTGCTGATCAATACAAATACCAAACACAATACCTTTTAGAGAGTTAGGCATGAAATTAAGTAGGTTGCCGTCGTACACTATATTATTCTCTAAAATCTTAAACGGCTTCAGCCCGTCAGTGCTCGCTACAATAAATCCATTTTGAGTTATTGCAGTTTCGTAAAAAACAATATCTGTAGATTTGCTAAATTCTTTTACAGGAATTTGCTGAATTATTCTTGATCGTCTTAAGTCATAAAACACAATGCCCTTGCTTTGTGTAAAAGCTATGAGCTTATCCTTTTGTATTAAAACATTAAAAATATTTACCGCCTCGAATTCTTTAATTTTAGTTAGCTGAAAATTTTTTTTATTAATATAGAAAACGCCCGTTGAAGAAGCTATTAATATGTACTCGCCATAATTGCATAACCTGGAAATAGAAATGGCTTTATCATTAGAGTAAAGTAAGTTGCTATATTCAATTTGCCCTGTAATCAAATTAATTACATTAATACCTCCGCTACTGCCAGACACCCAGGCTTTTCCATTTGAGCTATCAATGACAACGCTTCTTATATCTGATGTTTTCAGATTATGTTTTTCGCTTATTCCCGCTGTGTAACTTTCAACAATTTTTGATCCACTCCTCACTAATCCATCCTGTGTACCAATCCATATAAACCCATATTGATCTTGTGTAATCTCCCTTATATTAGTTATTTTATAAGCATCTGAATTAAAAACTGGTCTAATTAAATGGGTTTGCTGACTTTTTGCAGAAAGCCATAAAACAGCAAAAAGTATTAAACTGCTTAAATATTTAAAGCCCATTTTATATTTTGATTTTAAATATAACAAATATTAACTTAGCTTTTACTTTGACTTATGACAAATACATGGCTATATATACTTTTTGTACATGCTTTTACAGAGCTTTCGGCAGAAGAAAGCTTTGCATTAATTGAAACTAATTTTTTAGATTTCCAGCATTGTGATTCAATAAAACTTGTAATAATAAAAAATTCGTTTACTGATTTACGAACAATGACAGAGTCTGAAAGAGCAATTTTAACGAATGCATCAGAAAATACTCCGCTACGACTTTGCATATCAACAATATACACGGGTGAAAAATCTGATGTAGGCAAGATTAAATTTATCTCTTCAAATAAAAAATTCAATTATTGGCAAAAAGCGTTTGACTATGTGTTAAAAACTTACGCTGCCGATAATTACATTCTTTATACATACAGCCATTCTAATGGTTTTCAAATTGGCGCAGCAGAAACCGGGTTTGTATTAAACAGCAGTGGGAGACTTATGCATAGAAAACATAATATCCCGGCTCATCAACCAGCTGACTTCAAGAAGTATTTTTATAGAATTAGTAATGAACGGAAAAATAAATTTTTTTTCAAAGGACTGTCACATACCATTTCATTTAAAAATAAAAGTTATGAAATACTTCATCCGGTAAAATTGCATATTAAAAAGTGGCCTGATACAAACAGTACGAATGGAATATTAGTATACGATTTAGCGGAGTATTTAAGGCAAAAAAAGATAACTTTTAGATATATTTTTCTGCACAATTGCGCAGCATTATTACTTGAAAATATCTATCATTTTAATAGCTTTTGTGAAGTTATTATGGGTTCGGCAGGCAACATTTCAAAAGGATTAGATGCTTGTAAACGTATTTATGCTTCAATTGAATTAAACAGCAACTTAACAAACATAACTGATTCAGTCAGGCAAAGCATAACAAACTCATTGAAGGAGACAGGAAACTCCGGATACAAGATATTAATGGTAAAAACAGAAAAGTTTAAACCCATTATGGATTGCTTTACTAGGATTATATCACGACTTAATTTGCTATACACAAAAAACAGCTCATTTAATATTCACAAGTTAAATATGCTTTCTCCTGAAAAAGAACATTTTATCTCACCGAATAGTAATGATGATTTGTTACAACACTATGATTTTATAGAATTATTAACCGAGCTTGCGCATAATGATAGTGATACAGTTATTTTAATAAACAATTTAAAAGGGTTATGTAAAATGAGTATTTTCCCATTACATAACCCTGTCATTGACGATTATCCTTCTATATTATTCCCTTATAAGCACCGCTATACTTTTTTATCGCACTTAAGAAGCATTTTTAGAAAGCCTGAAAACAGCTTTAGTGATCTTACCGGCTACAATAAGTTAATTGCCACTATCTTTCTTGAATAAGAAACAATTTGTTTATATCATCATACTTTCCTTCTGTAATTAACTTCCCTATTAGGTTAAAAGTTTCTGGAGTAATGCCTGTATCCCATGGTTTTTTGGGCGATTTAAGCGTAATTGTTACTTCGGTGCCAGCGCTGTTTTTTGCAACCAAACTAATATTGGTTGGTTTGTCTTTGAGGGTAGCATTAACATCTGTCAAACTTTCATAAACAATAAAAACTTCCTCAGAGCCAGAATTTGCAGCTAAGTTTTTTTTTATTCCTGTTGCAATGGAGCAATCATAAATAATTTCGTTTTTTGATTCAATTTTTGGTTTGAATTCCATAATTTAAAATTTTATTAGGTTGTAAAATAGGTTCCATTGTAATTATATATCATCGTTGTGAAAAAACCAAGTCTTTTATCAAATATTCAAAACTAACAGCGGCATCAAAACTCTCCCACCGTGTTTTCACCCTTTTTTGCCACAAATGCACTATTTTTATTTTAGTACAGAAAACCAACACCCCTTAGCCATGACCTCCATTGTTCTAGTCGACGACCATTCGCTCCTTCGTATGGGGCTTGCAAGCCTTGTGCAAAGCCTTGGCTATGCGGTGAATTTTGAAGCTGATGATGGCAAAGAGTTTATTGAAAAGCTTGCCAAAAGCAATTTGCCCGATGTGGTGCTGATGGATATTAATATGCCGGTAATGGATGGATTTGAAGCTACTTTATGGCTCAAACAAAACCACCCCGATATCAAAGTGCTAGCCCTAAGCATGTACGATAACGAAAACTCCATCATCCGAATGCTGAAAGCTGGCGCTAAAGGCTATATTTTAAAAGACAGTGAGCCGGCAGAATTAAAAGCGGCTATTGATGCCCTGGTTAATAAAGGTTATTATTACAGCGACCTGGTGAGTGGCAAACTTATTCATGCCATTAATAAAATAGAGGATGAAGGCAGTACTGTAAATACGCTGGCCAATCTTAACGAAAGGGAAACTGACTTTTTAAAATATGCCTGCACCGAAATGACCTACAAAGAAATTGCCGATAAAATGTTTGTGAGTCCACGTACCATTGATGGCTACCGTGATGGCCTGTTTGACAAATTGCATGTAAAAACAAGGGTGGGTTTGGTGATTTATGCTATTAAGAATGGGATAGTGAGTGTGTGAGAAGCGTGAGTAGTGAGACGTGAGTAACACTCTTCGACTTTGTAAGGATGATGAATGCATGGGGGAGTTGCACCCAGAGAGGAGCAGAGGCTAAAGAGAAAAAAATTGATACGTAAAAAGGGCTGCCCTTCCGGCCAGCCCTTTTATTAAATTCCGCAAACCTGGTAATTAGTTGATACGCATTGTTTGGGTATTTTCATTCAATGTAATGGTATAAGTGCCCGCTGTTGCAGGGGTTTTAAAATTATCCCCGCCTTCCCATTTAATTTTTTTATTGGTACCTACAGCCTGACTCTGGCCACTGTTGTCTTCGTAATCAAAAGCGCCCCAGGCATTACCGGCTACAAATTTAATATCCTTATTTGCTTTTAAGGTAATACTGATGGTCCAAACGCCATTACCCGTGTAAGTCATTTGAGGAGATGTTGGCGGATCCCAGTCGTTTACACCGGCCTGGTTAATACCGTCTCCCACTACCCTCATTTCAGCTGCAGGGCTCATAAAGTATTTTACATTATTCACATCACGGCCATCCCAGATCACCCTGTTTCTTACGGGTGAAGTAGTGATGTCGGCAAAGTTAGCGCCATTTACTTCCAGCGTGCTGCCATCTCCGTTAGGTGTGCCATAACTCCTGGTTTCATCTACTGCTTTGCTGCCATTATCCCAGGCGTTATTATCAATCAGCTTCCAGCCACCATTGCTTGGGAAGGTGTTGATACCCACAAATAAATTGGTTGCTGCAGTTCCCATAGCATAAGTGGGGAATACTCCCGGAGGATTCCATCCTACTGCGGTAGCACCACCTACAAAGCCCATCCTGCCTTCACGGATATCATATTTTAAAGTAGTGCGGTTAACAGTGATCCTGTAAAAACCAGCATTGGTTACAGAAAAATTTCCACCATTATTGCTGGTGATAGAACCTGGCGCTGCACCTGTGCCATAAGCAATATTCCATGAGCGGCCTTCTGAAACTTTAAACTGTGCACCTGCAGGTAAGTAGATGTAGATATAATACATATCATTAAACACTCCTGCACGTAGATCCCTGATCAATTCAGGTGCTGTTGGCGGATCCCAGTCGTTACCATTACCTGTGGATGCCTGGTAGCTACCTGGCAAATACATTCTTACAATGGGCACATAACTTTGAATGGTTACATTTACCACATTAGAAAAAACGATGGCCCCTAATGCAGTTACAGCTTTTAAGCGGTATTCTACTTTTCCGGTATTACCACCTGGTATACCCGAATTTAATGCAGTAGCATTCATTTCACCCTGGGTTAAACCCTTCGTTAAAATAGAAGGCCCTACTGCAATTTCAATCGGCGCTACAAAATTCTTTCCTGCAGAATCGTATTGCAATGTGTAGGTTACAATACCGGGGTAGCCGGTAAAAGCATTTGTCCAGCTGAAAGTATTGGAAGCTAAAGCGGCATTGGCTAAGGTTAAAGTAACTGATGTATTGGCTGTAACCAATGTAGAAGGATCCATAAAAGGAGTAACTGTCAATTTCAATACATTCGACATGTACCTTTCGTTGTTATTACTATAAGAAGAGATCAGCCTTACATCGATACTCTGCGCTGTATTCAATTTAAAACCAAGGTTAAGCAGGATCGCATTTAAATCTCTTCCTGTTAATGAAGTGGTTAATAAACCAACTACTGTTTTGGTATTTTCGTTGGCAAAATTTTTGCCGGTGCTGTCAATTTCAAGGATGTATTTGTATACAGCCGAATCCTGTGCATACCTTGGGTTGGTCCAGGAAAAAGTTACCACAGCTTTATTAGAATCTGCCAGTGTTGGTGCAACAGTAGTGCCCGATGCACTTAAAACCGGCGAAACGCCTAGCTGGTAAACCGGTAAGGCATCCACCTTTTTAAGATTGTCTATTTTATTACATGCTGTAAACAAACCAACAACCGTAACAGCAGCTAAAAATATTTTTAAAATATGTTTCATTGTTAAAATTTTAATTGTTTGTTATTGTTTTACAACTGTATATTTTCCGGTTTTAAAATTCACGGTTACTTTATAAGAGCCCGCAATTGAAGGTGTGGGAATAGCATCAGGATCTGATCCTCCTCCCATATTAAAACCTATATCTCCACCTGTTGCAACTTTACCACCATATTGTGGCTGCCAGTTGTTTAATGTAGATAAGAATTTATAATAGAAGCCTGGTGTAAAGCTCATGGTGATATTATATTCTACCTTACTCACCTTGATACATTTTTGAGATGCAGGGGGATTGTTGGTCCAGCTGCTGGGTGTACCGTCACCTGTTATGTACAAATCGCCGGTTGGTGGAATTGGTACGGCAACATCCAGGTAAGGCGTGATAACAATTTTAACTACGTTAGAATATAATGGCACTGCATTACCTGCGATGGTAGATTTTATCCTGAACTCTATATTGTGTGGTATATTTTCAAGTACATCTAATTTAGACAGGAAAGTGTTGATGTCTTTAATAGTATACGTAACACTTAATTCTTTTGGAATGGCTACTTCCTGAATATTAGGATTTTTGAAATTAGCACCGGTGGTGTCGATCTGCAGTATGTATATCACATCCTGTGAGCTGTTACCGGTATTAAACTGGTAGTTAGGATTTGTCCATGTAAAAACAACAGCGGTGTTGTTTTTCTTAGTACTGTCCAGCACCATTGCAGCGGTGGAAGAAGCTTTAAGTACGGGTGCCGTACCTCCTTCAAAATAGTTTTTATTCTCATCTTTTTTACAGGAAGCAAATACTGCCACCAGTAAGGATAGTAAGAAAATTTGTTTTACAATATTTTTCATTTTAAATGATTTTAGCAGTTAAAAATTAATAGCCTGTATTTTGTGTCAGATTAGGGTTAGCGGTTCTGTTAGTAGATGGAACAGGGAAAATATTATACTTGCTATCTACTGCAGTACCTGAAGCCACACCACCTTTCCATGGCCATAAATAAGTGTTGGTAGTTAATAATCCGTAGCGGATCAGATCTGTACGGCGATGTCCTTCCCAATACAACTCTCTGCCTCTTTCATTTAAAATGTTTTGTAAGCCATTGGCAACCGGTGTAAGGTCAGATGCTGAAAATGGGGTTGCACCTGCTCTTGTTCTTATCAGGTTGATATAAGTTAATGCTGTTGCTGCATCGCCACCTGCACCACCTCTTAATACTGCTTCTGCATAAATCAGGTACATTTCAGGTAAACGGAATACAGGAAAATCAACATCAGAAAAATCTTTCTTGGAATCAGAAACTGCACCACCGTCTGAGCGAACGTTCTTGTATTTATTGATGTGTAAACCATTATCAAAATTGCTGATATCGCTGATTGCTATCTGGCTGGCTGCTGTGCCGTATTTAGTGGTACTGAACATGGCTCTTTTATCTGTATTGCCACTCAGGTCATTAAACAGATCAGATAACCCTTTTGTACCCCTGTAACCATACCATCCGCCACCAACACCATATTCATCATGGTCATCGCCGGAGGCACAGTGTACAAAGAAAGTGGTATTACCATAAGCCTGAGTGCGTAAGCCATCGCAATTGATGGCAAACATAAATTCGTCTTTGGCTTTATCATTATCGGCCATAAATACTTTGCGGTAATCGGGGTATAAAGAGTAGCCGCCGCCAATTACTTTTTTAGCATAAGTAATGGCTTCGGTATATTTAGCGGTACCGGTGTATACCTGTGCATTTAAGTATAACCTTGCCAGTAAAGCCCATGCTGCACCCTGGTCTACCCTGCCATACTCAATTGTTTTTACTGTTGCCAGGTCTGTTTCAATTGCTTTTAATTCAGATTCAATATAGACAAACAAATCAGCCCTGCTTTTTTCACCTGGTAACTCTGTGCCTACTGCATTGGCTTCAGTAATAAAAGTAGATTTACCAAAAAGGTCCAGCATTACCCAATAATTGTAAGCACGTAAAAACCTTGCTTCTGCTCTTGATTTTTTAATATCATCGGCTGCAGTACCTGTGATGTTGCGTTCTGCCAGTTTTGCATCAGTTGCTTCTCTCAGGTATTCGTTAATCAAAGTAATGTTATAAATAGGCCTTGCATAAATCCCTTTCAAAAAAGGATCATCGGCTGTCCATTTTAAATTATGGAAGTCTTTAATGGTCTGGTCATTCCAGGCTACAACTGCTTCATCGGTTGGCAATTCTTCGCAGTTAAACAACATACGTATAAAAGCCACCTGCGATCCTTCGTCCAGCCCGCCACTGATATCGGGGCTACCTGCAGGGCCTGAGTTGCCGGTGATAGATAATGTACCGTAAATTTTTGCCAGCACACTTTTGTAACCTGCTGCTGTGGAATATGTTTTTTCCGGCGTTAAATCATTTACCGGATACAGGTCCAGTTTTTTTGCGCAGGATGTTGCAACAACAGCCACAACTACTGCTAATAATATTTTATTGATCATTTTATTTTTCATAAAACTTATTTTATTAAATTAAAAATCAAGACTTGCACCTACTGAATAGATCCTCGGGCGTGGGTAGATGGTATAATCTACACCAGAGCTGCTGGCATTTTCAGGGTCAAGGCCGGAATATTTGGTGATAGTAAATACGTTTTGAACGCTGCCGCTTACACGTAATGAAGCTTTATTATGAATGATCTTTCCAAAATTGTAGCCAATATTGATATTGTCTAATTTCAGGTAGGAAGCATTCTCAATATAATAGTCAGATAAATATTCATTGGTGGATGTACCGCTGAATTTAGTGGCCATATAATCAGGTGCTCCATTCTGAATAAAATTGATCGGGTTTTTTAAAGCCCTTAGTACACCATTGTTAGAGTTAAACTGGTTGTACAGGTAATTGCCTAAAGCGCCATGAGAAGCCAGGCCAAAATTCCATTTTTTATAGGTTACCTGTGTGTTGATACCAAATAAAATATCAGCAGCAGGTTTTTTGTATAAATAACGATCGGCTTCTGTTATCTGTCCGTCACGGTTTAAATCTTCAAAAAGATTTTCTATTGGTGCACCGGTTGTTTTATCGTACACTTGTTTGTATACATTAAATACATAAGGAGAATAACCTACCGCAAATTTGCCGATGTAGTTGGTTAAACCACCACCAATGCTGCTTACGTCAATTCCTTTAAAATTAGGATCAGGGAATTTTTGCAGGTTGGTAATTTTAGACTGGTTGTAAGTAACGTTGAAACCAAAACTCCAGTTCAGGTCTCTTTTAGCAATAGGTATAGTATTCAAAGAAAACTCTATCCCTTTGTTTTCCATATTACCTACGTTTGTAAACAGGGTAATATCGAAGTTAGAACCGGGAGCAACAGGAATCACACTTAACAAATCCTTTGTTTTCTTTTGATACACATCAACAGAACCAGAGATCCTGTTATTGAGGAAGCCGAAGTCCATACCGATGTTAGAAGTAGTAGTGCTTTCCCATCTTCTGTCTTTATCATAAGCAGAAGGACGTAAGAAACTATAATAGGTATTACCAAACTGGTACTGTGCCGAAGCATTACTCTGAGAGTAATAAGGCAGGTAAGAATAATAAGGAATACCATCCTGCTGACCGGTTTCACCCCAGCTTAAACGCAGTTTTAAATCGCTTACCAGGTTGCTGTGTGCAAAAAAGTCTTCTTTCATTTTCCAGGCCACTGCTACAGAAGGGAAATAACCTACCCTGTTCTCTTTAGCAAATTTAGAACTGGCATCACGACGTAAAGAAGCCGTTAATAAATATTTGTTGTTGAAAGTGTAGTTCAGCCTTCCGATATAAGATTCTAACCTGTATTCCGGTTTATCAGTAAGGAAAGTAGGTTGAGAACCTTCCAGTGTATCTTTTAATGCAGGTTTTGCAGGATTTGCAATAGCCCTGTAACTAAACGATGCAAAGTTTTTTACCTCTGTAACAAAATCCTGGTAGCTATGACCTACCAAAACATCTATTTTACTTTTTATGCTTTTTACTTCTTTGCTGTAAAATAATTGTACATCAGCCAGTGTATTTTTTTTCTTTTGTTCGTAATAAGATTTTGAACCGCCTGTTTTGTAAACAGTAGCAGATAAAGAATCTGTATTATCATTGCCTTTACCACCGGCATTATCAATACCCAGGTTAACTAATAAATGCAGGTCGGGTAAAAAGTGCATTTTATAATCTATCTGCACGTTACCAATCACCCTGTTTACATCAGATGTATTATCTCTTAATTCCAGTAATGCCAATGGATTTCTTGTGGCAAGATCAATGGGTTTACCATCAGCCTGCAACCATTCGTAATAGCCGCCATATTTGCCTCCTGTGGCATAAACCGGTTGCGTAGGATCAAATGAAACAGCCGAACCAATAGCGCCTTCATTTGCCCACTGGTTGTTGGTATGACTGTATTTAAAAGCAACGTTTACAGATAAATGATCGTTCCATAATTTAGGTGAAAGATTTAACGAGGTGGAAACCCTGCCAAATTTATTGGTCTTTAAAATACCTGCCTGGTTAAGGTAACCTAATGACGCCCTGAAAGGAAGGTCGAAAGGTAAACCGGCGATATTGCCACTGGCACTGATATTATTATCATTGCCAAAAGCAGCCCTGTAAATTTGTTTCTGCCAATCGGTGTTAGCAGCACCTAATAAATTTTTGTAGGTATTATTACCGGTAGCAGCTGCATCCGCATTGATGATACTTCTGATCTGGTCACCGGAAAGCACATCTACCGTCTGAGCTACATTAGCTACAGAACTTTGTGTATTGAAATTATATTTTACTTTTCCTTTGGAACCTTTTTTAGTGGTAATGATCACCACACCATTTGATGCCCTTGAACCATATAAAGCAGTTGCAGAAGCATCTTTTAATACGCTTATAGATTCAATATCATTTGGGTTAATAGTGTTGAGGTAATTGCCCGATCCTGCAATACCATTGCCTTCAACAGGTACTCCATCAATTACTATTAACGGATCGTTGCTGGCATTCAGGGAAGCGCCGCTACGGATGCGGATCTTACTTCCGCCGCCGGCAGACCCACCGCCTGTTGTAACTTCCAGGCCGGCAACTTTACCCACCAGTAATTGTTCTGATGAGTTAATATTACCTTTTTGAAAATCCTTGGCAGTAATGGCTGTTACCGATCCGGTAAGGTCGCCTCTTCTTTTAGTACCATAAGCCACTACCACCACTTCGTTTAAGCGCTGGTCTGCCTGTACAAGGCTGATCTCTAAAGAAGTTTTGCCGGCAACCGGAACTTCCAGCGTTGCAAAACCAACTGATGTAAACAGTAATGTTGCAGTTGAAGCTGCATTAATTTTAAAGGTACCATCGGCGGCTGTTTTTGTAGCCGTAGTTGTTCCCCTAACGGCTACTGTAACTCCGCTGACAGGAGTGCCGTCTTTGCTGTCGGTTACTTTACCTGTAACAGCGGTTTGCGCAAACGCCACTACTGATAAGCACAGTAACGCAATCGTTTGCGGGATGATCCGTAAGAAATGTGGGATGACTTTTTTCATACATGCAATTTGTATCGTTTTAAAAAAATTGAGAAGCAATCTTATAATGTGTATTTTTTACACAAAGCAAGATGTGTAAATATTACGCAAAGTAAGCCTTTATTTTATATTACAAACATTTTGTTAAATATTTTTTTGGCAATTTTTTGGGGTAAAAAAATTTATTGCTGCATTAAAAGGCAACCGGCATATTGAAAGTGCTGCATAAAAGATTATGGCGCAGCAAAATGAGGCTGGTTTTGTGTTACAATCATTTTTCAAGGTCGAAAAATATGATTCTTATCATTTTTTCAGCCGGTTTTCAGGCAGCTTTAATAAACTGTAGCAGGATATTTTACGGGTACTTGCAGGAGTGGCGCTTTTTTATGCATCCCCGGCTTTAAAAATCAATACCCACCCATTTTTTCTTTTTCTTCTCGTACTTTTCGTAATTGAATTTATAGAGCTTACCTGGCCGGTGCGGCACATCCTGTTCCATTTCGTCAATGTCAATTAAAAAGTCCATGGAAAAGAATTTTTTACGAAAATTTCTTCTGTCCATTTTAGTGTCCAGTATAGCTTCGTATAAATTCTGCAGATCCCGTAAAGAGAATTTTTTGGGTAAAAGATTAAAGCCCAATGGGTGTTCCTGTATTCTTTTTTGTAAACGTTTGTAACAGGTTTCAAATATTTGCTGATGGTCGAAGGCCAGGTCGGTAACATTTACAATATCGTGCCAGTGCAGTTCATTATCCAGGATATTTAATTTATGATGCTGCACATTTATCAGTGAGCAATAGGTTACTGTAACCACACGGCCTGCCGGATGGCGGCTAACAGAACCAAAAGTATGCACCTGTTCCAGGTATACATCGCTTAATCCTGTACGTTGCTTTAATATTCTGTAAGCAGCAGCATCCAGGTCTTCACTAGGCCTTACCAGGTCGCCTAACAAGGACCATTTACCCAGGTATTTTTTAAGATCACTTCTGATCAGTAATACTTTCAGCTTGTTTTCATCAAATCCAAAAATCACACAGTCTACAGATAAAGCAATCTTATTGCTGCTCTCTACTTCAGACTGGATGGCTAAGAGGGTTTTAATATTCTTCCCCTTATCAGTATTTAATTCAGCAGACATTTGAGGCGGTTTTATTGTTTTAAATGTAAAGCTATTTTATTGTTTTAAAAACTGGGTAAAATTGCGCTTCCCGTTTTGCTCAATCTTTAAAAAATAACTGCCTTTAACCAATGTATTCAACTGGCTGGTAACCGGTATCCTGTATTGCCCAGCGCTTAAACTGGCATTGCATAAAATCTGTAACTGCTGACCGAAAGAGTTGATCAAAGTAATTACCACTTTTCCACTGCCCGGCACAATGTAATCAATAGAAGCACTGCCGGTAACCGGGTTAGGAGATATTTTGATTCCCAAACCGTCTTTAACCCTGGTAATAGTGCTGTTGTGGGCGTTTGTTGTAAACTGTGCAGTTACATAATTGGCATTAGGCAATGCGGAACAATTAGCACTCACCCTCCAGTCGTATGCAATACCTGAGCTAAGGTTATTTAGTGTAATAGTGCCTGTTGTAATAGCACTCACTACATTTATCCATGAAGATGAGGCAGCATCTTTATAATCCACAGTGTAATAATTACCGGCAGTAGCCGTCCAGTTCAGGATAGCAGAGTTGGTTGTTATACCTGTAACATTAAGGCCGGATGCAGCAGTTGGCGCCGTTACCACTACGTTAATTGGTGTTCTGACACTTTCGCCGCAATTGTTTTTCTGGCTTACGTAATATGTAACCGTACCTGCTGCGGTGGTAGATGGTACAGGTGCTGTGGCGCTAGCAGTACCGCCTGTTGCAGTAGTATACCATGATAAATTAGTACCCGTTGCTGTTAATGCAGTGGCCGGTGAGTTCTGGCAATAATTTACCGGGCTGGTTGCGGTGGGTGCAGTTAATATAGCTGCTACACTTACCACTACGGGTAAACGCACACTTTCACAACCTATGGTCTGGCTAACATAGTAAGTAATAGTACCGGCCGTTGCAGTAGATGGTGTTGGAGCAGTAGCAGCCCCTGTGCCTCCTGTTGCAGCAGTATACCATAACAGGTTGGTGCCGGTTGCTGTTAATGGCACAGCAACAGCATTCTGGCAATAGTTTACCGGAGTGGTTGCAGTGGGCGCCAGTGTAGCGCATGCCGGAACGCTTATATAAATGTGGTATTCGCCAGGCTGCAATGTTATGGTTTGTGCGGCTGTTGTTAATGTAAAATTAGCCCCGGTTGCACCATTGATGCCGGTAGTTGTTCCATTGCTGATATAATTGGTCCAGTCGCCGGTGGTTTGAAAAGTGATCGTTTTATTTTGCTGCACAACATCCAAGTTGGCCACTATGGTAATTTTTTTACCTCCGGCATTGGGGTCTGCAATCTGAAGCACTTTCACTAATCCTCCATTAAAATCGTACGTAAAACTGGTATTATTGAAAATAGCAGTATTGGTTAACCTTAGCTGTAAGATACTTTTGTAAGTATCATATAAATGTTTGCGGTTAACATCATCCATATATTCCCAATGCGGGGGCTTATTAGCTAAGTTCGAACCTCCGAAAGTTAGTGGAATATCATAACCCCTTTCTTCAAACTGCCAGATCATTTTAGGGCCGGGCACAGTAAAGAACACTGTTGCTGCAGCTTCTTCCCTGGCCAATGCTGTATTTAATGTTTTTACATTATAACTACCGGATGAATTACCGTTATTCAGATTTTTATACATGGTACGCTCCTCATCATGGCTTTCCATATAGCCCACTTCGGCAGGATTGTTAAACGCTTTTTTTGCATCGCTGTATACTACGGGGGAGATATCTGAATTGGCTGTATACCCCATAGTACATTGGTTGTACACAAAATTATTATTACCCCATAGCATAAATCCGTGTGCTGCATACTCCTGTTCTTCCTGGCAGGGCAAAGTGCCTAAAAATTCCAGTATCATATAGGTATTAGGGTGATTAAGAATAGTACCATCATAATAACGGTTTAAATTGGCTACACGTGTGGGGTCATAGTTTTCAACTGTGGTAGTATTAGTTACAGTTTGTGTAAATCCTTTTGCCAGGTCCATACGAAAACCATCTACTTTATATTCATCCAGCCAATAATTGAGGGACCGTTGCACCAGGTACTGTGTGGCTGTTGAAGTATGGTTAAAATCGTTGAATACACTATAAGGATGTGGTGCGGTAACATTTAACCAGGGATTATTGGCTGCCGGTTGATTGGTGGCAGCATTCCAATACATTTTTGCCTGCGGTGCATTATTATCGCATTGATTGTACACCACATCTAATATTACAGCAATGCCGTTTAAGTGACATTTATCGATAAACTCTTTTAATTTATTTTTAGTGCCATAGTATTTATCAGGTGCAAAATAAAAATCGGGATTATAACCCCAGCTTTCATTTCCTGTAAATTCATTAATTGGCATTAACTCAATGGCATTAATGCCCAGGTTTTTAAAATACTGAAATGAATCGATCAGTGATTGATAGCTATGTTGTGCTGTAAAATCTCTGATGAGTAATTCATATACCATCAGGTTCTTTTTATCGGGCTTGCTGAAATTAGTTACCTGCCAGTTATATACCGGTTCAGCTGTTTGCAGTATGCTTACAATACCTGTTGTTAAGCCTGTTGGATAGGGTTTAAGATTAGGATAAGTAACGGCGGTAATAAAAGGATCATTATCAGGATCGAGTACCTTTTGTGTATAAGGATCAGCTATTTTGATAGTATTATCTATAAAATACTGGTAGGCATATTCTACAGCAGGCGTAAGGCCGTTGATAGTTATCCAGAAATAATTGCCATCTGGTGTTTTGTTCATCTGGTAAGCGCAATTCACAGCCCAGTTGGTAAAATCACCCAATACCACCACACTTGTTTTACCTGGTGCATACAATACTAATGTAGCTGATGTATTATTTGCAGCATAATTAATTCCTTCCTGCATACCGGCAGGTAAAGCTGCTACCGTAGTTGTTGGTGGAATATAAAATTCGAAAGAATCTTTTTTAATACCTGAGCCATCATTGCCTTCCAGCATTACCTTTTGACTACAGGCGGTGGTAATAGTTGGATTGGCAGAAATTGTATTGGCACTTGCGGCAGATCCGATTGTATTACCATTTAGTTTTAAGGTTAAGGCAGCATTTGCTGATGAAACACCGGTGATGCTTACATTACCGCCAACAGCTACGGTTAATGGTTCCAGCCATGGAATATAACGGGGTTCAAAGGGTGGCAGGTTCAATCGCACGGCATATTCGGTAGTACCATACACGGGCAAATACATATCACTCACATCGGAGTTTACCTGTTTTAATGTTCCCGTAGCATTCCTGAAAATTACGGTTACTTTTTTTATGGTTTCTCCTGCCGGTACACCAAAAAAACTACGGATATTACTTATCGTGTATTGATATTTGTTAGCTCCCAGCGGAGTGGCATGGGCCAATGGATCTGCTGTTCCCCAGGTAAATTTTACATATTTCCAGTCGGATGGGCCCGTACTTAAGTTGGTGATAACACCCACGTGTACATATACATTGTTGGAATTACCCCCTTCAAAATTTAAAAGGCCCTGGTTGCCTTTATTACAATCCACAGTAAAACTGAGGTTAGAATTATCTATCGGAAATTCCGGAGACCAGTTGAGTAAACGTTGTGAGTAGGATACTGTTCCCATACAAAACAGCACCAGCAAAAGCAGGCATCTCTTCATAAACAAGCAATTTAATGTGTAAAATAAACACATTAGTATGAAACGGCAAAAAGGATTTCTGCATAAATTTTAAAACAGGATATTGAAGCCGCTTTTTTTGCTACAGCTTTGGTGGCTTAATCAATTGATATTTTTACGGTTAGCCCTCCTGATCACTTTTCTGAAATATTTTTTTGACAGGGTTGGCAAAGCATTGCGCCTGCTGATCAATTTACCCGGAATATCAAATTCACCGGTTTGCAGTTCTGCAGGCAGATTAAGGAGTGAGTGTTTTAAAACATCGTCAGATAAATAATTGATCACCTCTTTCGTAATGGTTTCAAATTGCCGGCTGCTCATCCTGCCTAGTATCTTTTTATCAAGGGAAGCGCCTCTTTGTGTAAACCTTTTAATGTTTCTTACCTCGTAATTAAACCCTTCCAGGTAACGCATAAAACCCAGTTTTAGAATAATTTCCGGCAGTACTCCCGTGCTGTTAAAAAATACCTGGTCCCTGTCGTTTGGAATAGGCTTGTATATTTTTATTGTTTTTGAATTGTCGATATACCACCGGTATTGATCGGCATGCCGGTCCCAGTCACCAATTACAATATCCAGTAAACGACATTTTAAATAAGTAACCGTATCAATCAATGTTCCCGGTAAAGAATCTTTTAATTTCAATAATTTTTCTGTGCTGATTGATTTTCCTTTAGGATTCCGCTCTTCTAAAAAACAAAGCCTGTTGGCAAACTGTTCCCTGAATTTTCCCAGCAGTGTATCATCATTTATTACTACCAGTTTTGGCGTGGCATGATCTATTTGTAATGCAGCCGCCAACTCAGGAACTACCAATGCGCCGTAAGGAAAAGAAGCTGATACCTGGTCCTGAACAATTTTTCTTATAAAAGTTTTTTGCCAGAAGGGGCTGATCCATCTGGCAGGATTTTTTTTAACTGACCGCAGCGACCATTCGGCATTATTTTCGTCAGTAATTAAAAGCGATATTGTTTGCAATCCCCCACCGGTTTTTACAGGCGTGTACTGATGTGCAGTTGTTTTGAAATAAAATTTATCAACAGCCACAGGCGTATTCCAGGTAGTTCTGTAATTTTTGCCCCATATTATTTTGTATAAAAAACCATGGTGTGCATATTGTGCATCTGCAACCATTGTCACTTTATTTACTGAGTCGGTATTTTGTGCATTACAAAAGGCCGAAAAAAATAACCCATTAATTAAAAAGCAAAAGGCTTGCAGTGTTTTCATAAGTAAGTTGGTTTATTTTTTATACACCAGCTTGCCATTAATGTAGGTTTTAGTTACAGTTGCATTTAGTACTTTTTTTATATCGCATGAAATAAGATCAGTATCCAATATTATAAAATCTGCGGCTTTACCTTCTTCAAGGCTGCCTTTTTCCTTTTCCTCAAAAGCTGCTTTAGCCGCCCAGATCGTCATCCCTCTCAATGTTTCTTCTCTTGTTAAAGCATTTTCCATTTGAAAACCGCCAGCAGGAAAATCTTTACTATCCTGCCTTGCCACCGCAGCAAAAAATGTTTTAAACGGAGAAATATCTTCTACCGGAAAATCTGTTCCTAAAGGCATCCACCCGTTTTCGTTCAGTAATTTTTTATAAGCGTAGGCATTTTTAACCCTTTCGGGGCCTAATCTTTTATCGGCCCAATACATATCGCTGGTAGCGTGTGTGGGTTGTACCGATGGAATGATATTGTACTTGCCAAACAAATCAAAATCATTGGCATTAACTACTTGTGCATGTTCAATACGCCAGCGCTTATCATTTTTTCCTTTCAGTACTTCGGCATAAATAGTCAATATCTGCCTGTTGCCGCTATCGCCAATGGCGTGCGTACACATCTGAAATTTAGTGTTGGCTAATTTTGCGGCTATCTCTTTAAAGTGTTTGGGGTCGCTTAGTAAAAATCCTTTCCATCCTGCTTTGTCGGTATAATCCTGCAGCAAACAAGCACCACGGCTACCCAATGCACCATCACCGTATAATTTAAAACCGCCTACTGTTAATAAATCAGTTTTATAAATGCCTTTGGCTATCCATTTATCATAGTACGCAGCATTATCGCTAAGCATAGCATAGATCTTCATTTTTAAATGCCCGGCTTTTTGTTCAGCATCTACCAACTCAACAGTATGCTCACTAATACCACAGTCATGCACACCCGTAAGCCCCAAAGCAAAACAGGTATTTTGTGCCTCATTATAATATTTTTTTGCAAGACTGTCGCTGATCGCAGGGATAACTCTTTCCACCAGCCCCATAGCGTTATCAACCAGTATACCTGATAACCTGCCATTTTTTAATTCTATGCTGCCGCCTTCAATAGTTGATGCTGCGGTTACATTCGCTAAGTTTAATGCTTTTTGATTGGCCAATGCCGCATGCCCGTCAACACGTTTTAAAAAAACCGGCCGGTCGGGAAATAAGGAATCCAGTTTTTCTTTAGAAGGAAATTCTTTTACATCCCAGTCATTCTGGTCCCAGCCTCTGCCATACAACCATTCCATAGGAGCGGTTTTGCTGTAGGTTACCAGTTTACTTATTACCTCATCAAATGAGTTGGTACCTGTTAAATTACATTTCCACAAGTCAGTGGCATAGCCGGTAAAATGACAATGAGCATCAATAAATCCGGGGAAGATCGTTTTTCCTTCGGCATTTATTTCTTCTTCTCCTTCAAACTCTTTTAATATTTTATCGTTGGTACCAATGGCAATTATTTTTCCATCTCTTACCGCCATTGCTTCTGCTGTTGAAAAGGCTTCATCTGCAGTATAGATCTTTGCATGATGTACAATTAAAGGTACTTTTTGCCTGAACTTGCAGGAGGAAAGGGTGTAGAGTAAAAAAGTATAAAAAGTAATAAGTAGTAAGTTGGAAATGGTAAGTTTTTTCAATGGCATAAAAAGTTTTTTCAAAAGTACTGAAACGGGCTTTACAATTTTTATCTTTGGTGCAGAAGATCATTATTTATGTATAACGCCAATCAAACAAAAACACTACAGCAGCAAACGGCAGATTTCTTACAATCAAAGACCGACTGTACAATATCAAATGTGAATGCATTCAGAAATATCCTTCGTTTTCATGAATACCGGTATTATGTACAAAACGATCCGTTGATAAGCGATTTTGAATATGATACATTATATAAAAAACTGGAGCATTTTGAAAAAGAAAATCCCGGTGCGATAACTTCCGATTCTCCCACACAAAGAGTAGGTGCAGGTTTGGTGAAAGATTTTCCCAAAGTGCAGCACCTGGTACCCATGCTGAGCCTGGAAAACAGTTATAATGCCGATGACTTAAAAGATTTTGACCGAAAGGCAAGGGAGCTGAGTGGCCTGGATAGTATAGAATATTGTGTAGAGCCTAAGTTTGATGGTGCCAGTATTTCGCTCATTTATGATAATGATCTTTTTGCAAGAGGTGCTACAAGAGGAGACGGATCGGTAGGTGATGAAATAACGATCAATACCAAACAAATTAAATCGGTACCGCTTTCTGCAAAATTCAGCGACTATGGCATTCAGCAAATAGAAATACGTGGCGAAGTGCTGATGAATAAAAATAATTTTAAAGCTTACAACGATAAACTGATTGAAGAAGGCATTCCGCCATTAGCCAATCCACGCAATGCCGCTGCCGGAAGTTTGCGTATAAAGGATACAGCAGAAGTGGGGAAAAGGAACCTGGAAGCTTTTTTATATCATGTCAGTTATCTTTTAAGTAACAAGACTCAAACTGCAAACAACAATGAACCGACAACGCATAGCGGAATGCTGGAGATGTTGTGGAACTTAGGTTTCAGAAGTCCGCAAAAAGAAATGAAAGTGGTGCAGGGCATTGAAGGTGTAATTAAACATGTGGAAGAATTTGAAGGCAAAAGAGATACACTCCCCTATGAAATTGACGGCATGGTAGTTAAGGTTAATGACCTGCAATTACAGGAAAGATTAGGCATGACGTCGCACCATCCCCGCTGGGCTATTGCCTTTAAGTTTAAAGCCAGGCAGGGCACCAGTAAATTAATTGGTATAGAATACCAGGTGGGAAGAACAGGCGCTGTTACACCTGTTGCCAAGCTGGAACCGGTACAGGTAGGGGGCGTTACCGTTAGTAGCATCTCTATTCACAATGAGGAATATATTAAGGAGAAAGACCTGATGCTGGGTGATACTATTTTAATTGAACGTGCCGGTGACGTAATACCACAAATTGTAAAATCATTTGCCGAATTAAGAAAGGGTGACGAACAAGAGATCGTCTTCCCCGTCAAATGCCCGGTTTGCCAGCACCAGTTATTTAAAACTGAGGATGAGGCCGTTTGGCGTTGCACTAATATTAACTGTGAGGCGCAGGTGGTGGAAAGGATCATTCATTTTGTAAGTAAGGATGCCATGGATATCCGCAGTTTTGGCGATGCTAATGTGCGTAAATTTTACGACATGGGCCTTTTAAAAGATATTCCCGGTGTTTATACCTTACCGTTTGATGCAATAAGAAAACTTGAGGGCTTTGGTGAAAAGTCGATCAATAATTTGCAAGCTGCCATAGAAGCCAGTAAAACACAGCCGTTGCACCGTATTATTTACGGGTTGGGTATCCGTTATGTTGGAGAAACCACTGCCAAAACGCTGGCTAACGCTGTACAACACCTGAATGATTTTGCCCATTACACAGAGGAGCAATTACAGCAACTGGAAGATGTAGGCATAAAAGTTGCTAAGAGTATCCATGCATTCTTCAGCGACCCGGAAAATATAAAGCTGCTGCAAAGATTGGAGGAATTGGGTATTCAGCTTAAAAATGAACACAAGGAATTAGTAACGGACGGTAACTTATCAGGTAAAACGTTTTTATTTACGGGTACCCTGGCCCGGCTTAAACGCAGTGAAGCAGAGGCTATGGCAGAAAAGAATGGTGGCAAGATCGTTAGTGGTGTAAGCAGTAAATTAGATTATCTTGTGGTAGGAGAAGATGCCGGTAGTAAACTGGAAAAAGCCAGGAAAATAGCTACCATTAAAATAATAAGTGAAGAAGATTTCATAAAAATGCTTTCTTCTTGATAAAATTCTTTTTATATTTATCTTTGAACCTTATTCGTTCGGGTAAACGCATGAACCCGGATACCACCATTAAAATCATATTGCAATGATTAAAAAAATTACCGGGGAAGTTTGGAAACCCATTCAGTTCACCGGCTCAAAAACACTTCGCAAAAAATATGCAGTATCGTCATTGGGGCGTGCAGCCAGTTTTAGTGAAAACATTACTGAAGACGGGAAGTTACTAACGGGTTCCATTACCTCGGGTTACAGAACATTGAACCTGCATGTGAATGGCGGTAACGGTACTATCTATATTCACAGGGAAGTAGCAAGGCAGTTTTGCAAAAAAGCTTCTCCTAAACATAAATATGTAATTCACGTTAATCATAAGAAAAAAGATAACCAGTTTAAAAATTTAAAATGGGCCACATTGGATGAAGTGAGCAGCCACCAGCAATTCAGCCCCGAAAAAATTGCCTATAAAAAAAGGCAGGCTAACAGAACTGAAGGTTTAAAACTGAATGCCACCCAGGTAAAAGTGATCAAGGATATGATAAAGAATCCTAAAAGAAAATTAACCTACAAACAGATTGCTGCAAAATATAAAGTAAGTGAGATGACTTTATACCGTATTAAAAGCGGAGAGAATTGGGGAAGGGTGAAATAAAAATAAAGTTATAAGTACTAAGTTATAAGTAAAGAATCAGCGGTCGCTGATTCTTTTTTGTTTTCTGTAAATTCGTTGTCTAAAAAATATTTTATGTTGCAATCATCTACCTTGAAATTTTTAAAAGATCTTAAAAAAAATAACAACAGGCCCTGGTTTGAAGGGCACCGCAAACAATACGAGGAAGCCAAAGAAGATTTTTTGCTGATGACGGAAAAATTAATTGCAGGCATTGCCACATTTGATCCGCCGATTGCACAATTAAAAGCAAAGGATTGCACTTTTCGTATTAACCGTGATGTCCGGTTCAGTAAAGATAAAAGCCCCTATAAAAATAATATTGCCGGTTATTTTAACAGAAATGGAAAAAAAGGTACCGGTGCAGGTTATTACCTGCATATTGAACCCGGTAAAAGTTTTGCCGCCGGCGGTATGTGGATGCCCGAGCCAAAAGAACTGGCACAAATAAGGCAGGAGATTGATTACAGCTTTGATACCTGGAAAAAATTTACCGGCAATGCCGCATTTAAAAAAACATTTACCGAGGGTGTAAAAGGTGATGCACTGGTAAGGCCGCCCAAGGGTTATGAAGATACTAATCCGGCCATTGAATTTATAAAACTTAAAAGTTTTATTGTAAGCAGACCTTTTACTGATGCCGAAGTGCAGGACAAAGCATTTGTGAAGCAGGTGGCCAATACATTCAAAACGATGAAGCCGTTGATCGACTTTTTAAATCACGCCACAGAATAGTTGCTGCAAGGGGAATAGCTGCAGGAGATAAGCATGCTACCCAAACTCTTTTGCTTTGCCCTTGCGGCTTGTAACTTGTAGCTTACCTCTCTTCAGGTTACACGCTGTTGTAAAAAAATGGCCAGAGATAAAAATCTCCGGCCTTGCTTACCTCTGAAACCACAAGAAAAAAAGGTATATATAATATATTAAATTAACTCTGTTAAAAAGTTAGCTTATTGGGGATAATAGAAAATGTAATTGGATAATAACGGGGTCTTGTAAAATACCAATTCCCTGAGAGCTTTAAATAAGATTGGAGTGGATTAAATAACCAGCAGGATGTAAAAGTAATGTTTTTTTTGGAGTAAAGTAATTTATTTTATTAAATTTTTTCTGCAACTTTTAATTCCTGTTCAGCCAGTTGATACAGTTTGCGGCGCTTACGGTTGTACCACCATTTTGGGGCAGTTTTTTTCATGAGGGTATCAATATTTCTCATACCAAAAAGTTTCCACAGGCCGGTTAATTTGCCACCTACGCTATTTTGTAAAGCCCTGAGGCTCATAGCAAAACCGCCATCTAAATATTCCATATGGTGCCAATACCCGGCTGGCATAAATAAGGTATCGCCATGTTCCAGGATCACTTCATATCCTTTTGCCAGCCTCACGGCCGGAAAGTTTTCATAGTCAAAATCCTGGCTATAATTGGCAAAATTGGCCAGGCTGAGTACTTCCCAGGGTTTACGGTATAGTTTATATTGTTCTTCAAAAGGGAATAATAACACCTTTTTGCGGCCGATAAACTGCGTGTGCAGTATATGGCTCATATCAATGTCGAAGTGAATATGTGTAACAGAGCCTTGCCCGCCTACAAAAAGCATGGGGTATTTTTTTACAAAGCCCTTCATCAGGTTTTCAGGCCATGTAAAATCCTTAACTACCTGTGGTGCATGCTGGAAAATGTTGAATAAGAAAATACGCAGATCCAATGGCCCTTCTTTTACTTTTTTAAGGTAATCGCCAAATTTCATGTAAGCATCAGCTGTATTAATGGGGGTATAAGCATCGCTTTTAATATTATTGTATACGCCCACTTCCTTGTCTCCTACAATATCAATAAAATAATCCCAGGTCCATTTTTTATACGCCGGCCATTCCTTAGAGAGATTTTTAATAACCAATGGCTTCATGGTATTGTAGTAGTTCTTTTTAAAATCTTCAGGAGATATACTATCTACAGTATCTACAGCTTTTAATTGCATGGCGGAGTTATTTACACGGCAAAATTAGTATTTTCTGCTTGCAGAAAATATATAAAAAATAAAATCCAAAAACTAATAAGCGTTAGTTTTGTAAAAAATGGAATATGGCTAAAATAAAGCCGGGTAAAAACGCCAGCAAAAAGGATGTTATTATAACTAAAGCATCTGTTCTTTTCAGAACGAAAGGCTTTAATGCGGCATCAATGAGGGAGCTGGCCGAAGCCGTAGGTGTGGAAGCACCGAGCCTGTACAATCATATTGGAAGTAAAAGCGAACTGTTGCAAACCATTTGCTTTAAAGTGGCTAATGAATTTACCACACAGCTGATGGAGACTGAAAATAAAACCTGCAGCAGTATTGGTAAGATTGAGCTGATCATTCGTTTTCATATTACCATGATGCTGGATGAATTTGATGAAGTGTTTGTAGCCAACCATGAGTGGAAGCATTTGCAGGAGCCTTTTCTCAGTAATTTTTTACACCAGCGGCGCAATTATGAAAAACGTTTGGTAGGCCTCTTAGAGGAAGGCATCCGCAACAAAGAGTTAAAAAACATTAATCCTTATGTGGCAGTACTTACCTTATTATCTGCCGTAAGGGGCCTGGAATTTTGGCAAAGGCACAAAAAAAATATCAGCACCAAAGTATTGCAGGATGATATGGTAACTCATTTATTAAAAGGCATCATAAAATAATTCTATGGCTGTTCACTTTCATACATTAAAAATTAAGGCTGTAAAAAAAGAAACTCCTGATTGTGTTTCCATTGCATTTACTGTTCCGGAAGATCTGCAGGCAACATTTGCTTTTGAACAGGGACAAAATATCACCCTTAAAAAAATAATAGATGGTGAAGAAGTACGCCGCTCTTATTCTATATGTGCTGCACCTTTTGAAAATGAATTGAAAGTAGCCGTAAAAAAAGTTGATGGTGGAAAATTTTCCTGCTATGCCAATGATATTTTAAAAGCAGGTGATGAAATAGAAGTGTTACCTCCAACAGGAAAGTTTAACACCAAACTACACGCCGCAAACAAGAAACAGTATGTTGCCTTTGCTGCAGGCAGTGGTATTACCCCGGTACTCTCTATTATTAAAACTACTTTGCAAACCGAACCACAAAGCCATTTTACTTTAATATTCGGCAACCGCAGCCGTTCTTCTATTATTTTTTTTGAAGAACTGGAAGGGTTAAAAAATAAATTTTTGCAGCGCTTTAATTTCATCAATATATTAAGCCGGGAAAGAACAGATGCACCAATAAATTCAGGAAGAATTGATGATCAGAAATTAATTCAATTAAATAAGCTGGTAAATTATAAAGGTATTGATGAGTATTTCATTTGCGGCCCTGAAGAAATGATCTTTTGTGTGAAAGATTTTTTAGCGCAACAGGGTATTGATAAAAAGAAGATACATTTTGAATTGTTTACCACGCCAGGACAAAAGAATTCGTCAGTGGTGAATAATGAATCATCAATGAAGAGCAGCGGCCCTTCCAGTAAAATAACGGTAAAACTGGATGGCAGAAGTTTTGATTTTGATCTTGGTTTCAATGGCGAGAATATTTTAGATGCTGCATTAAAACAAGGTGCTGACCTGCCCTTTGCCTGCAAAGGTGGTGTATGCTGCACCTGCAAAGCAAAATTATTGGAAGGCCAGGTAGCAATGGATGTAAACTGGGGACTGGAGCAGGAAGAAATAGAACAGGGTTTTATTCTCACCTGCCAGAGCCACCCCACAACAGGAAAAGTAGTGGTTGATTTTGACATCAAATAAAACCCTGTAAATAATTATTTTTTACCTCCTACTGCAAAGGATAAGTAAAATAAAAAATTCCTGCTTTTAATGTAAGAACCGTTGCTGATCCTGTCTTGCGGAACCAGGTTAGTTAATCCCCAATTATACTGCATACCCATATTTATTTTGCTCAGCCTGATAGATGACTTTAAGGTAATTCCACCATCAATAGATTTTCTGTTATCTGCAATGCCATTACCAAAACTCATTTTTTTATACGGTTCGCCGGATAACACATTAAACTTACCTGATACTGCGTAACCAACAAAAGGCCCTGCGCCAAAGGCTATACCGATGCTTTCGCCAGAGCGGGGCGGATCTACCACAAATTCCAATGGCATGGCCAGGTTAATATAGTTTACAATTACCTTTCCCCCACCAGTTTGTTCGTAGCCGGTTTTTAAATACGACAGCACAGGATTCAACGACAAATCAAAGTCTGAACTTTTTTTAATAGCAACATAAGTTTCTACACCAATACCTAATGCAAACTGCATACTACCTTTACCCGAACTGGTTTTTACATTACTTAATCCAAAATCTCCCTTAATATAAACAGGATTGTTTTTTTGTGCGGTTATAAAAGTGCAGCTAAATAAGCATAACACTAACAGCGTTGCTTTCATGTTTTAAATTTTTGTAAACATAAGCCGGTAGTACAATTTATTCAGTACCCTGCAATGGGTATTTTGTTATGCAACCAACGCTGTTTTTAATAAAAAAGCCCTGCTGCAAGAATGCAACAGGGACTTACACTTTAAAAAAAACCTACAGTCTTTACCGGGTTAGCTAAAAATAATTATTGCCATTAAAATCAGAATGATCAGTATATCCTTCTTAAGCATACAAAATAATTCAGGTAAGGGTTTTAATGTGCTGCTGCAATTGCAGCAGCACATTAAACATTGAAGCACCTTTTTTACTCTATTACAATTTTACTAGTTACAATTTCCTGCTGGTTAATTAATTTTATAACATACACGCCTTTGTTAAGCCCTGATATATTATAGCGGTTAGTTGCTTCTTTGTTCATTTGTTTTACCACCTTGCCTGTTACATCTATCACCTGGATTTGTTTAAATGCATCAGCTCCGTTTATGGTTATATAATCTTTTGCAGGGTTAGGCAAAATGTTGATGGTATACTTCTTACTAAAATCAACTTTTACAATTCCGCTGTATTTAAACTGGCTGTTTTTATCTATAGCTTTTAAGCGATAATAATTTACACCTGCAAAAGGATGGTTATCATTGATGCTATAATTATTTGTAGCAATATTACCTTTTGCAGCAACAGTTCCTATTGCAGTAAAATCGCTGGCGTTACTACTTTTTTCTACTTCAAAATTGGCAACATTAATTTCATTTTCAGTTACCCAGTTCAGTTTAACACTTTGTTCTTGTTTAACCGCATCAAAATTTATAATAGTAAGCGGTAATGCTGTAAATGTATTTTTTGCAAAAAAGAAGGTAGAGAAAGAACTGATACTTGCAGATAGCACATAACCATATTCATAAGCACCGGTTACTGTAGTTAGCTTTGCCGCATTTTGTGTAAGTGTACCGCTGCAGGTTTGTTCATTTTTAAATATCGCAACATCACTGATAGTATTGATACCTGATGGCTGGCCGATTGAATTTGTAGCATTTTTTAAAGCCAGGAATTCTGATGTCTTTACATAAAGCCTGATATCAACATTTGATGCAGGTTGATTTTGAACAGTGATGGTAAGGTTCCTGTCCATGTATAATCTTTTAATAGGGTCTTCTCTTACAGCAGTATTATTAATATAGGAAGATGCATTTACATTACCCAGGTTATTACCATTGGCTTTTATTTCTGCCACCACATCTCCTGCAGTATTTAGTATTGGCACCCATTGATTATTATTAGAACCGTTAATTACCACTGTTGGATAAGTTTCGCAACTGCCGGGTATACCATTAGCAATAAACGCAGGCACTACTGTAAGCGCATTATGGTATAAAGGCAAATTATAAGAGCTGGCGGGTGTATAACTAGACCGGGTAGTTGCAGTATTAGTGGCGGGATCAAATTGTACCACCCGTACAATATTGTTACCGTCTCTTGTAATAGTATAAAGTTTATTGCCATTTATAGTTAATATACCAGTTGGATAACCGCCATCGCCATAAGGATCATAGCTATAAAGTGCTGTATAGGCATTTGTAGCAGGGTCAAACTGAAATAGTATACCTGCCCCCAATGTTCCACCACCTAAAGTATTTCCGTACAGTTTATTGTTGTAAACTGTCATTGTGTTTTGTATAGTGGTGCCTGTTGCGGCTCCGTTCAGGCTAAACAGGGTACTGGCTGTGTTGGTGGCAGGATCGTACATAATAATTCCACCAACATTATTGGCACCGCCGCTATTAGTTGCGCCATACAGTTTATTATTATACACAGTAAAGCCGCCAGTTGGTTGGTTGCTACCTGAGTTCTGTACAGAATACAGGTTGGTTAATATGCCGGTAGCAGGATCGTAACTGTAAACCGTACCCCAATTTCCTGTTCCTCCTGCACTCGTCATACCATAAAACTTATTGTTGTAAAGCGTAGGTTCACCAATAGGGTAAAGGCTGCCGGTAGGTTGAAAATCTTTTTTTGTATAAATATTCGTGGCGGGATCAAACTCATAAAAAACACCATAGCTGCCACCTGTGGTTCCATATAGTTTTCCATTGTATGCAACAGGTGAGGATGTAGGACCATAGCTGGGGCCGTAGCCGGGCAGATCAAAATTGTGTTTCCGGGAATATACTGTTGTAGATGGATCGTACTCCCATATACAACCTGCATCTGGTTGAGGGCCGGTGGCACAGGTGCCATAAATTTTTCCGTTAAGCAATGTAGGTCTGCCATAAGGTATGCGGCCATTTTCGGCAGTATTAAAATTCAGTTTTTTTGTTACAGTGCCGGCAGCATAGTCATACTCAAACAGGCAACCCTGATCGTTAAAGCCACCACTATATGTAGTGGCATAAAATTTTGAATTAAAAAATGTAAATGTGCTTCCGGGGTTTATGGGGTTATCATAATTACTGATACCAAAATCATATTTTTTTACAACAGTGTTTGGACTGGCCGGATCCCATTCATAAATGGTGCCTTTGCCATCAGCGCCGCCACGGCTGCACATGCCCAAAAATTTAGATCCGTTGGCAACCAATTTTCCCAATGGGCTATCGCCAGTGGATGTATAATTAAAATCAACCAGTTTGGTAAATACGTTACCCACGGGGTTCAGTTCAAATAATGTGCCGCCCGCAAAAGCGCCATTGTAATAAAGTGTTCCGTATAATTTGTTATTGTAAACAATCATTTCATTATTATTAACACTGGTACCATCAGCACTGCTGGCACCGCCAAAAACTTTAATAACAGTGGTATTTGAGCCATTGGGCAAAGCAGGATCTATTACATATAAAGCTCCTGCATCGTTGGCAGCACCCCGCCAGCTTCCACAGTAAAGTTTATTATTATAAGGAGTTATGTTGGTGTAAAATGCCCAGCCATTGCCTGCACCTGGCCCTGTCATGTCCAGCAGGTCGGTATAGGCATTGGTGGCAGGGTCCCACTCAAATACAACACCTAAGCCTGCCGAGCCGCCACCGGTTGTACCTCCATACATTTTACCATTCATAAGCCTGAGTGAGTTTTGAGGATATCCGCCGGTGGTGCCATTAAAATCGTACTTTTTTGTAACCACATTGGTGGCAGGATCCCACTCAAATATGGTACCGTAACCGCTTGCTCCACCGAAATAAGTAAGCCCATAGAATTTATTATTGTACAATAAAAGGCTGCCAAATGGGTTGTAACCATATAAGTTAAAATTGGTACCAAAATCAAATTTTTTAGTGTAAATATTTGTGGCAGGATCATACTCAAACAAAGTGCCATTGTTGCCTGTGCCGCCTATACGGGTGGTGCCATATAATTTTCCATTGTAAGGAACCATCTCCAGGTTGGCAGGATTGCCGCCATTAACCGCTACAGGAAAAGCATATTGCAACTGGAAGTTTTGCCCGCTGCTGTCTGTGCTAAAAAGAAAACCATTGGAGGAGTTATCACTTTGCGGATAACCACCCACCAAGCCAAACATTTTTGAAACGCCCTGTGCCCTGGATGCTGTAACAAATAGCAATGCCATAAGCATGATTGATAAAGTTCTTTTCATACCTGAAAATTTATAAAGTAAAATTTGTCTGTAATTGTAAATGCGGATATTAGAAGTTGATGTAAAATTTCATTATTTATAAAACAACTCAAATACCAAATTTGTAGTAGGCATGTAAAACAATGATTGTACCACAACAATTAAATGATTATTTTTAAAAAGAATTGGTACTACTATTAAACCGCCATTGATGAAACAAACCCGAACGATATTTCTTTTTGTGTTTTTTACTATTACAGCAGTGTATGCTGCTGCACAAACAAAAATTATTGATGGCCTGAAACAAAATATCCGGGCAGCGCAGAGCAATGCAGAAAAAGTGAAAGCCATTTTTACTTTTTGTGAGCTAGGTTATACATTACACCCTGATACTTTAATGCTGTATGCAGAAAAAGCAAAAGCCATTACTATAGAGGAAAAAAATTTACATGATGAGTTACAGGCTACCTATTATGAATGTGGGGCGCTTACAACTAAAGGCTATATTGATTCTTCTCTAAGCCTTTTAAATAAATGCCTGGCTACACTTACAACAAAAGTAAACGACGCCATACTGGAAGCTAATTGCTATAATCAAAAAGGGCGGTGCTATGTAAGAAAGAATCAATATAAAGAAGCCATTGATATGGGCTACCAGACTTTTTCTCTTGCAGAAAAAAATAATGATGTGCTGTTACAGGTAAAGGGTAAAACACTAATTGGCTGGGCTTACCTTGAAATGGGTCAATTAAAAGATGCTTTGTCCTGGCATTTAAAAGCATTACACACTACAACGGATACACTGCTGTTAGAAAAATATGCTATTCTTTTTGCTAATCTTGCCACAAACTATAATGGATTAGGCAAAACAGATTCCGCATTTTATTATATTGATAAAGGCATCACCTACTCTCGCAGGCATGAAAATTTATTTGCCTTATCCAATTCATTAGCTATACAATCGGAGTTGTATGTAAAATCTGGACAAGCTAAGTTATCAGAACCCATTTTGAAAGAAGTAGTTGAAATAAGAAAAACTATCGGAGATCCTTTTTATATCGCTTCTGATATGTCGCAACTGGGCTTTTATTATGCTCATTATGGCCAACCCGAAAAAGGAATTGCCATTTGCGAAGAAGGTATTGCTATTGCAAAAAAATACAAACTGGATACCAAACTTTTTTTCTTGTATGGCAGCCTGGCCGATAACTACAAAGCTATGGGCAACATGAACAAGTATGCAGAAGTATTACAAACTATCATCAGCCTGAAAGATTCGGTGTACCAAAAAAACTCGGCACTATCATTAGCCGAGATGCAGACGAAATACGAAACCGAAAAGAATAATAATATTATCGCCGGCCAAAAGCTGGCATTAATAGAAAAAAATTACTGGTTATATGGATTGTTGGCCATAGCAGTGCTGAGCATCATTGTATTTTATGCATTATTTACTGTTTACCGTAAAAAGCAAATATTAAAAAATGAAATGCTGATGAAGGAAGAAAAATACCATTCAACACTGGCTGTTGCCGCAGCAGAAGAGAACGAACGCAAAAGGATCGCTACCGATCTGCATGATAATATAGGCGCTTATGCATCAGCCATATGTGCCGATGTAGAAAAAATTGCAGGTAACGTCCTCAGCAATAATACCATTTCATTGCAAAATCTGCAACAACATTCGCAGGAGATCATTAACTCATTGCGGGACACCATCTGGGTATTGAATAAAGATAATATTACTGTAACCGGTTTAAGCGACAGGATAAAAAACTATATCAGTAAACTGCAGTCTACTTACAATCAAACACATATTTCACTTCACGAAAAAATAGAAAAGGATGCCAGGCTTAGTTCTAAAATTGCATTAAACATTTTCAGGATCATACAGGAAGCGGTACACAATGCACTAAAACACAGCGGGGCAGGAAATATTGATGTAAGCATCAGCAGCAACAGCAATATTATGATAGCTGTTACCGATGACGGAAAAGGAATGGAACAGGCAAACGGATCGGTTGGCAATGGCCTGATCAATATGAAAACAAGGGCAAAGGAAATAGACATGGAATTAACTATTGAATCAGCAAAAAATCAAGGTACTGTATTGCTGTTGCAAAGTAATACTACAAAGCTGCCAGGAGTATGAAAAAAGAAATTGCATGTATTTTACTTTCCGCTTTTTTGATGTGCTTTGCCGCATATGCCCCTGCACAAACAAAATTTATTGACAGCGTAAGGCAGATCATTAGTAAAAGTGCAAGCGACCAGGAAAAACTGGACCATATACTAACCCTTTCAGGGCAAACCATTAACCCGGATACACTTTTGCCTTATGTAATAGTTGGAGAAATGCTCACGGCGAGATCAAAAAATAAATTTGATATGGACAGGATTGCTGTTGTAAGGGCCAACTATTATGTTCGTAAGAATTATATCGACAGTGCTTTGACGATTGTTGACCGCATTATTCCTTTTTATCAAAACAATAAAAAACACCAGGATTTTTACCTCAATGTACTTTTCTTAAAATCAAAAATACTGGACAGGGGTAACCGTTATACACAGGCACTAACACAATTATACGAAGTAGTGGAAACTGCCGAATCGTTGAAAGATACACTTACTTTGATACAGGCCAAAACCGGTATCGGTTGGGTACAAATGGAAATGGAACAATACCACGAAGCATTACAATGGTTATATAAAGCGCTATACACTTCTCCTGATAAAAAATTTTACAAAAACTATGGCGCTTTATACAGCAATATCGCTTCTACCTATAATGCATTGGGTAAAGCAGATTCTGCCACGCTGTACATTACTACTGCTATCAATGATGCAAGAGAGAACAATAACCTGCTCTTTTTAGCCACAGCTTTAAATATGGAGGCTAAAATATTCATTGATAATAAACAGACTCATCTTGCCGAAGCGCCATTACATGAAGCTGTGGAAATAAGAAAAAAATTAAACGACCCTTTTTATACCGTATACGACATGAGTAGCCTGGCCAGTTACTATGCCACCAATAACCAGGCCGCCAAAGGAATTGAATTATGTAAGGAAGGAATAATGCTTGCCAAACAAAGCGGTTTATCATCGCAGTTGTTAATGATCTACCGGTCGCTGGCAGAAAATTATAAGGCCGCAGGAAAAATCAATGAATACAGTACCACCCTGGAATTGATCATTGCCCTGAAAGATTCCTTCAATAATATCAACTCATCAAAGCTTCTGGCAGATATGCAGTTTAGCAGTGAGGCACAGAAAAAAGAAAAAACAATTGTAGAACAAAAACTGAACCTCACTATAAAAAATTACTGGCTTTTTGGCTCTGCCTTGTTTGCTGTTATGGCTATAGTAATTGTATGGCTTGGCTTTAAAAATTACAATCGTAAACAAAATATTAAAATGGAACTGGCATTGGCAGAGGAAAAACGTATCTCGGCACAATCTATTATTGATGCAGAAGAACAAGAACGTAAACGGATAGCTACCGACCTGCATGATAATATTGGTGCTTATGCATCGGCAATAAGGGCAGATGTGGAAAAGATAAGTAATAACGGTTTTGAAAAAAATAACCACGCCCTGAACAACCTGCAGCAACATTCTCAGGAAATCATCAATTCGCTCCGTGATACCATCTGGGTATTAAATAAAGAAAATATTACTATCACCGGCATAAGCGACAGAATAAAAAATTATATCAACAAACTGCAGCCTACTTATGATACTATACAATTAGAGATCAAAGAAGAAATTTGCAACGATGTAAGGCTGAGTTCGCAGCATGCGTTGAATATTTTCAGGATAATACAGGAAGCCATACACAATGCATTAAAGCATAGTGGTGCCACCCAGATAGCGGTAACCATTAACAGCAAAGAAAGTATACTAATAAGCATCACTGATAACGGAAAAGGAATAGCCACTGATATAGCTGCAGGAGGAAATGGCATGAGCAATATGAAAGCGAGAGCAAAACAAACAGGAATGGAGCTACTGATAAGCTCTGCAAAAAACCAGGGTACAGTATTGGAATTGCATGGTAATACTACAAATTAGGTATTGCCATTTGTTTTAAAAAAAAAGACTTTACACTTTGAAAAGAAGCATGAAATGAATAAACCTGTAAGGATAGGACTGGTAGATGATAAAGCTGTTAACCGCAGCAGTATAGCTGATAAGATAAAGCAATTTGAAGACCTGGATTTTTGCTTTGCCGCAGTCAATGGCAATGATTGCCTGGAACAGTTAAAAGGCCTGCCGCTGGAAAAAATGCCACAGGTTATTTTTATGGACATGGAAATGCCGGAGATGGATGGTGTTCAAACGATCAATATTGCAAGGGCATTATATCCCGAAATTTATTTTATTGTACTTACCGTATTTGATGATGATGATAAAATATTTGAAGCAATAAAGGCGGGTGCACATGGCTACCTGTTAAAAGATGAAAGTGCTATTGCATTGCATAATGCCATCACCAATGTAAGGGAGAACGGGGGCGCCCCTATGAGTGCTGCTATTGCACGTAAAGCGCTTGAAATGCTGAGCAAGGCACAACTGCAAACAGAAACAAGAGCTGCCGAACCCAACCTGCTGGATGCTTTAGTTACCGAAAGGGAAAAAGAAATATTACTCCATACTATTAACGGGCTTGATGCAAAACGAATTGCCGCAATACTGGACATCAGCGTACTTACAATACGCAAGCACATTGCCAATGTGTATCAAAAACTACATGTAAACAGTAAAGCGCAAATCATCAGCCTGGCACATAAGAATAACTGGGTATAAAATATTATCCAATTAATAAATTAAAATTCTGCTCCTTGTAACTTATGCAACACTGTTATTTACTAATAAGATCAATTACCGGCATTGCCACCAAAAGAATGAGCAGGCACAGTGTTAACACCAGCACCCGTTACTGAATCAGCTGTATTGGTTGGTTTGATAAACATACTGGCTGACGATGGTAATAAACTGCTTTTTTGATTACCACTATCCAATGCCCCTGTTACAATTACAAAGAGCGCATAACAGCAGAGAATTTTTAATGGTATATCTTTTTTTGCCCTTATTTCAAATTGTGTTTTCAAATTTTCAGGGTGTATTAGTAAAAGTAAAATTTGCAACTGTACTGATTCCCGTGCCTGCACTTTTAATAGTGCCGGTCATTGCATTACCGGCAACAGTACCAGTAAGCGTATAGGTTAATGCAGGGCTACTATTGGGCTGGTACCATGTAGCAGTAACTATTGTACTACTTCCTGTAGTGGTTACATAAGTGCCGTCAAGTTTTATCAAAGCACTTGTTGTATCACTTGCTGCCATAGTTGTTCCGGCAGAATAATAATTATTAGCATACTGCCTCATCGTGCCATCATTCCTTAATAAAATGGCATTACCCGGTCCTTGTGAGCTGCTGGCACCGATATAGCCATGCCAGAAATTGCCGGCGTTAGCAGGTGTATCTGTGTGACTACTTTTTTTGCAGCTTACAATTGATAAACCCGTTACTATAATAATAAGTAAGTGGTTAAGGGTGTTTTTTAGTTTCATGTCATTTATTTTTATTGTTAATAAGGCTTAAACCAATCTGAATACAATTACAAGTTCCAGGTCAAAAATAAAAGCAAAGACCCGTGCTATGAACCTCTTTACATGAGTTGACTGTTTTACTTGACGAAATGAAGTCCTTTCTTCACCAATGAAAATGCTTTGCTTTGGTATTTGCCGTTTCTTTGCTTTGATAAAAACCTGTAGTACTATGCCTGTTTCTTATAAAAATAAATTTGTCAATTACCTGCCTTTTGTATTGCTGTGGTTGTTTGTATCAATGGTGATGTTACTCATCTATTTTGATGTTAGTGTAAGTGTGGGTCCTCAACTGGTGGGCACTTTTTTAGGTACCACGCTTTCTTTGCCGCTAAGCTGGTATGCTGCTACCAAAATGGTACCACGGTATTTGTATCAGAAAAAAATACGTCGTTTTATCTGGCGGCTATCTTATCTCACCATTATTAATGTATTGTTGGTTTATCTCATCAGCGCCACTGTTTATTACAGCCTTACCGGAAAACCTGTAATAAGGCCGCTTTTTGTAATGCTGATGATTATTTTTTTACAGCTTTTTGTAAACCTGATATTTATTTCCATCAGTTGTGGTGTAAAAATAATTGCCGACAGGTATGGGCTGGAGGAACGTTTGCATGAAAGTGAAAAAGAAAAAATAACAACAGAGTTGAATTTTTTACGGTCGCAGATTAACCCTCACTTTCTTTTTAATATTCTTAATACTATTTATTTCCAGATTGATAAATCTAATTTACAGGCAAGAAGTTCAGTAGAAAAATTTTCGGAAATGCTGCGTTACCAATTATACGATTGTAATACCGATAAAATTGAAATAAAAAAAGAAATTGATTATATTGAAAGCTATGTAGCCATGCAAAGCCAGCGGCTGGAAACCGGTACCGACATACAATTGCATACCACAGATGGTTTAGAAGGCTTTGCTATTGCTCCTTTTATGATTTTAACTTTAGTTGAGAATGCTTTTAAACATATTTCACATTTTAAAAATGCAGCAGAAAATAAAATACATATTGATATCCAGAAAAAAGAACAGCTGCTGATTGTAAAGGCAACCAACACCTATGATAAAAGTGAAAAAGTAGAACACCTGCTGCAATCCGGCGGATTGGGTATACAAAATTTAAAGCGCAGGCTGGAGTTGCTTTATCCCAACAAAGCAGATCTATCGGTTCATAATACAAACATCATTTTTGAATCCATATTAAACCTGCAATTATCATGATCAACTGCCTCGTAATAGATGATGAACCTATTGCCCGTACAGGTTTACTGGAGCATATTAAACAAATTGATTTTTTAGTTGCTGCCGGTGAGTGTAAAAGCCCCATTGAGGCTACTACATTCCTGATGCAAAACAAGGTAGATCTTTTATACTTAGATATCCAGATGCCAAAAATGACAGGCATCGATTTTTTAAAAAACAATCCGCAACTGCCCCCTGTAATTTTTACTACGGCTTATTCCGAATATGCCATCGAAGGATATGAACTGGATATACTGGATTATCTTTTAAAACCGATCAGCTTCAACCGGTTTTATAAATCAGCGTTAAAGGCAAAAGAATTTATAGATTTAAAAGCAAGCAGCAGATACAACGTGGAAGAAGATTATTTTTTTATTAAATGCAATCAGCAAATTGAAAAAATATTTATCAATGATATTATTTATGTAGAAGGAATGGCTAACTATATCATCATTCATACAACCCAGCAAAAATATATCGCTTACTTAACTTTTAAAGGTATTGAAGAACAATTGCCTGCTCATCTTTTCATCCGCATTCACCGATCGTATTTAGTTGCCGTAAATGCTATAAAATCTGTTACCCCCGAAGAAGTGGTTTTACCTGGTATTGTTTTGCCCGTAAGCAAAAATTATAAAGACCATGTGATGGAACTGGTGGAAAAGCGCTTGTTTAAGAGATAGTTATATAAAACAACCCTGCAAACTAACAACCGTTAGTTTTTTGTATTATTTTTACGCCATAAATTCCTCATTATGGCAGTACAGGATTTCGAAAAAATATTCCAGGATAAAATTGACCAGGAAATAAAGATTGAGCCCAAGGATTGGATGCCGGAGGCGTATCGTAAAACCAACATCCGCCAGATAAGTCAGCATGCACATAGCGAAATTGTGGGTATGCTGCCCGAAGGCAACTGGATCAGCCGGGCGCCATCATTAAAACGCAAGGCCATTTTAATTGCAAAAGTGCAGGACGAGGCCGGGCATGGTTTGTATTTATACAGCGCCGCAGAAACCCTTGGCATAAGCCGTGATGAAATGGTGAATGACCTTAACAGTGGCAAAGCAAAATATTCTTCTATTTTTAATTACCCCACCTTAACCTGGGCAGATATGGGCGCTGTTGGCTGGTTGGTAGATGGCGCTGCAATACTTAACCAGGTAATGTTATGCCGCACCAGTTATGGCCCTTATGCAAGGGCGATGGTACGTATTTGTAAAGAAGAAAGTTTTCACCAGCGACAGGGTTTTGAATCTTTATTGGTATTGTCTCAGGGAACGGATGAACAAAAAGCCATGTGCCAGGATGCGATCAACAGGTGGTGGTGGCCTTCGTTAATGATGTTTGGCCCAAAGGATGCAGAATCTACCAATAGCGATCAAAGCATGAAATGGAAGATCAAAAGAAAGACCAATGATGAATTGCGCCAGCAGTTTGTAGATATGATTGCCGAACAAATAAAAGTACTGGGCATGACATTACCCGACGACAAATTAAAATGGAATGAACAAAGAAAGCATTATGATTTTGGAGAGATCAACTGGGATGAATTCTGGGCGGTAGTAAAAGGAAACGGCCCTTGTAATAAACAAAGATTAGAAGCAAGACGTAAAGCACATGAAGAGGGTAAATGGGTAAGAGAAGCTGCTATGGCGTATGCGGAGAAAAAAGCTCACAACCTTAAAGAAAAAGCAGCATGAAAATTATTGATTAATAATTATTAATTATTTCATGGCTACTTACAATCACTTTTATGACTTACCTGCGTATAAAATTTGCAGGGCTTTTAGAAAAAAGGTATCAGCATTAGCAAAAAAGCATTTTCCAAAACATGAAAATTTTCATCTAACAGCACAAATATTAGATTCCAGCAGGTCTGTTACGGCAAACATCGCTGAAGGCTTTGGAAGATTTCACTACCAGGAAAATATTCAATTTTGCAGACAAGCAAGAGGATCTCTGACAGAAACGATGGAACACATGATTACTGCTTATGATGAAAAATTCATTGAAAAAGAAATTCTAACTGAGGTGAATAAGGATTATAAAGAATGTTTAAAACAAATTAATGGATACATAAAATATTTAAAAGACACTAAATCCGGAAATAATTAATAATTATTAATCAATAATTCTGATGACTATTAAAATAACAAAATACTATTACGGTGATATTCCTGAAGAAAAAGCAGCAGGCAATTTTTATAAAACAGAGCATGATAACACGGCTTGGCCTCTTTGGGAAATTTTTATTCGTAGTAAACAAGGTTTAGATCATAAACATGTGGGCAGCCTTCATGCAGCAGATGCTGCCATGGCAATAGAAAATGCAAGGGATGTTTACACACGCAGGCAGGAAGGTGTAAGCATCTGGGTGGTGGAAAGCAAATACGTCACTGCATCAAACCCTGAGGAAGCTGGTGAATTGTATGAACCTGCAGCCGATAAAATTTACCGCCATCCTACATTTTATGATTTACCGGATGAAGTAGGACACATGTAGGATTACTTAATAATGAATAATTAAATAATGAATAATTTCTTAGCTGACTATATACTTCATCTGGCAGATACCACACTAATTCTTGCACAACGAAATGCGGAATGGTGCGGACATGGGCCAATACTGGAACAGGATATTGCTATCACCAATATTTCATTGGATCTTATTGGGCAATCCAGAAATTTTTACCAATATGCTGCTACATTAATTGGTGGTGATACTGATGAAGATAAATTGGCGTACCTGAGAAAAGAAAGAGCATTCAAAAATTTATTATTAGCAGAGCAACCCAATGGCGACTGGGGACAAACTATTTTACGGCAATATCTCTTCAGCCAATATCAATATTTATTGTTTGAAAAATTACAGCACAGTAAAGACGAACAATTAGCTGCCATTACCACCAAAGCACTGAAAGAAATAAAATATCATTTGCGCTGGAGCAGCGAATGGGTAATACGCCTGGGTGATGGTACAGAAGAAAGCAGCACAAGAATGCTTACAGCCATTGATGAGTTGTGGCGGTATACAGGTGAGATGTTTGTAAGCGCAAACTATGAATTACAATGTGCAGCTGAAGACACAGGTTTTGATTGTGGTTTATTAAAAGAAGACTGGTTGCAAAAGGTAAAAGCCATTTTTGACGAAGCTGCATTGCCTTTGCCTGAAAAAGTATTTATGCAAAGTGGCGGCAAAGAAGGTACACATACCGAACACTTAGGTTATATCTTAGCAGAATTGCAATATGTACAAAGAGCATATCCAAATTCAACATGGTAATGAAAAGCCATAAACAAAAAAATATCGTTTACTATTTTATCTTTCTCTTTCTTGTTGTATCCCTGCAGTCATCAGCCCAGGTTGATGCTAATTTAAAATCGCTAAAAAAAACAATACACAAAACTGATAAGTTACTGGCTGAAGAATTTGCAGCCATCAAACTGATTCCGGCTAAAACATTTTTTGTACAGGAATACGAAGGCCGTGATTCTATAAGTTTTTATGTTGCGGAAAAGGCCACCACTGATAGTTTTTATATTTCTCCCTACGAGGTTACCAATAGGCAATACCGGCAGTTTGTGGATTATGTTCAGGATTCAATTTTGAGGCATTTGCTTGGTTATGAAAAACAAATTAATCCAGGCACTTTATGCATCGACTGGTCAAGAAAAATAGATATCGGAAAAGCAAGCCTTGAGATAGCTAATTCAGATTATCCAGGCACTAAGTCAATGTTTACAAAAACCTATGGCATCATTCACTTATTACCAAAGTATCTTGTGTATGCTTACCAGGATGGCCAAAAGTGGATTAAAATTCCGGTAATGCCTGATATTGATGCATGGAAGAATGATTACCCTTATTCTTATAATGAACCCATGTTTGTCGATCGTTACTTCCATCCTGCTTTTAGTAATTACCCTGTAACCGGAGTAAGTTTTTACCAGGCGCAGGCTTATTGCAATTGGAAAACCCGGCAAATACAAAAAGCCATTGCTCATGTTGCAGATATTGAGGTAGTGGTTTCTTTACCAACTTTATACCAGTGGGAAGCCGCAGCTACTTCCGGCCGTATACCGGATAATGATACAACATTACATAGCAGAGATGTTATAGGAATAAATGAGTACCGCAGGTATTTAAACAAACCTATCAAGGCTAATAGAAAAAATGGTATCGATTGTAATTTTTTTACTATCATGGATTCCAATGGATATATCATCAAAAATCCGGGAGATGATGGCGAAGTGTATACTATGCCGGTAAACGCCTACCAACCTGGTTTCAACGGCTTGTACAATATGAAAGGCAATGTGGCTGAATGGACCGCTACTGATGGTGATGAATGTTATAATGAATTAAAAAAAATGTTTGCAGCTGGAACGGATAAATGGAAGCACTTTACAGACAGTATAAAAAATACCAACCCTGCTTCAATAATTTCAACTGTACAACCGGATAGTTTTCTCAAGAAAATGAAAGGGACAAAAATTGTACAGGGCGGCAGCTGGAAAAGCGCTGCGTTTTATATACAACCCGGCGTTCACCAGTTTTATACAGCAGCCACGCAAGATGGTGGTATCGGATTCAGGTATGTGGTATTGTTTCAACAAAAAATAAAATAATGATCAGCGAAATGGAAAAGATATGGCAGGTACTGCAAACCGTTTGCGATCCTGAAGTGCCTGTGCTTACCATAATGGATCTGGGTATTGTAAGAGATGTAAAAATAAATGGAGAAGAAATTGAAGTGATAATTACACCAACATATACCGGCTGCCCGGCCATGGATATGATTGCAATGAATATTCGTCTGGCATTACTTGAAAATGGTTACAGTACAATAAAAATCACTTCAATACTTTCACCTGCCTGGACAACAGATTGGATGAGTGAAGCAGGAAAAGAAAAATTAAAGGCTTATGGCATTGCGCCGCCAAAAGGGTCGGGGCGCTTCAAGCAGTCTGAACCCTTTATTGAAGGCACTGATACTATTGAATGTCCGCAATGCAATAGCAGCAACACAAAATTATTAAGCGAATTTGGCAGCACCGCCTGTAAAGCATTATACCAATGCCAGGATTGTAAAGAACCGTTTGATTATTTTAAGTGTCATTAACATGGTCTGACGTCCCGTCTGACCATGTGTGACGTAAAACGCAGAAATGAATTAAAAGAGTTCGCTTATTTTTACAGCACCTGTTACAAGGTCAGACGGGACATCAGACCTTGTAACAGCTTAAATCAATAATTATGGATCTCTCTATTTATTTTGAAGAAGCCGCACAGGTATCTGCAGCATTTATCATTGGTGCCATCATTGGTTTAGAAAGAGAATTCCGCAGCAAGCCTGCAGGCTTTAGAACAATGATACTTATTTGTGTTGGCTCCTGCCTGTACACTATTATCTCTAAAGAAAGTAATGCTTCAGACAGGATTGCCAGTAATATTGTAACCGGTATTGGTTTTATAGGTGCCGGCGTAATTTTTAAAGAAGGCATTTCTGTAAACGGATTAACCACCGCAGCCTTAATTTGGGTTACGGCTGCATTAGGCATGGCAATCGGGTATCATAATTATCCCTTAGCAATTGTGGTATCAATAATAGTAGTGATCACATTGTTTGTTTTAGAGCCGGTGCAAAGATTCATCAACAGGTTGCACCGGGTAAAAGATTACAGAATTAAAACAGTGGCGGTGGGCAAAAATTTTAAACAGGAATTTGAGTTATTCTTTTCTTCCAACGATATGACATTCAGATGCATGAAAACAGTTAAGGAAGATAACGATGCCGTTTATTTATACCGCATCAGTTCACCTGATAGAAATTATGATGCAGTAAATAATTTTTTACTGAACCATACCGAAGTAAAAAGTTTTGAAGTGTAAATTATTAATTACAAAAATTTGCCTGATATGAATACCGTTCTGTTTGAAATAAAAAATAACATTGCTTACATCACTTTAAACCGCCCCGAAAAATTTAATTCTTTTAACCAGGAAATGGCATTGCTGCTACAAGCGCACTTAGATGAATGTGCCAGCGTACCTGATATACGTTGTGTGTACATCACCGGCGCAGGCAAAGCATTTTGCGCCGGCCAGGATATCAGCGAACTGGTGGGAGAAAATAAAATAGCATTAAAACAAATTTTATCGGAGCACTATAATCCCATTGTAAAACGCATCAGGAATTTGCCTAAACCTGTAGTGTGCGCAATAAATGGCGTTGCCGCAGGTGCAGGTGCCAACATTGCATTGTGTTGCGATGTTGTTGTTGCTACAGAAGCAGCAGCTTTTATACAGGCTTTCAGTAAAATAGGACTGATACCGGATAGCGGCGGCACTTTTACTTTGCCCCGTTTAATTGGCTGGCAAAAAGCAAGCGCATTAATGATGACCGGAGATAAACTAAGTGCCGCTGATGCAGAAAAAATGGGCATGATCTATAAAGTTTTTGCCAATGATATTTTTGAAGCAGAAAGTAAAAAAATTGCTGTTACACTTTCACAAATGCCTACCAAAGGTTTAGCCTATACCAAACATGCTTTAAATAATGCCTTTACTAATTCATGGGAAGAACAATTATTACTGGAAGATGAATACCAGCAAAAGGCTGCGTTAACAACAGATTATACAGAAGGCATTAATGCTTTTTTGGAAAAAAGGATGCCGGAATTTAAAGGCGAATAAATTATTGATTAATTAATTATTGATTACTATGCATACACCGCAACAAGTTGTTACACACATGATGGAAAACGATCTGTTTTCGCAATGGCTAGGTATTACTGTTATCGACATAAAAGAAGGCTACAGTAAAATACAAATGACGGTTAGAAAAGAAATGATCAATGGCTTTGGCATTGTGCATGGTGGTGTTGCATTTTCTTTAGGAGATAGTGCTTTTGCGTTTGCATGCAACAACCGTAATGTATTATCAGTTGCATTAGATACGGCTATCAATTTTTTAAAACCAGTTCATGTTGGCGATGTATTAACTGCCGAAGCAAAAGAATTACACAATGGAAAATCAACCGGACTTTACCACATCACTATCACTAATCAGAAAGAGCATGTGGTGGCAATGTTTAAAGGAACCTGTTACAGAACCGGAAAACCAATGCTATGATCTATCAATTCAAAAATTTCATCCCGGTGATTCATGAATCATCTTTCATTCATCCTCAGGCTGCTGTTACAGGCAATGTGATCATTGGCAAAGATTGTTACATAGGCCCCGGTGCAGCATTACGTGGCGATTGGGGACAGATCATTATTGAAGATGGCTGTAACGTGCAGGAGAATTGTACGGTGCATATGTTTCCTGGTGTAACGGTACTTTTAAAAGCCGGCGCTCATATTGGCCATGGCGCAGTAATACATGGTGCCACTATCGGCAAGAATTGTTTAGTAGGTATGAATGCTGTAATAATGGACAATGTTGTTTTAGGAGATGAATGCATTGTGGGTGCTTTAAGTTTTATTAAAGCTGACGAACAGTTTGAAGCCAGGAGTGTAATCGTTGGTAATCCGGCAAAAAAGATAAAAGCAGTAAGTGATGAAATGATCAACTGGAAAACTGAAGGCACTAAATTGTACCAGCAATTACCAAAAGATATGTTCGACAATTGTAAAGCCTGCGAACCTTTAAGAGAAATTCCGGAAGGGCATACACAACAAGCTGCTGATTATAAAACCTGGAACCAAAGTAAGTAGTTTTACATGGTCAGACGAGGGCGTCAGACCATGTAAAAAATTATTTCGGCGCCTGCCACACCATTTTTTCTTTCTTTTTTTCTGCAGTAAAATCAGGTAGTTTACCATCACCTTTACCGGTAAAACCGCCATCCGGATGGCCTAATAAATTACAGCTGCTGTCGTATACTTCGTTAAAAAAATCGCAGCAAGGCATTGTTACATAATACACTTTTTTACCTTTGTATTCGTACTCAATCACATTTTGTGGCTGTTCATGCTTCGCCATTTTTGCATAGGCTTCTATCTTTTTCTTTATGCAGGATGGTAGTGTATCCTTGGCTTTCTTTTTTTGAAAAGAAGAACAGATAACAATAACGATCAGTAGGGCAAATATCTTTTTCATGGTGGTGTTTATGGTGTATTTGCAAATGTAATACCAAACTGCTGTTTTATAATATCTGCCTTTAATTGCTTAAATCTTTAAATTTTACAGACCTTTGCGGCAGAATGGAAAAATCAAATTTTGTAGACCAGATAAGGATATTTTGCCGCAGTGGGCATGGCGGCGCTGGCAGTAAGCATTTTATGCGTAATAAACTTACCGCAATGGGTGGCCCCGATGGTGGCGATGGCGGCCGTGGCGCTCATGTAATTTTAAAAGGCAACAGCCAGTTATGGACCTTATTGCACTTACGTTATTTTAAAAATGTGTTGGCAGAAGATGGGGAGAATGGCAGCAAAAACAACAGCACCGGTGCTTTTGGTAAAGATATCATTATAGAAGTGCCATTAGGCACGGTGGCCAGGGATGAAGAAACCAACGCTGTGGTGGCAGAAATTTTAGAAGACGGCCAGGAAATTATTTTGGCCAAAGGCGGCCGTGGCGGATTAGGCAACAGTAATTTTAAAACTGCTACCAACCAGTCACCGGAATATGCACAACCAGGAGAAACAGGAGAAGAAGGCTGGAAAGTTTTAGAACTAAAAGTATTGGCCGATGTTGGTCTGGTAGGTTTTCCTAATGCCGGTAAATCAACTTTGTTAAGCAGTATTACTGCTGCTAAACCAAAAATTGCTGATTATGCTTTTACCACCTTAGTGCCACAATTAGGCATGGTGGAATATCGTGATGGCAAAAGTTTTTGCATTGCCGATCTGCCGGGAATTATTGAAGGTGCCGCCGAAGGAAAAGGCTTAGGCCATCGTTTCCTGCGCCATATCGAACGCAATTCTATTTTATTATTCTTAATTCCTGCTGATAGTGCAGATCATAAAAAAGAATTTGAAATTCTGCATAATGAACTGGAGGAATACAATCCGGAAATGCTGCAGAAAGATTTTGTAATTGCGATAAGCAAAAGCGATATGCTGGATGATGAACTAAAAACAGCTATTGCAAAAGAACTACCTAAAAAAATTCCACATGTTTTTATTTCATCGGTAACAAGATCGGGTTTACAGGAATTGAAAGACTTACTTTGGAAAACATTAAACACCGCAAAGTAAAGCCGCAGCATGCAACAGGCACACTTGGTACGCTTATAAATAAAGTCTAACTTCATTATACTATATCCTCTGTTGAAATTATCGGCAGAGGATTTTTATAAATACTATTGCATCTTGAACCAGGTTTTTAAATACATCAGGGAATTTTATCAGAAAGAATTTAACCTCTGGTATTTTTTATTGATCCTTTTATTAGTAGGTACCCTCATCTATGTAAACTACTGGCATTTTTTAGAACGACGTTATGCTGCCAATGCAAAAACCAAATGGGCTGGCTTTGCAGGTTATTACCTGTTATATTTTATTCCTTTTGCAACAGCCTTTTTTTTACAATTATTATTTTTTAAAGATTGTACGTATTACAACCATCCCTGGTTCTGGGTTATTTTGATACTGGCGCCGGCATTTTTTTCCTTTCGTGTAAATTTCGATTTTCACGAAGCCATCATCAACAAAATATGGACGGGTGACGAATTGCAATTCTGGTTGCGTTGTATCAACTGGGTGGTTCGTGTATTGGTATTACTGGTACCTGTTTTTATTATCTGGTTTATAAAAGATAAAAATACCCAACCCTTTTACGGGACCAAAGCTTTGGATGATATTAAGCCTTATCTCATCATGCTGCTCATCATGATCCCGTTATTAGCATTGGCCAGTACACAAAAAGATTTTTTAAGCATGTATCCCAAAGCTAAATTTTTAACCTGGTTAGAAACGGGTCATCAAAAATGGCGCTATGTAGTGTACGAGTTGTGTTATGGTTTTGATTTTGTAAGTATCGAATTTTTCTTTCGTGGGTTTTTAATTTTATCACTCTTGAAAATTTGTGGCACCCATTCTATAATTCCTGTAGCTTGTTTTTATTGCACTATTCACCTGGGCAAACCCATGGGTGAAGCCATCAGTAGTTTTTGGGGTGGCTTGCTTTTAGGCGTTGTAAGTTATAATACCGGCAGCGTTTGGGGTGGCCTGATAGTACACTTAGGTATTGCCTGGTTTATGGAAATCGGTGGTTGGCTGGGTGCTTTGTTTAGAAAATAAAATAGCAATTTTATTTCCCAGGATTTAGTTTGTAAGGTTGGCAACCTTTTCGCAAAACTGAAACTCTAATCAATTTTTAATCTTCATCGCCTCTAATATTTTATAAAAGATCGCAGTATTTTCATATACGCCGGTAAACAATTGTGCACCGGGGCCGTAAGCAAATACAGGCACGGGTATGGCAGTATGATCCTCTGTTGAAAACTGGCCACTTGTGTATCCTGTTGTATAATCTCCGCCGGTTAAACTTAAACCACCGGTTTCGTGGTCTGCAGTTACAATCACTAATGTTTCGCCATTACTATCTGCAAATTGCATCGCCTTTGCAATCACCTGGTCAAAGTCTAATACTTCGCTAACAAGCCATGGCAGCTGATTAGCATGTCCGCCATGATCTATCTGTGCGCCTTCCAGCATCATAAAAAATCCGGCTTTGTTGGGAGAAAGAAATTGAATGGCTTTTGTAAAAGCTTGTTGCGACCAATCGCCACGGCCTTTTAAAAAAGGAAGGCCCGCTTTATTTTCTGTTACCATCCAGGGTTTAGTATAATTGTTTTGTACACTATCAATGGAAGTAACAATATTAAAATATTGTTGTAGTTTTTGCAAAGTAACGCTCTGTACTTTGTCACTTCCCTGGCCCATGATCAGATCAATAGGTTCTTTCAGCAGATCATTTAAAATGGCATCGCTGCTGCTGCGTTCTGGTTGATGAGCATAAAAATCTGCAGGTGTGGCATCAGTAATATCACCGCTGGTAATGATACCGGTCTTCATATTGCGTTTGCGAAAAATAACAGGTAATAAAGTTAAAGCCCGGCCGGTATGATCGACACCTACAGCCCTGTTATTGGTTTTTTCTCCCGAAGAAAAAGCGGTTGATCCCGGTGCAGAATCGGTAATATAATTATCGTAGGAACTTGTTTTACTCAAGCCGGTAAAATGCATATTAAAAACATTCAGTGCACCTTTGTTAGCTGTATAGCCGGCATACAATTGTGCAAGGCCCGTTCCATCACCAATTAATAAAATAATATTTTTAACGGGTTTATTGGTGCCGTCATTGCGATAGGCAGGAGTGTAAATTGGATACACGACCGGTGAAGTGTATGTTCTATCCGGCAATTGTTTTAAAAAATCTGCTATCGCCACAACATGATCGGTGTTAATATAATCTACACCCAAACGCATAAAGGCATACCAGCTGTTAATGATATCAGGTGCATTCCAAAAGCGCACTTTTTTACCCAACGCATGTGCTTTATCGATAGCTTTTTTAATACCTGTCATTTCATTTTCCGGTATGCGGCCTTTACCATTCCACTGACTGTAATTTTTAAAATTATCACTCAGCATTACAATTTTGTGTAGTGCATCGGTTGTATAATTCTTATTTAATTCTCCATCAAAATGTATGCAGGCAGAATAATTTTTAAAAAGAGAAGGATCGGGCCGGTTACCGGATATGGCGATGATGACTGAAGCAGATTTAGTAATCTCAGGATACAAATCCAGCGTTTTAACCAGTTGATCAAGTGTTGCTATGGCTTCAGTTTTTATATCAATCATCAATTGCAGTACACGGCTGGTATCTGCATAAGCAAATCCTTTATTTTTTTGTATTGCAAGTTGTAAAGGTTGCAGGTATAAAGTTTCCAGCGTTTTTGCCGTGGTCAATTGGTTAGCTTCATGAGCTACCAGTAACATTCCATTTTGTAAAAAAATATCCGCTTCTATAGAACCGAATTGCTGGTTGTAAGCTTCATAAAAAGGAAAAGGTTTTTCATAATCGTTATGTGCATGCGTATTGGCTGTTGTGTATACAGCGGGTTGTGCAATAACTTTTACAAAAAAAAATAAAACAATTACACTAAATGAAATGCTTTTATTTATTGATAAGCGTAGTATTAATGACTTCATCTTTATAATTTATAAACTGCAGCAGCAGTTGATTTCCGGTAATAGAAAATGTTACAAAGCCTTGTGTAGCCGCAGCAAATTTACCGATGACCGGGTAAACTGTAACAGGCCTTGCTTCTGATGCGGCACCGGAGATGATATAGTGTGTTGTTCCTTCCGGCTTAATATATTCCAGGTGATGCTCGTGCCCGGCAATGTAAACATCTACTTTATATTTTTTAAAAATGGGCTCCAGGAAATCTTTCATCCGCTTTGTATCATCCGAATTTTTTCTCCAGCCACCTGTGTATACCGGGTGATGGCCCACAACTATTTTCCACCTGGCTTCACTGTTTGCCAGTAAATCTTCCATCCATTGTTGTTGTGCTTTTACATAACCAGGTTTGTACTTCACACTGTCGTATGGAGTACCACGCAATTCTTTTTCTATAGGGTCAGTATCTAAAAAAATCATTAACACAGAATCGCTTCCAATAGTAAACGTATTGGAATAATATCTTGATGGCATACTCCACCGGCTGCTGATCTTTGAATAGGCTACTTCTGCATCGGGGTTACTGCCATAATCATGATTACCCAAAACAGGGTACCATTTTACATGCAACGATTGCGCTGTATAAATGGTTTCAAATGAACTTATCCAATGATAATCCTGTGTACTTTGCACACCATAAGGATAAAAATTATCTCCTGTGGCAACTACAAAAGAAGCATCCAGGTCATGTGCGGCCTTGCCCATTCCTGCTGCAACTTCTTTCTGGTAATTCTCTCCATTTCTTCCCCAATCTCCCATCACAATAAAATGCAGTGCATTGGGTAATTTTTTTATACCTGCAATAGAACCACCTTTATAACCCAGGTCGTCTACTAACGGAGCTTGTGCATGTACCTGTGTAAAAGACAAAAGCAATAGCAGTTGAAAAACAATAATAATTTTTTTTAACCGGGAAAGAAAGAAGTTCATTTTACTTTTTTACAAATGGATTAATTCTAAAATAAGTATTGTTATCAAAGCTGATGCTGTAATCAGATTTAAAATGAGTGCTTTTGTAATAATAATCTGTGGTAATAATTTGTGCTCCTGATTTACAGGCAGCTTCAAAATCTGACCGGTCATTTTCACGGGCCATTTTTGTATCCGCATCTGCACGGGTTCTTACAATATACCCTTGTTGTACCAAACTGGTAATGGTGGTATCTTTTGGATTATTGCGAATCAGTATTGCTGCTTCGGGTGTGCCGGGTGCGGCATTGGCAAAAAATATCCTCCCTTTTAATGAAGGATGATTTTGCACATACATTTTTATTTTATCGCCTGTTTCATCCAGGATAAAAATAAATTTCCCTCTTGCATTTTTTAATGCAGGCCAGTTGCCTGCAATAACTGCTTCGGATAATGTGTTGTATTTTCCTCTTACCTCATCCGGTGTAATTAATTTTTCTTTACCAAGATAAGTTGTGATTTCTTTATCCAGTGCATCATAAATTTCAGGCGTAAATTTTTCCGGCGCAGTAAAGCCGGGCCTTTTCATCTCATCATCTTTTGCATTCATGGTAATAAAAACCGGGTTATGATTTTTATGTGCAGCAGACCATCGTTGTAATTCTTCCAGGCATAGCCTGAATGTTAAACAATTACTGCGGAAATCAATTTCAGGAATATGAAAAACTTTAAAGCCAGGTTGCTTCATTACACCTGCTGTATCATAGGCCGGTTGTCCTGTTACCCAATCCAGTCCTTTTGGATGTGCATATTTTCCGCCGGCAGTATCTGCATACACATCAATTTCAAGATTACATAAACCAAGATTCAATTGTTCGGTAAGCGGTACATGGCTGTAATCAATTTTACTCATTGATACAGAATCCATTTTGCTCAGCATTGTAAATAAAGCCGGGTCAATGGCTTTTTTATAACTGTTATGAGAACCGATAACCTGTAACTGGTTAAGGTGCAGGTTATCGGTTTGAGAGCAAACATATTGTAAGCTGAATAAACATACAATACCTGTTATTACATATTTCATCAACAGCATTTATTTTTTAGTATCCGGGGTTTTGTACCAATTTAGGATTCAATTGTAATTCACTTGCCGGTATTGGAAAAATTCTTTTGTTCGGACTTTTATCCATGCCGGGTGTATAGCCCGCCATTGCAATGTCTCCCGGTATCGGGTATTCTGTTTCATACTGGCCAAAACGGATCAGGTCATTTCTTCTCCAGGTTTCCCAATAAAATTCTCTTCCTCTTTCATCCAGTAAAGCCGGCAGATCGATACTTACTGCCAATTGCGCTTTCACTCTTGCTCTTATTTTATTCACCAGTAATAATGGCGTTTGTAATTCACCATTAACTGTTGTAGCAGTTGCACCTCTTAAAATTGCTTCTGCCTTCATCAGGTAAATATCCGATAATCTAAATACCGGCATATCATTACTGCTGTTTCTAGTTGCGGCAGTGGTATTTTTGTCAGGGTAAATTTTTATCGATCTTACACCCATACATCTTGCTAAATAATCATTGCCCACATCAAATGGTTTTTTACCTGTCATGATCAGGTCTTTTGTTATGGTTAAATGCCACACTGTATCTTTATCTACACCCGGGTAAGACGCATCTAAAGTTTTTGTTTTTAAAGTTAGCGTAAAAGGCGAACCATCATTATTATATTGCTTGCCAACCAACCATGTAGCTGTTCTTTCATCTCCGGCTAAATTAAATTTATCAAAAAAGTTGGGTGTTGTGCTCATAGAGATACTAAGGTTTGAAGGCACCCCATACTTTGGATATAAATACGCCATTATACCATGACGGGTAAATTGCTGACCCGGTATTAACAACGCATCATAAGGAACAGCAAAAATGGTTTCTTTAACTGCAGGGCCATTATCCGGTGCAAAAACGGTAGCCTGGCTGGCATCCAGGTCGTAGGCCTTACTTGCAATAACACTATCGCACATGGCTACTGCATCATTATATCTTGGTGTGCCCGTATACACTTCGGCATTGATATACATTTTTGCCAATAGTGCAAAAGCCATACCCCTGGTAGGATGCCCGTAAGTAGACGTTGCATTGGCAGCAGTTTTTACCGGCAGGTTATTGATCACACTTTTTAAAGTGGTTTCTATTGATGCAAACACCTGCGCTCTTGTTTTAGTAGCAGGCGATCCGTTTACAGGAAATGAATCAATTATGGGAACGTTACCATACAGGTCCATCATGTAAAAATTAAATAAGGAACGCATGGTTTTTAATTCTGCCAATGCAGCTAATTTAACCGGGTCGTTAACAGGCGTTGGCGATTGATTAACGATATTGATTACCCTGTTGCAGGTATTGATACCGCCAAAGCCCCATTCCCATACATCTTTTACATTGGTATGATCTTTTGTATAAGTGTGATGATGATGCTGACGGTATTGCCCGCCATCATCGTAGTTGCCATCTCTTGCAGGTATGATAAGCTCATCAGTTGTTAACTCCTGCATTCTGAAATATTCAATAGCATATTTTGAAGACAACTGGCTGTAGATAGGCCCGATAACTGCTGCATAATCGGCTGCAGTTGTAGGAAAGTTGGAACTTACGTATTGTGATTCCACTTTCACATCCAGTTTGCCGCAACTGTTTAATAGCAGCAATGCCGGAATGATGAATAAAAATATTTTTTTCATTGTTGTTAGTATGATGGTTTAAAAAATAATGTTGGCGCCAATTATTACTGATCTTGTTTTAGGATAAAAATTCCTGTTATCAATACCGGGTGTTAATCCGCCGATATTTATTTCAGGATCAATACCGGTATAATTAGTAATGGTAAACAGGTTAGTAGCAGCTACATAAAAACGCAGTTTGCTTATTGCCGCAGTTTTCAATTTTGCATTGTACCCCAGTGTAGCATTATCTAAACGTAAGTAAGAACCATTTTCTAAATAACGGTCGCTGGTGAGGTAAGCTACATTATCCGTATAAGCTTCATCCAATGTAAAGCGTGGGATATTTAAATTTTTAGCATTAGCAGGATTGTTTAGTGATGCCAATGTATTGTTCAATATTTTGTTGCCATATACACCTCTTATAAAGAAATTAAAATCAAAGTTTTTATAGTTCAGCGTATTATTCCAGCCGAAAGTAAATTTAGGTTGTGCATTGCCTGGCAATTGATAGTCGGATGTAAGTGGTTGCGATGCTATGATGGTGCCATCTGCTTTTTGAAATGTACTTACGCCGGCAGTGTTTTTGCCCATGTAATGCCACAAACTAAAAGTACCAAGCGGTTGTCCTTCTTTTACAACCTGGCTCCAGTTACCGGTTTGTCCTTGTCCGCCTAAATAGGCTGTAGGTATAGAAGACAAAGAAAATTTATCGCTTGATAAGGATACCACTTCATTTTTATTATGTGCAATATTGAAAGAAGTATTCCACGAGAAATTTTTAGTTTTTACAGGAGTAGCATTTAAGGTTAATTCAATACCTGAATTCTTTACTTTTCCAACATTAGCCGTTAATACATTTACAAAATACTGTGTGGTAGATACGGGATAATCCCAGATTAAATCGGATGTGTTTTTAGTGTAGTAATCTATTGAACCGCTGATCCTGTTTTTTAATATGGAGAAGTCCAGGCCCAGGTTCATCATTGAAGTGCTTTCCCATTTCAAATCAGGATTTTCATTTTGTACCACACCCAATGCAGTTAACAATTGCCCGTTGGAATAATACCTTCCTGCAGATCCATATCTTAGTATAGAAGTAAATGCATCAAAGCCTAATGAATTACCCGACACACCATAACCAGCTCTTAATTTTAAATCATCAAACAAATGCTGGTTTTGCATGAATGATTCTTTGTTGATCCTCCAGCCTGCTGATACCGAAGGAAAATAACCCCATTGATTATTAGCACCAAAAGCAGAAGATCCATCTTTTCTTACAGAAGCCTGGAATAAATAACGATCACCATACTGGTAGTTTACCCTTCCATAATAGGATATCAAACGCAATGTTGAGATAGCTGCATTATCAAAAGTGATATTACCCACCGTATTAGGATTACTTACATACAGGTTATAATAAGTAAGTAAGTCATTGGTATAACCTTGTGTAGAAACACCAAAACCATCGTTGATCCTGTCTTCCTGCCAGGAATAACCTGCCAGTAAACGCACGTTATGTTTACCTAAAGTTTTATCATAATTAAAATAAGATTCTACTACCTGCTTATGATTTTCATATTCGGCACGGTAAGCTTTACCGTTAGCGCCCACAGCAAGCCCTGAATTCTTATTGTTATAAATACTAATGGTAGACTGTTGTTTTTGGTCAGCATAACTTAAAGTATAAGTCAGTCCTTTCATAATTTTCACTTCAGCATTTGTATTTAGTAAAGTGCCTTCTTCTTTCCCGCTCAGTTTATTATTATCAATAATGCCAACAGGATTTAAATAACCGCCCCTGCTAAAATCTTCTGTATACGACCCATCAGGTTGCTTAACATTTACGGTGGGCATATACACCAGCATATTACCAAACAAAGAACTTTGAGGAACGTCTGTATGATTGGTGGTACTTTTAATTAATGCAAAGCCAAGTTTTAAATGTTCTGCAAAAAGCTTCTGTTCAATATTTGCTTTTTCAATAACTCTTTTTAAAGAAGTGGTTTTAATGATACCCTGGTTTTCGAAATAGTTTACGCTTGCGCTATACAATGTTTGTGCATTACTACCCGATAAAGAAAGATTATGATTATGAGATATACCGGTACGCTGTACTTCTTTTTGCCAGTTGGTATTTGCTCCCGGGTTATCATACTGAGATAATAATACCTGCCCGTTTTTGGTAAGGTAGCCCCTCAATTCATCACCAGTTAGCATATCAATATTTTTAGCTACTGTTTCTATACCTATATAAGGACTGTATGATAAACGTGTTTGCCCCTGTTTTGCTCTTTTAGTAGTGATCATTATTACGCCGTTAGCAGCACGGCTACCATATATAGCTGTTGAAGAAGCATCTTTTAAAACATCAATAGTGGCAATATCTGCCGGTGCAACCAGATCTATTGACGCTCCGGGTACGCCATCAATTACATAAAAAGGTTCGTTTGCACCTTCCCGCAATGTTGATGGGCCACGGAGAATAGTGACAGGTTTAGCATTGGGATCACCACTATTGGCAATATTTAATCCAGCTACTTTACCTTGCAGCAGTTGTGCAGGAGATCCCGTTACAGCCTGGTTAAAATTTTCGCTGCTGATACTGGTAATAGCACCGGTAACATTACGTTTACTGGATTTTCCATAGCCTGTTACCACTACATCATCCAGTTTTTTGGTTTGTATTTTTAGGGTTACTGTTATATTTATTGTTTTACCTGCTTCAATGGTATAGCCAGTTAAAGTTTCGGTTTCAAATCCTACAGCTGTAACAATAAAGCTGTAAGGCCCGCCGGCTGCAAGTTTACTAAAAGTGAAAATACCTTTGCCATTGGTAACAGCACGGCTACCTGAATTTGCAGTACTGTTAACAGCTTGTATATTGGCTTGTTCTACCATTTCGCCGGATTCAGTTTTCACTGTGCCGGTTACCTGCCCGGTAAGGTTTTGTGCGTTGGCATAAAATGAGCCGGATAAAAATACCAGCAGCCACCATAATGACTTTTGCATAAGTTTTGGTTGATTTAATATTATATTTTCAGTTAAAAAATGGCACGCTATTACTTTTTCAGCAATAGCAATCCTAATCAAACAGCAGGCAAGCGAAATAATTATTATTATTTTATGAGGCCACAAAAGTATCTGTCTGAAATTGGTAAAAGGGAAACTTAGCGTTAAGTATTTATTACATTAACATTAAGTAAAAACAAGAACTTTTATACGAAGAGAAAAATATGCTGTACCTTTTACTTAGGGAACTAACGTAGCTTCAGGGAGTTTTACTCTTGCAGGAGCAGTATTTTATAGCTAACTTTACAATATAAATGAGAACGATAGTCACCATATCGCTACTATTTCTTTTAACAACCCTGCTCTGCTCCTGTCCCTACAGCTCTCAATATAAGTTAGACGAAAACCCCAACATTTATGTAGAGGACGATTTACTGGGCAGCTGGGCCACTTTTGTAAAAAAACCGGTGAGTGGTAAGGAAGAACCGGTAAAACTTATTCTGAGCAAAAAAAATGAAACGGAATATAATATTGCTTTCACCGGAAAAATAGATGAGCTACGGCCATTTAAATTAGTAGCTAAAGATTCTATCAGTGGCACTGCTTTTATGAGTACTGCTGCAGGCAGGCAGTTTTTAAACATCACTATTAAAGGCACTAATTATATTGCCGAACTAAAATTAAAAGATGGCGCTCTCTCCCTATTACCATTAGTAGAACATTTCACGGGTAAAATGATTCAGAATAATACGGACCTGCGAAACTGTGTGGAGTTTCATTACAGAACCCGTGTACATGCCATGTATGATGATGAGTTTTGTTTGAGGGATATGGTGAAGGTGAATTAACATGGTCTGACGTCCCCGCCTGACCATGTTAACCTGGTTACGAACACTTTTACTACTATTGATCTTCATTGGCATCTACCGTGGCGGATCAACAGTATTTCTTTATTCATCTTTAATTGTTTTTTAAACTCAGCGCCACATGGTCAGACGAGGACGTCAGACCATGTAGCAGCTATATTTTAGTTGCAATTGAAATAGTTGCAAATCTCCCCGATTTTGTAAATTGCTCCACTAAACCAACGATTGTATGCCACTAAGTAAGATTGCCGGTATTGGTTATTACGTTCCCAAAAACGTTTTTACCAATAATGACCTCACTAAATTTATGGACACCAGCGACGAATGGATACAGGAACGGACCGGTATACAAGAGCGTCGCTATGCACACCGCACCGAAGAAACCACTACCACTATGGGTGTGGCCGCCGCTACTATTGCTATTGAAAGAGCAGGCATCACTCCACAGGATATCGACTTTATTGTTTTTGCAACATTAAGCCCGGATTATTATTTTCCTGGCTGCGGTGTATTACTGCAACGTGCCATGAAGATGAAAGAAATTGGTGCATTGGATGTGCGCAATCAATGCAGTGGTTTTGTATATGCACTTTCTGTTGCCGATCAGTTCATCAAAACGGGTATGTACAAAAACATTTTAGTGGTAGGCAGTGAAAAACATTCTTTTGGTTTAGACTTTAGTACCCGGGGCAGAAACATTTCAGTAATTTTTGGTGACGGTGCAGGCGCAGTAGTTTTGCAACCCACCACAAAAGATGGGCAGGGCATTTTAAGTACACATTTGCATAGCGATGGTGATAGCGCAGAGATATTAGCCATGTATAATCCCGGTACGCATGCTAACCACTGGACAGCTGATAAAGTGGCTGATTTTGATACTGCGGAAATGGGCAAAATGTTTATGAGCCACAATATGATCGATCATGCACAGAATTTTCCCAATATGGATGGCCCGGCTGTTTTTAAAAAAGCCATTGTAAAATTTCCGGAAGTAATTATGGAAGCGTTGGCAGCAAATGGTTTGCAAACAAGCGATATTAACTTATTGATACCGCACCAGGCTAATTTGCGCATTGCACAATTTGTACAGCAAAAATTAAAATTATCCGACAACCAGGTGTACAACAATATTCAAAAATATGGCAACACTACCGCTGCTTCTGTACCCATTGCCTTGTGCGAAGCATGGGAACTGGGTAAAGTAAAAGAAGGTGACCTGGTTTGCCTGGCAGCATTTGGTAGCGGCTTTACCTGGGCAAGTGCCTTGTTGCGTTGGTAACTCCTTTCTAACGAAGATCAATTACCTGTTAAACGGAAATTCATTTACCCAATGAAATCCCCTGTTTACCAGCCTGAATTTATTTTCATCAAAACGTTTCAGTTTAATATACACCGAATCATTTTTTATTGCACCACTCAATGTTAAGTAGACAGAATCTTTCAAATAATTAAAGTGTATCTTATTAATCGTATCCCATGCAGGAAATACTGTTGCTGTTTTGGTTACTGTATCAATTTTAAAATTATAATTCCTGGTAGTATCATTATTTAAACGGATGGCAGCATAATTTTCTCTTTGTATAATTATTCTTTCCCATCGGCTGGTATCTGTATCCAAGGGGGGAAGTGTATCATTATTTCTTGTAAAAGTTTCTGTATAATAAATACCATACAATGGTGGTTTAGGCGCTTTCTCTCCATATAACTTTTGTGCATCCAAGGCTCCGGTAAAATTGATCCAAATAAAAAGCACTACCATTATCCATTTTAATGCAAGCAAACTATAACGGAGTTTTTTGTTACTATAAGGCAATGCAATATCCGCTGCTAAGGTTACCCTGTTTAAAATAAAAAAATTTACCAGTCTTTTTAAATCTTTCCATAATAAAAATAAACTCATTAAAATAGTATTGAAGGAAAGTAATTTCACCGGCACATCATAACCAATATTGATCATAAATACATTGGTCATTACGCCAAGGGCAACCAGTGCGCCAATGGTAGATGTTCTTCTGAACAATAACAACACCCCTGCCAGCAACTCTGCATAACCCGTAAAATAATTATAGCTGTTAGAGTAGCCCATATAAGTCCATGCAAGGCCCATGGGCGACGAATCGCCGTAAGGCTGTACCAGGCGGCCTAAATAGGGGAACGGGAATTGTAATTTGATCACTTTAAACAATCCGTAACTGATCATTGTACAAAACAGGTAATACCTTATCAACACTCTTATCCAGTAGTAGAGTGTATTGTAGCTGATACGTTTTCTGTCCAGCAATGTCCATATGATAGTACCTGTAACAGTAAGTACAATACCAAAAAACCACAACATATAATCGTAGGTAGTATCGCCGCTGCCATTAGTAAAAATGGTGATCTCATTTTTATAACCAAAAAATGTTTTGGCAAACCAGGGAATAAACCGGTGTAACTGGTTATTTAACCATTCGTACAGATCATTAATTACAGGGAATTCATTATTGGGTGTAAAAAAAATATAAATGGCAAAATAGAGAAAGCAAAAACGAAAAATTATTCTTTTAAAGCCGGTCCATTCTATTGCCGGTACTGTTGCTATTTGCATAAGTTAATTTTAGTGAGCTAAATATAAATGCTTTCCCTGAACTTTGCAATCATGCAACGTCGCTTTATCTACTTCATCAACCCTATTTCGGGCACCAAAGGAAAAATTTTATTATTAGAGACTATTAAAAAAATTACTGCAGAAAAAAACATCCCCTTCCAGATTGAACATACCAATGCCGAAGGCAATTACAGTTACCTGCACCAGAAAATTGCAACAGAAAAAATTACCGATATCATTATCTGTGGTGGCGATGGTACTGTAAACCAGGTGGCGTATGCATTACTGGGTGTTGATGTAAATATTGGTATCATTCCTATGGGCAGCGGAAACGGACTGGCTTTTGCCGCAAAGATCCCTAAGCAGATCAATAAAGCTTTGGATATTATCTTTAAAGGCAATGCAGTTTACATTGATAGTTTTTACATTAATAAAAAATTCAGTTGCATGTTGTGTGGCGTAGGTTTTGATGCGCAGGTGGCACATGATTTTGCAAAACAAAAAAAGCGTGGGCTGGCTACCTATGTAAAGCAATCAACCAAAAATTTTGTTTCTGCAAAAGCATATCCATTTGGTTTATCCGTAAATGGCGATGCTTTTACAACAGAAGCTTTTTTTATCAGCATTGCCAACAGCAACCAGTTTGGCAACAATTTTACTATTGCGCCACAAGCCAGTTTGCATGATGGCTTGCTGGATATTGTAATAGTAAATAAAATGAGTAAGCTGCGTATGTTATGGAATGTACTTAAGCAAATACGCAAAGGCGAAGTGAGGCCCTACGAAGATAAAAAATACCATCGTACTGATATTGGTTATTTTCAAACCAAAAAATTAAACCTACAAAATCCGCAGCAGGCACCACTGCATATTGATGGTGATCCTGCAACAACTGCTACTGTATTTGAAATTGAAATCATTGAAAAAGCATTCAGATTACTTATGCCGGAATAAATAATTTATTTCAACAGGTTCAGTATTTTTTTCACTTCACCCTGGTTATAACTATTATTAAACGAAGCGATCACATCTCTTTTTTCCCTTGCCGTTAAATGAAAATTAAGTGCTGCTCCTTGTTCTTCTTTTTCGGGCACATACATAAAAGTAATGCGGTGCAATACCGAATCTAATCCGTCGTGCATATAACTGTATTGGTCTGTTTCTGCATAATCCTGCAATTTATACCAGTTGTGTTGCAACATAGTGCCAGGCTTAATTAATACATCGGTTATATCGCCGCTTTCAAAAGGTTGTTGCCAGTTGTCCTTCATACGGTCACGCAGTTGCAGTATAATTACACCACCGGTATTTTCCTTAATCCAGTCTTTAAAATTTTCTATAAAACGCAGGGTGGTTTCCAGGCCAAAATTATCTCTTAGTCCGGCATCCATTACATCAATAACAGGATCGCTGGGCAGCCACACATTAGGTAATACGTATGGGAATGTAGCATTCATACGCAGCACCGTAAGCAGGCGTATATCCTGTGGATTCTGCTTTGCAAATAAGGCATTAAAATCAACAGCATCAGGGCTTGCTGTAGTTTCGTTGGCATACAGCAAAGGCTTCATCATAAAGCTTACCGGTTGCGATGTGATCATCATTTTTCTGCCATCTCGTGAAATAGTATTATTGAAGATCATCAGTGGTACTTTGGCGGCCTTTTCATCAGCCGCAAAATCCTTTATCTGCGTATTGAACAAGCCATGACTATTATCGTTTAGCTTTTGTTCAAAAGCATAGCCTCTGTCTTTTACATATTTATTATTGCCAACGGTAAATTTTTGTGCCGGTGAAAAAATATCCCTGGCAATCATGGAAGAGAAGACGGGGTTCAACAGATCTCCGGCAATATTATCTGTTAAATTGGGGTGATGCAGATTTATTTCGGGGTCGTTAGTTAAGTTGGCTCTGTATAACTCACGGTAATAAGTAGCCGCCAACATGCCGCCACTTGCTCCGCTTATCATCATAGTATGCTGCATCAATTGCCCATTTGTAATACTATCCAGTTGCTGCAAAGTATTCATAACAAAAGTACCGCTGCGTAAACCGCCGCCGCTTACATTAATAAATACCATCACCGGTTTTGCAGCGCTTTGTTTCTTTTTCCAGTTTTCTAAAATAGCCAGCATATTGGCTTTATCCGCAGCAATTTTAGCTGGTGTACATAATTGCAATAAAGATTGCTTGTTATATCCCGGACGTTCATCTTTATTAGTATAATTTAAACCATAAGCTTTGTTACGTGGATCAATAATATCATGGGTATATAAGATATTGAGGATAAAAATTAACACGATGATAAATGGCAGGCTCCAGCTTTGTAAAAAATAAGTGAGTGCGCCAATAACAGAAGTCATCACTGCAAAAAAAATAAAAATACTTGCAGCTGCAGGTACCTGGAAGGCTTTATCATCCATAAAAAAACCAACTCCTGCTAAAAAAATAAAGGCCAGTGCAATACTTATGATAGCAGAGATATGATGCCGCTTAAAAATCATATCTAAAAACTCCTGGCTGTAATGCGATACGTTTCTTGCTTTTACCAAACGAAAACGGGTGCTGAAATAATAGCCCACCTTCATTCCAAAACCTTCCTGTTGTGCTTTTATAGCGGGATCGTAGGTTTGTTTAAACTGTTGGGGATTGCCCACTACCGGTGCCACACTACGGGTGATCGTTTTTTCTGCTCCAAAAAAATAAGCAAAGGAAATAGCCAGTAAAAAAATAAAGCCACCTAGTATTCCACCCAGTACCACCATAATTTCTCCTGTAGTCATCAGTTCTTTATAGTCGTCAAAAATAATCAGCTTTATAAAATAGAAAATGATAAACAGAATAGGCATCACTGCATTATTAATACAGTATTTTAAAAACGGTTTGGAAGTAGTAGCTAAAAATTTACTGCGTTTGCTGTGCAAGATAAAAGTGGTCACATTCCAGCTCATCATAAAAACACCCATGGCAACACCCACTATTGCAGCGCCCAATGCATTTACATTACCCAGGTATTCCGGTGCAAAAAACAATGCATCAGCACCAAAGTTTTTCATAAAGCCGCTGTTGATGGTGCTTACCAATACCAACCAAAACACCAGCAATACCTGGTACTTTCTAAAGTGAAGGATAAAAAGTTGAATAGGAAAAGAATAGAAAATGTCGTTCAACAAACGTTTCATATAACCATATGCTGTTGTTGCCTAAATGTACTACAAAAAACAACATGGCACAAAACACTATCAGCAAGCATAGTAATAAATGGTGTTGCAATGATTTATTAGCTATTGCCTTTTTCTCAATATATATAGTAAGGTAACCACACACATCAGCAAGAGCATTGCAGTTGCCTGGTGCAATACACCAAAAATTACTAACCGGTTAGTATAAGTTGCATTTAATACAGTAAGAATACCCAATACAACCTGTAATAACACTAACAACAATATGCCGGTTCGTAAACGGCCAAATAATTTGTTATTGTTAATTGCTTTTGCTTTAAACCACCAGGCAGTAATCAATACAAAAAGTAAATAGGCCAGGCCACGATGAATAAAATGAACCATAATATTATTGTTCACTAAATTTTTTGTCCATGGCGATAATTCATTCATGGCTTCCGGCATCATGCTGCCATTAATATCGGGCCAGGTAGGTGCTGATACTGCTGCTTTTAATCCGGCCATAAATGCCCCATATATCAATTGCAATGTCAATACCACTACAATTACAGTCATTAGTTTTTTCAACGACGGGTTTACAATTCGTTGTTCTGGCTTAATCAAAAGACTTAACGCAAACCATAAGGTATAACTCAGCAAACCTAATGCGGCAATAAAGTGTGTGGCTAATTCCACATGGCCTACAAAATATTTTTCCGGCACTAAGCCGCTTGCTACCATTATCCATCCAATAGCACCCTGAATACCTCCTAACACGAACAATATCACCATAGGTAATATCATTTTAGTATTGAATTTTTTTCTCACTAAAAAATAAACAAAGCCAATTAAAAAAACCATCCCCATCAATCTTGCCCATAAGCGGTGAAACCATTCCCAGAAAAAAATAAACTTAAAATCGCTCAATGAAAAATTCTGGTGTACATATTTAAACTGGTCGGTTACTTTATAGCGGTCAAATTCTGCCTGCCAGGCCACATCATTTAACGGAGGCAATGCACCGGTTATGGGTTTCCATTCTGTAATGGATAAGCCCGATTCGGTAAGCCGGGTAATACCACCTAATAAAACCTGTATGATGATCATGCCCACACCAATTAAAAGCCAGATAGCTACCTGCCTGTTATTGCGCTGTGTTATTGTTGTATCCATAATAGCTGCAAATTTACTACAGCAATATTTGTTTTAGTTACAGGCAGCAAAGTATTTTATTGCAATGTCTTATCTTAAACACTACTTAATATGAAAACAATAAACACTTTGCTGCTGCTGGCTTTAATTAATACTGCAATAGCACAGCAGAAAAAGTTTTTCTTCGATCATGTTTATTTTTCTGCCATGGCCGGAACGGAAGTATACCAGGTTGACCGCAATGAATGGAAGAATATGTATGCCGACAGGCCAACTATCCCTTACCTGTTAGATACCATGCAACTATCTTTTATACCTAAAGATGGTTTCTTTTTTGCAAGCCCTGATGCTACTGCAGCTATTGCAGCAGGAAAATCCCTGTTTAAAAATAGTACCGGAAGATTTTTACACAAAAGGGAACTGGAATGGAAAACAGGCATTCATTTTAAAACCGTTTACTTTTCTCCTAACCAGGATGGATTTACCAGTGATCCCCGTTATCCATACGATACAACAAAAGTAACTACTTCAAATCAGGTTCGCCTGGAACAAAGAAAAAAAATCATCGACTGGCAAAATTCCATTCACTTTAAAACCCGGTATTTATTCAATGATAAAATGCGTTTTATAATTGGTAATGGTATCGGCATCGGCACTACAGTGAGTAATACCATTAATGATAGTTACAGCAATATCACTTATACATGGAATACCACGGCCCACCGGTTTGATGAAAAGCAAAGCCCTGTTGCCAGCAATAGTTATAAGGCAAAGGCAGATCTTTATCTTTCTTACGTTCTTTATTTAGGTACCGAATACAAGCTCTCTAAAAATGTTAGCCTTATTACTGATGGTTATTATTCTATTGCGCATTTTAAATATTCAGCTTTGTCAAAAAAAACTGAAGGCTATTGGCTGGGACTTACCTTTTGTTATTCACTAAATCAATAATTTTACCCAAAAAATTGCTGCTCTCCCGCTATCAAAATATTGTTACTGAAGCAGGCCTTGATGAAGCCGGGCGTGGTTGCTATGCAGGGCCGGTATTTGCAGCAGCGGTTATTTTACCGGTAGATTTTTTTCATCCTTTATTAAACGATAGTAAGCAGGTAAAAGAAAAAGAAAGAGACCTGCTGCGACCCATAATAGAAAAAGAAAGTATTGCTTTTGCAGTAGCGTCTGTTGATAATGATGAGATTGACAGCATCAATATTCTGCAGGCAAGTTTTAAAGCCATGCATCTTTCTTTAGACCAGTTAACAACAACACCCGAACTTTTATTGATTGATGGCAATCGTTTTAAACCCTATAAAAAAATTGCCCATCATTGCATTATTAAAGGCGATGGAAAATATGCTTCCATTGCAGCGGCTAGTATTTTAGCCAAAACATACAGGGACGAATATATGCAAACAGCGCACACTGCTTTTCCTTATTATGGCTGGGATAAAAATAAAGGATATGGCACGGCGCAACATCGCAAAGCTATCGAAACACATGGCTTATGTCAATACCACCGCAAAAGCTTTAATATCCTGCCTGCGCAGATAAAAATTTTCTGATCTTTTTTTCTTTTTATTCAAACACTAAATCAGGCAGAATTACGTTGTTTATTTCGCCGGCAGAAAAAATTTCAGCGGTCAATTAAACCCCGGTTATCATCTCCGGTCTATGTATGCATTAAACGTATTTATTCACCTTTATTTAATTTTAAAACAAGTATTTATGAAAGCAACAGTATTAACCGCAGCAATTGTATTAGGCGCTATTTTTAACAATGCCGATGCCCAGGTAGTTAAACAACGTGCCCAAAACCAGCACCACCGCATTAAACAAGGCGTAAAAAGCGGAGAACTTACCAAAAAAGAAACCGTTAACCTGGCTAAAGATCAGAAAGAGATAAGGAATGAAGTAAAAGATGCCAAATCTGATGGCGTGGTAACCAAAGATGAAAGAAAAGAAATTAAGCAGGATCAGAGACAGGCAAGCCGTAAAATTTATCGTAAAAAACACAATAACAGAGATAGAAATTAATTTTTACTCCTCAGATAATAGATTAAGAGATTTACAAGCCCCTGGATAATTTCCGGGGGCTTTTGTTATTCCCATTCACCAAGCCCTTGTCGTATTATAGTCCAGTTATCGGTAGTACAGTCCACAATGGTAGAAGGCACCATGCCACCAATACCGCCATCAATTACAAAATCAACCAGGTGCCCGAATTTTTCCTCGATCACTTCGGGGTCGGTGTATTCTTCCACCATGTCTCCGGGTAATGAGGCACTTAAAATAGGATTGCCTAAAGCATCCAAAATATACCGGCAAATATTATTATCGGGCACCCTTAAACCAACCGTGCTCTTTTTGCTCTGCAATATTTTAGGTACCTGTTTACTGGCCGGTAAAATAAAGGTATAAGGACCGGGCAAGTAATTTTTCAGCATCCTGTACAGTGGTGTATCAATGCTTTTGGTGTAGTCGCTTAAATGACTAAGGTCTTTGCAGATAAAACTTAATTGGGCTTTTTGCGGATCAATATTTTTTATTTTACAAATACGTTCCACTGCTTTGTGTTGCATAATATCGCAACCCAACCCGTAAATGGTATCAGTAGGATAAATGATCACCCCGCCGGCTTTCAGGCATTCCACCACCTGCTTTACCAATCGTGGCTGCGGATCCTGAGGATGTATTTGTATTAACATAATATTGTTACCCACAGGGGGTTAAGCGAAGATAATTTTTATAAAAGAGGCCCCGGCACTTTTACCCCTATTGCATTTACTGACAACCTTGTTTAAACATTGTTCAATCTAAGCTTTATGTTGAATTTTTATCTGAGCATAGTTTAAAATATGCTGATATTTTATAAAATTACCGCTATTCATCTTACTTTAATCTATTACTTTTGCTTTTTGTGCATAAAAAAATCATCAATCTAAAATCATAAACCTGCCTGTCGGCAGACAGGTCTAAAAATCGATTATGGCACTTATTACAGTTGGCACTATGGCTTTTGATGCTATTGAAACCCCTTTTGGAAAAACCGATAAAATTGTGGGTGGCTCTGCAACCTATGTAGCATATGCTGCAAGCAATTTTATTACTCCTGTACAACAAATATCTATTGTAGGGTACGATTTTCCGCAGGAAGAAATGGATGAAATGAAAAGCCGCGGCATTGAACTGGATGGCGTTGAAATTGTACCGGATAAAAAATCATTTTTCTGGAGTGGTAAATATCATATTGATATGAACACCCGTGATACCCTGGTTACTGATCTGAATGTACTGGCCGACTTTAATCCTGTTGTTCCAGATGCTTTTCAGGGTGCAGAGTTTTTAATGCTGGGCAACCTGATGCCTAAATTACAATTGAGTGTTATTAATCAATTAAAGGTGCGCCCTAAATTGATCGTAATGGATACTATGAACTTCTGGATGGATATTGCTATGGACGACCTAAAAGAAGTGCTGAAAAAAGTTGACGTGTTATTGGTAAATGATGGTGAAGCAAGGCAATTGAGTGGTGAATTATCATTGGTAAAAGCGGCACGTGAAATTATGAAGATGGGCCCTGAATTTTTAATCATCAAGAAAGGCGAACACGGCGCTTTACTGTTTCATGAGAATCATGTGTTTTTCGCCCCTGCTTTACCGTTAGAAGAAGTATTTGACCCAACCGGTGCAGGTGATACTTTTGCAGGAGGTTTTATCGGCCATCTTGCCAAAACAAAAGACATCAGTTTTGAAAATATGAAAACGGCTATCATCGTTGGTAGTGCAATGGCAAGTTTTTGTGTTGAAAAATTTGGCCCCGAAAGATTGAAAGAAATTACCAAAGAAGATATTGATGCCAGGCTGAGTGAATTTGTACAACTGGTGAACTTTGATATTGACCTGGTATAAAAGTTGCCGGGCAAAAAAGAAAATATTTTTATCCGTATAAACTAAAAGGGCATGCTGGAAATAATTGCGATTATATTACTATCAAAGAAAAACGGTGCTCTTGCTGAAACAAAAGGCTTAAAATCGGGTACATGGATTTTGTACACTGTATTAAGCTGGATAGGATTTGAAGTGGCTGGAGCTATAATGGGGGTTCTTCTTTTTGGTCCTGAAAATTTAGTGCCTGTTTATTTGTTAGCAATAGCAAGTGCCGTATTGGGTTATTTTTTCATTCTTAAAATTTTACAGGATAAACCTGATGCCCAGGATGATGATGATATTAACCGCATCGGCGTTAATGATCTGTATCCCCACAAAAACAAAAGTTAAAGGAATTGTTAAAGAAACAATATAAAAGCAAAAGGCATTTATTATTGGCGAATTTTGATACTGCCACCGGATTACACTCATTGCACTTTAAAGAATCAGTAATCGTTATATAATGAGCATAAAAAGTTTTTGTAAAAAAATTGTATCTCTTATCCTTTTCTTATCTACTTGTAATGGCTTATTTGCACAGGGCCGTATCGATTCCTTAATAACTCAACTGGGAGAAAAATATCCGCAGGAAAAAATTTACCTGCATTTTGATAAACCCTATTATAATGCCGGCGAAACCATCTGGTTTAAAGCTTACATGGTAACAGATAACCTGGCTACCACGCTCAGCAAAACCGTTTACGCCGAATTAATTGATGATAAAGGCAGCATACTTCAAAAAAAGATAATGCCGGTGTATGAGTCGGGAGCTGCTTCTAATTTCGATTTGCCCGATACCCTAACCAACACCCGTTTGTTTGTAAGGGCTTATACTTCCTGGATGCTGAATTTTGATTCTTCACTGATATATCTGAAACCCCTGCAGATAATTCCTGCCACGGTTGCAAAAAAAACAAACCCTGCAGTTGCGGCTTATAGCATAACGTTTTTTCCCGAGGGTGGAGATATGGTGGAAACCATCAGCAGCCGTGTGGCATTTAAAGCTAATGACCAGGATGGTACCCCGGTTTATGTGAGTGGTAATATTGTAAATGAGACCGGCAAAAAAATAATTTCTTTTACCGCTATACATGATGGTATGGGCTTTTTTACAATTACTCCAATACCAGGCGAAAAATATAAAGCCGTATGGAAAGACAAGAAAGGAGTAACACATGAAACGCCATTACCAGTTGCAAAAGACCAAAGTGTTGTACTAAGCATCAAAAACACCAACGACACATTAAGGTACACTTTAAAAAGGCCCGATAGTGCTGATGGAGAATTTACTGCGTTTACCGTAGTGGCACAAATGCAACACCAGATGGTATATTCGGCCAAAATAAACATGGCTGTAAAAAAAGAAGTCAGTGCCCCTATAATAACTGCCAATTTTCCTGATGGCGTTTTACAGTTAACAATTTTTAATGCCGACCAGGTGCCTGTTGCAGAAAGGCTGGCATTTATCAATCACAATAATTATTATTTTGCCACCGACCTCCATGCTGTAGAATCAAATCTTACCAGGCATGGGCATAATACTTTGCAGGTAGACGTTGGGGATACTATACTAAGCAATCTTTCTATTGCTGTTACCGATGCCAGCATCAATCCTGTTGGCAATAATGAAGAAAGTATTTTTTCAAACCTGCTGCTTACCAGCGATTTGAAAGGCTATGTATACAACCCGGCTTATTATTTTTCAAGTGATGAAGATTCTGTAAAACAACACCTGGACCTGGTGATGATGACCAATGGATGGAGAAGGTTTAAGTGGGATAATTTGCTGGCTAAGCAATGGCCCAGGTTAGTTTTTCCTATTGATAATTATCTTTCAGTAAAAGGTAGTATTTACGGTTTATCTAAAACACAATTAACCAATAAAGAACTTATTGGTTATATCAAAACCAAAAGCAACACCAGTAATTTTATAACCATACCACTCAGTACCGATGGACAGTTCAGGCTTACGGGCATGTACTTTTTTGATACCGCAAAATTATACTACCAGATCAATAATGATAAGGATAAACGCCTTACCGCAATCGCCAGTTTTAATTTTAAAAATGAAATAGCTAATGCACCTGCTCCCGCTGCCGGTTTACTTTCCACACTGTTTTTAAATATAAAACCAGATAGTTCGTCGTTTTTAAAAAATATCAAACAGGCAGCCTTACAACGTTCATTATTTGAAAGCAAGGCCAAAACACTGGAGGTGGTAAAAGTTGTTGGTAAAGTAAAAAGCTTAAAAGAAAAATTAGAAGAGCAATATACTTCCGGATTTTTCAGTGGCGGTGATGGCTATACATTTACCACCCAGGACGATCCGTTTGCACAATCTGCCACCAGCGTGTTAGAATATTTAAGAGGTAAAGTGGCCGGCATGCAGGTTTCGGCTGATGGACAAAGTGTAAGCTGGCGTGGTAGTGCTACCAGCATTTTTTTAAATGAAACCAACTCCGATATCAGCCAATTGCAAACGATCAATATGACGGATGTGGCGCTGATAAAAGTTTTTCGTCCGCCATTTTTTGGTGCGTCGGGCGGTGGAGCCGGTGGGGCTATTGCCATCTATACTAAAAAAGGTGGTGGTGATAACTCGGCTGTAAAAGGTTTGGACTTTACCAATATTTATGGTTACTCGGCCATTAAAGAATTTTATATGCCCGACTATGAAAAACCAAACACTCCTGATGTACCCGATTACCGCAGCACTATTTACTGGAATCCATTTTTAATAATGGACAGAAAAACAAGGCGCATAAAAATTCCTTTTTATAATACGGATAATTGCAAAAAAATACGTGTAATTATTGAAGGTATTAACAAGTTGGGGCAATTGACAAGGGAAGAAAAAATATTTGAATAACTATTGCCTGCCAGATCGGCAACGCATTTAAATTGATGCAATAAAAAAACCGAAGTAATGAACTTCGGTTTTTTTTATTGTTCATTTATTTTATTCTGTTATTCCTTCTAATGTTAGAAAAAATGCAAACTCCCTGGCTCTGTCTTTTAAAGCTTTAAACCTGCCGCTGGCACCGCCATGGCCTGCATCCATATTGGTGTACAATAAAAGTTTATTGTTATCAGTTTTTAATTCCCTCAATTTTGCCACCCATTTTGCAGGTTCAAAATATTGTACCTGGCTATCGTGCAGGCCGGTTGTTACCAGCATGTTGGGATAGGCTTTCTTTTCTACATTATCATATGGCGAATATGATTTTATATAAAAGTAATTCTCTTTGTTTGCAGGATTACCCCACTCATCGTATTCATTTGTGGTTAATGGTATGGTTGGGTCGCTCATTGTAGTCAGCACATCAACAAAAGGTACACCCGCTATTACACCATGCCAGAGATCGGGCCGCATGTTTACCACAGCGCCCATTAACAAACCTCCGGCGCTACCGCCGCTGATGTATAAATGTTCTTTAGTTGTATACTTATTTGCCAACAAAAATTCAGCACAATCAATAAAATCGGTAAACGTGTTTTTCTTCTTCATCATCTTACCATCTTCATACCAATACCTGCCCATTTCCTGTCCCCCACGTATGTGTGCAATGGCAAAGGCAAAACCACGGTTAAGTAAGCTCAGTCTTGCGCTGTTAAAGCTGGCATCCATACTGGCACCATAACTGCCATAGCCATATAAATGCAAAGGTGCCGTACCATCTTTTTTAAACCCTTTTTTATATACAATAGAGATAGGAATTTTTATACCATCTTTTGCAGTAGCAAATAATCTTTCTGTAACATAGTCGCTTGCTGTATAACCACCTACCACTTCCTGTTGCTTCATCAGTTTTTTTTCTTTAGTGCTCATATTGTAATCATATACTGATGCCGGTGTGGTTAACGATGTGTAAGTAAATCTAACTACATCGGAATTATAATCGGGAGTATAAGCAAGTCCAGCAGCATAAGCCGGTTCATCAAAGGCCAGGTAATGGCTGGCATTGTTTTGTGTATTGATAATATGTACCTGTGTCAGTCCATTTTTTCTTTCTGATACGGCTACAAAATTTTTGAACACATCAATACCTTGTATTAAAATACTATCGTTGTGTGCAATCATTTCCTTCCAGTTACTGGTGTCAGTTTTTTCTTCGGTACAGGTTACTACTTTAAAGTTTGTAGCATTCATATTCGTACGGATATAGAATTTACCATTGGCATGATCTACACTATACAATACTTCTTTAATCCTCGGTTGAAAAACTTTAAAGGCATCATCTGGTTTATCGGCATTTATATACCTGTATTCGGAAGATAGTGTGGCGCTGGAACCAATTAAAATATATTGATCTGACTTGGTTTTATCCACGCCGATATAATTGCTGGGATCTTTTTCTTCGTACACTGTTTTATCTGCAGCCACATCTGTACCCAGTTTATGTTTTTTTATTTTTTCAGATAATAGTGTTACCAGGTTTTTAGAAGTATAAAAAATAGTCTGGTTATCATTGGCCCAAACCGGGTTGCCTTCTGTATTAGGGATAACATCTTTAAACACTTCACCGGTTTCCAGGTTTTTAATGTAAATATTATACTGCCTTCTCGATAACATATCTATACCATAAGCCATCATTTTGTTATCCATACTGATACTAAAACCTGTGGCGCTAAAATAATTATGCCCTTCTGCCATTGCATTCACATCCAGTAATACTTCTTCCTTTGCATCCATTGTGCCTTTTTTTCTGCAATACACAAAATAATCTTTGCCTTCTTCTACCCTGCTATAATAATAGTAGCCATTTTTAAATACCGGTACGCTTTCATCTTTTTCTTTCACCCTTGCTTTCATTTCTGTATACAATTTTTCCTGCAATGCTTTAGAGCCCGACATCATCGTATCGTAATATTTATTTTCAGCCAACAGGTAATCCACCACTTTAGTACTGTCGGGACCTTTTTTAAAATAATCATTCAGCCAGTAATAATTATCTATCCGGGTATCGCCAAGTGCTATTAGTTCTTTGGGCTTTTTTTCACACACTGGTGCAGCAATACTGTCTGGCCATTGGTAGGTTATTCTTTTCATATTAGTTTGGTTATTGCAGGAAGAGATCATTACAGCGGCAATTGCTGTAATAAGCAGGTATTTGGGTTGCATCAGATAAGGTTTATGGTGAGTGAAATATTACTTTTCTTAAAAACAAGAATGAGTTAATGCCGCCTTGCCAGCACTATTGTATTCTTAAACTGCTTCCGCTTCCCTTCCAGGTTAAACACTTCAGTAAAAATAATATAAATACCAACAGGTAGTTGTTGATTCTTTTCTCCTAATCCATCCCAGCGGTAATTACCACCAGTACCACACAATGCATTACGCTGCAGGTAACGTACCGCTCTTCCGGCAGCATCAAAAACGATGATGTTAGCCACATAACCCGGCGCAGGAAATGAATAACTGATGGTAGCAAAATCATCCATGCCGTCATTATCAGGAGAAACGATTTCCGGAGTTACAGTTATGGCTCCCTGTACAGCATCGTTAATTTTATACTGAGAGTTTTTATAAGTAGGCGTTCCGTATCCAACAGATGTAGCAGCACTGTGCCAGTTATCCTGTTGTTGGGTGGGTGCGTTGTAATCAATTCTTTCCAATGCTACACCTTCGTTATTATCAATCAATTTAAAATGCCACTTTTCATCATACTTCAACTCATCTGTAATATTCCCTTGTGCATTTAAAATAACCACATCACCTTTATCATCGTTGTAAGAAGGCATAGGAGCAACCGTTACAAAAGCATCCATATTTTTAGTAATGAAATCTCTTTTTATAATAGCAGGATCTTCGGTGATTACCATAAAATCTTCCGGAAACAAAAGATAATTTTCAGCACTCAGTTGTTTAATGCTGCTTACAATTCCGGTGCTATTCCGGTTGGCAATGTATATTTGTTTCAGGTCGGTAATTTTTTTGCTACGGTTATAAATTTCAATATAATCAGTTCCATTACTTTTTGGATTGAATAAAATTTCGTTGATAACAATATCAAGACTATCTGCCACTTCACTTAACCCCACCCTTGCTGCATTTTTTGCAGCAACAACATTGCCGGCGCAATCACTAACAGCCGTTGCTGTAATGGTATATACTTTTTTGCGAAGTAATGCAGTGCTCAATTTCAGATTCACTTTATCAAAAACAGGAGCAACAGTTATAGCCGATTGCGGTGCACCAATGCCATCACTGATAGTATAATTAATTGCAGTAGCGGCTTTTGCACTATCTAATGGTTCATCAAAAATCAGAACAATATTTACACTGTCTGTTGCATAAGCTCTTAATAATTGCGGTGCTGCTACATCTGCATTAATACCATCAGCTGCATTTTTTTTACCTGGTGTGCCCCCGTTAATATCAGTACTTGCTTTCCAATTGGTAAATCCGTTACAGGGGTTTTTAGTATCTATCATTTCTAACGACCAGCCGCCATCCTTTTTTAATTCATTCTGGTACCAGGCATCGGTGTAATTCACGGCATGTATAATTTTGTTTTGAGGGCTGCGTAAATAAATAAGGTCGCCGGTATTATCTAAAGAAGGAAAACCGGTCACTACAATGGTTGGCCCGTAAATACTCATGGCAGCAACAGCACCAGATGTGCAGATGATAACAGTACTATCGGGTTTTAAATTGTAGGCAGGCATGGCGCCACTTTGCCCGGTGGCATCGCCGACTCTCCAGCCCAGTAAATTAAATGTGGTGCCTGAAGTATTTCTTAATTCGATCCACTCGTTATTGGGCAAATTAATTTGGGGTGTGGGGTCTGCCATGATCTCGTCGATTACTATATCAAAACGGTTGGCTGTTTGAGCTTTGATGTAAAAGCAGGCAAAAATAAAAATACTAACCAGGCTGAATTTCTTACACATACATTCCTTTTTAATAATGATAAAAAACATTGTTTATCAAAAGGAAGTAAGGTATATGCTGCAATGGCAGGCGGACAGCGGATTATGGCCCGGCAACGTTTGCACAACATAAATATAAATAATTTGGATAGAATTGCAGTTTGTATTTACTTTGTGCCACAAATGATAACAATAAAACACATAAAACATTCTAAGAAATCTTTTTCAACAGAGAAGGTGTGATTGTTTTATGTTTAAAATAAGTACAGGCCTTCCTAAAACGGGAAGGCTTTTTTTTAACCAAAAAAATCTCTTTAAAAAGAGAACCGGGGGGAACAAAATATGAAAGTTGCAGTAGTGGGCGCTACAGGATTAGTAGGCACCAAAATGTTACAGGTTTTAGCGGAAAGAAATTTTCCGGTAGATGAACTTTTACCAGTGGCATCTGAAAAGTCAATTGGTAAAGAAGTTGATTTTAAAGGAAAAAAATACAAGGTAGTGGGCTTTGCCGATGCTATTGCTGCCAAACCTGATGTAGCTATTTTTTCTGCTGGTGGTGGTACTTCTTTAGAACTGGCACCGCAATTTGCAGCAGCCGGTATTACTGTAATTGACAACTCCAGTGCATGGCGTATGGACCCTACTAAAAAATTAGTAGTGCCTGAAGTAAATGCTAATGTATTAACTAAGGAAGATAAGATCATTGCTAACCCTAACTGTTCAACTATACAAATGGTGGTGGTTTTAAAACCATTGCATGATAAATATAAAATTAAAAGAGTGGTGGTAAGCACTTACCAAAGTGTTACCGGTACCGGTGTAAAAGCGGTAGAACAATTGATGAACGAAAGACAAGGCATCACCGATGGGCCAATGGCTTACAAATATCCTATCGACCTGAATGCGATTCCACAGATTGATGTGTTTTTAGATAATGGTTACACCAAGGAAGAAATGAAGATGACCAACGAAACCATTAAAATTATTGGCGACGCCAATATTAAAGTAACTGCAACTACAGTTCGTATACCTGTAATGGGTGGCCATAGCGAAAGCGTAAATATTGAATTTGAAAATGATTTTGATCTGCAGGAAGTAAAAGATTTGCTGAGCAAAGCGCCGGGTGTAATTGTGCAGGATGATATTGCTAATAATGTGTACCCGATGCCTTTAACAGCTCATGAAAAAGATGGCACTTTTGTAGGCAGGATAAGAAGGGATGAAACACAAGCCAATACTTTAAACTGCTGGATAGTAAGTGATAATTTACGTAAAGGTGCTGCTACCAATGCGGTGCAGATTGCGGAGTATTTGATGGCAAATGGTTTGTTGTAAAAATCCAGTTCGCCCCTCCGCCCCTAAAGGGGAACTAATTACGGAGAGGATTATGGGATAGATTGAAGCAATTATTATTTTATAAATAAATAGGGGTTACAAATTTGTAACCCCTATTTTATTCGTTTATATAAAAGTTCAATAAAGATATGCAGTACAAGAGTGCGACGCCAATGAGGTTGAACATAGTATTAAAGCCGGGTTCAAAAAAACATACCGCTTTAATTATATTTCTGCCCCAATTTTCAAATGATGTAACAATTTAAGTTCCCCTTTAGGGGACAGGGGCATGGCGCTCTTAACTTATCACCCAGGTCTCACTACCTCTCAGTAATTTATCCAGATCGCCTTTGCCTTTTTTAGCAATCACATCATCTAATTGTAATTGCAGGCTATCTTCATAACAAGCTCTTTCAGTTTCATAAAATACACCGAATGGCCTTGGTAAATGCCCTTGTAATTTAGGGTCATCAAACATACGGATCAATATCTGTGCCTTGTAAAAATCTTTTTCATCATGTATCCACAGGTCATCAATGCTTGCGCCGGGTGCTATATCAACAATCACCGGCTTAAAGCCATCTAACTTAATACCTTTATTTTGTGTGGCACCAAACACCAATGGTTTGCCTTGCTCTAAAAATAATACCTCATCAGCTTTACTGCTCTTCTCTGTAAATACTTCAAAAGCACCATCATTAAAGATGTTACAGTTTTGATAGATCTCTAAAAACGAAGCGCCTTTATGTGCCTGCGAACGCAATAACATCGCCTGCAGATGTTTTGGATCCCTATCCATAGTACGTGCAATAAAACTTGCATCAGCACCCATGGCCAACGCCAATGGATTAAATGGATGATCAATACTTCCGAAAGGTGTTGATTTGGTGATCTTATTTTCTTCTGATGTTGGAGAATACTGTCCTTTGGTTAAACCATAGATCTGGTTGTTGAACAATAAAATATTGATATCAAAATTCCTTCTTAATAAATGAATGGTGTGATTACCCCCGATGCTTAAGCTATCACCATCACCCGTTACCACCCACACACTCAGTTCGGGCCGGGCTGCTTTTAAACCGCTGGCCACTGCTGTTGCACGGCCGTGAATACTATGCATACCATAAGTGTTCATGTAATATGGGAAACGGCTGCTGCAGCCGATACCACTTACAATTACAATGTTTTCTTTAGGGATGCCCAGTGTTGGCATCACCTTCTGCACTTGTGCTAAAATGGAATAATCGCCACAACCGGGACACCAGCGCACTTCCTGGTCGGTTACAAAGTCTTTCGAGGTTAAAGGGGTAGCTGGAGCTATCGTTGTTGTATCAGACATAGATCAATTTATTGGAGCATAAAGTTACTTAAAAAAATGTTCAATATTTAATGTTCTCCCGATAAATCGGGACAATATTCAAATTAAATACAATTTTTACAAGGCCTATTCTTTATTAAACCAACCTGGCTTAGTATACAGCTGGCTTCAATTAAGCCTTGAATGTTGAACATTGATTATTGACCATTTGCATTTAATTCTTCCCAGTATTCAGCTGCCCGCCGGGTATGGGGTATTACAATGGTACCGCCTACAATGTTAGCCACTGCAAATACCTCGTACATCTGCTCAGTGGTAATGCCCAGCTCATGTGATTTGCCCAGGTGATATTTGATACAATCATCGCAGCGCAATACCATACTGGCCACAAGGCCTAAAAGCTCTTTGGTTTTTACATCCAGTGCGCCTTCTGCGTAAGTGTTAGTGTCTAAATTCCACAAGCGTTTTATTACAAGATTATCCTTGCTTAAAATAACCTCGTTCATTTTGGTACGGTAGTCGTTGAATTCTGTTACTAAACTCATTTTCTTAATCTTTTTTTTAATGTTGGATTGTTTTTTAATAAGCGTGACTGGTGATGTACTGAAAGAATATGTACTTCATCCTGAGAAATAATTTCATAAATAATCCTGTATCGGCTAACTAATATTTCTCTTAAATATTTTACTTTAATTTCGGGTACTTGTTTACCGATTAGCGGGTAGCGTTCCAAAACCTTTGCTTTTTCAAAAAATAATGCTGCCATACTTGATGCAGCCTGAACTGAATCGTTAGCAATATATTCAGCAATCGATTTTATGTCTTTTAAAGAAGAAGGTGCCCAGATTATTTCAGCCATTTTTGCAATTTCTTTTTGGCCTGGGTTGTAGTTAAGCCTTTACCCTCTCTGATTTCCTTACGGGCCTTTTCAATTTTATTAAGCACTATTAATTGCTCAATAGCATCGTCAACAGAAAACTCTTCAGGCATTTCCTTAATAGTTTTCATCACTTGTTTTTTTACCAGCATAATTTTTAATTTCTGTTCTAAAGTTACACAGAAAAATTTGAACCAGGTAGTGACTATTTTATTTGTAATTTCAGCCTATAATCAATTTGTATGAAGCCATTATTCTTTATATCAGTATTTATTTGTTTAACTGCAACTGCCATCGCTCAACCCTTCGACAGCACTTATTTCAACGCTATGCAATGGCGTTGTATTGGCCCACACCGGGGCGGCAGAACTGTTGGTGCAGTTGGCGTGCCTTCTCAACCCAATGTATTTTATATTGGCGTAAACAATGGTGGTGTATGGAAAACAACAGATTTTGGCAGAACATGGAATCCCATCTTTGATGATCAGCCTACGGGCAGTGTGGGAGATGTGGTGGTATCGCCATCAAACCCAAATGTATTATATGTTGGTAGCGGCGAAGGTTTGCAAAGGCCTGATCTTTCTGTTGGCGATGGTATTTATAAATCTGTTGATGGTGGAAAAACATGGGCCAATATCGGTTTAAAAAATGCGCAGCAGATTGGCGGCCTGGCTATCGACCCAAAAAATGAAAACCGTTTGTTTGTGGCTGCACTCGGCCATCCTTATGGCGCTAATGAAGAACGAGGTGTATACAGAACAACCAATGGAGGTAAAACATGGGAAAGAGTGTTATACAAAGATGAAAATACCGGGGCAATACAGGTTACAATAGACCCCAATAATTCTAACATTGTATATGCTGATATGTGGGCAGGCAGGCAAGGCCCCTGGGAAAACGGCGCCTGGAACGGCAAGGAAAGCGGCATTTTTAAATCAACCGATGGCGGCACTACCTGGAAAAAATTAACTACTGGTTTACCTACCACCGAACAAGGTTTGGGAAGAATTGGTTTTTGCATTGCGCCTTCAAACAGTAATCGTTTATACGCTACCGTTGATGCAGGCAAATACGGCGGCATTTACCGCAGCGATGATGCCGGTGAAAGCTGGATCAACATTAATGCTGATGAAAGGCTTTGGGGAAGGGGTAGTGATTTTGCAGAAGTAAAAGTTGATCCCATTAATGCTGATATTGTTTATACCGCCGATGTGGTGGTTTGGAAAAGTCTGGATGGCGGCAAAACATGGAATGCTTTTCGTGGTGCGCCGGGTGGCGATGATTACCACAGGATATGGATCAACCCTAACAACAATAAAATTATTTTAATTGCTAATGACCAGGGTGCTATTATTACTGTTAATGGTGGAGAAACTTTTTCATCGTGGTATAATCAACCTACGGCACAGTTTTATCATGTAAGTACAGATAATTCTTTTCCTTACAACGTTTACAGCGGCCAACAGGAAAGTGGTAGCGTGGGCATTACATCAAGAGGCAATGACGGCAGCATTACATTTCGTGACTGGCATCCGGTTGGTGCAGAAGAGTATGGTTATGTTGTTGCAGATCCATTAGACAATAATATTGTTTACGGTGGTAAAATCTCCCGTTATGATAAAAGAACCGGTCAGGCACAAAATATTGCACCCGAAGCTGTACGCAGCGGTAAGTATCGTTTTTTAAGAACAGCACCGGTATTGTTTAATCCTATTGATAAAAAAACATTGTACTACGCCGGTAATGTTTTGTTTAAAACAACAACTGGTGGCAGCAAATGGGATATCATTAGTCCTGATTTATCAAGAGAAAGTTGGGACATCCCTTCCAATGTTGGTATTTATACAAAAGAAGACATGAAGAAAATGCCACGCCGTGGTGTGATCTATACTGTAGCACCTTCTTATGTTGATATCAATACCATCTGGTGTGGTACTGATGATGGATTGATTCATGTAACGCATGATGGTGGCAAAACGTGGAGCAATGTTACACCACCACAAATCACCAGCTGGAGTAAAGTTTCATTGATTGACGCCAGCCATACTGATAAAAACGCTGCGTATGCGGCAGTAAATAAAATTCGTTTGGATGATATGCAACCGCATATTTATAAAACTACTGATGGAGGCAAAACATGGACAGAAATTGTAAAAGGTTTGCCTAACGATCCTATTAATGTGGTAAAAGAAGATCCGAAAAGAAAAGGTTTATTATTTGCCGGAAGTGAAAGAGCGGTATATGTTTCTTTTGATGATGGCGCCAACTGGCAATCGCTGCGATTGAATATGCCTGCAACATCAATCAGGGATTTAGTAATTAAAGATGATGATATTGTGGTGGGTACGCATGGCAGGAGTTTCTGGATACTGGATGATATTACTCCGTTGCGGCATTTAGATGAAAGGTTGAGTGCTTCGCCGGTTATCTTATACCAGCCACAAAATACGTATCGTGTAAGATGGAATATGAATACCGATACGCCGTTGCCGCAGGAAGAACCTGCAGGGCAAAATCCTCCGGATGGTGCCATCATTAATTATTTTTTAAATGAAGAGGCGAAAGATATTAAACTGGAAATTTTTGATACAAAGTTTAAAGAACCGATAGCTGAAAAAGATTTGAGTACCATCCGTTCTCAAACTAATAAACTAATAAGGACTTACAGCAACAAAGACACGCTGTATAAAATTCCTGCCAACAATGTGCCGCCTTATTGGTTAAGGCCGCAGCAAATACTATCTGCCACTGAAGGTAGTCATCGTTTTATGTGGGATATGCATTATCAGCCGTTGAATGTGCCGCCGGCTTTCCCCATTGCTGCAACATATATGAATACTGCGCCAGATGCTACATCGCCATGGGTAATGCCGGGTGTGTATATTGCTAAACTTACTGTAGATGGCAAAGAATTTTACCAGGCATTCAGGATAAAAATGGATCCAAGAGTAAAGACCAGTGCTAAAGATCTGCAACTGCAACACGATCTTAGTGTGATGTGCTATACCAACATAAAAAAATGTACAAACGAATTGAAAAGGTTAGATGCTAACAGCGAAAAAGCAAAAGCATTGACAAAATATATCGGCAGCTTTACAGGTATTCAAAATGTATTGCAGGATAGTGATTGGCCGCCTACAACACAAATGATAAATGCTGCTAAAGAAACAGAAATTGCTTTTAATAAATTTTACACAAGCCTTTAATAAAAATTATTGAAGGCTTATTTTAAAAAATCTTTTCATTAACCATATTTCAAACAGCGGATCATTAAATGTGATTTGTTTACCCAGCACATCAATTATTTCATGATTTTGTAATGCTGCTTTTATCCGGGTAATATTTGCAGATGTTCCTAAATTATACCCTTGCAAAACGGCAGTACTGCCAAACGAAGTTTCTTTATTACACAATGCTTTTAAAAAATTTAGTTGATAGTTGGTAAGTATATCCACTTCTTTTTGATATAAGATGGTGTATTGGTCAAGCAGCTCTTCTATTGCTTCTAAAAAATTAAACTCGGTTGCTGTTTTAGTTGTTTGTTGCCATACCACTTGTGATAGTTGCTGCACATAATAAGGATGATTATTCATCTGTCTGGCAATTTTTGAAGCCAGCGAAGCCGAAATTTTTTTATTGGTGGCTTCAAACCTTCCGATAATATAAGGTATCCAATGAGTTTCTTCTATTTTCTCTAAAAAAAGAATTTCTCCAAACCTGTAAAATGGCATCGTGTTTTTAGTAAAAAAATCCATCATTAAATGCCTGCGGCTGCCATACAATACATAATTAGCTTTTTGGTGTTTTTGCCAGTGTGCCCTTAATTTTTTTTGAAAGGCAATACCATCTTCCATAAAACTAATATTCTGAAACTCATCTACACATACCACTACCTGCACATTTTTTTGTGCAGCAATTTTTTCAGGCAAGTCTAATATTTCGGAAATATTTTTTTTCAAATCTTTCCAGTTAAAAGATAATTCTATTTCAGCATTGGGGTCGGGGGATATTGATACCGATGGAATAAGTTGTTTAAAAATGCCTTTTACATTGCGTACAGCATCTTCAAAAGAATTAGAAGCCGCTTTTATTACAACAGAAGAGAATAGTTCTAAAAATTCCTTTTCGGTACGGATATTATAAAGATCTAAAAAACAAAAGATTATCTTTTTGTTTTTTCTTTTCATTTCGTTGGCGGTATGCAGTAATAAAGAAGATTTTCCCCAACGGCGGGGAGATACTAGAATGCAGTTAATGCCGGTACTTATCTGCATTTCCAACCACTTCATTTCTTTAGTTCTATTAGTAAAGTAGTCGTTTTCGGCTAATTTACCATAATTAAAAGGCCTGCTCATATAGTAATGTTTGAGTAAATATACCAAACAAAGTTGTTACAAACAAAGTTGTTACAAACAAAACTGTTACAAATATTACTGCCTCTCTTTTTTACAGCTCTCTAAAAAATCTTTTATCCCTGAAATTATTTTATCAGCAATCTGTTGTTGAAAATTGTCATCTAAAATTTTCATTTCATCTTCGGGGTTACTGATGAATAATGTTTCTACCAAAGCATTTGGATATTCAATGGGGCTGTTGAGCATAAAATTAAAACTACCGGTATTACCATATTCTTTCAATCCTAATTCCAGCATGCGTTTGTAAATATCATGACTTAAGTCTCTGAAACCAATATAGCGATAGTAAGTGCTGGTGCCACTTATTCTTATCGGGTCTGCAGAAGAATTTAAATGAATACTGATTAAAAGATCGGGAGTACTATCCCGGTAAAATAAAATGCGGTCTTTATTATCAACAAACTTTTCTTTGGTTCTTGTCATAATAACTTTAGCGCCTTGTTGCTCTAAACTTTTCTGCAGTTTTAATGATACCGCTAAAGCCAATGCTTTTTCTGATGAGCCTGTTGGCCCGCCTGCGCCGGTATTGCTGCCACCGTGGCCGGCATCAACGGCAATGGTTAAATGATCCAATGATAGGTTTTCGGGCTGGCGTTTTATTTTTACCACCAGCATATTGCCTTTGTAATACACCTGGTGGCCCCAATGCTGCGGATGTTTCAGCTCAATAGTGATCCTGAAAATTTCATCTTCTGTTTGTTCATAATAAACATTTTTTATTTCTTTTACATTTTCCAGTTGTGTTATCCAGTTGGTATTATTGGTGGCACCAAAAACATCCACCACAATTTTTGATGGATCAACTAATTGAAAAGACTGATAAGGTAATCTTGCAAACAATCCTACAGTTACATAATCAAATAATGAATCGCCGTAGGTTCTTAAATTTCCGGTAAGGGATTCCGGCGTAAAATTTCCTTTGGGCAAAAATTGTACGGCATCATCATCAATAAATGCGGTACGGTATTTTGATAATTGTACTTTGTATTTAGTGCCCACTTTTCCCACTACATTCAATAGTACAAGCGAATCTACATAACCAATTTTGGCACCACCCAATCTATCTTCTCCCAAACCAAACAGCAAATGTGCCAGCCTTCCTTTTGTTACAGCAATCATCGGGTTATAGGGAGAAAACATAGATACAGTATTGCTGGTTTCTTTAGTAATTGTGTTGCCCGTTTTATCTGTAATGGTAACAGGAAGTTTACTCACTAAAAAACTATCGCCTGCCTTTACCACATATTCACCCTGGTAAATTCCCGGCATTGCATTCGGTACTTCGTACAAGGGAATATTTTTTCCTGCAACAACCGTACAACCTGTTAATGCTTTTACTTTAAATTTTATTTTATCGCCTGGTTGCAGCATTAAGTTGCCTTCGGGAAAAGTTTCGATACTTGCAATATTTAATGTTTTAACCGTATCGGGTGGTGCAGGCAAAGAATAGTTATACAATATTTTTTTATTAACCGATTGACCGGGTGTTGCAAATGCAATCATGTTAAAAGCGGTATCGCCTGTTTTTAAATTTAGTTCGTAAGCAAATGCACCGGTGGGATATACTTTTACAGCTGTTCCATTTACTGTAAGATTGCAGGTTTTACAAGTACTGCCAATTAAAAAATTACGGGATACTTTTACGTTGTTATTCTCCTTCAGCGGCTCTACCAGTTTAATAAATGGTTTATCCTGCGCTGCTACCTTGGTTACTAAAAAGATGGAAACCAGAAGAAATAATTTTTGCATATTTTTTATTATTAAATCCAAAGCTAAAAGTATTACAATTTAAAGTAGCAGTATTTAATTTAAAAGTTACTGCTATGCTAAAATTAGTGTGTTGTAACCAAAATTATTTTTTTTGATAAATACTGCCTGTTATCTTTATTAAAATACCTTTTATGAAAAAAACATTTATCGTACTGACTGCCCTTATTATTTTTATTACCGGTTGTGGTCCCACTATTTACAAAACTGCAGATTTTAGTGACAAAACCAGTTCACACAAAATTGTTGCTATATTACCCACAGACGTTAATATTCAACTAAGGCCAAATGAAATGAAGAAAACCACGCCGGAACAAATCAGCCAATCAGAAGAAAGTACAGGCAGAGATATACAGGATAAAATGTATTCCTGGTTTTTAAAAAGAAGTGATAAGTTTAAGTATACGGTTACATTCCAGGATATCAGTAAAACCAATGCGTTGCTAAGCCAGGCAAGTATATCTTACAATTCACTATCAACAAAAACCAAAGAGGAGCTTTGCCAGTTATTAGGTGTAGATGCAGTAATCTCTTCCCGTGCTGCTATGAAAAAACCCATGAGCGAGGGTGCAGCACTTGCAGTTGGTTTATTGATCGGCTCCTGGGGCAGCACCAACGATGTTCAGACTTCTATTAATATACATGAAGGAAAAAAGGGAGAGTTAATCTGGAAATACGATTATTATGCCACGGGCTCCGTGGGCAGCAGTACCGATAGATTGGTGAATGCTTTAATGAGAAATGCATCAAGAAAATTTCCTTATAACGCCAAGTCTAAGTAATTATTTATACAACAAGAGGCCTGTTAACAGGCCTCTTGTTGTATAAATTCAAAAATTAATTACCAGGGATATTTATTTTCTGCGATCATCTTATCTGCAATTCTTCTCCTGGCATCTTTACTATTAAATGGTTCGGTTTTAGTAAAACGTTTTAACCCTAACAACATCATGCGTTGTTCATCACCGGTAGCAAAAGCATTAATGGCCTCTTTACCAGCTTTGTTTACTTTGTCTACTGCATCGTTCAAATAACAGCGCATCAGGTCAGTTTGTAACTGCACTGCAGCTTCGCCTTGTTTGTCCTGCAGTTTCATTACACGCAATAAAGTGCTTTCTGCCTCAAAAGTTTCAATGGCCATATCTGCAATATTCATCAATATTTCCTGTTCATCACTTATTTTCATCATCAGTTTTTGTACTGCCGCACCTGCCACCATTAAAATAGCTTTCTTCATATTTACAATGGCTTTGCGTTCTTTTGCAAAAGCACTGTCATCATCATTGCCAAATTCAGGAATACTCATTAATTCTTTACTCACTGCCATTGCAGGCCCCATCAGGTCTAACTTACCTTTCATCGCTCTCTTCAGGATCATATCTACAGTAAGCAAACGGTTAATTTCGTTGGTACCTTCGTAAATGCGGTTGATACGACTATCCCTGTAACCACGACTGGCAGCATATTCATCGCTAAAACCATTACCGCCATGTATCTGCACCCCTTCATCCACTACATAATCCAACACCTCACTACCGTGTACTTTTAAGATGGCACATTCTACTGCATATTCTTCAGCAGCACCTAACAACGCTTCATTAAATGGCTTTCCAGCCGCAGCTAATTCCAATTCTTTATCATCCACCCATTTACTGGTGCGGTACAAAGCACTTTCACTTGCAAAAATGCGTATTGCCATTTCTGCCAACTTATATTTTATGGCGCCGAAGTTGGCGATCGGTGTTTTAAACTGCTCTCTTGTTTTGGCGTATTCAATTGAATTACCTGCCGACATTTTAGCAGCACCTACAGCTGCGGCACATAATTTTAAGCGTCCGATATTTAAAATATTAAAAGCTATGATGTGACCTTTACCCACTTCGCCCAGTAAATTTTCTACCGGCACTTTACAATCCTGGAAATACAATTGTACCGTTGATGAACCCTTAATACCCATCTTATGTTCTTCGGGGCCTTGTGTAAATCCTTCCATTCCTTTTTCTACAATAAATGTAGAAAATTTATCGCCGTCAATTTTTGCAAATACGGTATATACATCAGCAAAACCGCCGTTGGTGATCCAGCATTTTTGCCCGTTTAAAATATAATTTTTACCATCGGCAGATAGTACCGCTGTTGTTTTTGCTCCAAGTGCATCACTGCCACTATTGGGTTCCGTTAGTCCGTAAGCGCCTTTCCATTCGCCGCTGGCCAATTTAGGAATGTACTTTGCTTTTTGTGCTTCGGTACCAAAATACAAAATAGGTAATGTACCAATACCTGTGTGTGCAGCAATAGCCACACTAAAAGAATAGCCGCCACCTAAGCCTTCATTTACCAAGGTAGAAGTGATAAAATCTTTTCCTAATCCTCCTAATGCTTCAGGTACGCTGGCACCCAACAACCCCTGTTCGCCTGCTTTTACCATCAGTGATGGCATTAAGCCGGCTTCCATTTTATCAATCCTGTCAATAATGGGTATTACCTCTGTAGCTAAAAACTGAAGGCACATATCTTTCACCATCACTTGCTCTTCATTAAAATCTTCGGGAGTGAATGTATCAAAAGCATTGCTTTCTTTAATCAGCCATTCGCCGCCTTTAAATAATGTTTGGGTTGATGTTGTTGTATTCATAATTGAGATTTTTTTATTTTAGAATCAGTATTGAAAAGTTACGAGCTGGGTGAGTGACGGGTTATTTGATTGTTTGCGAAAAATTGAATCCTAATGAACAAACCAACAATCAAATAACACGTAACCTTTTAACCCGTAACTTTTTTTAACCCGTAACGCTTACTTAAGATTATCATACACCATCTGCAACACTTCCTTTGCAATTTCAACCTGCCCGTTTGTTACGCCTTCAAGCGCTTCGTTTAATGTGGTATTAGCAATCGCCATGCATTTTTCTTCCAGTTCTCTGCCTTCATCTGTTAAAACAATCATGTTTATACGCCTGTCTTCTTTAGAAGCATTACGCTTTACCAGTTTTATTTTTTCCAGGTTATCTACCAATCTTGTAATACTCGGCTTATCCCTGAACGTAGCATCGCACAACTGTTGCTGACTAAGGCCATCTTCTTTCCATAAATGATACAATACACTCCATTGTTCAATGGTGATCTCGATGTTGGCCTGCTTAAAATTCTTTTGCAGGCGCCTGCCTATTGCCGTGCTGGCCTTGCCGGTTATAAAGCTGTAAAGTTCTCCTTTTTTAAATTGGTTGTTTGGCATATAGTTGTTTATGCAACTAAACAAAGATAATGATTCATTTGAAAATTTAAAATTTATTTTTGTTACATATGTGTGCGGATCGCATTTTAGCCTTACAACCAATTGTACCAATACTATTTAAAGCAAATTATGCATAGCGCTATAGTCATTTACCTGCTTGCCGGCTTTTTTATCATCTGGGGTTTTTCATTTTTTGCCTACTTTTTAGCTAAAAAAAGGCAGAAAAAACGCTTACAGGCGCTACAGCAAGAATGGGGTAAACCAAACACGTTGGGCAGAAATTACGAATTGATAGAAAACTTTTCCTTACTTACCACTACAGCCTATTTCCACCAGTTAACAGCACAAACCATTACAGATATTGATTTGCACGACCTGTTTGCTTTTATCGACAGAACAACCAGCAAGCCGGGGCAACAATATTTATTTAATAAACTGATAAGGCCTACGGATAAGCCTGCTGATCTAAAATACTATAATGAACAGGTAGATTTTTTTTCTGCCAATGAAAAAAGCCGGGCAGAAGCACAATTGTTACTTTCTTCCCTCGGTCATCATGATGCTTACTATATAACCAATTTGTTAGATAATGAACTTCTGGAGAAACCAAAATGGTCGGTGTTATTTGTTGCAGATACTATTGTGGTGATACTGTTATTGTTACTTTCTATAAAATTCCCCGTTTTGCTGCTTTGGTTAATGTTTCCGCTAGCGGTAAATATTTTCCTGTATTTCAGGAATAAAAATACCACGGCCAATTTCAATAAATCATTTCCACAGCTTAACAACCTGATTAATATTGCCAGGCTATTTATAAAAAAAGATATTCCTTTTGAAAAAGTAAGTACACAAAAAAGCATTGATAACCTCAAAGGCTTTCAAAGAAAATTCAGGTTATTAAATTTTTCTCAGCCATCAAATGATGAGATCACACAGACCTTTTTATTTTTGCTGGAACTGCTTAAAGCTTTCTTTTTAATAGAGACACATAGTTTTTTTAGCTGCCTTGCAACAGTAAAAAACAAAAAAGAGGATATCAATACACTGATCAATTATATCGGTAGTATTGATGCTGCCATTTCCACCGCAGCATTACGTTCGGGTACTGTTAAATTCACCACACCACAATTTACAAATCATAAAAAAGAATTCAGTGCTGTAAACCTGTATCATCCATTAATAAAAGATTGTATAGCCAATTCTATTACTGTTACAGACAAAAGTATTTTAATAACCGGTTCCAATATGTCTGGTAAATCTACTTTTATAAGAACCATTGCCATCAACTCCATTTTAGCACAAACCATTTACACCTGCTTTGCTGATGCCTTTACAACACCCTTTGTAAAAGTATTTTCTTCTGTAAGAATTACTGATAGTTTACAGGAAGGTAAAAGTTATTATTTTGAAGAAGTGAATACCATTGGCAGTTTGATAAAAGCGGCTGACAGGCCTTTTCAAAATCTTTTTATCCTGGATGAAGTATTTAAAGGTACCAATACTATTGAAAGAGTAGCAGCAGCAAAAGCCATTTTATCTTACCTCAATAAAAATAACAACATCGTTTTTGTAAGCACTCACGATATTGAACTGGCAGACCTTTTAAAAACCGAATTCGACCTTTATCACTTCACCGAAGATATTGCCAATGAAAAGCTGGTATTCGACCACGAGTTAAAAGCGGGTGTTTTAAAAACAAGAAATGCTATTAAATTACTGGCCTTATCAAATTATCCTTCCCAAATAATTGAAGAAGCCAATACTATTGCAAATAAGAATTAATTTGCGCCTATGCAGGTAGTTTTTTTTATAGCATTTTTTTTTCTGCTGGTATATACTGTGCTCATTATTTATTACCGGCAAAGCTGGGTATCGATTTTTGATTTTAGATTTGTGATTTCGGATTTTAGGCCTGCTACTAAAATATCGGTAATTATTCCGGCACGTAACGAAGAGGGAAATATTGGTGTTTGCCTGCAATCCATTATTAACCAATCTTACCCGGCAGCATTATTTGAAGTAATAGTTGTTGACGATCATTCTACTGATAACACTGTAACAATTGTAAATGCTTTTAACCTGCCCAATATCAAACTGATTGCACTAAAAGATTTTGTTGCTGCGGGTGCAATTAATTCTTACAAAAAGAAGGCTATTGAAATGGCTATTCTGCAATCAACCGGCGATTTGATTGTTACCACAGATGCAGATTGTGTTGCGCCGGAAAACTGGTTACAAACCATTGCTGCATTTTACCAGGAGAAAAAGCCTGCATTTATTGTAATGCCGGTAGCAATTCGCCTTGCGGCGAATCGGAACAAGCCACAAGGTATGTTCTTACAAATCTTTCAGTCTTTAGATTTTATGACATTACAGGGGATTACAGGAGCATCGGTACACAAAAAAATGCACAGCATGTGTAATGGTGCCAACCTTGCCTATACCAAAAAAGCATTTTCCGATGTTAATGGTTTTGCAGGTATTGATACCATTGCCAGCGGCGATGATATGTTGTTGATGCATAAGATATATAAACAAGATCCGGCTGCTGTTTTATTTTTAAAATCGAAAGCGGCGATTGTGCAAACACTACCGGTGTTAACAATTAAAGAATTTTTTAACCAACGCATCCGCTGGGCAAGTAAAGCAGATAAGTACGATGACAAAAGAATATTTGCAGTGCTACTCATAGTGTATTTATTTAACCTGCTGCTTATTGTATTGCTGGTGATAGCATTATTCAACAATGCAGTTTTCTCCATTCGCATTTATCCTGTTACATTTACATCTTCCACTTTTGAAATTTGGTTGTTTTTACTGGTAACAAAAACGGCGGTGGAATTATTTTTTCTATCCCCTGTTGCAAAATTTTTTAATAACAGAAAACTGCTCTGGCTTTTTCCTTTAATGGAGCCCTTTCATATTGTATACACTGTTATTGCCGGATGGTTGGGTAAATTTGGAAATTATAACTGGAAAGGCAGAAACGTAAAATAATAAAAAATGATTTTAACTGGTAACACTAATCCGAAAATTGTTTTAATAGGTGCTGGTATAATGAGCGCTACACTGGCTGTATTTTTAAAAGAGCTGGTGCCGGATATTTCAATCACCATTTTTGAAAGGTTGAGTAAGCCTGCAGAAGAAAGTTCTGATGCATGGAACAACGCAGGCACCGGCCACTCAGCATTTTGCGAATTAAATTACAGTCCTGAAAAAGAAGACGGCAGTATCGATATTTCCAAAGCCATAAAAGTAGCGGCACAGTTTGAAATATCAAAACAGTTTTGGGCTTACTTAGTACAGCAGCAATACATAAATTCTCCAAAAGATTTTATTACTCATGTACCGCACTTAAGTTTTGTTTGGGGCGATAAAAATGTAGCGTATTTAAAAAAACGTTTTGAAACGATGTCTGCAAACGAGCTTTTTAAGAGCATGCAATTTTCTGAAGACAAAGAACAATTAAAAAGCTGGATGCCACTGGTTATGCAGGGAAGAAGTGCAACAGAAAAATGTGCGGCAACAAAAATGGATATTGGTACCGATGTAAATTTTGGTGCACTTACTGATGCAATGATGGCACATGTAGAAAACTTAGATGGCGTGAAAATTTATTGTAATCACGAAGTAAGAAACCTGGAAAAACAAGATGACGGTTCATGGGAGATAACTGTAAAAAATTTAGTTACATCTGATTCAATAGTAACAAAAGGCGATTTTGTTTTTATTGGTGCAGGTGGTGGGTCTTTACCGCTTTTACAAAAATCAGATATTGATGAAGCAGAAGGTTATGGTGGTTTTCCTATTAGTGGTCAATGGCTTAGATGTACTAATGAAAATATAATTCAGCAGCATGCAGTAAAAGTATATGGTAAGGCAAGTGTTGGTTCTCCGCCCATGAGTGTGCCACACCTGGATACGAGGATCATCAATGGTAAAAAAGAATTACTCTTTGGACCCTTTGCAGGTTTTAGTACAAAGTTTTTAAAGAACGGTTCTTATTTTGATCTGCCTAAAAGTATTGAGTGGCATAATATGTTTCCCATGCTGGCTGCCGGCTGGCATAATCTGCCGCTTACCAAATATTTAATTCACCAGGTAACACAATCACAAGAAGACCGCTTGAATGCCTTGAAAGAATATTACCCCGAAGCAAAAATGGAAGACTGGGAATTGGTAATTGCCGGGCAAAGGGTGCAGGTAATAAAAAAAGATGAGAAAGACGGTGGCGTACTGGAGTTTGGAACAGAGTTGGTTTGTGCTGCTGATGGTACCATTGCCGCTTTACTCGGTGCATCGCCTGGCGCATCAACTGCAGTGCCGGTGATGATCAATGTTTTAAAAAAATGTTTTCCCGCTAATTTTAATGCCGATGACTGGCAGGCTAAATTAAAAGAGATCGTTCCTACTTTAGAAAAACCCTGGGCAGAATATGAATTGCTTTGCCAGGAGATAAGGGAATGGACGAGTGATGTGTTAGAGCTGAATGCGTGAGTGGTGAGTCGTGAGTATGAGCAAGCTGGTTATAGTTTTGAGTTACCCCTTGCAGCTTGCCACTTGTAGCTTATTTTTACAATATGCAGCAATCATTTTCTTTTAAACAACAAACCTGGAAGCGGCTGAAAAAAAACAAAGGCGCTGTATTCGGATTGTTCATTATTACCATTGCGGTGCTGCTGGCAATATTTGGCTATTTAATTGCACCTGATAATTCTCCTAATGCCGATTTACAAACAGTGGAGATACAAGCGAAAAAAACCGGGTACACTCAGCAATTTTTAAAAATCCCGGAAAGAAAATATTTCGGTGGCAACTGGATAGACCGTCTTTTCAATGGAGAAAAAAATCACTATAAGTTAATCCCCATCAGCGGATATAAAATAAAAAACGATAGCCTGCTCATTAATAAATTTATTGATGAAGACACTTCAGTAATTCAATATTATTCTATCAATCAACTTACAGTAGATCATCCGGAAAACCTGGTTGCACAAAATATCATCACCAAAAAATACTGGCTGGGTACCGATAAATTCGGCAGGGATATTTTAAGCCGTTTGATTATTGGTACAAGGGTAAGTTTAGCGGTGGGTTTAATTGCAGTACTTATTTCATTAACACTCGGTATTATCCTTGGTGCGCTGGCCGGTTATTTTAAAGGCTGGGTAGATGAAATGGTGATGTGGCTGGTAAATGTTACCTGGAGCATTCCTACTTTACTTTTGGTATTTGCCATTACATTGGCAATGGGCAAAGGTTTTTGGCAGATCTTTATTGCTGTTGGGCTAACCATGTGGGTTAGTGTGGCACGTTTGGTACGTGGGCAGGTAATGGCGGTTAAAGAACTGGAATTTGTACAGGCAGCAAAAGCATTGGGTTTTACCAATTTCAGAATTATTGTAAAACATATTTTACCAAACATACTCGGCCCTATATTAGTTATTGCTGCCAGTAATTTTGCAACGGCAATTATTGTAGAAGCCGGATTGAGTTTTTTAGGTATTGGTGTACAGCCCCCACAACCCAGCTGGGGACTAATGATAAAAGAGAATTACAATTTTATCATCACCCACAATCCAATGCTGGCATTGATCCCTGGTTTTGCCATCATGCTGTTGGTATTGGCATTTAATTTATTGGGCAATGGTTTAAGAGATGCAGTGGATGTAAAAACACCTTCCGTCACTTAAAGAAGATTTTTATTCCGCCGGTGCCACCTGCACATTTCTGTTAAAGCCTTCTTCTAAAGAAATAAAAGTTTCCGTTCTTTCTATGCCTTTTATTTTCTGCAGTTCATCATGCAACACAAAACGAAGCTGGTTAATATCCTTGGTTACAATTTCTATAAACATGCTGTAGTTACCGGTAATATAATTCAATCTTACAATCTCCGGTATCTTCATCAGGTCCTTGGCAACACTATCGTACAAAGAACTTTTCTCCAAGTAAATACCTACGAATGCGGTAATATCATAGCCCAATTGTTTTAAATCTACATTCAACCTTGTACCTTTGACGATACCAAACTCCTGTAACTTCTTAATACGCACATGAATGGTACCGCCGCTCACAAAAAGCTTTTTACCCAAGTCGGCATAAGAGATTTCAGCGGTCTCCATCATCTCGTGAATGATCTGCAAATCGAGTTTATCCAGATTTAATTTTGCTGCCATTATAGATATTTTATTAGTATTAATTCAATCAATATTGCAAATATTTGAATAATTTCTATATTTTCAAAATTTTTATTGAATTATTTTTAAATTAGTTTTTATTTTTTACTTTTGTGTTATCAAACTTGCTTTCGGGCAGGTAAGTTCTATTGAAATTGTGGGGTGATGAAATTTTTGGCAGACATGCCCCCTTGTCTCGGGGGTGAGGATAACAGGATAAACGCAGCATAGAGCCGTGACAGTAGCAATACTGTTGCGACCGGGGTCGACCACCGAACTTTGTACTGCAGCTAACTGCCTCGTGGAGGTTCGATCCCTCCCCCTACAGCACAAAAAATAATCTAAGCGATTAAAAATTAATTGCTTAGATTATTTTTTGTTTAGAAAAGTTTTGTTACTAGTTTCACTATTTTTTAAAATAATGGTTTATTTCTTAATCATTATTACTTTTTGGCTACTGATATATTTTTCCCTTTCTACTGTTTCATAGAAAAACCCACTTTTGCTAATAACCTGAAAAGTTAAAGAAGTTATTACGGCCATTAAAGTATTTTAAGAGAATTTTGCAATAGTGCTTTTGATTTGCTCGAAATGTGTTTTGGCTATAATCCTAATTACCAGATTATTTGCAAATATAAAATGATTCCTTTCCCTCTTTATATTTAGCTTTCTTGACATAAATACTTGAGTGAAAAGTGTAATCTGTTTTTTCAGCAACTGAGATCCGGAGACATTTGATTATAATACTCTCATTTTCACCTTTTGAAAACAAATATTTCCATTCATTAATTGTTATAGCGAAAAACTGCAGGCAATATTTAGCGTAAGTAAGTTAAGTTGTTTGATTTGGCTGGGCTACAGTAATGTTACTGCTTCTTTTCCATGCATGAACCTTAGTCGAATACCAGAGGGGCCATCGTCGATGATGTTGATGTCTTGTGGATGTTAAAACAAATACCTATAACGACGATAATTACCGAAAGAAGAAAACTAACAACGCTATTAGTTGATCCTTTCCTTTTAATTCCTAATCTTATAGATTTAATTTTTAGCTTTAGCTGGAGGTATACTACAACATTTCTCAAAATACCATTTTTGCCATTTTTTATAATCTTTTTCTGTTGGATTTAATTGTCCAATATAATTTCCATCAGATTCAGAAGGAATTCTTGTTGTAACAGTTAAGAAATGAATAGCTGAAACACGTCTTAAAGAAGTATCAGAATTCTTATTTTTTAGGAATTGCTTTATAATACCTAACGATTCTTCCATTTTTAAGCACGTAACCGAATCTATTTTCTGAGCGATCGTTCTATTAAAAACTATTGTCAAAATAGATAATAGAAATAAAAATTTAAATTTCATAAATGTTTTTTTTACACAAAATTATTTTTCTTCCTTTAAAAGACAAATTCCTGTAACATTATTGCAGATAACATTAATTCGAACTGTACCTATTGTTGTTCCCTTAAGAAACGGAACATCATAATTTCCTGTTTGTCTGTCTGAAGTTCCTATTATTCCGTTAGGGAAAGTCACATTGGTTGTTTCGGTAATTTTAAGATTAGTGGTCTTTTGTGCTTCATATCTTTCAGAGCCATTAATCAAATTTTCCGCATTTTTTATTGCCAAGGCATGATCTAAATACATTATCCCCACTGAACCTCTTTGATATAACGATTGTTCATATATTTCATGACCAAGTACTCCATATTTATTTACATAATTATTCGCAGTGCCAAAAGCATCTATATCATCCACATCTATAGCCTGCCCGTAATAAGAACCAATAAAAACATCTTCAGAACTTTCAAATAGTGAAATTGTGATGCCTGATTTTGTCATATCAGTTGCATTTTTCATTAAATTATAAAAATTTGTTTGCTTATCATTCATTTCACCTTTTGCTCCAGTTGAATTTAGGCTTACTTGACCTTTTTTGCTAAGGTTGGCTTTATAATGACCACCGGTTCCATTTAATATTAAATTTTGAAATTTTGTTTTTGCTGAAGAGGCCCCATTAACTATAAGCCCTTTTGAGTTACTTCCTCCCCCACCAATCACATCAACATAACCTCCATTGCCATCTGAGATATAAAATACTCCATTATCGGGCTCTGATGAAGACCTAACGGTTATTCCTGATAAAGTTTGTGGATTATTTGCATCTTCTCCTGCCATTCCATCTGGATCAATAAAACGTAAAGGATTATTGAATGCATAAGCATAGGGAGTCCATCTTCTTGATTTCTCAGTCAAAGGATCAATATTGTGCCACATACCCAACTGGACATCTAAAAGCCTTGCTCCATAATCATACTCTTCCAATCCACTGCCATCACTAAACTCATTACTCTGTAATTCTTTACCATTATACTGGTATTTATTTTCCTGTTTCGAAGCTGCTTTGCTGCAAATACCTTCCATCCGCATTCCAAAAGGGTAAAAATGAGATTCTTCTAAAACTGCACCTCTGGTATGCACCACCTGAAGATTATCAAAAAACACATCTATCACACTTTCATTACTACAGTAGATGTAAACATACCCATTTTTAGGAACTACAATATTCTGCAACTCACTATAATGCTGTTTAAATTCTCCTTGTGCACCCACTATACTTGAGCCACCACCTGCATATTTAAACTGCTCATCAAACAAGATATAATTAATAAACGCTTTGGGTTTATTCGGATTGCTTAGTGCCTGCGAGTTTTGACTGTTTTGAAAAATATTGGTAATTCCATTACCCGCCTGGCTATTAACTACTGCTGGCGATACAGCACCATGGATGCCTGATGTTGTCGTTGCATTAGGTGCTCCCAAAAATGCCGCAGCTAGGTTTTGGGCTGTTAATAAACAATTGACGCAGGTGCCATTATTAGTTACCGCCTGGTTATAATAGCTTCGGCCAAATATATCCAGTTTATCGCCAGCCATTACACGTAATGTAATGCCAAGGCCAGTTTTATTTTCGCTACCATTAATGCGATAAAGTTTTTTACTGTTAGCTGCTTCAAATGTTGCATCTGCAGGATTGTTGCCTATGCCATTATCGTTATTAGTATAAACAGGCAGGCCCGGTACAGGGTTTACATCTGTATTAATTATATAACTGGTGTTAATATCATAAAAACCCTGCTCTGTTGCTACTTTGGCAGCTTCTAAACTGGCAATAGGGTATTTATCCTGTTCCTGTTCATCTGTCAGTACCATACGCACATTGCCTAAATGATCTTTAATCATATAGTCAAAAGCAAATGCTGTTAGTAGCTGGCCATTAAAGACTGGTCTTATCCGGCCTTCTTCATGCCCTACAAATTGCAGCTTACCGTTATATCCGAAGGCAGTGTTTAATGTTGCATCGGAGTAGACTTTAGATTCATAAATAAATCCGGCTATATAATCTGTTGTCGTGGTGATACTGCTAGTAACCGGATTGCCATTGTAAGTAACGGTAGCCATGGGCTCGATAGTGATTTTTTGCAGTTTATTACCTGTGCCATCGTAGGTGTAACTAATAGTACCTTTGTTATGTGTGGCATCTTTTTTTACCGTTATTACAGATGGTAAATTCAGAATGTTATATTGTATGCCATTGGCGCCGCTGATATCCTCGATATCCTTATTCCTGTCTTTGGTTAAGTTACCATTTACATCATAAGTGTAATCAATTGTTCCAGTAGTTTTTGTTGGCATAGTTTGCTGATACAAGGCAGATGCTCTAAAATCGCCTAGTATGGTGGTGTTATCGTTATTGCCATCTATTACATTCAGTAATTTGTTAGTTAACATACTACCATTAAAACCGTAGTTGTAAGTAAGGTTATCTATCTGGCTGCTGGCATTTATTTTTAGCCCCCACTGCTGCATTTGTTTAATATTACCGTTGGCATCGTAAGCTGTAGAATAATCGATACCATTCCCCATTTTCATACTGTAGTCTACAATATTTTTGTTCCATCCTGTACCATCAGGATTATCCTGTTTAAAATCGGCCTTTAATAAACGGTTTACATTATCATAAGTATAATCGTATTGGCGGTTTACAAAATCACCCTTACTCTTCCATTCTGTACCGGCAATATTGCCATTATATTGTGCTGTTGCATAAGAGCTTCCGCTTGCAGATGCCGTAGTTTTATCGTAGGCTAATTCAAAACCAAAATATGGCCCTCCTGTACCTTGAGGTGGCGTTGTGCTACTTACAAAATTCCTGTTTACACCTAACAACCAGCCACGTATATTATAATCGTAACTAAGTGATTCCAGTTCGGTTACACTACTGGGTTTATTACCAATTTTTTTTGTTTTTAACTGCCCAAGTTCATCATAGCTGTTTCGTACAATTGTTTTTTCGGGGCTGCTGATAGTTTGCCCGCCTACATTACTGGTTATTTGTTTACGTGTATACAACATCCTGCCTAAGTGATCATACTCCATTTTAGTAAGAATGGTATGTGTTTGGGTGGCAATGCCTGCTTTAGTGTGCTGCAATAAGCTTCTTAAAGGTTTTCCGCTAAAATCATATTGAGTAGTGGTTATATCTTTACCGGTGCTAGCATTAATACTTTGCGTTTGTATGGGTCTGCCTTTTTCATCGTAAAATACTACACTGTACAGGTATTGTACAGGATTACTATTTAATATTTTTACTTTGCTCCCCGTCGGCATTCCTTTTATGGCATAGTTAGCTGTAATGGGTAAAGCATAATACGGAGCTGCATTATAGCTGGAAAGAAAATAACTGCTATTAGTAAGATTAGTGGCATCAATTGTAGCACTTAATGTTGTACCTGCAGATGCTACCCAATTATAATCATCGTAATAATTTTGGCTGAGTAATTCAAAATTAGTGGCAACAGAAGGATAATTAGATGATACATCGGCATTGGAAAGTAATGTGGCAAACGAGGTTGCGTCAGTTAACAATCCTGTTTGCACAGGCCTTTTTAAAACATCATAAACAGTAGTCAGCCATTTGCTTTGTGAGCGAAGGTTACCATCCTGCATCATCACCATTCTGTCCCTTGCATCATACACCATATAAACTTCTGCCGCCCCTGGCACTTTTTTTATAATCATGCGGTGACGGTAATCATACTCATACCTAAAACATAGTTCATCCGCAAAACTGCTGATAGCTGTTCCTCCTAAGTAAGCCTCAGTTGCTTTAGGTGGCAATACAAAACGTAGTTGCTTAAAATCGTCATACACATAATAGGTGCAAAGCCAGCCGGTATATCCATCTGTTACTGTATTGGCTACCTGTACCTTTTTTAATAGAACGTTGCCTTCTTTATCTTTAAACTCAACTACTTTTTTACCTCTCTCATCAATAGATACATTTTTTAATAATTCGCCTGCATTGTAATTTGCAGAGGTGATGGGTAAGCTGCCTTGTGCAGCAGCAATGGTAAATATTTTTACTGCATCATTGGCATTATTAAAAAGATATTGTTGCTGTATACTTTTTTCATTTGCCGTTCCCCTGCTACCTACCCAGCTATTACCTGCCGCAAATGACTTTACCGGGCGGTTTAAGGGTGATGCTTCATAATCTGTTTGTCCATAATAAAAAGTTTCGCCTTGTGTCCCATACTGTGCATTCATAAATGTTTGCTGTTGCTGAAAAGGATTCATTTTGAAAGATCCATTGTCAGTAATTTCATTACCGCCATTTGTGGTCGTCGATGTAAAGGGTAAATATTTAAAGGTTTCTCTTCCCAATACATCATATACCGTTGCACTAACTAAATCCTTTTTATTTGGCGATGCTTGTTTACTTACTGATTGCAATGGCCTCCCTAATCCATCCACATAAGATGTAGCAGTCTTCACTTCTTCTACTATACGTGTAGGTACTATATTAGCGTCACTAATGGGTGCAGTGGGAGTCCACTCACGCACATAGTTTATGTATACACCGGGCTGGTATGCTGGTGGTGGTGTTACAGGCGTTTGTGCCTGCGTGGTTACAAACCAAATACAACAAAGTATAACTGAAAGAGATAATTTTTTTACTGACATATTTATATCAATTAGTAGTGCAAAAGTTTTATTGTGTTATTGCGTTTATAATAGTGTTATCCAGCGGGTTAGTTTTGGCGCTAAAAACACCAATAATAGTTCCGTCTTTGTCTATTAAATATTTCTGGAAGTCTTTTTTTACTTTTACATTCATGTTGCCATTTTCACTTTGGTTTTGAAGCCAATGATATATAGCATGTGTATTACCTGTACTATCTTTTACGCCTGTACGTATTGATACTGGGAAGTTAGTATGATAAGTATCCTGAAGTAATAATTTCAAGTCCGCATCATTTCTTGATTCATTACCAAAATCATTTGATGGAAATGCTACTACCACTACGCTATCCTTATATTGCTGATACAGTTGTTCCAGCTGCGGTATTTGTGTAGCTGCATACTCACTATTGGACGCAATATTTACCAATAGTATTTTTTTGCCTTGGTACTGAGCCATACTTACCTGTGTACCATTTAATGTGGTAAACTGTTTAATGTAAATACTTGTAGTAAATAAGCTACTACTGATTAATATTGCTATAGCTGTTAATATTTTCATTTGTTATTTTTTAATTTTAATCATGATCAAACATGCAGGTGGTTGGGGATGTTTCCGTATAAGTGTTGGGTAAACTTGTACTGCTATCACTCCATCTGTAATAAAATGTACATGTCCACACTCCAGTAACTTTGCTAAATACCGAACTGGTATATACTTTTACCCCCGTTTCACAAGTGTTATTTATGCACTTCTTATCTACCCCGGTACAATTACCACTATTACAGGTGGCAGGTGGCGGGCAAATGGTATAATTAACGCCTACAACTATCCATTGAATCTGTCCGTATGTACTGCTACAGGGGTTCATATCAATCTGTTCCTGTATCTGCTCTCCGGTGTATTGATTAAAAGCATTTTTCTTACAGCGTACAGGAGTAGCTGTGTTCTGCCAATCTGCATTGGAAACGCAGGCGGTACTGATTCCTACATCATTCCATCGAACTGTATTATAACTTGCGCTTGCAGGATTGTTATCTTTTTCTTCCTGTTGTAAAATATTGCTGATATAGGCATTATTTTGAGGACAAGGTTTGCATCGGGTTTGCCCTGTAGCTATCCATTGTGGCACACCCGTGGGGGGTATTACCTGGTATTTGTAATCGTATTGTTTTAAAATATTGTAGTTTAAATCCCTCACAAGTAACAACCGTTGCAAAGCATCATATTCATAAATGATAGATTTGCCGTTTACATCTGTTTCGCTGATCATACCTTTCAATGGCGTGTATCCATAAGTGTTTAGTTGCACTGTATTCGATGGGAATTGGCTACGTATTTGTGATAGATTACCACTAACTGCATTGTAGGCATTTAACAAAGTGGCTTGATCTGTCCCCACTGCTTTTACAATAGGAAGGGTATTATTGTAACCCCATATATAGGATGTAGTTACCCCATCTTTTGAAGTTATCTCCGCAAGATTTCCATTATAGAATTTAGCGATAGTCTCATCATGCCCCGAGTAACGACTATCTTTAATTATAGAGTTGTTTGTTGCATTTGTTGCGGCGTTTGTAAAAGTTGAGGATGTAGCAGCAAGACTTATAGCTTGTGCTTTATTCAAATAAACTTTACCGACTGGAACACTACTATAATCATATCTGCTGAATGAAGCTCCTAAGAGGTTACTGTTTTTCCATTTAGAAATTTCTATTGAACCGTTTTGAAAATTGTCCTGCAATTGCAAAATTGGTTTTAATTCGGCATCAGCATTTGCTTTTGCATTATCATGATAGGTTTTAAAATTATTAGTGGGATCTGTAAAATTAGTGCGCCGGTAAGTCACCCAATTTGCCCTGGCGTTATCAAGGCAGTGCATATAGGCTAAATAAGCATTGGTCAGGCATGTAGCATCATTTGGGGTACATGCTGCAATTGCAGCATTTTTAGTAGCTAAACAAGTAGCGCAATCCGTATTGTATTGCGTATAGCCATCATTAATTGCATCGCAGGTAGATATCCTGAAATCAAATGCGTATTTCATTTTGGTTTCCAATACTTCTCCTTTTGAATTTACAGTATTTGCTCTTGTTGCTTCATGATGGAAAGGACTTTCGTAATAAGAAGTGCTGGTTGTAGTTAAAACAACTCCATTAGCATCGTAATTGGTTTCGGTTACCTGTGTTTGGGTTTTACGAGCCGTAGTTAATTCATATTTCGTACTTAAAATAAATGTGCCATCGTAAGAGGCAATAAAGCCGGGTGTAGTAATAGGGTTATTTACATATACTGGAATATAATTTTTTTCTTTTAGTATCTGTCCTGCTTCGTTGTATTGAGCTTCGTACTTCAGTTCGCCCCTCATAAAATCATAAGGAACCGGGGGATAAGGAAAGCTGGGAGCATTGCCATCACAACCTGCGGCGTTTACCGTACGTATCGCTACATCCCCGGTATTTGCCAGCCACGGTGGTGTGCCTGTACTACCGTAATATTTATAAACGCTGTAACCATTACCAGTTTGAGAAACTTTTACTTTAGCATACCCTATAGCATTACCCTGGGTGTTCGCCATTGGTCTGATGCTGCAAGGCGATTTAAAGTAACAGGCATTTATAATGCAAGGACAACCATTTACACTTGGATAAGGAGTAAACCCATTTGTTGATGAATATAAGCCGATATCCCTGACAAAATCATTTCTTTTAATACCTACATATGCAGGGCGGCTATAAAGAATACCGCTTGTTTGCCCATTATCTCCTTCATAATTATATGAGGTTATAATGTTGTTAGATGTTACGCCATCATTATGGGTTATTGTCTTAATACGGTTACCCCCGATAGTTATAGTATTTGTGGTTGTAACAGGCTGCCATTGGGTGACAAGTGCAGTGCAGCCGCCATTTAAGACAACGTTTTGAGGTAGAGAGAGAGTAGCGGTATAAGATCCTTGTGCCAAGGTAATCGGATTAGTTGGAGAAATCTGCTTGTTACCGATATTAATGCTGTACACAACTGTATTAGCATTATCCTTAAGTGTAAACGTCGCAGAGTAATCAGAAGAGTTATTAAATGCAGCGTTCATTGCTGTACCATCACTCACAAAAGTCCATGACGCATTGTAAGTATCCTGACTATAGAGATGAACGAAAAGGTTTGCTAGTGTTACATTCACATTAGAAGTTGAAGTATTATAAACAGTATTAGGCTCAAAGTCAAATAATGAATAGCCCCCGGTGGGGTAATTAATCTGCTGCAATGTACCAGCCCTCACTGCCGGCCAATGTGAGTCACGGTCGGCACCCGGATAATTGACGGTTTGATTACTTTGAAATTTTGTATAGGTGGGTATCAATGTTGTATTTCCTGTAACACCATTGTTAAATCCCCAATGATCAACTCCAAAGCTTAAACGTCTTGGTACCTGCTCATTAAAATAAGTGAAATAATGAGGGGGCTTTGAAATCGTAGCATCACCTGAAAATTCTTGCACCTGGTCGAGTCTTAATCGTTGTTTGTCAGTAAATAAATTAGGCGCAAAATTCTGAATATCCTGAGCTATTGGAGTAGTATTATCAGTAAAATATCCGTACGAGAATTTAAATTTTTTCAGTGTAGTTGAGCCATCCGTTATCTGAATATATTCTAATGGCTTTGCTGTTTGGTTCACAGCATCATAATAATAAGTAGGGGTTATATCGCTCAGATCAGTTCTTGCAGCAAGCCCATCTGAAGTAAAATTCACGACTCCGTTAGGAAAACTAATCTGACTTAATCTTACCCCCTGTACTATATTTTTTACAAGGTCATACCCATGATAAGCACCAAAAGTATTTGGTGTATTTGCACCCGGATCACCGTCAATTGGGAACATTGAAAGTGTATGGTAACCATAATTTTCAGGTTGATAGCTTAAGGTAATTGAAAACACATCATCAGCTGAAGAAATTTTATTTAGGTACCAGCTGGAAATAACATTAGCAGAGGATACTCCATTTTGTGCAGTTACAGGTTTAGTAATCTCTACTGGAGCTGTGCCTGTTAAACCAGGTGTGTTACCAAAGTAGTATTTTACGCCATCTGGCGTTGTAATGATAAAGCTCTGAATACTGATATTGGTATTTCCGGGATTATAATCGGGTTCAATTTTAAGGTCTGTTTCAGGTATAATAACTGGTGTTCTGTCATCCCGGAAATAAAACTTACCGCTGTAGCTACCAAAGTTGAAAAAGAACAAATCCGGTTCACCATCTTTATAACCATCAGCAACTGCTTTCCAATCTTCTGCACCTGAATTTATACCAGAGCCGGACCCAGCTGAAATACCAGTATTCCAAAGATAGCTGTTATAACCAAAGTCACTAAAATGTCCATGAGTTTCAATACCACCATTGTTAATTCCTTTTTCGTCGGGAGCCCCCATCACACTTCTTGTAATTACACCTCCTGCATTTAAAGACCATCCAGCCCCCACCCAACTCGCTGGCTCCTGTACTTTTAAACCTGCTGCATGGTAGTTTAAACTTATTGGTAAAACTAACGGTCCCGCTGAAACTGTATAAATAGGAATACCAATTTGCGGTATCCCTGTATGATAGCTCACTGGAATATCTCCATATTTCCCAAGGGATGCTGCAGTTGGGGAAGCAATTGAAATCTTACTGATAGGATTATTGTCTTGTGCATTTAAGTCTAACTGCATCAGCATTAAGGCTGCCGTTAAAAACCTAAAAGATCTTTTAAAAAACTTTAGCATATACAATTGTTATAAATTTTTATTTTAAAAATTGTAACCCATCCGGAATACTATAGGTTGACCAACAGGTGTTCTCTGCCTGGCCAACATATCGTACAATAAACTGAGCTTACTTCCTTTAAACCATTTGGTTTTAATATTTATCCTTTTTTCTACCCCTGCAAGGGCTGATTGCTGCCATTGGCTGTAATCTTTTAATTGCGTAATATTTTTAAACCCCGCATTCTGATTAGCTTCCCATCCTCCTGTAGCCCATAAACTATTCTTAAGTTTAAATGAAGCAAAGGATCGTAAGCCCAAACCCTGGTGAGTGATCTGAATATGATTAATGGAACCAAGTCCTGCTTTATAAGCCAGGCCTATTCCAAATTGTTTACTATTTGATAACTTATAAGCAACTGATAGTCCTATGTTAGCAGCTGTGGGCATTAGTGAATTATCTTTTACGAAACTCAAGTCTGTCCCCAACTGAATGCGTTGAAAAAAAGTTCTCGTTTTTTGTTGATTATATTTTCCATATTCATCAGACGGCATGCTACCATCCCCTGAATTACCTCCAGCCTTTAAAATCTTATCTTTTATTTTACTTAGCTCAGCCTGGGCCGCCTGCATATTCTGTTGTATCATCTGTTGGGCATTGGGGCCAGCGGCTGCAATCTGATTTTGTATCAACGCATTTACGCTGGCTCTTGTCTGTAGTCCTGTCAGGCTTGCTGGTGCGCCGCCGCTTGATGGTGAACCAAACAGTTTTGCCAGCATTCCATTCTCTTGAACAAATTTTGTAAAAGCTGGTATTTTATTTAGGATGGCAAGCGCTGTTTCTTCTGCTTTCTTTTTGTCGTGAAATAGTGTTTTGTAGTTCTTTAATGTCTCGATATAAAGTCCGGTTTCTGAAGATATTTTATCAAGGTACTTGCTGTTGCCGATGTACTTTACTGCTTCATTTATTAATTGTTTTCTTCTTTCTTTAATAAACTGTTCCATGGCCTCCGTGTTCGCATCTTGTTTTTCCAGTTCATTAATTTTTTGTTTTGCATTTATGATAGGAGCTATCAATTTTTTATCAATCTTCTCTTTTTGCTGATCTAAGTACCCTAAGCTACTGGTCAGTTTATCTTTGTATTCATCATATTTGACTCTTTGTTCTGTTATTACTGCTTCGCCTTTTTTATATTTTTCTAATGCTGTGGCAAAAGTAATTTGGTTGTTAGCAAAGAGACGCTGAGCAATTTCAGGACTGGCTTTTTCTAAAAGTGTTTTGATTTTATTCTCCCACTTAGAAAGTTTAATGAGGGTCTTTTCTGTTTTGTTGGTAATATGGGTAGTGTATTTATCTATTTTGTCATCTACCTGGTGTATATATTTTAAAGGAACCTGTTGCAGGGATTGCAATGCAGAATCTGTTTGCGCTTCACTATTACGTGAAACACAAGTAAGTAATATTAATATAAAGAGCCGGGTACGACTCATAAGGCAATTGGTTTTATTGTTTTATAAAGGTTTTTATTAGGATTGATTTAACCTTGCGGAAAACCTCAGCATTTTCTGTTGTTTTTCTCGAAATTTTATTCTGCCACAAATTATCTATCAGTTATCAATTCTCCTACCTCAACTTAGCGACTGTGCAATTATTTAAGATAAATGTGCCAAAAATCCACATAACTGTTAAGCTCTAGAAGTCAAAACAGTTAGATTAGTTTAGAACTTATACGCAATACAATACCCTTTGCATTATTGCATTAATTTTTAGCCATTACAATATTCAAAAGAGTACTGTATTGCAATGCATTTATATACTTTAAGGTTTGTTTCAGAAAATTTCTCTTGCTTGAACCGAACGTTAGTTTTCCCCTATGGGTACTTATTCAATATGTAGTGTTGACTACAACGTTATTAAAATACTTTCTTATCAATCGTGAAATAAAAATATAAGAAGTTTTTGAATAAACAATATTTCGAACAGTTTTTTTAAAATCTTTCAGGTCTAATTATTTCTTGCTGTATCTTTATTATTGCTCTTATTACGTATATTCGTTACTGTGTAAAATATTTTACATCCAGATTTTGTAGTCATGTTTTAAAATTTGTTTTATTTAAATAAACGCATAGTTCATTCAAATATCAAGCCTTGGGTTATCAGTTGTTTTATATAATGTAATACCTAATTTCCTTTTGCCGACTTTAGCTCTCTTTAAAAACTTGCAAAACTGCCCTCTGTAAAGCAAGTTAATGATGTCGACCCCTCTCGGGGGTGAGGATAACAGGATAAACGCAGCATAGAGCCGTGATTGTAGTCCCGCTTTGGGCGGGACGACCGGGGTCGACCACCGAACTTTGTACTACAGCTAACTGTCCGCCGCGGCGGATTGATTCTCCCCCTACAGCAGCTTATTAAAAAAGCCTTCGTTTTTCAACGAAGGCTTTTTTATTTTTTAAATCCAATCCGCTCTCTTTCTTTCCAATTTTCCCGAGCCTCCCGCTCTTCTTCTTTTTTATCCAGTAGATTTTCCAACGCATCATAAATGGCTGCCAATTGGGTATCATGTTCTCCTAACCTGGTTTGCATCTCTTTACGTAAGTCATTTACCTGATCAAATAAATCTTTATGCTTATTGGCAAAATGTCGCATGGCAATAAAAGTTCTGACTATCACAATGTTCATGTCAATCGCTTTCTTACTTTTTAAAACACTTGCCAGCATCGTAACACCATGTTCTGTAAAAGCATAGGGGAGATATTTCCCGGTACGATTTTTAGGTAACCCCATCATCACAATTTTTGATGATGGGGTATTTTCAGAACCTGTCTGGTTTTGTGGTAAATCCATCATCGCAGTTTGCGATGATGGATTACTTTCAGAACTCATCACAATTTGTGACGAGTTGCTATTTTCAGCAACCTGGGCACTTTTTGATTGAATGAATTCCCACTCGTTTGTGGTCAGTCTAAACATAAAATCCTCAGGAAATTTATCCGTATTACGTTTAATGGATTGGTTTTATACCCGTGTTTCCACCTCATAAAGTTCTGCCAGATCAAAATCCAGCATTACCCTTTGTCCTTTTATCTCAAATATTTTGTTATGTATTAGCTGTAAACTCATTTATTAATCATTGTTATTTAAAGGATCATTCTAAGTAGAAGCATGAATAGCATGTTAAGGTTGCATCAGGTATTCATATCCGAAAACTTTCGTTTATTGACAGGTCGCCATTTTCAGGAATATTACGCCATTCAACATCATTTTTGCATAACATTTGCATATACATTGCTTTCTTTGCAAATCAACTTTAAACCTTATTGTTCAGCATGAGATTTGCAACCTTGATGGTGTTATGCCTTTTACCCTTTATCAGCATTGCACAGGATAAAGCAATACGAACGCTTCAGTTAGAATCGGGCACCGTGGTTCCTAAAGTTCCTGCGCCGGATACTTCCAGGAAAGCATGGAAAAAAGGCGGCATGTACCGCATGAATCTTGGCCAGGGCAGCCTGAGCAACTGGGCTGCAGGTGGTGATGATTTTTCAATCAATATCAATACCACGCTAAACTTATATGCCACACACCGCAAGAAAAATTTTAACTGGGATAACTCATTAGACCTTGCTCTTGGTTTTTTAAAAACCACTACATTGGGTACACGAAAAAATGATGACCGTATCGACCTCGTTTCCAAATACAATTACTCAATCAATAAAAAAACAACAATAGGTTCGCTTTTTAATTTCAGAACGCAATTTTTTAATGGTTACTCTTATTCCACCACAGGAAAGCAATATGCATCTGGTTTTATGTCGCCGGGTTATGTACTTACCAGCCTTGGGGTAGATTTTAAACCTAAAAAAGAATTGTCCCTGTTCTTATCACCGCTTACTTCCCGTTGGGTATTTGTAAAAAATGATAGCCTTGCATCAAAAGCTTCTTATGGTGTGGATACAGGCATGAATGTTATTAACCAGTTAGGTGCTTTTGCAACGGTTAACTACCAAAAAGAGCTGGTAAAAAACCTTACCTACAAATCAAGATTGGATATGTTTTCCAATTACAAGAAAAACCCTTTGAATGTTGATATTTACATGACCAATATTATAGCAGTAAAGATCTTTAAACTGCTTTCTTTCAACTGGAGTTTTGATGTTATTTACGACGATGATACCCGTATTTTCGGGGAGAATAAAGATGCGCCAGCCTTACAGCTAAAATCTATTGTGGGTGCCGGTTTTCAACTGAGGATATAAAGCAGTAAATAATTTATCAAATTCCTGCTTCCACAATTATCTTTGCGCCCAATGGCACAAAAAAAATTACAACGCTTTGCGGATATAAAAACCTTTGCGAATGTTTTGGAATACCCCGAAAATATGCCGGGTAAATGGCATGATTTCTTTAAGAATGAGAACCCCGTGATATTAGAACTGGCTTGTGGCAGAGGAGAATATACTATTGGCCTTGCAAAATTATTTCCGCTACAAAATTTTATAGGAGTTGATGTAAAGGGCAACCGGATGTATATTGGTGCTAAAAAATGCCTGGAAGAAAACAGGACCAATGCTGGTTTTTTAAGAACACAAATAGAAAGGATCACTGAATTTTTTGGGCCGGGTGAAGTGGATGAAATATGGATCACTTTTCCAGATCCGCAATTGCGTATTTCCAAAGCCAAAAAAAGATTAACCCATCCACGATTTTTAAGATTGTATCAGCAAATACTAAAACCTTCCGGTGTTATTCATCTTAAAACAGATTCGCCTGACTTATATCTTTTTACAAAGAAGGTAATTGAACTTTATGATCTTACCATTGTTGAAGATTGCAATGATGTGTACAAACAACCGGAAGTTAAAGAAGAGTTGAAAATTAAAACGCATTACGAAAGCCTGGATATTGCCCGGAGCAATAAGATACATTACCTTAAATTTACTTTGCCTGCAGTTATAAAAAATATTGATGACCATTTACAGGAACAATTAAGAAATGAACAACCTGCTTGAAGGAGAAGATTACTACTACAATGAACAAGGTTATATTGTTCTCACCGAAAAATACCATTTACAAAAAGGGTTTTGCTGCGGCAATGGTTGCAGGCACTGCCCTTATAGTTACGAAAATGTAAGTGAGCCAAAACGCAGCGAATTGTTATCTTTAATGCCTGATGGCAAAGAAAATAATTAAACCTCCGGTAAAAAAAACAGCAAAAAAGCTTGCAGCAGAACAACCCCGCAGTACGGTTAAAGAATATAGTTTTTTCCAGGATGTATATGAAGTGGTAAGGCAGATACCAAAAGGAAGGGTTACTTCCTACGGAGCCATTGCTGCATACCTTGGCACCAGGCTGTCTGCACGTATGGTGGGCTGGGCCATGAATGGTGCAGGTTCTGCAAAACCTAAAGTACCTGCACAGCGTGTGGTTAACAGAAATGGTATACTTAGTGGCAAACACCATTTTGGTACACCTACTTTAATGGAAGAGCTATTAAAGAAAGATGGCGTGGCTGTAAAGAATGATACCGTGGTGGATTTTAAAAAAATATTCTGGGACCCGTTAATTGAATTAAGTTTATAATCATGAGCAATACTATTTTACAAGGCAAGGTTTCTTTTGTGAATCACGAAAAAAAATACGTGATGATAGAGTATGAGGTAAATGGCAAAAAGAAAACCATTAACGGTGTTGTGGATGATAAAACACAGGAGCAGCTGATTAAAGATGGTGTCATTAAGAAAAAACATCTTTTTCATATTGGCGATATTATAAATTTTAATGCAGGTCTTTCGGGAAGAGGAGATAAAATGGTAGCCAGTAATATTCAGTATTTGTACAATCCTGCATTAGATGTCTTGATCAATAAAGCAAAAACGGAGAATAATTTTATCGGCTACCTTAAAATGGCCGATGATAAAATTTATGTAAAGGAAATTGACAGTTACTTATTTTTTCCTGTTGCATCTTCGCCATGGCAAATTATACCAACAGAAAAAGAATTAAACGAGGCTGTAACTTTTTCTTTAGAGAGCATGGATAACAAAGAGAAGGTTACAGCAAAACTATTCAACAATAATTATATCCCCGAATTTTATGCTGCAGTAAAGTTGCACAAAACTAAAACCCCTGTTGATGCAGAAGTATATAAAATATCTCCGCATGGAATTTACCTGAATATTATCGGAGATAAAGTACAGGCAAAAATTCCGCTTTCAAAAAATGCGGCAGTTGCTGACAATGTAAAAGCGGGAGATACCATTAAAGTGCTGATCACTTATTTAAGCCCTGCAAAAATAATTGTAGAGAGTGTATTATAATTCATTCAGTTCATCTTCACTTATTCCTAACTGGAAAATGATTTTAGCTTTTGCCGGCGCTAACATTCCAAATAATAATATCAATACTGCTGCCAGTGCAATAAATGCATAATTTCCTGTAAGAAAAAAACAGATGATGCAGAAGAGGCAGGGAAATTCTATTAATGCCCATTGTATAATACAGGCTGTACGGTACAATGCAAATTTTTCTTTTGTATCAGTCGGCAAATCTCTTGCCTGCAGCAATTTCTTTTTAAATAACGAAGTGCCGGCAAAAAAACCTCCGGCAGCTAATACTACTGCTAGCACCTGTAAAATTCTGTCCAGCTCTTTCAACGGAGATACTTCTATTTTTGCATATACTATATACACACAAACAGCGGCAAACAAAATTTGCCCCACAAGCATTGCTTTGTGAATAATGGTTAAAGCCTTTATAGCACCTCCTTTGTTCATTATATTAGTTGTAATAAGGGCTGATCATCAGGTAAACAATTACACCTGTAACGGCAACATAAAACCAAACCGGCCATGTGATCCTGGTTAGTTTTTTGTGTTGTTCGTATTCACCAATTAATGCCCGGTAAGCGGTAAATAAAATAAAAGGCAAAATTATTGCGGCCAACGGAATGTGTGTAATTAAAATAAAATAATACACCGTTCTCAAACTTCCTGCAGCCAGTTTTTCTTCATCACTTAAAATGCCATCGTGGTTAATATCGCCAAACTTTGTTTCTCCGGCTAATAAATGATGGCAGATATAAGAAACCAAAAATAATACCGATAACACCATGGCCGAAAGCATTATCTTTTTATGCAGCACATATTTTTTTTGTTTGATAGAAATTAGTCCTGCCACCAGTAACACCGCAACCGCAGAATTAATAATGGCATTGGCCATTGCAAATACATGAACATTAAAACCCAGGTTAACGTTTAATTTAAACTTGCTTAGCAATACTACTGCAGCAAACACCACAAATGAAACCGTATAAATTAACAGCTTTGCTTTTTTATCATTTTTCTGGAGGGAAGGTTGTAACATATTATGCCTGTTTGTTCTTGTTTCTGTTTAATAAAATAGTGATGAGTATTACAATGCCTATAGCAACAAATATCATTGGCAATATGGGAATAAAATCTCTTAATACAGACGGTGATGTTTTGTCTCTTTCCAGCATCAGTAACGGAATATCCCCTGCCAGTTTTGCCAGCTTTACCGAATCAAATCCGTTATAATAGCCACGAACAATTTTGTTGGTATCTAATAAAAAGAAATTCTCTGTATGAATGAATGCTGTATCAACATTGGTATCCGCTATACTTGCCTTTACTTCGTGTAATGCAAAATCATAGATCTCTTTTTTATCGCCGGTTACCATCCACCAGGTATCATGATTGATATTAAAACGGTCTGCAAATTTTCTCAACTGCGGTACAGAGTCATGTTCCGGATCAATACTAATAGAAATGAATTGTACGATGCTATCATTTTGTTTGAATGAATCCTGCAGCCGTTTCATATTTTTAGCAAGGCCCGGGCAAATAGAAGGGCAACGGGTAAAAAAGAAATCCAGTACAATTATTTTTCCGTGCAGGTCATACAGGCTTACTTTTTTGCCCAGCTGATTTGTAAAGCTGATATTTTTTACTTTATGCCAAATGGTATCGGTAACCAGTTTTCCATTTCTTTCTCTTGTAACAACGCTATCAGGTTCAAAATACTTTCCCGGCATGTGTACCGCATCTTTACTGTAATACTTTACCATAAAATAACCAGCTAATGGCATCAGTATGGCGAGCATTAAAGAAAGGATCGCTTTTTTATTCATAATCTTCTTTATCAGTGTGCAAATTTACATCAAGCAGAATCAAAAAAAGGATTTTAAAAGTAATACTATTGTCTGCAAATAAAAAAGCCATCGCTTTTGACAATGGCTTTTAAATATCTTAAATAATCGTATTAATCTTTTGCTCCTTTTTCAGGCACGGCGTGTTTTTCTACTTTTTCCACTTTATATTCTCTTGTGCCTGCATCGGTATTTTTTAAATTTTTCCAGCTGGTACCATCCCATAAAAAGGCAATAATGAACCAGATGAATAAACATAAAGGCACCACAATCGTCATGATCATATTTCTTATTTCATCACCCAAATGCATAAAAATAGAAACGATATAATACGCTTTGGCCAAAGTTAAAATACAAACCACGCCTTTAAACATTAATACTAAAGTGGCATTAGGATTTTCGCCTTTATGGATGTTATAAATAGCTAAACCGATACCCAGTTCAATTAATGTAATAATAGATAATAACCAGAAGGTTCTCCATATTTTTTTGGTACTACCAGAATGCTCGGCATGAAAAGTAATTTCCGGTGATGCTGAATGTGCTGACATAATTATTTTTAAATCGTTTATAAAAAGTTTAGGGTTTAGAGATTTAGAAGTTTAGCGAAGTGTTTGATATTTTTCTAAACACTAAACTTCTCCACTTCTAAACTTAAATGAGATAGAAGCAAAGGAATACAAATACCCAAACCAGGTCCACAAAGTGCCAGTATAAACCTGCTTTTTCAATCATTTCATAATGACCACGCTGATCAAAGTGCCCCATTTTTGTTTTGATGTACATTACAATATTAATGATCACCCCGCTAAATACGTGGAAACCGTGGAAGCCGGTGATCTCAAAGAAATAACTACCAAATGATATAGGGCCTGGTGTTGCAATTTCTTTACCTATAAAAAGCGGATCATTTCCAGGATAAAGTATTTCTTTCCCAAACGGGTTATGAGATACAGTAGTGTTCCAGTATTCTACATGATTATTTACCCAAACAGCATGTTCCCCGGTTAACAGATGCGTCCATTCCCATGCCTGGCAGCTTAAGAAAGCAAGACCACCAATAATAGTAAGGATCATATATTTTTCCACTCCTTTTCTGTTCATGTGATGACCTTCATGCACCGCTAATACCATCGTTACAGAACTGAAGATGAGGATAAAGGTCATTAAACTTACAAACGCCAATGGCAGATTTGCATGGCCCATTAAAGGAAAAGAATTAAAAACATGGTTAGGGTCAACCCAATCGTTTAAGCTGAAACGCAGCGTGGCATAACTGATCAAAAATGCACCAAATGTAAAGGCATCACTCATTAAAAAGTACCACATCATTACTTTACCATAGCTTGCATTGAACGGGCTTCTTCCCCCGTTCCACCATTTGGTATTTGTTGGTATTGCTGTTGTTGACATCTATATTACTTTTATGTTCTACTAATTTTATTCTTAACTGTGTACTTTAATGTTTGTACTTTTTATCTTATCATTATTAAAAAAACCAAAAGATACAACCAGAGTATATCTACAAAATGCCAGTAAGTGCTGATAACATCTACCGGAACCGATGTATAGTTTCTTGTAGTGCTGCTGGAAGCTTTTATAAAACGCACTATCAACGCTATAATTCCTCCTATCACATGTGCCGCATGCAGCAACACAATAATCCATAAAAAATCAACCGACACTTTCTTTCCCAATCCCAATCCCTGCATAATTAATTCGTTAAAGCCAACAACCTGTAGTATAATAAAAACCACACCCAGCATTATTGTCGTCAGCATCAGGTTGCGATACTGCTTCATTTCTCTTGCTTTAAAAGATCTCCCTGCCAGGAATATGGTTACACTACTTAACACTATAGCTGCTGTACTGTACCAAAACGCTAAAGGTAAATTGAATGTTACCCAATTTGCCTGGTTGCGTTTTACAATGTATGCACTGGTTAAACCTGCAAACATCATTAAAATACTTCCAATACCTACCCACAAAGTAAATTTATGCGGATGTATTTTTTTTCGTTGTTCCATTGCCACTGTACTCATTCAAAATATTTTTCCAATATTATACCTGGCCAGTTACTATCAATTTAAATGATGTGCCCTGTTGGCAAACATTGCCAGTAAAACAATCATTAAATAAAAATAAGAACTGAACATTACTCTTCTTGCACTTTTTGCATCCATCCTTATCAGCAACAGTACACTTACATACACCATACAAAGGTTACAAGCCAGCAGTATCCACATACTTACCACGCCGGTCATTCCGGTATAATAAGGCAGAAAACCAACCGGTACCATCAATGTGCTGTAAATAATACTTTGCACTGCGGTAAACCTGGTAGGCCCTTTATCAGCTGGTAATAATTTAAACCCTGCTGTGGCGTAATCTTTGTGTGCCAGCCAGGCAATTGCCCAAAAATGCGGAAACTGCCATAAAAACTGTATGCCAAATAAGATCCATCCTCCCACACTAAAACTATCTGTTGCAGCAACCCATCCAATCAGGCAAGGTAAAGCACCCGGTATGGCACCTACTAAAACTGAAATGGAATTTACCTTCTTTAACGGTGTGTAAATAAAGCCATATAAAAACAGGCTGAATAAACTTACCATGGCACTTTGAAAATTAAAGAAATACCACATCATCGCAACACCCGATAAACCGGCAATTACGGCAAATGCAGTTGCTTCATTTTCACTCATTCTTCCGCTGGCAACAGGCCTTTTGGCTGTTCGCTTCATCAGGGCATCAGAATTTTTTTCCAATACCTGGTTGATAGCGTTGGCCGAACCTGTGATCAGCATTCCTGCAACAAAAAGTAAAAGAACTGATATTATTTTATTCCGAACATAAAACTCTTCATTCGGAGCGATTAAAAAACTTACTACTGTACTAAACACCACCATAAAACTTAAAGTGAACTTGATCAACTGAAAGTAATCTTTCACTTTACCGGCCAAACCAGGCGATGCTGATTTGTTGATGTTTGTATTTTCCTCCATTATATTTAACGCTTCAAATTCGCTTACCCCTCATTATCTATTATTCATTATTCAATTATCCATTTCCTAGTGGTGCGTTTCATCATCACCAACCGGTACATTTTGTGGAATAAATTCATGACCGTCTTTTGCATAGTCATAAGCACCACGGTACACTTCAGGTATTTCACCAGGCCAGTTTCCGTGGCCAGGATTAATTGGTGTTGTCCACTCCAATGTATTTGAACCCCATGGATTTGCTGTGGTAACTTTTCTTCCTTTGTACATACTGTAGAAGAAATTGAAAACAAATAACAATTGTACAGCAAATACGATCATTGCCACAAAGCTGATGAATTCGTTCAGGCCACCAAATTGCTTAAAAGATTCCCAGCTTGAGTAATCGTAGTAGCGACGTGGCATACCGGCTAAACCTTCGTAGTGCATTGGCCAGAAGATCAGGTAAGCGCCTACGATAGTTACCCAGAAATGGATGTAAGCCATAGTATTATTCAGGTAGCGGCCAAACATTTTAGGGAACCAGTGATAGATACCGGCAAACATTCCAAAGAAAGAAGCCACACCCATTACAATATGGAAGTGAGCAATTACAAAATAAGTATCATGCAAGTGAAGATCTAAAGCAGAGTTACCTAAGAAGATACCTGTTAAACCACCACTGATAAATAAACTTACAAAACCAATGGCAAATAACATACCCGGAGTAAAGCGGATGCTTCCCCTCCATAAAGTAGTTAGCCAGTTAAATACTTTAATAGCTGATGGTACCGCAATTAATAATGTTAGTAATACAAACACCGAACCCAGGAATGGATTGAGCCCTGTTACAAACATATGATGCGCCCAAACCAGGAAGGCCAGGATTGCGATAGCAAATAATGATCCCACCATGGCCATATAACCAAAGATCGGTTTACGGCTGTTCACACTTATAATTTCCGAACTCATACCCATGGCAGGTAATAAGATGATATATACTTCAGGGTGACCAAGGAACCAGAACAGATGCTGGAACAGGATGGCACTACCACCTTCGTTAGGCAATATTTTACCATTGATGTAAATATCGCTCAGGAAGAAGCTGGTACCTAAGTTTCTATCGAATAACAACAGGATAGCACCTGATAATAAAACAGGGAAACTCAATACACCTAGTACTGCGGTAAAGAATAAAGCCCAGATAGTTAATGGCAACCTGGTCATGCTCATACCTTTTGTACGAAGATTCAGAATTGTGCTGATATAGTTAAGGCCACCTAATAAAGAACTTACAATAAACATGGCCATACTCACTAACCAAAGATCCATACCTATCTTGCTACCTTCAGACGCTTCGCCTAAAGCACTTAATGGAGGATAGATCGTCCAGCCGCCACTTGCAGGCCCTGTTTGTACAAACAGAGAAGAGAACATGATGATAGACGCTGTAAAGAAGAACCAGTAGCTCAGCATATTCAACATTGGAGAAGCCATATCCCTTGCACCAATTTGTAATGGAATTAAGAAATTGGCAAAAGTTCCGCTAAGGCCTGCTGTTAATACAAAGAATACCAGAATGGTACCGTGCATTGTAACCAGGGCATAATAAAACTCCGGTTGTAATTTTCCTCCTTTAGCCCAATGGCCTAAAAAATCTTCCAGAATGGGGAAAGTACTTTCAGGATAGCCCAATTGTAAACGGAATATTACAGAAAACAAGCCGCCGATAATAGCCCAGATAATACCTGTTACCAAAAATTGTTTGGCAATCATTTTATGATCCTGGCTAAAAACGTATTTGCTTATAAACGTTTCGTGATGATGATGTTCGTGGTGTGCATCATGCCCCGCATGAACATCTGCTCCGTGTAATGTGGCTACGCTACTCATATTCTTGTATTTTTTCTAGAGTCTTTTTAAATTATTTTTTTTCAATTACAGCTGTTACAGCCGGCGCTTTAGCAGCAGTATCTGCTACAGGCGCTTTTTCAGGATGTACTGTATAATATTCCGGCTTTTGCTGTGCCAGCCAAAGCAGGTATTCGGACATTGTTTCTACAATTATTATACCCCTCATAGAGAAATGGCCTCTTCCGCACATCTGGTCGCAACTGATTTCATATGTAAAATTAGGGTTGTGTGTACGTTCCTTCATTTGCTCTGTGGTGTACTTTGGTGTAAACCATTGTGTAGTTGGAATACCCGGAACAGCATCCATTTTTAACCTGAAATGCGGTAACCCAACATCATGTATTACATCCTGTGAATTGATTACCATTTTCACCGGCACACCAACAGGGATATGCATTGTTCCTGCAACATGAATGTCATCAAGGCTTGCCTGGTCTTCAAAATCAACACCCAGGCTATTAGTACGTGACGATAATTTGAAATTCTTTTTTCCTAAAACCTTATCCTTACCCGGGTACCTGAATTCCCATGCAAACTGGTGGCCCGTAACTTCTACTACAATAGCATCTTTTGGAGCATCACCTGTTAATTTAAACCAGTATTTTAAACCAAAAGCAACCAGTACACAAAGTACAATTGCAGGAATGGTAGTCCATATTAATTCCAGTTTAGTACTGTGTGCAAAGTAATAAGCCTTGGTATTATCTTTTTCCTGGTATTTAAATGAAAACCAGAACAATAATACCTGAGTAATTACGAATACAATACCTGTTACAATTGTTGTAAGCATAAACATCCAGTCCCAACCTTCTCCTTCTACTGAAGATGAACCTTGAGGAAACAGGGTTTTGCCATAATATAAATCATTACAATACCATGCACCGATCAGTCCAAATATCAGCATCCCTAAAAGCAAAAACGCATTGATCCTGTTGTTCTGCCTCCGGGTTTTTTCTTCGCCTTTTAAAACGCTTACATATTCACTTGCCTTCGCAATCTGAAATACGACAACGAAAACCAAAGCACCTAATGCAACCAGTAAAAACTCCTTCATGATTCAAAGTTATTTTCAGTAAATATTATTCTTGTTTCTTGTTTAAAACATTTCGTTTTTATTACAGTTAGCCGTAACAAACCCGATTATGTATGGTGTATCATACTCTCTTTTAAGAAAGGATGATTTTTTATTAATAATGAATGGCTGCTGATATACCTTCCCACACCCCACATAATCAAACCAATAAATAAGCAGGCGATACCAAATTCAAAAGGCATCAGGTGCCAGTTTTCGTGCACTGTACCTGGCATTACCATTTGAAAGAAATCTACCCAGTGGCCAAAAATGATCAATACTGCCATAAATGTGATCATGGTCCAGTTTCTCTTGGTTCCTTTTCTCATCAATATCAATAAAGGACAAAGGAAATTCAGTATCAGGTTGAAAAAGAACATTACGTGATACGGACCTGATTTTTCAGCCGTTCCTATTCTTTGTACAAAGTATTTAGTTTCTTCCGGCTGGTTACTGTACCAGATAAGCATATACTGAGAGAACCACAGATACGTCCAGAAGATAGAGAAGGCAAACATAAATTTACCCAGGTCATGCAAATGCTCTTCTGTTACATAAGTTAATTGCCCACGGTTTTTTAAATAGATAACGAACAATGCGATCAATGAAATACCCGATACAAATGTGCTTGCAAATGTGTACCAGCTGTACATGGTACTATACCAGTGAGAGTCGATACTCATTAACCATATCCATGGAATAGTTGATGCCACTGTTAACGCAAACACCACACAGAAAAGAGAAGCATACACTGTACTATCCCAAATAAATTTCTTTCCAGTTTCATGATCCATTGCACCTTCTTTATCACTTTTAAGGGTCATACTACGCATTTTCTTTCCTAAAAGCCACCATAGTAAAATGGTAATAGCCGACCATATTAAAAAGAACTTAGGGTTTAAGAAACCACTCTTGCCATCTAGGATAGCATCGTATTCAGGAGTGCCTTTAACGTATAATTTTGGATCTAACCAATGATAGATATCTGTTCTTCCACCCATTACAATTGCTAACAAAATGCAGAAGGTAATAATACCTAAAATAGGAACTACACTTGAAACCGCTTCAGAAACCCTGCGGAAAGCAATTACCCAGCCCGCCATTGCCATGGTAGTAACACAAATAAAGAACATGGCCGCATTTACCACCAATAAAAAGAATACACTGTTTTGCAGTAATACAGCCCAAAAACGTGTGCCGTCTACAGCAGCTCCATGGCCTTCGCCATGTGTTACAGGTGCAAAAGGGTGAAATGCTATTAAGCCATACACTAATGCTATGATACCGGCTGCAATCAGACCATACGTCCACTTTTTATAACTTCCCGGTAATTCAAATTGATGGTTCATCTAAACTTTATTTTGTGTTAATACTTTTATTTTTTCTTTGCTGCAGTGGTATCAGCTTTAGGTGCTTCAGTTGCCGGCGTTGCTGCAGCAGCTTTAGGTTCTAATGTTCTGATATATTGCACAATCATCCAGCGTTGTTTCCTGTCTAACTGAGATGCATAGCTTCCCATGTTGTTTTGTCCGTAAGTCATCACATAAAATATTCTGCCATCGCTATAACCTGGCGAAGCTGCAACAATACTTTTAACACCGCCAATTTTAGCTGCTACCGGTCCATTTGCTTCTGCTTTTGCACCATGGCAAACAGCACAGTTAATATTAAATAATCTTGCTGCTTCTAAACTATCTGGTTTAGTTAAAGGTGGCAACGGATTCTTAACCGTTTGGCTTAAATTAACTAAGGCATTGCTATCAATTACACCATTTGTATTGTTGGGTGTTACCGGAAAAGGAAAAAGTTCGCCCCTTTTTACAGTACCCATTACCGGCTGGCCGGTATAATATATTTTATGGCCAGCATCTGCCTTTTCCATCGAAAATTTGGCAGAGTCACGCATTGCATAGGTTTCGTATGCCCTGCTGTAAGCCATATCGGGCATATACACTTTACCTGGTTCACGCTTACTGTCGCAGCTTATAAAAACAACCGCTGTTGTTAAAATAAGTGTTGATATAATTGCAATTTTTTTCATTTCGTTCTTATAATATCTTTGAATGCTGTTAGATGCTGTATTGCTTAGTAGCCCCTTTCGTCTTTATACAATTTTTGTTCTTTGTGATACCTTCCTATCCACCAACCGGTTTCGGCTACCTGCACATTCACTTCTTTTGCTCCGGCGTTTTTTAAGAAATCCTGCACTTCTGCGTCGTTGGTTTTATCAGTACATTCAATAGCCATTACAAAAAGATCGTCAGTAGCTCTTGGATGAAAATGGTGTTTTTTTACAAAAGGTGCAAGGTTGCACAAATAACAAAATGTAAGCACCATACCCACAGCCGCAAATAAAACCGTTAACTCAAAAGTAATAGGTATCCAGGCTGGTAATGCAAAGTGTGGTTTACCACCAATGTTCAACGGCCAGTCGTGTACCAGGATATAACTGATACCGCTTAATGCTGTAGTGGTTCCTGTTATTGCATAAATAAACCCTGCAGTATGAAGGCTTGTTTCCCTTAATCCCATTGCATGATCCAAACCATGCACGGGGTAAGGTGTGAATACGTCGTGTATTTTATATCCTGCCTTGCGAACATTTTTCACCGCAGGGAATAATACCGCCTCGTCATCAAAACAACCCACAACAAATTTTTTAATTCCTCCAGCCATGTTAATTATTAATTATTAATTATCAATTATTAATTCTAGTGTGCGTGTGCCACTTCTTCAATATAAAATTTCTCTGCATCTTCTTTTTCAATATCCGTCATCTTCACTTTATAATTTTCACCACTGGTTTTTAATACCGACTTGATCTCTGCAATAGCAATAACCGGGAAGTATTTTGCAAACAGGAAGAAGCAGGTAAAGAACAAACCGAATGTACCCAGGTAAAACCCGATTTCATAAATACTCGGGCTATAGTATGTACTCCAGCTTGATGGTAAATAATCCCTGTATACAGAAGTAACAATGATTACAAAACGCTCGAACCACATACCAATGTTTACGATTACACTCATAAAGAAAGTAACAGTAATGTTCCTTCTTAATTTACGGCTCCAAAATAACTGTGGTGATACCACGTTACAAAACATCATTAACCAGTAGCTCCATCCATAAGGGCTGAACAGGTTGGCCCTGTTCTGGCTGAAGGCATACCATTCGTATGGATTTTGTCCGTACCATGCAATAAACAACTCCGTTAAGTAAGCGCAACCTACAATACTACCTGTAAGCACAATTACTTTATTCATTGCTTCTATATGGCCCAATGTGATATAATCCTGGAGATTCAAAACTTTACGTACAACGATCATCAGTGTTTGCACCATGGCAAATCCACTGAATACCGCACCCGCCACAAAGTAAGGAGGGAAGATGGTGGTATGCCATCCCGGAACGATTGAAGTAGCAAAGTCAAAAGATACAATAGTGTGTACAGAAAGTACCAGAGGTGTACTTAAACCTGCCAGCACCAATGATAAAGATTCATGACGTTGCCAGTGTTTGGTACTACCGCTCCAGCCAAATGATGCCACACCATAAAACATTTTGCGGAATTTGGTTTTAGCCCTGTCACGTACAGTAGCCAGATCGGGCAGTAAACCCGAATACCAGAATAATAATGATACAGTAAAATAAGTTGATATCGCAAATACGTCCCACAACAGTGGTGAGTTAAAGTTAACCCATAACGGACCTCTTGAGTTAGGGTAAGGCATTACAAAGAACGCCATCCACACACGACCCATATGCCATATCGGGAACTGGCCTGCGCACATTACCGCAAAAATCGTCATCGCTTCTGCTGCACGGTTTACACCCGTTCTCCATCCCTGGCGGAATAATAATAAGATCGCAGAGATCAGAGTTCCGGCGTGACCGATACCTACCCACCATACAAAGTTGGTAATATCCCAACCCCATCCAATGGTTTTGTTCAGGTTCCACTGACCAATACCGTAAGTAACCTCACGATAAATACTGTACACACCAAATAAAAGTAAAGCCACGCTGATATAAAAACCAATGTACCAAAGACGGCTTGGTTTCATCTCAATGGGGCGTACTATATCTTCCGTTATCTGGTGGTAATCTTTATCACCATCTACCAGCGGTTCCCTTAGTTGCGATTCGTACTTTAATAATGACATATCCTTTTTTCTAAGCTTTTAACTGTAACCTGTTTTGGTAAGTAACAGTTTTAATTTTGATTTTATGTCGAACTGATGAATATCGAATTTTTGAATGTGGTTTTATTCAGAACAGATTCAATATTCGCTATCCGCCATTGTATGTTTACTTAAGCATGTGCTTTTTCTTCTTTCTTCGCTTCTTCTTTGTGACCTTCTTCTTTCACCGCACTAACCTCTCTGTCTGTATTCCTGATCTTAGCAAGGTAACTTACGTTAGGCAATACGTGCAATTGCTCCATCACATAAAAATTACGGTGTGTTTGCTCTACGTGCCTGATCTTATATACATCACTTTCTTTATCGTTAACATTACCAAAACTGATAGCGTTTGTAGGACAAGCCTGCATACAAGCTACTTTTACATTACGAACCAATGTTGGGTCGCCTGCTTTTTTAGCGTTCAGTTTATTTTCCTGTAAACGTTGTACACAGAAAGAACATTTTTCGATCACACCTCTTGAACGAACCGTTACATCCGGATTCAATACCATTCTTGTAAGATCATCATTCATCTGCATAACAGACTCATTCATATCCACACCAATCAACGGATTCTGGTTATCCGGGAAGCTATCTGCACCGGTATAATCCAGCCAGTTAAAGCGACGTACTTTATAAGGACAGTTGTTAGCGCAATATCTTGTACCGATACAACGGTTATAGGTCATCTGGTTTAAGCCTTCGCTGCTATGGTTAGTAGCGGCAACCGGGCAAACGTTTTCGCAAGGTGCGTTATCGCAATGCTGACAAAGCATTGGCTGGAATACCACATCCGGATTTTCCATATCCTCACCGGTAAAATAACGATCGATACGTAACCAGTGCATTTCGTGTGCTCTTTGTACCTGTATCTTACCTACTACGCTTACATTGTTTTCAGCAGTACATGCTACTACACAAGCACTACATCCTGTACAGGTACTCAAATCAATACTCATACCCCATTTAATACCTGGCTTTACAAAGTCCGGGTACATGGTGGCATCTCTTACAAAATCTTTGCTGTCGTTAGCTGTAATGGTTAAACGCTCTTTAGTAATTTCTTCTAAAACAGCTTCGGGGTTAGCAACAAAACTGGCAAGGCTGGTTTCGTAAATAACCGGACGGTTTTCGTTAGAACCATGCACCTGTGTTTGTGCCAGCGGATAAGTTTTATCTGTCAGTTCAAGTTTTGCAACAGCGCTGTATTGATTGGTGCTGCCATCAAAACCTACTAAGGTGTAAGCGTTCTGGCCTGCGCCTGCGGCAGATCTGCCGATATTATCCATTGTTTTGGTAGCGTCAGCACTTTGTCTGCCATATCCCACCGCAATAGCAATAGTATTTTTTTGAACACCCGGAATTAATAATACAGGTAGTTCCAATGATTTTCCGTTAACAGTAACTTTTACTACTGGTTTTTCAGGATGCACTTCATACGCATCAGAAGCACCTTTATCTGCCAGCACATCTTTTTTGTACAAAGCTTTGTACATTTCAGTGCCCATCATCACATAGTTATCCCAGGTTACTTTAGTAATTGGGTCAGGTAATTCCTGCAACCATGGGTTATTAGCCTGGCTACCATTACCTATTGATATTTTCTGGTATAAAACAACTTCAGTTTCGTCACCTTTTATTGCAGCAATTTTGCTTTTTGCTTCTTCTACCTTTGCAGCTGAGAAAGTTGCACCTGCAGCAGCAACTGCTACAGCGGGTTCTACAACACCATCCTGCAAAGCTTTATCGTAGTTATCCGGTGTAGCCCATTTAGCTAACCAGTAAGCTTTAAAATATGTTTCGTAATCGGCTACAGTACTTCCGCTCCATTTTAATAAAGAAGTCTGGAAAGCTCTTGTTTTAAACAGAGGATTGATAGTTGGCTGAATAACGCTGATATAACCTGTTTTAGGTTCAGCATCGCCCCAGCTTTCTAACCAGTGGTGAGATGGAAGTACAAACTTACAGTTCTCAGTAGTTTCATCCATTGTTGCATTGAAAGAAACACCCACTACTTTATTAAGCCCGTCAATAAATTTTTTGCTGTCGGTGTAAGAATAAGCCGGATTTACACCCTGGATCAATACTGCTCCAACTGCTCCGCTGTTCATATCCTTTACCAGCGTATCCATATCAGCATCTATACCTTTACGGTAGTTAGAAGTGATGGCCCAGTTAATAGTTTTTCCGTTGGCGCCAATAGCTTCGTTAATGGCATTTACAACAATCTGTACATTCACATCATTGCTTCCGCTAACTACTAAAGCGTTACCGGCGGCAGCTTTTAATTGATCGGCTGCTAATTTTACACCTTTATTTAATTTGTCATCTTTAAAAGATGCTGCAGTACCATTCAGTGCATTTAAAATAGCAACAGCTACTGCACCGGTTTCAGAAGGCTTATGCATAATGCGGTCATCTGCATTACTGCCTGTTAAGCTCATCATACTTTCAAAATGAATATGACGGCTGATATCGGGCTTTTCGCCGGTTATTTTTCTGTTGGTTGAGTATTGTTTGCTGAATTCTGTTGGGCTTAACCAGGTGCCTAAAAAGTCGGCGCCAAGGCTTACAATTACTTTAGCATTTTCAAAATGATAAGAAGGAATTTCCCTTTTGCCGTAAGTAGCTTCGTTGGCCAAAATCATACCGGCATAGCTTACTGCATCGTATTGTACGTGGCGGCTGCCGGGATATTTTGCTAAAAATTCAGTTATAATTTGTTGAGTAGAGGGTGAGTTTACAGTAGCGGTTAACAATACTACTGTTTTACCGGTAATGGCAGTTCCCACCATTTTATCAAAAGCATCAAAAGTGGTTACTTCTTTAAAATCCTTGCCATCTTTTTGCATCGGGTAGCGAAGACGGGTAGTATCGTACAGGTCCAGTACAGAAGCCTGCGATTGTGCGTTGGTAGCTCCTTTGGTAATGCTGGATAATTCGTTACCTTCTATTTTGATAGGTCGTCCGTCTCTTTGTTTTACCACTACAGAAATGGCATCTCCGCCATTTACATAAGTAGAAGCATAATAGTTGGCTATACCAGGAATGATATCATCCTGCCTTTGTAAATAAGGAACCGATTTACGTACAGGCATTTCGCAACTGGCAGCAAGAGTAGCAGCAGCAGTGCTAAAACCTAAGTATTTCAAGAAATCCCTGCGGGGGGTTTTAGCATCCAAAATGCCTTTATCATCTAAATCGGCCAATGGCAGCAACTCTTCTTTGAATTCCTTTTCAGTGGATTGCTGAAAATTTTCAGTCTGATTGAGTTCTCCAAAACTTTGCCAGTACTTTTTATTACTCATAATATGCTAATGTGCTAATGATAAATAATTCTAAACCTCTGCTCTGTTGTCTTTTTCCAGGCGCAGCAATTAATAGTGACATTTCTGACACTCCGTTCCACCAATTTTTTCTACGGTTACACTATCCATCTTAGGTTTCTTAATTTCCTTGATGTTATTGTATTTGTCCCTGATGGTATCAGGCTTTAAGTCGTTATGGAATTTTTCGTAAATGCTGTAGAATTTATTGCCGGTGCTATCATCTTTGTTGTAAAAATCAACTTTAGATTCTCTGTGGCAATTGATACACCAGCCCATGCTAAGATCAGCAAACTGGTAAACTTCCGGCATTTCCTGTATGTTACCGTGGCAGGTCTGGCATTGTTGTTTACCCACTTTTACGTGCTGGCTGTGGTTGAAGTATACGTGATCGGGAAGATTATGAATTTTAGTCCATTGAATAGGATATGCACCATCTGGTACGCCATCATTATTTTTATCGGGATTGTACGTTTTGGTAGCAGCATTAAAACCTGCGTATTCGTATAATTTCTGTATCTCCTCAGTTCCGTTAACTGCAGTACCATCTTCTCTTACCAATGCATCAGGACCTTCGTATTTATTAATTCCTTTATGACAGTTCATACAAACATTTACCGAAGGAATATTAGCATGTTTGCTATCCTGTGCACCACCATGGCAGTATAAGCAGCTGATCTGGTTAGTACCGGCATGCACCTGGTGAGAATAAAATATAGGTTGTTTTGGTTGGTAATTCTTCATGCGGCCCAGGCCAATAGCGGCATTGGTAAAGAAGTAACCGGCAACACAAAACAGTACTAAAATGGCTACCATTAAGTAGGTTTTGTTTTTATACACAGGAACCGGTTCGCCACGCAGCACACCTTCTTTATCATCAGTTAATTTACGCAGGTTACTGTTTACCTGTAATAATATAAAGGCTATAAGGGCTAATACTAAAGTAAGAATGCCGAAAAGGAGTGAGTTATCTTCTGTTTGAGTAGCTCCGCCCGGTGGAGGTGGAGGTGTAACCGGTGGGGCATCAGCATAGTCTAATATTGCTTTGATCTCATCTTTCTTAAGGTTAAACTGCTGCATTTGTGAAACCCACTTTGCCTTTAATGCCTTTGCATAAGGGTCGGTTTCAACCATGGTATTTACATTATTCACCCATTTGTAGGCCCATTCTTTATCCGGCTCCCTGTCCCTTGCCCCTTTTAACATTGGTCCTGTAAAATCCTTATCTACCTTATGGCAACTTGAGCAATTGGCTTTAAAAAGCGCTTCGCCGTTCTGAGCAAAAATATTATTGGTTGATGAGGCTAATGCAAAGAGTACAAGAAATGCAAATACTCTGTTAAAGATTTTTCTATACCGACTCATACAGTTATAACGGGGCTAATGTGGAAAAATATCCGGTTTCGGCTGCAAATTTAAGTCAGGATGCTGACATAATATCAACATTGTTAAAATTTTTTTTCGCTTATCCAGCGTGGGTTTCAGCCTATTGTAAAGCATTTCATAGTGTTATTGTCACATATTTGTAAACAATATTTATCCCTTAATATTTTTTGTTTCGGGCTATCATTTCACAAATTTTTACTCCACATTTGCCAAATGTTTGAAAAACTTAAACAACGCTGGAAGGTAAACGGGCTTAATCTTGTACTCATAATTACCACTTTTGCCATAGGTGGCAGCTTATGCGGCTATGCAGGAAGAAAAATTTTAGCGCTTACCAATTTAGAAAAGGGGGCATTGTGGGTTATACTATATATACTATTGATCACCCTATTATGGCCGTTATGTGTTTTACTGGTAAGCTTTCCTTTTGGCCAGTTTGGTTTTTTTAAAAAATATTTAGGCAGGGTTTTTAAGAGATTTGGTTCATCCCATGATAGGGGTCAGACGGTTGCAACCCTCAATAATACGGGTCATGACGGTTCCAACCGTCTGACCCGGACCCGTATTGCGATTTTTGCAAGCGGTGCCGGAAGTAATGCACAACAGATCATCAATCACTTTTCATCGTCTGCTGATATTACAATTGCATTGATTGTTTGTAATAAACCCGGTGCAGGTATATTAGATATTGCCGCCAATGCCGGTATTCCATCCTTATTAATTGAAAAAGAAAGGTTTTTTACTGGCGATAATTATTTACCGGAGCTGCAGGACCATCGTATTAATTTTATTGTGCTGGCAGGTTTTTTATGGAAGATCCCTGAAGCTTTGATTAAAGCCTATCCAAAAAAGATCGTTAATATTCATCCGGCATTGTTACCTAAATACGGTGGCAAGGGTATGTTTGGCCGTCATGTACATGAAGCCGTCATTAATAATAAAGAAACCGAAAGCGGCATTACTATTCATTATGTCGACGAATTGTACGATCATGGTGCGGTTATCTTCCAGGCAACCTGTGCTATTAATGACAGTGATACGGCTGATACTTTAGCGCAAAAGATACATGTACTGGAGCATACACATTATCCAAAAGTAATTGCTGAAATTGTAGAAAAGTAAAATTGCAGTTAAAACAAACCGTTATGGCTTTTGTATAAATTTGTTGGCGTAATATTATGCCTTTAAAAATTTGTTGTTGCGTATATCTTTAAAAATAATCATACTGCTATTGTTTTGCCAGGTGGCGGGCCAATCGATATATGCTCAGTTTACACTCAGTGGTACTGTTTTTGATTCTTCCAAAATAAATTATGTGCCCGGAGTTACCGTTATTAATAAAGAAGGCAGGTTTACTTTAACCGATTCTTTGGGCAGGTATAGCCTTGCAGTAACAGAAAAAGATTCGGTGTCCTTTATCTTTCGCAATAAAGCCACACAAAGTTTTGCAGTACATACCATACCCGACCCTTCTCATTTTGATATTTCATTACGGGTAAATTATAAAGGTAAGTACAGCACTTTAAAAGAAGTAGTGGTTTTTGGAAAAACATTTAAACAGGATTCTATTGAAAACAGGGAAACTTATGCCAAGGTTTTTGATTTTCAAAAGCCCACTTTAAGAACTTCTATTTCACCATCAGGTGTACCCGGTGCCGATGTGGATGAGATCATCAACATCTTCCGGTTTAAAAGAAACAAACGCCTGAAATCTTTTCAGTTAAGATTAGAAAAAGACGAGCAGGAAAAATACATCAACTTCCGCTTTAATAAAACCCTGGTAAAAAAACTCACTCACCTGGAAGAAGGCCAGCAGTTAGACAACTTTATGGCAAAATACAGGCCTACTTACGAATTTGCCAGTGCCGCAGATGAACTTACCATGAACCAGTATATTTTAAACTGCGGTTATCAATATAAGATTGAGTTACTGCAGCAAAGCGCCCCAAAAGAAAAAATGTAAAAAAAGAGCAGTACTTTTCAATTTCAAAAGCACTGATACAAAGGGTTATTTTTTTACTCTTTTTATTGCTTTTAATTATAAAGCCACCACTAATGCTTCTTTTTATGAATGAATTACATAACGAACTGAAAAAAGAATTTCAGATTGAGAGAATGATCCTTTTCAGTGATGCTGTATTTGCTATTGCCATTACTTTAATGGCCATCGAAATAAAAGTACCGGTTATTGAAGAACATGGTGTTACTGATCATGAATTACTGAAAGCACTGGGCCATCTTGTTTTTAAATTCATTGGTTTTATTATCAGCTTTTTTATTATTGGTTTATACTGGACTGTACACCACCGCATGTTTAGCTTTGTTGAAAATTATAACAACAAACTACTGTGGCTCAATCTTATTTTTTTATTGTCTATTGTTTTAATGCCCTTTAGTTCAGGCTTATACGGAGAGTACTCTAACAAAATAGATGTAGTGGTGCCTTACACGGTATATGTTTTTAACATCTGCCTTACGGGTTATTTAAATTACAGGCTCTGGAAATATATTGGCAACCCCAAAAACAATATTGCCAGCCATACGCTTACCAGGGATATGGTTTCTATTTCAATTAAACGTTCGCTGGTTACGCCGGCAATTTTTTTATTATCGCTGGTGGCTACCTATTTTGTGTCTGTTAGTTTATGGATACCGGTTATTGGCAGGTACTTTCCTATGTTTATTCCACTCGTGATGAAGCGGATTCAAAATAAACACAATAAAAAAACAACCCCGGTTGCAGCTGCAACAGAATAAATATTATTTTGCATTGAGAAAAATTATACGACTATGGAAGCAGAACAATTAACACTTGGCGTAGGAACCAGGTTACAACATACACAATACGGGCCCGGTGTAATTGTTGGCGTAAGGTATGCCACCTATTTAATTTCCTTTATCCATCATGGTATAAAAGAAATTGATAAAACAGATGCCAACCTTGATGAGATCATTGCCGAAAATGTAACTGTTGAAGTGGAAACTGTTTCTGCTGTAGAAAAATCTTTACTAAAAATTTTACGCCAATGGAGTGATGTAAATGAAATTGTTCCATTAGGCGATAAATGGATTGGTGGCACGATGCTGTTGCAAACAGCTGATAAAAGTTTAAAGCCAAAGGAAATTCCTATTGATGATTTCTTTCATAAAATTGTGATGCTGCGTGACCGCTTACGTGTGCTGGAGCAAAATATTAACAGTAATAAAAAACTGAGTGACGAAGAGAAAGTAAATATTCAGCAATATATTACCCGTTGTTATGGTTCGCTTACCACGTTCAATGTTTTATTCAGAAATAAAGAACATTGGTTTGTGGGAGAAAAAAGTAATAAGGAAGATTAAAAAAGCGCAGTAAATACTGCGCTGTCCGGAATATTTTTGTACCTCTATTTTTTTGCTTTATCTATCTCCTGCTGTACCATTGCTTCCCAGTTATCATCAAAAGTAACATTGGTAAAAGTGCCCCTCTGTATTTTTATTTCTACAGGGTGGTGCCTGGTTTTACTTACCAGCATTATCGGCAATGCAGGAATAACCAATTCATCAAATGTTCCGCTGATACTCCATTTGTGCCCCCCCTGGTGATTATCGCCTAAATCTTTACATTCAGTAATATTTACTTTATAATTGGTGAGCTTAGGTTTAGCGCCAGCTTCTCCTCCATATATTTCTGTATACGGATTGCCCGGCCTTTTAAAATTCATACCTACAATAGGGTAACTGCCTGGTTTAAGCGCCATTAAAAAATTCAATACCAAACTGGCTTTACTGGTAGCGCCACCCGGTGCTGTAAAAGTAACCAGGTAATCGGCACCCGGCTGTAATTTTTCTTTATCTTTTTGTAAGAGTGCGGTACCTCCCAGGTCAATAGGGCTACCTTCAACAAAAATTCTTGTGGGTAACGGAGAAGTGGCACCCGGAGGTGTGTTGAGTCCTGTTTGACTATTACCAGTTGTTGGTGCTGCTGTATTATTGTCACTACCTGAACCATTACATGCCAATAAAAAAATGGCTGCTGAAAAAACAAATACCCTTTTCATTAATCTAAAATATTTAAAAATGAAATTACAACTTTTTTTAAATGGCCTTTATTAAATATTAATTCATTTATGCTGTTCTTCTTTTAAAATAAAATTTTGTGCCCCATATTTTTTTATTTCCTGTAATTATTTGTTTATTCTCCACTCTTGTGGCGTTACGCCATGCTCCTGCTTAAATATTCTTGCAAAATATCCGGGATCATTATAACCGCATTCCAATGCAATGGAGGCAATACTGTTTGCCGGATTTTTCAGCAACTCTTTAGCTTTGTTCAAACGGATAACCCGAATGAATTTATTAGGAGAACAACCTGTTAATGCATCTAGTTTACGGTGCAGTTGTGAGTGACTCATGAAAACCATTTTGCACAATTGTTCTACCGTAAATTCAGTTTCTGTCATATGTTGTTCCACCGCTTCTCTTACCTTTTTTACAAAATCATCTTCAATTTTAGTATTAATGATGGCTGTTTCGGTAGTTACTGGTTCCGGTACAGAAGAATTATCTAATCCTGACTTTTTAAGATAATACTGTTGCAGGTTTTGCCGCAGTTCCAGCAATTTTTTTATGCGTATCAATAACTCTTCCCTGTTAAATGGTTTCTCCAGGTACACATCTGCACCTTGCTGTAAACCTTCTATTTTACTTTCAATATCTGCTTTTGCCGTAAGCATAATGATGGGAATGTGACTGGTATGCTCATCATTCCTTAACTGCCTGCACAATTCAAAGCCATCTACAAAAGGCATCATTACGTCGGTGATAATTAAATCAGGAATTATTTCTGCTGCTATCTCAAAGCCTTCTCTTCCATCTTTACCCACAGCAAGCCTGTAATCGGGCAGGCAGGATGCCGTGTAGGCCACAACGTCAGCATTATCTTCTACTAATAATAGTAACGGTTTTTGCTGTTGTTGTTTTTCATCAGCAATTTCCATACTATTGATGGTACCTGTATTCGTTATCAGACTATACACTTCTTTTACATCAGAATGAAGATTAGCATCTTCTGCTACAGGCATTTTTTTAACTGGCAATGCCACAATAAATTCAGTTCCTTTATTAGCCCCCGTTGGCGGGCTCTTCACCGTGATTTCCCCTTCCATTAATTTCACCAGTTCTTTGGTTAATGCCAGGCCAATGCCTGTGCCTTCTGTTTTACGGGTATGGCTGTTGTCCAATTGATAAAACCTGTCGAAGATATGTTGCAACTGGCTTTCGGCTATACCAATGCCGGTGTCTTTTACTTTAATAACCAAGGTTGATTTACCGGCAGTATCCTGTAAAATATTTTCATTTACACTGATGTAAATATTCCCTTTTTCGGGTGTAAACTTTAATGCATTGGATAACAAATTAGCAATGATCTGCCGCAGTTTTTCCGGGTCGTACGCTATGTGTAATGTATCCATTGCAGCTAAAAAATGTAATTGCTTTTGCTGGCTTTCTGCCAGCGACTGAAAAGATTCTACTATGTAACGCAGAAAATTAATTACATCGCCATTTACTAATTGCAATTGCATTTTACCGGTTTCCAGTTTGGACAGATCCAGCATTTCATTTACTAAATTCAACAGGCTTTGGCCATTGCGGATGATCATATCGATACCATTTTCCAAATGCAGGGACGGATTACTTTTAACCTGCTGTGCCATACCTAATATAACGGTAAGTGGTGTACGAAACTCGTGAGTAATATTGGTATAGAGTTGTGTTTTTACCGTATCCAGTTCTTTTACTCTTTTAGCTTCCAGCTGTTCAAAATTTAGTTGCGATTTTAATTTAGCCCTGTTTACAGAAAATTTAAAATATGCTCTTATACCCAAACCCATCAACAATATATAAATAAGGTAAGCCCACCAACTGCGCCACCAGGGCGGCAACACAGTAATTTGCAGTTCAGCAATTTTATCGCTCCAGATGCCCTGGCTGTTGCTACCTTGTACTTTAAAAATATATTTGCCCGATGGTAAGTGCAGGTAAGTGGCAGTACGCCGGGTACCGCTTTCTACCCATACCTTATCTATGCCCACCAATTGGTACCGGTATTTATTTTGGGTAGGTGCAGTAAAATCAAGTGAAGAAAATTCCAGTGTCAATATATCCTGTAAATAATTTAAGGTAATACTTTGTGTTTGCTCAATATTGTTTTGTAAAACCCCTGTTTTGTCTTCTGCAGTTACAGCTGTATTGTTTATGAGTATATTGGTTATAAAAACACCAGGTTTAAAACCGGTTGCCAGTATTTCTTTCGGGTTAAAAATATTCAACCCGTTAACACCGCCAAAAGCAAGGTTACCATTGGCTAATTTTGCATAGGCCCCGGTATTAAATTCGTCACCCTGTAATCCGTAAGCTTTTGTAAAATTCCTAAACTCCCAACGGGTACTGTCTTTGTTGTTATTTGCCAGTAAACAAAAGATACCATTATTGGTACTGCCCCAGATATTTTTTGATTCGTCTGCCAAAGTACCATACAGCACATCGTCCGGCAGGCCATCCTTTGTTGTAAGATGAATAAAATTGCCGGTAATTTTATTCATCCTGTTTAATCCGCCACCTTTGGTACATATCCATATATAGTTACCGGACACGGCAGGGTCATCCATAAAACAGGATACATGGTTATAATTAAGCGAATTGCGGGTATTGGCTTCATTATAATACCATTTTACCTCAGGTACCGTTTCGCTGGTATTAAACTGAACTTTTGCAAAACCATCCTGCGTACCTACCCAGTAAGTACCTTGCCCGTCTTCATAAATAGCAGTACAAATGGTGATGGAGGATCCCCGTTTTACATTGTTTACATTTATAGAAAAACTATCTATGCTGCCGGTACTAGCTTGTATCCTTCTAAAGAGGCCGCCACGAACGGAGAACCAGATATACCCTTTGCTATCTTCCAGCATGGGTTGTTTATCGCCGCTGGGTTCGTTGGTACACACAAAATGCTTTGTTAAGCTGCCGGTAGCCGGATTATAATCATAGTACCCCTTATATCCTTCTGCCTCTGATTTAAACCAATATTTACCTGCTTTGCTGATTAAAAAATTATCAACCTGTGATAGTTGGGGGAATTTACGAAAAGGATTTTTTTCAACTCCCTGTTCATCTATTTTTATCCAGTTGTACCCAAAATCACTTGTGTAAATGATATTGGCTTTCTCTGGTTTTATCCATCTTACACTATAGCCTACCAGCAGGTGTTGGTTGAATTTGCTATCGGTATTGTATTTACGCAAGCCATACCCCATGGAGCCCGACCATACAATACCAGAACGATCAATGATAAAAGGAAAGAGTACTTTCAAACTATCTGCAAAGTGCAAATCCCATTGCAAAGGTTTTCCCGGCTCCAGTTTGGTTATATCATATTGAAACAAATCACGATAATGGTTCCTCCACAAAGCGCCCCTTGGCCGCAAAAGAATATTGCCGGCCGGAATTTTACTGGTATCAAACAGCGGATATGTTGCTGTATCATCCGATAAAAAATAATTTGTACTGGTAAGAACCACCCCTCCTTTGGTGAGATACCCATTGTTAAGCAGGTGGCCGTTCTTTAATGTAAGAAACATATTTTTAGCAGGATCAAACCGGTAAACTGATCCGTCAAAGCCTCCTATCCACGTATTACCATTCTTATCTTTTCCCATAGCATATACATCAGTATTATCCGGAAGCCTCAATCTTGTTATGTGCAGGGAAGAAGGTTTGTCAAAAAAATCATTTGGTATGTCAATAATATTGAAACCGCCGCCATATACTGCCACAAGTATGCGACCATCCGGCATTTCCACTATACTCCTTATGGCGTTTCCGGACAGGCTTGCGGTATCGGAAGCTATATTTTGAATGCGAAAAAACAAGCCGCTCTTTTTATCATATACATTTATACCTGCATCCTCTGTACCTATCCATAGCCTGCCTTTTGAATCTTCGAATAATTTTATAAGCGTGTTACTACTCAAACTGTGAACATTGTAGGGATCATTGCTAAAAACTTTAAAGCTATAACCATCGTAGCGGTTTAATCCGTTTTTGGTGGCCACCCAGATAAAGCCTTCGTCATCCTGCAAGATGTCAAATATCATTCCCTGGGATAATCCCTCTGCTGTGGAGATCGTTTCATAATCCGGTGTTTTTTGTGCACTGGCAACCAAACCCCACCAGAGTATTGCAAGTGTAAAAATTATTTTCAGGGAGATAAGGGGTTTGTGCATTTGCTTATAAAGATAAACGGAATGTGATTTTTTATAGCATTGATCAAAAAGAAATCAGCTGTAGCTTTTGTATAATGACGAATTTATCCTGATGCTGCACAATTTGTCCTGTTAAAAGCTAAAAATGTATCGTACAAAGATGGATATATACTCACCGGGAGTTGCTACAGAGCAGAACTTTACAATATACACGCCCCCTGTAAACTATCCCTTTTTTTAAACACAAACCTTAAACAATGAAAAGAATTTTTTCTTTGGCATTACTCCTGTGTAGTGCTTCACTATCATTTATGAGTTGCAATACTGCAGACACCACAACAACTGCAACAACTGCAAAACCACCCGTCGCAGAAGCACCTGAATATTTTAACCTGCGGCCAAAGCTGGAAAAAGAATATGGCTACACCCACGCTGTAAAAATTGGTGATGACCTTAAAATTTCCGGGGCAGTAAGTATGACCGACTCGGGAACGATCATTGGTGTGGGTGATATGGAACTGCAGATGAAAAACTGCTACGTAGACCTGCAAAAGATCTTACAACACTATGGCTATACTATTGATGATGTGGTGGCAGAAAATATTTACACTACCAATATGGATGAATTCATCAAGGTTTCGGGGTATCGCAATACCATTTACAAAAAACAATTTCCAACAGGTACCTGGTTAGAAGTAAAGGGACTGGCTTTACACAATCAGCTTATTGAGATAGATATGGAAGCACATAAAGTAAAATAACGATTGTACTTTCTTTAATAATAATTAAAATTTATACCATGGCACAATCAAAACTGATCTCATTACAACAGCGTCAATCTTATGTAAGATTAGTAGTTGTATTATTTCTTATTGTATTTGCAGGCAAATTTGTAATACAGCATGCATTACCCTATTTTGGTTTTAGCAAAGAAGCCTTTGGCCGGTACTGGAATTTTAAATGGTCGCTGATAGGGCATATTTCCTGCGGCATCATGGCGTTGGTAATTGGCCCTTTTCAATTTTGGAAAGCTTTCCGAAACCGCTATCTTATCACACACCGATGGATGGGCCGCATTTATCTAACTGCAATTTTAATTGGTGCCGCCTGCTCTACTTATCTTGCGTGGACAAGCGGGGTAAGAGTAAATTTTTCCTGGGCGCTAGGTTTACAAGCCCTGGCATTTGCATGGATCACCACAGCAGGTATGGCATATATTTCAGTAATGCGTGGCCGCATACAGCAACACAGGGAATGGATGATCAGAAGCTATGTGGTAACGTTTGCATTTGTAACCTTCCGCTTTTTGAATGATTCTTCTTTCGTCATCGGCCTGATGCAAAAATTTGAAGAAAGAGGTCCTGCGACAATATGGTTTTGCTGGACCATCCCTCTATTCATTACTGAAATAGCACTCAGTTGGAAAAAGAAATAACGGCCAATACTATACACTCATTCAAAAACAAAAGCATGGAATCCATCAAACCAAAACTCCGCTTCGAAATTTCTGGTTACTATTTTATAGGCCTCGTTGCGTTGGTAATATTAGGTTTCTGGCCCAGTTATTTTGCTAAATTCTTTAATGGCACCGCCGACTTTAATTTCTATTTTCATTTTCATGCTGCTATGGTAACACTGTGGATTGCCATGCTCATTACACAACCCTTACTGATCCGGAAGAAAAAATTAACTGTGCACCGGTTAATTGGTAAACTATCTTATGTTGTATTTCCTTTAATTTTTATCTCGGTGCTATTATTAGTACATAGCCGTCATAAAATTGACGAGGAAAATTTAGATATGCGCTTATTTGTTCCGTGCAAAGATCTCATCATCCTGGGAACAGCCTATTTTATTGCTATAAGATACCGGCATGATATTAATCTACACGCCAGGGGTATGGTAGCAACCGGCATCGTATTTATTGAGCCGGCATTGGTGCGGTTTATCATGAACACATTTGGGGCCGGCTTAACTGCCTACTTATTCACTATAGGAATTATTTATGCGCTGCTGATAGGATTAATGATTGCAGAACGGCATCAGAAAAGGGGCAGATGGGTATTCCCATTAATTCTTATTTTGTATATACTGGTGCATAGTGTCATTATCTTCAACATACATATTGGCATTTGGCAGGCATTTGCAAAATGGTTTTTTGTATTGCCTTTAACTTAAAATTTAATAGCCCATAAAAACACCATCATGGTGAATGCTTAAAAATAAAACCGAAAAAATAACTGATTAACAGCAGGAACGGTAAGATTGAATTAACTTATTGAATATTTTAAAACCATTAAACCTGCAGTATGAAGAAAGCATTGTTATTATGCCCGCAATTAATTTTTATTGGCTTTTTATTTGCTCAAAATGTGGCGGACAGTACAATATATAATCCCCATGAGCTGTTTGCACAAAATTTTAATTTACCTGCCGGTAATTCTTTCCGATCTGCCAAAGGAATACCGGGGCCATCCTATTGGCAAAATAATTCCAGCTACCTGGTGCATGCAACACTAAGCGAAAAAGATACTTCTGTAACCGGGGATGTAACGATCACGTATACTAATAACAGTCCAGATCAACTGGATTATTTATGGCTGCAACTGGATCAGAATATTTTTAAACCTTCTTCAAGGTCTGTTGCAGCAACACCTTACCCCGGTGACTATTTTTCTGTACTGGGGAAAATTAACGGCGGATATAATATTAAAGATGTAACGATAAGTTACGATAACAAATCTTATACTGTACAACCCGTCATCACCGATACAAGAATGCAGGTTCGTTTAAATACGCCACTGCAACCTAAAGGAGATAAAGTCTCCATTAAAATAAATTTTAGTTTTGTTATACCCCTCGATGGTGCAGGCCGCTTTGGCAGGCAGTATACAAAGAACGGCGTTATTTACCAGATAGGGCAATGGTATCCACGGATGTGCGTATACGATGATGTGGAAGGCTGGAATACTTTACCCTACATGGGCCTCGGTGAATTTTATTGCGACTACGGTAATTATGATTATTACATTACTGCGCCAGCAGCAATGATCGTTTATGGTTCAGGTGATCTGCAAAATGCTGCTGCAGTATTAACACCTGAACAAATAAAAAGATTAGCAGCCGCTGCAAACAGTGATAAAACAATTACTATTATTGGTGCAGATGAAATTGGTAAGCCGGCTACACGTCCTGCTGGTAAAGAAAACCTTACCTGGCATTTCACCATGACAAATACCAGGGATATTGCTTTTGCTGCTTCAAAAGGATTGATATGGGATGCTGCAAAGATCAATTTACCTTCTGGTAAAAAAGCATTGTCCATGTCCTGTTATCCTGTAGAAAGCCTGGGCGATATTGCATGGACAAGATCAACAGAATATTTAAAAGCCAGCATTGAAATATATTCCAAAAACTTTTTTGAATACCCCTGGAACGTAGCAATAAGTAATGCAGGCATAACCGGCGGTATGGAATATCCCGGAATGATTTTTAATAATTATAAAGAAATTAAAGCCCGCCTGTGGTTTTTGATTGCCCATGAGATCGGGCATAACTGGTTTCCCATGATCGTTGGTTCTAATGAAAGAAGATATATGTGGCAGGATGAAGGTTTTAATACTTATGTAAACTATATTGCCAATGATCTTTTCAATAATAAGGAGTATCAAACTGATGCTGCCTATTTCGACAAAAGTTTTTTTGCCTCCCGGGATTATATGCAGTTCATGCAATACAAAGATCCGCTGATGACGGTGAGTGATGCGATGGATGCTGAACAACATTACCAGTTTTATGGCAAAACCGCTTACGGATTAAATTTACTTCGTACAGTAGTGGTGGGCAAAGAACGTTTTGATTATGCCTTTAGAAAATATACCGAAGCCTGGGCATTTAAGCATCCCACACCTTATGACTTTTTCCATTGCATCAACAATGCAGCCGGAGAGGATCTAAACTGGTTTTGGAAAGAATGGTTTTTTACAACAGCAAAACTGGATCAAACTATAACTGCCGTCAGCTATATTGATAATGATCCGGCTAAAGGTGCCTTAATTACTATTGATAATAAAGGCAAAATGGTATTGCCGGTTATTCTTAAAATAATTCAAGCTAACGGTAAAGAAGAGACTGTTCAGTTGCCCGTTGAAATATGGCAACGTGGTGGCTCATGGGTTTATAAGTATACTTCTTCTAATAAAATAGACAAGGTAATACTCGACCCCGAAAATGTATTACCTGATATGGATAGAAAAAATAACGAGTGGAATAGTAAATAATTAAAATACAAAAATGAAACTGAAATTATTATTTATAAGTATTGTGTTAATGCAGCAGCTACAGGCTCAATCCTATAAAAAAATTCATGCCAAAGCTATTGTAGTAGATACACACAATGATATATTGATGAAAGCTGCAGATAAAGGAATGGTTTTCGATAAAGACCTTACGGGTAAAACACTCAGCGATCTCACCCGTTGGAAAAAAGGCGGCCTGGATGTACAAATATTTTCGGTGTATTGCGATGGCGATGCAAAAAATCCATATGCATTTGCCAACAGGGAAATGGATAGTCTTGATGCGGTAGCAGCACGTAACCCCGATAAGATTGTAAAAGTTGCCAGCTACGCCGAAATGATAAAAGCTGTGCAACAACATAAAATTGCTGCCATGTTTGGGGTGGAAGGCGGCCATATGATTGAAGATGACCTGGGTAAATTAGAAGCACTGTACAAACGTGGTGCAAGGTATTTAACGCTCACTCATAATATCGCACCATCATGGGCTACCAGTGCAGCAGATGAAACTACTAATCCTAACCTGCCACACAAAGGCTTAACCGATTTTGGAAAACAGGTAGTACAAAAGATGAATCAACTGGGGATGATCATTGATGTAAGCCATGTAGGCGAACAAACATTTTGGGATGTAATTAAACTCACTACCAAACCCATTATGGCATCGCACAGTTGTGTGTACAATCTTACGCCACACCGCCGTAATTTAAAAGACGACCAGATAAAGGCGATTGCAAAAAACGGCGGTGTTATTCAACTCAATTTTAATCCCGGTTTTATTGACAGCAGTTTTGGCAGAAAGGAAATTGCTTTTCTGAAAAAGCATGCCGCCGAAAATGATTCATTGATGAAAGCAGGTTTAGGAGATTTTTACAGCATGGATTATCTCTACCAGAAATACACAGAAGAGACAAACGCCATGCGGCCCCCTTTATCCATGCTTATCGATCATATTGATTATATAGTGAAGTTAGTAGGTGTTGATTATGTTGGCCTCGGATCCGACTTTGATGGCATTAATATTACACCACAACAATTAGATGATGTTACCTCTTATCCGCTAATTACAAAAGCATTGGTGGAAAAAGGATACAGTAAAAAAGATATCACTAAAATTCTGGGAGGAAATTTTTTACGGGTGTTAAAAGCTAATGAGGCTAAATAAAATTAACTGTACCGCTTACTCAAACCAACAAAATATGGCAATTGAAAAAACGGATGAAGGATTAAAACGGGTGGTTGGTGTACCGGGTTTGGCATTAGCTATTGTAAACGGCGTGATTGGTGCAGGCATATTTGCACTGCCTGCAATTGTAGGTATTGCATTAGGCGCATTTTCAATATTCGGCTATGTATTCTGCAGCATAATGCTGGCTGCTATTATGCTTTGCTATGCCGAAATAGGCAGCAAAGTTACCAGCAGCGGGGGTTCTTATGCTTACGTAGAAGCTGCATTCGGCAATTTTCCCGCTTATATTATTAACTGGTTGTACTTTTTTGGCTGGAACGTTTTGGGCAGCGCAGCATTAATGAATATTATTGCCGACTCCCTGGCTGCAATATTTCCTGTTTTTTTAAATCCATTGATCCGTGCTGTCTTATTTTTTGTACTCATTGGTTTTATGGTATTACTCAATGTTCGTGGTGCCAGGCAAGGTATTGGCTTAGTTAAACTAATTACTATTATAAAATTATTGCCGCTGTTGGGTATTATCATTTTTGGTTTTAGCCAGGTTAAAGCCGCTAACCTGCATTGGGAACATGCCCCTTCATTAAAAACATTCAGCGACACAGCCCTGATTTTATTTTTTGCCTTCGCCGGCTTTGAAACATCGCTTGGTGTAAGTGGCGAATTTAAAAATCCCCAACGCACCGTGCCGATGGGCATTTGCCTGGGAGGTATTGTGGTACTGATCGTTTACATGTTATTGCAGACTGTAACACAGGGTGTACTGGGCGCAGCAATGGCATCCTTTAAAGATGCGCCACTGGCAGCGGTAGCCGAAAAAATTGTAGGCCCCGTGGGTGCAACAATATTATTGCTTACTGCAGCCATATCATGTTTTGGGTGTGTAAGTGCAGATGTGATGTGTACACCACGTTCCTTGTTTGCAGGTGCCAATGATGGTATGTTTCCAAAATTCCTCACTAAAGTGCACCCTAAATATGCTACACCACACCTGGCCCTGGTAACATACGGCTCACTGGTTTTTATTTTTTCTGTTGCCGGAGGGTTTAAGCAATTAGCGGTATTGGCAAGCGCAGCAATACTGCTGATTTATCTCGCTGTTATTTTAGCCACCATTAAATTAAGAAAACAACAACAGGCATCAGAAAAAACATTCAAAGCTCCCGGCGGTTTAGTAACTCCTCTTATTGGTATTGCAGCCATTGTATGGTTACTCAGCAGTTTAAGTAAATGGGAGATATTATCTACCATCATTTTTATTGCAGTAGTATGTATAATGTATTTTGTAACCAGGCAATTTAAAAAGTAAATGATCCTGCAAAATTTAAATAAATTAAATCTTAGATAAAATGAAAATCAAACCAGCAACCCTTGTATTTATCACTTTACTAAATGTATTTTCTTTTCAGCTACTGGCACAGAAGAAGCTTGAAATAGCAGATTATGCAAAGTTTGTCAATGTCTCCGATCCGCAAATATCGCCTGATGGTAAAAGCGTTGTTATTGTTGTATCCCGGTCCGACTATACTCAAAACCGTTACAATGCCGAACTGGTGTTGATAGATGTGGCTTCGGGTAAAAAGCGGGTACTCACACAAGATAGGTTTGCAGTATCAAGCCCAAGGTGGTCGCCCAATGGAGAACAACTTGCTTTTATAGCCAGGTCCGTGCAAGGCAGAGATGTTACCAATCAAATTTACTTGCTTTCGATGCTGGGTGGCGAAGCCAGGCAAATTACCAAAGCGCCCAAAGGTGTGCAACATTTTGCATGGAACCCCGGCTCTACTGCTATTGCTTATGCCGCACTTAACGAACCCAAAAACAAACAGGATATTGAAAAAGGTATTACAGGTTTTGAAGTAACTAACAACGATATGTTTGTAGGTAGTCAACCATTGCCTGCACACATCTGGCTGGTAAATACCAACACCGGAGAAAATAAAAGATTAACAGATGGCGACTGGAGTCTACCCATTGTAATTCCGCCAAGTGCCCCATCTTCTCCATTCTCATGGTCGCCAGATGGAAAAACCATTTTGTTTGTAAAAGTAGCAACCGCTTATTCAGGTGATGGGCAAAACAGAACTATCCAGCTACTTAATGTTGCAGATGGAACTTACAAACCATTAACAACAAGAACTAAATTTGAAGCATACCCGAATTTTTCTCCTGATGGCAGTAAAATTTCTTACTGGTATAAAATAGGGGATATAAACGGAAGTATTAATGAGCTATGGTTGGCCAATGCCACTGGTGGTGAGGGTAAACCCGTTTCTGCACAATTAAACAGAGACCTGTACCTGTCTGCCTGGATGCCCGACAATAAAACTTTTTTAGCCGGCGGACATGATGATAACAAAACGTCTATATGGACCATGAGTTTAGATGGCAAGGCTACAGCACTTAATTTAGGAAATGTTTGCCCCAGCTGGGGTTTTTGGCTGGATGCTACTGTTAGTAAAACCAGTGCCATTGCTTTTACAGGTTCTGAACCCAATAAGCCGGTTGAATTATATTTTATGGCATCAACCACTTCAAAGCCTGTTCAATTAACCGACTACAATAGCGAAGTAAGTAAAATGACATTGGGCAAAACAGAGACCATCAGGTGGGAAAATGAGGGCTGGAAACATTGTGGTATTGTAACCTATCCTGCCAATTATGAAAAAGGTAAAAAATATCCCCTTGTGTTGGTAATACATGGTGGCCCCAATGCGGCATCAGTAGATCAGTTTTCAAGATTTTCTCAAATACTGGCCAATGAAGGATACTTTGTATTTGAGCCCAATTACAGGGGCAGCGATAATTTTGGTAATGAATATAAAATTGCTATTGTACAGGATGCTGGTGCCGGGCCGGGCCGTGATGTAATGACTGGATTGGAAAAATTAAAAACTACCGGAATGATAGATACTGCAAGGATTGGTGTAAGCGGTTGGTCGTATGGTGGCTTTATGACGGTTTGGTTAGCTGGCCATTACGGCGGCTGGAAAGCAGCAGTAGCAGGCGCAGCAGTAACTGACTGGGCGGATCAGTATAGTTTCAGCGATTTTAATGTTGGTCGTGCAAGTGCATTGGGTGGTTCGCCTTACGTAGGTGATAACATGAAAAACTACATTGCTCAATCACCCATTACCGAGGCTAAAAATATTAAAGCACCTACACTTATCCTGGCCAACACCGGCGACCCAAGAGTACCGGTTACACAATCTTATAAATTATATCATACGCTGGTGGATAATGGTACCGTTACAAAGTTTATAGCATGGCCGATTCCTGCACACAATGCAAGCGACCCTGTAACACAGATGGAAAGAGACAAGCTATGGGTAAATTGGTTGAATACGTATTTGAAGTAATTGATGTAAATAAAAATTTTATAAACCAGGAAATGCAACAGGATAAAATCAATCAACCCGATCACATCAAAACACGGAATATCATTTTTGGAATGGTACTGATGTTTATTATCGTACATATTGGTTTTCATGCTACTTATATAAAAGAGTTTCCTACGTTCGGGAAATACAATTGGCTGCATCATATTCACGGAGCATTAATGGGCAGTTGGGTATTGTTGTTGCTGGTACAACCCATTTTGATTCACAAGAAAAAGTTCGCAGCACATCGTTTTTTGGGTAAATTAAGTTATGCCATTGCACCATGTATGATTGTGTCAATGGTATTCATAGCCAGGTATAATTATCAAACAGGTATTCTTAAAAAATCAGTTGCAGATGTAATGGCCACACAATCCATAACATGGATGCAAATAGTGATGTTCATATTATTTTATTCATTGGCCATTTATTTTAGAAAGAACACTTATAAACACATGCGTTTCATGATTGGTACAGCCATTGTAATGCTTGGCCCTCCAATGAACAGGATCATCGTCAGTTATTTTCATGAAGTACCAACAGCCTCTATTTTAATAATGGTGTTATACATAAAAACCGTAGTTGCTGCTGCTATATTTTTAAGTGATCTTATGAAAAAGAAAAACTTAATGCCCGGTTTGATTGTGCTTTCAGTTTTTCTATTTTCTGATGTCGTATTTCATGCCCGTTATACAACTGCATGGCAAGCGATTGGAAAATTTATAGTGAATACATTTTATTGATCATTAAAAATTATAAAAGAGTAAAACAGTTTCTCATTATGCAAAAAGTAAAAATCCTGTTTATCGCACTGCTGAATGTGTTTTCTTTTCAGCTATTGGCACAAAAAACAAACCAACCAATTCAATTGGAGTCATTACTGGAACAGTATTCAAAAGAATATTATGCATTAAATCCATTAGAAGCTACGCAAGCTGGTATCAACGATTACAACAACCAAATTGAAATTACTATCAGCGAAGCATATATTAAAAAAGCAAAAGCACTCAATCAAAAATACCTTACCCAATTAGCTGTCATCAACAAAGCAGGCTTAACAGCATCTCAATTATTAAGTATTGATGTACTTACCTACAAGCTAAAATCCGAAAACGAAACACTAAATAATTCTTTGGGGTTTTACAGACCAGTTGACCAATTCGTATTTAGTTTCCCAACAAAGTTCGCAACGTGGGGATCCGGAGCCGGCTTTATTCCTTTCAATACGGAAAAAGATTACAGGAATTTTATTAGCCGTATGAAAGGTTTTCAGATTTGGGTAGATCAGGCTATTGCAAATATGCAAAAGGGAATTGAATTGCATAACACAAATCCGAGGGCCGCAATGGAAAAAGTGCCGCCACAATTAAAACCATTATTTGAGAGCAGCTTGCAAGAAAATGTTTTTTATAAACCATTACTTAAACTTCCGAACGGTTTAGATAGCTTGGCAGCCATTCAATTAAAAAAAGATTATTCGGCGGCCATTGAAAATGTTATTAAACCAGCCTATAAAAAATTACACGATTATATTGTTACTGAGTACATTCCAAAAGCAAGAAAAACTTCAGGCTTATTAGATAATGATATGGGGAAGAAAGAATATGAGTTATGGTTAAAGTATTTTACAACCACAAATATTACACCCGAACAAATTTTTAATTTAGGACTTAGCGAAGTGTCACGTATCCGTAAAGCAATGGATTCTGTAAAAACCCAGGTTGGTTTTAAAGGCGATTTAAAGTCCTTTTTTGAATATGTAAAAACCGACCCCAAATTTTTTCCATTTAAAACTGAGGAAGAAGTATTGGATAGATTCAGGAGTTTTTTGGATAAAATGTCGCCGCAACTGAACAACCTTTTTAATTTAACACCCAAAGCAAAGTTTGAAGTAAGAGCAACTGAAAAGTTTCGGGCAGCGGGAGCCAATGCTCAATACATGAAGCCATCAAGAGATGGAATAAGACCGGGCATTTTTTATGAAGTAGTACGTGACCCGGCTAAATACAATTACTTTTCAATGGAATCATTGTTTATACACGAAGCTATTCCAGGTCATCACTACCAGGTAGCTATTCAACAGGAGGCCGATATTCCGGAATTTAGAAAAGTATATTTTACAAGTGCTTTTGGTGAAGGTTGGGCATTGTATGCAGAAAGTTTAGGCAATGAATTAGGCATGTACACAGACCCCTATCAATATTTGGGCAGACTAAATAGTGAAATAGAACGAGCTGTTCGATTAGTGGTAGATGCAGGCATCCATTACAAAGGATGGAGCCGTGAAAAAGCCATTGCTTATGTGTTGGAAAATCAACCCGTATCATCTGCTGAAGCTGAACAACGGATAGAACGGTATATGGTCTTAGCCGGGCAAGCGGTGAGTTATAAAATAGGTGAGTTAAAAATTATTGAACTGCGTGAAAGAGCAAAGAAGAAATTGGGGAATAAGTTTGATATAAAAGAATTCCACGATGAAGTATTGAAAGATGGTTGTTTACCACTAATTATTTTGGAAACAAAAATTAATAACTGGATAGAAAGTAAAGCAGTTAAAAATTAATAATCTCATGCTCCATCAAATTTTTAAAATGAAATACAAAGTTCACTCAAAAATTATACGAATAGCAATTTGTACTATTTGTATTTGCATTATAGTATCATCTACTGCACAATCCATTCTTCCACCGGCAATGGAATGGCATGGCAAAAGTGAAGCCTTAATTGCCAACGCCAATAATCCATGGATAACAGCAGCAGAAAAATCAGACTTTGTAACCACACCAAGTTATGCAGCAACCATGGCCTGGTTTAAAAAATTAGCTGATGCTTCGCCACTATTAACCATGATCTCTATTGGTAAAAGTGCAGAAGGCCGTGATATATTTATGATCATTGCTTCTACAGAAAAAAATATTAGTGCAGCTGCATTAAAAAAATCTGCCAAACCATTGTTGCTGGTACAGGCCGGTATTCATTCCGGAGAAATAGATGGCAAAGATGCCGGCATGATGTTGCTGCGTGATATTGCTTTTGGAAATAAAAGATCATTGCTGGATAAAGTGAATTTTTTGTTCATTCCCATTTTAAGTGTAGATGCACATGAACGTTTTTCTGCTTACAATAGGCCCAACCAACGTGGGCCGCAAAACCAGGGCTGGAGAACCAATGCACAAAATTTAAACCTCAACCGGGATTATGCAAAACTGGATACCAAAGAAATACGATCTGTAATACAAGTGATGAATGCATACGATCCGGTTTTGTATATGGATATTCATGTTACTGACGGTGCCGACTACCAGTACGATGTTACATTTGGAGGCATTGGTAAACAAGGCTATTCAAACAACATACGGGATTGGCTGGAGAATACTTATAAAGTTGTTGCCGATAAAGACCTAACTGCCAGCGGCCATATTCCAGGGCCTTTATTAAATGCATTTAACGACCGTGATTTTTCACAGGGAAATATTGTAACCACCGGTGGGCCGAGATTCTCGGATAGTTATGGTGACCTGCGGCATTTAGCTGCGATACTGGTAGAGAATCATTCTTTAAAACCTTATAAGCAACGGGTATTAGGCACTTATGTTTTACTGGAAAGTACTTTAAAAATTTTAGCCACAGAAGGAGCAGCATTAAAACAGATCACCGAAAAAGATAAAGCTGTAAGACTTGCAAAAATGCCGATGGCATGGAAAGTACCACAAATGAAAAATACGGTAAGCTTTGATACCAGATCAAATCCAACAACTGCGGATGCAACTGTTGCAGCACCTGATAGTTTAAAGTTGCGGGGCGTAGCAACTGCTATTCATAAATCAACCGTAACCAATGCAGATTATGTGGAATGGTTGGGCAAACCTGCAAACACAACAGTTGCCGATTATAAATCAACAGAGCCATTTGATTTTATTACCAGGCCAAAAGGCTATTGGGTGCCTGCATCCTGCGATGATGTAATTACAAGATTAAAAATACACGGCATTATAATGGAAACAATAAAAGAACCCCGTGAAGTGAGTGTAGAAATGTACCGGATCAACAATCATGTATTTGAAGATGATAGTCATACACTACAACCTTTTGAAGGACATATCCAGGTTACCGGTACAACAAAAACCGAAACAAGAAAACAATTATTTCCTGCAGGTTCGGTGTATATTTCTACTGATCAGCCATTAGGAGATTTAGCCATTTTATTACTGGAACCTGCTTCTAAAGATTCTTATTTCAGCTGGGGATTTTTTCATTCCATTTTTCAACGTACAGAATATATTGAAGCATATATAATGGAACCCATGGCAAAAAAAATGTTGGCCGAATCTCCTGCATTGCAAAAAGAATTTGATGAAAAGAAAGCAGCAGATAAAACTTTTGCCAATGATCAATATGCTATCCTCACCTGGTTTTACAGCAAAACAAAATTTTATGATGACCGCTACTTGTTGTACCCGGTGGGCAGAGCATTGTAACAGTATAGTTCATTAATTAAAAAACATCAACGCCTCATCCATGACTACACTCATTAAAAAAAACCGGATAGAATCCATCGATCTGCTTCGTGGTATTATCATGATCATTATGGCGCTGGATCATAGCCGTGATTATTTTCATCATTCAGCATTGGTGGAAGATCCTTTGAGCCTGGCTACCACAACGCCGTTTTTGTTCTTCACCCGGTGGATCACCCATTTTTGTGCACCAATTTTTTTATTCCTCTCAGGTGTATCGGCATGGTTGCAAAGCGGCAGAAAAACAAAAAAAGAACTCAGTCAGTTTTTAATTACCCGTGGGCTCTGGTTGATATTAGTTGATCTTACCATCATAACATTAGGTACAACCGGTGATCTTTATTTCAGCTATTTTATTATTCAAACACTTTGGGCAATCGGTATCAGTATGGCGATATTGGGGTTGATGATATGGTTACCATTTTATGTTATACTGGCAACAGGATTGGTTATCGTACTTGGGCATAATGCACTTGATTTTGCAGAGGCCAATCATCAAGGCGATTATCCATTTTGGTGGCAACTGTTGCACAGGCAGGCTGATGTTCCATTGTGGAGCGGGCATCATTTATTTATATTTTACCCTTTTCTTTCCTGGAGTGGATTAATGATGCTGGGCTATTGTTTTGGTAAAGTATTTACCACTTACGAACCAGCTAAAAGAAGTAAAATTCTTATAGCAACAGGATTAGGCTTACTCGTATTCTTTGCAGCATTACGTTATACAAATAGGTACGGCGATCCTTTGCATTGGTCTGTACAAAAAAATGGAGTGTATACATTTTTGTCTTTTATGAATGTGCAAAAATATCCACCATCATTGTTGTACATGTGTGCTACCATTGGTACTGCACTCATCTTTCTTGGATTAGTTAAGAACACGGAAGGCCGTCTTTCAAAAATATTTATTGTGTATGGCAGGGTACCCATGTTCTATTACATCATTCATTTTTATTTGCCGAGTACGATAAATATTATTTTGTACTTATCCCGTGGCCATAGTGTTGCAGATGGATTAAAAGGCATACCGGGCTCGCCATGGAAATTTTCTGCTCCCGGCGAAGGGTATAGCCTGGCAATAGCTTATGCTATCTGGATAACTGTTGTAATTACATTATATCCTTTGTGCAAATGGTATGACCGGTATAAGAGCAGTCACCCTGAAAAAAAATGGCTGAGTTATTTATAAAAATTATCAAATGAAAAAAATAACACTGCTGTTAATGGCATTTGTATTTTCAACTGTGTTAATGGCGCAGGAAACATTAACGCCCCATCAGCAGGAAGTACAGCAAACGGTTATAAAAATGTTTGAGGCTTTATCCAAACGGGATTCTGTGGGCTTAAAAACTTATAGCACAGCAGATATTAGTTTGTATGAATACGGCCAGGTATGGACTATAGATACACTGATACTGAAAGCAATCACATTGAACCAGTCAGCCGATTTTAAACGTACCAATAGCTTTGAATTCATCAATACCAATGTAGATAAAACAACAGCATGGGTTACTTACCGGCTTCAGTCTGTAGTAACCAGGGATGGAAAACTATCTACTGTACAATGGTTAGAGACAGTAGTTTTAGTGAAGCTAAAAAAACAATGGAAAGTAAAACACCTGCATTCAACATTGATCAGGCGAAGTTAAAATTAACAGTAAAATATTTGAATCAGTAAAGTGTTAAGTTGAGTTTAACCAAAGTGCCGGATTAAAATAAATAGTGTTACCGGGTAATAAACTTTGTGACAGAGGAAATTAATACGGCCTTAGTTTATTATCTTACAAAGCCTTGTCCAATACTATGCAAATCTGCTTTAACCCCCCTTCGGCTTTTTCGTGAAAAATAAAATCAGACAGAAAATATGCAAACCTTAAATCCTGTTCAAACCAACGAGAGGGAAACTTTTATGGATGTATTGCGTGGCTTTGCCATCCTCGGCATTTTTATTGCCAACCTGGGAAGCGGTTTCAGCGGCTATAGCGAGGATGCCCATTTAAGCGGTCCCTTGCTGGTACCTAAACTGGATCATGCCATGAGTTTCCTGCACCATATGTTCATTGAAGGAAAATTCTATTCTATTTTCAGTTTGTTATTTGGCTGGGGCATTGCCCTGCAGGTAAAAAGAGGCATGGACAAAGGCATCAATGCTATTCCAACGGTAAGGAGAAGACTATATTTTATGTTGCTGCTCGGTTTTATTCATTTAATGATCTGGCCCGGGGATATTGTTTTCTTTTATGCCCTCTTGGGATTTTTGTTGCTGCCATTGCGAAAATTGTCTAACAAAACATTATTGATAACAGGTGCCGTACTGATGCTTTCACCTATTTTATTGTATTGGCTTAAAATGACTTTTCACGACTTAAACTACCCTGCTCAAAAATTACAAGAAATGGGTAACTGGGCTGATATAAAGTTGAACCCGAAGTTGAAGGATATTACAAGCCAGGCAGAGTATATGGAAGTAATGAAAAATGCTAATTGGTTCGATATATTAAAAGGTAATATGGCCGGTTTCTTTTACAGGTATAGTTATTTATTTTTTGTAAGCCGTATTCCCAAAGTGTTGGGTATGTTCCTGGTTGGTTATGTAGTAGGCCGTTCTGATTTTTATAAAAATATTCAGCAGCATAAAAAAATATTGTACTGGGTTATTGGTATCGGGTTGTTAGTAGGGCTGCCTGCTAACTATATGCTGGCGCATTACATGTCTTATTTTGAAGGAGATTATTTCGGGCTTAAAATAAATGGTTTTTACGAAACTATTGCCTATGCATTTGGCGTGGCCGAGCTGGCTATGGTGTACGTTGCTTTGTTCATGCTCAGTTTTCAAACCGCTGCTGGTAAAAAAATATTATCTGTGCTGGCTCCCGTAGGTAAAATGGCATTCAGCAATTATATCCTGCAATCCCTCACCGGCAATTTTGTTTTTCTTGGCCCTGGTTTAAATTATGGCGGACAAGTAGGCCCGTTCTGGTACACCATCCTCGGTATCGGGTTCTTCATCTTCCAGATTATTCTTAGTACTATATGGTTAAAATATTTTAATTACGGTCCGTTAGAATGGTTGTGGCGCAGTGCTACCTATAAAAAATGGCAACCAATGAAAAAAACAACTTCAATTGCCTGATATGATAGAAGAAAATAAAAACATACCGTCAGACGTGAATAGTGAATCGTCAATGGTGAATGAGGAAATTGTTCCATCAATTACGCCAGCTGAAGAAGTTGAAAATCTTTTGCCTGGTGAAGCACAACTAAAATCCGAAATCGAAAATCAACAATCTGAAATCGACAACATGGAAGTACATCATCATACACACCCAAGCCACGGCAAAAAAACATGGAAGGAATATTTCTGGGAATTCTTTATGTTATTCCTGGCTGTGTTCTGCGGTTTTTTAGCCGAGTATCAATTGGAACAAACCATCGAACACCATCGTGAAAAACAATACATAGAATCTATGGTGGCAGATTTAAAGAGCGACCAGGAAGTATTGTCGCAAAATATTGCCTGGGTAAAAACCGGTATTGCCATGATGGATTCACTCACCACCATTTTAAATACACCATCGCAAATTGCTGCTCATACTGGTGAATTGTATTTTTTTGTACGGCTGGCACCAAGACTAAAACCATTGGTTAATAATAGCAGAACATTTGAGCAATTAAAGAACTCCGGTAATTTCAGGCTGATACGGCAACTGGAAGCTTCTAATAAAATAATGACCTACTACGAAAAATTTCCACTGGTGCGTTTACTGGAATCAATTAATGAAACAGAATTTACAGAATATAAAAAAGCAGTGGCAAAAATTTTTGATCCCGTAGTGCTTGTTAGTATGGAAGGCAACAGGGATGAGATATTGCGTATTAAAGATAATCCGCCATTGCGAACCATGGACAAAGAAATGCTGCAGGAATTATCTGTGTTTGCAGTGTACATGCGTGGTACCAAAAAAGGGGTGCTGGGCGCCGACGAAGAATTGAAAACTGCAGGTGCCGAATTGATTGCTTATTTAGAAAAGGAATATCACCTGGAATAAAAAAGTACTTATGGTCAGTGTTGTCGCTGAACATCGGCAAAATTCCGTTCGGTGAAGACACCGACCGGGGAAAGACACCGGCCGGGGAAAGAAAAAATACCCATGGCCGGTGTCTTCACCGACCATGAAAAAAATATAACGATGCAACAACCATTACAACTTAACAGCAAAAGGATCGGGTCCGTCGACCTGCTTCGTGGCCTGGTTATGATCATCATGGCACTGGACCATGTAAGAGATTATTTTCATGAGGGTGCATTTATGTACGATCCGCTTGACCTGGGAAAAACCAGCACGGTATTATTTTTTACAAGATGGATCACTCACTTCTGTGCGCCGGTGTTTATGTTTCTCGCCGGTACAGCTGCATGCATTTCGGGGCAAAAGAAAACTAAAAAAGAATTATCACTTTTTCTTTTATCCCGTGGCTTGTGGCTGATCTTTTTAGAACTGACATTGATTGCATTTGAGTGGAATTTCGATATTACTTTTTCCAACATTTATTTTATTGTGATATGGGCATTAGGCATAAGTATGATCGCTCTTGCAGGTTTAATTCATTTACCTTTTAAGTTGATCCTTGCAATTGGTATTGTATTGGTAGCAGGCCATAATCTTTTAGATACCGTTCGGATAAACGGAAATAATTTGCCTGCTTTTGGCTGGGCATTATTGCACCAACAGAATTTCTTTACCTGGCATGGAAAAAATATTCTTGTAGGCTACCCGGTATTGCCCTGGATAGGTGTAATGGCATTAGGCTATTGCCTCGGCATATTATATTCCAAAGATTTTGATGCTGCAAAAAGAAAAAAAATGCTGCTGCTCATCGGCAGCGGTGCCATTGTATTATTTATTTTGATCCGCTTTATTAATGTATATGGAGATGCCTCTCACTGGAGCAGCCAGCCATCCGTATGGTACACTGTGCTTTCATTTATTAAAGTCACCAAATACCCGCCTTCCTTATTATACGTTTTAATGACATTGGGGCCTGCCATACTTTTTCTTGCTGTAACAGAAAATGTAAACAACAAGGTTTCAAAGATCATAAGTATTTATGGCCGTGTTCCCATGTTCTATTATATACTGCATATTTTCCTGGTGCATTTATTTACGCTGCTGGCTTCGGGATGGTTCACTCATTTTGGTTTCAGGATATGGATATTAGAACAACCTTTGTGGTTTTCAACTAACCTGAAAGGCTACGGTTTTTCTTTAGGCATCGTTTACCTTGTCTGGATAAGCATCGTGGTTATGTTGTATCCATTATGCAAATGGTATGATAATTATAAAACCAATCACAAAGAAAAATGGTGGCTGAGTTATTTGTAAAATAAATTACCATGCCCGGGCCTTCGCTGACTGATCAAATTCCGGTCGGTGAAGACACCGGCCAGGGGAAGAAAAGACACCACCGGGGAAAAGAAAAAATTTACGATCATGCAACAACCATTACAACTTAACAACAAGAGAATTGAGTCCATCGATCTGCTTCGAGGCCTTGTTATGATCATCATGGCACTCGATCATACCCGTGATTTTTTTCATAGCGAAGCACTCACCGGAGATCCGCTCAATCTTTCTACCACCACTCCATTCTTATATTTTACAAGATGGATCACCCATTTTTGTGCACCTACATTTGTTTTTCTTTCAGGTGTATCGGCATGGCTGCAAAGCAGGCGAAAAACCACTGCTGAGCTTAGCCGCTTTTTAATTACCCGTGGCTTTTGCCTGGTTTTTTTAGAACTTACTGTTATCACATTGGGCATCACCGGCGATATCCACTTTGGCATTTTTGTGTTGCAAACTATCTGGTCTATCGGCATCAGCATGGTTATTTTAGGAGTAGTGATTTGGTTACCATTTAATGTAATTCTTATTACAGGTTTATTAATTGTATTCGGCCATAACCTTTTAGATTTTGCCGAAGCAAAACAAATGGGAAATGTAAATGAGTTCTGGCGTTTTTTACACAAACCCGGTATGCTTCATTTATGGGGCAATCATATGCTGGGGGTGTTTTATCCTTTTTTACCATGGACGGGGCTGATGATGGTGGGTTACTGTGCCGGTAAAATTTTCAGCGATGTAGAACCTGAAAGAAGAAAAAAAATATTGCTGCTTACCGGCTTTGGCGCATTGCTGTTCTTTGCAGCATTAAGGGCAACCAATATGTATGGCGATCCTTCTCGCTGGTCATCACAAAAAGATGGCGTATATACTTTTCTTTCATTTATGAATGTCACCAAGTATCCGCCTTCTTTATTGTATACCTGTGTTACTGTTGGTTGTGGGTTGATCTTTTTAGCATTGGTAAAAAATACCGGCAGCCATCTTTCTAAAATAATTATTGTGTACGGCAGGGTACCTTTCTTTTATTATGTGTTACATTTTTATTTATTACACATTATTGAAATCTGCTGTTATTTATCAAGAGGACATAGTGTGGCAGAAGGTATGACAGGTGCACCAGGCATTCCGTTTAAGTTTGCAGCACCTGGCGAAGGTTATAGTTTATGGGTGGTATATGGTATTTGGGCTGCTGTTGTAATTGCATTATATCCTTTATGTAAATGGTATGATAACTATAAAACCAATCACAAAGAAAAATGGTGGTTGAGTTATTTGTAATATAAATAACCATGGCCGGTGTCTTCACCTACCATAACCAAAATTTCGTTCGGTGACGACACCGACCGAGGCTAAAAAATAATCGTTATGAAAATTATTACAACACTACTGTTATTTATTTGTATTCAGTTTACAGGTAAAGCACAAAAACCCCGTGCAAGAGACATCGGAATTCCGTTTGACGGCACACCGGGAAAATTCAATGCCATCACCGATGTAAAAGGAGTTGAAGTAGGCTACAGCACCATCATTACCGGCGAAGGAAAAAACATCCGTGGCAAAGGCCCTGCCCGTACAGGCGTAACCGCCATTTTACCAAGAGGCAAAAACAATAATCCTGTGTATGCTAACTGGTATACTTTAAATGGTAATGGAGAAATGACAGGTACTACATGGATAACAGAGTCCGGTTTTTTAGAAACACCTGTTATGATCACCAATACCAACAGCGTGGGTGTGGTAAGAGATGCGGTATTAAAATGGTTTGTAAAAACGGGTTGGTATAAAGAAGATTTTTGGTACACTTACCCTGTAGTGGCAGAAACTTATGATGGTTTCTTAAACGATATTTATGGTTTTCATGTAAAAGAAGAAAATGCATACGAAGCATTGGATAGTGCAAAGAGTGGCTTTATTAAAGAAGGTAATGTAGGTGGCGGCACTGGTATGATGTGTTTAGGATTTAAAGGTGGTACCGGCACTGCATCAAGAGTGATAAAAATTAAAGATTCCAGTTATACTGTTGGTGTGCTGGTACAATCCAATTTTGGTTCTAAACGAAATTTTACCATTGCCGGAGTGCCTGTTGGCAAAGAATTAAAAGACACCATGAATTATGAATTTAAAGCACCGCCTTCCTATCAGCCCGGTGATGGTTCTATCATTGTGGTATTGGCAACAGATGCACCATTGTTGCCACACCAGTTAAAAAGAATTGCTGCAAGAGTGGCGTTGGGTGTAGGCAAAGTAGGTGGCCGTGGAGAAAATGGTTCCGGCGATATCTTCATTACGTTTTCAACCGCCAATCCACAGGCTTTTCAAAGAGATAATTTTACTAAAGTAGAAGTGTTGCCTAACGATATGATCAATCCGTTATTTGATGCTACTGTACAAGCGGTTGAAGAAGCCATCATTAATGCAATGGTAGCAGCAGAAACCATGGAAGGTATTAATGGTAATAAAGCTTATGCTTTGCCACACCAGTTAGTGCTTGATGTGTTGAAAAAATATAACCGTATTAAATAGATAGCTTAAAAATTTATTGCTAAATATTTTATTGACTGATGAAAAAAAACAGTTAGCAGTTAGAAGGAACATCAATTAAAAATATTATTATGAAGCAAATCATTCTTTTCCTTTTTACTATATCCTTTTTTATCAGTGCTCACAGCCAGCCTTTACCTGATAGTATAAAAACAAAATACCTTGCTGCAAAAACTGATGATGAAAAGGGAAACCAGCTTTTTTCTTATTTCAGTACGCAATTGGTTACTGATAGCAATACAGCTACAAATACCCTGGCGCTGCTCGACTGGTTTGCAAAACAACATGATGAAGTGGGTAAAGATTATACCAATATAAAACTTGCTGGTATTTTAACGGCTAAAGGTGATTTCCCGGCTTCGTTAAATTTATTGTTCCAGGTATTATCACGGTTTGAAAAACGTAAGGATAATTTTGGCATGGGATTAACTTATCGTGCCATCGGATCTACCTATATGTCGGCAAAAGATTATCACCAGGCTGCTGAATATTTAAAAAAACAGATTCCCCTAGCGTTGGCCGATAACCAAAAGGAGTTACTATCCAGGGTTTACAATGGAGTTGCTTGTGCCTATGGCGAGGGAAAGATGGCTGATTCCGGAATGGTATATGCCCAAAAAGCGGTGACGATGGATACTGAATTAAAGAATTATTTTCAACTGGCCATTTCCACCAGCACACTGGGCGAAAATTATATTGCAGACGGGCAATACGATATTGCCTTACCTTTTCTTAAAAGAACTTTTGATTATTATCAAAAAAACAAAGCACCGTCGCCCTACATGGATGCTTATTTAAAAAATGATTTTGCTGAAGTTTTCCTGGCAACAAAAGTATATGACAGTGCAAACTATTATGCCCGCCTGGCCTTGCAGGTAGCTATTCCGTTTGATGTAAAAGACCAGAGCATGCGCTCTTATGAATATTTGTATAAAAGTTTTGAACAAACCAATCAACAAGACAGCCTGAATAAATATTTTCGTTTAGCCATGCTTACAAAAGATTCACTTTTTACCCTGGAGAAAATAAAAAACATACAAGCCCTGGGTTTTCGTGAGGAATTGCGGCAGCAGGAAATTGCAGCAGAAAAATTAAAAACCGAAGAAGAACGAAAAGAAAATATTCAATATGCATTGATCGCATTGAGTATTGTAAGCATTATAGTGTTGTTTTTACTCCTGAGCCGTACTTTGATCACCAATACAAAAGTGATTGAATTTTTAGGCGTGGTAGCACTGCTTATCGTTTTTGAATTCCTCAATTTATTATTACATCCTTTTTTAGAACGCATCACCCATCATTCGCCTGTGCTGATGCTACTGGCATTAGTTTGTATTGCAGCATTATTAGTACCACTGCATCATAAAGTAGAGCATTGGGCAACAAAAAAATTAGTAGAAAAAAATAAACAGGTAAGATTAGCCGCAGCAAAAAAAACAATTGAACAGCTAGATAAAAATTAAGCAAGCATGGCAAATAAAAGAGCTTTTCCCGGGCCGATACCCATTTTAATGTTAGTGATCATACTGGCTGCAGCGGGCACCTGGTTGTTACCTGCCGGGCAGTACAATAAACTTGCTGTAAGTGGTAAGAATTTTACAATGGTTACCGATACCAATGAGATTATATTACCGCTAACACAAAAAACTTTGGACAGCCTTGGCATACAAATAAAGGTAGAAAAATTTATTGCGGGTGATATACGCAAGCCCGTATCAGTGCCCGGCTCTTTTACCAAACAAAAAAGAAACCAGCAGGGATTCATTAATATTTTACAAGCCCCTGTCAAAGGCATTGTAGATAGTGTGGAAATTATCTTATTCGTTCTTGTTATCGGCGGCTTCATGTTTGTATTTAACGAAACAGGTGCTATGGTAAAAGGCATTACCTGGCTGGCACATACTATGAAAGGCCGTGAACAATGGCTCATCGCTATTCTTACTATTGTACTTTCATTTTTTGCAGGCTCGTATGGAATGTATGAAGAAGCGATTATTTTTTACCCGATATTGGTGCCTCTGTTTTTAGCTGCAGGGTACGATCTGCTGGTTCCTCTGGCTATCATTTTCGGCGGCACCACCATTGGTTCGCTCCCCGCTTTCTCCAATCCATTTTCTGTTATCATCGCATCTAATGCAGCGGGCATCAACTGGATGGATGGGTTAGGCGAACGCCTGGTACTCTGGGTAATTGTTACGGGATTATTAGTTTGGTATATTTTGCGCTATGCTGCTAAAATAAAAAAAGATCCCACCGCTTCGTTGGTATATAAAATTGATGGCGAAGTAAAACCATTGTATGAAATAAATATCAGCAACGAAACCAGTACCCCTAAACTGGAGGGAAAAACAAAATTGTTGTTACTCATCTACATCGCTACTTTTTTAACCATGATTGCCGGTGTGGTATTTTTGGGTTGGTGGACAACAGAAATGTCTTCGCTGTTCCTCGGTTCATCTATACTGGTGGCTTTAATAACAGGCCTTAATGAAAAAGTATTCATCCGTGAATTTACTAATGGTGCAGGAAGTTTACTGTCGGTTGCTTTTATAATCGGTGTAGCCAGGGGCGTTACTATTATTTTAAACGACGGGCATGTAAGCGATTCTATTTTGTATTATACAGCTAATTTGGTACAAGGTATACAGCCGGCATTTTTTATTTTATTGCTGCTATTGTTTTATGTGGTCTTTTCCATTTTCATACAATCTTCTTCGGGTATGGCGGTATTAACTATGCCCATCATAGGTGCATTGGCTATATTGGTGCATGTGCCCGGCAGAGAAATTGTGAATTCTTATATGTATGGTATGTGCCTCATGTCTTTCCTGGCACCTACCGGGCTTATATTACCATCGCTGGCCATGGTTAATATTAGTTTAAAGACCTGGTTTAAATTTATTATGCCGCTGCTGATCATGTTTGCCATCATCAGCATAGTGGCATTGGTAATCGGCATTTACCTGTAAGTAATTTACCTCCCTGGTCGGTGAAGACACCGACCAGGGAAAAAAGATTGAGTAGTTTAAAAAAGAAAGGAAACGTTTACAAACAACCGCTGGCAGCTGTTATAACAGATACCATTAAAAAATCAAAAGAGATTGGTAACTTACAAACCAAAACACAATACAATTTTGTTACAATGAACAGGAAACATAAAAACGATGCGGTAGACTGGAAAACAGTGTGGTCGCCCAAGAATCTTTTACTGATATTATTAGGCACTTCACTGGCTGTTTTAGCCATGAAAGGTTTTATGATTCCTAACAGCTTTATGGATGGCGGCATTACCGGTATCTCCATTTTATTGTACGAGTTATTTCATTTTAATATCAGTTTCCTGGTCATCATTCTCAATGTACTTTTTGTGTATTTAGGGTATAGAAGAATTGGAAAAACCTTTGCAGTGCAAACCTCCATTGCAGTAATACTGCTTTCCATCGGTTTACTTTTTGTTCATATAAAGCCTATTACCACTGATAAATTACTCATCGCAACATTTGGTGGTATTTTAATGGGCACCGGTGTAGGTTTGGTCATCCGTGGCGGCGGTGTAATTGATGGTGCTGAAGTAATTGCAGTGTTTACAGGTAGAAAAACCGGTTTTTCCAACAGTGAGATCATCATGCTCATCAACACCCTCATTTTTGCAGTAGCTGCTTTTGAACTGGGTATCGAAACGGCCATGTATTCCATCATCACTTATTTTACAGCTTCCCGTGCCACCAATTATGTGGTAGATGGTATTGAAGAATTCACTGCTATGAACATCATCTGTTCCATGCCCGAAGAAGTAAAAAGTTTATTGGTGAACGACCTGGGCAAAGGCATTACCGTATACAAAGGCGAAAGAGGTTATTTGCCCGGCAGCTTTGAAGTGCGTACAGAAAGCGACATCATTGTTACCATTGTTACCCGGCTGGAAATAAAACAAATTCAGGAAGCCATAATAGAAATAGATCCCAAAGCGTTTATTTATGTGCAAAGTATTAAAGAGGCAAGTGGCGGCATCTTAAAAGCAAAAGCGCATGCAAAGTAAACTGCACATGAAGGAGTTTGTGATAGACCTGCTGAAAGATAATCTTCCGGTATGTTATTACTATCACAATCACGAACACACTTTGTATGTGCAGGAAAAAGCAATACAGATTGGCCGGCATCAAAACTGTACCGAAAAAGAAATGGAACTGCTGAGTGCTGCTGCATTATGGCACGATACGGGCTATATCAGTTCTTACACCGGCCACGAAGAGGCCAGCTGCAAACTGGCCACAAAATATTTGCCTGAATATGGCTTTTCCGACAACGATATCAAAAAGATCTGCGGCATGATCATGGCTACCAAAGTGCCGCAATTGCCAAAAAATAAACTGGAAGAAATTATTGCTGATGCCGACCTGGAATATTTAGGTACCATCTGTGTAACAGAAAAAGCCGGTAATTTATTTAAAGAATTACAATCACTCACCCCATCATTAACGAAAACTGCCTGGGATAAAATGCAAATAGCTTTTTTGCAAACCCATCATTATTTTACTGCTTACTGCAAAGAAAAAAAAGAGCCCGTAAAACAGGCTTACCTGAAAGAATTAATGAATACTGTAGCATAAATTTTTCCGTACCTCCTGTAAATACTGATTGAATATCCTTCAAAAGAACTTTGCAATTGCATTGCAGATCCACTCCCCTTTTTATTTAACTACCTGAAACAAGGCAGGTATCAAACATTAATATAAAAAAACAAATGAAACAAGCCTTAAAAAGCAACGCTGCAGTCATTGCTATTGCTACCGTTATGACTTTATTTTTTGCTGCCTGCAGTAACAGTGTATCAAATACAACAAACGATGAAAAGCAAATCACTGCAATGCTGGATTCATTTAATGTGGCGGCAGCAAAAGCAGACTTTAATAAATATTTTAGTTACTATACCGATGATGCCATCTTTACCGGTACTGATGCTACAGAGCGTTGGGATAAAAAAGCATTTATGGCCTGGGCAAAACCCATTTTTGATAAAGGTCATGCCTGGAATTTTACAGCCCTGGAGCGCCATATTTATTTTGATAAAACCGGCAGCCTTGCATGGTTTGATGAATTATTAAATACACAAATGAAAATATGCCGTGGTTCGGGTGTATTGGTAAAACTTGATGAGGGTTGGAAAATTCAGCAATATGTATTATCAACCACCGTACCCAACAGCCAGCTTGATTCTGTTATAAAGATCAAAGCACATGAGGAAGATTCCATCATCAATAAATTATCCGGAAAATAATAATGAAAGCAAGATCGATCACAGGAAGTTCTGCAGCAGCAATTAAAATTGCTTTGGAAAAAAGTATGGCAGATGGTTATACTCCAACACTTGCAGTTATATTTTTAACTGAAATAAAAGATATCGACGAAATTACTGCCACTATGGATGCAGCAGGAATATCCATATTCGGCGCCAGCACTTCAGAAAAATTTAATGAAGATGGTATTGATCCCACAGGCATTGTTATAATGCTATTGGATATGAATGCGGATAATTTTAAAATTGTTTTAAAAGATTTTGAGTCGCCTGCAACTGCGTATGAAGCGGCATGCCAGGTGGGTGAAGCAGGCAAAAATTATTTTGATCATCCTGCATTTATCATTTCCACTGCTGATATCAGAATTCCCGGCCAGGAAATTATCAAAGGCTTATTAAACAAAGCAGGAGCTGACATAACCATTATTGGTGGTGCTGCAGGCGAACCGGTAACTTTTAGCGGCACCGTATTCACCAATCAATCTAAAAGTAATTCCGGTTTAATATCATTGATACTGGATGAAGATAAAGTGGATGTAAAAGGAGTTGCCGTATCAGGCTGGAAACCTGTGGGTATTGAAAAAAGAATTACTAAAAGTGATGGTAACTGGGTATTTACTATCGATGATGAACCTGCTATAGAAGTAGTAAAAAAATTCCTGGGAAAAGAAATTGTTATGACTGACAAAGCAACAGGGCTGGACACTTATCCATTACAGGTTCAAAGAGCTTTTGGAAAACCAATGATGCGGCCAATTATATTTTGGAATGAAGAAGACAAGTCTATAATGTTAGGCGCTCCTGTAGAAGAGGGAGATAAATTCCGGTTTTCGCTTCCGCCCGACTTTGAAGTGATCGATACCGTAATAGAAAGCACTAAAACAATAAAAGAAAATGAATTGCCGGATGCTGATGCCATGATTGTTTTTTCCTGTGTGGGAAGGCTTTCGCAATTGGGCCCCATGTTATCTGCAGAATTGAATGGGTTAGCCGCAACATGGAATAAACCAATGGCAGGTTTTTTCTCATTGGGAGAATTTGGTAAACTGGATGATACCCGGCCGGAATTTCATGGCACAACGGTGAGTTGGGTGGCATTGAAAGAAAAATAGCCGGTCCGCAGGACTCATTTGAGGAAGGCGATAAGACGTTTAGATTAAAATTTAATCTTTTGAACTGATATCTTTTCTGATTATTAATAAAACGAAAAATATAATTACTGAATATAAAAAAAATAAAACGCCTTACCACCTTTCCGGCAAAAGTAAATTATGAAAGCAAAATCAATAAAAGGAAATTCAACAGCAGAAATTAACAATGCCTTACAGCAAAGCATGGCCGATGGTTTTAAACCAACTTTAACTATCATTTTTATTTCTATTAAGCAAGATAGTAGTGCTGTTTGCGAAATATTAACGGTAGCAGAAATTGATTGTATTGGTGCTACTTCCTGCAATGAGTTTACAGATGGCCACCAAACTGAAGGCGCTATTGCAATATTATTACTGGAAGTTGACAGAAATAATTATAGTATGCTGACTGAAGATATCGGTACAAAAACAATTGCCGAAGCAGCTACTCAATTATCTAACGCAGCATTGGAAAAATTCAGCAAGCCTTCATTGATCCTGCTCAGCACGTCTTTAATGGAGAATGGAGCTATACTGGATGGTGAGACGTTGATAAGAAATATTGAAAGGTCTATCGGATCGCAGGTAAATATGTTTGGAGGAATGGCCGGTGATGATATGAGTTTTACGGGTCCTTATATTTTCAGCAACAACTGGAAAACAACTTACGGTGTGGCAGCAATTGTTTTTAATGCAGAAAAAATAAAAATGTATGGTGTGGCTTTATCCGGCTGGAGATCTATTGGTGTTTCCAGAACGATAACCAAAAGTAAAAACAATTTGCTGTATGAAATAGATGGCAAGCCTGCGTTGGAAATGTACCTGCGTTTTTTAGGTGCAGATTATGATGCCACACATGATCGTTCCAAATTCTTTGATGGTGTTGGCCTTCATTATCCTTTGCAGATAGAAAGAAAAGACCGTGAGCCCATGATGTGCAATCCAATGGGTTATGATAAAGAAGAAAATGCGTTGATACTGGAATCTAATATTGAAGAAGGCAGCCATTTCAAATTTTCCACACCGCCGGATTTTGATATTGTAGCAACTGTAGTAGATAAAGCAAAAGAAATCAGGAATGCACACGATACTGATGCTGACGCAGTATTGATCTTTTCCTGTGCCAGCCGCTTAAGTGCATTAGGCCCGATGGCGCAACAGGAAAATGATGGCCTGGCAGAAATATGGAATGCACCCATGGCCGGATTTTATACCTATGGTGAATTTGGCCGTGCTGTAAATGGTAAACACGAATTTCATTCCACCACCTGTAGCTGGGTGGCATTAAAAGAAGAATAGCCGGTCCGCAGGACTCATTTGAGGAAGACGGTAAGACGTTTAGGATAAAATTTAATTTTTTTGACTGATGTCTCTTCTGTGTTATAATAAAACGAAAAATATTAATTACTAAAAAGAAAAATAAATAAAAACGCCTTACCGTCTTACCGGCAAAAAGTAAATTATGAATGCAAAATCAATTAAAGGAAAATCTGCAGAAGAAATTAAACTGGCATTAGATCAAAGTTTGGCCGATGGTTTTAAACCAACTCTTGCAGTTATGTTTATTTCTAAAAAACACAACCATAAAATCGTCATTGATCTGTTGAATGATGCAGGTATTGCAATTTTTGGCGCTACTACCAATGGCGAATTTATTGATGGCGATACCGGCATGGGTAACATAGCTATTTTATTGATGGATATAAACCCTGCATACTTCACAATTCTCACAGCCGAATTCCCTGCGAAGAACTATAGAGAAATTTCAAATCAAGTTGCTAAAGAAGCGTTGCGGCGTTTTAGTAATCCGGCTTTTCTTATTTCCTGCAGTCATACCGAAACAGATGCTGAACAATTGTTGCTGGGTTTTGAAGATATTGTTGGTGCGCATGTAAATGTGTATGGTGGCGCAGCTGGTGATGACTATACCTTTTCGGAACAACTTGTTTTCTCCAATGCATTTCAAAGCGACAGGGGTGTTGTTGCATTAGTGCTTGATGAAGATAAGATCAAGATAAAAGGCCGTGCTACCTGCGGCTGGCATGCAGTGGGCACAGTAAGAACAGTTACTAAAAGTGAAGGCAATCATGTTTATACGGTTGATGATATCCCGGTGCTGGACCTTACTGCAAAATATGGTGGCATTCAAAATGTATCACCTGATAATGGTAATCTTATTTTAGAGATCGCATCCACGTTCCCGTTACAAATGCAGCGGGAAAAAGGTAACCCTGTTATGCGGCCGGGTTTATTAATTGACTGGAACGACCGTTCTTTTTATTGCAGTGGTTCTGTGCCGCAGGGCAGCAAAGTGCGCTTTTCTTTACCACCTGATTTTGATGTGGTGGATAAAGTAATTAATGGTGTGGAAGAAATGAAGGCTATTGAAATGCCCGACGCAGATGCTGTAATAGTATTCAGTTGCGCAGGCAGGCAGGTTGCACTCGGGCCAATGATACACCAGGAAATGGAAGGCATAAAAAATGTATGGAACGTGCCTATGGCCGGCATGTTCTCCAATGCAGAACTGGGCAGGGCAACTGGAGGAAATTTAGAAATGCATAACCTTACTACCTGTTGTGTGGCATTAAAAGAAAGATGACCGCTCCGCCAGCTGGCGGAGAACTTGATTATGGAGAAGAATATTGCGAAGAATGGTGATGTAAGAGCATTAATTCAGATTACCAAAGTGGTATAATATTTAAATAAAATAATTTTATGAGTACTATCGAACAACTCATACATGATGTTGCAATAGCAAGAAATGAATTTATTGATTGTATTAAAAACATCAATGAACAACAGGCAGCATTTAAATCTTCGCCAGACGAGTGGAGTATCATTGACAATACGGAACATTTATTCTGGGCAGAGCAGGGTGCCATTTTTGGCATGTGGAAAATATTGTATGCCATACGTGATGGAAAAAGTGAAAGAACATTTGAATCTGACCACAAAGAATGGCCTATTGAAAAATTAATTGAACAAACCTGGAAGGAAAAAGAAATTGTTCCGCCAATGGCTGCACCAAGGTTAGGCGGCACATTAATTTTTTGGCGGCTATCGCTGGCCGGCCTTCAGCCATTACTGGAAAATTTTGGAAAAGATCTGCAGGAAGATGAATTACGTTTGCAGGCACATCCGCACCCTATTTCTGGTGCCATGGATTTTCAGCAAAGATTAGAATTTTTACATTTTCATATACTGCGGCACCTGGGCCAGGTACAATCAACAATAGTTAAGATCAAACAGAAAGCATGAACACACACCTGGAAAATATAAAAAAATTATTACAGGATACCGCTTTGCCTGAAGAGCAAAGGCAAGTGCTGCTTAAAGCTCTTGTAAGTGCAGATAAAGAATTTGAAATAACCAGTTTTAAATTAGACAGAACGGAAAAGGTTAAACGCACTACAGCAATATTATTAGAAGAAACTATTGAAGAACTGGAACAAAAAAGAAAAGCGGTAGAAGCACAGAACCGGGAACTGGAAATTGAATCTGCTTTAGAAAGAGTAAGAACAGTGGCCCTGAGCATGAACAAGCCCGATGATATGCTGGAGGTTTGTAAAACCATTGCATTGCAATTACAATTATTGGGGGTAAAAGAAATACGCAATGTGCAAACCGCTATATTTTACCAGGATAAGGGCACTTATATGAACTATGAGTTTTATGCCAAGCATGATAAAACATTTATTACCGAAACTGTTTATACCAATCATGAAGTGCCAGCGGCTTTTGCAGAACAAATGTTCAAAGGCAAGGGTGAAGTATATACTACCCATATCAAAGGCAGTGAAGTTAAAGACTGGCTGGCCTATCAAAGATCTACCAACGTATTTATTGATACTTATTTAGAAAATGCCACTTCACTTAATTATTACTGGCATTCGCTTGGGCCGGTTGCCCTGGGCATCTCTACCTATGATCCTTTAAGTGATGACGCATTGCAATTGTTTCAGCGTTTCCTTAAAGTATTCGATCTATCCTACCGCCGTTACCTGGATATTGAAATCGCTATTGCACAATCAAGAGAAGCGCAGCTGGAAGCATCACTGGAACGGGTACGTGCACAGGCACTAGGCATGCATAAAGCAGAGGAGCTTACAGGTATCTGCGAAGTATTGTATACAGAACTGCACAGTTTGGGTTTTGCCGAGATCAGGAATGCAATGATCAATATCCATGATGATGAAAAGGGTACTTTCATTAACTACGATTATTCAGATGAAATTGGTGAAAGCATCAGTAATTTAAGGTATGATATCCATCCTGTAATTGAAAAACTGATCAGGCAGATGAGAAGTGCCGGTGATGCGTTTTCCGAAGCTTCCTTTAAAGACAAAGAACTGGAAGACTGGAAAACCTTCCGAAAAGAAATTGGTGATAAAGATGACCCCAGGATTGAAACCACTGACGCATTGTATTACTATTTTTATTCCATTGGTACCGGCTCTATCGGTATTTCAACCTTCAGTGCTATTGCAGAAGAAAAATTAAATGTATTAAAACGCTTCCGTAATGTTTTTGATTTTGCCTACCGCAGGTATATTGATGTGGCAACAGCAGAAGCCCAAGCCAAAGAAGCCAGGATTGAAACCGCACTGGAACGGGTACGTGCAGTTGCTATGGCCATGAAAAAATCTGATGACCTCTTAGGCATTTGCGAAGTATTGTATAAAGAATTGGGCAGCCTTGGTTTTAGCGAGATCAGGAATGCGTTAATAGATTCTTTTGAAGAAGGAAAGGATTATTTTACCGATTATGATTATTCAGATGCCACGGGTGGCAGCATAACCTGTGTTCCGTATAAATCTCATCCTATTGTAGAATCATTTATAAAAAAACTCAGCAGAACGCCGGATTCATTTTCGGAGTTAGCAGTGGATGAAAGCGAACTCAACGGCTGGAAAGAATACAGGAAAAGAAACGGGCAGCCGGAAGACCCCAGCCTTAACAATTGCACCTCGTTACACTATTACATGTATTCCATCGGCATCAGCTCTATCGGCATCTCTGCATTCAGGCCTCTTACCAAAGATAAAGTAGCAGTTTTAGAAAGGTTTGCTAACGTTTTTAAATTGGCTCACCAGCGGTATACCGATATTACACTTGCAGAAGCGCAGGCAAGAGAAGCACAAATTGCACTGGCACTGGAAAGAGTACGTGCAAGAACAATGGCCATGCAAAAGAGTAACGAACTTGCAGAAACAGCCTATGTTCTTTTCCAGCAACTGGAACAACTTGGTGAAGATCCTGAACAACTCGGTATTGGCATCTTTAACGAAAAAGAAAAAGAGCTGGAGTTATGGACCACTATCAACGGAAGGATAAGGGAAAAGGCAGTCGCTGTTTCCCTGGATGAACCGGTAGTGATGCGCAAGTTTTATGGCGCATGGAAAGAAGATAAAAAAACTTTAATCATTGATATCAGCGGAAAAGAATTAGAACAATATAATAATTATAGAAAAAGTTTAAGTACTGTAGAGATAGAGCCAGGCAGATTAAAAGACCGCCGCGTCATAAGTATTGCATATTTTTCTAAAGGTGCCATTTCTTTAGCCACTTCCGAGCCAAGGCCAGTTGAAACTTTACACTTGCTGGAAAGATTTGCGAATGTATTTGACCTTACCTACACCCGTTTTTTGGATCTTAAAAAAGCGGAGGCGCAATCAAGAGAAGCACAAATTGAACTGGCGCTTGAAAGAGTACGTGCTGTTGCCATGGCGATGAAACAATCCAATGAACTTGTTAGTATTAGCGAAGTGATGTATAAAGAGCTTGCGTCACTGGGATTTTCCAATCTCCGCAATGCACAGATAGCTATAGAGAATGACGAAAAACAGCGTTTTATTTTCTATAATTATTCGGATGATAAAAAGCATGACATAAGAGAAGATGCATACAACAGTTCATCAATAGTAGCAGACCTAAAGCAGCGATTTGAAACATCCGGGGCTTTTTACGAGGAAAAATATACCGGGGAAAAACTGGAGAAGTGGCGTAAATGGAAAATAAAAGGTGGCGCCACACTTGACGAAAGAGAGTTATCTGCTGAATCGTTGCGTTGGTATTTATATGGTATTGGCAAAGGGCATATGGGCATTTCCACCTTTAATGAAATATCCGCAGAGCAGGTAGAAATAGTAAAGCGGTTTAAAAATGTATTTGAACTTTCTTACCGCAGATTTGATGACCTGAAAAAAGCAGAAGCACAAACAAGAGAATCACAAATTCAATTAGCACTGGAAAGAGTACGTGCAAGAACGATGGCCATGCAGCTGAGTGATGAACTTCCTGATGCAGCTAATATTTTATTTCAGCAAATGCAAACTTTGGGCATGCCTGCATGGAGTGCCGGTTATTGTATTTGGGACGACGATCACCAGGCCATCACCTTGTGGATGAGCAGCGCAGGTGTTATTCAACAACCTTTCCGTGCACCAGTTACAGAAGACCCTTCATTCATTCATTTTTATGATGCCTGGAAAAGAGGCGACACGTTTTATGTGGAAGAAATAGGCGGCGACGAAATTGTATCGCATTATAAATATATGTGCCGGCTTCCTGTAGTGGGTGAAATGCTGAATAAATTTATTGCCGGTGGCGGCTCACTTCCTGCATTCCAGATATTTCACCTGGCCTTCTTTTCGCAAGGCTTTCTTTTATTTATCACCTATGAACCAGTGCCTGAAAGCCATGATATATTCAAACGTTTTGGTAATGTATTTGATCAAACCTATACCCGTTTTCTCGATCTGCAAAAAGCAGAAGCACAATCAAAGGAAGCACAGGTAGAGCTGGCATTAGAAAGAGTGCGTGCCAAAACAATGGCCATGCAAAAAAGCGATGAACTGCGTGAAGTGGTGGCCACTATGTATGAGCAATTGCAACTACTGGATATTAATTATGGCGCCTGTACTATCGTTATCATGGATGCAGCAACAGGCAATATGCAACATTGGGTAGGTGGCTTTGCACAAAAAATATATCCTGAGAGTTACCAGGTAAATTATTTCAGGCATTCCTTTATCGACACTCAATTAGCACAATGGAAAAGCGGAGAAAAATATGCGGTGGTAAAATTATCAGGAGAAAATAAGAAGGCTTATGATGCGGTAATGTTTTCTCAAACTGATTTTAAAAATTTTCCAGAAGAAACAAAACAATGGATGGCAGCACTGGACCCGGTTGTTTTTTCAATTGCTTACATGAGCCATGGCGCTTTAACCTGGGGGCCGCAGGAACTTACTGGAGAATATGCCAGCATATTACAACGCTTTGCAAAAGTATTTGAACAAACTTACACCCGTTTTCTCGATCTGCAAAAAGCAGAAGAACAAACAAAAGAAGCGCAAATTGAAACCGCATTGGAAAGAGTACGTGCAAGAACAATGGGCATGCAAAAAAGTGAAGAGCTTAAAGAAGTGATACAGGTTGTATATGATCAATTCGTTCACTTAAATATCAATACTGAACATACAGGGTTTGTTATGGATTATAAGGCAAGGGATGATCACGATATCTGGATAGCAGATCAACTCGGGGTTCCTTCTCATGTAACCATTCCTTATTTCGATTGCGTGTATTACAATAGTTTTAATGAGGCAAAGAAAAAAGGATTGGATTTCTTTGCCACCTATCTGGATTTTGAAGAGAAGAACAGTTTTTATCAAAAGATAATCGAGTATATCCCTGAAATGCCGGAGGAGTCAAGGGAATTTCTTTTTAGTATTCCCGGCCTTGCAGCATCTACTGTATTGCTGGATAATATTGCCCTTTACATCGAGAATTTTTCGGCTATCCCTTACAGCGATGAAGAGAACAATATACTCATGCGCTTTGGAAAAGTATTCCAGCAAACCTATACCCGTTTTATTGATCTGCAAAAAGCAGAAGCACAATCAAGAGAAGCACAAATTCAACTGGCTCTGGAACGTGGCCGTACGCAAAGCATGATCATGCAGCATTCTAATGAACTGGATGATACCTTACGTGTTTTTCATGAACAGGTTTTATTGTTAGGTATCAATTCTGCATTTTCTTTTTTATGGTTGCCTGATGAAGAAAAAAGCAATCATATATTCTGGGCTGCATGGGCAGAGGAGAAAAATGATAGTACTATTTTCAAAAGCAAAGCGGTTACTTATCCGCTTGATAGAAATGAACCTGCAACTGCACAATGTTTAGTAGACTGGAAAAGTGGTGAGCCTGTTTTTTCTTACGCAGTACCACCTGAAGGAATACAAAGTTATTTTGCCGCATGGCACGAATTAATTGATGGCGTTGAAAAATTAACACCTGAACATTTCAGCAACGGATTGTATTATGTAGAAGCCTTTATGAAGTATGGTTGCTTTGGTGTAATGCTTGAAAATGATTTAACTACAGATGAAAAGAAAATACTCGACCGATTTGCTACAGAGTTTGAACGTGCCTATACCCGTTTTCTCGATTTGCAAAAAGCAGAAGCGCAGGCCAAAGAAGCACAAATAGAAGCAGCGCTTGAAAAAGTACGCAGCAGAACAATGGCCATGCAAAACAGTAATGAATTGCAGGAAACGGCTGCCGTTCTCTTCCAGGAGTTTAAAAAATTAGGCGCCGATAATGTTTACCAGGTTACTATCGGCATATATAATGAAGCCGAAGGGTTGGTAGATTTCAGGGTAACCAACTGGGCAGGAAGCGGCGAACAGGAAAATCGTTCTTTTCTCCTGGATATGGCAGAACCAACCGTAGTGAAGCCTTCAGTAGCAGCATGGAAAGCCAATAAAAAATCATTGGTGATTGACCTTACCGGCGAAGCACTGGAAGGATGGATCAATTACCGCAATAAAATGAGTGGCGTTACCATCAGCAGCAAAGACACTGATGGACGCAGGGTAATCAGCATTGCTTATTTTTCAAAAGGGCATATTTCTATTTCATCTCCTTTGCCGGTACCACAGGAAACCATTAAAACACTGGAACGGTTTGCAGCAGTATTCGATGGCACTTATACCCGATTTCTCGATTTGGAAAAAGCAGAAACGCAGGCAAGGCAGGCAAAGATCGAAGCAGCAATGGAAAAAGTACGGTCTAGAGCAATGGCCATGCAAAAACCCCATGAACTGGTTGAAGTAGCTGAATTACTACGCAGAGAAATGGGCTTACTTGGCGTGGAAGAACTGGAAACAAGTTCCATTTATATCCATCATGAAGACACGCAAAAAACAGAATGCTGGTATGCTATAAAAGATGTGGCAGATACAGATAAAAAACTAGTGTCTGATCACATGAACATTGATTTGAATGATACATGGGTAGGCAGGCAGATGCTGGAGTTTTATCGCTCAGATAAAAAACAAATTTCCATTTCTATGAAGGGTGATAGCAGGAAAGAATGGATCAACTATTGTGCTGATCATTCAAAAGTGCTCGTGGGTTTTTATGGAGATGCGATTCCTGACCGTACCTATCATTTATATAAATTCTCCAACGGTTATATGGGTGCCGCTTCACCCGGGGAAATTTCTGCAGAAAGCTGGGATTTATTACAAAGAGCCACTTCTGTATTTTCATTAGCGTACACCCGTTTCAGTGATTTACAACAAGCGGAAGCGCAAGCAAGGGAAGCAAAAATTGAAGCGGCTTTAGAACGAGTGAGAAGCCGCACCCTTGCCATGCAAAAAAGTGATGAGCTGGCAGAAACAGCAGCTGAAGTATTCAGGCAATTAATCAGTTTGGGTATTGAACCTAACCGTTTATATATCGGCATTGTAAAAGAAGAAACCGGTGATATGGAAATGTGGGCCACCGATGAAGATGGTACCCATGTAGGAAAGAAATTCATGTTCAATAAGAATGAAAATATTTCGGTAAAAAAACTTTTCGATGGTTGGAAGGCAAAAGAAAAATCGGTTATAGTAGACATGCAGGGAAAAGAACTGGAAGATTATTTTGATTACCTGAATAATGTAATGCATATCCCTTTCAAAGGCGGGTTAACTCAAAAGCGGAGAGTGCAAAGTGTGGCATATTTCAGCAAAGGCTTTATTGGTATGGCTTCGCCTGATGGACAAGGTGATGAAACAATACAATTATTAGAACGTTTTGCAGCTGTATTTAATCTTACGTTCACCCGTTTTAATGATTTAAAAATTGCAGAAGCGCATGCAGTGCAGGCAGAAGAAGATCTGGTAAAACTGCAAACAGAAAAAAAACGTGCCGAAGATGCACTTACCGAATTACGTGCCACGCAAACACAATTGATACAATCAGAAAAGATGGCTTCATTGGGAGAATTGACAGCCGGCATTGCACACGAAATTCAAAACCCGTTAAACTTCGTGAATAATTTTAGCGAAGTAAGTAACGAGTTGATGGACGAAATGAATGCAGAAATTGAAAAGGGTGATTTGGAAGAAGCCAAATTAATTGCTAACGACATCAAACAAAATTTAGAAAAAATAAATCACCATGGCAAACGTGCCGATGCCATTGTAAAAGGCATGTTGCAACACAGCCGTGCCACCAGTGCCACAAAGGAACTCACCGATATTAATAAACTGGCTGATGAATATTTAAGATTAGCGTATCATGGTTTGCGTGCAAAAGATAAATCCTTCAATGCTACATTAAAAACTCATTATGCTGAAACATTAGAAAAAGTAAATATTATTCCACAGGATATAGGAAGAGTGGTATTGAATTTAATTACGAATGCTTTTTATGTAGTGGCAGAAAAAAAGAGGGCTTCGGTAGAGAAGTCAGGTTTTGAAAACCTGACTTCTCTTTACGAACCAACTGTTTCAGTAAGTACAAAAAAGATAAGCGGTAAAGTTGAAATAAGTGTAACCGACAATGGCAATGGCATTCCTCAAAATATCATTGATAAAATATTTCAACCCTTCTTTACTACTAAACCAACAGGCCAGGGAACAGGCTTAGGTTTATCATTAGCATATGATATTGTAAAAGCACATGGAGGTGAATTAAAAGTAGAAACAAAAGAAGGAGAAGGTTCAATATTTTTCATTCAATTACCCGTATAAACCTTACCAAAGGTTTTATGGTTAGATAAATTTTTTATGCAAAGAATTTTTATAGTGATTTTTTTTCTGCTGTTGCAGTATTCCTCCTTTTCGCAAAGCAGGGCAGTGGATTCTCTTAATGCCTTATTGAATAAAGCAAAAGAGGATACAGTAAAGCTGAATATTTATAATGCACTGATCGATGCCTGCGAAGCAAAGGATAATCTTTTGTATGCAGAACCCGGGCTTGATATTGCCAACAAGCTTCTTGTAAAAGCAAATAATGAAAAAGAACGACAAGCGTTGCTTTTAAAAGAACAACAATTGTTGTCTTCAATACCCCTGTATTATAATTACAACGACACTACAGACTGGAAAAAAGTATTTGCCTATATCGACAACCGGTTAAAGGCTATCGAAAAAACAGGCAACCAAAAAAGAACCGCTGAATTTCTTTTTCAAATGGCCTATGTATCGCTGGACCTTAAAAAAGATTCCACCTTATTCTTTGCCACCATACAAAAGAGTACCGACCTGTTTACAAAGATCAAAGACAGCAGCTTTATTGTATATTCCTACGGTTATGTTTTTGCATTCAGTAAATCGGCAGGAAATTATGCGAAGGCCTTTGAGGCTGTTCAATCTATTATTACACTTTCAAAACAGCTTAGCTATTCAAAAGGTGTTGCCAGCGGTCTTCTCAAACTAGCCGATCTGTACAGGGACTTTGGTGAATACAGCCAGGCAAAGGAAAATTACCAGGCCGCACTGGATATTGTACAACAATCAAAAGATACCGGCGAGATCTTTAATGTACTGGCGGCGTTGGGCGGATTTTATTATAAACAACACAACACTGCTAAAGCGCTGGAATATTATAATCACCTCTTTGAAATATATAAACAGCAAACAGATCCTGAACATAATATCGGGTCGGTTTATAAGTGGATGGGCATGACCTATAATGATGCCGGTGATTATGCTAATGCATTACAAAATTTTGAGAAGAGCAGGTTTGCGTTTAAAGCAGCCGGCGATATCTATGAAACGGCCAATGTACTGAATGAAACTGGGTCGATGTATAATAAACAAAAAGATTTTGAAAAGGCTTTAGCTTATCATGAACGTTCGGTAAAAATTGCGGATTCATTAAAATGGTATACCGCTAAACCCGAGTGGTTGTACCTGGTTGCATTGGATCATTATGGATTAAAAAATTATGATAAAGCAAAAGAGATAAATGATGTGGCACTGGTAACTTTTAAAAAGTTCTGGTACGACACAAAGATCACCAGCAAAATGGAACTGCTGGCATTACAGATAGATTCGGCAAGAGGTGACTGGCATAGTGCTTTTGGTCATTATAAAGAATATACTTCTCTAAATGATATCCTCAAAGGAAATGAGGTAAAAAAAGAAGCACAAAAGGAAAAATTTCAAACTGAAATTGACAAACAAAAACTGGAACAGGAAAAGAAAGATGCTGTTGCTATGCGAACAAGAAACCTGCAGTATATAGCGATAGGTGCATTTTTATTGTTAGGGATCTTCCTCTTTTTCGGTTACCAAAGTAAGAATAAAGACAAACGAAGGATAGAAAAAGCTTATGCGGAATTAAAATCAACCCAGGCACAATTGATACAAAGTGAAAAGATGGCAAGTCTGGGTGAACTCACTGCCGGCATTGCACACGAAATTCAGAACCCGTTAAACTTCGTCAATAATTTTAGTGAGGTAAGCAATGAGTTGATTGATGAAATGAATGATGAATTAAACAAAGGCGATATTGAAGAAGCAAAAGCCATTTCAGCGGATATCAAACAAAACCTGGAAAAAATAAATCATCACGGCAAACGTGCCGATGCTATTGTAAAAGGAATGTTGCAGCATTCCCAAAGCAGCAGTGGCAAAAAAGAGCCAACCGATATTAATAAACTGGCCGATGAATATTTACGATTAGCCTATCATGGATTAAGAGCAAAAGACAAATCGTTCAACGCAACATTGAAAACGGATTTTGATGAAAGTATCGGTAATATCAACATCATTCCGCAGGATATGGGAAGAGTATTGTTGAATTTAATCACCAATGCGTTTTATGCAGTGCAAGAGAAATCAAGTCTTAAAGACTTGACTTCTCTATACAAACCTGCTGTTTCCATAAACACAAAAAGAGCAGGCGATAAAGTTTTGATCAGTGTAACAGACAACGGCAACGGCATTCCACAAAATATCTTCGATAAAATTTTTCAACCTTTCTTTACCACCAAACCCACCGGCCAGGGAACTGGTTTAGGTTTATCATTGGCATATGATATTGTAAAAGCGCATGGCGGAGAATTAAAAGTGGAAACAAAAGAAAATGAAGGCACAACATTCATCATACAACTACCAACTAATTACGAATAAATATGCGGCCATTCACAAAAATACTGTTGTTTTTATTTTTACCTGCATTTGTGCATGCACAGCATTTACCTGATAGTTTACGAAATGGATACCTGCATGCAACATCGGATTCCACCAGATATATCTCCAGCAAATATTTATATGATTACTATGAGGAGGGTAACAAGGACTCCGCACTTTTTTATGCAGAACAGGCTTTAATGCTTGCCCGCAGGCATAAGCAGCAATTGGCAGAAGCGTACTATCTCGATAATACAGCCTATCAATTGATTGGCATGGGTAAATATGCCGAAGCACTTAAGCTTGTACTAAAAGCGTTTGAAATTACTGAAGATCCCGAAAATGAAAGAGCGTCAACATGGGTATTGTTTACACTTCCATTTAATGGCAGTAACAGGCTTTTAATACTTGGGTATACGCATCACATGTTTGCGATACTAATGAGGGAAACGCAAAATATAGAACAAGAGATTGCTCACTATAAGGAAGCAAGAAAAATAGCTTCGGAGATCGGCCACCCGGTAAGGCAAATGCTTGCATCTATGAACCTGGGGAGAAGTTATACGACTGTTAACAAACTGGATTCGGCTCTTTATTATGAAAAGGAAGCCGAGCAATTAACCTTACAATCTGCATTCAAAAAATACCTGGGGCAGGTTTACCTCACGTTTGGAAATATTTATTTTGAAAAAAATGACCTTCCGCAATCCCTGCTATATTTTAATAAAAGTTTGAGTGCGGCAACAGAAGCCAATAACCTGAATGGAATATGTAACAGCTATTATTTTCTTTCAAAAAGTTTTATTGCCACCGGTCAAAAGGATTCCGCACTTTTTTATGCCGTGAAAGGCCTTGAAACAATGAAGCAACTTGGGGCCGTAAGGTGGTTCAGGGTTAACCTGGGAACAGTGTATGAAAGTGTATATCTGGCGTATAAAATGAGAGGTCAAACCGACAGTATATTAAAATATCAGGAACTTACTTTACTAGTTAAAGACAGTTTGTATAAGATCAGGATCAAAAACCTTACAGCTTTCCAGTCAGTTACATTGAATGAACAGCTTCGTTTGCAGAATGTAGAAAAAGATAAGATCACTTACCAGAATACAATCCGGACTTATTTTTTGCTGGCCGGCATTTCAATATTGCTGTTGCTTGCTTTTATATTTTATCGCAATAACCGGCAAAAACAAAAAGCTAATAAAGTTTTAGAAAAAACATTGTCTGACCTGAAATCAACCCAATCACAATTAATACAATCTGAAAAAATGGCAAGCCTTGGTGAACTCACCGCTGGCATTGCCCACGAAATTCAAAACCCGTTAAACTTCGTCAACAACTTTAGCGAAGTAAGTAATGAACTGATTGATGAAATGAATGAAGAATTAAATAAAGGAGATATAGAAGAGGCAAAAGCCATTTCATCAGACATTAAACAAAATCTTGAAAAAATAAATCATCATGGCAAACGTGCCGATGCTATTGTAAAAGGCATGTTGCAACACAGCCAAAGCAGCAGTGGCAAAAAAGAACCTACTGATATCAATAAACTGGCAGATGAATATTTACGATTAGCCTATCATGGCCTTCGTGCAAAAGACAAATCTTTCAATGCAACATTGAAAACGGATTTTGATGAAAGTATTGGCAATATCAACATCATTCCACAAGATATGGGAAGAGTATTGTTGAATTTAATCACCAATGCGTTTTATGCAGTGCAAGAAGTTTCCAAAGAGAAGTCAAGTTTTAAAAACTTGACTTCTCTCTACGAACCTGCTGTTTCCCTGAGTACAAAAAGAGCAGGCGATAAAGTTTTGATAAGCGTAACAGATAACGGCAACGGCATCCCACAAAAAATATTAGATAAAGTATTTCAACCCTTCTTCACCACAAAACCAACAGGCCAGGGAACTGGATTGGGTTTATCATTGGCTTATGATATTGTAAAAGCACATGGCGGAGAGTTGAAAGTAGAAACGAAGGAAGCCGAAGGCTCATCATTTATAATTCAAATACCTTATTCTGTCGAGCAATGAAATATTTAATCATTATAGTTCTGTTTGTTACACTTCCTTTTTTTGTGAAAGCTCAGCAATTGCTTCCCGATAGTTTAAAAAAAGCTTTCGAGCTGGCAAATGACGATTCATCAAAATTCAAAACTTCAAGGCCCATTTATACTTTTTACGAAGAAACCAACAGGGACTCGGCACTCATGTATGCACAATTCAGGTATACTATTGCAAAGCAACATCACCGCAGTATTGAAGAAGCATACCTGCTTGGGCAAATTGCTTACCAGCAAATTTATCTTGGCCGTTTTAGTGAAGCATTGACAAATCTGACAGCCGCTTTTCAAATTGCCGGTAATGCAAAAGACGGCGATACATGGGAACTTACCCCTTTTAATACTCCGGGCAAAAGCCGCCAGATTACTTTATCCATGCTCAATCACATGTATGGTCATTTGAAATTAATAACAGGAAGCCAGGAGAGCGTACATTATTTTAAAGAAGGCAGGCGCATTGGTATGGAGATCGGTAATAATTTCCGTGTTACTGTTGCAGATATGGTGTTGGCTATGAATTACCTGATGCTGAAACAGGCGGATTCGGCATTGCTGTATGCAAAAGAGGGTGAAGTATATGGAATCCGCGGTGGTATTGCTAAATACCTTTCCAATATCTATTCGGTAATGGGAGATATTTACAGGCAAAAAGGGATTGATTCATTAGCGCTTATTTATTATCATCGATCACTTCAATATGCTACAGCAGCAGCAAATTTTAGTGTTGTTGCCGGTGTTTATGAAAGCCTTACCAATTATTATTATGCAAAAAATAATGCAGATTCTATGCTGTATTATGCCCAAAAAAATATTGTTGTTGTAAAATCACTTGGTGCAGTAACGTCTTTTGTAACAAGAGATATCAATTTGGGAAAAGCTTACCAGATATTAGCGATGGCTTATTCCCTGGAAAAGAACCGAGACAGCGCAAATACTTATTTGCAACTGGCGCTTATAGTAAAAGATAGTTTAACGGATATCAAAGTAAAAAGACTTGCAGCATTTCAACGGTTGACACTGGATGAACAGGCCCGGTTACAGGATGAAGAAAAAAAACGTGTAGAAACTGAAACCAAAAGAAAAACATATTTATTGATCGCTGGTATTGTAACGGCCTTTATTATTATTTTACTCATTTATAGAAACAACCGGCAAAAACAAAAAGCTTACCGCTTGTTGCAAAAACAAAAATCCGAAACAGATTTACAAAAAGAAAAAGCCGACGCTGCTTTGCAGGAATTAAAAGCTACACAAAGCCAGCTCATCCAATCCGAAAAAATGGCTTCATTGGGTGAACTTACTGCAGGCATTGCACATGAAATTCAGAATCCGTTAAACTTCGTCAACAACTTTAGCGAAGTAAGTAATGAACTGATTGATGAAATGAATGAAGAATTAAATAAAGGAGATATTGAAGAAGCAAAAGCCATTTCATCAGACATTAAACAAAATCTTGAAAAAATAAATCATCATGGCAAACGTGCCGATGCCATTGTAAAAGGAATGCTGCAGCATTCACAAAGCAGCAATGGCAAAAAAGAGCCAACTGATATTAATAAACTGGCCGATGAATATTTACGATTGGCTTATCATGGATTAAGAGCTAAAGACAAATCGTTCAATGCAACATTGAAAACGGATTTTGATGAAAGTATTGGCAATATCAACATCATTCCCCAGGATATGGGAAGAGTATTGTTGAATTTAATCAACAATGCGTTTTATGCAGTGCAAGAAGTTTCCAAAGAGAAGTCAAGTTTTAAAAACTTGACTTCTCTCTACGAACCTGCTGTTTCCCTAAGTACAAAAAGAGCAGGCAATAAAGTTTTGATAAGCGTAACAGATAACGGCAACGGCATCCCACAAAAAATATTAGATAAAATCTTTCAACCCTTCTTTACCACCAAGCCAACAGGCCAGGGAACTGGCTTAGGTTTATCATTGGCTTATGATATTGTAAAAGCGCATGGAGGTGAGTTGAATGTGCAAACAAAAGAAGGAGAAGGAACAACATTTACTATTCAATTACCAGCTAATGCATAAAATGTTAAAAATAGTATCCGTAACAATTTTTTGGATCACATCTGTTTTTTATTGCCACGCACAAAAAACGGGTACTGATAGCTTCCGCCTAAAACTGTCTGGTATTTCACAACCTATGCAGCAATTCAATTTTATCAGGAACCAACTTGAAAATTCTAACAATACTTCCGACAATATTGATTCTTCATTGTGCATTCAATTGCTCAGCATTGCACAGCATTTAAAAAACGATTCGTTGCTGGCCATTAGCTATAACTGGATCGGTGCTTATTTTGCTTTTAGCAAGGGGGATAATATTTCTGGCCTGGAATATTTTTTTAAAGGTATTCCGCTGGCAGAAAAAGCAAAAGATAAGCGGCGCATCAGTTCTTTATACTTTGATATCAGCCTTGTGTACTCCGGATTTAAAAATTATAAAGCGGAGTATGATTACACGATCAAAGGTGGTGAAAACCTGCCCGATCAATCGTCGCTTCTTTATAATTTTATGTTGATACAATATCAGAATAACCTCTGCGGTTACTATCTCGATATCAATAAAGCCGACTCGGCTTTATATTACGCCAGGCTAGGTACTGAAACCTCTGGTAAAATTGGAATTGGCATGTATGATATGGCCTCTATTTGTTTAACAGGAGCTGCTTATGCCCTGGCCAATGATACTGCTAACGCCGATAGTGCTTTTACAAAAGCACTGACTATACTACCTAATGTAAAATTAAGCTCTTTAAGATCGCTCTTTTACGACACTTATATTAAGTATTTAATAAAGGTTTCCCGGCTTCAGCAAGCTGAATTATTTTGCCGACAATTTATTAACCTGGGCAATACCTCTAACAGTAATGCCATAAGGTTGATGGCGGTTGTTTACATGCAACAGTTATTTGATGCACTACACCAAACAGACAGTGCCTATTATTACTCCAGGCAGGAGTCGAAAATAAACGCCGCTATTTTCAGCGAGGGTAATATAAACAGGTTACAGGCATTGTCTTTCCACGAAAAGTTGCGCAATATTGAAGCAATAGAAGAACAGACTGCTTATAAAAATCAAATGAAAGAATATATATTAGCAGTTTGCTTGTTTTTTTTCATTGTAATTGGAATATTCCTTTATCGAAACAATCGCCAAAAGCATAATGCAAATATGCTGTTACAGGAACAAAAACAAAAAGTAGAAAATACTTTAAATGAATTAAAATCTACCCAATCCCAGCTCATCCAATCAGAAAAAATGGCTTCGCTTGGCGAACTCACCGCAGGCATTGCACATGAGATTCAAAACCCGTTGAACTTTGTAAATAATTTTTCTGAAGTAAGTAATGAACTCATCGACGAAATGAAAGAAGAGTTATCAAAAGGTAATTATGATGATGCAAAAGATATTGCGGATGATGTAAAACAAAATCTTGAAAAAATAAATCATCACGGCAAACGTGCCGATGCTATTGTAAAAGGCATGTTGCAACACAGCCAAAGCAGCAGTGGCAAAAAAGAACCTACTGATATCAACAAACTGGCCGATGAATATTTACGGTTGGCTTATCATGGATTGCGGGCAAAAGACAATTCTTTCAATGCCACTTTAAAAACTGATTTTGATGAAACAATTGGTAATGTAAATATTATTCCGCAGGATATGGGAAGAGTATTGTTGAATTTAATTACCAATGCATTTTATGCGGTGCAAGAGAAGTCAGGTCTTAAAGACTTGACTTCTCTCTACGAACCTGCTGTTTCCATAAACACAAAAAGAGCAGGCGATAAAGTTTTGATCAGTGTAACAGACAACGGCAATGGCATTGCAAAAAACATTGTCGATAAAATCTTTCAACCCTTCTTTACTACAAAACCAACAGGGCAAGGCACTGGATTGGGATTATCATTAGCATATGATATTGTAAAAGCGCATGGCGGAGAATTAATAGCAGATACCACTGAAGGTAACGGCACAACATTCACCATTAAATTACCCATCTAAAATGATGAGCTACAAAAAAATATTGTTACGACTACTACTTCCTGCTATTTGTTGTTGGTGTACAACTGCTGCAACTGCACAGCAAAGCACAGTAGATTCTATAAACAGGATACTGCAAACCATTACCATTTCAAAGGGAATTGATACAGCCTCCTTTGAAAACTTAATGACACAGATTGAAAAAACCAATTTAAATGAAGCCAATATTTCTTTGTTAGAAAAAACAGCCAATAATTTAATTTATAAAAATGATCCTTATTGGATGTACCGGCTAAAGTTCAGCATTATGAACAGTTTAACTGCAACAGATAAACCAAGGGCTATCGCTTACGGCAAGTATTATTATGAACTGCTAAAGAAAAGTACCATACCTCATGCTTCATCAATAAGCAACACTTTTTTAAAGCAATTAAGGTTACCCTATCGTAATTCCACCCTGCTTGGCGAAGGCTTTACGTATTTCAACGAAAAATTAAAGGAATATAAACTCACCAGCGATTCTGCCGGCCTGGCCAGTTGCTACTATGTATTGGGAGGATTTTACAGAACCACGGGCCTGATGGACCTTGCCATTTATAATATGAAGAAGGCAGTAAGCTATATGGACAGCACAGGAGAAAACGATAATTCTATTTACCCTTTTGGAAACCCGGTTGGGAGAAATTTAATGTTCAATAATATCGGTGTGATAGGCGTATATTATTTTCAGAAAGGTGATTACGAAGAGTCATTAAAATATCAACGGCTTGCTTTAATTGAATTGATAAGAAACAAAAGCCAGATGGCAACTTTAGCAAATACCCCTCTTTATATAGCACATGCCAAAATATTATTGGGCCAACCAGACAGTGTTGAATATTTTATAAACCTCGGGCTAAATTATGGAATAAATAAGTACGACTTTATTGCTTATGGGCTCCAGATAAAGGCATTTTATAAAATGCACACCGATTCTTTGCAAGAAGCAGAAACATTACTCAATGAGTCCTGGCGGATGATTAACGAATACAAAGTGCCTGTAAATGCAAGAGCCGGTACTGTAGCGCCTAATTACTACATGGCGCTGTTGAGAATTAAACAAAACAGGATCGCAGATGCCATTGAATTATTGCAGCAAGATATGGAAAGGGTTCATACCTTACGGTTAGACGCACTTAGAGATTATAAATTGCTGGCAACACTATACGAACAATCGGGCAATTATGAAAAAGCTTCGCAAACCTATAAGTCTTATGTAGGCTTGCAGGATAGTTTGCAGGCAGATCAAAGTAAATACCGTTCCTTAAGTTTTGAAACCGAACAGCAAATGAATGAGAAAGAAATTTCCATTACAAAACTGCAGAGCGAAAATAAAATCTCCTCCCTCACCAGGAATTTTTCTTTTGGCATAGTGGCGCTGGTGTTGCTTTTAGCTGGCGTTATCTATTATCGTTTTAAATCCAAACAAAAAGCCAATAAAGTATTAGAAAAAACACTGGACGATTTAAAGTCCACCCAATCACAATTGATTCAATCAGAAAAAATGGCTTCGCTGGGCGAATTGACCGCCGGCATTGCACATGAAATTCAAAACCCATTAAACTTTGTAAATAATTTTAGTGAAGTAAATACAGAGCTCATTGATGAATTGACAGAAGAAGCTGACAAAGGAAATTTAGATGAAGTAAAAGTAATTGCAAAAGACATCAGGGATAACGAACAAAAAATAAACCATCATGGCAAGCGTGCCGATGCTATTGTAAAAGGCATGCTGCAACATAGCCGCAGCAGCAGCGGGCAAAAAGAACCGGTTAACATTAATGCTTTGGCCGACGAATATTTACGTTTAGCCTACCACGGTATCCGTGCAAAAGATAATTCTTTTAATGCCACATTAAAAACTGATTTTGATGCAAGCATTGGCAACATCAATATCATTCCGCAGGATATGGGAAGAGTTATTCTCAATTTAATCACCAATGCATTTTATGTGGTGGATGAAAAAAAGAAGGCTTCGGCAGAGAAGTCAGGTTTTGAAAACCTGACTTCTCCGTATGAACCAACTGTTTCAGTAAGCACAAAAAAAGTTGGCGATAAAGTATTGATAAGTGTTGCTGATAACGGCAACGGTATTCCACCAAAAGTTTTAGATAAAATATTTCAGCCTTTCTTTACCACCAAACCCACCGGCCAGGGAACAGGATTGGGCTTAAGTTTAAGTTATGATATTGTAAAAGCACATGGCGGAGAATTGAAAGTGGAGACAAAAGAAGGCGAAGGCTCAACATTTACTATACAGTTATTTTTAAATCAGCAATAATGAAATCATTTATAAAAATAGCCTGGCTTTTATTGTTACCTGCGTTTGCTAAAGCACAATCAAATCAAACCAAATTGGATAGCCTGCATCATGCATTGCTGCATGCAGCCAACGACACTATCCGGATGGATGTTTGTGCAAATATTTCCGATTTCTATAGTGAAAGTAATCGTGACAGTTCAATTTTTTATATGGATCAAAGTTTGGCAATTGCCAAAAAATTGAAACTGAAATTAAATGAAGCCATTTACTTAGATGGTAATGCTTATGAACTAATGCATTTAGGCAATTATTCCAAATCACTCCAGGCATCTTTGCAGGCCATAAAAATTGCAGGCGATCCGGAAAATGAAAAGTATATATGGCATCAGACGTTTGGTAACACGCCGCAAATTGCCCGCCTGGATATATTAGCCAACATTTATCATGATCTTGGTCATCTGTATGGCGCAACAGGAAATATTGACCGGCAAATTATAAGTTACCTTAAGGCAGACAGCATAGCCGCAGCAGTTAAGGATACTGTTCTTCAGGCATTGGCAAATATGAATTTGGGGAGTGTTTATTTAAAAAATAACAAATTAGATTCAGGACTGGCATTTGAGCAAAAATCACTTGCCCTTTATGCAACGCTGCCATCCAATACCAGGAGATACGAAGGCTGGGCATTAAATAATCTTGCTGTAATTCAATTAAAAAAAGGAAACCTTGAATTATCACGAAATACATTCGAAAAAGCAATAGCTGTAAATATCAAACAGAATAATCTTGCTGCATTAGGTATATCCTATTCACTTTTAAGCAATTTATTCAAAACATCCAACAGGCTCGACTCAGGAATTTTGTACGCTAAAAAAGCCCGGGATATTTTAAAAGGACTGAATAATTTATCCGGATTGGCCGATGTGTATAGTATGCTGTCATCTTTATTTGAAGAAAAAGATAATAAAGACAGCGCCTTACATTATTTAAACCTTGCAGGCACATTAAAAGACAGCCTGAATTACGAAGACAAAAAAAATCTCCAGGCCTATCAAACCGTGGGATTTGATGAACAGTTGCGGCTTGAAGAATTAGAAAAGGAGAAAATTGAAACACAAACAAAGATCAGGACCTATGTATTGCTTGCCGGTATTGGTGTATTTATGCTGATAGCTTTGTTATTTTACCGAAACAACAGGAGCAGGAAAAGATCAAACACTATTTTGCAAAATCAGAAAGAAGAGTTGCAAGCTGCACTATCAGAATTAAAATCCACCCAGTCGCAGTTGATACAGTCCGAAAAAATGGCTTCTCTTGGAGAGCTTACCGCTGGCATTGCCCATGAAATTCAAAACCCGTTGAACTTTGTGAATAATTTTTCAGAAATAAATAAAGAGTTGCTGGCAGAAATGAACGCAGAAATTGAGAAAGGAAATTATAACGAAGTGAAAGAGATCGCAAAAGATGTTACAGACAATGAAGAAAAAATAAATCATCATGGCAAACGGGCCGATGCTATAGTAAAAGGCATGTTGCAACATAGCCGTAGCAGCAGTGGTGTAAAAGAACCTACTGATATTAATGCTTTGGCAGATGAATATTTACGCCTGGCTTATCATGGCCTGCGTGCCAAAGACAAATCTTTTAACGCCACATTAAAAACCGATTTTGATGCCAGCATTGGCAACATCAATATCATTCCGCAGGATATCGGAAGAGTGATATTGAATTTAATCACCAATGCATTTTATGTGGTTGATGAAAAAAAGAAGGCTTCGGTAGAGAAGCCAGGTTCTGAAAACCTGACTTCTCTGTATGAACCAACTGTTTCAGTGAGCACAAAAAAAGTTGGCGATAAAGTATTGATAAGTGTTGCTGACAACGGCAACGGTATTCCACCAAAAGTTTTAGATAAAATATTTCAACCCTTTTTTACTACCAAACCCACCGGGCAAGGCACTGGCCTGGGATTGAGTTTGAGTTATGATATTGTGAAAGCACATGGCGGAGAGTTGAAAGTGGAAACGAAAGAAGATGTGGGGTCAGCATTTATAATTAACCTATACGTTTGAATTTGATATGAAAAAATTATTATTGATACCGCTGTTCATTGTATTCCAATCCGCTGCGTTTGCACAAAGCAAAATGGCTGAACAGGCTGGTATGCGGTGCGACTCCATAATCAACCTGTTGGTTAAAGAAAAGGATGCCAACAAAAAGGCCGACCTTCTTTTATCTTTCTATGGCACTACCATTGATGGGTTTCCTTTGCAACTGTTAACACTTAGTAAGAAACTGTTTGATATAGCAAAACAAAACAATGATATCTATATTGAATCGGCTGCCTTAAGTGCCGCAGGCCAGGGGTACCGGCTTACCGGCGGCTATGTTAAGGCGCTCGAGTTTCACCGGAAAGCTGTGGGACTGGCAGAACGATCAGGCAATAAGATAATGATAGGTTTTGCACTTAATCAAATGGCGCATATTTACAAAGACAGGCTGGAAAACGAGAAAGCATTAACCCTTTACAGAGAAGCGTTCCGGAATTTTGAAACAACCGGCCGGAATGACATCTGGTATGCCTGTATGAATATGGCAACGGTATATTATAACATGAGCAATTACGACTCATCTTTATATTATTCAAAAGAAGCAATGAAAAGAGTTGCTAATGCGAATACACCGGGAGTTGGTAACATGAGTGTTATTTATGCAACCATTGCAGGGGTGTACGACCAAAAAAACAGGCCTGATAGTGTAAAAAAATATTTTGCAATGGCATTGAATTTAGCAAACAGCACACAATCCTCACGCTATTTAAATGCCACTTATGTTGCTATTGCAGAACATTTTAATCGCATACAGCAATACGATTCATCGGCATACTATTTTAAAAAAGCAGTGAACATTGTAGGAGGGACAGAGATGAATAATTTAGTGCTGAAGCCTGCAAAAAAACTGACGGAGTACTATCAAAACGTCAATGCCGACAGCACTGTGAAATACTGGAAAGTATATTCTGCTGCCAACGACAGTGTTAACAGCCTACGCACCAACCAGCAAATTCAAATGCTGACTTTTGAAGAAGATCAACGCAAAAGAGATATCGAAGCAGCCGAGGTTGCCTATCAAAATAAAATTCGCACTGGCTTGCTGTTAGGTGGCCTTACAGTGTTTTCATTAGTAGCCATCATTCTGTACCGCAACAACCGGCAAAAGCAAAAAGCTAATCGTACGCTGGAAAAAACATTAACTGATCTAAAGTCCACACAAACACAATTGATACAGTCAGAAAAAATGGCATCACTTGGCGAACTCACTGCAGGTATTGCGCATGAAATTCAAAACCCTTTAAACTTCGTCAATAATTTTTCAGAAGTAAATAAGGAATTACTGGTTGAGTTAAAAGATGAAATTAAAAAAGGAAACTTAGATGAAGTAACTGCTATAGCAGATGATTTGATTAGCAACGAAGAAAAAATTAATCATCATGGCAAACGTGCTGATGCTATTGTAAAAGGCATGTTGCAACACAGCCGTAGCAGCAGCGGTGTAAAAGAACCTACCGATATTAATGCTTTGGCAGATGAATATTTACGCCTGGCTTATCATGGCCTGCGGGCTAAAGACAAATCCTTTAATGCTACATTAAAAACAAATTTTGATGAAACGATTGGCAACATCAATATTATTCCGCAGGATATGGGAAGGGTGATTTTAAATTTAATCACCAATGCATTTTATGCGGTGCAAGAGAAGTCAAGTCTTAAAGACTTGACTTCTCTATACGAGCCTGCTGTTTCTGTAAATACCAAAAAAGAAGGCAACAAAGTTTTGATCAGTGTAAGTGATAACGGCAATGGCATCCCCTCAAAAGTTTTAGATAAAATTTTTCAACCCTTCTTTACTACCAAACCAACAGGGCAGGGAACCGGATTGGGTTTATCATTAAGTTATGATATTGTAAAGGCGCATGGCGGAGAGCTGAAGGTGGAAACGAAAGCAGGTGAAGGCTCAACATTTATTATACAATTACCAGTTAAAGAAAATTGAGTATGCAAAAAAAATTATTGCTCCTATTAATTGTGGCCGGCATTAGTAAATATGCATTTCCACAACAACCTCAATTCAATTTGCAGATCAGTGAAAAAATACAACACTTTGGCCCCGGTTATGGATTTACACAGGATCAGCAGGGTTATATCTGGTTTAGCAGTTTTACAAAAGGATTAATAAAATACGATGGTAAAACATTTAAAACGTTCAGGCATGAACCGGAAAATCCTAATTCTCCCTCCAGCAATCTGATCATTTCAATGGCGGTAGATCAATCAGGTAAGATCTGGATTGCAAACTATGGCAGTGGCCTGGACAGGTTTGACCCCGTTACCAATAGCTTTACACATTTCAGGAATAATAAAGCAGATAATAACAGCCTTATTTCCGATACAGTTTTTTCTGTTATGATCGACCATACCGGAAAACTCTGGATAGGCACAATTAAAGGATTGGAAAACTTCGATTTCAAAACCAATAAATTCACCCATATCCCCAAAAAAATAAATGATAAACCCACTGATGTCAGTCCCGCTGTTTTTGAATTGTACGAAGACAAAAAAGGAATTATCTGGTTTTCTACCAATGATCCTATAACAGGAACCAGTGATTCCGGCGGACTCTTACAGCTTGATCCTTCTACCGGCAAACAAATATTTTATAAAGCAGATCCGTTAAACCCGGAGAGCCTGATGAACCCTGGCGTTACTGCAATTTTTGAAGACAAGCGGGGCAATTTATGGGTAGGAACTAAAGGGAATGGATTACATACACTCGACAGAAAAACCGGGAAATTTACCAGGTATCTCTATGATCCTTCTCAACCGGGCAAACTTGGCCGGCCACCTATCGGTAAAAATGACACTACAGATATTATCAGTTTTATCAGAGAAGACCATGCCGGGAAGTTATGGATAGGATCGTTGGAAAACGGCCTTAACTGGTATGACCCTAAAACACAACAGTTGTACCACTTCGGCTTAGTGAAAGGCAATAAAAACAATCCTGCATTTGCAAAAGATACGCTTACAGGTTTTAAAGACGAAGGTGCTATACGTTTCATGATTGCAGCAGATAGTTCAACATGGATCACCACCCAGTCTGGCAATATTTATACGGTGTCGTACGGCAGAAAAACAATCCCCTATTTTACAAACAAAAATGCTGTCAACTCATTTTATCTTGAGCCTGATGGTAATACACTCTGGTTTGGCACCGACTCGGGCCTTGTGCGTAAAGACCTTGCTGCAAATTCATTTAAAATATGGGTACATGATCCGAAGAACCCCGGCAGCCTGAACAATAATAATGTAGTAGCCATCAAGGCTGATGAAAAGGGCAAGCTATACATCGGTGCCCATACCGGCGGACTTGATCTGTTTGACCCACTAACGGGAACGTTTACACATATTAAACCAGCAAATGCAACTCCCGGTAAAATCATGGATTCATTACATTCCATTTTTATTGAAAACGACCGCTACTTATGGCTGGGTGGAGAAAATGGTTTGGCAAGGGTTGATCGTACCACCAATAATTTTGATGTGTGGCGTTTTAATAAGGAAGATGACAAAGGTATCAGCGGCACTACAGTATATAGTATAGCCAAAGATAAAAAGAACAATAACTGGTTTGCCAATGTTGGCGGACTGGATAAGTTTATCAGCGACAGTAATTCTTTCAGGCACTATTTAAAAGGCTATAGTGTAAGAGCGGTATTGGTTGATGCAAAAGGTACCCTATGGGCAGGTACTGATGTTGGATTGTATCAATACGATGAAACCAAAGACTTGTTTGTTCAATTTAATTCCCCTGTTTTTTCCATGGGGATAGAAACCATATTAAATATCCTGGAAGACGATCAGCATACCCTTTGGGTAACTACTGCTAATGGCATTTTAAAGATAAGTGCCAACCGGGAACGCATTCAGATGTTTAATGCCGACTATGGTATCTTATCTTCCAACTGGAACTGGCTGAATAATTACAAGGCCAATGATGGCCGTTTGTTTATCGGTGGAGGGAGTGGCTACTATATGTTTAAACCAGAAGAAATTAATGTAAGCAACCCTGCGCCATTGTTGAATTTTTCGCAACTTATTATAGGAAGTAAGGAAATATTTCCCGGCGATGATGGAATTCTTTCTGCCCCTATCTGGAATACAGAAAAAATAAATCTTTCCTATAACCAAAATTCATTTTCGTTAGATTTTGTTGCCGTTAATTACAATTCTTCCGAAGCCATCAAATACCTTTATCAGCTTGAAAACTTTGGCAATGCCTGGAATAATTTAGGCACCGATCACAAAGCATCTTTTTTCAATGTTCCCCCGGGGCACTACAAGTTACGGGTAAGAGCAATGAACAGCGAAGGAACGATAACTGAAAAAACGTTATCGATCATTATATCTCCGCCATGGTGGAAAACCTGGTGGGCTTACAGCGTTTATGCATTACTGATCATTATTGCCGGCTGGCAGGTATACCTGTATCAAAAAAGGCATATTGTTTCCAAAGAACGGGAACGCAACAGGGAAAAAGAACTGGAGCATGCAAAAGAAATTGAGAAAGCGTATAAAACCCTTCAGGCCACCCAGGCTCAATTGGTACAATCAGAAAAAATGGCCAGCCTTGGTGAACTTACTGCAGGTATTGCCCACGAAATTCAAAACCCGTTAAACTTCGTCAATAATTTTAGTGAGGTAAATACTGAACTGATTGATGAATTAACCGAAGAAGCAAACAAAGGAAATTTAGATGAAGTAAAAGCAATTGCAAAAGATATCAGGGAAAACGAACAAAAAATAAATCACCATGGCAAACGAGCCGATGCTATTGTAAAAGGTATGTTGCAACACAGCCGCAGCAGCAGCGGACAAAAAGAGCCTGTTAACATTAATGCATTGGCAGATGAATATTTAAGATTGGCTTATCATGGATTACGGGCAAAAGACAAATCTTTTAATGCTACATTAAAAACAGATTTTGACGAAACGATTGGCAACATAAATATTATTCCGCAGGATATCGGCAGAGTAATTTTAAATTTAATCACTAATGCATTCTATGTGGTGGATGAAAAGAAAAAACAACAGTCCGCCGGTGGCGGATACGAACCAACCGTTTCTGTCAGCACAAAAAAAGAAGGCAACAAAGTTTTAATAAGCGTAAAAGATAACGGCAATGGTATTCCACCAAAAGTTTTAGATAAAATCTTTCAACCCTTTTTTACTACCAAACCAACAGGGCAGGGAACAGGATTAGGTTTATCTTTAAGCTATGATATTATTAAAGCACATGGCGGTGAATTAAAAGCTCAAACTAAAGAAGGTGAATTTGCAGAGTTTGTTATTACTTTGCCGGTGTGATGTTAATCTTTTAAGATAGTTATGATTTTACAACCTATACTCGCCATTATTATTTTAAGTAACCTTCGTAAGTCTTTAAAGGCCGAGGGTATACTATCAAAATGGTACACGATAGTCATAGGAGGCACAGCCATTTTTATTGCATTACTGGTGCTTCACACCACAATAAAAAGCAGCAGGCCGGTAATAGACTGGGTGGCACATGCACTTACCGGAGGATTATTGTATCTTATTTTTACGCAAAAAGATTTTCGCTCTGCAAAAGGAGTAGCCTATGCTTTTGTGCCGCTCTTAATAATTAATTTAATTGAAGATATTGTTAAACTGATCGATCCTGTTTTTTACAAACACTGGGAAAATTATTTTGAAACAGGTGCATTTTTTGCCTTTGTATGGATGGTTGCTATGGTAATTGTTACCAACCGGCAAAAGAAAGCGTTGGAAAAAGAAAAACAGAAAGCAGCCGAAAAAGAAAAAGAATACCGCATTACTGAAACTTTAAAAGCATCGCTGGAGATACAGGTAAAAGAACGAACGGCAGAATTAACACAACAAAAAGAAGAATTGCAGCAAACTGTCAATGAATTAAAAGCCACCCAATCGCAATTGGTACAATCCGAAAAAATGGCCAGCCTGGGTGAGCTTACTGCAGGCATTGCACATGAAATACAAAACCCTTTAAATTTTGTCAATAATTTTTCTGAAGTAAATGCAGAATTAATTGCCGAGATGAAGGAAGCTATCAGCAAGGGAGATTTTGAAGAAGTAAAAGCATTGGCTAATGATATTGCAGATAACGAACAAAAGATAAATCACCATGGCAAACGTGCCGATGCTATTGTAAAAGGCATGCTGCAACACAGCCGCAGCAGCAGCGGCGTAAAAGAACCTACAGACATCAATGCCCTGGCAGATGAGTATTTGCGCCTGGCTTACCATGGCCTGCGTGCAAAAGACAAATCTTTTAATGCTACCATGAAAACTGATTTTGATGAAAGCATTGGCAACATCAATGTAATTCCGCAGGATATGGGCAGGGTGATATTGAATTTAATCACCAATGCTTTTTATGCGGTTACTGAAAAGAAAAAAGAATCAACTTCCACAGAGAAGTCAGGTTTGGTAAACCTGACTTCTCTTTACGAACCCACTGTTTCGGTAAGTACCAAAAAGATCAACAATAAAGTGGAGATAAAAGTGAGTGATAACGGCAACGGCATTCCGCAAAAAGTTTTAGACAAAATCTTTCAACCTTTCTTTACCACCAAACCTACCGGGCAGGGAACAGGGTTAGGTTTAAGCATGAGTTACGATATTGTTACCAAGGGCCATGGCGGAGAATTAAAAGTAACAACAAAAGATGGGCAGGGTGCAGAATTTATTATTATCTTACCAGTATAAACCTTAAACTAAGCAAATGAAAATTTTAGTGGTTGATGATGAAACTGATGTTCAGGTATTATTTGAACAACGCTTTCGCAAAGAGATCAGGAGCGGCGAAATGAATTTTGTATTCGCCTTTTCTGGCGAAGAAGCCCTCACCTATCTTAATAAACATGAGCATGAAGCAGTACTGATACTATCTGATATCAATATGCCCGGGATGAGTGGTTTAGAACTGCTGAGCCATATTAAACAAAAATACCACAAGCCACCACCGGTAGTAATGATGATTACTGCTTACGGTGATGCAGAAAATTATAATACTGCCAAAGAACTGGGTGCCGATGATTTTTTAACCAAGCCCGTTGATTTTACTGTTTTAAAAGAAAAACTTAAACCAATCAGCTAATGGCAAAAATTTTAGTGGCCGATGATGAGGCAGATTTAGAGATGCTCATCAAACAGAAATTCCGCCAGAAGATAAGAGAACAGCAATACGAATTTATTTTTGCCATCAATGGCAATGATGCACTGGAAAAAATTCAGCAGCATCCTGATATTGATATTGTATTAAGTGATATCAATATGCCCGAAATGGATGGCCTTACCTTACTGAGCCGATTAGCCGAAAGTAATCCGCTGATAAAATCTGTTATTGTTTCTGCTTACGGGGATATGGAAAATATCCGCACCGCTATGAACCGTGGGGCTTTCGACTTTATCACCAAGCCCATTAATTTTGAAGACCTGTCGCTTACAATGGAAAAAACCATCCTTCATGTAGCACAGATAAGGGAAACCTTAAAAGCCATCAAGGAAAATAATATCCTTAAAATGTATGTGGATGAAACGGTACTGAATTTTATGGGTGGCCGTGAGTTTGAGTCTTCTTTAATGGCTAATGAAACGGTGGAAGCTTCTGTAGTGTTTATAGATATCTGCAGTTTTACTTCTATCAGCGAAAAAGAAACCCCGGATACTGTAGTAAAATTATTGAACAGTTATTTTGATGTGATGGTAAAAGAGATCATTGCACAAGGCGGCTACATTGATAAATTTATCGGCGACGCTATCATGGCTGTATTCCGTGGCGAATATCATTTAGACAGGGCTATTGATGCCTGCCTTGCAGTACGCAACCAGATTGAAAAACTACCGGCCTTATCCAATGCCGTTTCTTTTTCACCCAAAGTTTCTATTGGTGTAAACAGTGGCGAAATGATATCGGGTAATATTGGTTCTGCCAATTTAAAAAGATTGGATTATACGGTTATTGGCGATACCGTAAACATTGCACAACGCTTACAGGCTGCTGCAAAAGAAAGCCAGATCATCATCAACGAAACGGCTTATCAAAAAGTAAAAGAATCTTTCAATTGCCGTAAAGTGGGCGAAGTGAATTTGAAAAACAAATCACAACCGATGAATGTGTATGAGGTGATGGACTAACTCGTCTCCGGCGAGGATGCGCTGGTTATAAGTCTACGGCTTCTAACTCATGTTTACACTGTCTCTAAAATACCAATTCCATCATGCCGCAATTTTTAAAAAATCTCTATGTACAGGTATTAATTGCCATTGCTGTTGGCGTGGCCATTGGCCATTTCTATCCCGATCTTGCGGTACAACTAAAACCATTAGGTGATGCTTTCATCAAATTGATAAAGATGATGATTGCCCCGGTGATCTTCTGCACCATTGTAACCGGCATTGCCAATATGCAGGATACCAAAAAGGTAGGCCGTGTGGGATTAAAGGCGCTATTATATTTTGAAGTAGTAACAACATTAGCACTTATCATCGGTTTGGTGGTCATCAATATTCTAAAACCTGGTGTGGGCATGCACATCAATGCGGCAACGCTGGATGTTAAACAGGTGGAAGGGTATATCACACAAAGTAAAAGCCAGTCGGTAACCGAATTCCTGTTAAACATCATTCCCGAAAATATTGTGAATGCATTATCCAACGGTAATTTATTACAGGTACTTTTCTTTGCAATTTTATTGGGATTGGCTTTATCAAAAATTAAAGAAAAAGCCACACCACTTTTAAAAGTGATACAATCTTTTGAAGATGGTTTATTCACCATTATCAAAATAATTATGAAAGTGGCTCCATTAGGGGCCTTAGGTGCAATGGCATTTACAGTAGGTAAATATGGTTTAGGTTCATTAAGCTCATTAGGGCAACTGATGGGTTCGTTTTATATCACCTGCATTATATTTATTGTGGTAGTGCTGGGCGGCATATTAAAACTTACCGGTTTTAATATTTTTCGTTTATTACTATTTATTAAAGAAGAATTACTTATCGTACTCGGCACCTCTTCTTCCGAACCGGCATTACCCAGTCTTATCAGCAAACTTAAAAAAGCCGGTTGTTCCGAACCGGTAGTTGGCCTTGTAGTGCCAACCGGTTATTCATTTAATTTAGATGGCACTTCCATTTATCTTACTATGGCTGCTGTATTTTTAGCACAGGCAACAGATACCCCGCTTGATATTACACACCAGGTTTCTTTACTCCTTATTTTATTACTCACCTCCAAAGGTGCCGCAGGTGTTACCGGCAGTGGCTTTATTACACTGGCTGCAACATTGCCCGCAGTAGGGCATATTCCTGTTGCGGCTATTGCACTCATCTTAGGCATCGATCGTTTTATGAGCGAAGGCAGGGCACTCACCAATATTATTGGCAATGCAGTAGCCACTTTTGTAGTAGCCAAATGGGAAAAAGAAATTGATATGGATGTGGCGAAGAAAGCGATCGGGTAATAATTTACACATCACTTGTTTCCAATATTTAAACAGTGCTTTGCTAGCTGGGTAATCACCAAATTCTATTGTATCTTTATAGTATGCCTGAAAAGATAAAACCAATATTTAATAAACGTATTTTTTGGGATGTGGTATTTGAAAACATCGACTATGATGCTAAAGCTAATTTTGTAATTGAAAGAGTTTTTGAGCGTGGCGATGTAGAAGATATTAGAAATTGCCGCCGGTATTACGGCGATGAAAAAGTAACAGAAGCTTTATTAAATGCAAAATTTTTACCCGAGTACACTATGTATTTAGCAAGTGCGGTAATTAACAGGCCATTAAAAGATTTCAGATGCTACACATTAAGACAGTTGAACCCCACACTTTTTCCATATTAGAGGAGATAATGAAAATGCCCGAATTGCAGAACTTTTCATTGGTTGGTGGTACGGCTTTATCCCTTTTATATGGTCACCGAATATCAGTTGACCTGGATTTGTTTTCCAATAAATCATTTGAAAATGATGATATCATCAAAGCTCTGGAAAAAAAATTTCAGTCATCTTTTGTTAATAGGTCAACCAATCCTCGTTTTGGTATTTTTGGTTTTATAGACGATGTAAAAATTGATATTATCCGGCATCCGCACCCTTTAATAAGGCCCGAACAAAATATAGAGGGTATAAGAATGTTTTCAACAGAAGATATTATTGCAATGAAAGTACAAGCCATATTAGGTAGGGGAAAAAAGAAAGATTTTTGGGATATAGCAGAATTGTTACAACATTTTTCAATGTCTGATTTTATTCAGTTTCATAAAGAAAAATACCTGACTCAAAATTTACTAATCACAGTACCGCAGGCTATCACTTATTTTTTAGATGCCGAAGAAAGCGAAGATCCCATAAGTTTAAAAAAACAAACCTGGGAAAGTGTACAGCAATTTATCCAGGAAAAAGTGCGTGCCCATTTGGAATAGGTAACATATTCAGTTACTAAATTCCTGCACCACCATCAACCCTTTTAACCCGCCATCTAAAATAGAAATACCTATTTTTCCAAATTGCTTATTTAAAATATTATCCCGGTGGCCCTGGGAATTCATCAGCCCGGTATGTGCAGCTTCAAGGCCATTGGAATGCGCCAGGTTTTCTCCTGCGGCATTATATTTAATGGCTATTTTTTTCATTCTTTCAAAAGGGTTAATACCATCGGGTGTAATATGAGAAAAATAACCCCTGGTAAACATATCAGCTGCATGGCTGTGTGCTGCTAATTGCAGTTTACCATCTGCCGCCAGAATTTTTAAGCCCCTTGTTTTTCTTTCGGCATTTACCATGTGCAGCATTTGTTCTTCCAGGTCGGGCCGGGCATTAAAGTTGGCACATTTAAATTCTTCCGATTCGCTGTATAATGTTTCAGAAGCCGCAGCTATAGTGGGTGCCGGCGGTGCATTAAAAATAGTATCCATTCTGTCATCCAGCCAGCCGGTAGAATTAGCCAAAGAAGAAACCAGTAAATTACTATTGTCTTTACCCGGCGTTGCAAACCAAACAGAAGCGGTGAATATTTTTGCCAGCAAAACAGACACTACCACACCGGTTAAAAAACCAGGTATCAGACCGGTTATCTTATTGGCAAAAGATTGTTGTGCAGAAGGTGTAACAATTTTTTTTACAAAAATAAAAATGAGGGTAAGAAAAAATAAACTCACAATAAACAACACCACAAAAGAAATGGGCTTCTCCCATTCTTGCTGCATTGAAAAATTTTGTTCTAAAAGATCAGCAGCACCGGCATAAAATAATGCAGCAATAGTTAATGCCCCCGTCCATTTTACCAGGTCGAAAAAACTATTGATAAACCCACGCCGGTAACCAAGCCAGGTAAAGAGGATAACCACTACGATCAGTATAATATCTGCAATAGTCAAAGGAGTTATTTTATAAGAGATATGGAATAAAAAAGGCGGAACCTTTCCAACACACTGAAAGAAGGTTCCGCCATCTATTATAAGCCATCTTTTTTAGTTACGACCATCTTTTTTATCCTTTGCCCTTCCAACACCATAACCTACACCTGCACCGGCGGCACCGCCAATAACAGCACCGACTGCCCTGTTTCTCTTATTGATGATGGCACCAGCTGCGGCACCAGCCACACCGCCAATAACGGCACCTTTTGCTGCTTTACTCCAGCCCTTTTTCTTAGGTGCTGCAGCAGGCGCAGCTGCTGCTGTATTATTTACTGTTGCAGTAGTAGCCTTATTAGCAGCTGCTGCTTCATTTCTTGCTTTTGTTTCTTTGAACTTTGCAAATTCAATAGAATCTCTTACTTCAGATGCAGACAATACTTTTGTTTCATCTTTTGCTTTTCCTTTACAGGCTACCATTGTAGTAGCTACTGCCAAAATCATTAATACTTGTTTCATACTGTTAGTTTTATTCAATTAGTGAAATAAAATTTATTGTTCTTTACCCCTATTGAGAATACCGTGCCAAACTCGGTAAAAATTGTTAAAGAAATGTTGAGGGCGGTTTTATCAACATCAAAAACCATTTATTTTTAAATAAATATTCAGGAGGATGTGGAAAAATACCCAGCCAAAAGCAAGGTGAAATAAGGTAAGATAAAAAGTATTTTTAATAACTCCTTCCCTGCTTCATCATCCATCATCCTGTAAAAATCTTTGTAAAGGTAGCAGGATGATAAACCGTAATTGTTACACAATTATGGAATAGAATTGTACAATTCACATATCAGCTAAATAATGTGTAAGCTTATAGATTAACCACCTTCTCCTGATGGTGCAGCAACGTCTTTATTTTCGTCTTTATCCTTTTTAAATTCCAGGCGGCCAAACTTCCAGGTAAAATTGAGGCCTATTGAACGATAGGGAACACTACGTGTACTCCTTGTGGTAAAGTTGGGACCAAACAACTGTGTAGTTTGCTTTACATATTGGGCAAATGGATTGGTAGCACTTAATGCAAGGCTGCCTTTTTTATTCCAGAATTGTTTGCGTATGGCCATACTGTAAGAAGTGAAGGATGGATATTTTCCCTGCGCCTCATTCCTGGGCGAATTAAAGTTGCCGAAAAATTCTCCTGCCAGCGTTTTACTAAACTGGTAACTGGCATTCATATTGATCCTGTAATTAAAACTGTTGGAATTGTAGCCTGCATCCAATGCATTAATAGTATGCCTGTAAAAAAATGCCAGGTTGCTCCTGATGCTCAGCTTTTCATCGATATGCAGATCAACATAAGCATTCATACCCATATTATTTTCGGTGCCAATATTCTGCCGCATACTTACTGCTACATTAGTATACACAGAATCTCCTACTTTAAGTGATGGATAAAAAACAATAAAGGGTTGAATATCGTGGTTGTTATTTCTGTAAAAAGCACTTACTACAAATGAACCGGCTTTTTCAAAGTTCTTATTAAAGCTCAACTCCACCCGTTGGCCAATCTCGGGCAACAGGTAAGGGTTACCCGCCGAAATATTTTTGGGATCTGTAGTATTAATGTACGGATTCAGATCAAAATAATCCGGCCTTTCAATACGTTTGGAATAACTGAGTTTTATCGTTTTTGTATCGCCGATTTTTTTAGAAAAGAAAATAGAAGGTACAAAAGTATTATAACCATGCTGCCCCGCCTGCTGTTGTGCATTACTGTAAAAAGAATTGATCTCGGTACGTTCATAGCGGCCACCCAATTTAGTATCAAATAGTTTACCTACAGGGAAACTTATTTCTCCATACAAGGCATATACATCTTGTTTATAATCAAGATTATTAGACAATGCTGTATCATACAAATAATTTTTAACCGAAGGCTTATAGCCAAATACTGTAGCATCACTATTAATATCGCTATGGCTTATCTTGCCGCCCACACCAACTACCATATCTTTTTTAAGTGGTTGCGTATAATCTAATTGTAATTGTTTTTCTTTTTGTTTGCCAGGGTTGCTGCTATAGGTGCCAAAATATAATGAATCTGAAGGTTGCAGCAATTGATAATTAGCTGATGTACCATCATTTTTTTCTGTACTGGAGTTAAGTGATAATTCCAGTTCCTGGTCTTCCTTATTAAATGTTCTTTTATAATTCAGGCTTATATCGGTACTGTTAAAATCAGCTGTATAATTGTTGTGGTTAACAGATGCAATGTTAGAAAGTACCGAGCCATTATTCTGATCGGTTACCAGCTGCGATTGATTGGTTACGCCATAGCCATTGTAACCAAACTTTCCATACCGGAAAGAACCGGTAAAATTATTTTTCTTCTTGTAAGTATAATCAAACCCAACACCCGATTCGGCACCATGCCTTTTAAAACGGCTGTTGGCATCCTGTTGCAGGTTGATATTTCTTTTACCTGCTGTATCCTCCGATAAGCGTTGTGAGGTAACCGGAACCGTAGTCATGATTCTGGTATTTCCACTCACAAATGCATTGATACCAAAGTCGCCTTTTCGGGCATTAAAATTTAAAGAACCGTTTTCGTTAAGCGTACCTGCGGTTAAGGAGATATTGCCATTAATGCCTTTTACCCTGCTGCTTTTTAAAATAATATTGATAATGCCGCCTAAACCCTGTGCATCATATTTGGCACCGGGGTTGGTAATTACTTCTATACTTTTTATCTGGCTGGCGGGAATTGATTGCAATACATCTGCAATGCTGCTGCCAAACGCAGTGGAAGGTTTTCCATTGATCAAAAACCGGATACTGCTGCTGCCCGCCAGCTGCACATTACCATCAACATCTACCGAAACCTGCGGTACTTTTTTAAGAATATCGGTAGCCACGCCACTTTGCGAAGTGAGATCCTTTTCTGCATTAAAAACCAGTTTATCAATTTTGTTCTCTATCAGTCCGGCAGAAGAAGACACTGTAACACCCTGCAACAACACCGTTTTTTTAGAAAGTATAATAGCAGGAATATTGGTTATGCCATTCTTCTTCACCACCTGGATATTATTGATAGTGTAAGGTTGATAACCCAGGCACTCCACCAGTATTTTATAAGTACCGGGTTCTACTTCTGTTAGTTTGTAACTGCCTTCAATATTGGTAACCGCACCATTCACCGGTTTTTTATTGCCTTCTGCAAATAAAGTAATGGTAGCGTATTCAATAGGTTTTGCAGATACCGAATCGGTGACCTTTCCGGTAATGCTGCCACCTGTATTTTTAGCAGCCGTTTCCTGGGCCTTGCCCGGCTTTATCAAAAACAATAATAAACCCAGCAGAATAATTTTTTGCATTGGTACATTTTAAAAGAAGGCAAAGCTAATTTTTAATTCTGGTGACAATCTGTATTTATTCAATGATTAACCATTGAGTTTTATAAGTGGTGTTTAAGGCTGATGAAATTATACTCAAACCTCACAAAACAATTCCGTAATTTGTTTGTCTTACTAAAAACATACAGTATGAACAGGAGAAACTTTATCCGGAACAGTTCCGTTGCCGGTTTATCAGTAACCGCATTATCATTTGCAGCCTGCAACACAGCTACCAAAGAAGATAAAAAGGAAAGCACTGCTGCAGGCGATACGGTTACCGACAGTTTTGTACTTAACGAAATCACCATTGATGCCTTACAACAAAAACTGAAAGCCGGTGAATATACATCCAGGGCTGTTACACAATTATACCTCGACCGCATCGGTAAGATAGACAAAGCCGGGCCTAAACTGAATGCTGTAATTGAATTAAATCCCGATGCTTTAGCTATTGCAGATGCCATGGATGCAGAAAGAAAAGCCGGTAAATTAAGAGGGCCACTGCATGGCATTCCCGTTTTAATAAAAGACAATATTGATACAGCAGATAAAATGCAAACCACTGCAGGTGCATTAGCGTTGGCAGGTAATATAGCCAAACAGGACGCCTTTATTGTAAAAAAACTACGTGAAGCCGGTGCAGTACTCTTAGGTAAAACCAACCTTAGTGAATGGGCCAACTTCCGGTCTGGCAGCAGCTGCTCGGGGTGGAGCAGCCGTGGCGGACAAACCAAAAGCCCTTACATACTCGATCATAATCCCTGCGGTTCCAGCTCAGGCTCGGGTGTGGCAGTAGCTGCTAATTTATGTGTGGTGGCCATTGGTACCGAAACCGATGGTTCTATTACCTGCCCTGCATCGGTAAGCGCACTGGTGGGTATTAAACCTACGGTGGGTTTACTCAGCCGCTCGGGCATTATACCTATATCTGCCACGCAGGATACGGCAGGCCCGCTGGCACGTACTGTAAAAGACGCCGCCATTTTATTAGGCGCTTTAACCGGCGTTGATGCCAATGATGCCATCACTGCCAACAGTAACGGCAAAGCACAAACGGATTATACCATTTTTTTAAAAACCGATGCTTTAAAAGGAAAACGCATCGGCATCGACCGTAAAAGAAAAAGTACCAATCAGAACCTGGAGCAATTACTGGATGATGCTATTGCAGTATTACAGCAGCAAGGTGCCACTGTTGTGGATATTGATTACGTGGCAAAGATCAATGCGCTGGGTAAATACGAAAAAGAAATTTTAGAAACCGAATTTAAAGACGGTGTAAATAAATACCTGGCCAATTGTACTATTACCATTAAAACAGTAGCTGATGTAATTGCTTTTAACAAAGCCAACGAAGAAAAAGCCATGCCTTATTTTAAGCAGGACCAGCTAGAAAGCTGCGATAAAAAAACCGGCCTACAAGCTAAAGCTTATACAGCAGCATTAACCCAGGGCCGTGATGCTGCCAGGAAAATTATTGATGATACTATTGCCACTAATAAGCTTGATGCTATTGCAGGAATTACCATGGGTCCCAGCTGCAGTATCGATATGCAATATGGCGACCGCTGGGGCGAAGATTTTTTAACCCAGCCTGCTGCCATGAGTGGCTATCCGCATATCAGTTTGCCTTGTGGCACCACACATGGTTTACCGGTAGGGTTTTCGTTTTTCGGCAGTGCCTATACCGAGCCGCAGCTGATTGCCATGGCGTATGCGTATGAGCAGGTGGCAAAGAAGAGAGTGGTGCCGGGTTTTGTAAAATCCTACCTGGATTGATATGAGATATTGGTTAGTTGAATTAATTTAAATATGTTAGCTTTGAAATACCTATTTAATGATTCACCCTGCCACTACCCATAGTATGAAAAGAATTTATCAATTACTGGTGCTGTTATGTGTTCTGCAAGCTTGCAAAAAAAATAATACCAGTGAGCAACCGGTGCCCGAAAAAATTAAGATACAGGTCATTTCAGGCAATAACCAATCGGATACAATCGGACATTTATTAAAAGACTCTCTGCTGATAAAAGTAACTATCGGAAGCCGTGCACTTGCAAGAACCCTGGTTAATTTTAATAAAGAAGATTGTCCTTCGGGCATATTGGCTACATACTTAACCGACAACAACGGCTTTATAAAATATCCCTGGCAACTAACAGGAAAAACCGGTGATCAACCAATAAAACTTACAGCTATCGACTCTTTAGGTTTACCCGCCGATTCTTTAATCGTTCATGCCGAAGGACGTTCTTTTTTAAATGCATGGCAACCCGTTTATTGTTTACCCCACGCCGGAGTTAACGATCTGTGTCAGGCAGGAAGCGGTCGTATGTTTCTTGGTTTATTATCATTTGACTATCCATATTATTCGGATGATAATGGAATAAACTGGCAACGGCTTACTTCTTTTCCTGTTTCAAATCTGGAGATCAGGCAAATGGTTGCCAATGGTAATGATGTGTACATTGCCACAAGGCATAATGGTGTTTATTATTCTTCAAATAATGGTGCAAGCTGGGAAAACAGGTCATCGGGAATAACTGATACAAGAGAATTATACAAACTGGGAATAACTAAAAGTGGCAAACTTTTTTTTAGTAATTTTTATAATCGTTTATACATGTCAGTTAATAAAGGCCTGGCATGGACCGAGCTTACAAGCACTGCTATCTTTAATGAGCACTTTGATAGTTTTTGCGAAACCTCCACCGGCGTTCTTTATATGACAAGTGCCGGCGAAGACCTGTTTAAATCCACCAATGGCGGAACTACCTGGACAGCAATACATCCCAATGTTTCTTACAGTGTACAGTCAATTTTTGTGGATGATAATGATGATCTGTATATTGGCGCTTACTGGAATAGTGCCGATATTTATAAATCCACCAATGGCGGCACCTCATGGACTTTAAAATACAGCTCGCCGCAGGTACCGGGAACGTATCTAGAGGTGAAGCCTTTTTATAAGGTAAACGGTAAATATTATTTTATGGTTGCCGGGTATGGTATAGTAACTACATCCGACTTTATTACTTACCGGCTTTTAACCAACAGGTATTCTTTCGAATACCTTATAGCCGCTAATAATGCCGTTTTGGTTCCCGGCAGTTTTGAAAATCTCTGGTATAATCAAAACCCGTAGTTGTTGGTTTTGCTTTCGTTTCCCGGGTCTGAGTATCTGCAAAAAATTTTCATCCTCGTCTCCGACGAGGATGTATTGGTCCTGAGATTTCAGTCTCCCCTAAAACTCCAGGTACATCCGGTGATTAGGATTACTATGCGTAGCCGATACTTTAAAATCGTAACTGCCGATAATTGTAAAACCAGCTTTGGTATAAAAATTAAATGCCCTGGCGTTTTCTACCCACACATATAACCAGATGCCTTTTTGCTGCGCTTGTTTTGCCAGCGCCACATTAAACTCAAATAATACTTTGCCCAGTTTTAGATTGTAAAACTCCTGCAACAAATAAATACGTTCCAGCTTGGTGATGTTTTGTATGACGCTGTCAGAGTAAGGATGATCATAAATAATTTTGGAAAACCCTGCCGGTTTATCATCGTGGTATAGGATGTGATAAATATTTTGCGGCTCACTTAATTCCTGTATAAAAGCTGCGGTGCTGTATTTTTCTGTGATGTAATTAGTAATGTCTTCCGCTGGGGCGCTATGACCATGCGATTGGATAAAAGTTTCGGTGGCAAGTGCAGCCAATACTGCAGCATCTTTTTCGGTGGCTTTAATTATGGAAGTCATCTGTAACATTTAAAACTAAAATTACAGCTGTTGTTATTGAATTGGCAAAATAAAATGCAAGGATTATAAAACCCTGCAGCGGTCTTTCGCTCAGTTCTTCTCTTCATATACTGCAACAAAAATTATCTCTTATAAAAAAAGTACTGCAAACAAAAAAGCAGCAAACACTATTAAAAAATACCGCAGCGATTTTTTTATGGTTGCTTTTAAAACATCATCGGGCAGTTGCTGCCAGCGTTCTATCATTTTAAGGTATTGCTTTTGGCTGCCAATAGTAAAATTAATGATGCCGCCAACAATTACCAGCCCGGCAAGCCCAAGCACCTGGCCCATAGCTTTGCCAGATATGTTACTATCTGCTGGCAACTGCCAGGGTATATATTTATAACCCAGTTTAAACAATACCACCCCCGCCAGCAACAGCATCGTTGCCGTAAGCAAAGTACCATTTAATCTTGCCTTCATAGGGTCACGCCCTTTTTCTTTCAGTTCGTAATACTGGCTGCAATACACTGTTTCAATCCAGTTCATAAAAAATAATTTACTGTTGCTGTATAAAGTTGATGCTGTAATGATACCAATAAAGTGCATGAGATGCATACCCGTGACAGGGTATTTTAAACTTTAAGGCAGCTTGCCGGTGCAGCTTTCAGGTTTTGTTATTACCTTCATCCTGCCGGTTACTGAACCGTAACAATACTACATCTAAACCCTCCTACAAAAATGATGAAACCTTTATTCCTGCTTACATTATTGGTTGTTCTGTTGTATTCAAACGGTACAGCGCAAACAAAAGACCCTCATTACAAAAAAGCTTCTGAGTTGTACGACAAAGAAGATTATTCCAATTCTTTAAAGGAAGTAAATGCGGCATTGCTGCATGATTCCACCAATTCGTATTATCTTTTTTTAAAAGCCAATACATTAGATAAACTGGAAAAATACCAGGAGGCTTTTCTTACCTATTCATTGCTTATCAAATTATACCCTAAAGATGCCATGGCACTCAGCCAGCGGGGAGTATTATTAACCAGCATACAAAAACCCGAGTATGCCATACAGGATTTTACCGAGGCATTAGGTTTTGAAAAAACAGATTCTATAAGGCTCTCCCTGTACCTTAACCGTGGTGCCGCCAAAATTAATACCCGGGATTTCCAGGGTGCTTATGATGATTTTTTTGCGGCCTACACCATCGACTCTCTTAATATTGGTGTGCTGAATAACCTGGCTACGGTTTGTGATGAAGTGGGCAAGGGCGATAAAACATTGTATTACCTGTACAAGATGATACAGATCGATTCTACCTTTATTGGCGCTTATGTAAACATTGGTTTTAAAATGCAGGAAATGGGCGACTATAAAAAAGCCATCAGTTTTTTTGATAAAGCCCTTGTGCTTAACCCTAAAGAACCGCTGAGCTACAGCAACCGTGCTTTTAATAAATACAAACTGGGCGACTTACAGGGTGCCCTCAATGATATTAATGTCTCTATCAAATTATATCCCGCCAACTCCTACGCCTTTCGCAACAGGGCATTGATATTAATTGCACAAAAGAAACAGGGCGATGCCTGTAAAGATATTAAAGAGGCCCTGCGCCTGGGCTTTACCAAAATGTATGGCGATGAAGTGGAACAAATGGAAGTGAAGTATTGTAAAACTATTTCGATGTAGGGGAAGAAAAGGCACGCAGGGGCGCAGGCAACGCAGCAAAGAAATGTTTTGCTGATGAAGCAGGGTAATAATTTTTAATTTCCAGGAGAGCACAAGGCAATGCAAATACTTAAGCCACTACGGTACCGGGGTAGGGTAGGGGGCTGTTATTTTTAAAGGTTGGTTTTTACAATAGCAGGTTAAGGGATGTTGAACGTAACATGAACGAAGGATGAACGCAGGAAAGTGGTAGTAGCCTGCGGACTGCGATGCCGGAGAGATTGCTGAACGGGAAGAGGTAATACTGCAACGGTTACACTATTTACGGAAGAATACCGGCGGCGGTGGGGTGATAACACGATACCGAAACTGGTGATTAAAGTAAAAATATAAAATGAAAGCGCTTTTGAAAGAAGGTTTTTTTGTTGGTTTGAAATAAATTAAAAAACATATTTGTATTTTTATTAGATTGCATTTACGCAATTCATATTACACCAAAAGCACCTCCGTTTATTTTTTTAACCAATTGAAAATAAAAAACTTATAAAAATAAACGCAAGTTTGGTTGGAGAAAAACATGCGTATATTTATGAGTTGGCAGCAATAATATTATGACACACCCTAATAAAATTAAAAGCATACTTTTTGGGACACTGAAAATTCTTTTATCAGCTTGCAGTTCTAATGACCAAAAAGCTTTTCAACAAACACTTTCTGTAAAGTCTGACACTTTACTAATTGATAATACAAAAGACACATTGATATTTGGCTCAAAAGGAACAGCTTTGTTCTTTGAGAAAGGATCATTTGAATTGCCAGATGGCTCAATTCCAAAAGGGAAAATATCAATTCAATTAAAAGAGTGTTTTAATAATTCAGACATAGTAAGAGAAAATCTATCAACTACCTCAGATGGCAAACTTCTTGAGACAAGGGGAATGATTAATGTATCTGCATTTTATGACAATCAAGAGTTAAAACTCAAACAAGGCAAAAAGTTTATTATTCATTTTCCAAAAGATTCATCGGACAGAAAAAAGCAGATGAACTTATTTTATGCTACAAGAAAAAATAATGAATCAATTAACTGGAATCTTGATACTTCCACGCTTCTTAGACCGACAGCATATATGTCCGGTTGGCTCACAACAGGATTTCCAGGCGGTGATACTTCAAGGCGTGGAGGTTTCTATTTCAAGGGTGAAAAAGAAGATAGAATATACGACTATTTCTACAAGAATTTCGACAACACTAAATTGCAACCGACAAAAAGCATACTTGACAAAACTTTTTCAGTCGACTTTGTTGTTTCAAAAAAAGGAGAAATAACAAATCTAAAAATTGAAGAAGAACTATTCGACAGTACTGGCAAAAAAATTATAACAAAGACAAAACCGGACCCATATTTTTACGAATATATTCAGAATATCCCTCCTCTTCAACCATTTTATGGAGATGATGGAACTCCAGGCGGATATGTTATAGATGCCAAATGTAGTTTCTATATTCGTATGGGGCTTTTTCCACCAGACTATAGAGCAAACAAAAACTACGAAAAACTCTTTAATGAAAAATATTCAGCCTTCAAAAACAATTCAATCGCTTCAATGAATGATGCTGAATTGAATTATTATATTCTTAGCTCTTCAAAATTAGGATGGATAAACTGCGACTTCTTTTGGGAGGTACAAGATGAAAAAATTGATTACATCGTTAAAGTCGATCCACAATCAAAACCAAACATCAAAATAGTATTTCAAAAAGCCAAAAGCATTTTAGCAGGCACTCTTGACGGAGATAAATATATTTTCAAAAATGTTCCAATTAATCAAGACATAAAAATTGTGGCAATTAGTTTTAAAGGCAGCAAACCTTTATTGAGTATTTCTTTGACAAAAACCGACAAGCAGATATTTGATAAGTTTGACTACAAAGAATTTGCTTTGACAGATTTAGAAAAGCAACTTAACACACCGTGACAGAGGATTACTGCTGCCAACACACCGTTTGCCGCAATTGTGGGCTTGACTGTTAAACTTCAGCTTTTATTTGGCTAATCAACTGTAGTTCCGGCGGGACGATCTTTATTTGAGCATTTTATTTTAACTTCAACATCAGCAATAAATCGGCGTGACGTGCCAGGCAGACGGAATTCTGATTCCCATACTGCGGCAAGCTGCCAACGTTGGCAGCAATGCATACTAACTTCTGAATGATACATGAAACTGTTTTCCATTTTCAATAACGATAAAGGTGTAAACACTCTGAAAATTGGGGGTGGCTTATACTCAATTGAGGTTCCTAAAATCTATTTGTGGGAGTATGATAAGGAAGATACCCTCTTGTTTTATCCCAAAGGTGATGAAACTATAACTTTGAGGGTTACTGTCTTAAGTTTTGAGCGAAAGGATGGAAAGCCAAGTCATGGTGCAGATATCGTGTTAGAAGAAGCGGTATCCAAAAACTTTAAACATGAGATATTGAGTGAAGGTATTGTTCTTTCGGAAGCACCCCCAGAACAGACTACAGAAGGAGATACAGAGTTGAATATGCAGTTCTGGTATCTTGGCCGCAATAATAGCCTCATTATATTTTCTTCGACTACATTAGTTGAACATGAGGACAGCAAGGTAGTACTACAGATGCGAAGTGATCTTCCTCAAATCTTTAGATCAGTAAAAACAATGTAGCACTGCTGCCAACATGGGTATTTGCAAAAGCTGGGCAGACGAAAGCCGCGTTTCAATTTTTGTTTTTCAATTTGGCTTCATATCGGGCAGACGAATAACTATTTAGCTATGTGCAAATCATGAACTTTTATTTATAAATTTAGCTTCAGGTAGACGGGTCGGACAGAAGTCTATTTCCCAGCCTTCGCAAATACCTGTACGTTGGTGGCTATTTTAAATCAACATTCCGTAATGAAACAAAAATTTTTATTCTTTGCTTTTACACTTTTTTCTTTGACAACATTATCTCAAACTAAAATGCGTTCATTAGAAGAACTAATCAACAAGGCAGACCCAGGTTGGACGTTTGTAAAAGAGTGGATTGATTCTGCAAAGAATAAGGTTGAGATTCTTTCGGTAGACACCACAAAAGCTAAGGACGCTCTTTTTAAAACACAAGTAACGACACGTTCGCCAATGGGTGCTATCATTTACATGACTGGTGGACTTTTAGTTGATGACGGTTGGATAAGAATTCTTGGTTCAGGTAACACTAAACTTAATAGGACACTTCCTGATTGGAATAAAGGGAAAACATTAAAAGACTCTGTTGAAACATCTGGCTTTTTATTAATCGCTGATGATGTAATTGGAGGTTTTTTCATTTTAAACGGCGGCATTTTTAGAAAAGATGTTGGGAAAGTCTACTACTTTTCTCCAGACAATTTAGAATTTGAACCACTCGATTTAACCTATAGTGATTTTTTACTTTTTTGTTTCAATAACGACTTAAATAAATTTTACGAAGGCTACAGATGGAAGAATTGGAAGGATGATGTTTCCAAATTACCTGGCGATAAAGTTTATAATTTTGTACCTACATTATGGACAAAAGAAGGTAAAGACTTTGATAAAAATTCCAAAAAGGCGATAGCAGTAGAAGAACAATTCGGACTCAACATTTATTTTCGAAAGCAGCTAGGCATCGACAAATAAAAACAGCCGCTAACATGTGGTTTGCTGCTATTTTATCGCACGACACAATTTATTAGGATGCTTGAAAAGGACTTCAATAAAATAGAATGCCCTAGATGCCTGGGAAAGGGTCATGTTGATGCTGAAGATATTAAAAGACTCAAAAAAGATCTTAAATGGAAACCAGGATCGTGTGCTTATTGCAATAGCACAGGAAAAGTAAATCCTGAGATACTTGATATAGTACCGGTAGATACTTCTTACCTTACCAATGACATCACGGTTAAGGAAGTCAAAAAGTTATTAAGCGGCGACAAAGAAGCAATGAAGCGGGATAAAAAATTTGATTCCGCCTACGATGATTTTAATAAACAAATCAGGGGGCTTTATTTAGTTCAGAATTTGAATATTACTCAAATCGTCAACTTTTTCTGCAATCTGTATCCCAAAAGTTATCCTACGAACGAAAAAAGGGCAGAACTAATTGATCATATTAAAAAGGTCATTGACAATATTAACAGCACAAACAGCAGCTAACATAGGTTTGCCGCAAGCTGGGAATCACCAACTTTCTTCGGCATTAGTTCTCTACCAATCTTTTATTGTGGGGCTTGACGGTTTTATTATTAGCTTTTTGATTTAAATAAACTTTCGTTCCTTTATGTGCATCGTCATGGGGGCCGACACAGCTTCGAATTCCCAGCCTGCGGCAGGCCCCGAACGTTGTATGCAACCTTATGAGCGACTGGAATAATATTCTATATCAGCAAAAAGCAATTTGCGACAAACTGAAAATTGACTGGATGCCAATTGACTTAAATGCTATGATTGCATTTAATGAATCGTTGCTTTCAGACATATTGCCAATAAACGGACTTAGGCATCCTAAGACTGACAATATTGACGGTTGGTATTTATGGAGTGGTGGAGAAATTCCACAGGATGACACTAATTTTTTCAAACCAATTCACCTTGGTCACTTAATTGAGCAAAAACCAATTGTTTTAAAATATTTAGGATTGCCTGCTGGTTGGCGATTTCAAATAGACGACAATGGGTACGAAGATTTTTGGTTTGACGAATCAATTTTAAACATTTAATCAATGGGTTGGGCAGTAATCATAGAAGACGAAAAAGGCAACGCAAAAAAGACAATGCCAGGTGAATTTATATTATCGGACGAGGAAGTATTAAGTAACGAAAATTTTAGGCTTTTGAAGTATGTTGACCCATATGGTGACACAACATTCAACGCATTTATGTTTGAAGACTTAATTAAAGATTTAAACGAATTAAAAACATTGCTTCCTACGGACAAAAAGCAAATTGACACAGTAATCAATTATGCAAAACAGTGTAATGACGAAATTCATACTTACTTAAAGTTCTATGGTGATTAGCATTGTCAAACTGTTGGACAAAAAAAGGCTGCATACCGCATTGGGTTTTATGCAAGTTGGGTTTGACCTTGTAACATCAGCTATTTGCAAATCCCAGCTTCAGTTCCAGCAGACGAATATCTATCAGCTTTTGTACTTAACTTCATCAACATATTTTCAATCAGCAGCGGTTATGGACAGACGTCCCGAAAGCATTCGGGATAATTCCCAACCTGCATAAAGCCCTGCCCGTTATAGCCAATTCTAATGGACGACAAAGCAAATAAAATCAGGCAAATAAGTTTGGACGAAAATCCAGTAAGCAAACTGGTTGACTTAGTGTATCTGTTATCAGCTCAAGGAATGACAAGGCAAAATATCTACGACCTGTATTTGAAATATCTTGTAGACCATCAAGATTCAGACGAGTGGATTACAGTTCAAAATAAATTCAATGGTGACCATCCTGTTGAGATAATTCTTGATTGTCTTAGTGGCTGGTGCAGACCAGAATCAATTTTACTTCCAAACGAACCTTTTCAAAAAAGTTAGACAACACTTGACTTTAAATTTAGCAAAACAAAAATTGGGACAACAGTATTCGTAAAGAAGGAATAGAAAAACTGGCTATAACAAAAGGTTTTGTGCAATTGGGGCATGACATTGAATCAATCATCAGCATTGAATATCCAGGCTTCATATTCGGCGGACGTAATTCTTCCGGGCAGCAGTTCTAAACTTCGGCTTTTAGTTATAAATTTAGCTTCGGTTCCGGGCAAACAGTTGGTCGATTCCCCAACCGCACAATGCCTCGAACGTTGGGCGTAACGTTTGGAAAGTCTTTCAATTTAAAGAGTCAAATGTTTATTGAATTCATAGAGAATGAAATAGTATCAAAGATCGCTGATCCAACCTGGTCTGATATTGAAGGCTTTTTAAATCTCATTAATCCCACAATTAGACCTTCTTTCACACTCACAAATAATACCAATTCCTACGTTCAATGCGCTGGTAGACGTGAGAGGCTTTGTGTTGAATTCCGGCAGACAGACACTTCATTGTTTAAGCATTATGTACTTGGCAAACATCAAGTGAAAACCTACCTGCATCCCGTATGGACCAAAATTGAATGTAGGGTTGGTCCAATACATATTCACGAAACCGAAGTTTTAAACATAACTGATGCACTTGCAATTTTTAATTTTTTTTACTACAAAGGAACTATCCCGGATAAATATAACAAGCGGAATATAACCAAGCAATTCATGCGGTAAGAAAAGCTACGCCCAACAAAAGTTTTGCCGGCAAATGTGGCTTGACGGAAGAACAATGAGCTGTAAATCGCTACTGTACTGCATCCCGGCTTGACGGAATTCTGTTTGGCAGTTAATTGTTAACTTGTACTTTTAAATCGTTATTCGGCTTCAGTTGCAGGCAGACACAGCACCAAATATCCCATCTGCGGCAATACTAGGTCGTTACCTGCTATTGCAATGAACACCCTGCGTAACTTAACCATATTATTTATTTTGACAGCTTTCATTGCTTGTACAACTAAAAAGCAAGACATAAAAGCGAAAAACTTTTTAATTTCTGTGAAGTATATGAAAGGCGACACAGTTATTACTTCTGCAGTTTATTACGCTGGACACATTCTCTGTTTGCAAGGTGACGACAAACTTTTTGTTCTTGACACAACACTTAATTTGGTTGACAGCTTGACGGCAAAATTTTCAAAGCTAAAAATTCAGTTCTTACATTCCTATAATGACACGATTCTACTTTTAACTGACAAAGATATCTTCTATCTTGACACAGGTTTTGTATTAAAGAAGTACAGCAGTCAGCCTTTTAAATACGGACTACCCTATTACAATGATTCGACATACTATGTTCATGCTTGCTCTGCCGGAGAATGGGGCGGAGCTGTTTTCTTTTGGAACAAAAAGACAAATAGAACATATTCATATCCTGCAACTGACGTTCAACAAGTTTTTAAGTTTAACGGCGAATTTGTTGTTTCAAATTTTCTTGCTCACTTAAGCGGTTTTTCAGACTACCTGTTTATCAAAGACCCGACTAAAATGTATGAGTTGAAAGACGAAAAGCAAAAAACATTTTGTAACTGGTACATGGAAATTGACAGCATCAAGGACAAAAAACTATTTGACACTTTAACGCCCCCAGGAATTAAATACTATTCTGATAGTTTTACGACAAGAACTTTAACAACCTTTCCTTACAAAGATGAGATCTATTCAATCTATTGTACGGACAGTGCAACCATACTTGCAAAATTTATTAATCGAAAATTGTCCTTTGTTGACACTCTCTTACACCACCGATTAACATTCCATAGCGCCAAGACACATTTAACATCAAACTCATTAGTGACCGCATATCATGCGACATGGGCACAAGGTGGAGAAGGCAACACATGGATGCCTTTTCAAAACACAGGATTGATTTTTATCCGTGATAATAGGATCAGCTTTCTTAATTTTCAGACACCGCATATGCAGACAGAAAGCGACAGCAGGTAACATGAACTGTGTAAAAAAACAAATAAATTTTAGTTTTTTTTACGGTTTTGCTGAACAATAATTTGGTTGATACAAGCTGTTGTTTTTTACCACTGCAAATACTTGTTTTAATAGTTTGTTA